>CAIKMN010000022.1 GCA_903828535.1 uncultured Curvibacter sp.
CTTCCAACTTGCCCAAAACCACATTGTTTTTCGCTTGGTTTTCAGCTTGCCCAATGCGTTGCAAGGCGACCAAGGGCGTTTTTCCGACGACATCTTCTAAGGTTTGGAATTTCATGTCCGATAATGTGCCATAATTAGAATGAACACCAAACACTGCCCGGGTGATGAAATTGGTAGACGTAGGGGACTCAAAATCCCCCGCCGAGAGGCGTGCCGGTTCGAGTCCGGCCCCGGGCACCAAAAACAAAACAAAGCCTCCCTTCGGAGGCTTTGTCATTTTCGGTCAAATGGCGGTTAATTTGCGATCTACACGAGAGCTCCACAACATGTCCCACGCTTTGATTCAAGCCTTACGCCGCCATCCGCGTCCATTGGCGGCGCCCCTCACCCTGATAGCAGGACTCACGATCGGGGTTTCGATGCTCTTGTCGTTTTCTGCCCTGGCGCAGAATCAAGACCCAAACGCCACTTTGAAAATTGGGGAGATCAACAGCTACAAAGCCCAGCCTGCTTTCTTAGAGCCCTACAAAAAAGGCATGCAGCTGGCGGTGGATGAGATCAACGCCGGCGGCGGTTTGCTGGGTAAAAAAGTGGTCTTGATCACGCGCGACGACAACGCCACGCCAGGTGACGCGATTCGTGCCGCAGAAGAATTGTTGACGCGCGACAAAGTTGATGTGCTGGCAGGCTCCTATTACTCTCACATAGGTTTGGCATTGACGGATTTCGCCAAACAGCACCAAGTTTTCTTTTTGGCAGGTGAGCCTTTGACCGACAAGATCGTCTGGCAAAACGGCAACCGCTACACCTTTCGCCTGCGCCCCTCGACCTACATGCAGGTGTCAATGGTCTTGCCCGACGCTTTGGCTCTTAAAAAGAAACGTTGGGCTTTGGTCTACCCCAATTACGAATACGGCCAATCGGCTGCAAACACCTTCAAGCAGCTGATGAAGGCTGCTCAGCCTGACATCGAATTTGTCACCGAACAAGCACCGCCTTTGGGCAAAGTAGACGCCGGCAGCCTCGCGCAGGCAGTCGCCGACGCCAAGCCCGACGCCATCTTCAATGTGCTGTTTGGCGCTGACCTCACCAAGTTTGTTCGCGAGGGCAACACCCGAGGTTTGTTTCAAGGCCGCGAAGTGGTCAGTTTGCTGACCGGCGAGCCCGAGTATCTGGACGCCTTGAAAGACGAAACGCCCAACGGTTGGATCGTCACAGGCTACCCATGGTCCAACCTCAAAACGCCGGAGCACAAAGCCTTCTTGGAGGCCTACACCAAAAAGTTCAACGACTACCCGCGCTTGGGTTCGGTGGTGGGCTACACCACCCTCAAATCGTTGTCGGAAGGGATTCAAAAAGCCCACTCGACCGACACCGAAAAACTCATCGCTGCTTTCACGGGTTTGTCCTTGAACACGCCTTTTGGCCGCATTCAATATCGCCCTGAAGACCACCAATCGACCTTGGGTGGTTTTGTCGGCCGAACTGCGAATGAAAATGGCAAAGGGGTCTTGGTCGATGCCCGTTTTGTCGACGGAGCCAAAGTGCAGCCCAGCGCTGCCGACGTGAAGAAGTGGCGGCCTGCTGATTAAAAGAAAGGCCCTCGGTGAGGGCCTTTCTTTTTGATGGGTTGATGTCCAGTGTTTAAGGCCAGTGTCTAAGGCTGGTGATTTAAACCGATGTTCGAATCAAATAGTCAAAGGCGCTGAGCGCTGCCTTCGAGCCCTCGCCCGCTGCAATCACGATTTGCTTGTACGGCACTGTGGTCACATCGCCAGCGGCAAACACGCCCGGCACATTCGTGTGGCATTTGTCGTCGATGACGATTTCACCAAAACGGCTCAACGACACGGTGCCTTTCAGGAAATCGGTATTCGGCACCAAGCCAATTTGCACGAACACCCCAGCCAAAGGCACGGCATGCTCTTCGCTTGTGATTCGGTCCTTAAATCGCAAGCCATTGACTTTTTGTCCGTCGCCGGTAATTTCAGTGGTTTGGGCATTCACATGGATGTTCACATTGGCCAAGCTCTTGAGTTTGTTGACCAAGACCGCGTCGGCTTTCAGGGCATCGGCAAATTCCACCAAGGTCACGTGTTCAACCACGCCGGCCAAGTCGATCGCCGCTTCCACGCCTGAGTTACCGCCCCCAATCACCGCCACGCGCTTGCCTTTGAACAAAGGGCCATCGCAGTGCGGGCAGTAGGCGACTCCTTTGTTTTTGTACTCGGCTTCACCGGGCACATTCACATTGCGCCAACGGGCTCCCGTGGACAAAATGACGCTGCGCGACTTCAGACTGCCACCATTCGCCATTTGTACGGAGATCAATCCGCCTGGCTCGGTGGCAGGAATCACCTGGTCAGCACGTTGCAGGTTCATGATGTCCACTTCATAGTGACGGACTTGCGCCTCCAAGGCTGCGGCCAGTTTGGGGCCATCGGTCTCCAACACCGAGATGTAGTTTTCAATGGCCATGGTGTCGTTCACCTGACCGCCAAAACGCTCTGCGGCCACGCCCACTCGAATGCCTTTGCGTGCTGCATATACCGCTGCGGCAGCACCCGCGGGACCACCCCCCAAAATCAGCACGTCGTAAGGGGCTTTGGCATTCAGCTTGGCGGCTTCGCGCTCGTCTGAGCGGGTGTCAAGTTTGCCCATCATTTCCTCCAAGGTCATGCGACCCGAGGCGAAAAGGGCGTCGTTCATGAACACCATGGGCACCGCCATGACTTGGCGCTCGTTGACTTCGTCTTGGAAAAGCCCACCGTCGACCACGGTGGTTTGAATTTTGGGGTTGTAAATGGCCATCAACGTGGCGGCTTGAACCACATCGGGGCAGTTGTGGCAAGACAAGGACATATAGACCTCAAACTTGTAGTCATCGTCCAACGCCTTGATTTGCTCGAGGACTTCGGCTTCCACCTTCGGGGGGTGACCGCCGGTCCAGAGCAGCGCCAACACCAAGGACGTGAACTCGTGGCCCATCGGAATGGCTGCGAAACGAACACCGCGTGTTTCACCCTCTTTGGCAATGACAAAGGAAGGACGCCGGGCGTCGGTGCCCGAATCATCAAAATCCACCTTCTCAGACAACTCGGCAATCTCTTGCAGCAGTTCGCGCATTTCGGCCGCACCGCTGGAGTTGTCCAGCGAAGCGATCAAGCGGATGGGCGCGCGGAGGTTTTGCAAATACGCTTGCAACTGCGTTTTCAGGGCGGTGTCGAGCATGGTGATTCCTTTGTTGTGAATGCGAGTCGAAAAAAAAAGACGCCTGAGCTCGCCAGCCGGCCTTTTGGGCCAACCGGCGGCTCTGCGCCCTATCGGGTCAATTGCTGGCTAAAAGTCTGCTCAGATCAGTCGGCCTAAGCTTAGATCTTGCCGACCAAGTCCAAAGAAGGCGTCAAAGTCTTGGCACCTTCGTTCCACTTGGCGGGGCAAACTTCACCGGGGTGAGCGGCGGTGTATTGAGCTGCCTTCAGCTTGCGCAAAGTTTCCTTGACGTCGCGCGCGATTTCGTTGGAGTGGACTTCCATGGTCTTGATTTGCAGATCAGGGTTGACGATGAAGGTACCGCGCAAAGCCAGGCCTTCTTCAGGGATGTGAACACCAAACGCGTGGGTCAAAGCGTGGGTTGGGTCGCCAACCAAGGGGAATTTGGCCTTGCCAACGGCAGGAGAAGTTTCGTGCCACACCTTGTGCGAGAAGTGGGTGTCGGTGGTGACGATGTAGACCTCAGCGCCGGCTTTTTGGAATTCAGCGTAGTTGTCGGCCGCATCTTCAATTTCAGTGGGGCAGTTAAAGGTGAATGCAGCGGGCATGAAAATCAGCACGTTCCACTTGCCCTTGAGGGTTTGATCGGTCACTTCGACAAATTTGCCATTGTGAAAAGCTTGGTTCTTGAAGGGGGCCACGGTGGTGTTGATCAAAGACATGGTGTTTCCTTTAAAAGTGGAAGGGGATAAAAAAGACTAAGGGACAAGGGATCCAATTAAAAATAACTATCGATATAACTAATTGGATTGAGGGGAATTATAAACAAGTGGTTTCAATTTCCCATTGAGCGCCCCAATCTCCGCGATTGATAAATTCAATGGGCCAGAGGCGCACTTCGGCATTTGAACGATAATTTATCCCGTCTGCATGACAAACCTGCCCGTAGCTCAGTTGGATAGAGCATCAGCCTTCTAAGCTGAATGTCACTGGTTCGATCCCAGTCGGGCAGGCCAGACCCACTTCTAGAGACAGCCTTAAAAATTTTTAAGAATTTTTGAATTTGTTGTCAACCTAGCATTCGCCAGAGCCGTTGAGGTTTCATCCAAGGAGTATTTCCATGACACAAGACACCCTCAGCTGCTGGCCTTTTGACGAACGCGACCGCAAGCGTTGATCGCCGACCTAAAGAGCCGCTTTTCAGCGGCTTTTTTGTTGGACATTCACCAAACCCCATGTTGCCTAAGATTTGAGCATGCGCTCCAAAATTAGCCTCTTCACTGGACTGACCCTTTTCTTAATTAGCCACCTCGCTGTGGCAATGTGCCCCAGTGAAGCGCAAGTCAAACAATACCTTTCAGCCTTTGCCAAAAGACAAAACAGCGAAGGATTCGGCCAAGACATCACCCTCGAAGATGCCCAGTGCGCTCGACACAAATTGGGGGCTGAATTGCCCCTTTACTTGGGCAAAAGGGTGGGCTACAAAGCCTCATTTATGTCACCGACTGATACCTCTAGCCGGACTTCGGCTTCAGGCTCTTCCACGGTTTCAACTTTTAATGGCCGTCTGGATTGGGGTTATGTGTTTGACCGCAACTTGGTCGACATCCTGGCCGTCTTGCCCGCTCAATTTGGCGCGCGTCCTGTCTACCAAGCCAGTCTGATTATCGAAGTCAGTGACCCGCGTTTTGCTGAAGCCAAAACAGGGCAAGAAGCGCTGGCCTATGTGGACAGCGTGACACCCTTCATCGAATTGCCCGATTTGATGATGGAGGGCCCCCTCAGCGACAACGCTTATTTATCCATCAACCTGGGGTTCAAAGGCGGCGTTTTAGGGCAGGAAATCAAGGTCAATGAAACATCCCGCCACCTCATCGGGGAGCAACTCGACCAGCTGGTGGTGGTGGTGACTGAAAACGATCAAGAGGTGGCGCGCACCCCGCTGGGTCATCCGATGGACGCGGCCCTTTCATTGGCACGTGCCTTAAAAAAAGAAGGCATTCCATTAAAGCGCGGCGATTTTTTGTGTCTGGGGGGCTTCACCCCAGCCAAGACACCCCAATCGGGTCTGAAAGTGAACGTTCGCTACGAGGGCTTGAGCGACTCACCCAGCTTGGGGATCGAATTCAACTAAACGGTCGTTGTAGCGAGAACTCAAACAGGCTTCTGTGAACTCAAGGCATCTCAACCGTCACCTTCAAAGAGCTGAACCAGGCGGACAGTTGATTGATTTCGGCGTCGGTCAAATTCTTGGCAATCACGCTCATGACGTCGTTTTGACGGCGTCCGTTGCGGTAAGCCGTTAACTGTTCTTTCAAATAAATCGCTTGCTGACCCGCCAAATTGGGGGCATTCGGCAATGAGGCCATGCCGTTGGTTCCGTGACAAAGCGCGCAGGCGACATCTGCTTTGGCGTGTCCGGCTTCTGCCTCGTTGGCCAAGGCTTGAAAACCGGTTAACAGTGCGGCAACCCCAATCAGAGTGGCGGTGAGTTTTTTCATCATGTTGGTTAAGAAAGAGGCCTCTTTCGAGGCCGCCCGTCTTTTTGTATTGGCTAATTCCTAATTTTCAGCTGCCTGTTGTTGGCGCCCAACCACCCCGCAGGTCTTGCCGGGTGGAGGGTCTTCAAACAGGGCGATCAGTTACCGACGTAGCTGATGCGGTAGATGGCGCCCGCGTAATCATCAGAAACCAAGATGGAGCCGTCAGGCAAGTTGGCCACGTCCACGGGGCGAGCCAGAGCGCGACCTGTTTTGGGATCCAAGAAACCTTCGGCAAACACTTCGGAAGGGCCCGCATTGCCATCCGCCTTGATGGGCACATAGTTGATCAAGTAACCGCTTGGCACCGTTCGGTTCCATGAACCGTGTGAAGCCACAAACAAACCCCCTTGGTATTTGGCGGGGAAGGCCTTACCGGTGTAGTGGGTCAGACCCAATTGGGCTTGGTGAGCGGGGAATTCCACTTGGGGGAAGATGGCGCCTGCGGGTTCCTTCATGTCTTTCAAGTCGGGGGCGGCGTCAGAGCCAGCGACCTTGAAATGGCCATTCCAGTAAGGGAAACCGAAGTGTTCGCCAACCTTGGTGAGCTTGTTCAACTCGCCTGGAGGCACGTCATCACCCAAGCCGTCCACTTGGTTGTCGGTGGTGAAAATGTCGCCTTTGGGGCCAATGCTGATCCCAGCGGGGTTACGCATGCCTTTGGCGTAAACGGTGCGGCCTGAGCCATCCAAGCCGTTAAAGCGAACGACGCCACCAATGCCCACTTCTTCGTACAAAGCCACTTTGTCTTTGGGCTGAACGTTGTAAGGCTGACCCAGCGTCACAAAAATTTTGCCGTCTTTGTCCACTTTGCAAACGCGGCCGGTGTGGTTGAAAGATTGCTCTTCCACGGGGATCAACTTGCCTTCCGGCACCACCAAACCCACCGCGACGTCTGGGCCTTCGTAGAAGTATTCAGCTGCGGGGAAATGCAAGATGCGGTTGGATTCAGCGACCACCAAGAAACCGTCTTTGGTGAAGCAGACGCCGTTGGGGTTGCTGAATTTGATGGAAGGCGCGAAGGCCTTCACTTCAGTGGCAGCGTCGCCATTGTTTCGGTTGGTCACCGCCCAAACCGTGGTTTTGCGGGTGCCCACAAACAACATGTTGGTGGAAGGCGCAACGGCCATGTAGCGCGCGTCAGGGACAACGGCGTACAAATCGATCTTGAAGCCTTCTGGCAGCTTGACCTTTTTCAGGTTGGCACGAATGGCATCGGCGTTCTTGCCCTCTTGAGGCACAGTCGCAATGTTCATGTTGGTGTTGGTTTTGCCCATGTTTTGCAGAGTCGATAGATTCTGATCTTGGGCAAAGGATGCAGTAGCGCCTGCGGCTGCCACCGCCACGGCCAGGACTGAAAGTTGGAAAAATTTCATGTGTGTCTCCGTTGTAAGTAAGTGGTAAGAGTACCGTTGACGATGCTAGCCGTACCCCGCCCCTCCGGCTGATAGGGACTGACCCTAGGAAACGGCCATTTTTGACACCTGTGCGACTTCAAAGGCACAAAGAAAAAACCCACCGAGGTGGAAACCAAGGTGGGTTTTGATGTGGTGGTCGGAGCGGCGGGATTCGAACTCGCGACCCTCTGCTCCCAAAGCAGATGCGCTACCAGGCTGCGCTACGCTCCGACAGGCGACATTCTAACCCGATCGCATGCCCGGATCGGGCAAGCGATCGGTTAAAGGTCAAATAACCGGGGGCTGACCGGCTTGGGTAAAGCCGCCTGCACGCTTCACCTGTACGCTTCAGTTAGGCCTCAATCGCATTGGTGGGCGTTTTGGTGCTGAAGAGCTTGAAAGCCAAGATCAACAGCGTGAAGCCAATCATCACCGAAAAGATGCCCACTACGCTGATCAAGACCGACAGACCGACCTGCCAGTCCCACATCAAGGCAATGCCTAAAAGTGCGGTTAACAAGCCGGTAAAGATGTTCAACCAAAGGTGGTGGAACACTTTTCGGTATTCAATGGCCAAAACGATTTCGGTGACGCCCCGCATCAGCGCCCAGATGGCCACGAAGAAGACGAAATAAGCCGCTGCAAAAGCAGGTTGCCAAAGCACCGCCACCCCGACCAAAATCCCCAAAATGCCCCCCAACATGGAGGTCCAAAAGGTGCTTTTATCGCGGGTTTGAGTCAGCGAACTGAAGACCAAGAACAGGCCTTCAAACAAGCAGAACCAGCCAAAAAACAAAATCAAAACAGTCGTTGAACTGGCGGGATAAACCAAAACAAGGATGCCAAAAAGCAGGGTCACCAAGCCCCTTAGCAAGGCTGACCAGCCCCAGTTTTTGGCTGTGGTTTTGACGGACTTATCAAAATCTGTGCTCAATGTATTCATCTAATGCCCCTGTGTAAAAGTAATAACAGGCCCGATTATGGGTAGGGCCTTGGGGCTGCTTATTAGAAAAAATGCAATAAAAACAAAGATTTGTAAACGAAAAACACCCCTTTCACTTCTTCCGGCGAGGGGGCAATCCGGTGTGCTGAGTCAGGGCTGAGCCCGGGGCCGTTGAATTTTTACGGCGCGCGCTGGTGTAACCGCCGGCGGTTTGAGGCTGAAAGGTCGGAATCAAATGTAATTTGCCGTTACCAATGAGGTCCGCTCGACCCATGGCTTTCAAGGCCTCTCGCAGCAAAGGCCAGTTGTTGGGGTCGTGGTAACGCAAAAAAGCCTTGTGCAAACGGCGTCTTTTCTCGCCACGAACGATGTCGACCGACTCGCTGTCGCGTGTGATTTTGCGCAAGGGGTTGCGCCCACTGTGGTACATGGCCGTGGCGCTGGCCATGGGGCTGGGGTAGAAGGTCTGAACCTGGTCGGCTCGGAAACCGTTGCGCTTGAGCCATACCGCCAGGTTCATCATGTCCTCGTCGCTGGTGCCGGGGTGGGCTGCGATGAAGTAAGGCACCAAAAATTGCTTTTTGCCCGCTTCGGCGGAGAACTGATCGAACAGTTTTTTGAACTTGTCATAGGAGCCAATGCCCGGCTTCATCATTTTGTCGAGGGGGCCGCGCTCAGTGTGCTCGGGCGCAATTTTCAAATAGCCGCCCACATGGTGCTGTACCAGTTCTTTCACATACTCGGGGCTTTGAACCGCCAAGTCGTAACGCAGGCCGGAGCCAATCAAGATTTTCTTGATGCCCTTCAAAGCACGGGCCTTGCGGTAAATCTGAATCAGCGGGTCGTGGTTGGTGTTCAGGTTTTGGCAAATGCCCGGAAACACGCAACTGGGCTTGCGACAAGCGGCCTCAATCTCTGGCGTTTTACAACCGATGCGGTACATATTGGCCGTCGGGCCGCCGAGGTCAGAGATGACCCCCGTAAAGCCTTTGACCTTGTCCCGGATGTCTTCGACCTCGCGCAAGATGGAGGCCTCGGAGCGGCTCTGAATGATGCGTCCCTCGTGCTCGGTGATGGAGCAAAAAGTGCAGCCGCCAAAGCAGCCGCGCATGATGTTGACGCTGAAGCGAATCATTTCCCAGGCCGGAATTTTGGTGGCGCCGTCGTGGCTGCCGTTTTCATCGGCATAACTCGGGTGTGGGCTGCGCGCATAGGGCAAATCGAACACCAGGTCCATTTCGGCGGTGGTCAAGGGAATGGGTGGCGGGTTGATCCACACGTCGCGCGCCGTGATGCCCTCGCCGTGCGCTTGCACCAAGGCCCGCGCATTGCCGGGGTTGGTCTCCAAGTGCAGCACGCGGTTGGCATGGGCATATAGAACAGGGTCGCTTTTGACGGCCTCATAGGCGGGCAAGCGAATGACACTGCGTTCCCGCGGGGGCACCTTGATTTTTGCCTCGTCCCGGCTGGCACTTGAGCGCGCGAGCACTGGATTCGGCACAAACTTCAACGGCTTGACGTTTGAAGTCGCTTTAGAAACACCAGCGACCTGAGAAGCACGAGGAACCGCTGAGGCATTCGCCTCGGCGATGGCAGCCACTTCAGCGGCCTCTTCCTCCCGGGCGCAGCTGGCACCTTGCTCTCGCGCCTGGTCGGAAATCATCAAATAAGGGTTCACATGGGCTTCGACCCGGCCGGGGGTATCGATCTCGGTGGAGTCGATCTCGAACCAACCCTGGGCGCTTTCGTCGCCGCTGCGGCGGATGAAGGCGGTCCCGCGCACATCGGTGATCTGCTCTATGGGCTCGCGTGCAGCCAAACGATGCGCCACTTCCACAATCGCGCGCTCGGCGTTGCCGTAGAGCAGCAAATCGCACTTGGCGTCGACCACGATGGAGCGGCGCACCTTGTCGCTCCAGTAGTCGTAGTGGGCGATGCGGCGCAAAGAGCCCTCGATACCGCCCAAAATAATGGGCACTTCTTTGAAGGCTTCACGGCAACGTTGGCTGTAAACCAGAGCGGCTCGGTCGGGCCGTTTACCGCCCACATCGCCCGGCGTGTAAGCGTCATCGGAGCGAATTTTGCGATCGGCCGTGTAGCGGTTGATCATCGAGTCCATATTGCCCGCTGTCACGCCGTAGAACAAGTTGGGTTTGCCCAAGGCACGGAATGGCTCGGCACTTTGCCAATCGGGCTGGGCAATGATGCCGACCCGGAAACCCTGGGCTTCCAGCATCCGGCCAATCACGGCCATGCCGAAGCTGGGGTGGTCCACGTAGGCGTCACCCGTGACCAGCACAACGTCGCAAGAGTCCCAGCCCAGCTGCGCCATTTCGTCACGACTCATCGGCAAAAACGGGGCCGTGCCAAAGCGTGCCGCCCAGTATTTTCGGTAGCTGTTCAGGGGTTTGGCTTCGCGGTTGAAGCGAGACACGTCGAAGGAATCGACGTCAAGGGCATGGCTCATGCCCCGATTTTACGGGTTGGTCACCAAATCGAGGGGAACAATGGTCTCGTATATCCGCAAAGAAACAATGGCTTCTTCGCGGACCACGAAATGCGATGCAAAGTCGACGCGGTAAGCCTCGCCCGTTTCACGCAAAACGGTGTCGAGTTCGCCGATGGCAATGGCATGGTCGTTTTCGACCATGATGCGCACCAAAGCAAACCGTTTGGGTTGCGTCAAGACCCTGAATTGTTCAATGGATTCTTCAATTTGCTTTCTCCCTTGAATAACGCCCGACCAAGGCGTGACCAAGGATTTAGGCGGCGGCTCCCAGGCAAAGATGACCGAAAACAAGGCCGCAATTTCGGCCGATGGCGCTCGCGCACGGAGCAAGGTGTAGAAAGATTCGACCACCAAACGAGTTTGGCGAGAAGCGACAGACTCAAAAAAAGAGTCTTGCTTGGAGGCCACCACGGGGTTCGATTTAAACGGATTTTTCATCGGGGGGCATCTTGCCATGAAATGATTTTTTCCGCGTCGCCTTTTGTCACCACTCGTTTTTAGGCCCTAAACCCTAATTCCGCTCATTCACCAGGGCTTTGGCCACGAAGTTCTTCTTAACCAGCGTCTTGGGCACCGCAAAATCAAACCAAGCGCGCACGTCCTCTTCCAGCCCAATGCCGTGCATGTAGTTGTAGACGGCCTTCTTCAAGCCGTCACCCAAAGCAGCGTGGTCGACACCGGTGGGGTCCAAAAAACCCACGTCGTTTTTAGCAAAGTCGCCCGGCGGCAAAGGCAGCAACGTGACGCCGAAGTCCTGCGGATTGAGCCCCACAGGCGAGTGAACCGTGCACACAAAGCGGTGCCAAAACCCCGACTGAATACAGCCTTGCAAAAAGAGTTGGCGCACGTACTCCAAGGCATCGACCGTGTCTTGCACCGTTTGCGTCGGAAAGCCATACATCAGGTAAGCGTGCACCAGAATGCCGGCGTCGCTGAAGGCCTTGGTAACACGGGCCACTTGCGCCACAGAAACGCCTTTTTGCATGAGGTTCAAAAGCCGGTCAGAGGCGACTTCCAAGCCCCCCGAAATGGCCACACAACCGCTGTCGGCCAAGGCCAGGCAAAGCTCGGGGGTAAAGGTCTTTTCGAAACGAACGTTGCCCCACCAAGAGATGGCGGTGCCGCGTCGCTGCAACTCGACGGCCAGGGCCTTGAGCGATTTAGGCGGCGCCGCTTCATCGACAAAATGGAAGCCCGTCTGCCCCGTCTCGGCGACGATGGCCTCGATGCGGTCGACCAAGGTTTCGGCGCTGGCGGCGTCATAGCGCGAGATGTAGTCGAGACTGACATCACAAAAGCTGCACTTCTTCCAATAGCAACCATGGGCCACCGTGAGTTTGTTCCAACGTCCGTCGCTCCAAAACCGATTCATCGGGTTCAGCATGTCGAGTAAAGACAAATATCGATCCAAGGGCAAGCCGTCCCAGGTCGGCGTGCCGACCTGCTCGAAGGGCACATCGGGTTCAGGCCAATTGACAAAATTCACCACGCCTTTTTGACGGACATAGGTGCGCACCAGCCGACTGGCCGATCGAGCTCCTCGCCCCCATTCCAACAAGGCCAAGATCGGACGCTCGCCCGAATCCAGGGTGACAAAGTCAACCAGGTCGAACAAGCGGGGTTCGCGCAATTCACGCAACTCGGTGTTCACATAACCGCCGCCCAAAGCGATGTGAATGGCGGGGTACTTGGCTTTAATGGCTTGCGCAATGCGCAAAGCGCCATAAACCGAGCCTGGGAAAGGCACCGAGAGCAACACCCAGTTGGGCCGATGGCGCTCCACCGCCGCCAGCGCCAAGCCTTGCAAAGTGGTGTCCAAGCGATTGGGAGGCGCGGTCAATGCGGTCGCCAAAGGGTCAAAGCTGGCTTGCGCAGCCGCCAAAGATTCAGCGTAACGCACAAATTCAAAGCGCGGGTCGAGCACCTCGCGCACCACATCGGCCAAGTCGTTCAAATACAGGGTGGCCAAATGGCGGGCACGGTCTTGCAATCCCAAAGCGCCAAAGGCCCACGCCAAGGGGTCTTCGCCTTCCTCGGCCAAATACACATCCAGTGAGGCAAAACGAGGGCCCTCGGGTAAAAAGTGTCTGCCCACAATGCGGTGCGCCAAAGTGCTGTCGCGGCCTTGCAAAAAAGCCAAGGTGGGCGCAATGGTGTTTAGGTATCGCTCGATTTGGGCCAAGAAATTCTCGAGCACGGGCGTGGAGGCCATCACTTGGGCTTCCTGCACCAAGTCTTTCAAGCTCTGGGGTGAAAACAACGCCAAGACCAATTCCAACGCCAGGTCCGCCTGCTCGGCCACCACGCCTTGGCAGCGCAAAAAACCCGTCAAATAAGCAGTCGAGGGATAAGGGGTGTTGAGTTGCGTCATCGGGGCAATGACGCTGAGCACCCGGGGCGATTCCTGAGTCGTGTCCCGGGCATTTTCTGGCACTGAATTCATGCCGCGCAGGTTAGCAGAAAAGCGTCAACAAGGGCCGCTCAAATGCCCTTGAAAGAGACGCCCCGACCCGCTGAATTGACCGCCATGAGTTGCAAGGTGGGCTTTGAAGTCAGGGGATCCAAATAAACAAAAGCCACGCCGTTAAAAGGCGTGTTGATGGGGGTGTCGGATGCGAATCCACAGTTGCTGCCCGAGGCGGCTGAAAAATAAAGCGTCACTGTGAAAACGCCACTCAAGCCCGCAACGGGGTTCAAGGTGGAAGAGTTGAGGCTGGCGCAGCTGCCAAAGGCAAAGCCAATCGTGGAGCCCGTCGAAGCACCTGTGGTGGCGCCAACAAGGCTCACCGTTGAGTTGTTGTAAACGCCCAAGTTGGCATTTTCTAGCCACGTGCCCGTCCACGTCCCATTCACGCTGGTGGTGCTGGTCGAGATTTTGTTGCCCGTGAGGTTGAGTGTGAGGCCGGGCAAGTTGCTGGTGGCGTTCAAGTTCACGGTGGCAGCATAAGCAGTCGAGGTCGATGAGTTGACACTCAAAGTGGCGGCTCCGCTGCGAGGGGCGCTGGCCGTCTCGTTGTTCATTGAACCCGCAAATTGCCAAAAACCACTGCCCTGAGAAAGCGTCGCCTGGGCTGAATAAAGGTTGGCCACATTGGCACTGAGCAGCTCAATCCCGTAGAACAAGGCATTTGAGTTGGCACTTCCAGGAAGCCAAACTGAATAAAAAGCATTGCCCGTGCCATTCACCGGTGAAGGGCCTCTGAAAACGCCAAACCCAGGGCTAATGGCCAGCGGCGGGGTATAGCAATTGAGATTGACATTGGTGACATCGCTGCTGCCCACCACGCCGCTTGGGTTGGACAAGTTGCAGGTGACCCCGCTGGGTGAACTCGTGATGGAGACGCTGTAAGGGGAGCCGGACGTCAAACCAATGGGAAATGAATAACCCATCGATGAAGCGGCGTTACCAGTCAGGCTGAGGGGGCTGACCAGCAGACTTTGGTTATAAAGACCCAACGTCACCTGAGCGCCAATGGCCAATCCTGAAACGCTGCCCGAAACCAAGTAGGTGTTGGCAGCGTTCTGAGCCGCATTGGGCTGACTGCTCCCGCCGCCGCCACAGCCTGCAAGCACCCCACTCACCAACAGGGACAAGAGTCCGAAACCATGACCAAAGCAATGATCCCAAAAGCGCCCCTTGTGCAGGCTTAGAAAATGTTCATGCTTCACGGGGAACCTTTGGCATCAAAAATGAGTCCCTATTTTGTTACATATCGAACTGGCCGCCAAGCGATTCGTGAGACAGCGCCTAAATGCAGGGCGTTGGCCAAGCGCAAGGCGAAGGTATGCTGACACCAAGATGACTTTTGGCCAGCGTCTCAACAACGGGTCTGCACTAAAGTTTCAAAATAAACCAATCATCCATTCACCCATTCAAATTTATTTCGCTGCCCATTCGAACTCAGGAAAGCCTCTCCATGAAAATCAAAGCCGCCGTCCTCCGCGAAATGGGTGCACAAGCCCCCTTCGCCACCAGCCAACCTTTGCAAATTCAAGAACTCGATTTACGCGACCCAGGGCCAGGGGAGGTGCTGATCAAACTCAAAGCCGCCGGCCTTTGTCACTCCGATTTGTCGGTCATCACCGGCGTGCGGCCACGCCCGACGCCGATGGCGCTGGGCCATGAGGCCTCCGCGGTGGTGGCGGCTTTGGGTGAAGGCGTGAACAATTTGAAAGTAGGCGATTTGGTGGCCTTGGTCTTTGTGCCGAGTTGCGGCCATTGCCTGCCTTGCGCCGAGGGCCGCCCTGCCCTTTGCGAACCAGGCGCCAAAGCCAACACCGACGGCACGCTGCTCAGCGGCGCACGGCGTTTGTATGGCTTCGGTGGTGCGCCTGTGAACCACCATTTGGGCGTGTCGGCATTTGCCGACCACGCCGTCGTTTCCAGTCGATCCTGCGTCAAAGTGGAGGCGCCGATTGACCCCGTTGAAGCCGCCCTGTTCGGTTGTGCGGTGCTGACTGGCGCGGGCGCGGTCATCAACACCGCGGGCGTCAAAGCGGGCGAAAGCACGGCCATTGTGGGCTTGGGCGGCGTGGGCTTCTCGGCCGTGTTGGCCGCGGTGGCGTCTGGCGCTCGCCAGGTGATCGCCGTTGATTTGCACGACAGCAAGTTGGCTACCGCGTTAGAACTGGGTGCAACCGCTGCCTTCAACGCCAAAGACCCCGAGTTGCTCGAAAAAATCAAAGCACTGACAAAAGGTGGGGTGGATTTTGCTTTTGAATTCGCAGGCTCTGTGCATGCCATGGAGTCGGCCTACCGCATGACCCGGCGCGGTGGCACCACCGTCACCGCCAGCTTGCCCCCCCCTGGCGACACCTGGGCTTTGCAACAGGTCAATTTGGTGGCCGAGGAGCGCACCGTCAAGGGCAGTTATGTGGGCTCTTGCGTGCCCGCTCGCGATGTGCCACGTTACGTCGATCTGTATTTGGCGGGCAAATTGCCGGTCAACAAATTGATGGGCCAACGCTTGAAGTTGGACCAAATCAACGAAGGCTTTGACCGCTTGCACACCGGCGAATCCATGCGCGATTTGATTGTTTTCGATTAAAAACCCACCTCCGCGGGCACGCAATCGTTGAACAGGGTGAGCCCGAAAACGAGGTCGATCGCTTGGTCAATGTCAATTGAAGTGCCTTGAGAGTCGGTGCCCATGAGTTCAAGCGGAAGCGTGAAACTGCGCCATGAAAAGTGTCTACAGGTTTGGGGGAATGCCAGGACGACTAACGCATGACGGCAGAAATTCGACTGGCGGCCTGGCTCAGCACCTTGGCCACAGCGGGGGCCTCCACGGCGTGCGGCAAATACACCACGGCCAGGGCGGCGGGTGGCCCATTGGTCAAGCGCAGCGGCACCGCAATGGAGGCCACGCCCTGAATGACCTCGTTCTGACTGACCTCAAAGGGCTGCAACGGGAATTGCTGGGGAAGCAGCAGGGATTGAATGACTTTTCCGGGGGCCCCTTGACCGATGGCGTGGCGACTGCCCGGCTTCTTGCCCAAGGTGGTCTCCAAGTTCTTCGGCTCGGCGCTGCTCAGCGTGACGGCTGATTCGCCGTCATAAGTTACCAAGAAAGCCGTCATCTCCAGCGCCTGTGCAATGGCCGCCAATTCAGGCGAGGCCGCTGTCAAAAGGTCTTTGGAAACGCGGCGCGCCAGGACGGCCATTTGGGTGCCAATGTGAAGTCCGCCACCTGCATCGCGCTCCACAAAGCCAAACTGCTCCAGGGTTTTAACCAGTCGATACCCCATAGAGCGGTGGATTTTTAATTGCTGCGACAGCATTGCCACGCTGGGGGGCTCGGACGCAGCGCCAATGAGGTTCAACGCGGCCAAGCCTCGGGCCAAAGTTTGAGAGCCGCCCTCGGCATTTTTAGGAATTCCAACAAAAGGGCTTCCCGCCAAGAGGCTGGGGTCAAGGGGGTTGGGTTCAAGGGGGCTGACTCGGCGAGCTTGGCTTTGTTTTGCTTGCATGAAGGGGTTGGCGTCGATTAGACTATCTCAATATTTAACTATATGTCTCAATTATAGAGATAAAGGAGACGCGCCATGCAGTTTCACCACCGCGGTTATGTTTCAGGCGACCCCAGGATCAAACCGGCTGCCGGTCATGGGGTGAATCGACCCAACGACATCCCCGACGAAATGGACGTGCTGATCGTCGGCACCGGCCCCGCCGCGGTCACGGTCGCGGCGCAACTGGCCCACTTTCCCGGCATCAACGTGCGCGCCATTGAGCGGCGCGAAGGCCGATTGACTCAAGGGCAAGCGGACGGCATTCAAGCGCGCTCGGTTGAAACCTTTCAGGCCTTTGGTTTTGCCAACGCCATCACGGACGAGGCTTACCGCAATGTAGAAATGTGCTTTTGGAAGCCTGACGAAAAGAACCCTGAGAACATTGTTCGGGTGTCCCGCGTGCCCGACGACGCGCACGGCGTGAGTGAATTTCCGCACATTTATGTGAACCAATCTCGCGTGTTGGATTATTTTCTGGGCTTTGCAGAAAACGCGCCAGGCAAAGTGGTGCCCGATTACGGCGTAGAGTTTCTCGGCCTCGACATCGACGACAACCCCGACAAAAACCCATACCCCGTGGCAGCACGGATCCGCTACGTGGCAGGGCCACGCCAAGGCGAAGAGCGCACCGTCAAGGCGAAATACCTGGTCGGTGGTGACGGCGCTCGAAGCCAGGTTCGCGCCGCTCTGGGTCACCAGCTCGAAGGCGATGCGGCCCTGCACGCCTGGGGCGTCATCGACGTTTTGTGCAACACCGATTTCCCTGACTTCCAAGTCAAATGCTCGATCCAGTCGCACAGCGCCGGCAATATTTTGTTGATTCCACGCGAAGGCGGCTACCTCTCCCGCCTGTACGTCGACCTCGGCAACCTCGATGAAAACGATGCGGGGAACATTCGGAAAACCCCTTTGGAGGCAATCATCCGCCGCGCGAATGCGATCCTTCATCCTTACACACTTGATGTGAAGCACATTGCATGGTGGTCGGTTTACGAAGTGGCGCACCGTGTCACGACGGGTTTTGACAACCTCCCTGTCGAGCAGGTTGGGGGCGGCAATCCGCATCAAGAACCACCACAACCTCCAAAACCAGAACGCCATCCCCGGGCCTTCATCATGGGTGACGCCTGCCACACGCACTCAGCCAAAGCCGGCCAAGGCATGAATGTGTCCATCCAAGACGGCTGGAACTTGTCTTGGAAACTGGCGGCAGTGCTGGAAGGCCGTGCCCCGGCCTCGCTGCTCAATACCTATTCCAGCGAACGCCGGGTGATAGCCCAAGACCTCATTAACTTCGACAAGGAATGGTCGACACTCATGGCCCGCCCCGTGGAGGAATGGGACGACCCACAAGACTTGGCCCGTTGGTACGAAAAAACCATCGAGTTCCCGATGGGGTTCATGACCCAGTACCCTAAAAATCAAATCGTGGCGGGGTCAGAACAACAGGCGCTCGCCAAAGGCTTCCCCATCGGCAAGCGTTTCAAGTCGGCCGAGGTCATGCGCCGTGCGGACAACCGCTGGCGTCATCTGGGTCACTTGCACGAGGCCGATGGCCGCTGGCGGGTCTATGTTTTTGCCGACCCCGCAGCGCCCGCCATCAGCGGCACCCCAACCGCTGAGTGGGCGGCTTGGTGGGCCAACGACCCCGAATCGCCTCGGGTTCTTTACACCCCGAAGTCCGGAGACACCGACGCCACCTTCGATACCAAGGTCATTTACCAACAGGACTACACGAAGGTGGAGCCTGGTGAGGTGCCGAACGCCTTTAAACCCACAAAAGCCCCTTATGGTCTGGTCGACGTGAATCAAATTTTCGCCTCAGGACACGGGCGTGACATCTTCCGAGACCGTGAGATTGACCGAGGCGGTGCCCTCGTTGTGGTTCGCCCCGATCAGTATGTAGCGGGTGTCTTTCCCATCGGTGCGCGTGAAGAGCTCAAGGCCTTTTTTGCCCAGCACCTTTTGCCCAGCACCTTTTGCCCTTGAACAAAGTGAGCCAAGATCAAGCGATTCAGGGGTAAGCATTTGATCGAATCGAATGTAAAGCACTAAAATACTCACATATTAGTAATTAGGGACAACGCATGGCGCTCACCCCTTGGTCATCATTTTTTGACTTTGCACCTTACCGACTCTCCGGCGTGGTTTACGGCACGCTGATGAACCATGCCCCAGCCTTGGCCGCTTTGGGCAGCGCCGCCAGTGAAGCCCCTTACAAGGCCCCTCCCCAAGCGCCCGTTCTCTACATCAAACCACGCAATACCTTGGCCGTTGAAGGCGATACAGTCGAGGTTCCTGAGGGCGTGCCTGAATTGGAAGTGGGCGCCGCCTTGGGCCTCGTCATCGGCCAAACTGCCTGTCGCTTGACGCGAGAAAACGCCCTCGATCATTTAGCGGGTTACACCGTGGTCAACGACCTCAGTGTGCCCCACGCCAACTTTTACCGCCCTTCGATTCAGTTCAAAGCCCACGATGGTTTTTGCCCCATCAGCCATCGCGTCACGGCGGCCCACGAAGTCAAAGATCCCAATCATTTGAAGGTCAAGGTCTGGGTCGACGGTCAGTTGGCGCAAGAGACCTCAACCAACAACCGCGTGCGTGACGTCGAACAACTTTTGGTCGACGTGTCCGATTTCATGACGCTGCAACCGGGTGATGTGCTGATGATTGGCGTCTCCGCAGGCGCGCCCCTTGTCCGAGCCGGCCAGCGCGTTGACATTGAAATCGAGCAGGTTGGACGGCTTCAAAATCACTTGGTTGCCGCATCGAATTCCGCTTTGAGGGTGGCATCATGAACCGAGCCCCAGCCCCAGTCCCTGCTCCCAAAGCCATCGTGGCCTACGCTGGCGCCATTCATTCAGCGACCCCTGCCCCCCAAGGCCTTCGGCTCAGTGATGGTCGTGTGGTGGCCGAAGAGTCCGTGGTGTGGTTGCCGCCTTTTGAAGTCGGCACTGTCATTGCGCTGGGTTTGAATTACGCTGACCACCTGAAAGAATTGTCCAAAGAGTTGACGGTCACCACCCAAGATGCGCCCTTGGTTTTTCTCAAAGGCCCCGGCGCCTTGATCGGCCACCGCGGTCAAACCCGCCGCCCCCGAGACGCCACCTACATGCACTACGAATGCGAGTTGGCGGTGGTGATTGGGCAGCCTGCCAAAGGCGTTAAAGCCGCCAACGCCATGGCCCATGTAGCCGGCTATACCGTTTGCAACGACTACGCCATTCGCGACTACCTAGAGAACTGGTACCGCCCCAATTTGCGTGTCAAAAATCGCGACGGCGGCACGGTCTTGGGCCCTTGGCTGGTGGATGCCAGCGCCGTGCCCGACCCGCATCAATTGGCACTGAGAACCTATGTGAACGGCAAACTAACTCAGCAAGGCTCGACCGCGAACATGGTCAACAACATTCCAACGCTGATTGAATACCTGAGCAGTTTCATGACCCTTTTGCCTGGCGATGTCATCTTGACCGGCACCCCAGAAGGGGTCGTGAACGTCAACGTCGGCGATGAGGTTGTGACTGAAATTGAGGGCATCGGTCGCTTGGTCAACACCCTCGTGGGCGATGAACTTTTTGGACGTTAACCCACCGGTCGAAAAATTGAATTGAAGGACTTACCCATGCGCATAGATCACCTCATCAATGGCCAATCGGTGCCAGGCAAAACCTATTTTGAAACCATCAACCCCGCCACTCAGGAAGTATTGGCCGAGGTGGCTTCGGGCGGCGAGGCCGAGGTGAATGCCGCGGTGGCAGCGGCTAAAGCCGCCTTCCCTGCTTGGGCCAACAAACCAGCGGTAGAGCGCGCCAAGCTGATTCGCAAGCTGGGCGACCTGATAGCCCAACAGGCGCCTGAAATTGCACAAACGGAGACCCAAGACACCGGCCAGGTCATCAGCCAAACCGGCAAGCAATTGATTCCCCGTGCTGCCGACAATTTTTATTATTTCGCTGAAATGTGCACCCGGGTCGACGGCCACACCTACCCCACCCCGACCCATTTGAACTACACCCTGTTCCACCCTGTTGGCGTGTGCGCGCTCATTTCACCCTGGAATGTGCCCTTCATGACGTCGACCTGGAAAGTGGCGCCCTGCCTGGCTTTTGGCAACACGGCCGTTTTAAAAATGAGCGAACTCAGCCCCATGACGGCTGCTCGTTTGGGCGAGTTGGCGTTGGAGGCCGGCATCCCTGCCGGCGTGCTCAACTTGGTTCATGGCTACGGTCAAAACGCCGGAGAACCCTTGGTGTCACACCCCGATGTGCGGGCCATTTCGTTCACTGGCTCCACCGTCACCGGCAACCGCATCGTGAAGTCGGCTGGCCTCAAAAAGTTCAGCATGGAACTTGGCGGCAAGAGCCCCTTCGTCATCTTTGAAGACGCCGACCTCGACCGCGCCTTGGATGCGGCCCTCTTCATGATCTTCAGCAACAACGGCGAACGTTGCACAGCGGGCAGCCGCATTTTGGTGCAGCAAAGCATTTATGCCGACTTCGCTGCCAAGTTTGCTGAGCGCGCCAAACGCATCCCCGTGGGTGACCCCTTGGACGAAAAAACCATCGTCGGCCCGATGATCAGCCAAGGCCATTTGGCCAAGGTGCGCAGTTACATCGAACTCGGCCCCAAAGAAGGGGCGACCCTGTTGTGCGGCGGCCTTGAGAAACCCGCCTATGCCCCCGATCTGCCAGCCCATGTTCGACACGGCAACTACGTTTGGCCCACCGTGTTTGCCGATGTAGACAACCGCATGAAAATCGCCCAAGAAGAAATCTTTGGCCCCGTGGCTTGCTTGATTCCGTTCAAAGACGAGGCCGACGCCATCGCCAAGGCGAATGACATTGAGTACGGCTTGTCGAGTTATGTCTGGACTGAAAACATAGGCAAGGCCCACCGCGTCGCGGCGGCAGTTGAGGCGGGCATGTGTTTTGTGAACAGCCAAAACGTGCGCGATCTGCGTCAACCTTTTGGTGGCACCAAGGCCAGCGGCACAGGCCGTGAGGGGGGCACTTGGAGTTACGAAGTGTTTTGTGAACCCAAAAACGTCGCTGTGTCGATGGGCTCGCACCACATTCCCCATTGGGGAGTTTGACCAAACGTCTACGAAAGTAATTTATGGGCCAACTTGCTTTAGCCGCCAAAATCACCCACGTGCCGAGCATGTACTTGAGCGAGTTGCCAGGCCCGCGCCAAGGCACCCGGCAAGATGCCTTGGACGGTCACCTTGAAATCAGCCGCCGTTGCCGCGCACTGGGTGTCGACACGCTGGTGGTTTTTGACACGCATTGGTTGGTCAACGCCAATTACCACATCAACTGCGCGCCGCATTTCAAAGGCGAGTACACCAGCAACGAGCTGCCCCATTTCATCAAAAACATGGGTTTTGAGGCCAAGGGCAACCCGCAACTTGGGCGCCTGTTGGCAAAAGTCGCCACGGAATACGGTGTCGAAACGCTGGCGCATGACAGCACCACCTTGAACCCAGAGTACGGCACGCTGGTGCCACTGCGCTACATGAACGACGACCAACATTTCAAGGTGGTCTCGGTGTCGGCCTTGTGCATGGCGCACTACCTCAACGACAGCGCGCGCTTGGGCTGGGCTTTTCGCCGCGCCATCGAAGAACAGTACGACGGCAAGGTGGCTTTTTTGGCCAGCGGCTCGCTCACGCATCGGTTTGCACAAAACGGTTTGGCGCCCGAGTTTGCCTTCAAAATTTGGAGCCCCTTCTTAGAGCAGCTTGACAAACAGGTGCTTCAAATGTGGCATCAACGCGAGTGGAAAGCCTTCTGCGAAATGCTGCCCGAGTACGCCAGCAAAGGCCACGGTGAGGGTTTCATGCACGACACCGCGATGCTGATGGGCGCCCTGGGTTGGTCGGCTTATGAAGGCAACGCCGAAGTCGTGACGCCCTACTTCGGCGCTTCGGGGACCGGTCAAATCAATGCGGTATTTGAAGTCACACCGCAAGACGGTGCTCAAGTGCCTTCGGCCATGGCCAGCCGAGCAGAAGGCTACACGGCGGTCAGTGCCCGTCTCTAATGCCCGCATTACCAGGAATCCTTTATGCCCCACTTGGTCATTCTTTACACCGGTCAACTCGATGTTGAAGTCAACATGACCGACCTGTGTCGTCAACTCGCCGATGCCATGTTGACGGTGCAAGATGAGGCCGGTAAGCCCGTGTTCCCCAAGGGCGGCGTGCGCGTCTTGGCTTACCCTGCACCCCACTTTGCGGTCTCCGATGGCGGTGCCGCGGGCCTCGCTGCGACGGGTTCCAGTGATTACGCTTTTGTCTATTTGAATTTGCGCATGGGCCGGGGCCGTTCAGAGGCGACCCAACAACAGGCCGGCAAGGCTTTGGTGGAGGTGACTCACCAATTCTTCGCCCCCGTCATGGCCAAGCGCTACATCGGCGTGACGCTGCAAATTGACGTTGGCCCAGAAGTCTTTGACGCCAAACACAGCAACATCCATCCGCTTTTCCAAAAGATTTGAACATGTCCGTTTTCACCGAAACTCAAATACAAGCACTCGCCCGCGAACTGGATCAGTCTGAAAAGTCTCGCGTCCAAATTGAGCACTTCTCCAAACGGTTTTCTGGCATGACCATTGAAGATGGTTACCGCATCAACCGGGCTTGGGTGGCGATGCAACGTGCAGCGGGTCGCCAAATCATTGGTCACAAAATTGGCCTGACCAGCCGGGCCATGCAGCAATCCAGTCAGATTGACGAGCCCGACTATGGCACCTTGTTTGATTTCATGCGTTACGACTGCACCCCGGGTCAGGTGTTGGACATTCCAGTCAATCGGTTCATCGCGCCACGGGTTGAGGTGGAATTGGCTTTCGTTCTTAAAAACGAATTGCGTGGCCCCAACGTGACCCTCGAACAGGTTTTGGAGGCGACCGACTACGTCACGCCCGCCATCGAAATCATCGACGCCCGCATCGAGCAATTCGATCGACACACCAAAGCGATGCGCAAGGTGTTTGACACCATCAGCGACAACGCGGCCAACGCGGGCATCGTGCTCGGTGCCAATCGGATGGATCCGCACACCACTGATCTGCCTTGGTGCGGCGCCATTTTGCGTTTAAACAACGTCGTTGAAGAAACCGGTCTGGCCGCTGGTGTGCAAGGCCATCCGGCCATCGGAATTGCTTGGTTGGCCAACAAACTCGCGCCGTGGGGCGAGCATTTAGAGGCTGGCGAAATCGTCTTAGCGGGCTCGTTCACCAAGCCCCTTGCAGCCAAAGCGGGCGATGAATTTGATGCCGATTACGGCCCTTTGGGTCAATTGAAGTTTCGATTTGTTTGAAGGAATCGCGATGCAAATCACCCCTAATCAGTTTCGCGATGCTTTGCGGGCAGGCCAAACCCAAATCGGTTTGTGGGTTGGCTTGGCCGATGCCAATGTCGCAGAAGCCTTGGCCCCGGCCGGATTCGACTGGCTGCTGCTGGATGCCGAACACGCACCGAACAACGTTCGCACCATCCTCGAGCAACTCCGCGCCGTCGCGCCCTACCCCGTTCACCCCATTGTTCGCCCCGTACAAGCCGACGTTAATTTGGTGAAACAGTATTTGGACATCGGCGCTCAAACCTTGTTGATTCCCATGATCGACACGCCGGAGCAGGCCGAGCGCATGGTCAAGGCCATGCGCTACCCGCCTCATGGCATTCGAGGCGTTGGGGCGGCACTGGCAAGGGCCTCGCGTTGGAACCAAGTCACCAATTACTTGAACCAAGCCGATGACCACCTGTGCCTCTTGGTCCAAGCCGAAACCCCGCTCGCCATCCAAAATTTGAAAGCGATTGCAGAAGTCGAGGGCGTTGATGGTGTCTTCTTTGGTCCCGCCGATTTATCGGCCTCGATGGGTTTCAGAGGTCAACCCGGCCACCCCGAAGTCGTCAAAACCATTTTGGAAGGCATTGCCACTGTGCGCGCTGCGGGCAAAGCCGCCGGCATCTTGATGGCGGACCCCAAAATGGTCAGGCAGTATTTAGACGCTGGGGCCCAGTTTGTCGCGGTCGGCGTGGACACCACCTTGCTGGTGCGCGCCGCGACCGATTTAGCGGCTGCCTTCAAGGGGAATACCCCCTTGAAAAGTTCAAGCACCCGCGCCTCGGCTCAAGCCCCCGTTGATTCATCGCCCCGGGTTTATTGAGTGCATGGTGTGGATTGAAACAGGAGCGCCCGGCTTGTCCCCTACGCTGACCCACCGCAACCTGCCTCAGCTGATTCTGAAGGCCCGCGAAAAACTGCTTGGCCACTTTCGACCCCTCATTTCGCACTTTGGTCTGACCGAACAGCAGTGGCGAATTTTGCGAACGCTGGGCGAAATGAAGCAACTCGAGCCGCGCCAGATTGGGGAGTCATGCCACATCCTGAGCCCCAGCTTGGCTGGCGTGCTCGCACGCATGGAAGAAAATGGACTCATCACCCGAACGCGCTTTGAGACCGACCAGCGTCGGGTCACCGTTGGACTGACGGCGAAGGGGCAAGGCCTGGTGGATGAACTCAGCCCCTTAATCAGCGCCCAATACCAAGTGATTGAGGAATCCTTTGGCCCCGAGTTGATCCGTGAACTCTATGACCTCATGGACCGGGTGCTGGAAGTCGATGACCATGCCATTGCCAAGCTCCCTTTGCCCAAAAGAAAACGGCGCCTGACGAAGCCCGTTAAAGCACTTCAAAGAACCGCATGATCACCCGATCAGGTTCTCTGGCGCCGGTTCCGATGAAGAGCCTCTCACTGATCCAAGAAAGTGATTTGGAGGCCGTTTCAAATTGAGGCGTACAGCGAAAATAAACCTGCTGCGGATCAACGGGTTCGCCACGGATCAAGCGCCCCATCACCTCAGGGGAGGCGGTGCGAACGGCTCTGTTTTGCACAAAAATCAAATCTCCGGCATCGGTTTCCAAAACATAACGCGCATCCAACTCAGACAAGGTGGGGTTCACGATCATCTGGAAATCAGCGCCCCCTGGAAGCACCCGAGCCGTCCACCCTTGTCCCTGCACCTCGCCTCCCAAAATGGAAATGACTCGGCGTTGCCCATGCACCGTCATGCCCACGTCTTGTGGCCTGTCTACCTGGACATTCAGATCGGCGAAGAATTTAAGTTCTGGAGTCAGTAGCGTGTTCATTAGAAGTTGTGAAAGCCAGGTGGAGGGCGTGGTGAGGGGCAAGTGGCAGGAAATGGGTGCAGGTATTTTCCCTGAAGTGACTGGTTTTTGATTGACGCTGGCCCAGATTTTTTTGACACTGGAAGAAGGTTAACCAAGGGTGAACGAACGGTCAATGATGGGCTGGCTTAGGAGGCATGCATGTGGTTAAAAAATTGTTGGTACGTCGTGGCGTGGGACCACGAGATTCCCCAAGCCCATGAAGACAAATTGTTCACCCGAAAGGTCTTGAATGAGCCCATTCTGGTCTATCGAACCCGCGCCCATGAACTGGTCGCCATCGCTGACAAGTGCTGCCATCGGCATGCGCCTTTGTCGACTGGCAAACGTGAAGGCGACAGCGTGCGTTGCGGCTATCACGGCCTGTTGTTTGACCAGACCGGCCAATGTCAAGAAGTTCCGGGCATGGACAAGCCACCGGCCAAGGCCTGCGTCAAAAAATACCCTTTGGTGGTGAAGAACAAGTGGGTCTTCGTTTGGATGGGCGACCCCGAGAAAGCCGACGAAGCCCTGCTGCCCGACAACTTTTCCTGCGATCACCCGGATTGGGTCAACGTGCCGGGCTATCTGCATTACGACACACCTTATTTGCTGATTGCCGATAACTTGCTCGACTTCTCGCACCTGAGTTATGTGCATGCGAATACCCTGGGGGGTAGCAAAGCCATTGCGTTGGCCAAACCCACCGTTGAAGTGGTGAACAGCAACGGTCAGCGGGGTGTGAAGGTCTCTCGTTTCATCCCCGATGTGCCCGCACCGCCCTTTTACACGCGCTTCAGAAACTTTGATTCCAACTTGGATCGGTGGTTCATTTACGACTTCTTATTTCCATCGACCTTGCTCATGAACTCAGGCGGCCGCCCCGTAGGGGATGCCCCGGACGACAACAGCCGCGCGGTGGTGAACCACAGCTGTCAAACCCTGACACCTGAAACCGAAACCTCAACGCATTACTTTTTCCAACAGTCGCACCGGGCTTCGCTGAAAGAGGAGTCGGTTCGCCACAACATTTACAACACCTTGCTCGAAGCCTTCAATGAAGACCGCGACATGATCACGGCGCAATACAAAAATTTGAGCGATAACGCCCTGGATCAGATGCTGCCGCTGCATTTTGATTCCGCCTTGATTCGTTTTCGAAAGATGCTCAAAGAAGCCGTCGACGCTGAACAAAACCTGAATACTTAATGATTAAAGATTAAGCTAAAAATTTAACCCTTCGACTCAACTTTTTTAACTGGAGACCTTTGTGCAACCCCTTCAAAAAACCTTTAGAAAATTCAAAACCATCGCCCTGGGCGCCGCCTTGCTGACAAGTTTTTCCGCTTGGGCCGACATCAATGTGGGCATCATCTTGTCGCTCTCAGGCCCCGGCGCCTCGCTCGGCATGCCAGAAGAACAAATTCTGAAACTTTGGCCGGCTGAATTGGGCGGGCAAAAAGCCAAATTCACCTTGTTGAACGACAACTCAGACACCAGCACCGCTGCCAAAAATGCCTTGCGCTTGATCACCGAAGACAAGGTAGACCTCATCATTGGTTCTTCCCTTACCCCCACCTCGTTGGCGATCGTCGAAGCAGCGGGCGCAGAAAAAGTGCCGGTCATCAGTTTGGCCGGGGGCGGTGCCATCGTCTTGCCGCAAGAAGGCGCACGCAAGTGGGCCTTCAAGCTATCGCCAACCGAAACCATTTCAACCACCCGCGTCTTGGAACACATGGCCAATGACAAACTCAAAACCGTCGCCACCATTGGCTTGGCCAACAGCTATGGTGATGGTTTTTTGAAGGTGGTTGAAAACTTGGCGCCCACCAAAGGCATCAAGTTGGTCGCCAGCGAAAAGTACAACGCCAATGACCAAAGCGTGACCTCCCAAGTTCTGAAAATCATGGCTGCCAACCCCGATGCCATCTACATTTTGAGCTCAGGCACACCAGGTGCTTTGCCTCAAATTGAATTGACACAACGTGGTTACAAAGGCCGGGTCTATCAGACCCAAGGCGTGGCGAATGCCGACTATTTACGCGTGGGGGGCAAATCGGTTGAAGGCACTTACCTCACCGTGGCCCCCGTCTTGGTGGGGGACCAATTGCCCGACAGTTCGCCCATCAAAAAGGTGGCGGTGGACTTCTTGAAAAAATCCGACGCGGCTGTCGGCGTTCAAAACCGGTCTTTATTCGGCGCCACTGCTTGGGATGCCTTGCTCATTTTGGACCAAGCCACGCGCAATGCCTTGAAATCGGGCAAGCCCGGTACGGTGGAGTTTCGCTCGGCCATCCGCGACGCCGTGGAACAACTCAAAGGATTTGTCGGCTCTGAAGGGGTTTACACCATGTCTCCGCAAGACCACAACGGCGTCGACGAGCGAAGCCAAGTGATGGTCAGAATCGAAAACGGCAAGTGGGTTTACCAGCACTGAGCGCCAGCGGGGATTTACATCCCCAAATAAGCGGAGCGGACCTGTTCATTGTGAATCAAGTCTTCTCCGCTCCCCTCTAGACAGATTCGACCGGTCTCGAGCACATAAGCCCGGTCGGCCAATTCCAAGGCCGCTAGGGCGTTTTGTTCGGCCAACACAATGCTCATGTTTTGTGTTTTGAGGATTTTCAGCACCTCAAAAATCTCGGCCACCAACAAAGGCGCCAAGCCCATGGAGGGCTCGTCGAGCAGCAACAAGGTTGGGTTGCCCATCAAAGCCCTGCCAATGGCCAACATCTGTTGTTGACCGCCGGACAAAAGACCCGCCAACAAATGGCGTTTTTCTTTCAGAACTGGGAAAAGTTGGTAGATTTTTTCCAATCCATCCGCCACGCCCGAAGCAGGTTGTGTGTAGGCCCCAAGGCGCAAATTGTCTTCAATCGTCATGGGCGCAAAGACCTGCCGGCCCTCCGGACTTTGGCAAATGCCAGCCCGCATGCGCAAGTCGGCGCGCAGCTTGCTGATGTTTTGGCCTTTGAACAAAATTTGACCTTGGGACATGGGCTGAACGCCCGACAAGGTCCTCAGCAAGGTGGTTTTGCCCGCGCCGTTGGCACCGACGAAGGCAATGGTTTCACCGGCCTGAATGTGAAAATCCAGACCTTTTAAAGCTTTGATCCGCCCATAGGCGCTTTCCAAATTTTGGACCTGAAGCAAAGGAATGGAGACCGGATTCATCGCTCAATGCCCCCCAAATAGGCCGCAATCACGGCGGGGTTTTGGCTCACTTCAGCGGGCGTGCCTTCTGCGAGTTTTCGACCGCTCTCCATCACCAAAATGCGGTCAGACAGGTTCATGACCAGTTTCATGTCGTGTTCCACCAAGACCACGGTCAGGCCGGCGTTGGCAATTTTGCGGATCAAGGCGACGATCTCCTCGGTTTCTGTGGCGTTCAAGCCTGCCGCCGGTTCATCTAAGAAAATCAAACGCGGCTTCATGGCCAAAGCGCGGGCTATTTCCAAACGTTTCAAAGCGCCATAAGGCAGGCTGTCGGCGCGGGCATTCACCTGTGCTTTGAGCCCCACGAAGTCCATCCAATCGGCCGCTTCCTGGCGCAGCGCCTGGTCGGCTTTGCGCAAGCTGGGCCACGCCATCAAGCCTTTCAACCAACTGCGGTCCAAACGCAGATGCGCGCCGACCATGACGTTCTCCAGGGCCGACATGTTCATGAAAATTTGCAAATTCTGAAAGGTTCTGGCCATGCCCATCAAGGCCAGGGCATTGGGGCTCTTGCCTGCAATCGGCTGCCCCTCTAAAAAAACCTCGCCCCGGCTGGGTTTGTACAGACCCGTGATCATGTTGAACAAGGTCGTTTTCCCCGCGCCGTTCGGGCCAATCACGGCATAGACCTGGCCCGACTCCCAACTGAATTCAATGCCTTCAACGGCTTTAACACCGCCAAAGTGGATGGACAGGTCTTTGACTTCAAGCAAGGCCATCGTCATCCATCGCTTTGTTTTTTTCAAATTTCGCAGCCAAACTCGGGACCACGCCTTTGGGCAAAAAGACCATGCAGAGCATCAAAACAGCGCCCAAAGCCACGGTTTCCCAACCCTCAAAAGCGGTCAAAGCCTGTGGCAAGGCGGTCAATAAAACCGCGCCGACCACCGAGCCAAACACCGAGGCCATGCCGCCCATGACCACCATGGTCACCAACTCGATGGAGTGAAAAAAGTCTGCCATATTGGGCGTGACAAACCCCACATAGTGCGCGCTGATACTGCCCATGATGCTGGCGACGGTGGCCGATAAAACGAACACCGTGACCTTGTAGCCCACCACGTCCACACCCACCACCTTGGCGGCCACCTCCGAGCCATGCAAGGCTTGCAAGGCGCGACCAAAGGGCGAGTTGATCAGGTTCAAAGCACCCCAAACGCTGGCAAACAAAATGAAGGCGACGATCCAATACCAGGTCTTGTCGCCCGAAATTTCAAAGCCCGCCCAGCTCATGGGCAAAACCGACATGCCGTCAGGGCCGCCCGTCCATTGGGCTTCATTGCGGAGCACCATGCTGATGATGATGCCCAAGCCCAGGGTGGCCATCGCCAAATAATTGCCCTTTAACTTGAAGATGGGGCGCGCCACCACGCCAGCCAAACTCCCCGTGATCACGACCCCAGCCAACAAGGCCAGCATGGGGTGCCAGCCAAATTGCGAAGGCAAAATCGCACTGGCATAGGCCCCGATGCCAAAGAAGCCGGCGTGGCCCAGACTGATTTGACCGGCAAACCCCATTAATAAATTCAGCGCCAATACCACCACCGCGTTGATGGCCATGCGGATGACCAAATCGGTATAAAACGGGTTGGGCAACAGCCATGGCAGCGCCAACAAAATCAGCCCCAAAACCAACAAGCCTTTGTTTCGCATGCTTTAAACCCGGTCGGTCGCTTGACCGCCAAACAAACCGCGTGGCAAGAAAAACAAGATGAATAAGATCAAAACAAAAGGCATGGCGTCTTTGTAGGCCGAAGAAATGTAGCCCGCACCGAAGGCTTCTAAAACACCAACCAACAAGCCCCCCACCACCGCACCCAAACCACTGCCCATGCCGCCCAAAACAGCCGCCACAAAACCCTTGAGTCCCAACATCACCCCCACGTCATAAGAGGTCAAGGTAATGGGGGTGATCAAAATCCCACCCAAGGCGCCGAGCGCGGCCGACATGGCAAAGCTCAACAACAAAATCCACTGCACATTAATGCCCACCATTTGGGCCGCCATTCGGTTGAAAGAGGTCGCGAGCATGGCCTTGCCGAGCAGGGTTTTGGCAAAGAAAAACCACAATCCCACCACCACCAAACCGGTGACCCCCATCACCCACAAGCTTTGGGGCAACAAGGTCGCGCCACCGATTTCGATGGGTTGATCGCCAGAAAAGGGCGGCAAACTGAAAGTCCCTTTACCCAAGAAAACCTGTACCAAACCCCGAATCACCAAAGAGGCGCCAATCGTGATGATGATCAAGGTGATGGGTTCGGCCCCTTTGACAGGCTCAATCGCTAATTTTTCCAACAGGATGCCAACCAAGGCCGGCAAAGCGATGGCCAGCAGCATGACCACGGGCAGTGGCCAACCTTGCAGACTGAAATAAACCGCCAACATCCCGCCCAACATGATGAACTCGCCTTGCGCGAAGTTAATCACTTGGCTGGCGTTGTAAATCAATGTGAATCCCAACGCCGCCAAAGCGTAGGTTGACCCAACGGTCAACCCTGAAAAAAGGAACTGCAGAAATTGCGAAAAATGCATGGGGGACGCGAATCAATCCGCAAATGCCCAATCGCCCTTCTTGACTTCTAGCATTCTGAAAGCGCTCAAGTCCAGGCCCAAGTGGTCTTTCTCGGACAGGTTGAAAACCCCTGCGGTGCCGACAAAGCCTTTGGTGCTTTCTAAGGCGAGGCGCACCTTGTCTTTGTCGACGGAATTGGCGCGCTTGACAGCGCCGACATAGAGGTACAAGGCATCGTAGGCATGGCCGCCGAAGCCAGAAACGTCGGTTTTCCATTGGTCATTGAAGGCCTTGGTGTAGTCGACCACGACTTTCTTTTGCGGGTCATTGGCGGGCAATTTATCGGCCACCAACAAACCAGCGGCTGGCAACCGAACGCCTTCGGCCGCGCTGCCAGCCAGCTTGATGAATTCTTCCGAGGCAACGCCGTGCGATTGATAAATCGGCACTTTGATGCCCAGTTGTTGGATGTTCTTCATGACCACAGCGGGGCCTTGGCCGGCGCCAAAAACAAACACCGCTTGCAGTCCGGGTGTCGATTTGATTTTGGTCAACTGAACGGTGACGTCGGTGTCTTTGGGGCCGAAGGTTTCATCGGCCACCAATTCGATGCCGTATTTTTGCGTCAGGGCCAAGGTTTCTTTTCGGCCCGATGCGCCAAAGCCTGCGGTTTCGGACAACAAAGCCACTTTGGAAATTCCACGCTTTTTCATGTCGGAAAAAACCCGTTCAGCGGCCATGCGGTCGGTAGGTGGCACTTTGAAAACCCATTTGCGCACAGGTTCAATGATCGAAACCGCACCGGCCAGTGAAATGAAGGGCATTTCGGCTTTCTCAACCAGCGGAATAGCGGCCATGGTGGCGCCCGTGGTGGTGCCCCCCAAGATGGCCACCACTTGGTCATTCTCAATCAGGCGTTTTGCAAAACTGTTGGCTTTGCTGGCTTCGCTGCCGTCGTCATAAAAAACCAACTCAATCGGGCGTCCCAGCAGACCGCCCTCTTTGTTGATCTTTTCAATGACCATCTGCAGGGTTTTGAGCTCGGGGTCACCCAAGTAGGCCGCTGGCCCGGTCACCGACAAAAAGGAGCCGATCTTGATGGTTTGTTGCGCCCAAGTGGGCAACGCAACCAAACTGGCCAGTGCCAAAACGGTGCAACGGGTGAGGCTAAAAATGGATTTCTTGCGCATGGTGGTCTCCGACTTGTAGAAGGCTTGAGGCAAGCTTTTAAGCTGCTTCAGGTATTTTTTGAAGGGTGTTTTTTTAAAATCTACTTGTTACGAGAAAAGGATCAGCCCAAGGTGAAGCGCAAATCGCCCAGTTTTTCGATGGAGCTGACCACCACGTCGCCTTTTTTCAGCCAAACTTGTTTGTCTTTGGGGTAACCCAAGATGACCCCCTGCGGGGTGCCTGTGATGACGATGTCGCCAGGCTCCAAGGTCCAGAATTTGCTGATGTAGGCCAGCATGGCTTGGGTGTTGTGGATGAAATCCGACGTATTGGAGTTTTGGCGCAACTCGCCATTCACATAGGTTTTGAGCTGGAGTTGGTTGGGGTCGCCTACCAAATCAGCGGCAACAAAATAAGGGCCAATTGGCAAATATTGGTCCAAAGTTTTACCAATCATCCACTGAACCGAAGGCGTTTCCAACTGCAAGTCACGAGAGGAGAAATCATTCGAGGTGCAATAACCCGCCACATATTTGAGGGTCTCAGCCGCGGGCACGTTGCGCATGGTTTTACCCACCACAATCAGCAACTCGGTTTCGTAATCCAGTTTGTAGGAAATATCGGGCGAGGGAATTTTCAAAATGCAGTTGTGCGCCGCCAAGGTGTTGTTGTACTTGTTAAAAAGCGGCGGTACGCTGGGGTGCTTCATGCCCACCTCGTCGGCGTGGGCTTTGTAGTTCAGACCCACACAAACGATTTTGCTGGGGTTCATAAACAATCGCCCATGGGTGATATTGGACTCATCTAAATAAGCCACCCCCGATTTATCTGCTGCTTTCAAGGCCGCGTAGAACCCAGGGGCGTTGCCTTGTTGCAGCAATTCATCCAAGGTGTAAGGCGACTGAATTTTCATTTTTTTCGCCACCGCACGGATGTCCACCACGCCCTTGGCTGTCACGACGCCGAGGGTTTCAGCCCCATCGGCTTGATGAATTGAAACAATTTTGACGCCCTTGACCATCTCATGGGGCCCCTTGTAGGGTAGCGGATGGGCGTCTTGGGCTTGTGCAGGGAGTGCGGCCGCTGCGGCCATTAAGCCGGCACCAGAGAGAGTGGCTTGCTTCAGAAAATTACGACGTTCAGACATGGGAGCCTCCAGGTTGTTTCGTTGAGGTTAGCACCGTCATGGCCAAAGTGGGACCGGGTCAGCCCCTTGGCAAGGGCCTTTTTAGCACTTAAGTGACATTCAAGCAAAGAATGCATTTGATTTATTATCTAAATGAATTCAATTTGCCCACAGATTAAGCCCATGAACTTGCAAGATATTCGCATTGGTAAACGAATGGCGTTGGCGTTCGCCGTTTTGCTGGGTTTACTCGTGGCCGTCGCCTCGGTGGGCATGCATGAATTGAGCGCCGTCGACAGCAGTATCAAAACCATTACCCACGACCGCTTGGTCAAAGTCCAACTGGCACACCAAATTGAAAATGAGGTAAATCGCCAATCGCGTGCCCTGCGCACCGCCATGCTGACCAGTAACCCGAGCGTCACCGAGGGTGAATTAAAGAAGATTGAAGATTCGGCCCCCAAAGTGGCCGATGCGGTGGCCCGTTTGCAAGAAACCATCAAAACCCCACAAGGAAAAGAGGCTTTGGCCAAGATGATCGAGGCTCGAAAAAACTTCAAATCGCAAGAAGCTCAAATCATTGAATTAATCAAGTCTCGTCAATTGGATAAAGCCCGTGAAAGCTTGGTCGAGAACTTGTTACCCCTTCAGACCGTTTATTTGGCCAGCATCGGGCAACTTGCCCAAACCCAAACCGATGCAATCGATGCTTTTACGCTTGAAGCCGAATCCGATTCGGCAACAGGTCAGTTGCTGATGTGGGTTTTATCTGCGGTGGCCGTGATCTTGGCCATGGTGATCGCTTGGTTGATTACCCGGTCGATTACCCAGCCCCTTGAAAAATTGCAAACACTGCTCACGCAAGTGGAGAAAAAATCCGATTTCAGCCTGCGATTAAAAGCAGTCGGCAGCGATGAAATTGGACAAACGGGCAAGGCCTTCAATCAGATGCTGGATGCGCAGCAGCGCGCCATTGACGAAGTCAAATCGGTCGTCACGGCACTGTCCCAAGGCGACTTTTCAAAACGGGTCTCCTCAGATTTGCGCGGCGATCTGGCCGACATGAAAGACGCGGTCAACCAGAGCTCAACGCGCATCCAAGAGACAATGGCCGCCATCAATGGCGCCTTGGCTTCGCTGGAGGCCGGACGCTTCGAGGTGCGCGTGCTGGGTGAATCCAACCCAACGGTGCAAGGCGATTTCAAACTCGCCTTGGAGCAAGCCCAGCGCTCTTTTGATGCCCTCAAAATCATGATGGACGACGTCGGCCGTGTGATGTCGGGAGTGGCCCAAGGTGATCTGACTCAACGGGTTCAAGCGCAAGGTCAAGGCGCACTCCAAACCCTAAAAACCCACCTCAACACGTCGCTTTCTTCATTGGGCAGTGCCCTCAAGACCATTGGTGGCAACACCCAGTCGTTGGCAGTTCAAGCCAACCAAACCAGCCAGGCCATGGTGCAAATTTCGAATGGCGCGCAAAGTCAAAACCTCTCGATTGAACAAGTGTCGATGGCGCTCAAAATGGCCGTTAATGCCATTACCGATGTGGCGAACAACACCGAGTCCGCCAGTCGCCATTCCAGAAATTCAGTGGACCTGGTGCGCACCGGCAAAGAAAAAATGCAGCTGATGGTGGAAGTGGTCAACAACATTGCCGACAACTCGCACCGCATCAACAAGATTTCTGAAGCCATTGAAAGCATTGCCTACAAGACGAATTTGCTGAGCTTGAATGCCGCCATTGAAGCCGCCCGTGCGGGTGAGCACGGCAAAGGCTTTGCGGTTGTGGCGGACGAAGTGGGTAAGTTGGCCATCAACTCGGCCGACAGCACCCAAGAGATCACCGCCTTGGTGCGGCAAGCACAGATCGAGGCCAAACGCGCCGTCGAGACCGTGGCCGCCGTGAGTGCGGAGTTGAACCACATCGAGTCGGGCGCCCTGAGTACGGACGGCATGTTGCAAAGAATTTCAGCCGCAGTGGAAGAGCAAAGCAGCGCCATGCAGGAGATCGATGCCAATGTGCAACAAATCACGCGGGTCGCCAATGCCAGTTCGGCCGCCTCAGAAGAATTGACCGCCACGGCCAGTGAATTGGCCCGCATCTCGGAAACCAACCGGGTGGAAGTGGATCGCTTCAAAATCTAAATTTTGAGTCTTCATTTTGGCCGGGAGACGAGTCTCTCAGACTGGGTTCTAATCCAAGCAAGAACGACGTCACCCTTTCCTTGAACAAACAGCTGAACCAACGCCAATGACCACGCCAGCCCCCACCGATTCACCGATCAGCCGCTTCCCGGTGCCGGCGCTCAATGGCTTGCCGGAAGACATTCGCAGCCGAATCTTGGCCGTGCAAGAAAAGTCGGGATTCGTCCCCAATGTGTTTTTGGTGCTGGCGCATCGACCCGATGAATTCCGCGCTTTTTTTGCTTACCACGATGCGCTGATGGACAAGCCCGGGCCCATCACCAAGGCCGAGCGCGAAATGATTGTGGTCGCTACCAGCAACGCGAACCAATGTCAATATTGTGTGGTGGCGCACGGGGCCATTTTGCGGATACGTGCCAAGAATCCTTTGATTGCCGATCAAGTCGCCATCAACTACCGCAAGGCCGACCTGACACCGCGTCAAAAAGCCATGTTGGACTTTGCGATGAAGGTTTCAGCCCAATCTTATGCGGTGAACAACGACGACTTTGAAACGCTGAACCAGCATGGTTTTAGCCAAGAAGACGCGTGGGACATTGCCGCCATTGCGGCCTTCTTTGGCCTGTCAAACCGCATGGCCAATGTGACCAGCATGCGGCCCAACGACGCGTTTTATTCAATGGGCCGATAAGGCCCACAAGGTGGATTGGCTAATTTGCAAATGGGCCGATTCAGCCCTGAGCGGCTTGATTTTTACGCAGGCCGCTGAATCAATTCGATTTTGTAGCCATCGGGGTCTTGCACAAAAGCAATCACCGTGCTGCCCCCTTTCACCGGCCCCGCCTCGCGCGTGACCACGCCCCCAGCGGCCTTCATCTTCGCGCAAGCCTCGGCCGCATCGGGCACGGCCAACGCAATGTGGCCGTAGGCGGTACCCAATTCGTAGTGATCGACGCCGTAGTTATAGGTCAACTCCAACTCGGCATGTTCCGGGTTCGTGCCGTAACCTAAAAAGGCCAAGGTGTATTGATATTCGGGGTTGTCCCTTTGGCGAAGCAATGACATGCCCAACACTTGGGTGTAAAAATCGATGGACTTTTGCAAGTTGCCCACCCGCAGCATGGTGTGAAGAATGCGCATGGAAAATGCCTTTTAAAAATTGACGCTTGTTCCCTGAATCACAGGGCAGTTTATTTCAGCCGAAGCGCTTTTTGGGCGAGCGCCAAAAAAGTGGCTTTCTCTGGGTCAGACAGGGGCGCCAAAATGACCGACTGAAGGCCCTCCACCACCGGCCTGCAAGCTGCTAAAACCTGCTTGCCTTCAACGGTCAGGCTCAATGACCTCGCCCGGCGGTCTTGCGGACTCACTTGCCTAACAACCCAACCCTTGGACTCGAGGCGATCAATGACACTGCCCAAAGTCGCCCGATCAAAGCTGATGGCCGCCGCCACCGAAGCCTGATCGATGCCGGGCTCTTTCTCAATGGTGTCGAGCGCGGCAAATTGCACCGAGGTCAAGTCAATACCCGCTGCCTGAGTTTGCGACTGAAACACCTGTGTCGACTGCTGATTCAGCCGGCGAATCAAGTGGCCAGCCATGTCAATTCTGTTCATTTCAAACCAACCTTAAGCCCTTGTTAAGCCATTTTTAGCCATTTTTAGCCACTTTTGGGATTGCTTTCATTTAATATGTATACTTATAATAAGTAAACACATTTTAGACATCATCCCTAAAAAGGAGACCTCATGCAATACCACCTCAACGGCTTCAAGCCCGGCGATCCTGACATCCTAGCGGCTGCGCCCAAGCACCGCCTCCCCCACAGTCCGTTGCCCAAAACCGTGGACGTCTTGATTGCAGGCACCGGTCCTGCAGGTCTTTGTTTAGCGGCGCAATTGGCCAAGGTGCCGGAGATCAGCACCTTGGTCGTAGAACCAAAATTGGTGCCGATGGAAAAAGGCCAAGCCGATGGCATCAGCGTGCGCTCGATGGAAATGTTTCAAGCCTTTGGCTTTGCCGAAAAAGTCTTGCGCGAATCGGTTTGGATCAATGAAACCACTTTTTGGGCACCGCAAGAGCAAGCCGCGCTGACTCGGGTGGCGCGAGTCCAAGACGTGCCCGATGGCATTTCTGAAATGCCCCATGTGCTCATCAACCAAGCGCGGGTGCACGACCTGTTCATGGAGGTGATGCGCAACGCTCCCACCCGACTCGAGCCCGACTATGGCCTCAAAGTGGCGACTTTGAAGGTCGACCCTGACGCCTCCGAATTCCCCGTGACCGTTACCTTGGAACACACCTCACCAGGCCGTGAGGGACAAACCGAAACCGTGCGGGCAAATTACGTGATTGGCTGCGACGGGGCCCGCTCGAATGTTCGCACCGCCATTGGTGGCGCCTTGCACGGCGATGCGGCACACCAAGCTTGGGGGGTGATTGATTTGTTGGCCGTGACCGATTTTCCCGATTGGCGCATCAAGTCCTTCGTGCGCTCCAAAGACGACGGCACATTGATGGTGCTGCCGCGTGAAGGCGGACATTTGGTGCGCCTTTATGTGGAAATGGACTCACTCGGCGAGCATGAACGCGTGGCGAAACGCGGCCTAAACGCCGACGACATTGTCGCCAAGGCCCAACGCATTTTGAAGCCGTTTAAGCTGGCCGTGAAAGAAGTGGTTTGGTGGTCAATTTATGAAATTGGTCACCGCCTGACCGACAAGTTTGACGATGTGCCGCCCGACCAATTGGCCACACGCTCGCCCCGCGTCATGCTGGCTGGGGACGCTTGCCACACCCACAGCCCCAAAGCCGGGCAAGGCATGAACGTCTCAATGGGAGACACCTTCAACTTGGGTTGGAAATTGATTTCGGTGTTAACCGGCAAAGCCGATGCCTCCTTGCTGCACAGTTATTCGGCCGAGCGCCGCGCGGCGGCCCAGGGCTTGGTGGCGTTCGATCACAAATGGGCGCGCGTGGTCGGCGCCCGTGCTGACTCTCTGGCCCAAGAAAATATCGGAGAAGGCAAAGATGGCTTGCCCCGTGTCGCTCGTGAGTTTGTTAAAAACCTGCCCTTCACCTGTGGCTTGACCATCCAGTACGAGCCCAGCGCGTTGACGGGCCTTAACAGCTACCAGGCTTTGGCCCCTGGCTTTGACTTGGGCAAACGCTTTCACTCCGCACCGGTGATTCGACTGGCCGACGCCAAGCCCATGCAACTGGGCCACACCGTGGAGGCTGATGCGCGCTTTAGGCTCTTCCTGTTTGCACCGCAAAATGACACGGGTGCAGCGGGGGGGACGATCGCAAAACTTTGTGACTGGTTGGCGCACGACCCCGCCTCACCGCTGCGCCAACACACAGCGGCGGGAGCCGATGTGGACGCCCTGATCGACACCAGAGCCGTCTTTCAACAAGGCCATCGGGACTTGAACCACGAGACGATGCCCGCCCTTTTGCGCCCCCATGTGGGCCGCTATGGGCTGTGTGATTACGAAAAGGTTTTCTGCGTTGACCACCGAAGCGTAGACCTTTTCGAAGCCCGTGGCATTGACCGCCACGAAGGCTGCCTGGTGATTGTTCGCCCCGATCAATACGTCGGGCATGTGCTGCCCTTGGCGGCGCGTGGCGCCTTGAGCGCCTACTTTGCAGGCATCTTCAAGGGGGTTGGCAGGACGACCTAAATGTTCGATTTGTGCAAATTTTTAAGCCAATCATCCCTATTCAGCGGGGAGATCTGAGGCTATTCTTGTGAAAAACAGGAGATCTCATGAACGCCGCTTCAACCACCGGACACCCCACCCAAACGCAGGTATGCATCATCGGCGGCGGGCCCTCGGGCTTGTTATTGTCTCAGTTGCTGCACCTCAAAGGCATTGATTCAGTGGTGTTGGAACGACAAAGCCGAGCGTATGTGTTGGCACGCATTCGGGCTGGCGTCTTAGAGCAAGGTTTTGCCAAGTTGATGCGCGAGGCCCAATGCGGCGAGCGCATGGACCGCGAGGGCCATGTTCATGAAGGTTTCTTCATCGCGCACGACGGCAAAATGAGCCGAATTGATTTGCACAAACACGCGGAGGGCAAAACCGTGGTCGTTTACGGCCAAACCGAAGTGACCCGCGATTTGTACGAAGCCCGTGACCGCCTGAACGGTGTGGTGATCCACAACGCTGAAAACGTACAACCCCACCGTCTAAAAAGCGAGGCCCCCGCCGGTTCCGCTGAAGCCAAGCCCTACGTGACCTACGAGCACGAAGGCCAAACCCACCGGCTTGATTGCGATTACGTCGTCGGGGCCGATGGCTACCACGGCGTCAGCCGCAAATCCATCCCCAGCGATGTGCTCAAAGAATATGAAAAGGTGTACCCCTTTGGCTGGTTGGGCGTCTTGTCGAGGACACCACCCGTGTCGTCTGAATTGATCTACGCCAAGCACGAGCGGGGCTTTGCTTTGTGTTCCATGCGCTCGCCCATGCTGAGCCGTTATTACATCCAAGTCCCGCTGACCGATTCGGTGGAGAACTGGTCCGACGAGGCCTTTTGGGAGGAGCTCAAACGCCGTCTGCCTGCTGAAGTGGCCGCCCAACTGGTGACGGGCCCTTCGATCGAAAAATCCATTGCCCCACTGCGCTCCTTCGTGGTTGAACCCATGCGCTACGGCAATTTGTTCCTGGCGGGTGACGCCGCCCACATCGTGCCGCCCACGGGCGCACGTGGGCTCAACACTGCGGGCTCCGACATCCACTACTTGTATGAAGGGTTGGTCCAACATTACCTGCATGGCGACGACACCGGCCTCGACCGGTATTCCGCCAACGCCTTGGCCCGGGTTTGGAAAACCCAACGCTTCTCTTGGATGCTCACGACCCTGCTGCACAACTTCCCGGACAACGCCGCCTACGATCAAAAACTGCAGCAAGTGGAGTTGGACTACTTGTTTTCGTCAGAAAAAGCCCAAGCCGCTTTGGCCGAAAACTACACAGGGCTGCCTTACTGAACATGAACATGAACAGGCTTACTGCACGGGCTGATTAAGCGGCTGTTTTATTCAAAGCGGCGTCGGCGCTGGGCCAACCAACCTCGATGGCTGGGGACGTAAGTTTCATACGCTTGCACCCAGTTGCTGGCGATGGCCCGCTGGGCGTCCACCAAGCCCATTTCGCCCGTACAAACCATTTTGTAAAGCACAAATTCCAAGTCGTCTTTGGCACTGGCGGACCACCGCCCACTGCGCGCTTGGGGCCACAAATTGCGCTCGTCGCTGGGGTGACCGCCAATCGACAAGGCGATCAAATGGTCTTCCTCGTAGCGACCCAAGCGGCGATCACGCAAGCCCATTTGTCTGATTTGCTGGCGCTTGAGCGCCGTGGTCCATGTGGAAGGCGGTCGGATGGATTTGGCATAACCGTTCACGCAAATGGTGCTGTGGATATTGGCCTGACTGACCGCCGGGTTGGTCGCGCCGGGGGTCCAACGTGGGTTGGGCAGTGAATTTAGCAGGCCGCCAGATGAAGCGTTTTGCGCAAAAGCCAAGGGACTTACCAACAAGGCCATGCTCAACACGCAAAGCCCTGCCCGTTGCGAATGCCAACGAAGAATGGGTCGAGCAACAATTTTCAGCATGGCCTTCAGTGGAACACAATTCACCGCCTCAAAAACGCCAACCATCGGAGGATAATGCTCCTTTTTGACCTTCCTCACCATGGAATATCCAGGCAATCTTTTTGTGGTGGCCGCCCCCAGCGGCGCCGGTAAATCAAGTTTGGTGCGCGGCTTGTTGGCCCTGGACAGCCAAGTGCAACTCTCGGTCTCGCACACCACACGGGCACCTCGCGGCCAAGAGCGAAATGGCCGTGAATACCATTTTGTGTCGACAGAAGAATTTCAACGCCTGGTGGCCGAGGACGGCTTTGTTGAGTGGGCTCAGGTGCATGGCAACTGTTACGGCACTTCGAAAAAAATGATCGAAGAACGCATGGCCGATGGCGGCGACGTGTTGCTTGAAATTGATTACCAAGGGGCCTTGCAAATTAAAAAGACTTACAGCAACGCCATTTTGATTTTCATTTTGCCGCCCAGTTTCACCGAGTTACGGGCGCGTTTGGAAGGCCGGGGGGAGGACAGCCCCGAGGTCATCGAGGTGCGCATGCACAACGCTGAAATCGAGGTGGCGCAAGCCGTTCACTTCGACTTCGTTATAATTAACGAGTTGTTTGAGAGTGCGCTTTTTGACCTGAAATCTGTGGTGCATGCCCAGAGACTCAAATACGCGGCCCAAGCCCGTTCCAGGGCCAGCACTTTCCAATCTCTGAACTTGTCTTAACGTTCTTTCTGTCCTGATTTTTCACGGAGTTTTATCCCCTTATGGCACGCATTACCGTCGAAGATTGCTTGGTCAACATCCCCAACCGTTTCCAATTGGTGTTGGCAGCCACTTACCGCGCTCGCATGCTCAGCCAAGGCCACACCGCCAAAATCGAAAGCAAGAACAAACCCGGCGTCACCGCACTGCGTGAAATTGCCGAAGGCAAAGTCGGCCTCGAGATGTTGAAAAAAGTCGTTTAAATACGTCATCACCTTGGGGCTTTCATCTGGAAATGAGGCCGCAGTTCGCTTAAAGTAAGCGCATGTCTGCGGTCACCCAAAAGCCCCTATCTCCCAACGCCAAAACGTCTCAAGCCACGGCGGCAGCGAACGCGACGGCCGCTAGTTTTGCGGCGTTGACCGACAACCTCGGTTATCTGGACGCCCTTGGGATAGAGCAAGTTCGTCAGGCCTATCGTTTTGCCGACGAAGCCCATCTGGGTCAACTGCGAAGCAGCGGCGAACCCTACATTACCCACCCCATTGCCGTCGCCGCCCAGTGCGCTGCCTGGAAACTGGACGCCCAAGCCTTAATGGCGGCGTTGTTGCACGACGCCATGGAAGACTGCGGCGTTACCAAGGCCGAGTTGATCGAACGTTTTGGCGTGGCGGTCGCCGAGTTGGTGGACGGCCTGACCAAACTCGACAAACTCGAGTTCAACACCCGCGAAGAAAACCAAGCCGAGTCTTTCCGCAAAATGCTTTTGGCGATGGCCCGCGATGTGCGGGTGATTTTGATCAAGTTGGCCGACCGCACCCACAACATGAGAACCTTGTCGGATGTGCCACGCAGCAAGTGGGGCCGAATTTCATCGGAAACCCTTGAAATTTATGCCCCGATTGCGCACCGCCTCGGCTTGAACCAAACCTACCGCGAACTGCAAGACTTGTCGTTCCGCCACCTCCACCCCTGGCGTCACACCGTATTGGCCAAGGCGGTCTCCAAAGCCAGAAGCCGACGACGCGATTTGCTACAAAAAGTTCGCCATGATGTGGGCGAAGAACTGGCGGCCCAAGGCCTGACGGTGCGCATGGCCGGCCGTGAAAAAACCCTGTTTTCCATTTACAAAAAGATGGACGACAAACACCTGAGCTTTGCTCAGGTGACCGACATTTATGGCTTCCGCGTGGTGGTGCCTAAGACCCTAGATTGCTACACCGCGCTCGGTGTTTTGCACCAGATGTACAAGCCCGTCCCGGGCAGATTCAAAGACCACATCGCCATCTCCAAAGTGAATGGCTATCAGTCCTTGCACACCACCGTGGTGGGGCCTTCGGGCATCAACATCGAGTTCCAAATGCGCACCGAAGACATGCATTTGGTGGCCGAAGCCGGTGTGGCCGCCCATTGGCTTTACAAGGCCAGCGACACGGGGCCCGAATCGGGTGACCGATTGGGCACGCAGTGGTTGCAATCGCTGTTGGACATTCAAGACGAAACCCAAGACGCCGCCGAGTTTTGGGACCACGTCAAAGTGGATTTATTCCCCGATGCGGTTTATGTGTTCACGCCCAAAAGCAAAATCATGGCGCTGCCCCGTGGGGCCACCCTCGTCGATTTTGCCTACGCCATCCACTCCAACATCGGTGACCGCACGGTGGCCGGCAAGGTCAACGGCCAGCAAGTGCCGTTGCGCACCGAACTCAAAAATGGCGATATCGTTGAGATCATCACGGCCCCAGTCTCAGCGCCGAACCCAGCTTGGCTTGGCTTTGTCCGCACTGGTCGGGCCCGCTCGAAAATTCGGCACTATTTGAAAACGCTGGCGCAAACCGAGTCTGAAACCTTGGGCGAAAAGCTCATGTTGCAAGCGTTGCGGGCTGAAGGGTTCGAGGAGTTGCCTGATTTTGAGCAAAAGCCCTTTAAAGGCATTTTGGAAAAACTGCTCCGTTTCACCGGCAACAAGACGCAAAGCGACCTCTTGACCGACATTGGTTTGGGCAAACGCGTGGCCAGCATCGTGGCCAAGCGGCTCACCGCCCTCTTGGCTGAAACCGGCGTAAAACGAAATGCTTTGCTGCTCAGCACAGAGTTATTCACCTCACACGAAAAAGTCTCGCAAGGAGCCGTCTTGTTGGACGGCAGCGAAAATGCGTCGGTTCAATACGCCAGCTGTTGCCGCCCCATTCCCGGCGATGCGGTGTTGGGTTATTTGGGACATGGCGAGGGCTTGATGGTCCACACGGCCAGCTGCCCCAATGCCCTCAAACAACAACTGCGTGACCGCGAACGTTTCATTTCGGTGGATTGGTCTGACGAGCCCGTGCGCCAATTTGAGGCCGGTCTGTTGGTGACTGCGGTCAACAAAAAAGGCCTTCTGGCCAAGGTCACGACCAACCTCGCCAATTCAGAAATCGACATTACCCATGTGGACATTGGCAGCACGGCGAGAGCCGACACCGTCGACTTGCGCTTCTTGATTTCGGTGAAAGACCTGAGCCAATTTGAAGCCGCTTTGCGGCGTTTGCGCCAACTCAACGACGTGCTCAGGTCCGAGCGGATTCAGCCAGCGGCTTAAAGGGCATCGCTCGGTGGCGGGTAATCCACCGACAGCACCTCGATTTCTCGAACGCCTTGTGGCGTCGGCAAACGCAAAACATCACCCAACCGCGCCTTGAGCAAGGTGCGTGCAATCGGGGACACCCAGCTTACTTGGCCCAAAGCGCTATTGGCCTCGTCAATGCCCAAGATGGTGATCTGTCGTTGTTCGCCCAAATCGTCTTCATAAGTCACCGAAGCGCCAAAAAAGATTTGGTCGTTGCCGTGGTGCAAAGTCGGGTCAACGATCTCGGCGATCTCCAATCGGCGTGTCAGGAAGCGAATGCGGCGGTCAATTTCACGCAAGCGTTTTTTTCCATACAAATAGTCGCCATTCTCAGAACGGTCGCCATTGCTGGCGGCCCAGTGCACCACGTCCACCACCTGGGGACGCTCGATGTCGATCAAAGTCAGCAACTCGTCGCGCAGCCGCTGATACCCCGCGGGGGTGATGTAGTTTTTACTGCCCTTGGGCAAGGCGGGCAAACTCGGATCGCCGTCTTCGTCGTCAAAGTCGGCTTGGCGGTCGACTTGACGTTCGACTTGGCGGTCTGTTCCACGTGTCAAAGCGTTGTTCATACAAAGAGCATACCGAAGCCACCAATGCCGCCAAAGTTACCCAGTCATGGGCCAATGAAAAAGCCCTAGAACATCGCTGTTCTAGGGCTATCCATGTGGTGCGGCTGGCAGGAATCGAACCCACGACCCCTTGGTTCGTAGCCAAGTACTCTATCCAGCTGAGCTACAGCCGCAGAACTTCGAATTATAGAGGGTTTTTGATCGCCCTGACAAATCCATGTCAAAAAATAGTCAAGTTCTTCAAAGGCGGCGATAATCTTGGTTTGCCCAAGATCGCATTGCAGACCCAGCCCATGGCCACCTCATCTTCCCCACAAACCCCTCCAAACCCACTGGCCCCCGCTGACCACGCCGCCCCTGACGCACCAGTGGCCATCTCACCCGTTGAAGACATCGTCTCTGACATTCGCGCGGGTCGCATGGTGATTTTGGTCGACGAAGAAGACCGTGAAAACGAGGGCGATTTGGTGCTGGCCGCGGACCATGTGTCAGCCGAGTTCATCAACTTCATGGCCAAACACGCCCGCGGCTTGATTTGCCTGACCTTGTCTCGCGAATTGTGCGAACGCCTGCAATTGCCGCCGATGGTCGCGCGCAATGGGGCCAAACACGCCACGGCTTTCACGGTGTCCATTGAAGCCGCCGAAGGCGTGACGACGGGTATTTCTGCCGCCGACCGCGCCCGCACCGTGCAAGTGGCCGTGGCTAAAAATGCCCAAGCCAGCGACTTGGTTCAGCCCGGTCACATCTTCCCCTTGCAAGCCGTTGACGGTGGGGTCTTGATGCGCGCTGGTCACACCGAAGCCGGTTGTGATTTGGCCTCGATGGCGGGTTGCTCGGCCGCCTCGGTGATTTGCGAAATCATGAACGAAGACGGCACCATGGCGCGGCTGCCAGACTTGCAAATTTTTGCGGCGCAGCACGGACTCAAAATTGGCACCATCGCCGACCTGATCGCCTACCGCAGCCGCACCGAGTCACTGGTTCAAAAGATCAGCAGTCGAGCCATTCAAACCGCTTTTGGCGAATTTGAAGCCCATGTTTTTCGCGACCAACCCAGCCAGTCTTTGCACTTGGCATTGACCAAAGGCACATGGGGCGCGCATGAGGTAGTCGATGCCCGTGTGCACGAACCCCTCTCGGTGCTCGATTTGCTCGAAGTCAACCGCACCATGCACTCCTGGAGTGTGGATTCGTCGATGGCGCATTTCCAAAAAACCGGCAAAGGGGTTTTGGTCTTGCTGAATTGCGGCGAAAGCGCAGAGGCCTTTTTGAGCCAATTCGAAGGGCAGGCCCGGGCTTCGCAAGCGCCTGAGCGAGGCCGCATGGACTTGCGCACTTACGGCATTGGTGCTCAAATTTTGCGTCAATGCGGCGTGCACAAAATGCGCCTGATGGGCAACCCCCGCCGCATGCCCAGCATGACAGGATACGACCTGGAAATCACGGGCTACCTCAGCAAAGAATGACCCCAAAGTCAGCCAAAGATCAACAAGGATTCACCATGCAAGGCACAGACAAAGGGGCCTCCCCCCTCTCCAATAACTTGAGCAGCGCCGCGCTGCGCATTGGCGTGGTGCAAGCCCGCTTCAATGAGCCCATCACCGATGCCTTGGCGCAAGCTTGTTTGACCGAGCTACACCGCTTGGGCGTCCCTGCCGATCAAATTCGCCACATCAAGGTGCCGGGCGCTCTTGAAGTGCCCTTGGCCTTGCAAGCGCTCGCAGAACGCCAAGAGTTTGATGCCTTGGTTGCATTGGGCTGCATCATCCGCGGCGAAACCTACCACTTCGAATTGGTTGCCAATGAATCAGGGGCGGCCATCACGCGCATCGGCCTCGATTATGGAATTCCGATTGCCAACGCCATCTTGACGGTAGAAAACACCGAACAAGCCCTTGCTCGCCAGGTTGAAAAAGGCAGAGACGCTGCGGTGGTGGCTGTTGAAATGGCCCAACTCCTGGAAGAACTGCTTGCTGATCTTGACTTTGATGGCCTTAATTTAGACGGCTTGAACGAAACCGCATGACCCCCCCCTCCTCATCACCCTCTGCTCCTCGCGCCGCCAAGGCATCCGCCGGTGCCCGTCAATCGGCGACCAAATCGGACCGCAGCCGCGCCCGCGAATTTGCCCTGCAAGCGCTTTACCAATACCTGGTGGGCCAAAACCCAGCCGACGAGGTGGACGAATTCACCCGTCAACTGTCCGGCTTTCACAAAGCCGATTCGGCCCATTACGACGCCCTGCTCCATGGCTGCATTGAAATCGGCGCCGACCTGGACGCCTTGATGAAACCCCTGTTGGACCGGCCCCTGCAAGAAATTTCTCCGATTGAACGGGCGGCCTTGTGGATTGGCATCTACGAATTGTTGCGTTGCCCTGACATTCCCTTGCGCGTGGCCTTGAACGAAAGCATTGAGTTGGCGAAAGAATTCGGCGGGACCGACGGGCACAAATACGTGAACGCGGTGCTGAATGGCTTGGCACCCCAACTGCGTGCCCTTGAATTTTCTGCATTGCCCGCCGCTTCCAAAGTGGTTTGAGGTGGCTTCGTGAGAGTTTCAGAGCGCGCCCAAAAAATTGAGCCCTTCTATGTGATGGAAGTGGCCAAGGCCGCGTCAAACCTTCAAGCCCAGCACCCACTCACCGACGAAGGTCGAACGTGGCCCATGCGTTTTTTGAACATCGGAGAGCCCGACTTCACGGCGCCCCCTTTGGTGCAAGAGGCCGCTGTTCGTGCCATTACGTCCGGCGCCACCGCTTACAGCTCGGCCTTGGGAATTTCATCGTTGCGCGAGCGCATCAGTGCTTGGTATGCCGAGCGTTGGGGCGTGCAGGTGCCAGCACGGCGAATCGTCATCACCGCGGGGGCTTCTGCGGCTTTGCAATTGGCTTGCTTGGCCTTGATTGACCGCGACGACGAGGTGCTGATGTCGGACCCCAGCTATGCCTGCAACCGCCATTTTGTCAGCGCCGCGGAAGGACGTCCGGTGTTGCTGCCCACTTCGGCAGCGCAGCGCTTCCAGCTCACGGCACAAGCCGTTAAAGCGGCCTGGACCCCGCGCACCAGGGGCGTGTTATTGGCCTCCCCCTCTAACCCGACAGGCACGTCGATTCACCCCGACGAGCTGCGTCAGATTCACCAATTTGTGCAAGCCCGAGGCGGTGTCACGCTGGTCGACGAAATTTACCTCGGTCTCAGTTTCGACGAGACCTATGGGCGCACCGGGTTGGCCATTGACGAACACGTCATCAGCATCAACAGCTTCTCGAAATACTTCAACATGACCGGCTGGCGCTTGGGCTGGATGGTGGTACCAGACAGTTTGGTGCCCGTGATCGAGCGCTTGGCACAAAACCTCTTTATCTGCCCCAATGTGATTGCCCAACAGGCCGCGCTGGCTTGCTTTGAGCCCGCGTCCTTGGAAGAATATGAACGCCGTCGCGCTGAATTCAAAACCCGCCGAGATCAATTTATTCCCGCTTTGGAGCAGCTGGGGTTTGAAGTGCCCGTGAAACCCGATGGGGCTTTTTTTGTTTGGGCCGATGCCCGAGCTTGGTGCGAAAAAATGAAGGTCCGCTCCAGCTGGGAACTGAGCTTTGCCTTGATGGAAAAAGCCCATTTGGCCATCACACCCGGACGTGATTTTGGGCACTTTGAAACCGCGAATTTTCTGCGCTTCTCAACCGCCTGCGCACCCAGCCATTTGAAAGACGCCATTGACCGACTGGGCGAGTTGAAACAAAGCGGGGGTGTTTCAACATGAGCGACAACCCACCCACCTTCAGCCAACCGATTCGAATTTATTGGGAAGACACCGACGCCGGCGGCATTGTGTTTTACGCCAATTATTTGAAGTTTTTTGAGCGTGCCCGCACCGAGTGGTTGCGTCATTTGGGCATCGAGCAACAACGATTGCGCGAGGCCACCGGCGGCTTTTTTGTGGTCACTGACACCTCGCTCAAATACCGACTCCCCGCCAAGTTGGACGACCTTCTGAACGTCACCGCCTCGGTGACCCACGCCGGTCAAGCAAGCTTGGTTTTATTTCAACAAGCCTGGCGCGACAACACGCTGCTCTGCGAAGGCACCATCCGCATTGGCTGGGTCAATGAGCACCGCTTGAGACCTGCCCGCATTCCTGAATCTGTATTGAAAGCCTTGACATGAACTCCTCTGATTTGTCGATCGTCCATTTGGTGCTCCACGCCAGCTTTGTGGTGCAAATCGTTTTGGCATTGTTGTTGTGCATTTCGGTGGCGAGTTGGTCGGCCATCATCAGCAAGGTGATTGGGCTCAAACAAGTTCGCACCCGCAACGATGAGTTCGAAAAAGATTTTTGGTCAGGCACCAGCTTGAAAGACCTCTACTCGGCCGCCGTCAACAACGCCCGAGTGGCCGGCCCCATGGAGCGCATTTTTGCCAGCGGCATGCGGGAATTTCAAAAACTGCGCGAGCGCCACATCACCGATGGCGCGACCTTGATCGACGGTGCCCGACGCGCCATGCGCGCCAGCTACCAACGTGAAATGGATGAGATTGAATCCAACTTGTCCTTCCTGGCTTCTGTGGGTTCGGTCTCACCTTATGTGGGCTTGTTCGGCACGGTTTGGGGCGTGATGCACTCCTTCACCGGCCTCGCCAGCTTGGCCACCGTCACCCTCGCTACCGTGGCTCCAGGGATTGCCGAAGCCTTGGTGGCAACCGCCATTGGCCTCTTTGCGGCCATTCCAGCGGTGGTGGCCTACAACCGCTTTGCACGTCAAATCGACCGCGTGGCCATCCAGCAAGAAACCTTCATCGAAGAGTTTTCTAATATCTTGCAGCGCAATGTGGGCGCACAAGCAGGCCAGGCCTCGCCGCAGTAACGCAACGATTCGCCTCAACGCTATCCAAGGAACACCTCATGCCCGCCATGGCTTCCCGCGGCAAAGGCCGACGCACCATCAACGAAATCAACATGGTGCCCTTCATCGACGTGATGTTGGTGCTGTTGATTATTTTCATGGTCACCGCGCCGCTGATTACCCCCAGCGTGATCGACCTGCCCTCGGTGGGAAAAGCCGCCAAGCAGGCCGATCATGTGGTGCAAGTCGTCATCACCCAGAGCAACCAGTGGGAGCTGCGCAGCGGTTCACCTGAAACCAAAACCCCTGTCAATGAGTCCAATTTGGTGAGCGCTGTGCAACAAGCGCAAGGCGGCGACGCCAACAGCCCCGTGGTCATCAGCGCCGATAAAACCGTGAAATACGAATCGGTGGTGAAGGTCATGGACCTGTTGCAACGCGCTGGTATTCAACGGGTGGGGTTGGCGGTTCAACTGCAACCTTGATGCCCTCCCTAAAATAAGTTGGCCCCTTGAACACGAGCAACCGTCAGCCCGACAACGACCTCTCTGACCTGAGCCCACCCGAGCATTCAGGCTGGGGGCTGTCATTCTGGCTCGCCCTGTTGGTGCATGTCGTCTTGATCGTGGCCTTGAGCCTGGGCATCAGCTGGCACCACGACGCCACACCGGTGGCGATGCAGGCGGAATTGTGGGCAGCGGTTCCTTCTGAAGCGGCCCCGCCTTCCGAACCCCCTTCTGAACCCGCGATTGAGCCACCGACTCCAGCGCCACCTGAAGTGACCCCACCTCCTGCGCCAACGCCAACCCCCGCCCCTTCACCGCGCCCTGATGCGAAGATTGCTTTGGAAAAAGAGCGAAAGCAAAAAGAAAAAGAAAAAAAACTTGCGCAAGAGAAACACGAGCAAGAACTGAAGGATAAAAAAGCGAAAGAGGCGAAGGAAGCCGAAAAGCAGGCGAAGTTAAAAGAACAAGCCAAAGAAAAGGCCAAGGCGGAGGCCAAAGCCAAGGATGAAGCGCTGAAAGCAGAAGCTAAAAAAGCCGAAGCCCTGCGCCAAGAAAATCTGAACCGCATGCAAAAACTGGCTGGCGCGAACAATGCCTCTGGTCATGGCGCTCCCGGCAGTGCTGGCCAAGCCACGCGGAGCTCGGACCCGTCGGGCAGCTACGCCGGCAAGGTCAAGCAGCGCGTACAACCCCACATCGCGTTTGACGCCAAAGACACCCCCGGCAACCCCGAAGCCGAGGTCGAAGTGCGCACCGCCCCCGACGGCACCATCACCCTGACCAAACTGACCCAATCCAGCGGCGTTCCCGCCTGGGACAATGCGGTGTTGCGCGCTTTGGACAAAACCCAAAGCCTGCCACGAGACGAAGACGGCCGGGTTCCGCCTTCGATGATTTTGGTTTTCCGACCCAAAGACTAAACTGCACACACTCCAGGAGAAGCACCATGACCCTCAAAGCCCCTGAACTGCTGTTGCCCGCAGGCTCACTCGACAAGATGCGCGCGGCCTACGATTTTGGCGCCGACGCCATTTATGCCGGTCAGCCCCGTTATTCCTTGCGCGCCCGCAACAATGATTTCAAGCTCGAACAAATCGGCATTGGCATCGCCGAGGCCCATGCACGCGGTAAAAAGTTTTTTGTCACCAGCAACTTGCTGCCCCACAACGACAAGGTGCGCACTTATTTGCGCGACATCGAACCGGTCATTGCCATGAAACCCGACGGCATCATCATGGCCGACCCCGGCCTGATCATGATGGTGCGCGAGCGCTGGCCCGAAGTGCCGATTCATTTGTCGGTTCAGGCCAATACCGTGAACTTCATGGCGGTCAAGTTCTGGCAAAAAGTCGGGGTGACACGCATCATTTTGTCGCGTGAATTGAGCTTGGATGAAGTCGAAAAAATTCGCCAAGAATGCCCCGATATGGAGCTCGAAGTGTTCGTCCACGGCGCCTTGTGCATTGCCTACTCGGGCCGCTGTTTGTTGTCGGGTTATTTCAACCGACGCGACCCGAATCAAGGCACCTGCACCAACGCCTGCCGCTGGAATTACGCCACCACGCCGGCCGTTGATGACCCCAACACCGGCGAAGCCTTGGCCCAAAAAATGGCCGCCGACTTTGACTTTGCCACGGCCCAACAAGAAGCCGAAAGCACCTTCTCGGCCTGTGGCGACGGTCAGCGCCACCCTGCTGCCGATCAGGTTTATTTGCTCGAAGAAGCCGGGCGTCCCGGCCAGCACATGCCCATCATGGAAGACGAGCATGGCACTTACATCATGAATTCCAAGGACTTGCGTGCCGTGGAATACGTAGAACGGTTGGTCAAAATCGGCGTCGATTCGCTGAAAATCGAAGGCCGTACCAAATCACTTTATTACGTCTCACGAACGGCCCAAGTTTATCGGCGTGCGATTGACGACGCCGTGGCGGGTCGCCCTTTCAATCCGCAGTTAATCACCGAATTGGAAGGATTGGCCAACCGGGGCTACACCGCCGGCCTGCTGGACAGACGCCCGGCCAACGATTACCAGAACTACGAAACCGGCCACTCGATTGCACAGCGCAGCCAGTTTGTGGGTGAAATTCACGACGCCAAAGACGGCTGGGTGGAAGTCACCACCAAGAACAAATTTTCGGTCGGCGACCACCTCGAAATTATCCACCCCAGCGGCAACCACATCGTGCATTTGCAAGACATGCGCAACCCCCAAGGCGAGCCGGTTCAAGTGGCCCAAGGAAACCCAATCAAGGTTTGGATTCCCCTGGAGGCCCGCTACAACGGCGCCTTAGTGGCCCGCTTGCTCAGCGCGCCTGTACCCGCCTAATTAAACTGGATTCATGAGTCTGGCTAAACGCCCACTCATCGGCTTGATTTCACGGGCTTGATGTCGGCTACTTCAGAAAGCGACACCAAGACACGCACTTTGTCGCCGACCTTGGCGTCTTTGAAGACACTGGGGTTGTTCACTTTGATCCAAGCGGTTTGATCAAATGCATTGTGCAGTTGGATCTTCTTATTGGCTTTGTCAATCGCAAAAACAGAATAGGTTTCTGCCAATGAAACATTGGTGAAGGAGCCATCGGGCATTCTTTCTTCAGACACTTCGGCCTTGCGCAAGCCCGGGTCAGCGCTGGTCAAAGCGACCAACTCAGAGACCACAAAACTCACGTCAACCAAATCACCGGCTTTGATGTGGTTGAGCGGCACACTTTGGCGCACGCCAAAACGGATCAGGGTTTCGTCGCCGGTGCGCAGCACAATCAGGCGTTTTTCGGCGTCCACACTCACCACTTTGAGTTGAGTGGTCAAGGTATCGCTGGTGATGCGAGCGTCTTTGATTTGTACAGGCGGACGGCTCCCGTCGTGGGTCTGGGCAAAGGCTGGTGCTGTAAAGACGCCGAAGGACAACAAGGCGGCACTGGCCAATAACAGGCGAACGGGGGTATGCATTTTTTGTTTCATCTTCATTCCTCAAAATCTGGTTGAAAAAATTACCAAGATCAGTCTAGAGGTCAGAAGCCCTAAATGAGGCCCCCTAAAAGCAACGCTTTGAAACGGTGGAAAGCAAAAACAAAAAAACCCCGTTGACCAAAAGCCAACGGGGTTTTTCAGGGGGCTAAACGCTTGATGAAAGGGCTCAAGCGGTGACGCCAGCTGCCACGTCTGCGTACTCTTGAATTTGGTTGAAATTCAGGTACTTGTAGATGGCGGCGCCGTCTTTGTTCACCACGCCCATGGCTTCATGGTATTCGGCCACGGTGGGGATGTGCCCCAGCTTGGAAGCAATCGCGGCCAACTCGGCCGAGGCCAAGTAGACGTTGGTGTTTTTGCCCAAACGGTTAGGGAAGTTGCGGGTCGAGGTGGAGACCACGGTCGCGCCTTCGCGCACTTGCGCTTGGTTACCCATGCACAAAGAGCAGCCTGGCATTTCGGTGCGGGCACCGGCGTTGCCAAAGGCCGCGTAGTGGCCTTCTTTAATCAGCTCGCTTTGGTCCATCTTGGTCGGCGGGGCGACCCACAGCTTGACAGGAATGTCCCGTTGGTTACCCAACAATTTAGCGGCGGCGCGGAAGTGACCAATGTTGGTCATGCAAGAGCCAATGAAGGCCTCGTCAATTTTGGTGCCAGCCACGTCAGACAAGGTTTTGGCGTCGTCAGGGTCGTTGGGGCAGCACAGAATGGGCTCTTTGATGTCTGCCAGATCAATTTCGATCACGGCGGCGTATTCGGCGTCTTGATCGGCCTCCAGCAGGTTGGAGTTGGCCAACCAGGCTTCGACCTTTTCAATGCGGCGCGCCAGGGTGCGGGCGTCGGCATAACCATCGGCGATCATGTTCTTCATCAAGACAATGTTGCTGGCCAAATACTCTTTGACAGGCTCGGGGTTCAGCTTGATGGTGCAGCCCGCGGCAGAGCGTTCGGCGGAGGCATCGGACAATTCAAAGGCTTGTTCAACCTTCAAGTTGGGCAGGCCTTCGATTTCCAAAATACGGCCCGAGAACACGTTCTTTTTGCCCGCCTTGGCCACGGTCAACAGACCGGCCTTGATGGCGTACAGAGGAATCGCGTGCACCAAATCGCGCAAGGTCACACCGGGTTGCATTTCGCCCTTGAAGCGCACCAAAACCGATTCGGGCATGTCCAAAGGCATCACGCCGGTGGCGGCACCAAAGGCCACCAAGCCAGAACCCGCAGGGAATGAAATGCCGATGGGGAATCGGGTATGCGAATCGCCGCCCGTGCCGACGGTATCGGGCAGCAACAAACGGTTCAACCAGCTGTGAATCACGCCGTCACCGGGACGCAAGGCCACGCCGCCGCGGTTGCTGATGAAGTTGGGTAATTCACGGTGGGTTTTGACGTCCACGGGCTTGGGGTAAGCCGCGGTGTGGCAGAAAGACTGCATCACCATGTCGGCGCTGAAGCCCAGGCAAGCCAGGTCTTTCAGCTCGTCGCGTGTCATGGGGCCCGTGGTGTCTTGTGAGCCCACTGTGGTCATTTTGGGTTCGCAGTAAGTGCCGGGGCGAACGCCTTGGCCTTCGGGCAAACCGACCGCACGGCCAACCATTTTTTGCGCCAGCGTGAAGCCGGCTTTGGTGGCAACCGGTGGTGTGGGCAAGCGGAACAAGGTCGACGCGGGCAAGCCCATAAATTCACGGGCCTTGGCGGTCAACGAGCGGCCAATGATCAAGTTGATGCGGCCACCGGCGCGCACTTCGTCAAACAATACCTCGCTCTTGAGCTTGAACTCGGCCACGGTAGTGCCGTCTTTGACCAACTTGCCTTCGTAGGGCAAAACGTCGATCACGTCGCCCATTTCGAGCTTGGACACATCAACTTCAATGGGCAAAGAGCCTGAGTCTTCTTGTGTATTGAAAAAGATGGGGGCAATTTTGCCGCCCAGCGTCACGCCTCCAAAGCGTTTATTGGGCACGAAAGGAATGTCTTGGCCAGTGGCCCAAATGACGCTGTTGGTGGCCGATTTGCGGCTTGAACCGGTGCCGACCACGTCGCCCACATAGGCCACCAAATTGCCTTTCTTCTTCAGGTCTTCTATGAATTGCATGGGGCCACGCTTGCCATCTTCTTCGGGCTTGAAGGCAGCGTCGGGGCGGGTGTTCTTGAGCATCGCCAAATAGTGCAATGGAATGTCGGGGCGGCTCCAGGCGTCGGGCGCGGGCGACAAGTCGTCGGTATTGGTTTCGCCAGGCACCTTGAAAACGGTGACGGTGATTTTTTTCTCGACTTCAGGGCGGCTGGTGAACCACTCGGCTTCGGCCCAGCTTTGAATGACTTCTTTGGCCTTGGCGTTGCCGGCCTTGGCCTTTTCAGCGACGTCGTGGAAAAAGTCGAACATCAACAAGGTTTTCTTCAGGCCTTCAGCGGCCACACCGGCCACCTCGGGGTCATCCAACAGGTCGATCAAGGGTTTGACGTTGTAACCACCAACCATGGTGCCGAGCAGCTCGGTGGCCTTGGCTTTGGAGATCAAAGCGACGGGAAAATCACCATGCGCGACAGCAGCCAAGAAGCTGGCCTTGACCTTGGCGGCGTCGTCCACGCCGGGGGGCACGCGGTGGGTCAGCAGGTCCAACAAAAAGGCTTCGGTGCCGTGGGGTGGGTTCTTGATCAGTTCGATCAATTCGGCCACCTGTTTGGCATCCAAAGGCAGTGGCGGAATGCCCAGCGCGGCGCGCTCGGCTTCGTGTTGGCGATAGGCTTGCAACATGGTTTTCTCCTCGTACAAAAACAAAATAAAAGGGGTAAAAAAAGGGGGTCAGTCCAATAAACGGCTGGGCGGTCCGTTGCGCATCGCTTGGGCCACTAAGGCCTGTTGGGGGCTGACACATTCGTCGGCAATGCGTTGACCCAATTTTTGGTTCAACAACATCGATTTGTGGCCCAACTGAATCCAGAGCGCACCGGCCTTGGGGTCTTCTAAGCGAATCGCACCCGTGCTGCTGACAACAGGCGCCATGTGGTAGAGGAAGCCTTTGCCTTTCAGGTCAAAGAAGCCAGGCTGCTTGGCGTCGGCCACGACCTCCACAAAGGCACCGAGCTCGCAACTGATACGCCCTGTGTGAATGCTGTTGGCAATGGCTTGGAGTTGGGTGTTGAATTGGGTATTGAGTTGACCATTGATTTCGCTTGCTTTGACCGAAATGCCGCTGTTGTCGGCGTGGGCGCTCTGAGGCCCAGCGCCGCCCAAAGCCAGCGCACAGGCAGCTAGCCACCGACAAGCACTTGATCTTGAGGTTGAGCTTGAGGTTGAAGTCAGAAAAGAAGAAATTTGTGTCATGCCATCACCTCCTGTGGTGACGCCGCGGGGTCAAAGAAAACTTTGACCTCTTTAGGCAAGCGTCGACCTGTTCCATGGGCCCGCTCCAGAACCTGCCAAAAATAGCGGTAACTGGCGCGGTCGTGTAGTTGCCCCGCATGGCTGATGGGCGCCCATTCAGACGCTTGCGCCGCCAAAATGATGTGGGCCGCATTTTCAATTTCGGCTTCATCAGGGGCAAACGCTGACAATATAGGCCTGATTTGGTCCGGATGGATGCTCCACATGCGTGTAAAACCCAATTCAGTGGCTGCACGGCGGGCCAAAGCCTGCAAAACCGCCGTCTCTTTGAATTCAGTGACCACACAGTGGCTGGGCACTTTGCCCGCCGCATGGGCAGCAGAGGCGATTTCTAACTTGGCACGCAGCACCAAGGGGTGACTGAACTGGCCCGCCGACGTCATGGCCGAGCCTGGGATGGCGCCGCCATGGGCAGAAACAAAGTCCATCAGCCCAAAGCTCAAAGATTGCACCTGCGGGTGGGCCGCGATGGCAAAGGCTTGCTGGACAGCACCGGGGGACTCGATCAAACAATGAAGTGGCAAATCGGGGTGACCGGCCAATCGAACCGCCTCTGCAGCCCGCTCAACATCGGCCACAGACTCCACCTTGGGGACCATCACATGGCACAAGCGGTGACCGGCTTGACCGACGATGGTGGCCATGTCGGCATCAAACGAAGGGTGATCTACAGGGTGAACACGAACCGCCACCCGAGGAACCAAGCTGGTAGACGGAAAAAGCGCCGATTGAAGCGCCAGCTCAGTCACCAAGGCGGCGTGCTCCGCTTCGCCGCCCACGGGCGCACCGTCCTCACAATCGAGGGTCACGTCAAAGACGCAGGTGCCCCATTCTTGGGTCATTTCGGCCTGCAACTGCAGGCTTTTTCGCATCCTCACCTCAACGCCACTGTAATGGTCACAGACCGGTAGCAGCCCCTGCTTGGCCTGGGGCCCCAACAAAACGGCGCGGGGGTGGTTCACGAAATTCAGTGCTGGTTCTGTATCAGGAACAAGACTGATTACAGCAGGTGGGCCACACCGGCTTGTTCGTCGGTCAACTCTTTCAGCGTCTTGTTGATGCGCTCTTGGCTGAACTCGTCGATGGCCAAGCCTTCGACGATTTTGTATTCGCCGCCTTGGGTGGTGACGGGGAAACCGAACACCACGCCAGCGGGAATGCCGTATTCGCCGTTAGAGGGAACCCCCATGGTGACCCATTGGCCATTGGAGCCCAAGGCCCAATCGCGCATGTGGTCGATAGCGGCATTGGCGGCCGAAGCGGCCGACGACAAACCACGTGCTTCAATGATGGCCGCGCCGCGCTTGCCCACGGTGGGCAAGAAGGTGTCGGCGTTCCAAACTTGGTCGTTGATGGTGTCTTTGACGCTTTGGCCGTTGACCGTCGCAAAGCGGTAGTCGGCGTACATGGTGGGCGAGTGGTTGCCCCACACCGTGAGCTTTTGGATGTCGCCCACAGCGCAAGAAATCTTGGCTGCGATTTGACTGGCCGCACGGTTGTGGTCCAGTCGCAACATGGCGGTGAAGTTCTTGGAAGGCAGATCAGGGGCGGACTTCATGGCGATGTAGGCGTTGGTGTTGGCGGGGTTACCGACCACCAAAACCTTGACATTGCGCGAAGCCACTGCGTTCAAAGCCTTGCCTTGAGCGGTAAAAATTTGGGCATTGGCGGCCAACAAGTCGGCGCGTTCCATGCCAGGGCCACGCGGACGGGCACCGACCAACAAAGCGTAGTCGGCGTCTTTGAAAGCCACCAAAGGGTCGCCTGTGGGGATCACACCAGCGAGCAAGGGGAAGGCGCAATCTTCTAACTCCATGATCACGCCCTTGAGGGCTTTTTGTGCTTTTTCGTCAGGAATTTCGAGCAATTGCAAAATCACGGGCTGGTCTTTGCCCAACATTTCGCCCGAGGCGATGCGAAACAACAATGCGTAACCAATCTGACCAGCGGCACCAGTAACGGCCACGCGAACGGGCGATTTGCTCATAGGAAACTCCAAAAGTTAAAGAAAAAATGAACCAAAATTTGTAAGGAGTTTAACCGCGAATGACCGCCTCGGTCAATTTGTCTTATGTCTTATATAAGATAGAATTAATCCATGAATACCAGCGTCACGCCCACGCCCTCGTCAAACCAAGATGCGTCTTCTGCGACGCCGCCGGTTTTGCCCGAAGCCCCGGCTTTCAGCCCTTTGTATCAACAGATCAAAGACCTGATTTTGCAAGGCTTGCGCTTGGACGAATGGAAGCCTGGCGAGGCCATTCCAAGCGAGATCGAATTGGCCACCCGCTACCACGTCAGCCAAGGCACGGTGCGCAAAGCCATCGATGAGTTGGCCGCCGAAAACTTGCTGGTGCGCCGCCAAGGCAAGGGCACTTTTGTGGCCACGCATTCGGAAGACCATGTTCAGTATCGGTTCTTAAAACTCATGCCCGACCAAGGCAGCGCCTCCGAAGAAGGCCCCGCGCAACGAACCGTCATCGAGTGCAAACGTTTGCGCGCCAATGCAGAAGTGGCGAAGTCGCTGGCGCTGCGCACTGGCGACTCCGTCTTATTTGTTCGTCGGGTGCTGTCTTTTGGGGGTGTCCCCACCATTCTGGAAGACATGTGGTTGCCTGGCGCGGCATTCAAAAATTTAACTGCCGAACAAATGACCACTTACCAAGGCCCTACCTACGCTTTGTTTGAAAAAGTGTTCGGGGTTCGCATGCTGCGCGCCGAAGAAAAACTCAAAGCCGTTTGCCCTTTGCCAGACCAAGCCAAATTGCTTGGAGTCAAGCCCATCACCCCCCTGCTGAGCGTCGAGCGTTTGGCGTTCACTTACAACGATGCGCCCATCGAACTGCGCCGCTGCTTGTACCTCACCGATACCCACCACTATCGCAACGATCTAAATTGATCGGAAATGAAAGCTTCGAGACAGTTTTTGTTATTGCACTGCAATAGAATCCAGATGTTTTATTCACGGAGCCTGACATGAGCCATGTAGAAAATCCAGCCGGTAAACAACGGCCTGAATTTCGCAACATCAACGCCTTTAAAGACCTCCCAACCTACCGTTTGCCTGCCGCAGGTTGGGTTTCAATTCTGCACCGCATCAGCGGGTTGTTGATGTTCCTGTTGCTGCCTTTCATCATTTGGATGTTCGATAAATCGATCTCCTCTGAAATCTCCTTTGCCAAATTCACCAGCGCTTTCACGCTGGGCTTGGGCTTTGTGCCAGGCGCTTTGGTGAAGTTGGTGGTGTTGGGCTTGATCTGGGCGTTCGTGCACCACCTGATCGCCGGCCTGCGTCACCTGTGGATGGACACCCACCACGACGCCGTCAGCAAAGAATTCGGCCGCAGCTCGGCCATCGTCACCCTGGCTTTGAGCGTCGGCTTGACCGTGGTCTTGGGGGCCAAATTGTTTGGTTTGTACTAATTTTTAGGAACTGATATGTCTGTCAATTTTGGTTCTCAACGCACGGTTGTCGGCGCCCACTATGGTTGGCGCGATTGGTTGGCACAGCGGGTCACCGCCGTGCTGATGGTGATCTTCACTTTGGTGGTGTTACTCAGCCTGATCTTCACGCAAGGCCCTGTCGGTTATGACACTTGGTCGGGCTTGTTTTCGGGTCAATTCATGAAGGCTTTGACGCTGGTGGTCATCATCAGCTTGGGCTACCACGCCTGGGTCGGTGTGCGTGACATTTGGATGGACTACATCAAGCCCGTCGGTGTGCGCTTGGCGCTCGAAATTTTCTCAATCGTTTGGCTGGTGGCTTGCGCTGGCTGGGCCGTTCAAGTTCTGTGGAGACTGTAAATCATGGCGTATACAAAATCCGAAATCTCCACCCGCGCGTTTGACGTGGTGATCATCGGCGCTGGCGGTTCGGGCATGCGTGCTTCTTTGCAATTGTCGCGTGCGGGCCTGAATGTGGCCGTGTTATCCAAGGTGTTCCCCACCCGCTCACACACCGTCGCCGCACAGGGCGGCATTGGTGCGTCCTTGGGCAACATGTCGGACGACAACTGGCATTACCATTTTTACGACACCGTCAAAGGCTCCGACTGGTTGGGCGACCAAGACGCCATCGAATTCATGTGCCAAGAAGCGCCCAAGGTCGTTTATGACCTCGAGCACATGGGCATGCCTTTTGACCGCAACCCCGACGGCACCATTTACCAACGACCCTTTGGTGGCCACACTGCCAACTACGGCGAAAAGCCCGTTCAACGTGCTTGTGCAGCGGCCGACCGCACGGGTCACGCCATGTTGCACACGCTTTACCAACAAAACGTGGCCGCCAAGACCAGTTTCTTCGTCGAATGGATGGCCCTTGACCTGATCCGCGACGCCGATGGCGATGTGGTCGGCGTCACGGCCCTGGAAATGGAAACCGGTGACCTCCACATCTTGCGCGCCAAAACCGTGTTGCTCGCCACGGGCGGTGCGGGTCGTATTTTTGCAGCCTCGACCAACGCCTTCATCAACACCGGCGACGGTTTGGGCATGGCTGCCCGCGCTGGCATCCCGCTTGAAGACATGGAATTCTGGCAATTTCACCCGACCGGCGTGGCCGGCGCAGGCGTGTTGCTGACCGAAGGTTGCCGCGGCGAAGGCGCTATTCTGCTGAACAGCGAAGGCGAGCGCTTCATGGAACGCTATGCACCCACTTTGAAAGACTTGGCCCCCCGTGACTTCGTGTCCCGCTCAATGGACCAAGAAATCAAAGAAGGCCGTGGTTGCGGCCCCAACAAAGACCATGTGTTGTTGAAGCTCGATCACTTAGGCGCTGAAACCATTCACAAGCGCTTGCCCTCCGTTTACGAAATCGGCATCAACTTTGCCAACGTTGACATCACCAAAGAGCCCATACCCGTGGTGCCCACCATCCATTACCAAATGGGCGGCATCCCCACCAATGTGTTTGGTCAAGTGGTTGTGCCCAAGGGCGACGATTACAAGGCCGTGGTCAATGGCCTTTACGCAGTCGGCGAATGCTCCTGCGTGAGCGTGCACGGCGCCAACCGCTTGGGCACAAATTCGCTGCTCGACTTGTTGGTGTTCGGCCGTGCTGCCGGCAACCACATTGTGGAAGCCAATAAAACCGCCGTCTTGAAGCCTTTGCCGGCGGATGCGGCCGACCAAACCTTGGCCCGCTTGAACCGGTTGGAAAGCAACGCCAAGGGCGAATACGCTCAAAACGTCGCCAACGACATCCGCGCTTCCATGCAACAACACGCCGGCGTGTTCCGCACGCAAGCGAGCATGGACCAAGGCGTGGTCAAGATGAACGACTTGGCTGAACGTGTCAAAAACATTGGCCTGGCCGACGACTCGCGCGTCTTCAACACCGCCCGCATCGAAGCGCTGGAAGTTGAGAACTTGATCGAAGCCGCTCAAGCCACCATCATCTCCGCCGCAGCTCGCCACGAGAGCCGTGGCGCCCACACCGTGGACGATTACGCCGACACGCCCGAGCACCCCAATGGTCGCAACGACGAACAATGGCTCAAGCACACGCTGTGGTACAGCGAAGGCAATCGCTTGGCCTACAAGCCGGTCAACCTGCAACCCAAAACGGTGGAGAGCGTGCCCCCCAAGGTACGGACTTTCTAAGCCTTAAAAACGTCGACCCCCTCGTCCACCTTGCAACCTGTTTGAACAAACATTGGAAAGAGCCACACCATGAAACGCACTTTCAACATCTACCGCTACGATCCCGATAAAGACGCTAAGCCCTACATGCAAACCATTGAGATTGAGCTCGATGGCCATGAGCGCATGTTGCTGGACGCCTTGATGAAGCTCAAAGCGCAAGACCCCACGTTGTCGTTCCGTCGCTCCTGCCGTGAAGGCGTTTGCGGTTCCGACGCCATGAACATCAACGGTAAAAACGGTTTGGCTTGCCTGACCAACATGCTGACGTTGCCAGGCGTCATCACCTTGAAGCCACTGCCAGGCCTGCCCGTGATCCGCGACTTGATCGTCGACATGACCCAGTTCTTCAAGCAATACAACTCCATCAAGCCTTACCTCATCAACGACACCATTCCCCCTGAAAAAGAGCGTTTGCAGTCGCCTGAAGAGCGTGACGAATTGAACGGCTTGTACGAATGCATTTTGTGCGCCAGCTGCTCCACCAGCTGCCCCAGCTTCTGGTGGAACCCCGACAAATTTGTCGGCCCCGCTGGTTTATTGCAGGCTTACCGCTTCATCGCCGACAGCCGCGACCAAGCCACTGAGCAGCGTCTGGACAATTTGGACGATCCTTACCGCCTGTTCCGTTGCCACACCATCATGAATTGTGTTGATGTTTGCCCCAAGGGTTTGAACCCCACCAAGGCCATCGGCAAAATTAAAGAGATGCTGGTTCACCGCGCGGTCTAAACCATGGACGCCGCCCTCCCCGTTGAACTTGAAACTGACCCGACCCTCGCGGCTCGGGACAGCGCCGAGTCATTGGGTGAGCGCGCTTACAGCAAATTGCGCTGGCGTTGCCGTCGGGGTTTGTTGGAAAACGACCTGTTCATCGAAAAATTCTTTGCCCGCCATGAAGACCAACTCACGGTGGGCGATGCGCGGGCTTTGTACGCGCTGATGAACTTGTCTGACAACGACCTGATGGACCTGCTGATGCGGCGCCAGCCCTTGCCAGACGACCTGGCGACGCCCGAGGTGAGCCGCGTCTTGGCGCTCTTCACGCCTTGAGCAAAATTTTTTATTAACTTTCCCGGCAAATCTAACCAAAGGAAATCACCATGAAGCTAGCGGACAACAAAGCCACCCTGTCGTTCAGCAACGGCAGCCCCAACGTCGAACTGCCCGTTTACAGTGGCAGCATCGGCCCCGATGTCATCGACATCCGCAAGCTGTATGCACAAACCGGCATGTTCACCTATGACCCCGGGTTCCTGTCCACCGCGGCTTGCCAATCGGCCATCACCTACATCGACGGCGACAAAGGTGAGTTGCTCTACCGCGGCTACCCCATCGAACAATTGGCCACCAACTGTGATTTCTTGGAAACTTGTCACCTCTTGCTGAATGGCGAATTGCCCAATGCGGCGCAAAAAGCGGCTTTCACCCAAAACGTGACTCAGCACACCATGGTGCATGAGCAAATGCAATTCTTCTTGCGTGGCTTCCGCCGCGACGCTCACCCCATGGCGGTTCTGACCGGTTTGGTCGGCGGCATGTCGGCCTTTTACCACGACAGCACCGACATCAACAACCCCGAGCACCGTGAAATCACGGCCATCCGCTTGATCGCCAAGATGCCCACGCTCGTCGCCATGGCTTACAAATACAGCGTTGGCCAGCCCTTCGTGTACCCCCGCAACGACCTGAGCTACGCCGGCAACTTCCTGCACATGATGTTCGCCACTCCGTGTGAAGAATATAAAGTGAACCCCGTGCTCGAACGCGCGCTGGACCGCATCTTCATCTTGCACGCTGACCACGAACAAAACGCCTCCACCTCCACCGTGCGTTTGTGCGGTTCTTCTGGCACCAACCCATTTGCCGCCATCGCTGCGGGTGTGGCTTGCTTGTGGGGCCCCGCACACGGCGGCGCGAACGAGGCTTGCTTGAACATGTTGCAAGACATTCAAGCCATGGGCGGCATCTCCAAGGTGGGCGAGTTCATGGAAAAGGTCAAAGACAAAAACTCTGGCGTTCGCTTGATGGGCTTCGGTCACCGTGTTTACAAAAACTACGACCCCCGCGCCAAATTGATGCAAGAAACCTGCAACGAAGTGTTGCAAGAACTCGGCTTGGGCAATGACCCCTTGTTCAAACTGGCCAAGGAAGTCGAGCGCATCGCGTTGGAAGACGACTACTTCGTTTCTCGCAAGCTCTACCCCAATGTGGACTTCTACTCTGGCATCGTGCAACGCGCCATTGGCATTCCGGTCGACTTGTTCACCGCCATCTTCGCCTTGGCCCGCACGGTCGGCTGGATGTCACAACTGAACGAAATGATTGGCGACCCCGAATACAAAATTGGCCGTCCCCGCCAGTTGTACGTCGGTGCCGAACGCCGCGACGTGCCCGCTTTGGCCGCCCGCTGACTTCAGGCACTCTTTAGAGTGCTGTGAAATAAAAAGCCCACTCAGCATTTGCTGGTGGGCTTTCTTTATTGGCAGAGGAAACAGGGCAGGCGCTCATACCCAAATGCACTTGATTAAAGGCTCAAACGCGCTCGTGCGGTTTGGTATTCACGCTTCCACTGCGCCACCAACTCGGCCGTGGTTTGCACCTTGTTGATCGCGCCAATGCCTTGGCCGCAACCCCAAATGTCTTTCCAAGCCTTTTTAGCGTCACCGCCAAAATTCATTTTGCTGGGGTCACTTTCTGGCAAGTTGTCGGGGTCCAAACCAGCGGCCACGATGGAGGGTTTCAGGTAATTGCCGTGGACGCCAGTGAACAGGTTGCTGTAAACAATGTCGTCGGAGTTGCTTTGAACAATAGCTTGTTTGTATTCTTCGGCCGCACGGGCTTCGGCGGTGGCGATGAAGGCGGAGCCGATGTAGGCGAAGTCGGCGCCCATGGCTTGGGCCGCCAAAATGGCCGAGCCACTGGCCATAGAACCCGACAAGGCAACGGGGCCTTCAAACCACTGGCGAATTTCTTGAATCAGCGCAAACGGGCTTTTGGTGCCTGCATGTCCCCCTGCCCCTGCGGCCACGGCGATCAAGCCATCCGCGCCTTTTTCGATGGCTTTGTGGGCGAAGGCATTGTTGATGATGTCGTGCAAGACGACGCCGCCGTAAGCGTGAATGGCGTCGTTCACATCGGTGCGCGCACCCAAGGAGGTGATGATGACAGGCACCTTGTACTTGGCCACCATTTCCATGTCGTGGTCGAGCCGGTCGTTGCTCTTGTGGACGATTTGGTTGATGGCAAATGGTGCCGCCGGCGCGTCCGGGTGGGCTTGGTTGTAGGCGGCCAACGTCTCGGTGATTTCAGCCAACCAATCGTCCAGTTGGGCGGCGGGGCGTGCGTTCAGCGCGGGCATCGAGCCAATCACGCCGGCCTTGCACTGCTCAATCACCAACTTGGGGTTGCTGATGATGAACAGCGGCGAGCCAATGACCGGAAAGGGGCGATTTTGAAGAACGGCGGGCAATTTCGACATGATTAGAAGGCCTCCAATGAAAGTTCGGTCACCGATTCAGCGCCCTCGACAATGCTGTTGCGCTGTCCAGGAATGCGGGTCAAGAGGTGGTCGGCATAAAACCGAGCGGTGCTGATTTTGGCGTTCATAAAGGCCACATCGTTGCCCGCTTGGGCTTGCGCTTGCGCCACCAACAAGGAGCGCGCCAATTGCCAGCCTGCCATCAGGTTGCCAGCGAGCATCAGGTAAGGCACCGAACCCGAGAACACCGCATTGGGCGAGGCCTTGGTGTTGCCAGCAACAAAATTCACCACATCCACAAAGGCTTCGCGAGCCGCTTGGAGTCGATGGGCCACAGCGACCGCATGCTCGCTGCCGTTGGCCAATAATTCGGCTTCGGTTCTTTCAATTTGAGCGGCGATCGCTTTGGCGGTTTGGCCGCCGTCGCGCGCGGTTTTGCGGCCCACCAAGTCGTTGGCTTGGATGGCGGTGGTGCCTTCGTAAATGGTCAAAATTTTCGCGTCGCGGTAATACTGCGCTGCGCCGGTTTCTTCAATGAAGCCCATGCCGCCGTGAACTTGCACCCCCAAGGAAGTGGCTTCCAAACTCATTTCGGTGCTGTAGCCCTTGATCAGAGGCACCATGAATTCATAGAAAGCGGCGTTTTGTTGGCGGGCCGTGGCATCGGGGTGCGCATGGGCGGCGTCGTAGGCGGCGGCGGCGACGGTCGCCATGGCGCGGCAACCTTCTGTCAAGCTGCGGATGGTCATCAGCATGCGGCGCACATCGGGGTGATGAATGATGGGCGCACTGGTGTTCATGCTGCCATCCACCGGACGGCTTTGCACGCGGTCTTTGGCGTATTGAACCGCGTGTTGGTAAGCGCGCTCGGCTATCGCGATGCCCTGAAGGCCAACAGCGTAGCGGGCCGCGTTCATCATGATGAACATGTATTCCAAGCCGCGGTTTTCTTCACCGACCAAGTAGCCCACGGCACCGCCGTGGTCGCCGTACTGCAAGACCGCCGTGGGGCTGGCCTTGATGCCCATTTTGTGTTCGATGCTGACGCAGTGCACATCGTTGCGCGCCCCCAAGCTGCCATCGGCGTTCACTAAAAATTTAGGCACCACAAACAAACTGATGCCCTTGACGCCTTCGGGCGCCCCTTGAACGCGGGCCAACACCAAATGGACGATGTTGTCGGCCATGTCGTGCTCACCATAGGTGATGTAAATTTTGGTGCCAAAGACCTTGTAGGTCCCGTCAGGTTGAGGCTCGGCGCGTGTCCGCACCAAGGACAAGTCAGAGCCCGCTTGCGGCTCGGTCAGGTTCATGGTGCCGGTCCATTCACCAGAGACCAGCTTTTCGAGGTAAACCCCTTTCAAGTCGTCGCTGCCCGCTGTCAGCAAAGCTTCGGTGGCGCCGTCGGTCAACAAGGGGCACAAAGCAAAGCTCATGTTGGCCGAGTTGAGGATTTCGCAACAAGCGGCCCCGATGGTTTTGGGCAAGCCTTGACCGCCATAAGCCACGGGGTGTTGCAATGCTTGCCAGCCCCCTTCCACATATTGCTTGAAGGCCTCCTTGAAGCCGGGCGTGGTGGTGACCACCCCTTCTTTGAAGCTGGAGGGGTTTTGATCGCCCGCCCAATTCAAAGGGGCAATGACCGATTCGTTCAACTTGGCGCACTCTTCCAGCACCGCTTGGGCGGTGTCCAGACCGGCTTCTTCAAAGCCGGGCAATTGCGCCACTTGGTCGATTTGCGCCAAGTGCTGGATGTTGAACAACATGTCTTTGACGGGGGCGATGTAACTCATGCGGGGCTCCGAAAAAAGGGGGGATGCGTCGCTTTAAAGACTGGCGACCAATTCAGGCACTGCCACAAACAAATCGGCTTCGAGGCCATAGTCGGCAACGCTGAAAATCGGTGCTTCCGGGTCTTTGTTGATGGCCACAATGACCTTGGAGTCTTTCATGCCGGCCAAGTGCTGAATGGCACCCGAGATGCCGCAAGCAACATAGAGGCTCGGCGCCACAATTTTGCCGGTCTGGCCCACTTGCCAGTCGTTCGGGGCGTAGCCTGCATCCACGGCGGCACGGCTGGCACCCATGGCGGCCCCCAGCTTGTCGGCCAAGGGGGTGATGACTTCGGTGAACTTTTCGCTGCTGCCCAAGGCACGGCCACCCGAGACGATGATCTTCGCGGCCGTCAATTCGGGGCGGTCGTTTTTGGCAATCTCACTGCGCACAAAAGCGCTCTTTCCAGCATCGGCAACGGCGGCCACAGACGTCACAGTGGCGCTACCGCCCGAGGCGGCAGCGGGGTCGAAACCGGTGGTGCGAACGGTGATGACTTTCACCGCATCGGCGCTTTGCACGGTGGCGATGGCGTTGCCTGCATAAATGGGGCGCTCAAAGGTGTCGGCAGAAACGACTTTGGTGATGTCGCTGATTTGGGCCACGTCCAATTTAGCGGCGACGCGGGGCGAAGCGTTTTTGCCAGAGGCTGTGGCAGGGAACAAGATGTGGCTGTAGCCGCCGGAGGCCGCTAAACCCAGCACTTGGGCGGACACGGCTTCCGCCAAACCATGGGCGAGTGATTCACCTTCGGCGTGCAGCACCTGGGCCACGCCGGCCACTTGGGAAGCGGCATGGGCCGCACCAGCGGCATTCAAGCCGGCCACCAAAACGTGCACTTCACCGCCCAATTGAGCAGCGGCGCTGATGGTGTTCAGGGTGGCGCCTTTGAGGCTGGCGTTGTCGTGTTCAGCCACGACCAAAGATTTGATGTTGGACATGATTCAAGCTCCTCAGATGACTTTGGCTTCGTTCTTCAACTTGTCGACCAGGGTGGCCACATCGGGCACCTTGATACCGGCGCCGCGCTTGGGCGGTTCGCTCACGCTCAGGGTCTTTAAACGGGGCGTGACGTCAACCCCCAAGTCCTCGGGCTTGACGACTTCCAAAGGCTTTTTCTTGGCCTTCATGATGTTGGGCAAGGTGACGTAGCGGGGCTCGTTCAAACGCAGGTCGGTGGTGACCACGGCGGGCAGGCTCAGGCTCAGCACTTCAAGACCGCCGTCGATTTCACGCGTCACGTTGACCTTGTCGCCCACCACTTCAACTTGGCTGGCGAAGGTGGCTTGGGGCAAGTCGGCCAAGGCAGCCAACATTTGACCGGTTTGGTTGGCGTCGTCGTCAATGGCTTGTTTGCCCAAAATGATCAGTCCCGGTTGCTCTTTGTCGACCAAGGCCTTTAACAACTTGGCGACCGCCAAGGGTTGCAACTCCACATCGGTTTCGACCAGCACCGCACGGTCGGCGCCAATGGCCATGGCGGTACGCAAGGTTTCTTGGCACTGCGCGACGCCGCAGGAAACGGCAATCACCTCTGTCACCACGCCCTTTTCCTTGAGACGAACGGCTTCTTCGACGGCGATTTCGTCAAAGGGGTTCATGCTCATTTTGACGTTGGCGATGTCGACACCGGTTTGATCCGATTTGACACGGACCTTGACGTTGTAGTCCACCACACGTTTAACAGGGACCAAGACCTTCATTTGGAGCTCCAAGGGTTGATGTAGCAAAAAATTTAATTGACGTGCACGTCAATTATTATTGTAAACATGAAAAATAGAACGATCGTGCTTTTATTTAAAATAAAGTTGAATTTGAGTCACTGGCGGGCGTCGTTTTCACTGGGTTTTTAAGTGCCTTGGTTGCGCTGGTTTTGGCACTGACGGCGATTGAAGGTCCGGGGGGCACCCCGCCCGCCAACACCACTTTGTATTGAGGCTCGGGCAGCACAATGCCGGCCGCGCGCAGTCGGCTCAGAATTTCGAAATTCACGGCCGAGACCAGGTTGTCCTTGCCGTTGGCAGGATCGGCGATCCAAAAGTTCAAGGTCATCTGTAAGCCACCGGCCTGGAAGCCCGACAAATAGGTGATGGGCTCGGGCGTGCGCAAAACGCGATCTTGAGTCAAAGACGCTTGTTTCAGCAATTCACAAAGCGAGGCAACGTCGACGTCTTGAGGCACCACCACGGACGTGGTCAAGGGGTAGTTTTGATCGAATTTGGTCAGGTTCTCGACCTTTTGTGAAATCAGGCTCTCGTTGGGCACCAAGTACTCTTTGCCGTTGACCAAATTGATCAGGGTGTAGCGGGTTTTGATGTCGGCCACACGGCCTTCAACGCCGTCGACTTTGACCGTGTCGCCAATGTGGACGGAGCCCTCTAAAAGAATGACAAAACCACTGACGTAGTTAGCGGCCAGCTTTTGCATGCCCAAGCCCACCCCCACGCCAAGCCCCCCGCCCAAGACCGCCAGTGTGCTGATGTCGACGCCAAAAATCGACAAGCAGGCGATGACGCCCGTTCCCAAACAGGCCGTTGAAGACAGGTTCACGCAGATGCGCCGTATCGACAAATCTGTCACATACCGGTTGATGACTTGGTATTCCAAAAACCGGGCAAAGCCCAGCGCAAAAGTCATCACCACCATCGAAGAAAAGAGGTCTTCGAGGACTGCGCCTAGGTTGAGGGTGGTGCGGCCCATTTTGAACGTGACCCGGTCCAAGGCAGCTTGGATAAAAGGGATCACACCAAAGGCCCAAAAAATCGAAACCACCCACAACAAGGCGGTCAAGATGCGCTGCCCACGGGGTGTAAATGAAGAGCGCTTGAAGACCAAGACCTGGGCAATCAAAATCACCCGGAGCAAGGCCAGGCAACCAAACAACTCCGTCATCACATGCTGTATGGGCAGCTCATGCTCGGCGTAAAACAGGTGCTTGAGCAGCACCAACAAGAACCAAGACGTGGCTGGGAACAACACACCGCTGACTTCAGACTGGCCCACAAAAGGCGTGTCTGATTTGGGACTCAGAAAGCGTTTTGTAAACCAACGGGCCAAGCCATAGGCCAGCCCGACCACCACCACCACGGCCAACAAATCAAGCCAAGCATAGGCACTTCGAAACTCTGTCACCAAACTGTCCAACAACGACCACATCATTTTTCCTGACTTCACCAAACAGGTGTTCTTTTTTCGACAAATGCCAAAGCCCCTTCTTGAGCCACGGCGTGCGCCATGTTCACGGCCATGGTCTGAGCCGCCAATTGGTAGGACGCCTCCCAGCCTAAATCACGCTGCTGGTAGACCAAGGCCTTGCCCATGGCCAGCGCCTCTTTGGGTTGCTTCAACAAACTTTGAAGCAAAGACTCCACTTCGGCGTCTAGGTTGTCGGGCGCCGCGATCCGGTTCAGCAAACCTTGCGCCAAAGCGGTTTCAGCGCTGATGAACTCGCCCGTCAAGAGCATTTCCATCGCGCGTTTGGCGGGCACATTGAGCAACAAAGGAACACTCGGCGTGGCACAAAACAAACCATAGCGAATGCCGCTGGTGGCAAAGGTGGCGGCGTGGCTGGCCACAGCCAAATCCGCTTGCGCCACCAACTGACAGCCTGCCGCCGTGGCCAGGCCTTGCACCTTGGCGACCACTGGCACCGGCAATTTCAGCAACGACATCATGAATCGACTGCACTGCTGAAACAGCGGTAAATAATGTTCGGGACTGGGCGCTTGGGCGCTCGACGCCAATGCGGCCATGGCCTTCAAATCATGGCCCGCACAAAAAGCCTTGCCCTCGGCAGCGATGACCAGCACGCGCAGACCCGGGTCACGGGCAGCTTGGTCGACGGCCGCCTGCAAGTCGGTGAGCATTTCTGTGCTCAACACGTTAAAACGCGTTGGGTCATTCAAGGTCAAGGTCAGCACCCCCCGCCCGTCTTGCTGAACCTTCAAACGCGGCAAGGCTTGGCCCGGCTCGGGGTTGGTTATGGCGACAATGGCCGGGTGTTGCTCAGACATCTGCCAACACCCGAACATGGGCCTCCACACTGCGGGCCAGTGCATCCAAGGCGTAGCCGCCTTCCAAGCAGGAAACGAGGCGGCCCTTGGCGTGTCGGTGCGCCGCGTCTTTGATGCGGCTGGTGATCCAGGCGAAATCTTGATCGTTCATATTGAGTTGCCCCATATCGTCTTCGCGGTGGCCGTCAAAACCAGCGCTGATGAACACCATTTCCGGCTTGAAAGCGTCAATTCGGGGCATCCAAACATCGTCGACCAACTCCCGCAGCGCCATGCCTTTGGTATAGGCAGGAACAGGCAAGTTGAGCATGTTGTCCGCCGTTGGGTGGCCCTCGGTGCCTGTGCCCGAATAAGGATAGAAAGGGTGCTGGAAAAAGCCCACCATCAAGACCCGAGGGTCACCGCTCAAAATATCTTCGGTGCCATTGCCGTGGTGAACATCAAAGTCCACCACCAAGACGCGCTTCATCTGGTGCCGGTCCAAAGCGTGTTTGACGGCCACGGCCACGTTGTTGAAAAAGCAAAATCCCATGGCTTTGTTGTGCTCAGCGTGATGCCCAGGTGGGCGCACCGCACAAAATGCGTTTTCAAGGTCACCTGCGATAACGGCATCGGTCGCGGCGATCGAGGCACCGGCAGACCTCAAGGCCGCTTGCCAAGTGTGGGTGTTCATGGCCGTGTCGCCATCGATATGAACCAACTCGGGGCCACCGGCTTGCTGATCATCGACCAATTGGTCGGTCATGCCGCGCAAAGAGGCAATGTAAAAACGATCATGAGCCAACTCCAAATCAGAGATGGCGGCCAAAGGCGCCTCACGTCGGTCGACCACATCCGCCACCCCTGTCACCAGTAAACGGTCTTCAATCGCGTCAAGACGCGCCGGGCACTCTGGGTGGTAAGCGCCCATTTGATGCTTCCAACAATCTTTGTGTGTGTAGTAACCTGTTTTGCTCAAGGCAGCACCTCGGTATGTCTCATTTTTTGACTCAGCTTACCATGGGGTTCTGAATGAAACCCGACATTTTTCGACCCCATGGCCAACGTCATCTTCCGCTCCTCCCCATTGACTAAACCAGGGCCTGAACCTCGGCTCAAAACCCCAGGCCCAGTTCTGTCCCTTTCGACGTGCTACCCAGCGCCGTGCCGCTTCAATTTCCACTTTGGCTTTGCCTTTGCCTTTGCCCTCGCTTTTCCCTTCGCGCTGGCGCTTGCCTTTGCTTTATGCGCCGGCTTGCTTTTGCTGCCTTCGCAGGCCAGGGCAGAAGTGCAAAACGGGGCGCCCACCTACGCCCAGCACCCAGAGGCATTGGCCTTTGTTGCCCAACTTGCGGAGCGCGAACAACTGAGCGCAGCGCAATCCGCCAAGCTACTTGAAACCTTGGGTCAAGCGCATTTTTTGAAGCGTGTGCCCCCCTTGATGCTGCCCGCCCCCAGCGGCACCGCAAAAAATTGGGCCTTGTACCGAAGTCGATTCATTGAGCCCAAGCGAATTCAGGCCGGCGTCAAGTTTTGGCGACAAAACCAGGCCACCCTGAACCGGGCCCAAGCCCGTTACGGCGTCCCACCTGAAATCGTGGTGGGCATCTTGGGCGTCGAAACGCTTTACGGCGAACAGATGGGCCGCTTTCGGGTGCTGGACGCCTTGGCCACCCTGGCCTTTGACTTTCCGGCCGAGCACCCCAGAGCCGCTGAGCGACAGGCCTATTTTCAAAAAGAACTGGCGCAATTTTTGTTGCACCAAATGCCCGCACAACGGCTGGGCAGTTACGCAGGGGCCACGGGCTTGCCCCAGTTCATGCCCAGCAGCATTGTGCAATGGGCGGTGGATTTTGATGGAGACGGGCGCCTCGATTTAGACGATGTTAAAAAGCCCGCTGACGCCATTGGCTCGGTCGCCCACTACTTTCAAGCCTTTGGTTGGAAAGCGGGCCAGCCCACCCACTGGGCGGTGCAAATTGACAAGGACCGATGGCAACAACCCGAGAACGAAGACAAAGCCACTTTGCTGGCCCCCGACATCCTGCCCAGTTTCAGCGCCGAACAAATGGCCAGTCACGGCGTTAACGTGAAACGGCCGCAGACCAGTGACCCGAAAGACCGCTTGGCCTTGGTGGAATTGCAAAACGGGTCAGACGAACCCAGTTACGTCGTCGGCACCGAGAACTTTTACGTCATCACCCGCTACAACTGGTCCAGCTACTACGCCATGGCCGTGATTGAGTTGGGCGAAGCGGTGGCGAAGGCCAAGCTCAAAAAAGCCCCTTGATCCGGCCGGCCTCATCGACATCGATGCCGTTCGCCGCGGGCACTTTGGGCAATCCGGGCATGGTCATGATGTCGCCACACACGACCACAATGAACTCAGCGCCTGCCGCCAGCCTGACCTCGCGGATGGTCAGCGTGTGCCCGGTGGGCGCGCCTCGCAAGGCAGCGTCGCCCGAAAAAGAAGATTGTGTTTTGGCGATGCAAACGGGGTAGTGGCCATAGCCGGCTTTTTCGAACTGACTGAGTTTTTCTAAAACCGCTCGGTCTGCTTGAACTTGGCTGGCACCGTAAACCTGGGTGGCAATCGCTTTGACCTTGTCGAGCAAAGGCAAGTGATCTTCATAGACAAATTTGAAGTGGTTTTCACTTTCACTCAGCTTGACCACCGCTTGCGCCAAGGCTTCGGCCCCGGCACCCCCTTGGGCCCAATGTTGGGCCAGCACCACTTCCACACCAAATTTTTCAGCGGCTGCTTTCAACAAGTCCACTTCGGCTTGGGTGTCTTCAGTGCGGTGGTTGATGGCCACCACGCAAGGCAGGCCATATTGGATTTTGATGTTGGCGAGGTGCTTTTCTAAGTTGGACAGCCCTATCTTTAGGGCCTCTAAATTTTCAGTGCCCAACTGTTTAACGTCCACACCGCCGTGGTATTTCAGGGCACGGATGGTCGCCACCAAGACCACAGCATCGGGCTTTAGCCCCGTTTTTCGGCACTTGATGTCAATGAACTTTTCGGCGCCCAGATCAGCGCCAAAACCAGCTTCAGTGACCACGTAGTCGGCCAATTTGAGCGCGCTTTGAGTGGCCACCACCGAATTGCAGCCGTGAGCGATGTTGGCAAACGGTCCACCGTGGACGAAGGCGATGTTCCCCTCCATCGTTTGCACCAAATTCGGGGCCAATGCCTCTTTTAAAAGCGCCGCCATGGCCCCCTGCGCCTTTAGATCGGAGGCCAAAACGGGCTTCATGTCGAAGTTGTAGCCCACCACGATCCGGCCCAAACGGGTTTTCAAGTCTTGCAAATCGGTGGCCAAACAAAAGATGGCCATCACCTCAGAAGCCACCACAATGTCAAACCCGTCTTCGCGCACAAATCCATTGGCCGGACCGCCCTGTCCGAGGGTGATTTTGCGCAGCGAGCGGTCGTTCATGTCCATCACGCGCTTCCAACTGATGCGCCTTGAATCCAATTGCAGTTCATTGCCGTGGTGAAGGTGGTTATCAATCAGGGCCGAGAGCAGGTTGTGCGCAGCAGCAATGGCGTGAAAATCGCCGGTGAAGTGCAGGTTGATGTCTTCCATGGGAATGACCTGGGCCATGCCGCCACCGGTAGCGCCCCCCTTCATGCCGAAAACGGGTCCCAATGAAGGCTCTCTAAGGCAGATCAGCGTTGGCTTGCCAATCCGGTTCAGCGCGTCGCCCAAACCCACGGTGGTGGTGGTCTTGCCCTCCCCAGCGGGGGTTGGGGAAATGGCCGTCACCAGAATGAGTTTTCCGTTCGGCTTGTCCTGGAGTGTCTTGATGAAATCAAGGCTCAATTTGGATTTGTAATGACCATAAGGAATGAGCTCATCCGCTGAAATGCCCATTTTTTTTTGCACCAAAGGAATGAGGGGCTGGATGGGGGCTGCTTGCGCAATCTCAATATCGCTTTTCATATATGAATATATCAATGATGGGTCATGGAGTCAGGGGGTCAGTGAAGGTTCAGTGAAAGTTCAGTTTGAGCCCCTTTGGAGCAACTGGCTTCTAATGTAAACAAGTTTATTCATAAAAACAGCGCTTTGGCGGAGGGGGAACTCCCTAGGAAAACCCATCACAGCGCCGTTGCTTTCTTGCTTAGAATCGAATTCGCTTTAAGGAAATCAAATGCCCGGCTTATTACCTCACGTTGACCCCGATGGACTCTTAGAGTATTCAGTGGTTTATACCGACCGTTCGCTCAATCACATGTCCAAAAAGTTCCAGGGCGTGGTGCAGGACATTACCCAAATCTTGAAGGAAGTCTATAACGCAGACGCTTGCACGCTGGTGCCCGGCAGCGGCACTTTTGGTATGGAAGCGGTTGCCCGGCAATTTGCCAACAAAGAGAAATGCCTGATTATTCGCAATGGTTGGTTCAGCTACCGCTGGACTCAAATTTTTGAAACGGGACAATTCGCGGGTGATTTGGTGGTGGTGAAAGCCCAACGCCAAGGTCAAACCGCGCAGTCGCCCTTTGCGCCCCACCCCATCGAAGACGTGGTGGCCTTCATCAAAGCAGAAAAACCGGGCGTTGTTTTCGCGCCGCACGTCGAAACCTCTGCAGGCATCATCTTGCCGGACGATTACTTGCGCCAAGTGGGCGAAGCGGTTCACTCGGTGGGTGGTTTGTTCGTTCTGGATTGTGTGGCCTCTGGCGCGATGTGGGTCGATATGAAAGCCTGCGAAGTCGATGTTTTGATCACCGCCCCGCAAAAGGGTTGGAGCAGCTCGCCCTGCTGCGCCATGATTGCCATGAGCAAATTGGCCCGCGAAAGGCTGGACCAAACCACCAGCTCAAGCTACTCAATTGACCTTAAAAAGTGGACCCAAATCATTGAGGCCTACGCCAACACCACCTTCGTTTACCACACCACGTTGCCGACCGATGCGCTCAGGATTTTGCGCGACGTGATGGTCGAAACGCGTGCCGTTGGATTCGAAAAATTGAAAGCGGCTCAAATGGAGCTGGGCACCAAAATCAGAAAATTGCTGATCGACCATGGCTACCCATCGGTTGCGGCTGAAGGCTTTCAAGCGCCTTGCGTGATCGTCAGCTACACCACGGATCCCGACATTCAATCGGGCAAAAAGTTCATCGAGCTGGGTCTGCAAACCGCGGCCGGGGTGCCCCTTCAATGCGACGAAGGTCCGGACTACCGCTCTTTCCGTCTGGGACTTTTTGGCTTGGAAAAACTGCAAAACGTCGACCGCTCGGTTGCGTTGTTTGCGCAAGCCCTTGGAAAGCTTTAATGGCCCTCTTAGTCATCGGTTTGATTCTTTTTTTAGGCGTTCACTCCGTCCGTATCTTTGCAGATCCTTGGCGCAGCACAGTCATTGAAAAGCGGGGCGAAGGCGGTTGGAAAGGCCTCTACTCCCTGATTTCATTGCTTGGTTTAGGACTGATCATTTGGGGCTATGGCGAAGCCCAGTCCGAAGGTCTCATGGTCTGGACGCCGCCGCTTTGGACATGGCACATCACCATCGCCTTGATGCTGGTTGCGTTTGTCTTTCTGACCGCTGCGTATGTTCCCAGAAATGGCATCAAGGCCAAGCTCAAAGACCCGATGATTTTGGGGGTCAAAACGTGGGCCTTGGCCCACCTGTTTTCCAACGGCTCGCTCGCAGGCCTTGTTTTGTTTGGCAGCTTTTTAATTTGGGCGGTTCTGGACTTCAAATCGGCGAGGGAAAGAAGGCCTGCGGTAGAAGTTCAGAGTCCCAAAGCCTCTGGGTTGATGACAGCATTCACCCTCGTTGTCGCCGTGATGGCCTGGGCCTTGATGGCTGTTTATGGGCACGCGCTCTTGATCGGCGTTGACCCCATCGGCTGGATGAAGGCGCCGTTATAGCCGGCTGTATTGGGGGTCAGGCGTTAACCAGGTCACTGGTGCGGTGGGGCGACACAACCACCGGGCTTCAACTTTCGCTCGGTGGAAGCAGGGTATTTTGCCAATGCCGATGGGGGTCGGATGGGCCTTGTCGTGAATTGACCGCCACAGTTAGGGCAGCGGCCAGCCAACGTTCCCTTCGCACATTCTGGGCAGAAAGTGCATTCAAAAGAACAAATCAGCGCCTCTGCCTCGGGTGGCAAGTCTTTGTCACAGCATTCACAGTTGGGGCGAAGTTGCAGCATGGGCAGGGCCTCTTTCGAATTCGCTCAGGCTTTGGGCTGTCTGTACATTGAGCACAGTTTGTTGCCCGAAGGGTCGCGCAGCCAAGCGATGTAGAGCGTGCCGGCCGGGCCCTCGCGAAATCCAGGCAAACCTTCGCACTCGGTACCCCCGTTCGCCAAACCGGCGGCATGGAAGTGGTTGACCTCTTCCACTGACTTGGCCGCAAAGCCGATGGTGCCTCCATTTGCTGCGGTGGCTGGTTTGCCGTCAATGGGTTGGGTGATACAGAAAACGCCCGCGGGGCTGCGGTAAAAGTAACGACGGTCCTCGTGGATGACGCCGGGTTTGACGCCCACCGTGGCCAAGACCGCGTCGTAGAACTTTCTGGAAGCTTCCAGGTCGGTCGCGCCGAGCATGATGTGACTGAACATAGGGGTCTCCTTTAGGTCATTTTTTAATTGAGAACGAAGCATAACAACAAGTATCAAGACCGTCTTTTGTCTTCCAAAATTGTCCCTAAAAGCCGTATTTCCGCTTCATGCGGTTCGTCGCGTTGCACCTCGAGCAGCGCTTGGGCTTGCCACTCTTGAAGGGCAGCAAGCGCCAAAAGTTGGTTGGCATAGGCTTGGCTCGTTGGACTCAACTCAAGCCCATAGGTTTGCAAACGAAAGGCCACGGGCGCATAAAAGGCGTCAACCGCCGTGAAGTTTTCACCCGCCAACCAAGGCCCTTGAAAGCGGCTCAAACCATCTTGCCAAAGTTGGTCCAAGCGTGCAAGGTCGGACAACAGGGGCCCACTTTTTTGATGCAAGGCCATTCGAACTCCAATGTTCATCGAACAATCGTTTCGAAGTGCGCGAAATCCCGCGTGCATTTCCGCGGCGGCACACCGCCCCCAAGCCCGCGCCACCGGGTCTCGCGGCCAGACACCGTCATGGCGCTCAGCTAAAAATTCTGCGATGGCCAAGGAATCCCAGATCGATTGATGGCCGTCAACCAACACCGGCACTTGAGCCGTCGGTGAAAAAAGACTGAATTCAGAGTGGGTCTTTTCTCCAGCAAAGAAATTCATTTTTTCAACAAACGGGATGCCCAAAACTTTCATCAAAACCCAAGGCCTCAGCGACCATGATGAATAGTTTTTATTGGCTATGTAGAGCTCAAGCATTCGCGCCTCCTGCTGTTTAAATGAATCAACGACATCTTAACGTTTCGGCGAAGTGCTGCGCATTCGAGGTCTGCATTAACGCTCAATGCCCCTGAATTGGTTGACCTAAATAAAGGTTTATTTTGGTCAACACCCCAGCCACTGAGGCCGTTGAATGGGTACTCCAAATCGTTGGAGCTTTTGATAACCAACCTCAAGGACTCATCATGAAAAAGACCATCGCCGCCCTCCTCATCAGCACCTTGGGTGCTGTCGCCTTCGCTCAAGCACCCCCTGCCACTGCTGCCACTGCTGCAACTGCTGCAACCGCTGCCACGCCAACGGCGGTGGTTGCCGCTCCGGTCACCCCTCTTGCAGTGGGCGCCAACGCTCAGGGGGCTACAGGGACACCCAACAAGGCCACCGCGGCCCCGAAGGCCAGCAAGGCTGAAAAAAAGGCCAAGGTTTCTAAGCTAAAAGCCCAAGAAACCAAAGTTCAGGCGGCTGCCAAACTGCCTGCCTCAATCAAGTGATTCGAAAAACCTGAGTCGCATCTGCCTCAAGCCGCTTCAGCCATCAAAAAATCTCGGCTGATGCGGCCGCCCAAATCATTGACCCGGTCTAAGAATCGGGTCAAAAACGCGTGCAGGCCCATGACCTCAATTTCATCGATCCGTGCGTATTGAAGTTCCGTCTGCAATTTGCCTGCCCAACGCATGGTTTCGCTGGAGGTGCCAGCCACCACAACAGATAAATTTTCAACCACCTCGTTCAAGCATGCGTGCAAGGATCGGGGCATGTCGGCTCGCAAAATAAGCAACTCGGCGACGCGCTCGGGTTTGATGACATCGCGGTAGACCTTGCGGTAAATCTCAAACGCAGAGACGCTCCGCAAAATCGCACTCCAGTGATAGAAGTCGTACTCTTGGTCTTTGTCGGTGGCGGCACCAAAGAAGTCACTCTCGACCGCGTGGTACTTCACATCGACCAATCGGGCCGTGTTGTCGGCGCGCTCTAAGAAGGTGCCGAGTCGCATGAAATGCAACGCCTCATCCATCAACATGGTGCCGACCGTCACGCCTCGTGATTGATGCGAACGCACTTTGACCCATTCAAAAAACTGGGCTGGGTCTTGCTCAAATTCACCCGCCTTCAACATGCGGTTGAGCTCCAACCAGGTTTGGTTTTGAGTTTCCCAAACCTCGGTGGTCAAAGCACCGCGCACGGCCCGGGCGTTTTCACGCGCAGCACGCAAACAAGAGACGATGGAAGACGGATTGCTCTCATCCTTGACCATGAATTCCATGACCTTTTCGGGCACGACGTCGCCGTGTTTGCTTTGGTAAGCAGACAGCAACTCGCTGATGGACAGCAAGCCTTGCCAGCCCACCAAAGCCACCGCGTCGGACTGCGGCAAGAGCGAGGTTTGGTAGTTAACGTCCAACATGCGGGCAGTGTTTTCGGCGCGCTCGGTGTAGCGAGACATCCAAAACAAGTGATCGGCGGTTCTTGACAACATACTTAAACCTCCAAAATCCAAGTGTCCTTGGTGCCGCCACCTTGCGACGAATTCACCACCAAGGAGCCTTCTTTTAAGGCGACGCGGGTCAAGCCACCGGGTACCATTTGCACGGTCTTACCCGACAACACAAAAGGCCTTAAATCGATGTGACGCGGGGCGATGCCGGCGTCGACAAAAGTGGGGCAACTCGACAAGCTCAAGGTAGGTTGGGCAATGTAGCGGGCGGGGTCGGCCAGCAAAGCGGCGCGGAAGTCTTCAATTTCTTGCTGGGTGGCCGCGGGGCCGACCAACATGCCGTAGCCCCCCGCCCCATGGACCTCTTTGACAACCAACTCAGACAGATGGTCCAGGGTGTATTTCAGGTCATCGGGCTGGCGGCACAAGTAAGTGGGCACGTTGTTCAGAATCGGTTTTTCGCCCAAATAAAACTCGATCATGGCCGGTACGTAGGGGTAAATGGACTTGTCGTCGGCGATGCCGGTACCACAAGCGTTGCAAATGCCCACGTTGCCAGCGCGGTAGGCCCGCATCAAACCCGAGACGCCCAAAGTGGAATTGGCGCGGAACACTTCGGGGTCTAAAAAATCATCGTCGACGCGACGGTAAATCACGTCCACTCGCTTCAAACCCCGGGTGGTACGCATCCAGACAAAGTCGTCTTTGACCACCAAGTCTTGGCCTTCCACCAGTTCCACGCCCATTTGTTGGGCCAAGAACGCGTGCTCAAAATAGGCACTGTTGTACATGCCAGGCGTCAGCACGACCACGGTGGGTTCGGTATTAGAAGACGGGGCGCTGGCGCGCAGGGTTTCGAGCAACAAATCGGGGTAATGGGCCACCGGAGCGACCCGGTGCTGACTGAACAAATCCGGAAACAGTCGCATCATCATCTTGCGGTTTTCCAACATATAGGAAACGCCGCTTGGGACACGCAAGTTGTCTTCGAGCACAAAGTATTCGCCTGCACCTGAGGCGGTGGGTGCCCGCACAATGTCGATGCCGGAGATGTGGGAATAAATTTGATTGGGCACCGAAACGCCCATCATGACTTGACGAAATTGCGCGTTGTTTTCGACCTGCTCCCGCGGCACGATGCCTGCCTTCAGGATTTCTTGATCGTGGTAAACGTCGTGGATGAATCGGTTCAGGGCCGTGACCCGCTGCACCAAACCGGCTTCCATGCGGTTCCATTCTTGGGCAGGAATGATGCGGGGAATCAGGTCGAACGGGATTAAGCGCTCGGTGCCGGCGCCGTCCTCGTCCTTGGCGCCGTAGACCGCGAAGGTGATCCCCACGCGCCTGAAAATCATTTCGGCTTCTGCACGGCGGGCCTGCATGGTGGCATTGGGCTGTTGTGCCAACCACTGGGCATAGCTGCGGTAATGCTCACGAAGAGGCAGATCAAACGCCAAATGGGAAGAAGTCTCCAACACGGCGGACTGACTCTTCAGAGCCTCAAACATTTCATCAAATAGCTTCATAGCGCTCTCCCGCGGATAGCCAAGCAATATACGCGCCAATCATGACTTGCCTTTGGCCCACCTTAGCAGAGGCGACACGCCACTAAACGGTTCTGGGTTAAAAATCCTGCATGCCCAACTCGAATGAACCCACCCCATCAGAATCCCTGCTCAACCTGAGCGCCGTGTCCCTTAGCCGCGCCGTGCAAGCCAGAGCGCTGTCTTGCCAAGAGGTGATGCAGGCCACGCTGGCCCAAATTGACCGATTCAACCCCGAGGTCAACGCCCTTGTTTCACTGCGCGATCCCGAGGTTTTATTAAAAGAAGCCCAAACCAAGGACCAAGTTCTGGCCCAGCACAGTGAACGTCATACCCCCAAGGGCTGGCTTTTCGGTCTGCCCCAAGCCCCCAAAGACCTCAGTCCAGTGGCCGGCTTGCTCACCACCCAAGGCAGCCCGTTGTTGGCCACACAAACAACGCCCCGCGACAACCTCATGACGGCCCGTTTACGGGCTGCTGGCTGCATTTTTATTGGCAAGACCAACACGCCCGAGTTTGGTCTGGGCTCGCAAACCCACAACCCCGTCTTTGGCACCACCCTGAACGCTTGGGACAGCCGACTCACGGCGGGCGGCAGCAGTGGCGGCGCGGCGGTGGCTTTGGCGCTGAATATGCTGCCCGTCGCCGACGGCAGCGACATGATGGGCTCGCTGCGCAACCCCGCCGGCTGGAACCACGTTTATGGCCTTCGCCCCAGTCTGGGGCGGGTCCCCAAGGGACCTGACCCGGATATGTTCTTCCAACAACTCGGCACCGAGGGGCCGATGGCCAGGAACCCTCAAGATTTGGCTTGGCTGCTGGCCACGCAGTCAGGCTACGACCCGAGTGCCCCCTTGAGCTTGTCTGGCAACGGCGATGAAACTGGTTTCTTCGGCAGCCTTGACGCTGACTTGAACGGCCGCCGCCTGGCTTGGCTGGGGGATTTGAACGGCTATTTGGCGATGGATCCCGGCGTCCTCGCCTTGTGCGAAGCGGCCTTGCCCCACTTTCAAACGCTGGGCTTGGGCGTCGAGGCGATGGTCCCTGAGTTTCAATACGAGCGGCTTTGGACCACTTGGCTGCACCTGCGGGGCTTTACCGTGGCAGGGAATTTACGCGAGTTTTACAACAACCCCAAAACCCGCCCCTTGCTCAAACCCGAGGCCCAATGGGAATCAGAACAGGGACAAGGATTGCTCGCCAGCGACGTCTTCACCGCGTCCGTCTGGCGCACCCGCTGGTACCAACGCTTGGTGAAATGCTTTGAGCATTTTGATTACTTGGCGCTGCCCAGCGCCCAAACCTTTCCTTTTTCTGCTGACCTGCATTGGCCAGCGGAGGTCGGGGGGCGGGCCATGGACACCTACCACCGCTGGATGGAGGTGACCATTTACGCCACCCTGGCGGGGCTGCCCGCCATTTGTCTGCCCGCTGGGTTTTCTGAGGCCGGTTTGCCGATGGGCATCCAAGTCATTGGCCGCCCCCGCGATGAAGGGTCTTTGCTGCAATTGGCACAAGGATGGCACCAAGCCGTGCCCTTCATGGATCGCCGTCCGCCTCGGCTGGGTCGGGCAAGTCGTTCGGATCTTTTGGATCGTTCCTATCGTTCCAATAGTGTCGGTTCACCTCACGCTCGCAAATGAGCTGATTTGGTGCATTCGAAGCCCAAGTGGCGGCACCACATTGGGGTGAACTCACCAATTCGAGGCCTAAATTTTGGTATCGACTGACCACCTTGGGCGCGGGATGGCCAAAACGGTTGCGGTAACCCGCCTGCACGAAGGACCAGCGCGGCGACACCGCCCGCAAAAAAGTTTGGTTGGATGAGGTGTTGCTGCCGTGATGCGGCACGAGCAAGAAATCGGCTTTCAAAGCGGCCTCGTCACGAATCAGCAAATCTTGCTCCTGGGGCATTTCGATGTCCCCCACCAACAAAGCGCGCCGAACTGAACCCACACCACTGGAGATCCGAAGGACACAACTGAGGGCATTGGTTTTGACCGGCTTGGCCGACGGATCTCTCGACGAAGCGAGGTCTTGCAGCAAAGGGTGAAGCACCTCAAAGTCCACCCCGTCCCAGCGCCAATGCTGGCCGGCCATGCAGGGCAACACCGAGCCGGTGCGCCTTGACTGCCCTTGATTCTCGCCTTGTTTTTCTCCTTGTTTGTCTAGGAGCAACGGGTGTTCGGGTTCCAAAGATGACCACAACGAGGCCTGGGGATAAGCCGCCAACACGGAGGCGGCGCCCCCGGTGTGGTCGCTGTCGCGGTGGCTGAGCATGATGCGGTCGAGGGGCTCTTGGGTCCGCTTGAGCAGGGGCACGAGCACACGTTGACCGGCGTCACTTTCGCTGGTGTTGCGAGGTCCTGAGTCGTACAAGAGGGTGTGCGTTTGGGTTCGCAAGATCACCGCATTGCCTTGACCGATGTCGGGCGCGAGCACTTCAAATTCACCCCATGGCGGGCGAGGCGCTTGCCACAAAACCATGGGAAGCACCCAAGGCAGGCCCAACAAGCGCAAACGCCAAGGCCCCGGAAAAACCAAAATCACAGCACCGCATAAACCCAGCACATCCAACCAAGCCGGTGCCGCCGCGACCGACCAACTGCTCACCGGCCCCGCCGCCAACCCATCCAACAGCCACAGCAAACCCTGCACCGCAAGCGCCGCCAAATTCCACAAGGGCGACCACAGCACACCCAAAAAAGCCAGCGGCGTCACGACAAAGGTCACCCAAGGAATGGCGATCAGATTGGCCAGCAAACCCAATACCGAGACCTGACCAAACAAAATCCAGGTCAACGGGGCCAAGGCCAAGGTCATCAGCCCCTGTTCGCGCAACAACAACGCCCCGTGGTGCTTCAACCAGGCCTTCCCTGAACCGGATTTGGCGCCTGACTTTGACCCCAATGAAGGTGCTGTGCTTTGGGGCGCACCCGCCCCGCTGATGAACAAAACGCCCACCGCCAAAAAACTCAGCCAAAACCCCGCTTGCAGCAAAGCCCAAGGATCCCAAAGCACCACCACGGCGGCACTGCTCAGCCAGATCAACCCACTCGGCCAGCGCTTGGCGCTGGTCTGCAAAGCCGTCACGACGCCGAGCATCAACACCGTTCGTTGCGCAGGGATGCCCCATCCGCAAAATGCCGAGTAGGCCAACGCCACGGCCCAACCGCCCCACCGACCGGCAGTGACCGCGGGGCAATACAACATCAATCGTTCACTGCGACGCCAACACCACGCGATGACCCGGCCGCCCAGCCACGCCAGCAAGGTGATGTGCAGCCCTGAAATGCTCATCAAATGGGCGACACCGGTCCGACGAAACAAGTCCCAATCTTTGCCGTCAATCGCTTGCTGATCGCCGGTGACCAAGGCCACCACCACGCCGGCGCTGCGGCGCTCAGGCAGCGCTTGCCAAATGGCAGACCGCACGGACTGACGGGCGCTTTCAATGGGGTGCATCCACGCCGTTGCACCCCGATTCGGGGGTGGATTCAACAGCAAGGGGGGCATCACATTCGAGCCTGTTCGCACCGTGCCTGTGGCGCCGTAACCCTGCTCCCAAAGCCAAAGCTCACCGTCAAAACCGCCGGGGTTAAAGAGGCTGTGTGGCCGCTTCAGCCGCACGGTGAAGCGCCAATGGTCGCCCACCTGCAATTCAGGCACCGGCTTATCTGGGCTGTACCAACCCAACCACAACAGGGCGGGAATGGGGGGTTTGAGTCCTTGATCTGGATCGCCTTTTGCGTCAGGGGCGAATTCGAAGCGCCAGCCATCCTGTCCCATTTGGGGCAGGCTCACCACCACCCCGCTGACCAACCAGTCCACCGACTCGGCGGCCGTCGACAACACCTGGGCGGCCCGAACCGTCGCGCGCCAGCCGGTCCCCCCAAAGGCCATGGCAACGGCCACAAGCCCACTCAAAACCAACCCGACCCCCCGCCCGAAAGGGCCCCTTCTAATCAGCCCAAGCAACAGAACAGCGCCAACCATCGCCACACCGAGCACCGTCAAATAAAGGGGCAACGGCCAAAGCGCCCTTTGCTGCAATTGCAAGGCAGTCCCCAGCAACAGTCCGAGACACCCAGGCCCAACGGAGGGCCAAGGCAGTCGCAGGCGGTCAAACGCCTTGAGGGCAAAAGGGGCGGTCATGCTTCAGCATGCCGCAGTGCTTTGATTTCAGTGGGCCCTGGGCAAGCCATTGAACCTGCACCGAGCTCCCTTGGTCAGCCCACAATCCAAATGCTGTCGTTCCCGAGTTTTTAAGTTGCTTTTCTTGACTTCTCGCGACTTTGCAGGGCTTGTCACAGACATTTGGCGCATCTCTTGCTAGGATAAAGAATCAAGAAGGTTCACCCATGTCCATTCACGCTGCGCTTAACCACATCACCCACTACCGATACGACCGCCCTATCGAGTTGGGCCCACAAGTGGTTCGTTTGCGCCCTGCACCGCATTGCCGCAGCAAGGTGATTTCTTATTCGCTGAAGATGGAGCCTTCAGATCACTTCATCAACTGGCAACAAGACCCTTTTTCTAATTACCAAGCGCGTTTGGTTTTCTTGAAGCCGACCACCGAGTTCAAAGTCACGGTGGACTTGGTCGTGGAAATGGCGGTTTACAACCCCTTCGACTTTTTCTTGGAGCCCGAGGCCGAGAACTTCCCGTTCGCCTACAACGACGAAGTCAAACAAGAACTCGCCCCTTACCTCGCAAAAGCCCCACTCACGCCCTTGTTGGCCAAGTACTTGGCCCAAATTGACCGCACCGAGCGGCGCACGATTGATTTTTTGGTGGACATCAACCAAAAGCTCCAGCAAGACATTGACTACACCATCCGCATGGAACCGGGCGTGCAAACGCCCGAGGAAACCTTGAGCAAAGGATCGGGCTCTTGCCGAGACACGGGTTGGTTGTTGGTTCAACTGCTGCGTCACTCGGGCTTGGCGGCACGCTTTGTGTCGGGCTACTTGATTCAACTCAAGCCCGACGTCAAATCCCTCGACGGTCCCAGCGGCACCGAGGTTGACTTTACCGACCTGCACGCCTGGTGCGAAGTGTATTTGCCGGGGGCGGGCTGGATTGGCCTCGACCCCACCTCCGGCTTGATGGCCGGAGAAGGTCACATTCCGCTCGCTTGCACCCCCCAACCCTCAGGTGCTGCGCCGGTGGAGGGCCTGATCGACGAATGCGAGGTGACCTTCGAGCACCACATGGCCGTGACCCGCCTTTACGAGTCGCCTCGCGTCACTTTGCCTTACACAGAGGCGCAATGGGCCGCCATACAAGCATTGGGCGAAGCCGTCGACCAAGAATTGGTTGAAGGCGATGTGCGCCTGACCATGGGCGGCGAACCCACTTTTGTGTCCACCATGGACCGCGAAGGCGCAGAGTGGAACACCGCTGCGCTGGGCCCGACCAAACGTGGCTACGCGGGAGAATTGGTGCACAAACTGCGTGAGCACTATGGCCAAGGCGGTTTCTTGCATTTTGGTCAAGGCAAGTGGTACCCCGGCGAGCAACTGCCGCGTTGGGCCTTGTCGATTTGCTGGCGCGCCGATGGCCAACCGATCTGGCAAAACCCGGCGCTCTTTGCCGACGAGCGCGACCCCCAGCAATACACCGCCGAGGACGCCCAACGTTTCATCCAACATTTGGCGACCCGACTGGGCTTGAGCACGCGCTACATCCAACCGGGCTATGAAGATGTTTTTTATTACCTTTGGCGCGAACGCCGCTTGCCGGTCAACGTCGACCCGTTTGACGCCAAGTTGGACGACGAACTCGAGCGCGCCCGTTTGCGCCGCGTTTTCGAACAAGGCCTCGACAAGGTCGTCGGTTATTTGATCCCGATTGAAGCTTTGCCTGGCGCCAACGCCCTGAGCGGCCCCCACTGGCGCACCGGCCCTTGGTTCATGCGCGATGAGCGTTTGTATTTGATGCCCGGCGATTCGCCCATGGGCTATCGCCTGCCACTCGATTCCTTGCCCTGGGTGACGTCTGCTGACTATCCCTATGCCCAAGAACGGGACCCGATGGAGCCCCGTGGCCCGTTGCCCAGCGCCGATGACTTCCAGAGAATGGCGCGCATTTCCCGCGAAGCAGAGGCGCCGCGCGTGACGCAAAGCCGAAGCAGCGCCAACTCGGGGGTCTCTGAGGTCGCAGGCGACAGGGCCAGCAACAGACAGACGAGCGCTGCACTTGACAAGCCCCCGGCACGTTTTGAGTCGGCCCATTGGATCACCCGCACCGCGCTGTGCGTGGAGGCCCGTGACCCGGCCCGTGCCAATGGCCCCACTTTGACCGACAGCACGGCCTCCAAAGCCTTGTATGTTTTCATGCCGCCTTTGCAACATTTAGAGGACTACTTGGCTTTGCTGGCCGCCGTCGAAGCCACGGCCGAAGCGTTGCAAGTTCAAATCGTGCTGGAAGGCTACCCACCCCCACGAGACCCTCGCCTAAAGCTCCTTCAAGTCACCCCCGACCCCGGCGTCATCGAAGTCAACATCCACCCCGCCCACAACTGGGGCGAGTTGGTAGAACACACCGAGTTCCTTTACCAAGCGGCCTTTGAGACCCGATTGACTGCTGAAAAGTTCATGACCGATGGCCGTCACACCGGCACCGGTGGTGGCAACCACTTTGTGCTGGGTGGCGCCACACCGGCCGACAGCCCCTTCCTGCGCCGACCCGAGTTGTTGGCCTCGCTGATTTTGTATTGGCACAACCACCCGTCTTTGAGCTACCTGTTTTCGGGCATGTTCATTGGACCTACCTCGCAAGCCCCGCGGGTGGATGAGGCCCGCAACGACCAGTTGTACGAACTGGAAATTGCCCTCGAGCAAATTCACAAAAATCGTGCCATTTATGGCGACAGTTTGCCGCCCTGGTTGGTCGACCGCACACTGCGGAACATCTTGATTGACGTCACCGGCAACACCCACCGCAGTGAGTTCTGCATCGACAAGCTCTATTCGCCAGACTCGAGCACCGGTCGCTTGGGCTTGTTGGAACTTCGGGCCTTCGAGATGCCACCCCATGCCCGCATGAGCATTGCCCAGCAATTGCTCTTGCGCGCCTTGGTCGCGCGTTTCTGGCAAACACCTTACCAAGCGCCGGTAGCGCGTTGGGGCACCACATTGCACGACCGTTTCTTGCTGCCGAGTTTTGTGAAAATGGACTTTGAAGACGTCATGGAAGACCTTCGCCAAGCGGGTTACGCCTTTGACTCCTCTTGGTTTGCACCGCACTTTGAATTCCGTTTCCCCCTCGTGGGCAGCCTCAAAATCCTGGGCATGGAACTGACGCTTCGAAACGCTTTGGAGCCTTGGCATGTGATGGGCGAAGAGGGCAGCGCCGGCGGCACGGTGCGCTATGTGGACTCGTCCTTGGAGCGCATCGAAGTGCGCGTCAATGGCTTCAATGACCAGCGTTATGTCATCACCGTCAACGGGCAACCGTTGCCGCTGCAACCCACTGGCGTGCAACAAGAGTATGTGGCGGGTGTCCGCTACAAAGCCTGGAACCCGCCTTCAGCGCTGCACCCTTCCATTGGCGTGCACGCCCCCTTGGTGATCGACGTTTTCGACACCTGGTCCCAGCGCGCTGTCGGCGGTTGTCAATACCATGTGGCCCACCCCGGCGGGCGAAACTACGTAACCTACCCTGTCAACGCTTACGAGGCGGAAAGCCGTCGCTTGGCCCGCTTCTTTGAAATGGGCCACACCCCGGGCGCCGTTCAATGGCCGACCTCCGCGGTGGGACAACCGGGTTCGAAGGAATTTCCGTTCACCTTGGATTTGCGGCGCTGAGTGTTGGACAGGGGCTGTTCCCCCTTGCAGCCACTTCAGCAACTTCAGCAACACCTGAACCTGTCAGAATCTGAGCATGGATAAAATCGGCCACAGCCACCCCTTGCTCAGCAGTTTGCCTTGGCTCAAATCGGCAGCCAATGGCGAATTTGATGAGCTGCTGGGCCGCACCGTTGACGCCAAAACAGCAGCCCGCTCAACGGCGGATGGACTGCAGCTTTCAGACCTGAGCTTGATTTGGCAGGCTTTCTTTGAGGCCGCCGCCACCGGCGACTTGGCGACACCGGCGGATTTCGATCAACGCCTGGCTCAAATCAAGCAACAAATTCAAGATAACGGCGTGACCTACAACGTCTACGCCGAAAGCAGTGGGCCGCAACGCGCTTGGGCGGTCGATTTGTTTCCACTCATCATCAGCCCCGACACCTGGGCCCACATTGAAACCGGCGTCATCCAGCGTGTTCGTGTGCTCGAGCGCCTGATGGCCGATGTGTATGGCCCTCAAACCTTGCTGCGTGAAGGCTTGATCCCGGCCGCCTTGGTGCAAGGCAACCCTGGCTATTTGCGCGAGATGCACGGCGTCCAACCAGCGGGCGGACATTTTCTGCACTTGGTGGCATTCGACATGGCGCGTGGCCCCGATGGTCTGTGGTGGGTCGTCGGTCAGCGAACACAAGCGCCCTCTGGTTTGGGTTATTTGCTGGAAAACCGTCTGGCGGTGTCACGCCAATTTCCATCGGCCTTTGAGTCCCTCAAGGTGCAGCGCTTGGCCAGCACGTACCGCGCTCTGATCGAAGGCCTTAAAGCCCACAGCCCCGCCGGTGAAGATGCCCACATTGCGTTGCTCACGCCGGGCCCTTATAGCGAGACCTATTTCGAGCACGCTTATCTGGCCCGCTACTTGGGGCTGACCTTGGTCGAAGGCAACGACTTGACGGTGCGAGACCAGCACTTGTTTTTGAAGACAGTCGAAGGTTTGATGCCAGTTCATGGCTTACTCAAACGTTTGGATGACGAGTATTTAGACCCACTCGAACTAAGGCCCGACTCCAGCCTGGGGGTTCCAGGGCTGTTACAAGCCATTCGCGCAGGCCATGTGTTGGTGGCCAACATGCCGGGCTCGGCCTTTTTGGAGTCGCCTGCTTTGCTGGGTTTTCTGCCCGCTTTGGCCGAGCATTTAATTGGCGAAGAACTGCAATTGCCGGCCGTGCCCACTTGGTGGTGCGGCGAACCCGCGGTGCTGAAAGAAGCGCTGGCTGCGTTGCCCGAGTCGGTGATTAAACCCACTTTCCCGTTCAGCTACCACCCCATGAGCACCCGTTATTCGTTTACTTCTGTGGCGGGTCAAGGCCTGAGCGAAGCCGAGCGAAGCGAATGGGCAGAGCGCATCCGGCGTCAACCCGACGAACACACCATTCAAAGTGCCATGCCTTGGTCGGCGTTGCCGATTTGGAAAACCGACCCCAGCGCCCCCCCCACCCAACGAGGTCACCTTGAACACCACCCCACGGTGTTGCGCGTGTTTGCGGTTCGAACTTCTGATGACCAGTGGCGCGTGTTGCCAGGCGGCATGGCGCGGATTGTGGGCGACAACGCCGAAATGGCCTCCATGCAACGGGGTGGCGGCAGTGCCGATGTGTGGGTTCAAACCCACGGCGTGGTCGACAAAACCACCTTGCTCACCGCTGCGAAAACACCCACCGCGGTGTTGGCCAGCAAACGGGTGGTGACCAGCCGCTCGGCTGAAAATTTATTTTGGTTGGGCCGTTACACCGAGCGCAGCGAGAACACCGCCCGCTTGGCCAAACTCGTCTTAATCAGTCTGAACAGCGGCGCCAGCCGTTCAGAGCCTCTGATGCAATGGCTAAACGACTTGTCCGTTCAGGCCGGACTGGTGTTACCCAGCGTGCCCTCCGCTGCTTTGTCTAAGCGGGTCTTTGAGCGCTCCTTGATCAACGGGCTCAGCGCTCAACGCAACCGCGACACCCAAAGTGTGGGATTCAATTTGCGCGCCTTAAGGTCGGCCGCCGACTCGGTGCGGGAGCGTTTGTCACCAGAAACTTGGTCTTTGATTTTGCACACCGAGTCTTCTTTCGAGCAGACCTTGAAAAGTCCACAAAACGAAGGCATGAATCCCAACCAAGCCATTCAAGCCTTGGCTGCGGTCAGCATGAACATGGCCGCCATCACCGGGGCTCAAACCGACCGCATGACCCGCGACAATGGCTGGCGCTTGATGGCCATTGGCCGTCAACTTGAGCGCATGTGGTTTTTATCGAGTGCCTTGCAAAAGGCCCAAGCCACAGGGCTTTGGGACCAAGTCGCTGGTTTTGAAGCCCTCTTGGCCCTGTTTGACAGCACCATCACCTTCCGTGCCCAATTCCAACAAAGTCGTGAATTGCTGCCACTGCTGTCCTTGTTGGTGATGGCCCCAGACAACCCGCGCGCCTTGGCCTGTGTGTGCGACGCCTTGCGACGCCGCGTCAAAGGTTTGACGGGCAGCCAAGCCAACGGGCAATTGAACACCGTGTCGCTGACGCTGCCCGACCCCAGCAGCTGGACCTTAGAAGGGTTGGTCAGCGCGCCTTCTGACGAAGTGCCCAATTTGGTTCAGGTGCTCAAAGAATGCCAGGACGCCGCCCTGAACCTCTCTGACAGCAGCAGCGCTTTGTATTTCACCCACTCCCTGAATACCAACAAAATTCTCGGCGCCTGATTCAGGAAACGACCATGTATTTGGGCATCACCCACGAAACGCGCTACCACTATCAACCTGCCGTTGGCACCGCGATGCACATCGCGCACATGAAGCCGCGCGAGACGCAACACCAGCGACTGCTCAGTCACCAACTGAATATCCTCCCCGAAACCGAGCACAAACAAGAGGTGTTGGATGTTTTTGGCAACACCTCGCAGTATTTTTCACTGCAAACGGTGCACACCGAATTGGTGGTCACCGCGCGCAGCGTCGTTGAAACCATCAACGGCCCGACCCTCGCGCTGGCAGAAAGCCAAGCCTGGGAATCGGTACGAGCGCATTTTCGCTACCGGGCTGGCGTGGCGTTTGACCCGGCCAATGAGTTTGTTTTTCCCTCACCCTATGTCCCTTGGGCACCTGAATTTGCCGCCTTTGCCCAAACGGAATTCAAAGCAGAGAAGCCCCTGTTTTTAGCGGTGCAGGGCTTGATGCAAAAAATTCACGGTGAATTTAAATACGACCCCAAGAGCACCGAAGTCAGCACACCCGCCCTCGAGGCCTTGCGCCAGCGCAAAGGCGTCTGCCAAGACTTTGCCCACATCATGATTGCTTGCTGCCGGAACCTGGGACTGCCTGCTCGCTACGTCAGCGGTTATTTGCTGACCGAGCCACCGCCCGGCCAACCCCGTCTGATTGGCAACGACGCCACCCACGCTTGGGTCTCGGTCTACGACCCTCAACAAGGCGTTTGGCTGGACTTTGACCCGACCAACAACCGACTGCTCGGCGAGGACTACGTGACCGTTGCGTGGGGCCGAGATTTCGGCGACGTCTCGCCCATGCGGGGCGTCATCCACGGCGGGGCCAACCACACCTTGGAAGTCGCGGTGACGGTCGAGCCACTGAAGATTGAGTGAGGCCGAGCTCCGTAAAATGGGGCCCTTGTTTGAAATCACTCGACCTCTTTTTTCCTACTGACTCAAAGTCCCGCCATGAACGTCTACGAACAACTCCAATCCCTGAACATCAATTTGCCCGCTGTGGCGACGCCTGCGGCGGCCTACGTGCCCTTTGTGCGCAGTGGCAACTTGGTTTATTTGTCGGGCCACATTGCCAAAAAAGACGGCGTGGTTTGGACGGGTCAATTGGGCAAAAACATCAGCACCGAAGAAGGTAAATTGGCTGCACGTGCCGTCGCCATTGACTTGCTGGGCACCTTGCACGCGGCGGTCGGTGACTTGAATCAAATTAAGCGCATCGTCAAAGTGATGAGCTTGGTGAACTCAACAGCCGACTTCACCGAACAGCACTTGGTGACCAATGGCTGCAGCGAGTTGTTGGGCCAGGTTTTTGGCGCCGCCGGCGCGCACGCCCGCAGCGCCTTTGGCGTGGCCCAAATCCCCATGGGCGCTTGCGTGGAGATTGAGTTGATTGCAGAAGTGGCCTAAGGCCACCTTCCACCGCTTCAACGGACGTTTTATTTTTATTCCACGCGAATCAAGCGCTCGGGCTTGAAGCCCAAATCAGCCAACTTGCCCTTGCGTCCCCTGGGCGCTCGGGCATTGTTGAGCGAACGAACTTCCAAGGTTTCATCGCGCGCTTTGCCGCCGCGGCCAGTGCCTTCAATGCGGACGCTGCGGGTGTAGGCGACCGCACCAGCAAGCCGGTCTTTGGCCTCCAAGTCGATCAACATCAGACCGCGTCCGCCTTTTTCTTGCAGCTTCAAATCAGAGAGTTCAAAGGTCAAGATGCGCCCCCCCAGAGAGGCGCAAGCCACGTGGGTGGCGCCTTGCGCCAGAGAAGGCGTGCACAAAGTCTCGCCCTCGGCCACGGTGACAAAAGACTTGCCGCTTTTGTTTCGCGAGACCATGTTCTCGACGGTCGCCAAAAATCCATAACCACCCGAACTCGACAAGAGCAAAGGCGTCGCCGCAGCGCCAGCAAAGTAATGCGCAGGCTGGGTGCCAGGCTCCAAGTCGATCAAGGTGGTGACCGGTTGACCATCGCCCCGTGCACCAGGCAAAGCGGCCACAGACACCGAGTAGACCCGGCCCCTGTTGCCGAACACCAACAGGGTGTCGACCGTGCGGCACTCGAAGGTGCCGTAAAGGCCGTCGCCGGCTTTGAAGGCAAAACTGGCGGCTTCATGCCCATGGCCATTGCGGGCCCGCACCCAGCCTTTTTCTGAGACCACCACCGTGACGGGTTCGTCGACAATTTTGACTTCGGCCACCGCGCGTTTTTCTTCTTGAATCAAGGTGCGACGGGGGTCGGCAAATTGCTTGGCATCGGCTTCGATTTCTTTCACCATCAAACGCCGCAGACTATTGGGGTTGGCCAAAATGTCTTCGAGCTTGCCCTGCTCTTCAAACAATTCTTTCAGCTCTTGCTCGATCTTGATGGCTTCCAAACGCGCCAGTTGACGCAATCGAATCTCAAGAATGTCTTCGGCCTGGCGGTCCGACAACTTGAAGCGCTCGATCAAGGCCGTCTTCGGCTCATCCGATTGGCGAATGATGGCGATCACCTCATCGAGGTTGAGCAGCACGGTTTGCCGCCCTTCCAAAATGTGGATGCGGTCGCGCACCTTGTCCAAGCGGTGCTGGCTGCGGCGGGTGATGGTGGTTTGGCGGAACTCAATCCATTCGGCGAGCATTTGGCGCAAGGATTTTTGCGTGGGCCGACCGTCCAAACCGATCAGGGTCAAGTTGATTGGCGCGGAGGTCTCTAGGCTGGTGTGGGCCAGCAAGGTGGTGATCAGCTCCGTTTGGCTGATCTTGCTGGTTTTAGGCTCAATGACCAAGCGGACCGGCGCGTCTTTGCTGGACTCGTCGCGTACCGCGTCGACCACCGCCAACACGGTGGCTTTCAGCAGGTTTTGTTCGGAAGACAAGGCTTTTTTGCCGGCCTTGACTTTGGGGTTGGTGATTTCTTCCACCTCCTCCAAGACCTTTTGCGTGCTCACGCCGGGTGGCAGTTCGTGCACCACCAACTGCCATTGACCGCGCGCCAGTTCTTCAATTTTCCAACGCGCCCGCACTTTGACCGAGCCACGGCCGGTTCGGTAAGCCTCGGCCAAGTCGTGCGCCGAGCTGATGATTTGACCGCCGCCAGGGTAGTCGGGGCCGGGCAAAAAGGCCGCCAAATCGGCGTCGCTGAGTTGCGGGCTTTTGATCAAGGCCACGCAGGCATCGGCCACTTCACGCAGGTTGTGGCTCGGTATTTCAGTGGCCAAACCGACTGCAATGCCACTGGCACCGTTCAACAAAGAAAAGGGCAACCGCGCAGGCAAGCGTTGTGGCTCGGTGGTCGAGCCGTCGTAGTTGGGGCCAAAGTCGACCGTGCCTTGGTCAATCTCGTCCATCAACAAGCCGCTGATTTTGGCGAGGCGAACTTCGGTGTAGCGCATGGCGGCGGCGCCGTCACCGTCGCGGCTGCCAAAGTTGCCTTGACCGTCGACCAAGAGATAGCGCTGGCTGAAGTCTTGGGCCATGCGAACCATCGCGTCGTAAGCCGCTTGGTCGCCATGGGGGTGGAATCGCCCCAGCACGTCGCCCACCACCCGCGCGCTCTTGACAGGGCGCGCGGCGGTGTTGCCACTGAAGTCCAAGCCCATTCGGGACATGGCATACAGAATGCGGCGTTGGACCGGCTTTTGGCCATCGCTGATGTCGGGCAATGCCCGGCCTTTGACGACGCTCAGGGCATATTCGAGATAAGCCTGCTGCGCGTAATCGGCCAGGCTCAGGCCGCCGTCGGCACCACCGGAGGCGAGTTCTAAAGTCACTTGTTCAGTCATAGAGATAGGGGCTTGTTCAAAAAATCAGCGAGGCCAACTTAAACGTCAATGTCCACGCTGTCGCCGTGCAATTCCATCAACTCACGCCGAGCAGCGGCCTCGCCTTTGCCCATCAGCTGGGTCATCAAACCCACGGTTTGGGCAAAACCTTGCGCTCCGAGTTGCACCGGCAACAACCGACGGGTGTCGGGATTCAAAGTGGTGTCCCAGAGTTGCTCGGCGTTCATTTCACCCAAGCCTTTGAAGCGGCTGATGCTCCAGGCGTTTTCTTTTACGCCGTCCTTGCGCAGCTTGTCCAAAATAGCCTTCAGTTCGCCTTCATCCAAGGCGTAAAACTTGGCGGCAGGCTTTTTGCCGCGCGCCGGCGCGTCAATGCGGAACAAAGGCGGCCGGGCCACAAACACGTGCCCTGCTTCAATGAGCTTGGGGAAGTGGCGGAAAAACAAGGTCAACAACAGAACTTGGATGTGCGAGCCGTCGACATCGGCGTCGGACAAAATGCAGACCTTGCCGTAACGCAATCCCGACAAATCGGGGCTGTCGTCTGGACCGTGCGGATCGACGCCGATGGCCACTGCAATGTCGTGGATTTCGGTGTTGGCAAACAAGCGGTCGCGCTCGACCTCCCAGGTGTTCAGCACCTTGCCACGCAAGGGCAAAATGGCCTGGCATTCTTTGTCGCGCCCCATTTTGGCGCTGCCGCCGGCCGAGTCGCCCTCGACCAAGAAAACCTCGTTGTGGGCGATGTCGCGGCTTTCACAGTCGGTCAATTTGCCCGGCAACACCGCCACGCCAGAGCCTTTGCGCTTTTCCACCTTCTGGCCTGCCCGTTGGCGGGTTTGGGCGGCCTTGATGGCGAGTTCGGCTAATTTCTTGCCGTATTCCACGTGTTCGTTGAGCCACAACTCCAAGGCGGGGCGAACAAAACTTGACACCAATCGCACCGCGTCGCGGGAGTTCAAACGTTCTTTGATCTGGCCTTGAAACTGCGGGTCCAAAACCTTGGCCGACAACACATAGCTGGCGCGGGCAAACACATCTTCAGGCATCAGTTTGACGCCCTTGGGCAACAAGGAATGCAACTCAATGAAACTTTTGACGGCATTGAACAAGCCGTCGCGCAAGCCGCTGTCGTGCGTGCCACCGGCGCTGGTGGGGATCAGGTTCACATAGCTTTCTCGCACAGGCGCGCCGTCTTCGGTGAAGGCGACGGCCCAATCGGCCCCCTCGCCCTCGGCGAAGTCGCCGGCCCCGTCGGCAAAGCCTTGGCCTTCAAACATCGGAATCACCGGGTCAGCGGGCAAGGTTTGCATCAAGTAATCGCGCAAACCGCCTTTGTAGAGCCACGTTTGGCTGTCCTTGGTTTTTTCTACCACCAAGCTCACCGAAACGCCCGGCATCAAGACCGCTTTGGAACGCAGCAAATGCGTCAACTCGGCCATGGGTAAGGCAGCTGACTCAAAGTATTTGGCATCGGGCCAGACCCGAACTGTTGTGCCCTGCTTGCGGTCTTGCCCGGCTTGCGCAGCCCGCAGGGCCAAGGGCTCGACGACTTCTCCGCCGGCAAAGACCAAGCGGGCCACTTTGCCCTCTCTGTAGGAAGTGGCCTCTAAGCGTTTGCCCAAGGCGTTGGTGACGCTCACGCCCACGCCATGCAAACCACCTGAAAAGCTGTAGGCGCCGCCTTTGCCCTTGTCAAACTTGCCACCGGCGTGCAGCCGGGTGAACACCAATTCGATCACCGGCGCGTTTTCTTCAGGATGCAGCCCAAAAGGGATGCCGCGCCCATCGTCTTCGATGGTGACCGAGCCGTCGCTGTGCAAAATGACTTTAATCTTTTTGCCGTGCCCCGCCAGCGCTTCGTCGGCGGCGTTGTCCAGCACTTCTTGAATGATGTGCAGGGGGTTGTCGGTGCGGGTGTACATGCCCGGCCGCTGTTTAACGGGCTCGAGTCCCTTGAGGACACGGATAGAAGATTCAGAGTAAGCAGGAGCAGTCGAGGAAGAAGAATGGGTGGCCATGGCGCGGATTGTAAGATTCAGCAACATGACCGATCCCCACCCTGCGCTTCGCGCGCTCTCGCCTTCCCGTTGGCTGGAACTTTGGGCGCACCTTCTGCCCCGGGATCCCGCAGAAGGCCGAATCTTGGATTTGGCCTGCGGCACTGGCCGACACACCCGTTATTTGCTGGCGCAAGGCCTGAACGTCACGGCCATTGACCGCGACCCCACGGCGCTGGCGTCGGTCAAGGCCTTGCGGACACCAGAAGAAACACAAGAAAGTGGTGGCGCTGCTCAGCAACTAGAGGTTTTGTCAGGCGACCTCGAAAACGGCCCCTGGCCGCTCCCTGGTCGGCTTTTTTTGGGGGCCGTGGTCACCAACTACCTGTGGCGCCCTCGCTTCCATGACCTGCTAGACAACTTGGCGCCCGGCGGTGTGCTGATTTATGAAACCTTTGCGGCGGGCAACGAAACCGTCGGCCGGCCCAGCAACCCCGACTTTCTGTTGCAAAACGGCGAATTGCTGCGTTTGTGCGAAGGCTTGCGCGTTGTGGCTTTCCAAGAGGTCTTTCTGGACGATCCCGAGCGCTATGTCCAGCGGATTGTGGCCGTCAAGAGGCCGTTGTCGTTAGAATGCTCCTCAACTTCAAATTACCGTTTTAGACTGCGGACATGACCACCCCCAACCCGCTGCTGACTGGCAGCATCGTGGCGCTTGCCACCCCCATGCACGAAGACGGCAGCGTGGATTACCCCGCCCTGCGCCGTTTGATTGACTGGCACATTGCCGAGGGCACCGACTGCATTGGCGTGGTGGGCACCACCGGCGAATCGCCCACCGTCAATGTAGAAGAGCATTGCGAGATCATCCGCGTCTCCGTCGAACAAGCGGCCCAGCACGGCGAAAAACGCGTCCCCATCATGGCGGGTTGTGGTGCGAATTCGACCGCCGAGGCCATAGAGCTGGCCCAGTTCGCCAAATCGGTCGGCGCAGATTCACAGTTGCAGGTGGTGCCTTATTACAACAAGCCCACCCAAGAAGGCCAGTATCAACACTTCAAGGCGATCGCCGAGGCCACCGGCGACCTGCCCATTTTTCTGTACAACGTGCCTGGCCGCACCGTCGCCGATATGGCCCACGACACCGTCATGCTCTTGGCGCAAGTGGACGGCGTCGTCGGCATCAAAGAAGCCACCGGCAACATGGAACGCGCGCAATGGCTGATTCGTGGCATCCGTGATTTGGGTTTGCAACACCGCTTTGGCATCTACTCCGGCGATGACCCGACCGCGGTGGCTTTGATGCTGTGCGGTGGTCAGGGCAACATCAGCGTGACGGCGAACGTGGCCCCCAAATTGATGCATGAGTTGTGCGCTGCGGCCCTTCGCGGCGACGTTGAAACCGCCATGGCCATTCAGTTCAAGTTGATGCCTTTGCACAAAAACCTGTTTGTAGAGGCCAACCCCATCCCCGTCAAGTGGGCGATGACCCGCTTGGGCTTGTGTGGGGGTCACCTGCGCTTGCCCATGACCCCGCTGTCAGAGCCCTTGCACAGCGTCGTTGAAGCCGCCCTGAAAGCCTCGGGTCTGCTCTGACCCGCCCCATTCCTCCAAGGACTAATTAAGGACTGCCCTCGTGAATCTGACCCCCCTTCAAGTGCCTAGCACCGCCCGACTGAGTTGGGGTGCCGTTTTGGCTTTGAGCTTTTTGACTTCGGCTTGTACCTACCTCGAAGGCGAGAAAGTCGATTACAAGAGCGCTTCCAGCCAATCTTCCGCCCCTTCATTGGTGGTGCCGCCTGATCTGGTGCAACTCTCCACCACAGGCCGTTACGCCAACTCGACCTCCGTTTCTTTGGCCGACAGCGTGGCCACCCGTTCAGGCAAAGCCGAAACCGGTCAAAAAGCCAACGCCACCGTGGCGCTGAACCCCATCGGCGACACCAAGATCATTCGGGAAGGGGACCACCGCTGGTTGAAGGTCAACCGCCCACCCGAACAAATTTGGGACTCCGTTCACGCCTTTTGGCTGGACAACGGGTTTGTCTACACCCGTGACGACCGCCTCTTGGGTTTATTGGAAACCGACTGGGCCGAAAACCGTGCCAAAGTCCCGATGGACATCATCCGCAGCACCTTGGGCTCGCTCCTGGATTCTTTGTATTCCACCGATGAGCGCGACCGTTTCATCACCCGAATTGAACGCGACGAAGACGGTCATTCGCTGATTTTTATCAGCCACCGCGGCATGCTCGAGGTATACAGCGACGGTCAGAAAAGCAGCACGACCTGGCAGCCCCGCCCGGTTGACCCCACATTGGAGGCTGAGTTTTTGGGCCGCCTGATGGTCAAACTGAACCCCGCTTTGGCGCCCAATGGCGCGTCAACAGCGGATGGCAAAAAAGCCAGCATCGACGGCGCCGCGATTGCGGGCGCGAACACCACCACCTTGCCCAGCAAGGCCAAGGTGGTTCAGGCCAACAACCTCAAGGTGCTTGAGTTGAGCGAGAGCTTTGACCGCGCTTGGCGTCGGGTGGGCTTGACTTTGGACCGCACCGGTTTCACCGTAGAAGACCGTGACCGAGCCAAAGGCATTTACTTTGTGCGCTACGTGCCGCCCGACCCGAACCGCGCTGAACCCAACTTTTTCAGCAAGCTCTTTGGCGGTGAGAAATCTTTGGCCCCCATCAAATACCAAATGCAGCTGATAGGAGAGGCTGGCGTGACCCGTCTGACGGTCTTGAACTCAGACGGCAAACCCGACAACTCTAAAAACGTCGATGACATTCTGAATGTGCTGCAAGCCGACTTGAAATAAATCAAATCTGGCAAGCCAATAAAAAAGCCACCCGAGGGTGGCTTTTTTGTTGGGAAAAGAAAGCTTATTTCTTTTCAGCAGCTGCGGGTTCAGCAGCAGGAGCGGCAGCAGGTGCAGCAGCAGCAGGAGCGGCAGCAGGTTCAGCGGCAGGAGCAGGCGCAGCAGCTGGTGCTGGAGCAGGTGCAGGAGCGGCTTCTTCTTTTTTACCGCAGGCAGCCAAAGCAGCAGCAGCGATCACGGCGGCCAAAACGAGCGACTTGTTCATTTGAATTTCCTTAAGAGATGTTGACAAAATAAAAAATTAGTGAGCCCTTAGGACAAACCGAGGACCCCGTGATAAGCACCTAAGCTAGGCAAAATACCTACGCAAAACTACTCAGAAGCTAATTATAGGCACAAATCAAAATTCAATAAAAAAGTGACCTGGTGATCTCAATCCACCCTCGGTCGTAACCAGCCTGAATCACACCACTCCAGCACCAGTTCCTTTGCCAACGGACTCAAAGCATTGATTTCTTGGGCTTTCAAATGCCGAACATCAGCCAATTGGCGCATCAGCTTGGCGTCTTTTCCCCCCGCCCGAAAGCCTTCGCCGTTGATAAAGAAATAACGGGCGTCATAAAGGGCTTTGGTGCGCCTATCCAACACCACGCCACCTTCTACGTCCGCCCATTCCGGGGCCTGCTGAGGCGCATCAAACCAGACGCGCGGCTTGGGCTCGGTGAGCCATTCGCCCAATGCCAGGGCCAAAGCCTTTGGGTCTGACAACCAAGCTGAAGTTACCTTTGATGCAAAGTTTTGCAAACCTGCCGGAACGCCTGCAGGATGACTCAACGCTTCTTGCTTGGGGTCGCTGTAAAGCGCCGCGTTTTCTTCGCTTTCTGCTTGTTCTGCCAAACGCTGCAACAAGCCGTGTGCCAACTCACTTGCCTTGGGGGCCCGAAAACCAATGGAATACGTCATGCATTCGCCGCGGGCGAAGCCGTCGTGGGCATAACGGGGGGGCAAGTAAAGCAGGTCGCCGGGCGCCAGCAAAAAGGTTTGCTCGGGCTCAAAATGGGCCAGGACTTTGAGTGGCGTGTCGTCTCGCAATGTGAGGTCCTTTTGCTGGCCAATGCGCCACTCGCGGGTGCCGTGGGCTTGCAAAAGAAAAACGTCGTAGCTGTCAAAGTGTGGGCCCACGCCGCCGCCGTCGGTGGCGAAGCTGATCATCAAGTCGTCCAAACGAGCGGCTGGCAAAAAACGAAACGCTTGCAAAAGTTCGTGGGCAGCGTCCAGATGCAAGTCGACACCTTGCACCAAAAGCGTCCAATCCGGGGTTTTAAAGGTCGGCAATTGGCGTCGCTCGAATGGGCCCGAGCGCACTTGCCAGCCCGCATCGCCCTTCATTTTTTTCACCAATCGCGACTCAACGTCTTCTTGTTCGGCCAACGCCAACAGGTCGGTGCGAGACAACAAGGTTTGAAACTGGGGAATCGCTTGGCGCACCAGCAGGGGCTTTTTTTGCCAATGCTGTTTCATGAATTGCGCGGGGCTGAGGCCCCCTAAAAGGGGCAAGGCTTGTTGGATGTCCATCTTTTTTTCAGGTTAAAGGGTCTAAAAGTCGGCTTTGAAACTGCGACAATTCTCGCCCATGGACATCAACAATCAATGCGTGGTCGGCCTGACATGGGTTTTGACCGATACCTTGGGCGAAGAACTCGACGTGCTGGAAGCGCCCGTTGATTTCTTGGTGGGCGGAGACGACCTGCTCAAAATCATCGAAGAGCAGCTGCAAGGCCGCGGCCCTGGGGCCAAACTTCAAATGCAAATTGAACCTGAGCAGGGCTTTGGCGATTACAACGACCAACTCATTTTCTTGGAACCTCGATCGCTGTTCCCAGCCGAACTGGAAGAAGGCATGACCTTTGACGGCCATGCTTTGCCGGCCGGCGTGAATCCTGATGCCCCGAAGGACGCGCTTTACACCGTGGCTGAAATTTACCCCGAACACGTGGTGCTGGACGGCAACCACCCGCTGGCTGGCATTGCCCTGCGGCTCACATTGAAGGTGGCGTCGGTGCGCGAGGCCACCTTGGAAGAGGTCGCAGCAGGCACTGCAGGCACGGGCTTTTTCAAAATTCAAAGCGCTTGAAACCCATGAACCCCGAAATTGAAATCAAAATCTTGGACGAACGACTCCACACTTGGGGTCTGCCGAACTACCAAACGGCTTTGGCGGCCGCCATCGACTTGTTCGCTTGCCTAGATGCCCCCTTAGAAATTGCACCACAAGCCCCGGCTGTGTTGGTGCCCACGGGCTTTGCCATGCACATGAACTCGGCCGAGTTGTGCGCGGTGATCCTGCCCCGTTCGGGTTTGGGCCATAAAAAAGGCCTGGTGCTGGGCAACAGCGCTGGCTTGATCGACGCCGACTACACCGCGCAATGTTTCATCAGCGTTTGGAACCGCAACCCAGCCGGTTCGGGCGAAGCCATTGTCATCAACCCCGGCGAGCGCATCGCGCAAATGTTGTTCTTGCCGGTGGTTCGTCCTCGGTTTCAAGTGGTGAGCGCTTTCAGCACCAGCAGCGAACGCGGTGAAGGCGGCTTCGGCTCCACGGGTGTGGCGTCAAAGTCCTAAGCTGCTTTGAGCGGGTCCAAACGCCTGGCCAACTCGGCCACCAATTGGCGGGCCAATAACAATTTTGAAGCGCGGGGCAATTCGGTCACGCCTTGCGCATCGACCAGGATCAACTGGTTGTCGTCGCGGCCAAAAGCGGTCGGCCCAATGTTGCCCACCAACAACGGCACCCCTTTTCGGGCCCGTTTGTGTTGGGCGTTGACCACCAGATCTTGGCTCTCAGCGGCAAAACCCACGCAATAAAGTTCGCCCGCCAGGGCCCTAGCCGATTGCGCTGCGGCCTGAAGAATGTCGGGATTTTCTACAAAGTGCAGATCAGGCACTTCGCCGCTGCCGTCCTTTTTGATTTTTTGCTGGCTGGCCAAGGCGGGGCGCCAATCGGCCACTGCGGCGGTGGCGATGAAGACCGTCGCCCAAGGCAGGGCTTGCTGGGTCGCGGCCATCATGTCTTGGGCCGAGACCACGTCCACCCGTTGCACGCCATGCGGGGTCGGCAGTTGCACCGGACCCGCGATCAACAACACTTCAGCCCCCGCCTCTTGCGCGGCCCGGGCGATGGCAAAACCCATCTTGCCGGAAGAATGGTTGGTGATGCCGCGCACGGGGTCAATCGCCTCGAAGGTGGGGCCAGCCGTCACCAAGATTTTGCGCCCTGTCAGGCTCTTGGGTTGAAAGTGGGCAACGAGTTCGGTCACGATGTCGGCCGGCTCCAACATGCGTCCATCGCCGGTTTCGCCGCAGGCCTGGTCGCCAGACCCCACGCCCAGCACGATGGCGCCGTCGGCAGCGACCTGGTCGAGGTTACGCTGGGTGGCGGGGTGGGACCACATTTCTCGGTTCATGGCGGGCGCCAACAACAAGGGGGTGGACGCTAGCGGTCTGGCCAAACACATCAGACTCAGCAACTCGTCTGCGCGTCCCTGCGCCAGCTTGGCGATGAAATCGGCACTGCAAGGGGCGATCAACAGCGCATCGGCCTCTCGGCTCAAATCGATGTGGGCCATGTTGTTGTCAGGACGCACATCCCATTGCGAGGTGAAAACCGGCCGACCCGACAAGGCTTGCATCGTGACTTCGGTGATGAAGTGGGTGGCGGCCTCGGTCATCACCACTTGCACGGTGGCGCCTTCGCGCTGCAAGTCCCGACACAACTGAGCGGCCTTGTAGCAGGCCACACCGCCCGTCAGACCCAGCACAATGTGTTTGCCCTTTAAATCAAAAGTGTTCATGCGGTCGAAGATTACCTGAAAAGCGGGCTCGCTTGGCCTTTCCCCCCCTTTGTCCCCCTTTATAATCTCCGTTTACCACCTCCAGGGAACTTCAGAGTCCCTCCCGACATGACCAAATTTGTCTTCGTCACAGGCGGTGTGGTGTCCTCCCTGGGCAAGGGAATCGCCTCAGCCAGCCTCGCAGCGCTTCTTGAATCGCGGGGCCTCAAAGTCACTCTCATCAAGCTGGATCCCTACATCAACGTTGATCCCGGGACGATGTCGCCGTTCCAACACGGCGAGGTTTTCGTCACCGACGACGGCGCTGAAACCGACTTGGACTTGGGCCACTACGAGCGTTTCATTGAAACGCGCATGAAAAAAACCAACAACTTCACCACCGGTCGGATCTACCAGTCGGTGCTGGAAAAAGAAAGGCGTGGCGACTACTTGGGCAAAACGGTCCAGGTCATCCCCCATGTCACCAACGAAATCCAAGAGTTCATCAAGCGCGGCGCCGGGATTGGCACGCCCGATGCGGTGGACGTGGCGATTGTCGAAGTTGGCGGCACCGTGGGTGACATCGAGTCCTTGCCCTTCCTGGAAGCGGCGCGCCAAATGAGCCTTCGCATGGGTCCCAACAACGCGGCCTTTGTGCACCTGACCTACGTGCCCTGGATTGCAGCTGCAGGCGAACTCAAAACCAAGCCCACCCAGCACACCGTGCAAAAACTGCGCGAAATCGGCATTCAAGCCGATGCCTTGTTGTGCCGTGCAGACCGCCGAGTCCCCGAAGACGAGCGCGGCAAAATTTCCTTGTTCACCAACGTGCCCGAGTGGGGCGTGATTTCCATGTGGGACGTGGACACCATCTACAAAGTGCCACGCATGTTGCACGAACAAGGCTTGGACGGCTTGATTTGTGAAAAACTGCGCCTCTCCACCCCGCCCACCAACCTCAAGCGTTGGGACGATTTGGTTTATGAAACCGAGAACCCCCAAGGCGACGTTCGCATTGCGATGGTGGGCAAATATGTCGACCTCTCCGACAGCTACAAATCGCTGAACGAAGCCCTTCGTCACGCTGGCATGCACAACCATGTGCGGGTCAAAATCGAGTACTTGGATTCCGAGACCATCGAGACCGCACAGCAGGCACAAGATTTGGCCCAATACGACGCCATTTTGGTGCCCGGCGGCTTTGGCAAACGGGGCGTTGAAGGCAAAATTCTGGCGGCTCAATTTGCCCGAGAAAACAAAATGCCTTACCTGGGCATTTGCTTGGGCATGCAGGTCGCCACCATCGAATATGCGCGCCACGTGGCCGGCCTGACCCACGCCAACAGCACCGAGTTTGAGCCCGAAACACCCCACCCCGTGATCGCCTTGATCACCGAGTGGAAAGACGCCGACGGCAGCATCAAAACCCGGGACGCCAATTCCGACTTGGGCGGCACGATGCGCTTGGGTGCCCAAAGCTCCGATGTGGCCCCCGGCAGTTTGGCCCACCAAATTTATGGCGACGTCGTCACCGAACGTCACCGCCACCGCTACGAAGCCAACGTGCATTACCTTGACCAACTGCGCGACGCTGGCTTGGTGATTTCAGCCCTGACCCAACGCGAGCAATTGACTGAAATCGTCGAGTTACCCGCCTCGGTTCATCCTTGGTTCGTGGGCGTGCAATTCCACCCCGAATTCAAATCGACGCCTTGGGCGGGCCACCCTTTGTTCAACGCTTTTGTGGCGGCGGCTCTGGCCCATAAAAAGGCCCAAACAAGTGCACTAAAAGGTGACGCCCCATGAAACTGTGCAACTTTGAAGTCGGCCTGGACCAACCCTTTTTCCTGATTGCGGGGACCTGCTCCATCGAGGGCCTGCAAATGTCTTTGGACGTCGCGGGGCAACTCAAAGAAGCCTGCACAGCACTCAGCATCCCTTTGATCTACAAAGGTTCTTTCGACAAAGCCAACCGCTCTTCAGGCAGCAGTCAGCGCGGCGTGGGCATCGATGCGGGCTTGAACATTTTGGACGAAGTGCGCCGCCAACTGCAATTGCCCGTGCTCACCGACGTGCATGAGACTGACCAAGTGGCCGATGTGGCCGCCGTGGTCGATGTGCTGCAAACCCCCGCCTTTTTGTGCCGTCAAACCGATTTCATTCGGGCGGTGGCACAATCGGGCAAACCCGTGAACATCAAGAAGGGGCAATTCCTCGCCCCTTGGGACATGAAAAACGTCATCGACAAAGCCCGCGCCGCAGCCCGCGAAGTGGGTTTGTCTGAAGACCGCTTTTTGGCCTGCGAACGCGGCGTGAGTTTTGGTTACAACAACCTCGTGGCCGACATGAGCAGCTTGGCCGAAATGCGCAAATCCGGCGCGCCTGTGGTTTTTGACGTCACCCATTCGGTGCAAAAACCTGGCGGTTTGGGCGCCGTCAGTGGCGGGGCCCGCGAGATGGTGCCGGTGCTGGCACGCGCCGGCGTGGGCGCCGGCGTGGCGGGCCTCTTCATGGAAACCCACCCGACACCGGCACAAGCATGGTCCGACGGCCCCAACGCCGTGCCCCTGAAACACATGAAGGCCTTGCTAGAAACGTTGGTCGCCTTGGACCAGGTGGTCAAAAGCAAGCCATTGCTAGAAAACGATTTTGAGTGACTTTGAACTGAGGAAGTAGGAAACATGAGCGCTATTGTTGACATCGTCGGACGTGAAATTTTGGACAGCCGTGGCAACCCCACGGTGGAATGTGATGTGTTGCTGGAATCCGGCGTGATGGGACGTGCCGCCGTCCCCTCTGGGGCATCCACCGGCAGCCGCGAAGCCATTGAACTCCGTGACGGTGACAAAAAACGCTATTTGGGCAAGGGCGTGCTGAAGGCCGTCGAGCACATCAACACCGAAATTTCTGAAGCCGTCTTGGGCTTGGACGCGTCTGAGCAAGCCTTCTTGGACAAAACCTTGATCGACCTCGACGGCACCGACAACAAGAGCCGCTTGGGCGCCAATGCCATGTTGGCCGTCTCGATGGCCGTGGCCCGTGCGGCGGCTGAAGAAGCGGGTTTGCCTTTGTACCGCTACTTTGGCGGCATGGGCGCTTGCCAACTGCCTGTTCCCATGATGAACGTCATCAACGGCGGCGCGCATGCCAACAACAGCTTGGACTTGCAAGAGTTCATGATCATCCCCTTGGGCGCCCCCACCTTCCGTGAAGCCCTGCGCTGGGGTGCTGAAGTGTTCCACGCCTTGAAGGCCATTTTGCATGACCAGCACATCAGCACGGCCGTGGGAGACGAAGGCGGTTTTGCGCCGAGCGTGGACAGCCACGAAGCGGCCATTCAATTGATCTTGCAAGCCATCGACAAAGCGGGTTATGTGGCCGGTGAACAAATTGCATTGGGTTTGGACTGCGCGGCCAGCGAGTTCTACAAAGACGGGCAATATGTGTTGGAAGGCGAAGGCGGCATCGCCCTGAGCGCCGAACAATGGACCGATATGTTGGCCACTTGGGTCGACAAATATCCCATCATCAGCATCGAAGACGGCATGGCTGAAGGCGACTGGGACGGCTGGAAACACCTGACCGAGCGCTTGGGCCAAAAGGTCCAAATCGTCGGCGACGACCTCTTTGTGACCAATACGAAGATCTTGAAAGAAGGCATCCAAAAAGGCATCGCCAATTCGATTCTGATCAAGATCAACCAAATTGGCACGTTGACCGAAACCTTCGCTGCCATCGAAATGGCCAAGCGCGCTGGCTACACCGCGGTGATCTCGCACCGCTCGGGCGAGACCGAAGACTCCACCATTTCGGACATCGCCGTGGGCTTGAATGCCGGTCAAATTAAAACCGGTTCTTTGTCCCGCTCAGACCGCATGGCCAAGTACAACCAACTGCTGCGCATCGAAGAAGATTTGGGCGATGTGGCCGAGTACCCTGGCCGCGCCGCCTTCTACAATTTGCGCTGAATTTGCGTTAATCTTTGGGGCATGCTGAATACCACCGCGGGTCGACTGACGTTGCTGCTGCTGGTCCTGTTGGGCCTGCTGCAGGCTCAGCTTTGGTTTGGCCGTGGCAGCATTCCCAACGTGGCGTCTTTGCAGCGAAAAATCGAACTGCAAAAAGCCCAAAACGCCGAAGCCTTGCGTGAAAACACCCGCTTGGTGTCTGAAGTCACTGACCTCAAAGAAGGCCTGGACCGTGTCGAGCAGCGGGCCCGACTGGAGCTGGGCATGGTCAAGCCCAACGAAATTTTTGTGCAGCTGACGCGCTGAGGACTTTTCCGTTCACTGCACCGTATTCGAGCCGATGACCCATTCGGCTTTGGGGGCAAAGAGTCCCGCAGCATCGACGGCATCAAATGCATATTGCTGACCACAAAACTCGCAAGTGACTTCTATTTTTTCGCGTTCAGCCAAAATGCTGTCGGCCTCTTCTTGTCCCAAGCCTTGGATCATGCGGCCCACGCGTTCGTGGCTGCAACTGCATTGAAAGTGCGGCTGCTTTTCGCCGGTGGCGGGCTCAAAGCGTTGCAATTTTTCTTCCCAGAACAAACGCCTGAGCACCGTGTCCACGTCCAAATTGAGCAACTCGTCTGAGGTCAAACTGGACGCCAAAATGGCAATCCGGTTGTAGTCCTCGTTGCGGCCAATTTCGTCTTCATTGGCTTGAGATCGCAGGCTGCCTGCCAAGTTGCCTTCACCCGCCAAGGGCAGGCGCTGAATCAACAAGCCGGCGGCCACTTGGTCATTGGCGGCCAACACCAAGCAGGTATCAAGCTGCTCGCTTTGCAGCATGTAGTGTTCGAGGACTTGGCTCAGCTTCTCTAACTTTTCGCCTTGGTCACCAAACAAAGGCACGACGCCTTGGTAAGGTTGTTGACCAGGGAATTTGTCTTTGGGGTCGAGCGTGATGGCGCAACGGCCTTGGTTCTTGACGTTCACCATTTGGCTCAAGGTGGTTTGCGCTTCGATCGCTCCGGCAGACTCCACCACCGTCGCCGTGGTGCGAACGGCCAAGTCTGTCTGCACTTCAGTGACCGCCACTTTGACGGGGCCATCGCCAAAAATTTGCAAAATCAAGGCGCCATTGAACTTGATGTTGGCCTGCATCAAAACCCCAGCCGCCGTCATCTCGCCCAACAGGTTTTGCAAGGGCGCGGGGTAGGCACCCGTTTCGGTGTTGGCCGCACGCCGAGCCAAAATTTCGGTCCAGGCGTCCGTCAAACGAACGATGGCACCGCGGACCGGCAAACCTTCAAATAAAAATTGATGCAACTCTGACACAAACGAATCCTGTTCAATAAATTCAAGCCACCCGCTTCAAGCCCTTTTGGAAGCGTTTGGCATTTTCAATGTAATGCTCAGCGCTCTGGCGCAAGCCCGCAATTTGCTCGGGCGACAGCGTTTTAACCACTTTGGCGGGGCTGCCCAAAATCATCGAGCCATCGGGAAATTCTTTGCCCTCGGTGACCAAGGCCCCTGCCCCGACCAAACAATTTTTGCCGATCTTGGCGCCATTCAAAACCACCGCGCCAATCCCAATCAGGCTTTCATCGCCAATGGTGCAGCCATGCAACATGACCTGATGACCCACCGTGACATGGTTGCCGATGGTCAGCGGCATGCCGATGTCGGCGTGCAAAACGCTGGCGTCTTGGATGTTGGAGCCGCGCCCAATGGTGATGACTTCGGTATCACCCCGAATCACGCTGCCAAACCAGATGCTCACGTCTTCCTTGAGCACCACATTGCCCATGACCTGCGCTTCTTCCGCGATCCAAGCCGAGTCGGCCACTTGCGGAGCAATTCCATCCAATTCATAAACGGCCATGGCGGGTCCCTTTCCAATGAGGTCTTTTGTTTCAAGCACCTAGAATTGTAGGATGCCCCCCGTTGAACTCAGAAAACAGGCCTTGGCCATTTTGTGCCTGCCTCATTTGGACGACAAAATCGCCCAAACGCTGGCGATGAAAGACGCCTTGATCGGGTTGGAAATCGAGGTCGATCCCCTAGCCACGTTGAGCGCCCCCAATGGGGTGATCCTCCCCGCGCGGCCCGATCGACCCGAGTGGGTGAACCACACCCAAGTGGCGCGCCGGTCTCCCAAAACCTGGGTGGGTCGTGCCGCCTTGATCCACGCCATTGCCCACATCGAATTCAACGCCGTCAACTTGGCGTTGGATGCCCTTTGGCGATTTGCGAACATGCCGCTCCGCTATTACGTCGATTGGCTCCAAGTTGCGGTTGAGGAGGCCCAGCATTTCAGTTTATTGCGCGCCCATTTGCAATCCATGCACCACTTGGCACCCAGCGACGAAACAGTGCCGCCGCAAGGCTGGGACTATGGGGACTTTCCGGCGCACGGCGGCTTGTGGCAGATGTGCGAACGCACGTCAAAGGACGTTGTGGCACGGATGGCCTTGGTGCCCCGCACCATGGAAGCAAGGGGCTTGGATGCCACGCCGTTGATTCAAGCCAAGCTGCGCCAAATTGGAACGGCCGATGCCTTGGCCGCCTGTGGCATTTTGGACATTATTTTGCGCGACGAAATCGGCCACGTGGCGATTGGCAACCGCTGGTACGCCTGGACTTGCGAGCGCGAAGGACTGGACCCCGTGGCGCATTACGCCGTGTTGACGGAGCGCCACGAAGCGCCCCGGATGAAGCCGCCTTTCAACCGCACGGCCCGCTTTGACGCCGGCTTCAGCGAAGCCGAAATGGCGTGGTTGGACGCGCAAGCCTGAACCCAAACGGTCTAACCCCGTGGATGGTGCTGTGCATGCAGGGCGCGCAAACGCTCACGCGCAACGTGGGTGTAAATGGTCGTCGTTGAAATGTCAGCGTGACCCAGCAACAACTGAACCGCGCGCAGGTCTGCGCCGTGGTTAATCAAGTGGGTCGCAAAGGCATGGCGCAAGGTGTGGGGCGACAAATGCGCTTGAATGCCCGCGGTCAAAGCGTTTTTCTTCACAATGGCCCAAAACATGTGGCGCGTCATGCGTGCGCCGCGTTGGGTCACAAACAAATCATCTGAGACTTGGCCCCCCAAAATGACGGGTCGTGCCTCGGTCAAGTAGCGGCTCAACCATTCACGCGCCACATCACCAAAGGGGACCAAGCGTTCTTTTTGGCCTTTGCCAACGACGCGCAAGACCCCTTCATTCAGACCCAATTCAAACAAGCGCAACCCCACCAACTCAGACACGCGCAGACCGCTGGCGTAAAGCAACTCCAACATGGCCCGGTCGCGCAGACCCAAGGGGTCTTCCAAATGGGGGGCGGCCAACAAGGCTTCGACCTGGGCCTCATTCAAACTGTGCACCGAGCGCAAGGAGGCCCTTGCAGCACTTAAGCGGGCGGTGGGGTCGGCTCGCAAGCCGGTCGTGGCTTGTTCGCGCAAGGCCCAGCGAAAAAACCGTTTGAAAGCCGACAAACGGCGATTTGCTGTGGCGGTGCGGGTGAGCGCATGGCGTTCGGCAAAGTAGGCCTGAATGTGCATTTCATTGGCCTGCAAAAGGGCCACCCCTTGGGGTGCGAGCCAATCAGAAAACAGGGTCAGGTCTTTGCGGTAAGCCGCTTGGGTGTTGGCCGACAAGCCCTCCTCCAGCCAAAGGGCTTCAATAAAAGCGTCTAGATCGGGGGGGGGATTCATCTCAAATGGCGCGTCAGGGCTTGGCGGCTTAGGGGCTTAGGGGCTTAGGGGCTTTAAAGCTTTAAAGATTTAGGGCTTTGGAGCAGCATAGCGCTTCCTGCGTTATCAATTCAGCAACAGTTTTTGCTGAGCCACCACGCGTTTATAAACTTCAAACTCCGTGCGAATCTGAGCCGCAAATTGCTCGGGGCTGTTGGCCACCACAATCGAGCCCGAGTCTTCGATCCTGCGGCGCACGGCGGGGTCTTCCAACACTTTGCGAACCGCTGCGTTGATCTTGGCCACCACGTTGGCCGGTAACCCTTTGGGCCCATACAGACCATAAAAAGCCATGCGATTCACGCTCTCCAAACCGACCTCTTTGAAGGTGGGCACGTTCGGCAGGCTCGGCAAACGCTCGGGCGCCGCGACGACGATCGGAATCAAGCGGCCATCGCGAATATAGGGCATGGCCGAAGGCAAATTGTCAAACACCATGGCCACTTGGCCCGTGACGGTGTCGTTCAAGGCCGGACCCGCGCCGCGAAAGGGCACGTGGTTGATTTTCACGCCCGTCAAGCTTTTGTAGAGCTCCATTTGCAAGTGCCCAATGCCCCCCGAGCCCGAGGTGGCATAGTTGTATTGGTCCGGTGAATTTTTTAACTCAGCCAAAAACGCTTTGTAATTTTTAGCCGGAAAACGCGGGTTGACTGCGATCAAATTCGGGGATGCGGCCACATTCACAATGGGTGTGAAATCGGTGAGGGGGTTGTAAGGCACCTTGGGGTTGATGGCCGGATTGGCCGCCAAAGTCGACACCGTGGCAATGCCCAAACTGTAACCATCGGGGGGTGCGTGGGCCAACTCGGCCGTGCCGATGACCCCGCCACCGCCCGCTTTGTTCACCACATTCACCGTTTGGCCCAGGACCTTGCCCAAAGAGTCGGCCAGGGTGCGGGCCATGAAATCGGTGGTGCCGCCAGGCGCAAAGGACACCAAGAGCTGGATGGGTTTTTGCGGGTAAGCATCTAACGGCGCCGCTTGCGCCCAGCCACTCAAACAAGAGGCTCCGACGACCGCGCTCAACACCAGCCAATAAGAAAAAAAACGAACCAAGGACAGCACCAAAATACCATCAAAAAAGGGTTGTTGATGTTAACGCTGGGAATCGTTTGGAACTGACGCGACGCTTGCAACGGCTCGGCTTGCTGAGAGGCTGTTATTCTGTCAACGTGACCCACGCAATGTTGTTATGGCCGGATTTTTCATTGATTTTGTGCGGCTATTTGCTGTGCCGATTCACCCCGTTGAACCGAAGCGTTTGGGAACCCGTGGAACGTTTGGTCTACTTTTGCCTGTTCCCCGTGATGCTGTTTCAAGCCATATTGCGCAGCCCACTGGACTTTCACAGTGACGCTCGGCTGATCGCGGCGGGCCTCCTGATGGGGGGCTTGGCGATTGCCTTCACCTACGCCCTGCCCTACCTGCCCGGACTGGCCAGGTTCATGCCCCGTGCCGACTTTGCCGCCAGCGCCCAAGTGGCGTTTCGGTTTAACTCCTTCATTGCCCTGGCCGTTTCTGAGCGCTTGGCGGGTCACCAAGGGGTGGTCTTGGTTGCGGTTTTAATTGGCTTTTTGGTGCCCCTGATGAACATCGCGGCGGTTTGGCCCATGGCGCGCCATGGCGAGCACCATTTTCTGAGGGCCCTCGGGCGCAACCCCTTGGTCATCACCACCAGTGCGGCCTTGACCTTGAATTTGATGGGCTTTCGGATTCCCGCATTATTCGAAGTCCCTTTGACGCGCATGAGCAGTGCGGCCTTGGCTTTGGGACTGATGGCAGCGGGCGCAGGCCTGGACTTTCATGCGCTCAAAGGCAACCGGGTTTTGAGCAGTTCACTCCTGGGCATTCGCCATGTCTTGACCCCAGTGCTGGCCGGCTTCTTGGTGCAGTGGCTGGCGTTGGAACCCACACAGGCCTTGGTATTGATGGCTTTTTCGGCCATGCCCACGGCGTCGAGTTGCTATGTGCTGGCCTCGAGGATGGGTTTCAATGGCGCTTACGTGGCGGGCCTGGTCACGCTCTCGACCTTGCTGGGGATGGTCAGCATCCCACTCACTTTGGCCATTTTTGAATTCAGCGGGCGTTTTTAAGGTTTGGTTTCGTGGGTGGGTTGGGTTTCAAGCGCCTTGCTGCGCCAAAGCCCAGGCCATGTGCTCGCGCACCCAAGGAACGGGGTGGTTGAGCCAAGCGGTCAAGGCCTGAATTAATTCAGTATTCAAGGCTTTGGTTTTTTCTGCATTGCCCGCCGCCACACTCAAGTTGCGCAACCAACGGGCATGGCCGATGCGGCGAATCGCGCTGCCTTCGGTGTGTCGCAGAAAGGCTTCCTCGGTCCAAGCCAGCAGACTGACCAAATCGGCCCCCTGGGTGTGGGGGCGGATTTCAAAATCAGGCAGGGTGGATCGTTGCGCAAACTTGTTCCAAGGGCAGACCCATTGGCAATCGTCACAGCCGTAAATTCGGTTGCCGATCGGACGTCGAAATTCCTCGGGGATGGGGCCATCAAGTTCGAGGGTCAGGTAAGAAATGCAGCGCCGAGCATCCAGCTTTTGCGGCCCTACCAAAGCCTGAGTCGGACAGATGTCCAGACAAGCTTGACAACTGCCGCAGTGATCGGTCACGGCCGGGGTTTCAGGCAATGCCAAGTCCACATAAATTTCACCCAAAAAGAACATCGAGCCCGCCTCGCGGCTGAGCACCAAGGTGTTTTTACCGCGCCAGCCCAGGCCGCTTCGCACCGCCAGTTCGGCCTCCATCACCGGCGCCGAATCGGTGAAAACGCGGTGCCCAAAAGGGCCAATGGCCTGCGCGATGCGGGTTTGAAGTTGCTGCAGCCTTGCGCGCAGCACCTTGTGGTAATCGCGGCCACGGGCGTACATCGAAATGACGGCTTCACCGGAACGCGTCAAGCGCGCCTGTTCTTGCTCGGGCCAATCGGCCGGGGTGTTCAAAGGCAAGTAAGGCATGCGGGCCGTGATGACGCTGAGGGTGCCGGGCTCTAATTCGGCGGGACGAGCGCGCTTCAAGCCGTTGCGCGCCATGTAGTCCATCTGGCCGTGATGGCCCGCTGCCAACCAAGCCAACAGCCCGGGCTCGGCGGACGATAAGTCCACACCACTCACGCCAATTTGCGAAAATCCCAATTCACAGGCCCAAGTCTGGATATTGGAGATGAGTTGACTGCTGAGTTTCACGCGCCCATTGTAAAAAGACCCGAGCCCTCCCACATGGGAACAGGACCTGTAGAAGTTTTGTTTGCCTGGGGCCGCGAGTCCGACACCGAAGCCTTTGCACAACGCATGGCCGCCGGCATGCGGGCGGAACCCGAATTGGCGGACGTTTTCATTGAACTGCGCGGCGATGTAGGGGCCGGGAAAACCACCTTCACCCGCCACTTGCTGCGCGCCTTGGGCGTCGCTGGCCGCATCAAAAGTCCCAGCTACGCCGTGGTCGAACCTCACCGTGCCGAGTTGTCTCAACCACCGAAGGCGTCCCATTTATCCATCTGGCATTTTGATTTTTACCGCTTCAACGACCCGCGCGAATGGGCCGATGCGGGGTTGCGGGATTTGTTTGCCTGCCCCGGACTGAAACTGGCCGAGTGGCCTGAGCAGGCCCAAGGGGTGCTTCCCACGCCCGATTGGGTCATGCAAATCAGCCTGCCATGGGTTGGCCCCGAAAGCCACGACCCTTTGCAAGACTTTGACCCGCCACAAGCCCCGCCCAGAAGGGTTCGCGTCACGGCCGCAACGTCGCGCGGAGCGGCTCTGCTGGCCTCCGTCTTAGAGCGCTCATGATGCCTGCTGACCCTTCAAGCGATCGGGAAAACAGCGACAAAGCCAGTCTGAGCCGCCGTGAACTCTTGAAACGGGGGAGCTTGGTGCTGAGCGTGGGATGGCCACAAATCGTTTGGGGGGCCACCATTTTGGCGGTCCGGGTCTGGCCCGCTGCCGACTACACACGCGTCACCATCGAGTCGGATGCCAAGCTACCGACCCAACAAACCTTGATCAACAACCCACCCCGCTTGGCGGTGGACATCGAAGGCCTTGAACTCAGCCCCGAACTGAAGTCGTTGGTGGCTCAGGTGAAAACCGACGACCCCTATATCGCCGGGATCCGGGTGGGCCAATTTTCCCCCGGGGTGGTGCGCTTGGTGTTGGATTTGAAGCAAGAAATCTTGCCTCAGGTGTTCAACCTGCCGCCTGTGGCCAATTACCAAAATCGCTTGTTGCTCGACTTGTATCCCAAACACGCAATGGACCCGCTGGAGGCGTTCATTCAAGAAAAATCGCGGGCTCAAACCAAACACGCTCCTGACGATGCCTTGGACCATTGGTTGTCTCAGCAAAGCACGCCCAAAGTCAAACCCAACACCCTGGAAGAGTCCAACATGGCGGCTTCACGCCTGATCGTGATTGCCCTGGACCCCGGCCACGGCGGAGAGGACCCCGGCGCCATCGGACCCAATGGCACCAAGGAAAAAGACATTGTCTTGAGCATTGCCCAATTGCTGCGCGAGCGCATCAACGCCACCAACGTCAACGGCAACCCGCTGCGGGCTTACCTGACACGCGACGCCGACTTCTTTGTTCCCTTGGGCGTGCGGGTTTTGAAAGCCCAACAAGTCCAGGCAGACTTGATGATCAGCATCCACGCAGATGCTTTCATGACGCCCACGGCACGCGGCGCCAGCGTTTTTGCCTTGAGCGAACACGGCGCCTCGAGCGTCGCAGCACGCTGGATGGCCGATAAAGAAAATCGCGCCGACGCCGTCGGTGGGCTGAACTTCAAAGTGCAAGACCCGAGCCTGCGGATGGCCTTGCTCGACATGAGCACCAGCGCCCAAATCAAAGACAGCCTGAAGCTCGGCAACGCCTTGCTCAGCGAAGTGGGTGCGGTCGCTAAGCTGCACAAAGGGCAGGTCGAACAGGCAGCCTTTGCGGTGCTCAAAGCCCCCGCCATACCGAGTGTGTTGTTAGAAACCGCCTTCATCAGCAACCCCGAGGAAGAGCAGCGTTTGCGAAGTTCGGATTATCAAAACCAACTCGTCGATGCCGTGATGCGCGGAATACAGCGTTATTTTTCTAAAAATCCGCCGTTGGCACGAAACCGGGCCATTTAGGCCCGAACCCGAACCAGGAACCGCCATTCAGCGGCTCACTTGCCCATCAACTTGTCCGCCATGGCCTGATAGGCTGGCAACGAAGTGGGGTCATTGAACGCATTCGCCGCCATGGGGAATGAGGCATAGCGAGCAATCACCATTTCAGCTTTGGGGTCGATGTAAAGGGCCTGCCCGTGGATGCCCCGCGCCGAATAAGCACCGTCGGCGTTGTTCAATTTCCACCACATATTGCGGTAGCTGCCGCCGGGCAAAGTGGCATAGCCGGCCTTGGCAAAGTGTTGCTTGTCACCGCCTTGGCGAACATCGTCGACCACGGCCTTGGGCACCACTTGTTGGCCGTTGAATTGCCCCTCGTTGCGCATCATTTCCCCAAAACGCGCCAGATCACGCAGGCCGGTGTACAGGCCGCCCCCAGCGAATTCGGTGCCCTCGGTGTCAATCGAAATGTAGGCGTCTTGTTCCATGCCCAACTTGGACCAGATGCGCTCGGATAAGTTCTCACCCACCGACTTGTTGGTGACGCGTCGAATCAGCCAACCCAGCACATCGCTGTTGACTGTTTTATAGGCAAAGGCTTGGCCGTGTTCTCCCTCTGGACCCACCGTTTTTAGGAAGCCGTAAAAGGACTTGGGGCCTTGATAACCCGGTGGGCGCGGCAACACATTGCCCGCTCGGACATGGTCCCAAATTTCGGCCTTGGGGTCAGCGTAGTTTTCGCTGTACTTGATGCTGGTGGTCATGTCCAACACTTGGCGAACGGTGGCGCTGCCGAAGCCGCTGTCTTTGAGCTCAGGTAGGTATTGCTCTACTTTGGCGTTGGGGTCTAATTTCCCCTCAGCGACCAACATGGCGCCGATCGTCCCAAAAAACGACTTGGTGACCGACTGCCCCGCGTGCTGGCCATTCGGCCGCAAGGCGCCAAAGTAGCGCTCATAAACAATTTTTCCTTTGTGCAACACCACAATGCCGTCCGTGTAATTGGCCGACAAGGACTGCGCCCAAGTCATGGGTTCGGTTTTGCCGAGTGGCACGAAAGTGACAGCGTCTAAGTCTTGCCGTTCTTCGCGGGGCAACAAGGAAGGGGCTCCTAACCCGCGCGACACATTGCTGGTCGGACCCAACTCCCGGCCATGCGAGAAGGTCCAACGAAATTTAGGAAAAGTGTAAAAGGAGCCGTCTGCCCAGCGAATCACTTTGTCGGGCGGCGGGGGCGAGCCCACCATCCAACCCAGTTTGACGGGGTCGGTTTGCTCTGCGGTGGGCAAGGCGGGTGGCGCCGAGGTTTGCGCGTTGGTGATGGCGGGTGCAGACCCGCACAAGAAAGCCACCACCAGCAACGGGGAGCGTGAAAGGTTTGTTTTGGTCATTGAATGTCTCATGTTGTAGAGGCCACTCTAGAACCCAAACGCGCTTCAAGCCACAGGGAATACCCCGAAGTCAAGGCACCACACGCCGGCGCATCAAGCCCAACATCGCCGCGGCACTCGGCACCAGGATCAAGGCCCAGATGAATTTTTCAAAATTGGCCTGAACCCAGGGCACGTTGCCGAACACCGCGCCCAGTGCGCCCACCCCCAACACCCAGAGCACGGCGCCCAAGAAATTGAAAGCAACGAAGCGGGCACGGCCCATGTCCGCGACACCGGCCACAAAGGGCGCAAAGGTTCGAATGAAAGGCAGAAAGCGGGCTGCCACCAAAGTCCAGGAACCCCATTTTTCGTAGAAGTCATGGGCTTGGTCAAATGCCTGGCGGTTGAACCAGCGCGACTGCGGCCATTGAAACACCTTGGGGCCGACCCATCGGCCGATGCTGAAGTTGCATTGGTCGCCCAAAAAAGCGGCGGCCAACAACACGGGGAGCGCTATCCAAAGGTCCATCAAACCGCTGCCGCCCATGGCGCCGACCACAAACAACAAGGAGTCTCCTGGCAGGAAAGGCATCACGACCAAGCCCGTTTCGACGAACACCACGACAAACAAGAGCGCATAGACCAACGAACCTTGGGCGTGCACAAAGGCGGCCAGGTGCTTGTCCACATGAAGAATCAAATCGAGCAAAGGGGCGATAAAGGCGAAGAGGTTGTCCATGGCGACAGATTATCCCAGCCCCTGCTCATTAAAATGCTTGGGTGAATCCAAGTCCAAGTCAGTATCCAAGTCAACATTCAAGCCCCAATGCCCCCCTGACTGGCTCTGCTGGGGCGGCATCTCCGCTTGGGTCCTTGGCGGGGCGTCGCCAAATTCGGGAGTTGCCCGACGAATTAATCAGCCAGATTGCGGCTGGCGAAGTGGTGGAGCGCCCCGCTTCGGTGGTGCGCGAGCTGGTGGACAACGCGCTGGACGCGGGTGCCAGGCACATCACGGTGCGGTTGCTGGCCGGCGGGGTGCGCTTGATTGCTGTGGAGGACGACGGCACAGGCATCCCGAGCCACGAGTTACCGATCGCCCTGAAGCGACACGCCACCAGCAAGATTCAAAATCTGCATGATTTAGAAACCGTCTCGACCCTGGGTTTTCGGGGCGAAGCGCTGGCCGCCGTGGCCTCGGTATCGGAGTTGTCGCTGTTGTCCTGCACCGCCCACCAAGAACACGGTTTTCTGTTGGACGCCCGCACGGGCGAGATCAAGCCCGCCGCGCGCAGCGTGGGCACCACGGTCGAGGTGAAAGAGCTGTTTTTTTCGACCCCAGCAAGGCGCAAATTTTTGAAGACCGACGCCACCGAATTGGCCCATTGCATCGAGGCGGTACGTCGCCACGCTTTGAGCCACCCTGAGGTGGGATTTGCCATTTGGCACGAAGGCAAACTGGTCGAACAATGGCGTGCTTATAGTGGCGAAGCATCATTAGATCGGCGATTGGCCGATGTGTTGGGGGATGGCTTTTTAGCCTCCTCGGTGAAGGTGCAATACCAGAGCCAGAGCGGCGCGGTCAGCGTGGTGGGGCGGGCCGGCATTCCTGACGCAGCCCGCTCACGCGCCGACCAGCAGTTTGCGTATGTGAACGGACGGTTTGTCAAAGACAAAGTCATCAGCCACGCAGCCCGCAGCGCCTATGAAGACGTCTTGCATGGCCAGCGCCAACCCATTTATGCGGTCTACCTCACCATCGATCCACAACGGGTGGATGTGAATGTGCACCCCACCAAAATTGAAGTCCGCTTTCGAGACGGTCGCGAAGTGCACCAAGCCATTCGCCATGCCATTGAGAACGCGTTGGCCATCCCACGCACGAATCTCACGTCCACGCCCCTTGCACCGACGCCCATTGAAATGGGGAGCGGATCGCGCAACGACGTCGTCGAATCTGGCTTGGGAGCCCCCCCATCTTGGCGTCAAAGCCCCGGTTTGTTCCAGGCTGCCACGCCTTTGCCTTCATCAGGCGGGTCGGTTTCATCGGGTTCAGTTGGCCACGAGGTCAAGGAGTTGGGGGCATTGTGGAACCCGGGCCGTGCCTTCGAACCCTTGCCTGAAACGCAGGACGAATGGCCATTGGGGCGCGCCATTGCGCAAATTCAAGGCGTTTATGTATTGGCTGAAAATGCCCTGGGCTTGGTGATTGTGGACATGCATGCGGCCCATGAGCGCATTGTTTATGAACGCCTCAAATTGCAGTTCCAACAAACCGCGCCAGCGTCGATCGGGGTCTTCAGCGGCGTCGACCCCCAGCGCCACCACCCCATGCGCTTGAGCAGTCAACCCTTGCTGATTCCAGCCACTTTTGCAGCCACCCCCATCGAGGTCAGTACGGCCGAGGCACATGCCGCCACCTTGTCTCAATTGGGTTTGGAAGTGCTGCCTTTTTCGCCCAAAACGCTGGCAGTGCGGGCGGTACCAACCACCTTGGCGCAGGGCGATCCCGTGGCTTTGGCACGCCACGTGCTGGCTGATTTGGCCGAAATCGATCTGACCACTGATGCACCCCTTGGCGCGTCAAACTCGGTGCTGGAGCGTGCCCAAAATGAACTCTTGGCGACCATGGCCTGCCACGGCGCTGTGCGGGCCAACCGACGTTTGACTTTGGATGAAATGAACGCCCTGTTGCGCCAAATGGAAGCCACCGAGCGCGCCGATCAATGCAACCATGGTCGACCGACGTGGCGACAACTCTCATTGCGCGATTTGGATGCCTTCTTTATGCGTGGCCGATAGCGCCGTAAAGTCCTAAAGTCGTAAAAAAACCAAATCGACCGACCAAGTCATTTTTCACAGTCAATTTAATTTTTCCAAAGCACCCCATGTCCAACAAGCCTGCGCTGATCCCAATTCCCCAGCCTGAAGCTGGCCTGTTGTTCGGCCATCTGAACCAAATTGACCCCCATCAACCGATTCAAGGCTTCATGCGGCTGGCTGAGCAATTGGGCCCCATCTACCAGCTTGAAATCATGGGTCGGCGTTTGGTCATGGTGAGCTCGCAAGAGCTGGTGAATGAGCTCAGCGATGACAGCCGCTTCAGCAAGCGCTTGAGCTTGGCACTCAAAAACATCCGCGCTTTAGCAGGGGACGGTCTTTTCACAGCCTACAACGACGAGCCCAACTGGGGCAAAGCCCACCGCTTGTTGATGCCTGCTTTTGGCCCTTTGGGCGTGCGCCAAATGTTCGATGCCATGACCGACATCGCCGACCAAATGTTCACCAAGTGGCGGCGCTTTGGCGACCAAGCCGTGATCGATGTGGCCGACAACATGACCCGGCTGACCTTGGACACCATTGCCTTGTGTGGTTTCAACTACCGCTTCAACAGCTTCTACCAACCGGAGTTGCACCCTTTTGTAGACGCCATGGTGGGCGCCTTGAGTGAGTCTGGCGCCATGAGCCGGCGCCTGCCTTTGGTGAACAAACTCATGGTCAAACAAAAAAAGCAATTTGCCAAAGACATTGCCTTCCTGAAAAAGGTCTCCGAGCAATTGGTGAACGAGCGCCGCCAACAACCCAATGCCGAATCCAAAGACCTGCTCGACTTGATGTTGCAGGGCATCGACACCGTTACGGGCGAGCGGTTGAGCGATGAAAACGTGGGCTACCAAATGGTGACCTTCTTGATCGCTGGCCACGAAACCACCAGCGGTTTGCTCTCGTTCGCCACCCACTTGCTGTTGAAGCACCCCGACGTGATGGCCAAGCTGCGCGCCGAGATTGACTCGGTGGTGGGCGACCAGCCTTTGCAGGTCGGCCATTTGGCGCAACTGCGTTACACCGAGCAAGTGCTGTTTGAAACGCTGCGACTGTGGCCCACTGCACCCGCTTACACCTTAAAAACAGAGACCCCGACCCTCTTGGGGGGGCGCTATGCCTTGGAACCCAAAGACGTGATCTTCGTCTTGCTGCCCAGCTTGCACCGAGACCCCAAGGCCTGGGGTGACGACGTGCTGAGCTTCAAGCCCGAGCGTTTTACGCCAGAGGGGCTGAAAAAGATCCCCCCCAACGCTTGGAAGCCTTTTGGCAACGGTGCCCGCGCCTGCATTGGCCGCCCCTTCGCCTTGCAAGAAGCCACGCTGGTGCTGGCCAAAATGATCCAGCAGTTTGACATCGAAGAGGTCGATCCCAATTACCAACTCGAAGTCGCCGAAACCCTGACGCTCAAGCCCACGGGCCTGATGATTCGGGCCAAAGCCAGACCCACTCATCCAGCGAACGCGACGCAGGGCCTCCCAACTGGCGCTGCAAGCCCCTCACCCCCAACCCCCAACGATGGTCAACCCCTTTCACTTCGTGCTTCGTTAACGGTTTTGTATGGTTCTAACGCCGGTTCTTGTAAAGCGTTTGCCGAACAAATTGCCCGCCAAGCCTTGGCCCTAGGCCATCCCACCCAAGTCCGCACCTTGGACGAGGCCAGCGTCGATTGGGCCTTTGATGGGCCGCCTCAAACAGCCCAACAACCCGTCATCATCGTCACGGCTTCCTATGAAGGCCAGCCCACCGACAACGCCAAAGAGTTCATGGATTGGCTGTCCTTGCAAAGTGAGGACAGCCTGAGGGGCTTGCACTACGCGGTGATGGGCTGTGGCAACCGACAGTGGGCGCGCACTTACCAAGCGGTGCCGACCCACATCGATCAAGCCTTGTCGCAAGCAGGTGCCACCCGACTTCTGGCCCGTGGACAAGCCGATGCCAATGTCGACTTGGTGGCTGATTTTGAGGCCTGGTTGCCAGGGCTGTGGCCCGCTTTGGCGTCGCTCGATCGGGTCGTTCAAACCAACCCTGCACCCGTTGAAGGGGCCGCTACTTGAGTCCCGTTTGGGCCTTGGTTGGCCCGACCGCCAGCGGTAAAACCGCGGCGGCATTGGCATTGGCCGAACACGGGTCCACTGGCGGCACGCGGAATGCCCCCCAAAAGGTCGAGATCATCAGCGTGGACTCCGCCTTGGTTTACCGCGGCATGGACATTGGCACGGCCAAACCCAGCGCCAGCGAATTGGCCCAAGTGCGCCATCATTTGATTGACATCCGCGACCCCTCGCAAACCTACAGCGCTGCTGAGTTTGTGCAAGACACCACGGTGTTGATTAAAGAAATTCGGAGCCGGGGTGCCGTGCCGCTTTTGGTCGGGGGCACCATGCTTTACTTAAAAGCCTTGCAACAAGGCTTGGCCCCCATGCCGCCGGCCGATGCACAAGTGCGTGCCGACATTGAAACCCAGGCCCGCCAGGAGGGGTGGCCAGCCCTTCACGCGGCGCTGGCGCAGGTGGACCCCGACAGCGCCAAACGCCTGGCCCCCAACGATTCACAACGCTTGCAGCGCGCCTTAGAGGTCTATCGAATTTCTGGCCGCACCCTCACCGATTGGCACGCCCATCCTGGCACGACCACGCCCCCCGTGCCGTTGCGTCTGTTGAGTTTGGAACCCCAAAATCGACAGTGGCTACACGATCGGATTGCACAACGTTTTGAATCCATGTTGGCCCAAAATTTTTTGGATGAGGTCAAAGCATTGCGGGCCCGTGGTGACTTGAATCCCGAGCTGCCTTCCATGCGCTGTGTGGGCTACCGACAAGCTTGGGAAGCCTTGGATTTGAGTGAGCGCTCAGGCCAGCCCATCGACCTGAAAGACCTGAGAGACAAGGGTATTTTTGCCACACGCCAATTGGCCAAAAGGCAAATCACCTGGCTCCGGAGCATGCCTGAGCGACGGGTGATTGCTTGCGACGGGCCGAATGTCCTGCCCCAATTGTTGGCCTTGGCCAATGATTTCGGTTCGGCTTCGTTCCACGGGGTCTGTTAACCCAAGACGAAAAAAACTCAGGCCTTTTTCGCTTCCCGACGGCGTTGCAAAAACGCCAGCCATTCGCCCACAATGCCTTTTCGGAATGACAAGACGCAAATCACGAAAATACAGCCGATGATGACCGTGACCCAAGAGCCGACGCGGTCAGACAGCACGTCTTGTAAGGTCACCACCACGCCCGCGCCCAACAAGGGGCCAAAGAAGGTGCCAACACCGCCCACCAGTGTCATCAAGATGACCTCGCCCGATGTGGATTGCAGCACATCGGTCAGGGCCGCAAAGTTCAGCACCAAGGCCTTCAATGCACCGCCCAAGCCCGCCAAGGTGGCCGACAGGACGAAGACCAAGAGTTTGTAGCGGTTCACGTCATAACCCAAGGAAATGGCTCGGGGTTCGTTCTCTCGAATGGCCTTCAAAACCTGGCCGAAGGGAGACGCCACAATGCGCTTGATGCCCATGAAGACGGCCACCAAAATCAGCAAGACGAAGTAGTACATGTTGTTGTCGGGCTTGAGCGAAAAAAGCCCCAACAAATCGCCCCGGGGAATGCCTTGTAAGCCGTTTTCGCCGCCTGTGAAAGGCGCTTGCAGCATGACAAAGTAAACCAGTTGGGCCAAGGCCATGGTGATCATGGCGAAGTAAATACCCGAGCGCCGAATGGCGATGACACCAAACAACAAGCCCAAAGCCGCCGCACTGAACATGCCCGCCAAAATGGCCGACAAAGTGGTCCAAGCTTGGTCCGTCACGAGCCAACCCGTGACATAGGCCGCCGTGCCAAAAAAGGCCGCATGGCCGAACGACAACATGCCGCCAAAGCCCAACAGCAGGTTAAAGGCACAAGCGAAGATGCCGAAACAATACAGGGTCATCAAGTAGACCGGGTAAATGTTTAGCCAAGGCGCGGCGATGGCCAGCGCCAACAAGACCGAATAAAACACCGTGGTTGCGGTTTTGAAGGAGGAAGTCATGGTGCTCATTCCTTGCCAAACAAACCCGCAGGGCGGAAGAACAACACAATCGCCATGATCACAAACACCACAATATTCGAAGCCTCTGGGTAAATGACTTTGGTAAAGCCCTCAATCACCCCCAGCATCAATCCACTCACGATGGCACCCAGAATCGAGCCCATGCCGCCAATCACCACCACGGCAAAAACCACGGTGACCAAGGACGATCCCATCAAGGGGGTGATTTGAATCACCGGCGCTGACAAGACCCCCGCCAAGGCCGCCAGGCCAACGCCTGCGCCGTAGGTGAGCGTCACAATCACCGGCACATTGATGCCAAATGATTGAACAATTTTGGGGTTCTCTGTGGCGGCTCGCAGGGTGGCGCCCAAGGAGGTGCGCTCCAAGACAAACCATGTGGTGAAGCACACCAGCACCGAAGCCACGATCACCCACAAACGGTAAATGGGGATGATCATGAAGCCCAGGTTGGTTGTACCTCGGAGCAGTTCGGGCACGGGGTAAGACTGACCCGAAGAACCGAACATCTCACGCAGCAAGCCTTCGGCGATGAGTGCCAAACCAAAGGTCAGCAAGAGCCCGTACAGAGGATCGATTTGGTAGAGGTGGCGCAGCGCAGACCGCTCCACCACCACACCCAATGCCCCGACCACCAAAGGCGACATGACCAGGGCGACCCAGTAGTTGATTTCAAAATACGACATGCCCAGCCAGGCGGCGTACGCCCCCAGCATGTAAAAGGCACCGTGGGCAAAATTGACCACGCCCAAAAGACCAAAGATCACGGCCAACCCCAGGCTCAGCAGGGCATAAAAAGAGCCATTCACCAGCCCAAGCATGAGCTGCCCGAGAACCACGGGCAAGGGAAAACCGAAGATGTCAGTCATAGGGGATTGGGGTCGCGGTCAGTCTTTACTTCTTCAACAAGGGGCAGGTGCTGGCAGACAAGGGGCCAAAAGCCTCTTCGCCTGACATTTTCTTGACCAGCTTGAAGTAATCCCAAGGGTATTTGGAGTCAGCAGGCGCCTTGACTTGCATCACATACATGGGGTGGACCATCAAACCGTCTTCACGGATGTAGCCGCCTTGGGTGTACACGTCGTTGATCTTGGCTTTCTTCAATTCAGCCATGACCTTGTCGGAGTCGGTGGTGCCAGCGGCCTTGACCGCGTTCAAGTAGGTCAGCGTGGCGGAATAGTAGGCGGCTTGAATGTCGGTGGGCTCCTTCTTCATCTTTTCAAAGAAGCGCTTGCCAAAGGCACGGGTTTTCTCGTCTGCATCCCAGTACCAGCTGGTGGTCAGGTACAGGCCTTGGGCGGCTTTCAGGCCCAGGCTGTGGATGTCGCTGATGAAGGCCAGCAAAGAGGCCAGCTGCATGGTGTTGTTCAAACCGAATTCTTGCGCGGCCTTGATCGAGTTGATGGTGTCCGCACCCGCATTGGCCAAGCCCAACACTTGGGCCTTAGAGCCTTGGGCTTGCAACAAGAAAGAAGAGAAGTCAGAGGCAGCCAAAGGCACCCGGACGGCGCCCAGTGACTTGCCGCCGTTGGCCAAAACCACCTTGGTGGCGGCGTCTTGCAACTGGGTACCGAAGGCATAGTCTGCCGTCAAGAAATACCAAGTCTTGCCGCCATTTTGGGTCATCACCGTCGCGGTGCCATTGGCCAGGGCGTTGGTGTCATAGGCATAGTGCACGGTGTAAGGCGTGCAGTCGGCATTGGTCAATGAAGCGCCCGCGGCGCCCAGAGCGATGAACGGAACTTTCTTTTGAGCAGCCACTTTGGACATGGCAATGCTCACGCCGGTGTTGGAGCCGCCCAACAACATGTTCAAACCATTTTGGTCAGCCCACTCGCGGAACTTAGAGGAACCGATGTCGGGTTTGCTTTGGTGGTCCGCGGTCAACAAGGTGATTTTTTTACCCAAGACCTTGCCACCGAAATCGGAGATCGCAAAGTTAATGGCTTCAATGCCACCCTTGCCAATGATGTCGGAGTAAGGGCCGGACAAATCGTCAATGTCACCAATCACCACCTCGTTGTCAGCGGCGTGGGCCACCGGGGCGACAGCCACCGAGGCCAAGGCGGCCATCATGGCCAAGGACACTGCGGTCAAAGAAAAGCGTTTCATTTTCATCTCCTAATTTGAAAAATTCAAAACCTCAAACACCTAAAAATTCATGCAGGAGTTCCATCTTGGCGGCCAGTTCCCTCTGCGGGAATTCCTGCACCATTTGGCCATGCTCCATGACGTAAAAACGATCGGCCAAGGGGGCTGCAAAACGGAAGTTCTGCTCAACCAGCACAATGGTGAAGCCTTTTTGCTTCAAGTCCAAAATCATGGCGGCCAATTTTTGCACGATGACGGGCGCCAAACCTTCGGAAATTTCGTCCAACAAAAGCAATTTGGCACCGGTGCGCAAGATGCGCGCCACCGCCAGCATTTGCTGTTCGCCACCCGAAAGGCGCGTGCCGGGGCTCGATTTGCGTTCCAGCAAATTGGGGAACATCTCGTAGATTTGTTCGATCGCCATGCCACCATCGGTGCCCTTGAGTTTGGGCGGCAACATCAGGTTTTCTTCGGTGGAGAGTGAGGAAAAGATGGCCCGCTCTTCAGGGCAGTAGCCCACGCCCAAACGCGCGATGTGGTGGGTCGACATGCCAATCGTTTCTTGGCCCTTCACCTGAATGCTGCCTTGGCGACGGCCCGTCAAACCCATGATGGCGCGCAAGGTGGTGGTGCGACCCGAACCATTGCGGCCCAAAATCGTCACCACCTCCCCTTCTTTAACGTGGAGGTTCACGCCGTGAAGGATGTGCGACTCGCCGTACCAAGCTTGCAAGTTGTCTATGTTCAAGAGATGGGAGGGGGAAACCATGTCAGTGTGCCCCTTGCAAAGGGGTGTCGGCAGAACCCATGTAGGCCTCGATCACCAAGGGATTCTTCGACACCTCGTCATAAGGCCCATCGGCGATGATGGCGCCGCGTTGCAGCACCGTGATGCGGTCTGCAATGCTGGAAATCACATTCATATTGTGTTCAACCATCAGCACCGTGCGGCCAACGGCCACTTTCTTAATCAGTTGTGTGACGCGGTCCACGTCTTCATGGCCCATGCCTTGGGTGGGTTCATCCAGCAGCATCAGTTCGGGCTCGAGCGCCAGGGTGGTGGCCAACTCGAGTGCACGCTTGCGGCCGTAAGGCAGGTTGACGGTCAATTCATCGGCAAAGTCTTGCAGATCGACTTGCGCCAACAGTTCATGCACGCGGTCATGCAAAGGGTAAAGCGTGCTTTCTGATTTCCAAAAATGGAAAGAGGTGCCCAAGTTGCGTTGCAGGGCGGCGCGCACGTTTTCGAGCACGGTCAAGTGTGGAAAAACCGCTGAAATTTGAAATGACCGCACCAAGCCACGTCGGGCCGTTTGGGCCGGCTGTTCCCGGGTGATGTCGATGCCGTTGTAAACAATGCGGCCTCGAGTGGGCGGCAAGAACTTGGTCAGCAAGTTAAAAAACGTGGTTTTGCCCGCGCCATTGGGTCCAATCAGCGCATGGATGTGCCCGCGTTGAACCTCTAAGTCCACCGAGTTAACCGCCGTGAACCCTTTGAACTCTTTGGTGAGCCCTTGGGTTTGCAAAATCGTGTCTCTCATAGTTATCCGGGCAAAGTCTTTGAGCGGGTTGCTCAAGTCTATGGGTTGTTGCGCGGATGTTAAGACGTGGAAGTGCGTTTTGGGTCGCCAGCCCATTGGGAGAAATACTTAGTTCTTACAAAAAACTGACCAGTGGGTGACAGATCAATGCGCTCCCGCCGCCGCATCCGAGGCGCCCGAACCCGCAATGGGTTGTTTCCTGGCCAGCCAAACCAAGGGAATCAGCATGATAAAAATAGCCGCAGAAGCCAGAAACACGTCGTTGGCGGCGAGCATGAAGGCCTGCTGGTCTATCAGTCGGTTCACCAATGCCAAGGAAGATGTGGGCGACAACCCCGCTGAGCCCAAGCCTTGCAAGGTGGACATGGCCACTTCACGCCCTTGGTTAATTTGCTCACTCAGTTGGGCGTGGTGCATGGCGGCCCGGTCTTCCCAGACTGTGGTGGCGATGGAGGTGCCAAAGGCACCGCCCAAAATGCGCAAGAAGTTGGACAAACCCGACGCAGCCGGTATGCGATCGGGTGGCAAGCCGCTCATGATCAAAGTGACTAAGGGCACAAAGAAAAAGGCCATGGCAATGCCCTGCACGATGGTGGGGATCATGATGGTTTGCATGGGCGCTTCGGTGTTGAATTGCGACCGCATCCACAAGACGACGGCGAACACCACAAAGGCAATGGTGGCGAAAGCACGGGGATCAAAACGCCCCATGTTCTTACCCACCCAAGGAGACAACAGAATAGCCAATGCGCCCACTGGGGCCATCACCATGCCGGCTTGCGTCGAGGTGTAGCCCATGTATTGTTGTAACCACAGCGGCAAAATCACAATGTTGCCAAAAAACAGCGCATAGCCAATCGATATGGACAGGGTTCCTGCCCAGAAATTGCGCCGTTTGAACAACTGCAAGTCCACCACAGGATGGGCCTCGGTCAACTCCCAAATTAAAAACACCATGAATCCAATGGCCGCCGTGATGAACAAGCCGACCACCAGGGAGGAATGGAACCAGTCGTTTTCTTTACCGATGTCCAAAGCAATTTGCAAACTGCTCACCCAAATCACCAGAAGGGCCAAACCCATCGAATCAATAGGCAGTTTTCGCACCACACTTTCGCGGGTTTTATAAATCTGCCACGTCACGCCCGCGGCCAACAACCCCACAGGAATGTTGATAAAGAAGATCCAAGGCCAACTCATGTTGTCGGTAATCCAGCCCCCGAGCAAAGGGCCCATGACCGGGGCCACCAAAGTCGTCATCGACCACAAGGCCATGGCCAACCCCGCCAACGCTTTGGGGTAGCTGGACAACAACAACCCTTGAGACAGGGGAATCATGGGGCCTGCCACAAAACCTTGCAGGGCACGCAGGGCGATCAAGATCGGCATGTTCGGCGCCAATCCGCACAACCAAGAAGTCAGCACAAACAACAACACGCTCAGCGTGAACAAACGCACCTGACCAAATCGTTGCGACAACCAACCCGTCAAAGGCACCGCAATCGCATTGGCCACCGCAAAACTGGTGATGACCCATGTGCCCTGATTCGGACTGACGCCCAGATCACCGGCGATCGCCGGCAGGGACACGTTGGCAATCGAGGTGTCCAGCACATTCATAAAAGTCGCCGCCGACAAGGCCAAAGTGCCCAAGACACGGGCGGACCCGGTCAAAGGCGGCATCGGCTGAGCGGCGTTGGCAGGAGCAGACATGTCAGCCTTTACTTATTGGCCGCAGGTAGGGCGACGCTGTGCGCCATCTTCACTTTTTGACCCAAATTGGCCGACACCACTTGGTTGACCAACTCATCGGCGCCTTGCTGCGAAATTTCCAGCACATCGGTCATGCCAAAAGGCTGGGTGCGGGTGGCTTCGGCCAGAGAGCCTCCTTCTTGGTGGGTGATGTCCACTGAAACTTCCATCGACAAGCCCACGCGCAAGGGGTGTTTGGCGATTTGCTCTGCGTTCAAGGCAATGCGCACGGGCACGCGTTGCACCACCTTGATCCAATTCCCAGTGGCGTTTTGTGCAGGCAACAAAGCGAAGGCGGCGCCGGTGCCCATGCCCAGACCGGCCACTTTGCCGTCAAATTCCACTTTGCTGCCGTAATAGTCGGCGGTCAATTTAACGGGCTGCCCCAAACGCAAGTTGCGCAATTGAACTTCTTTGAAATTGGCATCCACCCAAACCTGCTGCAAGGGCACGATGTTCATCAAATTGGCACCAGGGGCCACGCGCTGGCCCAATTGAACCACCCGTTTGGCGACATAACCGTCAACCGGGGCGGGCAACACCAGACGGTGAGCGGCCACATAGGCTTCGCGGACCTTGTCGGCGGCCGCCAAGACCGAGGGATGCGATTGCACGTTCACGCCTTGCGTTTGTGCCTGGTTGCTGGCGAGTTGTTCACGCGCGGCCACCACGGCGGCTTGCGCGGCGTTCAATTGGCTTTTAGCCGCCGCCACCTGCGACTGAGCATGTTGCAATTCTTCTTTAGAAACGGCACCAGAACCTGTCAATTTTTGACGGCGTGCCAAGTCGTCGGTGGCGCGCTCTAAATCAACTTGGACACGGGCCACGTCGGCTTCACGCAAGCTGATTTGTGCACTCAATGTGGCATTGTTAGCGAAGACCGTGCGCACTTGACGAACCACAGCGCCCAAATTGGCACTGGCTTGTTGCAAGGCCAATTGGGCGTCGGTGCCGTCAAGCTTGATGAGGGGTTGGCCCGCTTGAACGCGGTCGGTATCGTCGGCATAAATTTCTTTGACCGTGCCCGAAATTTGCGGGGTTATCTGGATCAAATTGCCTTGAACGTAGGCGTTGTCCGTGGTTTCAAAGTGGCTGCTGACGACGTATTCATAGACACCCCAAGCCGCGCCAGCCAAGAGCACCAGCACCGCGACGGTGGTCAGGCCTTTGCGGCGATGGTTGTTAGAAGGGGTGGAGGTGGGAGCATTCATGGCAAATCCTGAGGGGTCAATGAGTTAAAGACGGCGGGTGTTTGAGGGTTTTTTAACAAACGGTAAGTAAGCGCAGGGCGTTAAGGCCGGCCCGATCCGAGGGCACGCCAAAGGGCGGCTCTGTTGTCCAACACCCGGGCCTGCAGATCGATGGTCAAGCGCTCTTGATTCAGCACATTGCTCTTGGCCATCAGCACCGGAAAGGCCGTGATCAAGCCCGCTTCAAAACGTTGTTGGGCAATGTGGTGCGCATCGAGTGCCGTTCGCAAGGCCAATTTTTGCTCGGTCTGTTGCTTCACCAACGATTGCCCGGTGCTGACCAAGTCGGCCACCTCGCGCATGGCGTCGAGGACGACGCTGTTGTAACTGTTGACGGCCGCATCCACATCGGCCGTTTTGGCCCCTAAGTTGGCCCGCAAGCGGCCCCCATCGAACAAGGGAAGACTGATGGCGGGGCCGCCCCCAATCAATTGCCCGGGCGAGTTGAAGATTCTGTCAAAGCCGGCGCTGAGTGCCACGGCATTTAAAGACAAGTTGATGTTGGGATAGAAAGCCGCTTTGGCGGTGGCCCGGTCTTGGGTGGTGGCTTCCACCCGCCATTTGGAGGCCAACACATCGGGGCGACGGCCAATCAAATCCAAAGGCACCTCGTCGGGCACGGCCTCGACTTTCCATTGGGTCCAATCCATGGCCGGCACTTTCAAGTCGGCGGTGGCGCTCATGCTGCCCACCAAAGCCCCCAAGGCGTGCTGAAGGTTGTCGCGCTGCTCGCTGAGCGCTTCAATGGCACCGCGAATTTCGGGCAAGCCCGCTTGTGCTTGACGCAATTCCAATTGGGTATCCAAACCCTCGGCCAAGCGCTGGCGAATCAACCTGAGCTGGGTTTCGCGCTCTTGCAACAGTTCCTGGGCCAATTTGATTTGGGCTTGCACACGAACCCATTGCCAATAACCGCGAGCCACTTGGCTGGCCAACAAGTTACGGGCGGCTTGCCAGTCGGCCTCGGAGGCCTTGGTTTGGCCCAAAGCGGCTTTCAAGGCGGCTTTATTTTTACCAAAAAAATCAAGCTCCCATGAAGCGCCCAAAATGGCCAAATCGGCGTCGTAGGTTTTACCACCCAAGCCAAAGAAAACCGGGTTCTTGCTCAGGGTATTGCGGTCCATCTCAAACTTGCCATTGACCTTGGGCTGCAAGGCTGCATCGGCCAATCCCACATAGGCTTTGGCCTTCTCGAGGCGGGTTTGGGCCACGGCCAAGCTGGGGTTGTTGTCCCGGGCCAGTTGAATCAGATGGGCCAATTGCGCATCGCCAAAATCCAACCAAGCGTCGGTTCGAGCCCATTCGGGGGCCCCGGTCGTCACCGCGGACGTCAAACCATGAGCGGGTTCGTGCACGGTGGCTTTGGGCTCGATACCAGCCGGGTTGGCGCAGCCCCCCAAGAGGAGCAGCGCCAGTGCAGCGGTTCCGAGCGAAAAAGCGCAGGCCCAGCGGGATGATCGCTGGGCAAAAAAGGGTTGAGTGAAGTCAGAGGTCATTTCTTTACTTTGGAATCTTTGGAATCTTTTGAATGGTTTTCAACGTCCAAGGGGAGCGCAGAGAATTCGCGCTGGGCGTTGTCCACCAAGCGCTGCAAGAGGCTTTTGAGTTGCGCCCACTCGGCCTCACTGAACCCGCTCAAGAGCCGGTTTTGCACTTGGCAAAGTACCTCGGGAATGACTTCAGCGGCTTGGTGCCCCTCAGATGTGAGGGCCAAGTTCACCACGCGCCGGTCTTCGCTGGAGCGCACGCGCTGGCACAAAGCCTTGTCCTCAAGGCGATCCAACAAACGGGTAATGGCACTGGCATCGAGTTCGCAGCAACGAGACAGCTCGGCGGCGGTGTGGGCCTGGCCGGCACTCAGCTTCATCAAGGGGAGCCATTGCGCATTCGTCAAGCCATGCGGTTCCATGGCTTGGTCGAGTTCATGGGACATCAAATTGAAGATGCGCCGGATGAGGTAGCCCACGCTGACCTGCGAGGCGTATTCGGACGCTTTGTAAAACTCAATCGACATGAACGGAATTATAGATGCCTATGCAATCATTGCAATATCCATGATGGACTGATCATGTGGATGAAACGCATCTGGGCTTTGCGTTACAGTTTGCCCATGGCCTCACCCAACACCACCGAAACCACAGCAAGCGCCTCCACCAAATTGACCGCCTCGGCGTCTTCAAGTTCAAGTGCGGCTCAACGCGCCCCCGGCAATCCGCGCTCCTTGTCAGGGTTAACCCCATTCCTCAAGCCTTACCGCGTGCAAATCGGCCTGGCGTTGCTTTTCTTGGTGTTGGCTGCAGGGGCCACTTTGGTCTTTCCGATCGCCTTGCGCGCGCTGATTGACGGCGGCTTGGTACCCGCCGACCGCAGCGACCAAGCCATGCGCTTGGGGCAACACTTTTTGGCTTTGTTTGGCGTGGCCGTGGCCTTGGCCTTTTTCTCAGCGGCGCGCTTTTATACCGTCACTTGGTTGGGTGAGCGCATCACCGCCGACATCCGCAACGCCGTTTATGCCCACGTGATTGAGCAAAGCCCAGGCTTTTTTGAATCGACCCAAACCGGCGAAGTGCTTTCTCGTTTGACGGCCGACACCACCTTGGTGCAAACGGTGGTGGGCTCGTCTTTGAGCATGGGTCTGCGCAACGCGGTGATGGGGTTGGGCGCCTTGGGCATTTTGGTTTGGACCAACCCCTTGGTGATGGGACAAGTCGCATTGGGCATTTTTCTGATTGTCTTGCCGGCGGTGAGTTTTGGTCGCCGCGTGCGCAAACTGTCGCGTGCCAGCCAAGACCGTGTGGCCGACGCCAGTGCGGTGGCTTCTGAAGTGCTGAACGCGGTCACGGCCGTACAAGCCAACAACGCCATTGGTCGCGAATCTGCGCGGTTTGCAAATGCCACCAACGAGGCCTTCAAAACAGCCGCGCGACGCGCGCGCGCCCGCTCCCTTTTGGTCGGCTTCATCATCTTGGCCACCAGCGCCGCTTTGCTGTGGGGTTTGTTTGAAGGCACCCAAGCGGTCATTCAAGGGCACATGAGCGCCGGGCAATTGGGCCAAACGGTCGTCTACGTCATCATCCTGGCGGGCTCGGCCGGTGTTTTGGGCGAAGTTTACGGTGACCTGTTGCGCGCCGCTGGCGCCACCGAGCGCTTAATGGAGCTGCTGCACACCCCGCCCAGCATTCAAAGTGGCGACGAACTGCCCGGCTTGATTTTGCAAGGTGCGTCGCATGAATCACAAAAACCACCCGTTGAAAACCTTCCGGGGGTAGCGATTCAAATGAGCCAGGTGAACTTTCACTACCCTTCTCGCCCCCAAAGCCCCGCCCTGGTTGACATCACATTGAACATCGCTCCTGGCGAAACAGTGGCCTTGGTCGGCAGCAGTGGCGCGGGCAAATCAACGGTTTTCCAAGTGTTACAACGCCTTTATGACTTGCCCCCGACTGCGGATGGCGGTGGCAGCCTCTTGATCGACGGCCTGCCGATTAAAGACTGGGAACTCAACGCCCTGCGACTGCAAATGGCCGTGGTGCCGCAAGACGCGGTGATTTTTTCGACGAATGCGCTGGAAAACATCCGCTACGGCCGACCCGAAGCCACAGACGAAGAGGTTTATGACGCCGCTCGCGAGGCCTTTGCAGACGACTTTATTCGTGCCCTGCCCCAAGGCTACGCTACTTTTTTGGGCGAGCGCGGTGTGCGCATCAGCGGCGGCCAAAAACAGCGCCTCTCCATTGCCCGTGCTTTGCTGCGCCAACCCCGCTTGTTGTTGCTGGACGAGGCCACCAGCGCCCTCGATGCGGAAAGCGAACGCATGGTGCAAGCCGCGCTGGACGCCGCGATGACCGATCAAAAACGCCACCGCACCACCTTGGTGATTGCACACCGCTTGGCGACCATACAAAAGTCGGACCGGATTGTGGTGCTGGAGGAAGGCCGCATCGTCGAGCAAGGCACCCATGAATCGCTGATGGCGCTAAACGGCACCTATGCCCACTTTGCCAGCATGCAGTTGCTGGATTCTTGAAACATCGACCTCATGCCCCTCGTCACCAAGGCGGGGCAGGCCTGGGTTCAGCCTGGATTCAGATCAAGTCATTGCAAGGTTTTTTTGACCGCATCAGGAAGCAGCAGCGGCAGGACCGCAATGCCGTCCTCTATCAATTCGACGGCTTCTTCGGGGCTGGCATGGCCCCGGATGCCGCGCGCGGCAGACCGGCCATCGTGAATACGACGCGCCTCGGCGGCAAAGTGGTCGCCCACATCTTCGGTGTTGGCCATGATCTCTCGGGCTACTTTTAACCATTGGTCTTGCATGGCTTTGAGCGCCTGCAACGAGCGAGCGCCTTCTCTTTGACGATCACCCAGAATATCGCCTGGCGGGTTGCTTTTAACTCTCTGCGTTTCCAGTCTCTGCGCAGGTAACGCTGTTGGGTTCTCAAAGGGCCTAGAAAAGGACGGGCTGAGCGCCCCGCCCAATAAACCTGAAGTACCTGAATCACCAGAAGCACTGGCGGATTCCGAACGCGTGCCCTCCAAAGGCGAACAGGGCTCCGTTCGGTGCTGTGCCCGCAGGTTCAAGCGCGGGGCCGACAGCATTTTGTGCACTTGCTTGCTGCCACACAAAGGGCACTCAATGAGCCCCTGCCCCAGCTGCGTTTGAAAATCGTCTTCCGAGCCAAACCAGCCTTCAAACAAGTGCTGGTCTTGGCATTGCAGGTCAAGAACCTTCATTCAAGTGTTCAAGCCCCTAAAGTCAGCACGATGGCTTTGGCGCACAAAGCCATCAAACCACCTGGGAACAAGCCCACCACCAAAAGCAACAAGGCATTCACGCCCAGCACCACGCGCACGTCTTTGGGGGCTGAAACCGTCGAGGCGGTGATGGGTTCGTCAAAGTACATGACCTTGACGACACGCAAATAATAGAAAGCACCGATCAGGGACATGATCACGGCGTAAACCGCCAAAGCCAGATAACCATTCACGCCCGTGGTGATCAGGGCTTGCAAGACGGACAACTTGGCATAGAAGCCCACCAAGGGGGGAATGCCGGCCAGCGAAAACAGGCACAAAGACAAAATGCCTGCGTAGAGCGGACTGCGTTGGTTCAAGCCGGCCAAGTCAGAGATTTCTTCACTCTCAAAGCCGTCTCGGGCCAAGACCAACAAAACACCGAAGGTGGCGAGTGTCGTCAGCACATAGGTCACGACGTAGAACAAAGCCGAGCTGTAGCCGTTGGCCGCTGGCAAGGTAGAACCCTCCACCACGCCGGGAATCAAACCCAGCAGCACAAAACCCATCTGCGAGATGGTCGAGTAAGCCAGCATGCGCTTGACGTTCTTTTGCATCACGCCACCCAAGCTACCAATGAGCAAGGAGCCCACCGACAACACCGTCAACATTTGTTGCCAATCGATGGCCAAGGGCAACAGGCCTTCCACCAAGAGGCGGATGACGATCGCAAAGGCTGCGAATTTGGGGGCACCTGCCAACATCAAGGTGACGGAGGTGGGGGCGCCTTGGTAAACATCGGGTACCCACAAGTGGAAAGGCACGACGCCGAGCTTGAAGCCCAAGCCGGAGACCACAAAGACCAAACCAAAAATCAGAACCTGGTGGTTCACTTGACCGGTTGAAACGGCCTTGAACACATTGCCCAGATCCAAAGAGCCTGTGGCACCGTACAACATCGACATGCCATACAACAAGAAGCCGCTGGCCATGGCGCCCAACACAAAGTACTTGATGGCCGCTTCCGTGGCGATGCCGTTGTCGCGGCGCAAGGCCACCAACGCGTAGCTCGAAAGGGTGAGCAATTCCAGACCCAAATAAATGATCAAGAAGTTGTTGCCCGAAATCATCACAAACATGCCGAGCAAGGCAAACAGACTGAGGGTGAACAACTCACCCCCGCGCAGCATGCCGCGGTCGGCCGAATAGGGTCGGGCATAAACCAAGGTCACGGCCGTGGCGATGGCGGCAAAGCACTTCAGCCAATTGCCCAAGGGGTCACTCACAACCAGGCCGTTGAAGCCGTAAAGGGAGAGCTCACCCGTGGCGTACAACATCTCCATGCCGGCCACCACGACCAAGGTCACCAAGGTCAGGGCGAAGGTGAGGCCCCGGCGAGGCGACATCACCCCCAGGTCCCAAAGGGCAATGACGCAAGCCATCACCAGCAACAATATTTCCGGATAAATCGCGATCCAGCTGAGTTGGTCAATCATCTTGTTTCTCTCTGGTCAGGCGGGTCAATTCAAAGACAATTTGGAAACCGCAACGTGTTTCAGCAACTCGGTGACCGAGGCATCCATCACATCGGTGAAGGGTTTGGGATCAATGCCCATGGCCAAAACCGCCACAGCCAACAAACCCAACATCATGAATTCACGAATGCCGATGTCGCTCAATTCACGCACGTGGTCGTTGGTCATGGGGCCAAAGTAAACGCGCTTGACCATCCACAAGGTGTAGGCAGCGCCGAAAATCAGGGCGGTAGCGGCGCCAAAACCCAACCAGAAGTTGGCCTGAACCGCGCCCAAAATCACCATCCACTCGCCAACAAAACCGGCGGTTCCGGGCAGGCCGCAGTTGGCCATCGCGAACAAAACCGCCAAGGCCACAAACTTAGGCATGGTGTTGACCACGCCGCCATAGGCCGCAATGTCACGCGAGTGAACACGGTCGTACAAAACACCAATGGACAAGAACATGGCACCGGACACAAAGCCGTGGGCAATCATTTGAACGAGGCCGCCTTCAACGCCCAAGTCGTTGAAAAGGAAAAAGCCCAAAGTCACAAAGCCCATGTGCGCCACAGAGGAATAAGCCACCAACTTCTTCATGTCGGTTTGAACCATCGCCACCAAGCCCACATAAATCACGGCCACGAGTGACAAGCCGATCATCAAACTGGCATAGGCGTGGGCCGCATCGGGTGCGATGGGCAGGGAGAACCGCAAGAAGCCATAAGCACCGAGTTTCAGCATGATGGCCGCCAGCACGGCCGAGCCGCCAGTGGGCGCTTGTACGTGCACGTCGGGCAACCACGTGTGCACCGGCCACATCGGAACCTTGACCGCAAAAGCAGCCAAGAAGGCAAAGAACAAGGCGGTTTGCTCACCCATGCTCAAGGGGAGTTTGTGCCACTCTAAGATTTCAAAGCTGCCGTTGGAAACGCTGTACAAATAGATCAGTGCGATCAGGGTCAGCAAGGAGCCAAGCAAGGTATACAAAAAGAATTTGAAGGCAGCGTAAATGCGGTTCGGACCGCCCCAAATGCCGATGATCAAATACATCGGGATCAAGGTCGCTTCAAAGAACACATAAAACAACATGCCGTCTAAAGCGGCGAACACGCCAATCATGAGGCCGCTCAAAATCAGGAAGGCACCCATGTATTGGTTCACGCGCTCGGTGATGACTTCCCAAGCTGAGATCACCACGATCAGGGTAATGAAGGCCGTCAAAGGCACAAACCAGAACGACAGGCCGTCCAAGCCAATGTGGTAGTTCACATTGAAGCGCTCGATCCAGCTGAAATTCTCGACAAATTGCATGTCCGCAGTGCCGAGGTGGAACCCGGTGTACAGCGGAACAGTGACCAGGAAACTGGCCAAAGCACCTACGAAAGCGATCTTTCGAACGGCTTCTGCGTGGGCATCGCGCCCGAACGCCAACAAGACCACGCCAAATGCGATTGGCAACCAAATTGCAAGACTCAACAAGCCCATTTCGTTCTTCCCTTACTTGTTGAACCAAACAAAATACGACATCAAACCAAACACACCCAAGAGCATGATCAGCGCGTAGTTGTAGATATAACCCGATTGCAAACCGCGCACCCACTCGGAGAGGCGGCCCACCGTTTTCCAGGATCCATTCACGATCCAGCCATCGATGATGGTTTGATCACCCACCACCCACAACTCTTTGCCCAGCAAGCGAGCGCCACGGGCCAAAATGTGTTCGTTGAACCAGTCCAAGAAATACTTGTTTTCAAGCAACACATAAATCGGGTTGAAGACGCGTTTGATGGCCGTGGGCAACGCGGGGTTGACCATGTACATGTAATAAGACAAGGCCACCCCGGCCAAGGCCAAAGCAAAAGGCAAGCTGGTGAAAGCGTGCAAGGCCATGTTGACGGGGCCCTCAAATCCGTGCGCCAACTCTTCCATCACGGGGTGGGCTTCGTTATTGACAAAAATCACCTGCTTGAAGAAGTTACCAAACAGCATGGGTTCGATGGTGTAAAACCCAATCAGCACCGAAGGAATGGCCAGCAGCACCAGAGGCAAGGTGACGACCCAGGGTGATTCATGGGGCGTGAACTCTTCGTGGTGCGCATGGTCGTCGTGGCCATGATCGTCGTGGTGCGCCTCGGGATTTTGGTCGTAACGCGGTTGACCATGGAAAACCAAGAAGTACAAACGGAAAGAGTAGAAGGCCGTCACGAACACACCCGCCAAGACCGCAAAGTAGGCGAAACCCGACGCGGGCAAATGGCTTTCAGCCACGGCCTCGATGATGCTGTCTTTGGAGTAAAAGCCAGAGAAGAACGGCGTGCCGATCAAGGCCAAGTTACCCAACAAGAAGGTGATCCAAGTGATGGGCATGTATTTGCGCACGCCGCCCATCCAACGGATGTCTTGGTTGTGGTGCATGCCCATGATGACCGAACCCGCGCCCAAGAACAGCAAGGCTTTGAAGAAGGCGTGGGTCATCAAGTGGAAGACACCGACGCTGTAGGCCGATGCGCCCAAAGCCACGGTCATGTAGCCCAACTGAGACAAAGTCGAATAAGCAATGACGCGTTTGATGTCGTTTTGAATAATGCCCAAAAAGCCCATGAACAAGGCCGTGATAGCGCCCAGCGTCATGACCAAATTCAAGGCGGTGTCGCTCATTTCGAAAATCGGCGACATGCGGCTGACCATGAAAATACCGGCTGTGACCATCGTCGCCGCGTGAATCAAAGCGGAAATGGGCGTCGGGCCTTCCATCGAGTCGGGCAACCAAACGTGCAACGGGAATTGCGCGCTCTTGCCCATGGCACCCACAAACAAGCAAATCGCGATGACCGTGACCAGCAACCAAGAAGTGCCGGGCAACAACAAATTGGCCAACTCGGGGGCTTTGGCAAAAATTTCGGTGTAGTTCAAGGAGCCGGTATAGGCCGCAATGAGGCCAATGCCCAAGATGAAGCCAAAGTCGCCCACGCGGTTCACCAAGAAGGCCTTCATGTTGGCAAACACCGCGGTGGGTCGGTTGAAGTAGAAACCAATCAACAAATAAGAGACCAGGCCCACGCCTTCCCAGCCGAAGAACAGTTGCAACAGGTTGTTGCTCATGACCAGCATCAGCATGGCGAAGGTGAACAGCGAGATGTAAGAGAAGAAGCGGTCGTAACCTTCGTCTTCCTGCATGTAACCGATGGTGTAAATGTGGACCATCAAGGAGACAAAGGTCACCACCACCATCATCATGGCGGTCAGGCTGTCGATCAAGAAGCCCACTTCCATCTTCAAGCCACCGACATTCATCCAGGTGTAGAGGGTTTCGTTGAAAGTGGCGCCCGCGATGACGTCGCTCAAAGTGAGGGCCGACAACACAAAGGCGATGAAGACGCCCAGAATGGTCAGCGTTTGACTGGCCAGTCGACCGATCAAGTTGCCGCCAAAGCGGGTACCAAAAATACCAGCCAGCGCCGATCCCGCCAAAGGCGCGAGGGGCACAGCCAGCAACAAAGGAGCAGAAAGCGTTGCGCTCATGGTCATATCTCGGGTTGGTCTCGGCTTAGCCTTTGAGCGAGTGGAGTTGATCGACTTCAATGGTCGAGCGGTTACGGAACAGCAGCACCAAAATAGCCAAACCAATGGCCGACTCAGCGGCTGCCACCGTCAAAATAAAGAACACAAAGACCTGCCCATGCATGTCACCCAAGTAGCGAGAGAACGCGACAAAGTTCATGTTGACGGAGAGCAGCATCAACTCAATGGCCATCAACAAGACGATCAAGTTTTTACGGTTCATGAAGATGCCAATGACTGACAGTGCGAACAAAATCGCACCCAGCGAGAGGTAATGGCCCAAAGTCAATGTCATGCTTTTTCCTCCTCAGTGGCGACCACCGGTGCAACCGCTTTTTGGGTGACGGGAACCGACACCATCACCAAGCGATCTGCGGGTCTGACTCGAACCGCTTCGCTGGCTGAAATGGCCTTGCTGTCTTTGCGACCGCGCAGGGTCAGTGCAATGGCGGCAATCATGGCCACCAACAAAATAACAGCGGCAATTTCAATGGGATACAGGTACTCGGTGTAGAGCAATTGACCCAAAACCTGGGTGTTGGAGTACTGCACGCCGGCTTGAACCGCTTCAGCGGCTGCGGGCAGTTCAGGGGTGTCAGAGATGCGGAAACCACCCAACAAAACACCCGCCATTTCCAAGGCCACCACACAACCCATGAGGGCCGCGAGCGGGAAGTTCTTCCAAAAACCATGGCGGATTTTTTCAATGTCGATGTCGAGCATCATCACCACGAACAAGAACAGCACCATCACCGCGCCCAAGTAAACCAGCACCAAGGTGATGGCCAAGAATTCGGCGTTCAGCAAGAACCAAACGGCTGAAGCCTGCGAAAAAGCCAGCATCAAATAAAGCACCGCGTGCACGGGGTTGCGTGCTGTCACCACCCGAAAGGCGGCAAACAGCAGCACCAGCGAGAAGAGGTAGAAGAAACCTGTTTTGGCGTCCATAGACTAGTCTTTCCAATCGATCTGCGGTTAGCGGTAAGGGGCGTCAGCCGCTTTGGCCGCAGCAATTTCAGGCTCATAGCGGTCGCCGACAGCCAAAAGCATTTCTTTGGTGAAGTACAGGTCGCCCCGCTTTTCGCCGACGTACTCAAAGATCGAGGTTTCAACAATGGAATCCACTGGGCAGCTTTCTTCGCAGAAGCCGCAGTAAATGCATTTGGTCAAGTCGATGTCGTAGCGCTTGGTGCGGCGAGATCCGTCCTCGCGCACTTCCGATTCGATGGTGATGGCCATCGCAGGGCAAACCGCTTCGCACAATTTGCAGGCGATGCAACGCTCTTCGCCGTTTTCGTAACGACGAAGCGCATGCAAACCACGAAAGCGCGGCGACAGTGGGGTTTTTTCTTCGGGGAACTGGATCGTGAACTTGCGCTTGAAGGTATAGCTACCGGTCAAGGCCATGCCTTTGAACAACTCGTAAAGCATGAAGCTTTTCAAGAAGTCCTTAAGAGAAAACGGTGCAACGACGGCGGTGTTCATATCAATTCCAAATGTTCCAAGAAGTCTGCATCCAGAAACCGACCACCAACAACCAGAACAGCGTCAGTGGAATGAAGATTTTCCAACCCAAACGCATGATCTGGTCATAGCGGTAGCGAGGGAAAGTGGCGCGAATCCAGATGAACATCGAAACCACCAAGAAGGTTTTGATGCCCAACCAAATCCAACCGGGTACGGCGTTGAACAGGGCGTTGTCGAGCGGCGAAGTCCAGCCCCCCAAGAACATCAAAACTGCCAGCAGCGACACCAACCACATGCTGGCGTATTCAGCCAAGAAGAAGATGGCAAAGCCCATGCCGGAGTATTCCACCATGTGACCGGCGACGATTTCAGCTTCGCCTTCGACCACGTCGAAGGGGTGGCGGTTGGTTTCGGCCACTGCAGAAATGAGGTACACCATGAAAATCGGAAACAAAGGCAGCCAGTTCCAAGACAAGAAGTTCAGGCCCATGGCCGCCATCGTGCCCTTGGTTTGGCCGGCCACGATGGCCGTCAGGTTCATGCTGCCCGAGACCATGATGACCACCAAGAAGCAAAAGCCCATGGCAATTTCGTAGCTGACCATCTGGGCCGATGCGCGCAAGGCCCCCAAAAAGGGGTAGCGTGAGTTGGACGACCAACCCGCAATGATGACGCCGTAGACCTCAATCGAGGTGATCGCCATGACCAACAACACGCCCGCGTTGATATTGGTCAAAACCACTTCAGGGCCAAATGGAATGGCCACCCAAGCCGCCAGCGCGGGCATGATGGCCATGATGGGGCCCAAACGGAAAAGACCCAGATTAGCGGCTGAAGGGTTGATCAATTCTTTGGTGAGCAGCTTCAAGGCGTCAGCTATGGGTTGCAACAAACCAAAAGGACCGACTCGGTTGGGGCCAAAGCGCACTTGCATGAAGCCCAACAATTTGCGCTCCCACAAAGTGAGGTAAGCCACAGCCCCCATCAAGGGCAGCAACACCGCCACGATTTTGATGAGAATCCACAGCACCGGCCAAACCAAGGTGGCCCACCAGCTCGAGTCGCAAGCGTGCAAGCCCGCGTTGTACAGCGCGTCAATCATGCCTGCGCTCCTTGAAGTTCATAGGCGGCGCGGCCATCGGCCGTCATTTGCAAAGAAGGGGCACGGCGGACCAAGCCATCCAATTGGTAGATGCTGGCCACCACCGGTGCGGGCTCATTGGCCTCTGAATAGCGAACCAAGGCGGCCGTGGCGTTGCTCAAGCGATCAGCGCTGAGGTTCACTTTTTGCAACACATCGATCGAGGCTTCAAAGTCAAAGCCATCGAGATCGAGCAAATTGCCCAAGACACGCAAGACCTTCCAAGCCGGACGGGTGTCGGCCAAGGGCTTGACCACCGCGTGGAAGCTTTGTGCGCGCCCTTCTGCGTTGACAAAGGTGCCCGAGGTTTCGGTGAAAGGCGCAATGGGCAGCAGCACATCGCTGATGTCCAAATTGGTTTTGAAGGGGCTTAAGGTCACGACCATCTCGGCCTTGGCCAAACCGCTCAGCGCCGCTTCGCCCGACAAAACCGTGTCGTGTTGGGGCTCCAAGTTCAACAACAAGGCGGCTTTCAATCCACCTTGGAGCATTTCCAAGGCGTTCAAACCTTGGGCTTGGGGTTGAGCACCCACCAGCTGGGCGCCCACCGTGTTAGCGGCTTCGGTCAGGTAACCCACGCTGGCGTTGGTTTGTTGACCAATCCAGTTGGCCAAGGCCAACAAGCTGGCGGCGTTGGCATGGTGCGCTGCGGCGTTGCCCAAAAGCACGGCTTTTTTCTCGCCGCTGATCAAGGCCTTGGCCACCTGAGTGGCCGCAGGGGTCACTTGGCCCACAAAAGGCGAGTCAATCTTCAATTCTTGCGCCAAGGCCGAGGCCACGTTCGACAGCAAGGTTTCCCATTGGTAAGCCGCGCTGACCTGGAATGAAGCCACCGGCAAAGCCCAATCGGTTTGCACTGAGTGGATGGCGTGCACTTGCGCACCCTGACGGGTTGCCTGGCGAATTCGAGCCGCAAACAAAGGATGGTCCTTGCGCAGGTTGGAGCCCACCACCAAGACGCGTTGCAATTGGCTCAAAGAAGCAATTGAAGTGCCCAACCAACGCACGCCTTCAAAGGCAGCAAACTGGGCATTGCGCAAGCGGTAATCGATGTTGTCGCTGCCCAAACCACGCACCAAGTGGGTGGCCAAGAACAGTTCTTCAACCGTGCTTTGGGGGCTGACCAAAGCGCCAATGCGGGCTGAACCGTGGTCAGCCTTGACCTGACGCAGGCCGTTGGCCACGTATTCAAGGGCCGTGGTCCAGTCGACTTCTTTCCACTCGCCGCCCTGCTTGAGCATGGGCTGGGTCAGGCGGTCGGGTGCGTTCACGGCCTCATAAGAGAAGCGCTCACGGTCGGCAATCCAGCATTCATTCACGGCCTCGTTTTCCCAGGGGACCACGCGCATGACTTGCTGGTTCTTGACTTGAACAATCAGGTTGGCACCGCTGGAGTCGTGAGGGGCAATGCTCTTGCGACGCGACAACTCCCAAGTGCGGGCGCTGTAACGGAAGGGCTTGCTGGTCAAAGCACCCACGGGGCACAAATCGATCATGTTGCCAGACAACTCGGAATCGACGGTTTCGCCGACCACGGTGGTGATCTCAGAGTGTTCACCGCGGTTGATCATGCCGAGTTCCATCACGCCGGCCACTTCTTGACCAAAGCGCACGCAGCGGGTGCAGTGGATGCAACGGCTCATTTCTTCCATGGAAATCAGCGGGCCCACGTCTTTGTGGAACACCACGCGTTTTTCTTCGTCGTAACGCGAGTAGCTGTCCCCATAACCCACCGCCAAATCTTGCAACTGGCATTCGCCGCCTTGGTCGCAGATGGGGCAATCGAGCGGGTGGTTAATGAGCAGAAATTCCATTACCGACTTTTGAGCCTTGACGGCCTTGTCGCTCTTGGTGTGAACGACCATGCCCTGTGTCACGGGCGTGGCGCACGCGGGCAGCGGCTTGGGGGCTTTTTCCACATCCACCAAACACATGCGGCAATTGGCCGCAATGCTCAGCTTCTTGTGATAGCAAAAATGAGGAATGTAGCTGCCGGCTTTTTCGGCCGCATGCATGATCATGCTGCCGGGCGCTATTTCTATTTTTTGACCGTCGAGTTCGATTTCAACCATAGGTATTCTCAGGGTTCAAGAGGTCAAGGGGTCAAGCGTGGGCCGCGCCACGTTGGGCTGCTTGCTCAATCAGGGCCTCAAATTCGGGGCGGAAATGCTTGATCATGGCGCGCACGGGCATCGCCGCTGCATCACCCAAAGCGCAAATCGTGCGACCTTGAATGTTGTCGGCGACCGAGTTCAACAAATCCAAATCTTCGCGCCGGCCGTGGCCGTGCCAAATACGGTCGACCACGCGCCACATCCATCCCGTCCCTTCGCGGCAAGGCGTGCACTGGCCGCAGGATTCGTGCGAATAGAAGTAAGACAAACGCAACAAGCTTTCAACCATGTTGCGCGAGTCGTCCATGACGATCACTGCGCCTGAGCCCAGCATGGAGCCGGCCTTGGCGATGGCGTCGTAGTCCATGGTGAGTTCCATCATTTGCGCAGCAGGAATGACGGGCGATGAAGAGCCGCCGGGAATGACCGCCTTCAGGGTGCGGCCTTTGCGCACCCCGCCGGCCAATTCGAGCAGCTTGGCGAAAGGCGTGCCCATCGGCACTTCATAGTTGCCAGGCAACTCGACGTCGCCGCTGACTGAGAAAATTTTGGTGCCACCGTTATTGGGCTTGCCGATGTCCAGGTAGGCTTGGCCGCCGTTGCGGATGATCCAAGGCACCGCCGCAAAGGTTTCGGTATTGTTGATGGTCGTGGGCTTGCCGTACAAACCAAAGCTGGCAGGGAATGGCGGCTTGAAGCGGGGTTGGCCTTTTTTGCCTTCCAGCGATTCGAGCAAGGCGGTTTCTTCGCCGCAAATGTAAGCGCCGAAACCATGCGCGGCGTGCAGTTGGAAGCTGAAGGCGCTGCCCAAAATATTTTGTCCGAGCATGCCCGCATCACGCGCTTCTTGCAGGGCCTCTTCAAAGCGATCGTAGACCTGGAAAATTTCGCCGTGGATGTAGTTGTACCCCACGCTGATGCCCATGGCATACGCCGCGATGATCATGCCCTCGATCACGATGTGCGGGTTGTACATCAAGATGTCGCGGTCTTTGCAGGTACCCGGTTCGCCTTCGTCAGAATTGCAAACCAGGTATTTTTGGCCAGGGAATTGGCGGGGCATGAAGCTCCACTTCAAGCCAGTGGGGAAGCCCGCGCCGCCGCGTCCTCGCAGCACCGACTCTTTGACAGTGGCGATGACTTGGTCTTGTGTCAGGGGCTCAGTTTCAGCGCCCTCTTCTTTGCCCAAAATTTTGCGCAAAGCCGCGTAGCCGCCGCGGGCCACGTAGTCCTTCAGGCGCCAGTTGGTGCCGTCTAAGTCTTTGTAGATTTGGGGCTCAATGTGGCGGCCATGGAAGCAAGTCTGGGTTCCGGTGGCTTGAAATTGGTCAAGGATTTGGTCAACGTTCATGAGTGTCCGCCCCTTATTTGCTGACCGAGGCGCGCAGGCCGTCGACCAATTGATCGAGCTTTTCGTTGCTCATGAAGCTGCACATGTGGCGGTCATTCACCAGCATCACGGGTGAATCGGCGCAGGCCCCCAGGCACTCGGATTGCTGCAAAGTGAACAAGCCATCGGGCGTTGTTTGGCCCATTTCAATGCCCAGTTTTTGCGCCAAATGCTGCAAAGCCTTGCTGCCGTCTCGCAATTGGCAGGGCAAGTTGGTGCACACGTTCAGTTTGAACTTGCCCAAAGGCTTTTGGTTGTACATGTTGTAGAAAGTGGTGACTTCATGCACCGCGATTTCAGGCATGCCCAAAATCGAAGCAATCACCGCTTCACTTTCTTCACTGACCCAGCCCTGCTCTTGCTGAACAATCGACAAACAGGCCATCACGGCAGACTGTTTTTGATCGGCCGGGTACTTGGCAATTTCGCGCTGAAAGCGCGCGCGGGTGTCTTCGGTGATCATCGGTCAATCTCTCCAAACACAATGTCCATGGTGCCTATGATGGCCACCGCGTCGGCCAGCATGTGGCCACGCGCCATTTCGTCCAAGGCCGCCAAGTGGGCAAAACCGGGGGCGCGGATTTTTAAGCGATAGGGCTTGTTGGCGCCGTCGCTGACGCAGTAAATGCCGAACTCCCCCTTGGGGTGCTCCACGGCGGCGTAGGCTTGACCCTCAGGCACGTGGAAGCCTTCGGTAAACAGCTTGAAGTGGTGAATCAAGTCTTCCATGCTTGACTTCATGCCTTCACGCGAGGGCGGTGCGATTTTGTGGTTGTCGGTGATGACGGGCCCCGGATTGGCACGCAGCCAATTGACGCACTGCTGAATGATTTTGTTGGACTCGCGCATCTCGGCCACACGCACCAAGTAACGGTCGTAGCTGTCACCGGTTTTGCCCACAGGCACATCAAAATCGATTTGGTCGTAAACGTCGTAAGGTTGGGTCTTGCGTAAATCCCAGGGAATGCCCGAACCACGCAACATCGGACCGGTGAGGCCCATGTTCAAGGCCCGCTCTGGGGTCATAACCCCAATGCCCACCGTGCGCTGTTTCCAGATGCGGTTTTCGGTGAGCAGCGTTTCGTATTCGTCCACGCGCGTGGGGAATTCTTTGACAAATAATTCGATGAAATCGAGCAGCGACCCCTGGCGATAGAGGTTAAGTTCGTCGACTGCCTTTTGATTCTGGATCTTGTTGACCTTGAACTGCGCCATGGTCTCAGGCAGGTCGCGGTAAACGCCGCCTGGACGGAAATAGGCGGCGTGCATGCGCGCGCCAGAGACTGCTTCGTAAATGTCAAACAGGACCTCACGCTCACGGAAAGTGTAGATCAGGATGGTTGAGCTGCCAATGTCATTGCCGTGCGAACCCAGCCACATCAAATGGTTCAGCAGGCGGGTGATTTCGGCAAACATCACGCGGATGTATTGCGCGCGAATCGGCACTTCAATGCCCAACATTTTTTCGAGCGCGAGGCAGTAGGCGTGCTCGTTGCACATCATCGACACATAGTCGAGGCGGTCCATGTAAGGCAAGGACTGGATGTAGGTCTTGGTTTCGGCCAGCTTTTCAGTGGCACGGTGCAACAAGCCAATGTGCGGATCGGCGCGTTGAACCACTTCGCCGTCCAGCTCCAACACCAAACGCAAAACGCCGTGAGCGGCTGGGTGCTGGGGACCAAAGTTGAGGGTGTAGTTTTTAATTTCAGCCATGTCACAGACCCCCGTAGTGGGCTTCGCGGATGATGCGCGGGGTAATTTCACGCGGCTCAATGGAAACGGGTTGGTAGACCACGCGTTTCAAGTCGGCGTCGTAACGCATTTCGACATGACCCGAGATTGGAAAGTCTTTGCGGAAGGGGTGCCCAATGAAACCGTAGTCGGTCAGAATGCGGCGCAAATCGGGGTGGCCGTCAAACACGATGCCGTACAAATCAAACGCTTCCCGCTCGTACCAAAGTGCCGAATTCCAGACTTGGTGGACCGAGTCAAGCAGGGGCATGACGTCGTCAGCGCAAAAGACCCGCACGCGCAAGCGTTGGTTCAAGCTGACCGACAACAAATGGGAAACCACCGCAAAACGGGGGCCTTCATAGGCGCCGTCGGCGTAGGTGGAAAAATCAAGACCGCACAAATCCACCAGTTGCTCAAAGGCACAACCGGGCGCTTGGCGCAACAAGGTCATGACTTCCAAGTAGTGGGCCGGGGTGACATCGAGCGTCACTTCGCCGAGGGCGATTTCAACAGATTTGGCTTTTTCGCCCAAAACCGACAACACGGTCGCTTTGATGGTTTCGGGGTGAATGGCTTGCAATGTCATGCTTGAGTCCTAGTTGAGTCCTGAAGCACCATCAAACACGCGCAATGGTTTGCGTGCGGCGGATTTTTTGTTGCAGCTGGATGATGCCGTAGATCAAGGCCTCTGCCGTAGGGGGGCAGCCCGGCACATAAACATCCACCGGCACAATGCGGTCACAGCCACGCACCACAGAGTAGCTGTAGTGGTAATAACCACCGCCATTGGCGCAAGAACCCATTGAAATGACCCAGCGAGGCTCGCTCATTTGGTCATAGACCTTGCGCAAGGCGGGGGCCATTTTGTTGCACAAAGTGCCGGCGACGATCATCAAATCACTCTGACGGGGGCTGGCGCGAAACACCTCAGCACCGAAGCGCCCCAAGTCGTAACGGGCGGCAGCCGCGTGCATCATTTCAACGGCGCAGCAAGCCAAGCCAAACGTCATAGGCCAGAGAGAGCCGGTTTTGGCCCAGTTCACGACCGAGTCGTAGCTTGTCGTGACAAAGCCTTCTTTGAATACGCCTTCAATCATGGTGCCCGTTCCTGAAATTGAATCTGATTAAATTTGGGATGAATGGAATTTCGTCGAAAGCCTTGAAGCGGGTTCATTCCCAGTCCAGCGCGCCTTTTTTCCACTCGTATGCAAAACCAACCACCAAAATGGCCAAGAAAATCAGCACGGCCACAAAGCCGGTCATGCCCACTTGTTTGAGCGACACCGCCCAAGGGAACAGAAAGGCGATTTCGAGGTCAAACAAAATGAACAAAATCGCCACCAAGTAGTAGCGAACGTCAAATTTCATGCGCGCGTCTTCGAAAGCTTCGAAACCGCATTCGTAAGGGGAATCTTTGGCCGCATAAGGGCGATTGGGGCCCAAGACATAGGCCAAGGCTTGGGGCACGATGCCAACCAAAACGCCAACGCCGATGAACAACAAAATGGGCAAATATTGGTCGAGATTCATCGCGAATATCAATTCATGTCTGGTGGTGCCGTCGGCGAGACTCGAACTCGCACAGCTTTCGCCACTACCCCCTCAAGATAGCGTGTCTACCAATTTCACCACGACGGCACAGTTTGCAATGAAGCACTTGAGGACAGTCAAATAGCGCTTCAAACCAGCGCGGATTCTACCCGTAAAAGCGCTGACTTTTACGGATAAACCCGCACCAATCGAACAACTAATTCAGCCCATTATTTGGTGGGGATGGCCGCCGACCCTTTTGCAGGCTGAGCGGGTTCAGCGGGCGTAGCAGCAGGCGATGCAGGCGCAGGCGCGGCTGTTTTAGCGCCTTCCAAAGCAGAGCCCACGCCGGCTGCTGTTTCCAGGACAGAACCCGTGCTGGCAGGAGCCTCTGCGCGCAGGTTGCCAAAGTAAGCCAAGGCCAAAGTGGTCGTGAAAAACACAGCCGCCAGCACCGCCGTGGTGCGCGACAAGAAGTTCGCGCTGCCACTGGCCCCAAACAGACTCCCTGAGCCGCCACTGCCAAAGGCGGCGCCCATGTCGGCGCCTTTGCCGTGCTGAACCAAAATCAGGCCAATCATGCCCAAGGCCGACAACATTTGGGCCGTCAAAATCAAAGTCACAACGATGCTCATACGCTCACTCCAGAAAATTTCAAGCCACAGCGCGGGCTGCAGCGACGATTTGTAAAAAATCAGCGGCCTTCAAAGCGGCGCCCCCAATCAGGCCACCGTCAATGTCAGGCTGTGCCAACAAGGCCCCGGCGTTGCTGGCATTCATGCTACCGCCATACAAAATAGGGATGCGCTTGGCGTTCGAACTGGCCGCTTGCAACTGAGTCCGAATAACGGCATGCACCGCTTGCGCCTGTTCGGGCGTTGCGGTTTTGCCGGTGCCAATGGCCCAAACGGGCTCATACGCCACCACCAACTCGGTCAGACAGTGGCCATTCACATGGATCACCGCCGCCAATTGGCGCTTCACCACCGCCTCGGTTTCACCCGCTTCACGCTGGGCCAAGGTTTCGCCCACACAAACAATGGGGGTGAGGCCATGGGCCAGCGCGTTTTGGGCTTTCAAGGCCACCAGTTCATTGGTTTCAAAGTGGTTCTGACGCCGCTCTGAATGCCCAACAATGACAAACCGAGTGCCAAAGTCTTTCAACATCGCGGGGGACACCTCACCGGTGTAAGCGCCGCCATTTTGATGAGAAACGTCTTGCGCACCCAATTCCACCGGGCCACACAAAGCAGCCACTTGAGCCAAGTAAGGCGCAGGCACGCAAACCAGCACCGACACCTTCGCGGCCTCCAGCGCCTCAGCCGAAGGCAAACCCGCCACGACCGCGCCCATCAAGGCCGCGTTATCGGCCAAGTTGCCATTCATCTTCCAATTACCGGCAATGAGTTTTTTGGTCATTTCTTTGGTCATTTGTAAGCCCTCTTCTTCGAAGCTTCAATCGATATCAGGGCGTAGGCATCAGGCATCAGACATCAAGCATGAGGGATTACCAAGTCAGGACAATTTTGCCCACGTGTTGACCGGACTCCATCAAGGCGTGCGAGGCGGCGGCCTGCGCTGCCGGGAAGGTCGAGTGAACTTGGGGCTTGATTTGACCTTGGCTCAAAAGCGGCCAGACCTTGGTTTGCAATGACTGGGCAATAGCTGCCTTGAACGCCACCGAACGGGGGCGCAACGTGGAGCCGGTGACGGTCAAACGCTTGCGCAACAAAGCGCCGGCATTGAAGCCAGCCTCTACCCCACCCTGCACGGCGATGATGACCAAGCGGCCCTCTTCGGCCAAACAATCCATTTCACGCGCGACATAAGACCCAGCCACCATGTCCAAGATCACATCAACCCCGTGGCCCTGGGTCAGGTCTTTGACGGCCTGCACAAAGTCGGTTTTTTTGTAATTGATGGCTTGGTCGGCACCCACCCCCAGAGCCGCAGCGCATTTTTCGTCGCTGCCGGCGGTGACGATGACCTTGGCGCCAAAGGCTTTGGCCAATTGAATGGCGGTCACGCCAATGCCGCTGGTGCCGCCCTGAATCAACAAGGTTTCGCCTTTTTGTAAACGGCCGCGGTCAAAAACATTGCTCCAAACGGTGAAGAAAGTTTCAGGCAACGAAGCCGCTTCAACATCGCTCCAGCCTGCTGGAACGGGCAAACATTGCACCACCGGCGCCACGCAAAGCTCGGCGTAGCCACCGCCCGAGACCAAGGCGCAAACCCGGTCACCGATCGCTAAACCAGCCTGGGCCATGGCCTGAAGATCTCCTGCGATGACCGTGCCAGCCACTTCAAGTCCGGGCAAATCCGATGCGCCGGGCGGCGGGGCGTAATGCCCCAAGCGTTGCAACACGTCGGGGCGGTTGATGCCACTCGCGCCCACACGAATCAGCAGCTCGCCCTCGCCCGGGATGGGGTCGGGGCGGGCGCCGAGTTGCAAAACTTCAGGGCCTCCAAAGCCCTTGAGTTCGACTGCTTTCATGGCGCGCCTCCTAGAAGTGATGAATTAAAGCGATGTTCTCAAGCGCTGAGTGATCAGGCTTGGTCGCCTTCAGGGGCGACTTGTTCGGGACGCTCAATCAGGGCCTTCATGGACAGCTTGACGCGGCCCTTTTCATCGGTTTCCATGACCTTGACCTTGACGATCTGGCCTTCGCTCAGGTAGTCGCTGACCTTTTCAACGCGTTGGTGGGCAATTTGGCTGATGTGCAACAAGCCGTCTTTGCCGGGCAGCAAGTTAATCAGGGCACCGAAGTCCAAGATCTTGGTAACGGGGCCTTCGTAAATTTTGCCAATTTCCACTTCGGCGGTAATTTGCTCGATGCGGCGCTTGGCTTCTTCGGCCTTGGCGCCGTCGGTGGCGGCGATGGTGATGGTGCCGTCTTCGTCGATGTTGATCTGGGTGCCCGTTTCTTCGGTCAACGCACGGATGGTGGCGCCGCCCTTGCCGATCACGTCACGGATCTTTTCGGGGTTGATCTTCATGGTGAACAACTTGGGGGCGAAGTTGGAGACTTCGGTTTTGGCTTCGCCCATGGCCTCTTGCATCTTGCCCAAAATGTGCAAACGGGCTTCCTTGGCTTGAGCCAAAGCGACCTGCATGATTTCTTTGGTGATGCCTTGAATTTTGATGTCCATTTGCAAGGCCGTGATGCCGTTGGTGGTACCGGCCACCTTGAAGTCCATGTCACCCAGGTGGTCTTCGTCCCCCAAGATGTCGGTCAAGACGGCAAAACGGTTGCCGTCCTTGATCAAGCCCATCGCAATACCGGCCACGTGGGCCTTCAAAGGCACGCCGGCGTCCATCAGCGACAAGCAGCCGCCGCAGACCGAAGCCATCGACGAGGAACCATTCGATTCGGTGATTTCAGACACCACACGCATGGTGTAGGGGAATTCTTCTTTGCTCGGCAAGACGGCAGCCAGTGCACGCTTGGCCAAACGGCCGTGGCCAATTTCACGGCGCTTGGTGCTGCCCATGCGACCGACCTCGCCGGTGGCAAAGGGAGGCATGTTGTAGTGGAGCATGAAGCGGTCTTCAAACTCACCGGCCAAAGCGTCGATGCGTTGGGCATCGCGCTCGGTGCCGAGGGTGGCAATCACCAAGGCTTGGGTTTCGCCGCGCGTGAACAAGGCCGAGCCATGGGTGCGGGGCAAGACTGAATTGCGAATTTCAATGGGGCGCACGGTGCGGGTGTCGCGGCCATCGATGCGGGGTTCACCCGCCAAGATTTGGCCGCGAACGATGCGGGCTTCAATGTCGAACAACAACGTTTCAACGGAAGCCGAGTCAAACTCAGCGCCAGCGGCCTTCAAGCCTTCCATGACTTCGGCATAGGCTGCCCGGCAAGCTTGGGTCCGGGCTTGCTTGTTGCGGATTTGGTAGGCAGCGCGCAGTTTTTCTTCGGCCAAGGCGTTGACCTGAGCAATCAAGGGCTCGTTCTTGGCAGCAGGCGCCCAATCCCAGGTGGGTTTGCCGGCTTCACGCACCAGATCGTGAATGGCGTTGATGGCAATCACGCCTTGTTCGTGACCGAACACAACCGCGCCCAACATGATGTCTTCCGACAATTGCTTGGCTTCGGATTCAACCATCAGCACGGCGGCTTCAGTGCCAGCGACAACCAATTCCATTTCGCTGTCTTTGCGCTGGGTTTGGCCAGGGTTCAAGACGTATTGACCGTTGATGTAACCCACACGGGCAGCACCAATGGGGCCATTGAAGGGCACACCCGACACTGCCAAAGCGGCCGAGGTGGCAACCATGGCGGCGATGTCGGCATCCACCTCGGGGTTCAACGAAACAGTGTGAATGACCACATGCACTTCGTTCAAGAAACCCTCGGGGAACAAGGGGCGAATGGGGCGATCGATCAGACGGCTGGTCAGGGTTTCGAGTTCGCTGGGCTTGGCTTCACGTTTGAAGAAGCTGCCAGGGATCTTGCCTGCGGCGTAGGTTTTCTCGATGTAATCGACGGTCAAGGGAAAGAAGTCCTGGCCTGGCTTGGCGGACTTGGAAGCCACCACGGTGGCCAAAACCACGGTGTCGTCGATGTTCACCAGCACGGCACCCGTGGCTTGGCGGGCGATTTCGCCGGTTTCCATGGTGACGGTGTGTTGACCCCATTGGAAGGTCTTGGTGACTTTGTTAAAAATGCTCATGTCAATTTCCTGTTCATGACAAACCGCTCTACCCGAGCGGCGGTGGGTCAGATGGGCCTATTTGGAACACGATGCCATTCCAGAAAAAACCGGGTCTCTGTCAACCAGGTTTCTTTTGGAATGACACAGCGCGCATCCCTGATTCGTCCTACCTGAAAAAAACAAAGGCCTGAGCTAGGGATCTAACTCAGGCTCTTTTTATCTTGGCCTTGGCAAAAGGACTGCTTACTTACGCAGACCCAGCTTCGCGATCAAAGCGGTGTAACGGTCCGCGTCCTTGGCCTTCAAATAGTCCAACAGCTTGCGGCGACGGCTCACCATGCGCAACAAACCGCGACGACCGTGGTGGTCTTTGGCGTGTGTTTTGAAGTGGGGGGTCAACTCGTTGATGCGGGCAGTCAGCAAAGCCACTTGGACTTCTGGGCTGCCGGTGTCACCAGCGGAACGGGCGTTGTCTTTGACAACTTCTGCTTTGATAGAAGCGGCGATCATTTCATTTCCTTAAAATTATCAGAACTTGCGCAAGGCCTTGGAAGGTGGCCTGCGTGCGACTTGGCGACGGCTGACCTCATTCAATTGAGGGCAGTCGCCAGCAAAGCCTTTGGATTATAGCCGATCAAAGTCGCTCGAACACCGTCGCGATGCCTTGACCGCCGCCAATGCACATCGTCACCAAGGCGTAACGCCCGCCGGTGCGCTGCAATTCATACAGCGCTTTGGTCGCCAGGAAGGCCCCCGAGCAACCCACGGGGTGACCCAAAGCAATGGCGCCGCCATTGGGGTTGGTCTTGGCGAGGTCGAAGCCAAGCACCTTGGCCACGGTCAAAGCTTGCGCGGCAAAAGCCTCGTTGGATTCGATCACGTCGATCTGATCCAGACTCAGGCCGGCTTTTTTCAGGGCCAACTTGGAGGCCGGGATGGGTCCTTCACCCATGAAGTCATTGGCGACACCCGCCACCGCATAAGACACCAATCGAGCCATGGGCTTTTGGCCGGCCTTGGCCGCAGCGTCCGCGCTGGCCAGCACCATAAAGGCCGCGCCGTCGTTGATACCGGAGGCGTTGCCTGCGGTCACTGAGCCGTCTTTCTTGAAGGCGGGTTTCATTTTGCCCAGCGTCTCCAGGCTGGTGCTGGCTTTGACGTGCTCGTCGGTATCAAAAACGACGTCGCCTTTTCGGGTTTGCATCACGATGGGGACAATTTGCGATTTGAAGCGCCCTTCAGCAATGGCCGCCGCCGCGCGGCGGTGCGACTCGACTGCAAAAGCGTCTTGCTCTTCGCGGGTGATGTTCCATTTGGTGGCCAAATTCTCAGCGGTGATGCCCATGTGGCCCACACCAAAGGGGTCAGTCAGGGTGGAAACCATCATGTCGACCGCCTTGGTGTCGCCCATGCGAGCGCCGGAGCGAAGTGCGGGCAACATGTAGCCACCGCGCGACATGACTTCCACGCCGCCGCCCAAGCTGTAATCAAAATCGCCCAGCATGATGCTTTGCGAGGCGGTGACGATGGCTTGCAAACCCGATGAACACAAGCGGTTCAGCTGCATAGCGATCGAATCCATGGGCAAGCCGGCTTGAATGGAGGCCACCCGGGAAACATAGGCAAAGCGGGCGTCGGTGGGTATCACATGGCCCACCACCACATTGCCAATTTGGTCTGACGGCACGCCTGAGCGCGCGACGGTTTCCTTCATGACTTGACCGGCCAACTCGGCCGGCTCCATTGTGGACAGCGAGCCGCCAAAGGTACCAATCGCGGAGCGCGCTGCGCTCAAAACCACCACTTCTTTTGCCATGAAAATCTCCTTGTGTTCGTTTAAATCGAAAAATGGCTTGACCTATCGGTCATTTTTTAACCTATAAGTCTCTATATTAGGACGACTTGCTGACAGGCAACCTTACAGCCACGGTCCATGACAGCGACGCGAAAAAGTCAGCGTTTCAGCCAATTCGAGAGTCGCTCCACCCCCGCATCCAATCGACTCAGGTCTTGCGAGGCAAAACACCAGCGCAGCCAAGCCGCTGATTCTGTTTGGCCTGTTGGGAAAAACGCGCTGCCCGGGGCCAAGCCCAAACGCGCTTCGCGCACCAATTTTTTGGTCAAGGCCAAAGAGTCGATCTCACCATCCAAACGGAAAAAAGCATACAAACCACCCGGGGCTGGGCTCACCTGCACACGCGGCAAAGCCTGCAATTGGACCACCAAGCGGTCACGGCAGCGCTGCAAATGCGCCACCACTTGGGGCGTGATGAGCGCCGCTTGCGCCAGCGCAACCCGGCCCGCGCGCTGCACAAAAACCGGGGCGCAAATGGTGTTGAATTCAATCAATTTACCCACGGCCTCGCTGCAGCCTGTGGGCAAGACCAACCAGCCCAATCGCCAGCCCGTCATCATGAAACTTTTGGAAAAACTGTGCGCCACCATCAGCCGGTCTTCGGGGCCAGCCAGGTCAAGAAAACTGGGGGCGCAGGCGCTTGAGTTGATGTTGGCCTGGGCCATGGCTTTGACCTTGTCGTGATCGGACAGGTGTTGACTCGGTTCAAAATAAAGCCGCTCGTAGACCTCGTCGGCCAAAATCCAAGTGCCTGTCTCTCGGCAGCGCGCCAAAATCGCCACTTGCTCTTCCCGGCTTAGGGTCCAACCGCTGGGATTGTTCGGCGAATTCAGCACCAAGACTTTGGTTTGGGGCGTGATGGCTTTCAGCAGCTCGTCCAAATCCAGTCGCCAAGCGCCGCGAGGGTCTGGGCTGCCCCCGGTTGGCGGCCCATTGGGTTTCAGCGAAACCGTGCGCACGACGCCGCCCATCAAGGTCGGTTGGTACATCAAATTCGGCCAAATGGGCGTGACCAACAACACCTCGTCTCCGACGTCGACCAGGGCTTGAAACGCCACCATCAATGCGTTTACACCGCCTGAAGTGACCGCAATTCTGTCTAAACCAACGGCTGATTGAGGATGCAGCGCCAGCGTGTAATCGGCGATGGCTTGGCGCAGCTCGGGCATGCCGAGGTTGTGCGAATAGAAGGTTTCGCCCTGGCCTATTGAATCCATCGCGGCTTGACGCACCGCCTCGGGCGTGACCTCGTCGCCTTCTCCAAACCAAAAGGCCAGCACATCGGGCAACCCCAACCCCTCATTGGCCACCTCACGAATGAGCGACCCTTTAAAACCACGAACGATCGAACGCATTGATTGCTTCCTAAAATTCCGAGGTGCCCTTTTCGGAAACTTGGCTGTCTTGGCCCCTCTCTTCCAAATCCCATCGCGGGCGCACATGGAAGGCGTAGTCCTTTTGCGCCACGCTCTGCCCTGCTTGCAAGCGCATGGCCGCGGCCATGGCAATCATGGCGCCGTTGTCGGTACACAAATGGAGCTCGGGGTAATGCACCCGCACCCCCAAGGCGGCACAGGCTGCATTGAGTTGCTCGCGCAAAGCACTGTTGGCGCCGACGCCACCCGCGACCACCAAGCGCTTGAGGCCGGTTTGCTTTAAAGCCATCAAGCTTTTTTTGAGCAGCACTTCCACAATCGCTGCCTGCGTGCTGGCGGCCAAATCGGCCTTGCGATCCGTTAATTGGTCTCCCAATTTTTGGCACTGCGTCAACACCGCGGTTTTTAAACCCGCAAAAGAAAAATCCAGATCACCAGAATGCAGCAAGGGCCTTGGCAATTTGAAGGCCTTGGGGTCGCCATCTTGCGCCAAATGCGACAAAGCCGGCCCCCCCGGATAACCCAGGCCCATCAGCTTGGCCGACTTGTCAAAAGCCTCGCCCGCCGCATCGTCGATGGTCTCGCCCAACAAGGCATAGCGCCCGACCCCATCGACCTGCATCAACTGCGTGTGGCCGCCCGACACGAGCAGCGCCACAAACGGGAATTCAGGGGCGTCAGCACTCAAAAAAGGCGACAACAAATGCCCCTCCAGGTGGTGCACACCCAGCACCGGCTTGTCCAAGGCCGCGCCCAAAGCGCAGGCCACCCCCGCGCCCACCAACAACGCCCCTGCCAACCCAGGGCCTTGGGTATAGGCCACCACATCGACCTCTGCCAAGCCAACGCCCGCGCGCCGCAACACCTCGCGGGTCAAAGGAATGACACGCCGAATGTGATCGCGACTGGCCAGCTCCGGCACCACGCCGCCATAGGCTTGGTGCATTTCAATTTGACTGTGCAGGGCATGGGCGGCCAGTTGCGGCAAGGCCTTTGACGAGGGGGCCATGTGCACCAAGGCCACGCCCGTTTCATCGCAAGAGGACTCGATGCCTAAGACCCAAGTTTTTGGGGGGACCTCATTTTGAGAAGTTTCGGGTTTAGGAAGCATGGAAGAAAGCGGACAGATCAGAGTTCACTGGGCTTCATTATCGATCGTCACATCACAAAGGCGTTGGAAAACTTCGAGGACAATTGCCCACTCAGGCGTCATCTTCCCATGAGCATTACCTCTTACCTCAAAGAAATTGGCCGCGGCAAGGACGGCGCGCGGGCGCTGGACCGTGCGCAAGCGGCCGACTTGATGGGCCAGGTGCTCGATGGTGCAGTGAGCGATTTGGAAGTCGGGGCTTTTTGTCTGGCCATGCGCGTCAAAGGTGAAACCGTTGGAGAAATGGCGGGTTTTTTGGACGCCACACACGCCCGGATGAAGCGCATTTCGGTCGATCCTGCCCACGCGGCGCTCCCCACGGTTGTTTTACCCAGCTACAACGGCGCTCGAAAACTACCTGTGCTGACGCCATTGCTGGCCTTGCTGCTGGCTCGCCAAGGCTTGCCGGTGTTGATTCACGGCACCCCCACCGAAATTGACAGCCGCCGGGTATTGACCGAGGCCGTTCTGGCCTCCTTGGACACCATCAGCGCCCTGCCATCCCTTGTTCTATTCACCCGCACCGAGCAACTGCTGCCCGGCCTCAAGCGCTTACTGGATGTGCGCCGTGTGGTGGGGTTGCGCAACTCGGCACACAGTTTGGTCAAACTCATGAACCCCTGCGCCAACGAGGCTGTGGTGGTGGGCAGTTACACGCACCCCGAGTACGCTGAATCGATGGCCGCCACGCTGCAACTGACGGGGCAACGTGCCTTGCTCCTGCGTGGCACCGAGGGCGAACCGGTGGCCGATGCACGACGAACGCCGCTGATGACGGGGTATTGGCAGGGTCAGAGTGGCGTTCTTCAAGCCGCACAGACGGGTCCACTGGCCCAACTGCCCGACTTGCCCATTGACATTTCTGCAGCCAGCACAGCGCGCTACATCCACCGCGTGTTGACGGGTGAATTGCCGGTTCCAGAAGCCATCGCCTGTCAGGTGCAGCGTTTGGTGGCACTGGCTCAGATGACCGACGCCGCCCAGCTCTCGTTACCCTGTTCACCCTTCATGGAAAAGCAAAATGCCCGCTGAATTTGACGCGGTCATTGTTGGCGCAGGTGCCGCTGGACTTTTTTGCGCAGGGGTTGCTGGGCAACTGGGGCTGAAGGTCTTGGTGATTGACCACTCGCCTAAAGTGGCTGAGAAAATCCGCATCTCGGGCGGGGGACGTTGCAACTTCACCAACCTAGAAACCAGTCCGCATCAGTTCCTCAGCCAAAACCCACCTTTTTGCCGCAGCGCCCTGAGCCGCTTCACGCCCCAAAATTTCATCGACCTGCTGAAGCGCTACGACGTGCCCTTTCATGAAAAGCACAAAGGGCAATTGTTTTGTGACCGCTCCGCGAATGACATCGTGAACGTGCTGCTGGCCGAGTGCGCTGCAGCCAGTTCTTTGGGCGGCGAGGTCACTCGCTGGCAACCTTGCCAAGTGCAGAGCATTGCCTATTCATACGCTGCGACCTCTGACACTGACGCTGCCAAATCCAAGCGCATGGGTGGCCAAGGGCATTACCAGTTGGCGACAGACCAAGGCGCTGTCTGCACCCCCAATTTGGTCATGGCCACCGGCGGTTTGTCGATTCCCAAAATTGGCGCCACCGATTTCAGCCACCGTGTTGCACTGCAATTTGGCTTGCGCGTGGTGACGCCGAAGCCGGGTCTGGTGCCCTTGACTTTTGATGGCCAAGCTTGGCAGCCCTATGCCGAACTGGCAGGCCTGGCGCTGCCGGTGCGCATCACGACGGGCACCAAGAAAAGCCAAGGCGAGTTCTTGGAAGACCTGCTTTTCACCCACCGAGGGCTCTCGGGTCCGGCGGTGCTTCAAATCTCTAACTATTGGCAAAGCGGGACGCCCATCCAAATTGATTTGAGCCCTCAAAAAGATTTAGCGGCCGAACTGAACCAAGCCAAATTGCGTTCTCGTAAACTGTTCGCTAACGAGCTGAGTCACCAAGTACCGGCGCGCTTGGCCGAAGCTTGGTGCCAGCATGACCCGGCGTTGGCCCCCAGCCTCGCCCGCCCCATCAACGAGGTGCCCGACAAGGCTTTGACCAAAATCGCCGAACGCCTGCAACACTGGGCGTTGTTGCCCACTGGCACCGAGGGCTATGCAAAAGCCGAAGTCACCCTGGGCGGCATCGATACCCGCGACTTGTCGCAGCAAACCATGATGTCCAAGCAACCGGGCTTGTTTTTCATTGGCGAAGCGGTGGACGTCACTGGTTGGCTGGGCGGCTACAACTTTCAGTGGGCTTGGGCCAGCGGCTTTGCCTGCGCCCAAGGCTTGGCAGCCCGGTAAATCTGCTCTATAATCGCAGTCTTTGCTGGCAAAACCCCAACTGCCGGATCCATTTTTTTGTTGGGTATTTCGCAGGCACGACTGAATTGGCCCGATCTTCCACTCAGTCCTCTGTTTGCACATTTCGGAAAACTGAAATTCATGACGACCATTCGTGTAAAAGAAAACGAACCCTTTGACGTGGCACTGCGCCGTTTCAAGCGCACCATTGAAAAACTTGGCCTGCTGACCGACCTGCGCGCCCGCGAGTTTTACGAAAAGCCCACCACCGAACGCAAGCGCAAGAAGTCTGCTGCCGTCAAGCGCCACTACAAGCGCGTGCGCAGCATGCAATTGCCCAAAAAACTGTATTGATTTTTTAAATTCAGTACGCAGCGGCTTGCCGCTGCGACAACCCGCGTTTAAGGGCTCTGCCCCTGACCGCGGGTTTTGTTTTTTTAATTCCGGAGTTCTGCCATGTCCGACACCCCCCCCATCGTCAGCCCCTTAAAAGCCCGCATCAGCGAAGACATGAAAACCGCCATGCGCGCCAAAGACAGCGAGCGCCTGGGTGCGATTCGTTTGTTGCAAGCCGCCTTGAAGCAAAAGGAAGTCGACGAGCGCATTGAACTCGACGACGTTGCCGTGGTCGCCATCGTTGACAAATTAATCAAACAACGCAAAGACTCCATCGCTGCTTTTGAGCAAGCCAATCGGCAAGATTTAGCCGACAAAGAAAAGTCTGAAATGGCCGTCTTACAGGTCTACTTGCCAGAACGCATGAGTGCCGACGAAGTGACTGCGGCAGTGCAAGCGATCGTCACGGAATTGGGCGCTGCAGGCCCCGGCGACATGGGCAAAGTCATGGGCGCCGTGAAAACCAAATTGGCCGGCAAAGCCGACATGGGACAAGTGTCCGCGGCCGTCAAAGCCGCCTTGAGCCCATAATCAAAATTCAATCAACCTGGGATCAACCTCGGATGAAGAGGCCCGTGAGGGCTTGCAAACGGGTCGCATCCAAGCCAGCCACCGCATCCAACAAACGCAAGCCTGCTGGGCCACATTCCAAAGTAGCCAAGTCGGTGTAAATGCGCTTCACACAGCCAATCCCTGTCAAGGGATAGGTGCATTGGGTCACCAACTTGCATTCGCCGCTTTTGGTGAACAAGTCCATCATGACCCAGGTTTGCTTGGCCCCTATGGCCAAATCCATCGCGCCACCCACTGCGGGAATGGCAGTCGGTTCACCGGTGTGCCAATTGGCCAAATTGCCATCCACCGACACCTGAAAAGCGCCCAACACGCAAATGTCCAAATGCCCCCCGCGCATCATGGCAAAGCTTTCTGCTGAGTTGAAATAGGCGCCACCCGGTAGCAACGTGACCGCTTGTTTGCCCGCATTGATGAGGTCGTAGTCCTCTTGCCCCTCGGCAGGCGCAGGGCCCATGCCCAATAGGCCGTTCTCGCTTTGCAGAATGACCTCGCGGTCCATCGGAATGTGGTTGGCCACTGCCGTGGGCATACCGATGCCGAGGTTGACGTAAGCGCCATCAGGAATGTCTTGCGCCACCAGCCGGGCCATTTGGTCTTTGCTGCGGCGAGGGTATTGGGAAAGTGAGTGAGCGGTTGGTTTGGCGTGGGCATCAGTCGTCATGGACAAGCTCTTTTTATTGGGATGTATGGGTTAAAAACCGCCGGCGGCCGTGGCGACGCGGTCCACCAAGACCACTTGGTTGACATAGATGCCGGGCGTCACAATCGCCTCGGGATCCAGCGCACCCAACTCGACGACCTCGTGCACGCTGGCGACGGTCCAGGCGCAGGCGGTAGCCATGGCAGGGCCAAAATTGCGCGCCGCCATTCTGTAAGTCAAGTTACCCCAGCGGTCACCACTTTCCGCTTTGATGAGCGCCAGATCACCCTGAATGGGCTGTTCCAACACATACATCTTGCCGTTAATTTCCCGCACCTCTTTGCCTTTGGCCAACTCAGTGCCGTAACCCGTGGGGCAGAAAAACGCCCCAATGCCCGCACCGGCTGCGCGAATGCGCTCCACCAAATTACCTTGTGGTACCAACTCCAGTTCAATCTGCCCACTGCGGTAAAGCCCATCAAAGACATAGCTGTCGGCTTGGCGTGGGTAACTGCAGATGACCTTGCGTACCCGCCCCGCTTTGAGCAAGGCGGCGACGCCATGCTCCGCGTTACCCGCGTTGTTGTTGACCAGAGTCAGGTCCTTAGCGCCTTGTGCCAACAACCCATCGATCAAAGCTTCAGGAATGCCTGCGGTCCCGAAACCCCCAATCATGACCGTGTCGCCGTCTTTGACGCTTTGCAATGATTCAGCGATTGAATTGGCAATTTTGTTGATCATTTGTGATGCTCAGGCTCGCGGTTCAAAAAGGGGGGGATGAACGGGGTCAAATGGGGTTGAGGACAAAATCAAAATGCAAATGCGTGGTGGCCCCGCCCTCCTTAGCATCGGGCTCTTGTTTGACCCAAGCAGCCACCAGCGATTGCCGGACGCCAAACACCGCGTCTGAATCGAGGTAGGTATCGCCATCGCGAAACACGTGCGTGATGAGCGTTTCATAACCAGGGGCTTTGATCATGAAGTGTAAATGCGCAGGACGCCAAGGGTGGCGCCCCGTGGCGTGCAACAAGTCACCGACCGGACCATCGGTCGGTATCGGATAGGCCTCGGCCACGATGGTTTTAAAGTAATAACGCCCCTGTGCATCGGCCTTCATCTTGGCGCGCGCTTGGGCTTGTTGAAGTTCGGGTTTTTGCACGTCGTAAAAGCCATCGGCGTCTGCTTGCCATACATGAATCTGGGCATGGGGAATGACCTCCCCTGAGGGGCCTTTGATCTGACCTTCTACCCAGCAGGGTTCGCCGGGCGCGCCATTGGCCGCGTCGCCACCCAAAGCAATTTCAGGCTCGTTCTCCACATAAAAAGGACCAAACACCGTGGCTTCGGTGCAGCCTGGCGGTTTGTCGTTGTTCAAGGCCACGGTCAACATGGACAGACCCAATACATCGCTGAGCAAAATAAATTCTTGACGTTTGTCGTCGCATTTTTGACCGACCGCGGTCAGGTATTGAATCGCCTGCATCAGTTCGTCCTCGGTCAGCGCCACCTCGCGGGCAAAATCGTGCAAGTGGTTCACCAAACTGGAGAGCACCACTTTCAGGCGGGGGTTGGTATCGGGGTGAATGCGGTCCAGCACGGCTTGCGTGATGGTGTTTTGATTCAAGTTACGCATGACGACGCATCCAGTTTGAAGATCAAGGTTCAACGGCAAAATCGACCATGGCACGTGCTTGGCGCATGGGCCCCATCAAGCCTTTAATGGCCAAGTGTTCGGGCATTTGGTTGTAGGACTTTAGAGCCTGTAGCGACTCAAATTTCATGTAGAGGCCCAAGTCCCAAGCGCCTTCAGACTTTAATTGATTTGCCCCCACTGACATCGAGATCAGTCCCGGTACTTGGCCCAACAAGCCCTGAAAGGCAGCCAAAACTTCTTGGGCCTGGGCTGACTTCTCGAGCTCATTGGCGCCGTTCAGTTGCCAAATCACCAAGTGAATCCAAGCCGGAGGTTCAGTGGGGTTGATCATGGAATTCAATCCTGCGTTGTGTGGGGAAAAGTGCCCAGCCCCATCGTTGCTGCACATAACCCCATAAACCTTGTTTGAAATAGATGGTTGTGACGATGGCCAAGAAGCCGAGTCCCAGTAAATACCAAGAGCCATAGTCGCTGAAGAATTTACTTAATAACCAAAATATCAAGGTACCTACAAGGGGCCCCTCAAGGGTGCCTGTGCCCCCAATCACCACCATGAAGATCGCGAAGGCGGTCCAGTTCACGCTAAACGCTGCTTCCGGGCTGATGCGCAAATTCCCTACAAAATAAAGCGCCCCCGCAACCCCCGCCCCGAAAGCCGCGACCGCATAAACCGCGAGCTTCATTCGCCCGACCGCAATGCCTTGCGATTCGGCAGCGACTTCATTGTCCCGAATCGCCAACAAAGCCAGGCCCCTTTTGCTGCGCAAAAAGAAATACACCAAAGCCAAGGAACCCACCACGCACAACAAGGCAATCCAATAGGTGGTGGATTCTCGAGTGAATTTGTCAATACCCCTCAACGCTGTCAAGGTGGTACCCGAGCCACCACCCACGGCAGGGATGTTCGCCAAAGTCAAGCGAAAAACCTCTGCAATGACCCAAGTGCCAATTGCAAAGTAGCCGCCTTGCAAGCGAAATGCCACTTTGGAAACGGGTACGGACACCAAAGCGGCCACCAAACCACTGAGGGGAATGGCCCAAAACGGGTTGAAGTCGTAAAAATTCCCTAAGCTCAACATGGTGTAAGCGCCCAAGCCCAAGAAGGCCTGCTGACCTATCGAGACCATGCCGCCATAGCCTGCCAAAAGGTTCCACATCAGGGCAAAAATGAAGTGGCAACCGATCTCAACAAAATCATGCAGCCAGCTGGACTCTCCCCAAAAGGGCAGCGAGATCGCCACGATCACCAACAAGGCTATGCCCGACCAAGTCAAGGCAAAACCCACACCCGATTGCCCCTGTTTGACGCTGAATTGGTTTGTCATTTAGTTTTAGGAAATAAGCCTTGTGGCTTGAGCACCAACAAGGTCAGAAACACCAAATGGCCGCACCAAATGCCCCAGCCTGGATCCCAGCGAAAGCCCAATTGTTGGGTCATCCCCAGCAACAGGCCCCCAGCCAAGGTTCCCCAGAAACTGCCCATGCCGCCCATGATCACGGCCTCAAAAGAAAACAGCAACAACATCGGACCATCCGCTGGCGACACGGTGGTGCGCATGCCTTGAAGCACACCGGCAAGTGCCACGAGTAAAAAAGCCAAGCCAGTGGCTTGGGCGTAAACGGTTTTTGAATTCAGACCCATCAAGGAAGCGATTTCAGGGTCGTCAGAAACGGCTCTGAAGGCGCGCCCCATCGCCGTGCTGCTAAACAACCACTGCAAAAACAAAGTCGCACACAGGGCCAGCCCCAAGATCAAGACGGGCAAAACGCCGACAGACAAGTCGCCCCGCAAATTCAAACTCAGGGTGTTCAAGCCACCCGAATCAATCGAACGCGGATCGGCTGAGAAAATTTCAAGTAACGCATTTTGAATGACGATGGACATGCCAAAAGTCACCACCAAAGAAGGCACTGGGTCTTTTCCCAAAGTCTGGTTCAAGACCGTTTTTTGCAAGCCATAACCCACCAGCCAAGCCATCGGCAACACCAAGAGAGCCGATAGCCATGGACTCAAGCCACAAGCCATGGCGCCCAAGGCGCCAAACGCACCCAGAATGATGAAGTCACCATGCGCCGTATTCGTCAGACGCATCACCCCGAACATGAGCGAGAGGCCGAGGGCAAAAAGGGCATACAGGGAGCCCAACAGAATGCCTTGAATGAGAATGTCCATGAGACTTAAATTCCAAAATAGGCTTGGCTAATTTGATCGCGGGTCAAGGCCACAGAGGGCCCTTGCAAAGTCACGCGGCCTTCTTGAAAGCAATACAGACGGGTCGACATTTTTTGCGCCAGGCTCACATCTTGTTCAACGATGACCACGCCCATGCCTTCTGCACAAATTTGCGGCAATGCCTGGTAAATTTCACGAATCACAATCGGGGCCAAGCCGAGTGAAAGTTCGTCACAGAGCAACACCTCGGGGTTGCTCATCAGGGCCCGACCAATCGCCACCATTTGTTGTTGCCCGCCCGATAAAGACGTGGCGGGTAAATGTCGTTTCTCCTTGAGAATGGGAAACAGCGCTTGCACGCGCGCTAAATTCCAAGGCCCTGAGCGCTGAGCCTGTGCGCCCAGCAAGAGGTTTTCTTCCACGGACAACGAGGGAAAAAGTCGGCGACCTTCTGGCACCAAAGCCAACCCCAGCCGCACAATCTGATGGGCGGGTTGGCCGCCAATGGCTTGGCCCCGCCAAAGAACTTCATTGGGGTTGGCCTTCACCAAACCGGTCAGGGCCTTCAAAAAGGTGGACTTGCCGGCGCCATTCGCCCCGATGATGGCAACCACCTCGGACTCGGACAATTCAAAGTCAATGCCAAACAACGCTTGGGCATCACCGTAAAACGCCTTCAACGCCTGTGTGGTCAAAATGGGGGCCGTCATCACACTTCCAAACCCATATAAACCCGCTGAACATCTGGGTTGTTCATGACGGCTTGCGGTTCACCTTCTGCCAAGGCTTGCCCAAAATTAATCACAAACAACCGGTCTGCAACGGCCAGCAAAGCATGCACCACATGCTCTATCCAAATCATCGTCGTGCCTTGCAATTTGATGCGCTTGAGCTCGTCCACCAAGGCTTTCGCCTCATGCTCCGTCAGGCCTCCGGCTATTTCATCGAGAAGCAAAATTTGAGGCCTGGTTGCCAAGGCCCTGGCTAATTCCAAACGCTTGCGGTTCAACAAGGTCAAGCTTCCGGCACGTTGGTTGGCAAACGATTTCAAGCCGGTTTGAATCAACACTTGAGCGGCGGTATCCCAAGCCTGCTCTTCCGCTTCCTCTGCACCAAAACACGCGGCGGTCACCAGGTTTTCGAAAACGGTTAAGTTGCCAAAGGGTTGTGGCACTTGGTAACTGCGGCCGATGCCCAAGCGGCAACGCGCATGCGGTGCCAAGGCCGTGATGTCATTGCCTCGATAAACAATGCAGCCTTGGTCAACCCCCACGTCTCCCGTGATGAGGTTGAACAAAGTCGTCTTACCTGCGCCATTGGGCCCCAAAATACCCAAGGTCTCACCGGCATGAACAGAGAACGAAATTTGGTCCGTGACCTTCAAAGCCCCATACGACTTGCTCACTGAATCCAGCCTCAGCAAAGCAGTGCCTTGGTCAGAGGCCTTAGAAGCTGACGTTGATGTGAGGGTCGACATGGGCGCTTAGAAGGTCACGCAAGTTCAATCACATCAACTTCAAACTGCCGCCCACGGGGATGTTCTTGGCAGTTTCGTCATTCACGATGGTCAGTTCATAAGGGTATTTTTTGCCCTTGTGCCATTGGCCCAAAACCAAGGGGGTCTTGCTGACGTTCTTGAATGGACCTTGGCCATTCCAAGCCACAGGACCCACCACTGTATCGAGTTTGGTGGCGACGACAGCGTCTCGCACATCGTTGGCCTTAGTGGACTTGCTGCGTTGAAGTGCATCTGCGGCGACTTCAAACAAGGCATGGGCAAAACCAATCGGCTGGGTCCACTGCTTTTTGGTGGTTGTTTCGTAGGCTTCAGCCAAGGCCTTGGCACTTTGCTTGGTCAGGCTGGAGTTGAAGGGGTGCGAAGGGCTCCACCACACTTCGGTAGAAAGGCCATCACCCAAATCACCCAAGGCCTCAATCGCACCGGGGAACAGCAAGGCCTTGCCCAAAGTAATGACCTTGGGTTTGAAACCTTGTTGTTTGGCTTGGGTCAAGAAGGTCTTGGCGTCGGGTGGAATGACCACGCCAGTGACGATTTCCACATTGTCCTTTTTGAAGGCGGCAATTTGAGCTGAGAAATCTTGTGTGCCCGTTTGGAAGCGACCTGGGTCGGTCAATGAAAAACCCATGCCAGCGAGTGGCTTGGGGAAGCCCAACTCTTTGTCGCCCCATGCGTTGCCGTCACCGTCATTGGGGAATAGCCCGCCCACTTTTTTATTGGTGCTGACCGATTTCCAGCCATTGGTGAAGTTGGCAATCACGTCTTCCAGACCCCAGAAGATGTGGTAGGTGTATTTAAAGCCTGTTGCGGGGTTGCCCTTGCGACCAAAGAACCAAGGTTGCCAAGGCACCACGCTGGAAATGCAAGGCACTTCATTGAGTTCGCAAACGTCGCTGACGGGATTGGCCGTTTCGGGTGTCCCTGCAGTGAGCACCAATGCCACCTTGTCTTTCAACACCAAATCACTCGCCACTTCACCGGCCCGGTTGGGGTTGGATTGGCTGTCTTTCAAAATGATTTGCACCGCGTGCTTCTTGCCCCCGATGACGATGCCGTCTTTGAAGGCGCCAGTCATTTGTTCAATGACCCATTTATCGGCTTCACCAAAAGGGGCCAAGGGCCCTGTTTGGGGCGATACGAAACCGATCTTTACCGTGTCTGCCGCCCAGGCCAAAGGCACCGCGCCCACTGCGGTTGCCGCCACCAAACCTTGGGTAAATTGTCGACGTGAAATGCTCATAAAAGTCTCCTTTTGTATTGACCGAAAAAATCACATTCAAACTGTGGGCCGTCTGCCCTCGAAAGCATCTTGCAGCAATGCCTGCAAGGACTCACGCTCCAGTGGGCGTGGGTTCGGGTATTGGTTCTGCAAAGCCAAATCGAGCGCATGCGCTAAATCAGCTTGGGTCAGTCCCAAAGATTGGAGAGAAGTCGGCGCGCCGTTGTCGGCGGCCAAATCAAAAAGGCCTTGTGCCGCACTGGCAGCGTTCATTGAGTTGGGTGTTTTCGCATGACCCAAAGCACGCGCCACACGCGCCATGGCCTCAGGGGCAAAGGCTTGGTTGTAGGCCACGGCATGCGGTAAGACGATGGTGTGGGTTTCGGCGTGGGGCAAGTTGAAAGTCCCCCCCAAGGTATGGCATAGCTTGTGGTGCAAACCCATGCCCACATGGCCCAACACAGAACCACAAAGCCACGCACCATAAAGCGCCTGGCTGCGTGCCTCCAAATCTTTGACGTTCTTGCGCAACACCGGCAAGGCCTTGGCCAGGGCCGCAATCCCCTCCTCTGCCATCAGGCTGTTGACGGGGTTCGCATCCGGCGCATAGAGCCCTTCCACTGCGTGGGCGATGGCATTGATGCCACTCGTGATAGAAAGCCCCGCAGGCAAGGACAGTGTGAGTTCAGGATCATAGATCACCGTGCGCGGCAGCACTTTGGGATCACGGCCGGTTTTCTTCAGGCCCGCCTCGGTGACGCCATAAATGGGCGTCATTTCAGAGCCCGCATAAGTGGTTGGAATGGCCAAGATGGGCAGGCCCGACGCCAAGGCGATGGCTTTGCCCAAACCCGTGGTGCTCCCCCCACCAAGGGTGATGGCACCATCGGCGCCGCATTCTTGCGCCAAAGCCCGGGCCTCTCGGACGGTTTCGATGGGGACGTGCATGACCGCTTTGTCAAAAATTCCTGCAACCGCAACGGCGGAAGAGTCTGCCAGCAATGACACCACTTGATCGGTCAAAGAACGCTGCTCCGGGGTGCACAAAATCAAGGCCCTTCTGATCCCCAATGCAGCCGCTTCCTTTGCCACATCGCGCAAGCGACCAGCGCCGAATACGACACGGCCGGGCAAAGGGGAGTAGATAAATGATTTCATGGCGTGCAGCAATCCAAGACGGCTTTAACGTGCGTAATGCGGGGTTATTTGCGCGTCCACATTGACCCAAACGCTCTTCACTTGGGTGTATTCGCGCATGGCGTCAAAACCCATTTCGCGACCGTATCCTGACAAGCCAGTGCCCCCAAAAGGTGAGCCTGGATTCACCCGCTTGTAGGAGTTGATCCAAACCATGCCGGTTTTGAGATCACGTGCAAATCGATGTGCCCGTTGCAAGTTGCTGGTCCACAAACCGCTGCCCAGGCCGTAGTCGGTGCTGTTGGCGATCTGCAAAGCCTCGGCGTCGTCTTTGAATGTTAGAACGGTGACAAAGGGGCCAAACACCTCTTCTTGAGCGACCCGATCTTGCGCACTTTTGACCCGCACAATGGTGGGTTGAACATAGCAACCCTTCGCGAGTTCACCGCCCGGCGCTTGACCGCCGGCCAATATCTCGCCGCCCTGGTCTTTGGCGACCTGCACATAACTCAGCACACGGTCGCGTTGTTGGGCGCTCGTCAATGGGCCCATTTCAGTGTTGGGGTCCAAGGGATTGCCCAGACGAATGCTGTTGGCCAAAGGAATGAATTTTTCCAAGAAGGCATCGGCAATTTTTTCATGCAGCATCAAACGCGAACCGGCGATGCAGGCTTGACCTTGGTTGTGGAAAATCGCCCAGGCGGCGCCGTTCACGGCCGCCAATAGGTTGGCGTCTTCAAAAACAATGTTGGCCCCTTTACCACCCAGTTCGAGTTGGACCTTCTTCAAGTTACCCGCGCTCGCTTGCACAATGCGGCGCCCGGTTGCGGTGCTGCCGGTGAAAGCAATTTTGGCAATGCGCTCATGATCAGCAATCGCTTGACCCGCAATTTGACCCAAGCCCGGGAGGATATTGACCACGCCGGGGGGCATCCCCGCTTGGGCCATCAGCTCGGCGATTTTGAGCGAGGACAGGGGTGTGATTTCAGCGGGCTTCATCACCACGCAGTTTCCCGCAGCCAAGGCAGGGGCCATTTTCCAGCTGGTGAACATCAAGGGAAAATTCCAAGGCACGATCTGACCGACCACACCCACGGGCTCACGCAAGGTGTAGTTCAAAAATCCGGCTTCCACCGGAATTTGCTCGCCTTGAAACTTGTCGGCCATTCCACCGAAATAGCGGTAGGTCACCGCCGTCCGGGGTACATCCAAAATGCGCGAATCGCGAATCGGGTGGCCCGTGTCCAACGACTCCAAACGGGCCAATTCTTCGGCGTTTTCTTCCACCAAATCGGCCAACTTGAGCAAGATGCGACCTCGGTCCATGGCGGCCATGCGCTGCCACTTGGGCAGGGCAGCCTCCGCCGCTTGCACGGCTCTTTCCACATCGGCTGAACCCGCCATCGCCACTTCCGCAATCAGGCTGTTGTCATGCGGGTTGAGTGTCGGCAAGGTCTCACCAGAGGCCGCATCGACAAACTCGCCATTGATAAAAAGTTGGTGCCGCACAGGCGAGCGCAAACCAGCCGCCTTGGCGATTTCAGACAGGTCCATGAAAACTCCTTGCATCTTTTGACAGATGCTGGCCTTGTTTAAGAGAGAAGGTTCAGTTGAAGGTTCATTGGTTCAAAACCGCAAAGGCTCAGAACTGGACGGGCACTTCAGGGGCATCGCCCTTTTGAATTTCGTAAACCAATGAAGGCGATCCGTTTTCCCAAACGAGCAACATCGAGCGCTTGGGGCTGTAGCCTTGATGGCGGCAATAAGCGGGCATCGCCGCCATGTCGCCCGCCTTCATGATCACGCGAGCCAGCGGCGCTCCGGTGTCGCGGTGTGAACAATCCCAGCTGATTTCATCGCTCATTTGGAAGAACCACTCAACGCGGTCGTTCGAGTGCAGGATCGGCAGAATGTGTTCTTCTGTGGTCGGGCACATGTAGCTGTACTTGACCACGCTGGTGAAAGAGGGATTCCAAGTCACTTGGCTGCGGCTCAAGAATGCAAAAAGGTTGAAAGCATGCACTTCGTTTTCAAAGCCAGGTTCTGGATGCAACTCGGGTGCATCTTGCGGCACGTCGGCAAAGGCGCGGTTGACAGGCGCGCCGCGCTCGTCGGTTCGCATCGGCAAGTCACCTGGTAAGCCCACGCAACGCGTGGCCAGTTCGCGTTCACGGGTAATTGCTGGGGTGTTGGCGCCGTTCTTACGGCCATAAGGCGTCCCCGTTTCTTGAGGCGCCGAAAATGGATCGAAGCCCGCATTGGTCCAGTCGGCCAGCATCTCTTCAAAGGTGGCTTTGATCTGAGCGGTGGGAAAGTTTTCCAAAATATCCACGCCAGCTTCCTTCAGTGTGGCATTGAAAGCGCCGGCCTGCAGGTCCACCGATTGGTAGTGGTTAACGGTGCCAATGACGTCGTCAAAATTAACACCGCCGTAAAAAAAACCCCAAGCCACATCGCGCATCAAGGCGCGCAAAAAGTTGGCGATGTCCATGCTGTGCGACAGCGAGCGACCATCGCGGGTGGTCCAAGCGATGTGGGCGAAATACTCGTCGCGGCGAAAGCCAAACGAGCCGAGTTGAAATGATTTGTAGCCCAACACCGCGTCTGGGGTGGAGGCGATGACTTTGGCCAATTCTGCAGGTGCGTTCATGAGAGGCTCCTAAAAATTTATAAAAATAAGGACAATTTGACTGAAGAGACCACTTGAAAAGTCAAGCGGTTTGGCAGATATCAGCCCATTTTTCGACGGTCAAATCGCCTTTGCATGACTGCAACACGATGACGCCTGGAGTGGCACTGCGAAATTGGTAAGCCGTGTTCTTAGGCAGCATGCCCTGGTGGCCGCGCTTCAACTTCATCCAACCCATTTTTTGACCTTTTGGCTCACCCTGCACCAGTACCGCGCCGTTCTTCTCGACATCGGCCACGGTTTGAGCGGGGTCCAACTTGATCAGGTGAACTTCGATGTCGCCGTCCATGCTGAGGGCAAATTCGTCGTGAGCGCAGGTATACCAAGGCGAGGCGCCTTCCGCACGCAAAGCCTCTAGAACATAGATTTGGTTTTGTCCGAACACCACTTTCTCATAAGGCTTGGATTGACTGGCAATTTCAAAACAGTTCGAAAAAGCGTAATGTTTGACGTCGTCAGAAATGGGCTCTACCCGGCCTTTTTCAAAATTAGCCAACGATGCAAACTTGGTTTCGTAGGTCACAGACATGTTGAATCTCCTTGGTTTAGCAGGGCTCAGCCCCCATTTGGGTTGATGCAGGCATCAAGTCATTCGAACTTTAATCAGTGAATTCATAACCCGGTAGTGGTCAGTTATGAACTTTTCTGTTCGTCAAAACAGAACAATAGACAGGGAAAACCCGATTGATCAAGCCTCGATAAGGCCGTTGGGGATCAGCGCACGGGCAATCAACTCGGCGTCCCAAGGGGGCGTCTTGGCAAACGATTGGCCAATGTGCTCAATCAGGAGTTTGAGCTTGAATTCTTGACGTGAAGCCCCAGGATAAACCGCGCTCAACCAAAAAGAGGCCAGTTGGTGTTCGGGCATGACGACCACCAAATCACCTCGGAGCAAAGCCTCGGCCGCGACCAAGGTGGGCACACAAACAATGCCTGCATGCTCCAATGCGTATTCCCTCAACAGGTGAACGCTGTTGGTCAACAAGGCCGCACGCAGGTACAACGTGGCTTGTGCGCCTTGGTAATGAAAAGTCCAACGGTCCCGTGTCGGATAGCCTGAATAAAGCCCTAGTTTATGGCGGTGCAAATCTCGCGGATCGGTCGGATAACCGTGGGCTTCCAAATAATGGGGCGTGGCACAAAAAACCCTTCGTATGGGAAACAAGGGCTTGCTGATGACGTCGGTCGATTGCGCCGGGAAAATCTGCAATGCGCAGTCCACCCCCACCTTGACCGGATCCACCACCGCATCGCTCACATTGAGGTCAAGTCGAATGTCGGGGTAAAGGCTTTGGAATTCATGCAACAGGGAAGCAAAACGCCCCAACACCAAACCAGTCAGCGCATGCACTCGGAGCGTTCCTGCAGGCTTTCCACGGACATCCCGCATTTGGTCGACGATGTCGGTGGCCCGTGCGACCAAGTCAATGCAGTCGCGCAAATAGGCTTGCCCAACCTCACTGAGTCGAACAATTCGGGTGCTGCGGTGAAACAGCGGCGCCCCCACATGGTCTTCTAACTGTTTGATTCGGGTGGTGACCACCGACCTGGCAATTCTCAGTTGGCGGGCAGCCTCAGCAAAGCTCTGTGTTTGGGCAACCCGCACAAAGGTTTCGATGTTTTGCAGGCGGTCCATGGGGTTGGCGCTCGAATTGAAAAAGGCTCAGGTTGACGATCCCGCCACCTTCATCCGATTCACCAACACCGAACCCACGGTCTTGGCGCCGTAGTTGTAGGCGTCGGCGCCAACCGCTTCGATGCCCTTGAGCATGTCTTTCAAATTGCCGGCAATGGTGATTTCCTGAACCGGGTAGGCGATTTGACCTTTCTCTACCCAGAAGCCACTGGCACCGCGTGAGTAGTCACCCGTGACGCCGTTGACGCCCTGCCCCATCAACTCGGTGACGAACAAACCCGTGCCCAGTTTTTTCAACATGGCGTCCAAATCGTCGCTGGCTTGGGTCAAGCGCGAGGTCAAGGTCAGGTTGTGTGAACCCCCTGCGTTGCCGGTGGTTTTCATGCCCAGTTTGCGCGCTGAATACGTGCTCAAAAAATAGCCCTTGACGCGACCGGCGTCGATCACTTTGCGGGCATGCACTTGCACGCCTTCGTCGTCAAAGGGGGCGCTGCCTTTGCCGCGTTTGACAAAGGGGTCTTCGAACACATCGATGTGTTTGGGCAACACTTGTTTGCCCAAGGATTCCAGCAAAAAGCTGCTGCGTCGATAAAGAGAGCCGCCACTCAGGGCTTGAACCAAGCTGCCCAGCAGGCCGCTGGCCAAGGTGGATTCAAACAAAACCGGGCATTGGGTGGTGGCGATTTTGCGAGCCCCCAAGCGACTCAATGCGCGTTCGGCGGCGTAACGTCCAACGGCTTGTGCACTCGCCATGTCGTCGGCGCAGCGCATCGAGGTGTACCAAGCATCGCGCTGCATTTCAGCATTTTTTCCGGGCAATGAGGCGATCGGCGAGACTGACAAGCTGTGCCGGCTGCTGGCATAACCGCCACGAAATCCATGGGTGTGGGCACTGAAAAAATGCGATTGCTGTGCCGAGACCCCTGCCCCTTCGCTGTTGGTGATGCGCTTGCTGGTTTTTAAGGCGGCGGCCTCACAGACCTTGGCCAACTCGGCGGCGGCTTGTCCGTCAATCGCCCAAGGGTGAAACAAGTCGAGGTCGTGATGATGAGCCGCTTGGCGTTGGTAGGCCGGCGTGGCGATATCGGCCTCATCGGGCAAACCCGCCATCGGGTCTTCGGCGGTGAAGCGCGCAATGTCGTAGGCCGCTTGCACCGTTTGTTGGATGGCTTTTTCTGAAAAATCCGAGGTACTGGCATTGCCCCGGCGGTGCCCCAAATAAACGGTCACCCCCAACGATTTGTCGCGGTTGCGTTCCACGTTTTCGAGTTCGCCCTTGCGCACGCTGACGCTCAAACCACAACCTTCTGAGGCTTCGGCGCCGGCGTCGGTCGCACCGATTTTTTTGGCATGGGCCAAGGCCGAGTCAACCAAGTTTTCAAAAAACGCTGGGCTGTAACTGAACCCCTGGTGTGCAGGGCTGACTTGGGAAAGGCTGGCGGAGGGGAGGGCAGTTTTCTTCATAGCGAAGGATATGATACCGGGGTCATGTCCAGAAAACCCAAAAAAGGCTATTACGTCAAAGGCCAATTTGTTGCTGAAGGCAGCGAGTTGGATTTGCAGCTCAAAGCCGAGCTCAAAGGCACCGATGAAGCCAGCCGTACCGACCTCAAAAAAGAAAGCGATGCCCTGCAAAAATTGGGCGAATCGCTTTTAACACTCCGCGCCGATTTGTTGAAAGGGTTACAACTGCCCGACAAGCTCGTCGATGCGGTGGCGGAGGCCAAGCGCATCACCAACTTTGAAGGCAAACGTCGCCAACTCCAATTCGTCGGCAAGCTCATGCGCAAGCTGGATGAGCAAACGGTGGCAGCCATCAAAGCCGCATTAGAGGCCCAACAAAAAGGATCGGCCTCTGAAAAAGAGCTTTTACACGTGATCGAAACCTGGCGCGAGCGCTTGATCGGCAACGATGAAGCCTTGGCCGTCTGGATGGCCACCTTTCCGGAGACCGACAGCCAGCAACTGCGCGCCCTCATACGCCAAGCGCGCAAAGATGGTCCTGCCATTTCCAAAGCCCAGGTCAGCGAAGGCCTTGCGCCGCGCCAAAGCCGCGCTTACCGCGAACTCTTTCAACTCATCAAAGCCCAGCTGAGCGAGCCCACTTCGAATGAGGCAGACACCAACGAGGAAGACGAGGAAGACGAGGAAGAAGCCAATGACTGAAGCCAGCACCACGCCATTCGATCCGGTTCGCATTGGCATTGTGTCCGTCAGCGACCGCGCCTCCTCAGGTGTTTACGAAGACAAAGGCCTGCCCGCCCTGCAAGACTGGTTGACCCAAGCCTTGCAAAACCCGATTCATTTTGTCTCACGGCTGATCCCCGATGAAATTGACCTCATCAGCACCACCTTGACCGAACTGTGTGACGATGAAAACTGTGCCCTGGTGCTGACCACAGGCGGCACCGGCCCTGCCCTGCGCGACGTCACACCAGAAGCCACGCTCGCCGTGGGCCACAAAGAAATGCCTGGCTTTGGCGAGCAGATGCGCCAAATCAGTTTGAAATTCGTGCCCACCGCGATTTTGTCGCGCCAAGTCGCGGTGATTCGGGGCCAGACACTCATCATCAATTTGCCCGGTCAACCGAAGTCGATCCATGAAACCTTGGGCGGTCTGAAAGGCCCCGACGGCAGCCCCATCGTGCCTGGCATTTTTGCCGCTGTGCCCTACTGCATTGACCTGATCGGCGGCCCTTACCTCGAGACGCGCAACGACATTTGTGCCGCGTTTCGACCCAAGAGCGCGCTGCGACCTCCTAAGTAAAACCCCCAACCAACGCCGCACTTTCAAAGGTGGGATGCCACGTGCTGTCGACGTTTTTTATTTTTCTCAAATTGGGCCTCACCTCCTTCGGGGGTCCGGTTGCCCACATCGGCTTTTTTCGTCAAGAGTTCGTTGAAAAGCGCCAGTGGTTAAGCGACGCGAGTTACGCCGAATTGGTCGCTTTGTGCCAATTTTTGCCCGGCCCTGCCAGCAGCCAAGTGGGCATCGCCTTGGGCTATTTTCGGCATGGGCTGGCGGGGTCTTTGTTGGCCTGGTCGGGGTTCACCTTGCCCTCAGCGCTGACCCTCATGGCCGCTGCCCTCTGCCTTCAACAATTTAGCGCCGTCATTCCTGCTTCTGTTTTAGTGGCCCTCAAAGCGGTGGCCTTGGTGGTGGTGGCGCAAGCGCTGATCGCCATGGCCAGAACGTTGTGCCAAGGCCGAACCCAAACGGCGATAGCTTTGGCGGCTGCAGGGTTGTCTTGGTGGCAGCCCGATTTAATGGGTCAACTGCTGGCCATGGGGTTGGCGGGTGTTTTGGGCTACTCTTTTTTAAAACCACCGACCGAACCCAAGCCCCTCAACCCTCTGAGGGTGCCCAGTCGTCAGTTGGGATTTCTGGCATTCGCCTGCTTGGTTTTGTTCCTCCTCGGCTTGCCGTTGCTTGACAATGCGCTTTCTCTTGCTGGAACCCGTAACGGCTTTTGGGCCACTGAAATCAACCTCTTTTTCAGAACCGGTAGCTTGGTATTTGGTGGCGGGCATGTGGTGCTCCCCTTGCTGCAAAGTGCCGTGGTCGGACCGGGTTACGTCTCCAATGAGGTTTTCTTAAGCGGCTATGGCCTGGCCCAAGCCGTGCCGGGCCCTTTGTTTAGCTTCGCTGCTTTTTTGGGGGCCTCCATGAACCAACTCCCCACGGGATGGGAGGGGGGCTTGATTTGTTTGGGTGCCGTTTTCGCGCCCTCGTTTTTTTTGGTGATGGGCGCACTGCCCTTTTGGGAAACGTTACGGCGATATCCCGCGGCTCAAACCACCCTCGCGGGCATCAACTCAGGGGTGGTGGGACTCTTGGGGGCTGTCTTGGTAAAGCAGACCCATGCCGCACTGGGCACGCACCTGGGCGTGTTGCCTTGGCTGGCCCTTTTGTCCGTGCTGTTGTTCAAATTCAAATGGCCAGCTTGGTTGCTGGTGCTAGGGGCCATCGTCGGTGGACTGATACAGGCACAAGCTCAAGCACAAGGACTTTTGTCATAAGCGGTCATTAGACTCCTCTTTTTAAACCTCAAAGAATCACACCTTGGCCACTCAACCGACCTCACCCGCCAAAAAAGGCCTGCGCCGCTTTGACCCCTTTTTAAGGGCCAACGCCACGCAGATCCTGCTGCCCATCTCAGTTGTCATGGCCACCACCGGCGTTATGATGTTTTTCCGTTGGTTCAATCAAGACGTTCATCGGATGCACGAGTGGTTGGGTCTGGGCTTGGTGGTCGCGATTGTGTTGCATTTGTTGCTGAACCGCATGCCGCTTATTTACACGGTAAAGCAAAAACGCGTTGGCGTCTTTGTGGCCGTGGTGGCTCTGGTGGTTGTCGGTTTTTTGGTTTTTCAACCGCCGCCTAAACCCAATGTCGGTAAACTCGCTGCGCAAGCGCTGGGCCATGCTCCCCTGAAGGCCTTGCCCATGACGTTGAACCGCAGCGAGGCCGATTTGAACACCCAACTGCAGGCCTTGGGCATCACCCCATCGGACCCCAATGCAAGCGTGAGCGACTTGGCCCAGCAAGTTCATCAACCCGCCAGTTGGTTGTTGATGGAACTGCTGAGCAAGCACTAAACCGCGCGGCAAAACTAGCGCAGTTCGACCCAAATTTCGCATTCCATGTCCACGCCCTTCAACTCCGAAGGCGGGCTTGGGTAGGCGGCGTTTTGCACGGCTTCGAGTGCTGCCCGGTCGCCCATCCCCAAGCCACTGCGCACCACAATTCGCGCATTCGAAGCTTGACCATCCAACAGCTTGAAGGCGACACGGGCACGACCCCTGAACTCCATGGCTCTGGCTGCTGGCGGATAAACAAAGGCGGTTTGCACCGCATTGCGAACCTTGTCGATGTATTCGTTCGAAGGCTTAGCAGGCCCTGAAGGCGGCGGCGGGGGCGGCGGCGTTTTCACAGCAGGGGCTACCACCGCGGGCGTGGGGCTCGGTGAAGGCGCTGGGGGTACTGGGTTTTCACTCGGCGCTGCCGTCACTGGCAACGGTGCCGGGGCTGGCAAAGGAACTGGCGGGGGCGGCGCCACCGTTTTCTTCACCGGCTCCACCACCGGTTTTGGCAACGGTTTCGGGGGCTCAGGCTTGGGTTTAGGAGGCTCGGGCACCGGGGGCAGCGGCGTGGCCGGAGGCGCTTCAATTTGCAAGGCGACCGGCGCTGAGAAGTGCTCATGCGGATGGAATACCAGCCAAGTCAAAGCCCCCACCAGTGCCGCAGACTCCAGCGCCAAAGCCCAACTGAAAGCCTGCCTCATTCGGGTGGCTTCTTGTTGGCGGTGCTCAGGCCAAGAGATCGTCAATGAATCGGACATGGAATGAAGGGGTCCGATCAATTGGCGGTCTTGGCCGCCAAGCCAATTTGGGTCGCCCCGCCCAAACGGACCGCGTCAATGGCACCCATCAGTTGTTGCATCGTCACGTTTTGACCGCCCGCGATGGTGACCGCCAAGTCATTGGCATGGCGACTCTGAATCAAGGCCGTCAATTGGGCCGCATTCAAGACTTGTCCTTCGACCGTCATGGTGCCGCTCTCAGACACTTCCACCAACATTTTGGGGGCGGGCATTTTGGTCGCGGTGCTGCTGGTGGGCAGCTTGCTGACATGGCCCGTGGTGGGAATCATGCGCAGGGTCATCATGGCGAAAAATACCAACAAGAACAGCATGATGTCGATCATCGGGATGATCTCAATGCGAGCGCTTCGGGTTTGAAAATAACGCATGATTCGCTCAACCCTCGCGACGGTTCAGCAACATGACTTTGATGGTTTCAAGTTGGTGCACGATCAAACGAACTCGGGTGTTGAGCCAGTTAAAGAACACCAAACCCATCATCGCGATGAACAGGCCGCAAGCGGTGGCAATCAAAGCCTCTGCAATCCCGCCGGTGATGGCACCGGGGTTGTTTTGCACATCGTCCAACACCGAGAAAGCGTGGAACATGCCAATGATGGTGCCAAACAAACCCAACAAGGGCGCCAACGTGATGACGGTGTCCAGCATCCACAAGGAACGGTCGAGCATCGGCACTTCATGCATCAGGGCCTCTTCCAAATGCCCTGCCACCACCTCATTCGAGCTGCTGGCAGGTTCGTTTTCCAAAGCTTGAATCACGCGGGCTTGGGGCAAATGGGCCTTGGCTTGCAACTCAGCCTGGGCACGGGCACTTTGTAAATTGGGTTCTGTGCGCAACAGGTCCATCAATTGCTCGCCGCCTTGTTGCATGTTCAGCAAATGACGGGTGCGTTCAATGATGACGGTCAAGGCGATCAACAACAGCAACGCCATGAGGTAAAGCGTGCCACCAGAATGGTTGGCGAGTTCTAAAATTTTGGTCAAAGACATGGAGGGTGGTCAATATTTTTTAAAGATAAAAGCCGGCAAGTGCCGGCTTTTTGGTTTCAAGTCAGTACGAATTCAAAGGATTAGAACTCGCCCTTCAAAGACAGCATGTAGCTGCGAGGCGCCTCGTAGGTCACTTGGCTGGCGCTGTTGCTCAACAGACCGGTCGAGGTCAAGACGTTTTGCTCGTTGGTCAAGTTAAACACATTGAATTGCGCACGCAGGTTCTTCAAGCCGATGCTGCTGACGGCCTCTTTAAACGTGTAAGCCATGTTCAAGCTCACGTTGTTGAAAGGCGCCAAAGTGGGCAGGCCAGTGGCTGAATAGCTGTATTGTTGCTGACCAATGCGCTTGTAAATGACCGAGCCGCTCCAAGGGCCTTCTTTGTACAACAAGCCCAGACCCGCGGTCATGTTGGGGGTGTTGGTGATGCGAGCCTGGCCAACCGTCAAACCAGGGTTGGTGGTTTTGTAGTTGGAGTCATTCAAGCTGTAAGCGCCGTAAGCAGAAAAGCCAGCCCCCAACACATAAGTGCCTTCGGTTTCCCAGCCTTTGTAAACAGCGCCACCGGCGTTGTAGTACTGGATGGCATTGCCCGTGCCAGTGCTTTGTTGCAGGTTGTTGACATCGATGTAGTAAAGGTCAGCATCGATCGTCAAGCGGTCTTCCACGTGCACCACGCCCACTTGGTAGTTGGTGGTGGTTTGGGGTGCTGGCAAGGTGGAGTTGGGGGTACCAACGCCCAAGAACGGAACCACCATGCCCTTGGCGAATTGACCGTAAACCGTGTTTTGCGCATCCAACTTTTGACGCACGGTCAAGAAAGGCAAAGCAGCGTGGTAGCGGAAGGTGTAAGACTGAGGAACTTGACCGCCCTTGATCTGGTTCATTTGTGAATTCAAGTTGAACTGATACAACATGGTTTTGAAACCAGGGGTCACCGTCAGGCCTTCAGCCGCTGCCCATTCGTATTCAACAAAGGGCTGCACTTGGTGCACGCCAGAATGCTGGGGTGCAAAGTTGGAAGCAGTGACCACGCCAGGGTAAGTGCACTGAGCCGCGGTACAGGCGCCAGCCGTGACGGCCGTGGTATTGGTCACGCCAGGCAAGAAGGAGCCGTCACCCAAGGTCAAATCACCTTCTTGGTTGTGACGCTCTGTTTTTTGGTACTCGTACCAAAAACCGGTGCGCAACAAACCGGTGTCGGTCTTTTTGGTCAACTTGAACACATCGCCGTAGTTGCGGTATGAATTCAATTTGTAGTAACCGTAAACGTCCGTTGCCACGGGGACGGTGGCCGCTTTACCCAACAGGTTCTTGAAACCAGTGGTGGTGTCGCTGTTCGTCAAAGGGTTGTATTGGCTGGGGTCTTGACCCGCCAAGGTGCTGTTCTTGTAGGCGTACGAGTAAAGCAGGTTGTCGGTTTCCCAACCTTGGCCCCAGCTGGTTTGGGCACGCAGGTAGTCCATGTCGGTTTGTTTGGAGACCACGTTGTAACCATAGAAACCCTGGCTCTTGGGGTTGTTGTTCAGGGCGTAGTTTTTGCCCAAACCTTGCGACATTTGCAAAACAGTCACGCCAGACACGTTGTCGGCCACATTGCTGTGGGCATCGTCGTAGCTGGTGAAGAAGGTCAACAAGGTGCTGTCACCCACAGGGCGGGTGTACTTCAAAGTGAAGTTGTTGTTGCGCATTCTGGAGTAGGAGGTGTAGCCCTTGCTGGTCATGTTTTGCACATCGACTTGCAAAGTCGCGTCAGAGCCTTCCATGCGGCCAGACTCATAAGCCACGCCTTCAACCCAAGTGCCAAAGCTACCGAAGGAGCCATAAACGCTGGTGCTTTGCGTGGCTTGAGGCGCCTTGGAATACATGTTCACGCTACCGCCGTAGGTGGCAAAACCAATGTTTGAGGCATTGCCAGGACCGCGTTCAACCACCATGCTGCCGACGATGGAAGCGGGGAAGTAAGCGGTGGAGTGGTGGGTGGGTCCGTTGGTATCGCCAAAGGGGATGCCGTCAAACGTGATGTTGTAATTGCCATCGCTGAAACCGCGCATGATGATCTTTTGATCGGCCATGCCAGGGCCGTTGGTCGATGGCAAAACGGCCACGCTGGGTGCAATGGCAGCGATGGTGGCGTAATTGCCCGTGGGGGCGGTGGATTCAACGATGAATTCACGAGAAATAATAGACTGAGGCTCGGTGGCGTTCAGGCTGGATTGGGTGGGCGCCATGGCTTGGGCGGTGCCCTTTTCGGCATAAACCGACGCGTTGCTGGCAGCACCTGAGGCACCGCCCACCGTACCCAGGTCAACGGTTTCGGCCAAAGCCAAAGAGGCGCTGGCGGACAAGGCCGCTGCGGTCAACAGCGTGATCCATTTTTTTTGGGGATGGGGGCAAGAGAATTTCATAGGACGGCTTTCTTTTTAATTAAAACAATGCCGATAAGGTAGCCACTCAATATTTCAAGATGATGCGAATTCAATGACAATTCCGTGAATCGTTGTTTTTTCGCGACTTCATCTGCACTTCACCAAAATCAATTTAAATGCGGGTTGTTGCTTTCTTTCTTGATCTTTTTTCTTGATCTTTAAAAGTTTTCTTATGCGTCCTCTTTCCTTTTTCCCTCGAGCCTCCCGCGCTTTGATCTGCCTTCTATTGTGTGGCGTTCAAAGCGGGTTCTGGTGTCCGGTGGTACAAGCCGCTGAATCTCAACCCCAGCCAGCCGAAACACAAAAACAAGAGCAAGAAATTTTCCATTTCGCAACCGTCGGTGACAGCCGCGCTGACCCCAAAGACCCCAGCTTGAGCGCGCAAGACAAACGGTGGATACAAGCCACGCCTGCCTTGACGCGCATCCTGCGCGAAGCGAACCTAAGCCACTCCCAAGCCTTGGTTTTCAATGGTGACATGATCATGGGATACACCCCAGACCCCGTTCAGCGAGAGCGCGAATACGCTTTTTGGCGAGGCATCGTCGCCACGACGATGGAGTCAGGCACCTACGTGTTGCCGGTACCCGGCAACCATGAAACACAAATGCCCACCAAGCAAGCCGATGGTTCCTCGAAAAAATTGGCCCAACTGGACCTCGAGAACGCTTGGCGCGACAACATGGGCGATTTGATTCTGGACATTCGCCGCTGGCAAAAGTTGACGGGCACGACGCCCAACCACTTTGAGGTGAGCAACGCCCCCAAGGCGGGCAACAACAGCGTCAGCACCTTGCAAAGCCAATTGAGTTATTCGTTTGACGCCGGCCCCATTCACTTTGCGGTCATCAACACCGACCCCGTGGGCGGCGACAGCCAAGCCCCTAGCCTGTGGCTACAGCAAGACCTTGACCAGGCCAAAGCCCGCGGCATGAAGCATTTGTTTGTGTTTGGTCACAAAATGGCCTTCACTTACCACCCCCCTTCACAACCCGCAAAAGGCCCAGATGGTTTGGACGTGTACCCTGAATTGGCCGAGGATTTTTGGCAAGTCATTGAGTCCCACGGTGCCACCTATTTCTGTGGCCATGAACACATTCAACACGCTTCGCAACCCATGTTGTCTCATGGCGGTCGCGCTTGGCAGGTGATTGTGGGTTCAGGGGGTTCGCCCTTCACCGCAAAATCGGTGACAGACGAAAATCCACACGACCGTGATTACGCATGGGCCGACGTTCGTGTGTATTCATCGGGTCGGGTGCATGTAGAAATCTTGGGCTTCGACGACCACTTCGGTCCGACACAAAAAATTCAATCTTGGGATTTGTAAACCAAGATCAGCCAAGATCAGGTTAGCCAAGCAACTTGACCGTGCTGGCATGTCCCAGTTCACGCGCCATGTCCAATGCGGTTTTGCCTCGGTTGTCTTTGAGGGTTTTGTCTGCACCTTGAGCAAGTAGCCAGGCCACGGCGTCGTCTTGACCCATGGCGGCCGCCCACATCAGCAGCGTTAATCCATTGTGGAGTACTTCGTTCACCGGGGTGCCTGCCGACACCAGCAACTTCAAACAGGTCACACATCCCTGCGCTGCCGCGTAAGTGGCAGCGTTTTTATCGACACGGTCTAAAGGCTCTATCTTGGCACCTGCCGCCAAGAGCTTTTCCATGTTCGTTGCATTGCCCGTGAAGGCACTCCCCATCAAGGGAGTGACACCCGCAATATTGGCCAAATTGGGGTCAGCACCTGCTGTTAACAACAACACCAACAACTCGGTTTGCCCCTTACTGGCCGCCATATTGAGGGGTGAGTCACCATTTCTGTCACGCGAATTAACGGCTGCGCCTTCCCCCAACAAGGCTTGCGTTCTGGCCAAATTGCCAGCCCGAGCCGCCATCACGAATTGGCCGTTGATGTTGATCTGGCCCATGCCTTGTTGAGCCCATGCGGTTGAACCATTCAGCGTCAGTAGCCCCGCCAAAACAAGCCAAAGTTGCCATCTTTTTTTCATAAGGTTTCTCAAATAATAAAACGCCAAACTCATTAGGCGCGCACTTTAACGCGAGTTGCACAACCGGTTGATTCAGAAAAATGATGAGCTCATTCGAATAAAAAACGGAGGGTAAATCAGGAGGAAATTTCTTGATCAAATGTCTCCCGTGTTACCAGAATTGTCATCAATCTTCACTACAGTGAATGCTTCCAACACCACAGGAGATAGCGTCATGACAACTCAGAAGTTCCCAAAAATCATTGGCCTGGTTTTGGCCATTGGTGCCACCGCTGGTCTGGTCCATGCCCAAGAAATCGTCGGTCAAAAGAGCGCCGCCGCCAGCACCCTCTCGAAGGGCATTTCGGTCAGCCAAGAACAATTAAATAAAGCGGGCAGCCAAGGCAACGACTGGCTTCACACCAACGGCAACTACGCCCAAACCCGCTTCTATCCCGGCAAACAAATCAACACCAGCAATGTGTCGAAATTGAAACCCGCCTTCGCCTTTCAAACCGAAGTGCGCGAGTCGATGGAAACCGCCCCCATCGTGGTCGACGGCGTCATGTACATGACCACTTCATACAACCACGTGTATGCCCTTGACGCCGTGACCGGCAAAGAGTTCTGGCACTACAAGCACAAGATGGGTCCCATCACCACTTTCTGCTGCGGCCCCAACAACCGCGGCGTCGCCATTGAAGGTGGCAAGGTGTTCATGGGCACCTTGGACGCGCAATTGGTCGCTCTGGACGCCAAGACCGGCAAGATTTTGTGGCAAACCGAAATTGCCGATCCTGAAAAAGGTTACAGCGAAACGATGGCACCCACTGTGGTCGACGGCAAAGTGCTGATCGGCACCAACGGTGGCGAGTACGGTATTCGCGGCTTCGTGAAGGCCTTTGACAGCAACACTGGCAAGCTGGCCTGGACCTTCAACACCATCCCTGAAAAAGGCCATGAAGGCGTTTGGGCTAAAAACGATGCCACCGGCCGCGACATGCACCGTGACATTGCTGCTGAAAAGGCTGAATTGGCTCGCGACAGTTCTTTCTATCAAACCCTGGGCGGCGGTGTTTGGATGAACCCTGCGGTTGACCTCAAGACACGCACCATCTTCTTTGTCGTTGGCAACCCATCACCTGACTTGTACGGCGCTAAACGCCCAGGCGACAACCTCTATACCGACTCCATTGTGGCCGTGAATTTGGACACCGGCGCCTACAAATGGCACTTCCAATACATCGCGCACGACGTTTGGGATTTGGACGCCGTCAGCCCCCCCATCTTGGTCGACGCCAAGGACAAAAATGGCAAGACCATTCCCGCTGTCATCCACGGTGGCAAAACGGGCCATGTCTATGTCCACAACCGCGAAACAGGCGAGCTGATTCGCTATTCTGAGGCCATGATTCCGCAAGAAAACATGTGGGTTCTCCCCACTGCCAACGGCGCACGCATGTTGCCTGGCGCCAACGGCGGCGTGGAATGGTCTCCCATGGCCTACAACCCCAACTTGGGCATGGCTTACGCTTTGAACTTGCACCAACCCATGACCTACCACGTGGAAGCCGCTGGCTACCCTGGTGGTAAGTTGTGGCTGGGCGGTGCTTTCAAAGTCATCGAGAGCGAAAAGCAATGGGGCCGTTTGGCAGCCGTGGATGTCAACACCGGCAAAATGGCCTGGAAGTTTGACACGGAACAACCTTTGATCGGCGGCGCTTTGGCGACCGCTGGCGACTTGGTCTTCTACGGAGAGGGCAACGGTTTGTTCCGCGCCTTGAATGCCAAGACCGGCAAGCTGTTGTGGGAATACAACTGCGGCGCTGGCGCCAACGCCATGCCCGTTTCGTACGCCGTCAAGGGCACCCAATATGTGGCCATGGGTTGCGGTGGCAACACCCAACTCGACTTCAAACGCGGCAACACCATGACTGTGTTCTCAGTCAAGTAATGGATGGTTTTCTCATATCAAGCCATTGACAGAGCCATGACCAAAACCCCGGGTATTTTGATTTTCCTGGGTCTGGTTTGGCTCACATCCACCTCCCTGGTCTGGGCTCAGGCCTCGGGGGCGGATTCAGAATCCGGCCGACCTAAAGCGGTTGTTTGTGCGGCTTGCCACGGTGCCGATGGCAATTCGCCAACCTCTGACGTTCCCAATTTGGCGGGACAAACTTGGCGCTACATCTACACCGAATTGAAAGACTTCAAAGAAGGCCGTCGTAGCAACCCCATCATGAGTGCCATGGCCGCTAATTTGAGCCGTCAAGACATGATCGATTTGGGTAACTTCTATGCAGCTCAACCCGCCAAGCCCTTGAACTTTCAGGTCGATGAAAAGAAGGCGGCTCTCGGAAAAGCCAAGGCCGATGAAACTTTGTGTGCCATGTGTCACTTAGGCGGTTTCTCAGGTCAAAACGAGATTCCCCGTGTGGCCGGACAGCAATACGGTTATGTGGTCAACCAACTGCATGCGTTCAAGGCCCGCACCCGCACCAACGACGCTGGCAACATGACCAGCGTGGCTCAAACTTTGAGCGAAGCGGACATTGAGAATCTGGCTCACCACATCGCCAGTTTGCGCTAGTTCAGCGGCGCAAACCGAGGCGCAGGGGCCACCTTGAGGTGGCCCTTTTCATTGGCTTGGTAAACACCGCGTGCTTGTAAATGCGGATGCTCGGCGGCTTGCGCCAAACTGAGCACGGGCGCAAAACACACATCGGTGCCTTCGAGCAACGCGCACCAATGAGACTGGGGTTGGGTTTTAAAAAGCGCCTCGAGCCTGGCCTTCAAGGCTGGCCATTTCGACTTGTCGTATTGGGCTTGGGGGTCCACATCATGAAGCCCCAATTGGCTCAAAAGCAAAGCATAAAACGGCGGTTCAATGGCCCCCAAAGTAATGAAGCCGCCCCCTGCACAAGCGTAGCTGTCGTAAAACGGCGAGTCATGAAAAGGACTGGGCTCTGGCCCATCAATTTGCCCCCCAGCGCGGACCCATTGAACCAGGGAACCGAGCATGGCCACAATGTCCACAATCGCCGCATCGACCACCCTGCCAGGGCCACCCGAGCGCACCGACAGCAAGGCGCTGACCATGCCGAAAGCCAAGCCCAAGGCGCCACTGGCATCACCGACCACCGTGGGTGGCACTTGCGGCGGCTGGCCATCTCTGGAGGCCAAAGACAACAAACCGGTGAGGGCCACGTAGTTCAAGTCATGGCCAGCGGCTTGGGCCAACGGGCCGTCCTGGCCCCATCCCGTCATGCGGCCATAGACCAGGTTCGGGTTGAATGCCGCGCAATCGGCAGGCCCCAAGCCCAAACGCTCCATCACGCCGGGTCGGTTGCCTTCAATCAGACCATCCGCTTGTGAAATTAAGTCGCGTGCACGCGCCACTCCTGCCGGGGTTTTTAAATCGACCCTCTCCATGCGCTTGCCACGGCGCAAAGGGTTGTCGAGCGTGCTGGCCAATTTGTCCATGGCAACGCTGGCTGCGGGCCGCACCAAGGTCGTGACATCGGCCCCCAAGTCGGCCAACATCAAGGCGGCCAATGGCCCTGGACCGATGCCCTCCAACTCAACGATGCGGACGCCGTGAAGCGGTTTATGAAGCAGTGAACTCATGCCAAGGCCCGTTGAATGAGGATTTTTTGAACATCGGAGGTGCCTTCATAAATTTGGCAGACTCGCACATCGCGGTAGATGCGCTCCACCGGAAAATCGCTCACGTAGCCATAACCACCCAAGGTTTGAATGGCGGCGCTGCACACTTTTTCAGCCATTTCACTGGCGAATAATTTGGCCATGGCCGCTTCCTTCAGACAAGGCCGACCGGCATCGCGCAAGGCGGCCGCGTGCCAGGTTAATTGCCGTGCAGCCTCGAGTTGGGTGGCGCATTCGGCCAAGCGAAAGCCCACGGCCTGGTGGTTGAAGATGGCGGTGCCAAAACTTTGTCGCTCTTTCGCGTAGCGGATCGCGACGTCCAACGCACTGCGCGCCATGCCGATGCTTTGCGAGGCAATGCCAATGCGCCCGCCCTCCAGAGCGCCCAAGGCAATGCCGTAGCCTGCGCCCTCTTGGCCAATTAGGTTCTCAGCTGGAATGCGGCAATTGTCAAAGTTGATTTGTGCCGTGTCGCTGCTGTGCTGGCCGAGCTTGTCTTCTAAACGAGCGACCCGATAACCGGGGGTGTTGGTGGGCACCAAAAAAGCACTCAAGCCCTTTTTGCCTGCGCCCTTGTCGGTGACGGCAATGACGATCGCGACATCGCCATTTTGGCCACTGGTAATGAACTGTTTCACGCCGTTGATGACGAACTCGTCACCGGCTTTCAACGCCGTGGTGCGCAAGGCCGAGGCGTCGCTGCCCACATGGGGCTCCGTCAAACAAAACGCCCCCAACATCTGACCTTGGGCCAAAGGTGTGAGCCATTGTTTTTTCTGGGCAGCGTTTCCATGGCGCATCAAAATGGCATTGACGGGGCAATTGGTCACGCTGATCACGGTGCTGGTGCCGCCGTCGCCAGCGGCCACTTCTTCCACCACCAGTGCCAGCGACAAATAGTCGAGGCCCGCGCCGCCCCACGCTTCGGGCACGCAAACGCCGTAAGCCCCCAAAGCGGCCAACCCTTTCAGGGCTTCTTTGGGAAAGTGGTGTGTTTTGTCCCATTCGGCGGCGTGGGGCCAAAGCTCGGCTTGGGCAAATTCGCGAACTGCGTCGCGAATCATTTCTTGGTCTTGACTGAGGATCATGTGGGCATTTCAGTTTGCCCCATGATAGTTAACGGCTTTGAGTTGGCGTAATCACCATCGTGACAGTGCCACTTTTCCAAAAACTCGCTGGCGTGATGACCACGGTGGCGCTGCGATCGGACTTGGTGAAAACCAATTGAGTTTGCTCAGAACGAATGGTCGAGACCAAGGTCCAGCCCTTTTCAGGGAAGGTTCTGAGGAAGAATTTGTAGGCAATGTCATCGTCTTTGCCAATGTCCAAAGTGACTTTGCCAAACCAATTCTCGCCATTGCCCACAATGAACGATTTGTCTTGCTTGATCACGGAACCGGGCGGCATTAAGCCGGTGGCGAAAGTGCCGGACCCAATGCCAGCTTGGCCACTAGGCTGTCCGTTTGATGACGCGCTAGAGCTAGAGTCACCCATAGGGGTCGAAGTGCAAGCGGCGGTCAAAAGCAACGCAGCGAGGCAGAGGACCGAAGCCCCATGGGGTAATGAAAGGGTGTTCATTTCAAACTCGTATTCGTTTTAGGGTGTGGGAGAGGGCGGGTTGGTGGAGAGATTTTAAAGATCATCCAGTGCCAAAAAACACCGTCAATCAGTTGGCCTGTCGTTCGTAATGATTTCTACAATCCAGTCCATCACCAATTAAGCCAATCCCCTGTTCATGCTCGACATTTTGGCCATTACGGGCCCTATTTACTTGCTCATCGCTTTGGGTTTTGTCGTGACCCAATGGGGGGCCTTTAACAAATCGGACCTCAAAACCTTGGGCAAGTTCGTCATGCAGTTGGCGCTTCCAGCCTTGCTGTTCAAAGCCCTTTCTCAAAATAAATGGGTTGACTTTTTAAACTGGGGCTACTGCTTGGTTTATGGCTTGGGTTCGCTCGTCACCCTGGCTTTGGGCTATGTTTGGATCCGCAAAGGCCAACGGCAAAGCGCTTTAGTCAGCACCTTCTCGGCCATGGGCATGTCCTGTGCAAACAGCGGCTTCGTCGGCTATCCCATTTTATTGTTGGTTCTTGCCACGGTTGCGCCTCAGGCCTTGGCGATGAACATGATGGTCGAAAATTTACTGATCCTGCCCCTGCTGCTGTTCTTGGCCGACACCGCTGTTCAGGGGCATGCCTCATGGCAAACTCTGCATCAATCGTTCAAAAACCTGTTTAAGAATCCGATGATTTTGGCGATTGGGGCGGGCTTGTTGACCGCCTCGCTGAGCCTGCAGTTGCCTGTCGTGCTGACACGCTCGGTTGACTTCTTAGCCCTGTCTTGCAGCGCCTTGTCTTTGTTTGTGATTGGTGGCAGTTTGGCCGGTCTCTCGCTCCAAGGCTTGGGGGGAAAGGTCGGACCCATCGTTTTTGGCAAGTTGATTTTGCAGCCCTTGATGGTGTGGAGCGTCATCAAATTGGTTCAATGGAGCGGCGGCATCAGCGGCTTCGATTCGCCTTTGCAAACCGCCGTGCTGCTGTCCGCAGCGATGCCGATGATGGGCATTTACACCACCTTGGCCTTGAAATACCACCAAGAAGACATGAGCGCAGCCGCCATGTTGTTGGCAACGGTGGCGTCTTTTTTCACCCTGAGTTTTCTCCTGTGGGTCTGCCATGACGCGTTGCCTGTCTTGCATTGAATCGGCCATGGCTTCTTTGGGCGGCGTCAAACCCTTCGCTTCTGCCTTCGCCTCTGCCTTCGCTTCTGGCATCACGGGCCTTTGTTTGGGCTTTGTTCTGTTTTGTGCGTTGCCCGGCTGCAGTTCTGTCTCGTTGTCTTCCCCTTCAGGCCCTCATTCGAAAGGCGCTGTGCAAGAACACGCTTTTTTGCTCCAACCTGAACAAGCCCAAGATGTGACGATTCGGGCCTTGGGACTGGTGGGTACACCTTACCGTTTTGGCGGCAACACCCCTGAATCGGGCTTTGATTGCAGTGGTTTGATCGCCTATGTTTACCAAACCCAAGCAGGTGTCAAAGCGCCCCGCACGGTGGCCCAATTGGAAAGCTGGGGGCAATCCATTGCGCCCTCTGAATTGCGCTCAGGCGATTTGATCCTCTTCAGAAAAAGCCCCACCAGTGTCCCGCACCACGCGGGCATTTATGTGGGCAAAGGGCGGTTTGTGCATGCGCCCTCCACAGGCGGTGATGTGCGACTGGACCCATTGGAGAGCAAATACTGGGCCTCGATGAACGTGGTGTTCAGACGACCCTAGAAAGACTTGCGGTCACCAGCTCTTTGGCCTTGCTGACCAATTCATCGGATTTAAACGGTTTGGTAAACGTCGCTTTGGCACCCAAGGATTCCAAAGACTGAATACCCAAACGTTCTTTAACCAAGTTATTGGCCCCTGAGACCAAAATGACAGGCAAGTCGGGGTGGCTGCGGGTCAATTTGGCGATCAGCTCAACGCCATTCATGTTCGGCATCAACAAGTCGGTGACAACCAAGTCAATTTGGGTTTCATAAAGCCAGTGCATGGCCTCCAAACCATCCTCCGCGCCAATCACATGGAAGCCGTTGAGCTCGAAAATCTCCTGCACCCCGCTGCGCAAGAGGTCTTCGTCTTCAATCAGCAAGAGGGTGGGCATCGTTTCAGACATGAGGGCAGATTCTAGTGCCTCCCATTAAAAAAACCTGATTCTGTGCAAATTGTTAACTATTTTCATTTGAGCAAGTCAAAATAACAGAATGCACATCACGGCCCGTTTTCACCTTCGGCTCCAAGGCCCGTCTCATGAGCCCATAGGACCAGGCAAGATCAGCTTATTGGAAGCGATTGCCAGTGAAGGCTCGATTTCGGCGGGGGCCAAACGCCACAAAATGTCTTATCGACGTGCATGGCAATTGGTCGACGAAATCAACCAAGCCCTGCGGTCACCCGCCGTGCTCACCGCTGTGGGCGGACGCAAAGGCGGCGGCGCCGTTCTAACCCCCGAAGGACAAACTTTGGTGCGGCTTTACCGCGAGGTGGAGGCACAGGCTTTGTCCTGCAACCGCCCGGCGCTTGAACAACTGCTCGACATGCTCAGCGAGTCACCACCCGCCCCAAAAGACTGATTAGGCCGGGGCTGGCTGGGAACTGCCCCCCACCAATGAAACCGCTTTGACCAAGGCCCAGACCGACTCACCGGGCTTCAGCTGCAGTTGGTCCAGGGCGCGGGCGGTGATGTGGGCTTGCAAAGTCTGTTCACCCAGTTGGAGCCGAACCTGAACCTGCGCTGGATGCGCGCCCGCTGACCAGCCCGACACCACACAAGGCCAGTAGTTTTGAATGCTGCTGTCCTGGGGCGCCCCTCGGCTCAGGCTCACATCGCGCGCCAAAATGCGCACGCGGGTGCTGCTGCCCAGCGGCAAGCCTGAATCGGGCAACACCAATTCGCCGCCTTGAAAACCCAAGGTCATCAAGTGCCAAGCCGGGTCTTTGCTCAACACTTGTGCATTCAAAAGCGTTTCGCCTTCGTGTTGAAGTACCTCTTCAATCGGGCCAGCGCAACGCACTTTGCCTTGGGACATCAGCACCAAAGTAGCGGCCAATCGGGTGGCCTCGACCAGGGAATGGGTCACGTAGACCATCGGCAAGGTCCATTCATCCCGCAGCCGTTCCAACCAGCCCAAAAGCTCCTCTCGCCTTGACTCGTCCAATGCGGCCAAGGGCTCGTCGAGCAACAGGAGTTGGGGGCGTGTTGCCAAGGCCCGGGCAATGGCCACGCGTTGACGCTCGCCGCCTGAAAGCGTTTGGACCGACCGTTTGAGCAATGGCCCAATGCCCAAGATGTCAATGGCTTGGGACAGCGCCGCTAGACCTGCCGCTGGTTGGCGTGTGCGTTTCAAACCAAAGTTCAAATTGCCTTGCACCGAAAGGTGTTCAAACAAACTGGCTTCTTGAAACACATAGCCGATGGCACGTTGCCAGGGAGGCAGAAAAACGGGCCGCTTCTGTTGAGGGGTATTGTCTTGCCATGTTTCTGAGCCCACCACCAGACGGCCGCGGGCCTGGCGCTCGAGTCCCGCCAAACAGCGCATCAAAGTGGACTTGCCAGAGCCTGACGGTCCCAGCACGACAGTCACGCCGCTGGCGGGCAGGCTCAACTCGACTTGAAAATCAAAATCAGGCCGCTGCAACTCAAAGTGCAAGTCGATCATGAGGCCACTCGGCGGTTGGGTCGCTGCAAGAAATGCAAGCCCACCAGAACGGCAAAAGAAAACACCAACAGCCCCCCCGCGAGCCAATGGGCTCTCGGGTAGTCCATGGCTTCAACCAAACTGAAAATTTCCGTCGAGATGACGCGGGTCTGTCCGGGAATGTTGCCGCCAATCATTAACACCACCCCAAACTCGCCCACCGTGTGGGCGAAGCTGAGAACGGCGGCGGTCAGCAGACCCGGCAATGACTGGGGCAAAACCACAGAAAAGAAAGTGTCCAATGGGCTGGCGCGCAAGGTGGCAGCCACTTCCAGAGGACGTTGACCGATCGCCTCAAAAGCCCGCTGCAAGGGTTGCACCGCAAAAGGCAACGAATAAATGACCGATCCGAACAACAAACCACTGAAACTGAATGTCAGGGGGCCCCAGCCCAAAGCAGTGGTCAAACGCCCCAGCGGGCCTTGCGGACCCAGCGCCACCAACAAATAAAAACCCAGCACGGCGGGTGGTAACACCAAGGGCAATGACAACAAAGCCGAAACGGGTGAAAGCCAAGCGGAGCGGGTTTGCGATAACCACCAAGCCAGGGGCATGACCAAGACCAAGAGCAAGAGCGTCGTCAAACTGGCCAATTTGAGCGTCAAGAAAATAGCGCTCAAGGTTTCTGAATCGAAGGCGGGCAACTCCATGCGCCGAAATATACACGCTAGGATAGCTGCCATGAGTGGCCTTTTCTTCTCCGATGCCTCCTTTTGGTCCAGCTTGGGTCTGCAGTTGCTGAATGGCTGGGCGGGCGCCTCTTCCTTGTTTTTGGTGGCCGCCGGTTTGTCCTTGATTTTTGGGGTGACCCGCATCGTCAACTTGGCCCACGGCGCCTTCTTCATGCTGGGCCTCTACCTCGCTTACAGCGTGAGTGCTGGGCTGAGCGCTGCGCTCATGACAGGGGGCTTGGGGGCCGTCTTGGCGTCCGGTTTGGGCTTTTGGCTCGGCCTCCTCTTGACGGGCTTGATGATGGCGGCATTGGGGGCCTTGGTCGAGGTCACCATTTTGCGAAGACTCTACGCCGCGCCGGCGTTGTTGCAATTGCTGGCCACCTTTGCCTTGGTGCTCCTCATCAAGGACGCCGTGTTGTGGTTTTGGGGACCCGAAGATTTGCTTGGACCTCGCGCACCGGGCTTGTCCCATTCGATCGAATGGTGGGGCGGGCGGGTGCCGACCTACAACCTTTTTTTATTGGCCATGGGGCCTGCTGTGCTGGTGGCGTTGGAAGGGCTGTTGAACCGAACCCGCTGGGGCAGCCGGGTGCGCGCCGCCACCCAAGACCGCGCCATGCTGAGCGCCTTGGGGCAAGACCCTGCTGGTTTATTCACCTCGGTGTTCGCGCTGGGCTCTGGTCTGGCTGGTTTGGCAGGCGCCTTACAACTGCCCTTGGAGCCGGCCCATTTGGATTTGGACTTGAGCACCCTGACCGCCGCTTTTGTGGTCGTGGTGGTGGGCGGGTTGGGTTCCATTCGGGGGGCCTATGCAGCGGCCTTGTTGATTGGCTTGGCCAACAGTCTTTGCATCTGGTTGGGCACCCAAACTGTTTTTGGTGTCGTGGTTTCATTCTCAAAACTGACGCTCGTGATGGAGTTTTTGATCATGGCGGGGGTGCTGGTCTTTCGGCCTTATGGGCTGATGGGCCATGCACTGGCCAGCGTCGTCCCCCCCTCCTCGCCCAATCCCTTCATGCCCACTTCGATGGCGGTCAAAACCGCATGCGGTCAAAACCTATCGGCTCACTCAAGACTTGCGAAACGTTGGGGACTTTGGGCCCTTTGGGGTGTGGTGCTCACCCTGCTGAGCCTGCCGCTTTGGGTTGCCCCCGAGTCTTATGTTTGGGTCATGGCGATTGATGTGTTGATTGCGATCCTCTTTATCTTGGGGCTGTCTTGGATGATGGGGACGGGCGGCATGGATTCTTTTGGCCATGCGGCCTACTTTGGCATGGGTGCCTACGCCACGGCTTTGTTGTGCTTAAGCGGAACAGTTCCCCTGGGACTGGCGCTGATCGGCGGGCCCTTGTTGGCTGGCATTTTGGCCTTGATCTTTGGCGCTTTGTGCGTTCGCTTATCTGGGGTTTATTTAGCGATGTTGTCCTTGGCTTTGGCTCAAGTCATTTGGGGAATTGCCTTCGAATGGGACAGCGTCACTGGCGGCAGCAACGGGCTCAATGGGGTCAGCGCGCCGGTGTGGTTGCAATCAAGGCCGCCGTTTTATGAGGTGGTCTTGATGCTTGCCTTGGTCGCCACAGCTGGGCTGTGGCGTTTGAATCAGGTGCCCTTTGGTTTAACGCTGATAGCCAGTCGTGATGCCCCCGTAAGGGCGGAAGCCTTGGGCATTTCAGTCCATCAAATTCGTTGGCTGGCTTGGGCCTTGGCGGGCAGTTTGGCGGGTCTGGCGGGGAGCTTGTTTGTCTGGGCAAAAGGCGGGGTGTCGCCTGAAGTGATGTCGCTGCATCAATCCTTGAATGGCTTGGTCATGGTGGTGCTTGGCGGTGTGGGCGGTGTCGGTGCTTTAGTGAATGCACTGAGCCCTTGGTCAGGCGCCTTGGTTTTCAACGAGTTGCAAGTCGAATTGGCGCGCTACACCGACTATTGGCACGCGGCCATGGGGTTGGTCTTATTGGCCTTGGTGTTGGCGTTGCCGCAAGGCATCTTGGGCATTTTTTCAAAATGGCGGCCCAAGGTTCAAGGGCTTTTTCGTCAGGCCCGCGCATGACACAGCCCCTGATTCAGACAGCGGCGCCGCTCCCTCTGTTGCGGGTTCGTCAATTGTGCAAAACCTTTGGCGGCGTCAACGCCGTTGAGGGGGTGAGTTTCGACTTGCAAGCAGGTGAAATGCTGGCCCTGATTGGCCCCAATGGCGCGGGCAAATCAACCACCTTCAACCTGCTGAATGGCCAGCTGAAGGCGGATTCTGGTGACGTTTTGTTGGAGACGGGCACCTCCTTGTTGGGCTTGAAACCCAGGCAAATTCAACGACTGGGAGTGGGCCGCACGTTTCAGATCACTCGCACCTTTGGCTCACTGACTGTTTTGGAAAATGTGCAAACCGCTTGCCTGGCGCAGGCTCAACAACAACTGCAATGGGGCATGCGCCCGTTGAGCCAAACCCAAGCCGCGGCGCAGACCTTGCTGGAAAAGGTGGGTTTAGGGGCATTGGGCCATCTCCTCAGCCAAACGCTGTCTTATGGCGACCAAAAACGGTTGGAACTGGCCATGGTGCTGGCAGGCAACCCCCGTTTGTTGCTGATGGACGAGCCCACCGCGGGCATGGCCTTGAATGAGCGACTGGCCTTGATGTCCATGGCCAAACAATTGGCCCAAGAACGTCAAATGGGCGTGCTGTTCACGGAGCACAATTTAGAAGTCGTCTTTGGATTTGCGGACCGCGTGGCAGTGATGGCTGCGGGCCGATTGATTGCGCTCGACAGCCCGACCGCGGTGCAAGCGAACCCCCAAGTGCAGTCGCTTTATTTAACGCCCACCATCAAAACCACCACCACCGCTTTGGCATCCGCCGCTGCAGGGGCCTCAAAACCCCAGGCCCGAACTTGTTTAGAAGTGCATGATTTATGGGCGGGCTACGGCCCCGCTCAAGTGATTCGGGGCTTGAGCTTGACCGTTCTGTCTGGCGAGGTGGTGGCGCTAATGGGGCGCAATGGCGCGGGCAAATCAACCACACTCAAAGCCCTCATGGGCATGCTGGGCCCAAGGCATGGCACCATGACTTTGCTGGAGCAACCCATCCCGGCCAACGCGCCGCCCCATCGCTTGGCGCAACAGGGACTGGGCTATGTGCCAGAAGATCGCCGCATCTTCACCGACCTCAGCGTGTTGGAAAACCTTCAATTGGCCGTTTCCTCGGTTTCCCTAAGCGGCCATGCTCGGCACACAAACACCAGTCGTTTAGTTAAGTCCACCCCTTGGGATTTGGAGCGCGTCTTTGCCGTCTTTCCCCTGTTGGTGCCCCTGCAGCACCGCCCCGCCGGCTTGCTCAGTGGTGGCGAACAACAAATTTTGACGGTGGCGCGCACCTTGATGGGCAATCCCCAAGTGCTGCTGCTGGACGAGCCTTCAGAAGGTGTGGCCCCCCAAGTGGTGGCTCAAATGGCCGAGGTCATTCAGACTTTGAAGTCGGAGGGCGTGGGTATTTTGCTGTGCGAACAAAACGCGACTTTCACCGCCCTGGTCGCCGATCGCAGCCTTTGGCTGGACAACGGAGCGCTGCATGCCCAGACCGCCCGCTAACGACCCGGAAAGCGCGGAGACCGCGAACAGCTTCGTGCCTGAGCTGGGCACTGCCCCGGTGTTTCCCCCGTTGGCCCAGGCCTGGCCCAGCCATTCAGAAGCCCCCGGTTTATTGGCCATTGGCGGCGACCTCAGCGTGGCCCGACTGAGCGAGGCTTATCGTCAGGGCATCTTTCCTTGGTACAGCGCGGGCCAGCCCATTTTGTGGTGGTCGCCCGACCCGCGCATGGTGTTGAACACCGCTCAATTCAAATGGCACCGCAGTTTGCGCAAAACAGTTGACCGTTTTTTGCTAAGCGGTCAGGGCGAAGTTCGATTTGATGGCGCTTTTGAGCGCGTCATTCGTTCTTGTGCCCAAGCGCCTCGAGAGGGCCAAAACGGCACCTGGATTTCTGAAGACATGATTCAAGCCTATATCGCCTTGCACCGCGCCGGCGTGGCCCACAGCGTCGAAACATGGTGGCAGGGCGAATTGGTGGCAGGACTTTATTTGGTCAACTTGGGCCGCGCGGTGTTTGGAGAATCGATGTTCACCCTAGTCACCGATGGCTCCAAAATTGCTTTGTCGGCCTTGGTGGCTTTTTGTCGACATCAGCAAATCGAGCGCATCGATTGCCAGCAACACACGCGGCATTTGGCCTCTTTGGGGGCGGCTGAAATTCCGCGAGATGCATTCAGCGCTTGGCTAGAGAAAGCGACCCCATTGCCCGCTCCGGTTTGGCGATTTGACGAATCCGACTGGCACGCGTTAAATTCAAACCATGACCCAGCTTGATGAGCTCCCCCGTGAGCTTCCGCTTCAGGCCGTGCAGTTTTATGCCACCACGCCGTATGAGTGCAGCTATCTGCCCGACCACCAGGCCCGCTCGCAAGTCGCGACGCCCGGTCACTTGATTCAGGGGGCCGTTTACGCTGAGCTCGTGGCGGCAGGGTTTCGACGCAGTGGCGTCTACACCTACCGCCCCTATTGCGATGGCTGCCGCCAATGCCAAGCGCTGCGGGTGCTGGCGGCCGAGTTCAGGCCTTCACGCAGTCAAAAAAGGGCCCTGAAACAGCACCAACAACTGATCGCCAACCCGTTGGAGCTGGGTTACTCGCAGGAACACTACGAGTTGTACCAACGCTATCAAAATGCCCGCCACAAAGGGGGCGGGATGGACCAAGACAGCTCAGACCAGTACACCCAATTTCTGTTGCAAAGTCGGGTGAATTCCAGGCTGGTCGAGTTTCGTGAGCCGGACTGCAACGGGTTGCCCGGGCGTTTGTGCATGGTCAGCATTGTCGATGTGCTGGAAGACGGGCTGTCAGCGGTTTACACTTTTTACGAGCCTGAGCCTCAAGCCAGCTACGGCACCTACAACGTGTTGTGGCAAATCGAGCAGGCCAAAAAACTGGGGCTGCCCCATGTTTACCTCGGCTACTGGATTGAGGCCAGCCCGAAAATGAGTTACAAAATTTTGTTCAAGCCGCACCAAATTTTGGTCGACGGGGATTGGCAAAATAATTTCACAAAGTAAAATTTAGCTTTATCCTTCGAAAAATGGTCAAGCGCGAAACAGCCCCTTCACTGCCGCCCAGCATCCAAGTCATTGAGCGCATGTTCAATTTGATTGATGTATTGGCCTCACGTGAAGAAGCCATGTCACTGAAGGAAATCAGCGAAAAAACGGGGCTCCATCCGTCCACCACCCACCGCATCTTGAACGACTTGGCCACAGGCCGCTTTGTCGATCGGCCTGAAGCCGGTCATTACCGCTTGGGCATGCGGCTCTTGGAATTGGGCAACTTGGTCAAAGGGCGTTTGAACGAACGCGATGCCGCCCTGGGGCCCATGCGCGAACTGCACAAATTGATTCAACAACCGGTCAATCTGAGCATGCGTCAAGGCGACGAAATTGTGTATGTTGAGCGCGCCTACAGCGAGCGCAGCGGCATGCAAGTGGTGCGCGCCATTGGGGGAAGAGCGCCGCTGCATTTAACCTCGGTTGGCAAATTGTTTTTATCGGTGGACGATGTAAACAAGGTGCGCGCCTACGCCACCCGCACCGGCTTGAGCGGGCAAACCAAAAACTCCATTACCCAATTACCCGTTTTGGAAAGAGAGCTGTCCAAGGTGCGCCAATATGGCATGGCCCATGACAACGAAGAACTGGAATTGGGCGTGCGCTGCATGGCGGCAGGCATTCGGGATGATCAAGGACATTTGGTGGCGGGCTTGTCCATTTCCGCCCCCGCCGACCGATTGGACGAAAGCTGGCTACCGAAGTTAATGGCCACCGCCAGCGAAATTTCGGCCCATTTGGGCTACCGCGCCAAACGAAGCAGCGACTGATTAGCTGACTTGTGCGTTGGCCCGCGCCGAGGGGGTGGCGGGGTGATTGGCCTCCACCCAGCGCTTGACCCGCTCAGCATCGGCAATTCGGCTCAACTTACCGGTCGAATCCAAGAACACCATGATGAGCTTGCGGCCGGCCACTTTGGCTTGCATCACCAAGCATTGGCCGGCTTCTGAGATATAGCCGGTTTTTTGCACACCAATGTCCCAAGCTGGATTTTTGACCAAGCGGTTCGTGGTGTTGTATTGCAGGGTATGGTGGCCGACGTCGACCTGGTAACTGGGCGACGTGGTCAAGGTCCGCAAGGTGGCATCGTCGTATGCGGCGTTCACCAGCAAAGCCAAGTCGTGGGCGCTGGATTGGTTGCGGCTGGACAAACCGGTGGGCTCAATGTAGTGGGTGCTGGTCATGCCCAAAGTTTGTGCCTTGGCATTCATCAAACCGACAAAGTGTTCCAAGCCACCCGGAAAAGTGCGCCCCAAAGCGTGGGCGGCTCGGTTTTCACTCGACATCAAGGCCAGGTGCAACAACTCACCCCGAGGCAAGGTGACGCCCACACGCAAGCGCGAACTGCTGCCCTTTTCGGTATCGACGTCGTCTTGACTGATGGTGATGGGCTCATTCATGTCCAACTTGGCTTCACTCAAAATGAAGCCGGTCATGAGCTTGGTCAGTGAAGCAATGGGCAGCACCGCGTGGTCATTTTTGCTGAGCAACACCTCATGCGTGTCTTGGTCAATCACCAGCGCGGCATTGGAGCGCAGCGCCAATGGGTCTGGGGTTTTGTTCAACCCGGCCATTTGGCCAAAGCTGGGTTTGGCGGGGATCACCTTGCCAACGGCCTTGGAGATGGGGCGATGGACCCGGGCTTTGCGCGCCTGGGTCGTTTGGGTAGTCGAATCGGCGGCCTGGAGTTGAAACGAAACGCTGGCAGTCAGGATGAAAGCAACCCAGCAGGCAAGGGGTTTGGCCATGGCGTTTCGTTTCATGCAGAGAATTCCGTACGACTTAATGGGTAGATTTTGATCGAAAAGTCAAATAAATTCAACAACTTGCTAAATTTATCTCGACTCTAAGATCAAATTATAAAGCCCATTTTCCCCGGTTCAGCCCTGCGCCGCCACCCGATCGGCTTTGGAATGCAATTTATTCAAGGCACTCAAGTACGCCTTGGCGGAGGCGACCACAATATCGGGGTCGGAACCCACGCCGTTTACCACCCGCCCGCTGTTTTGCAAGCGAACCGTGACCTCGCCTTGGCTCTCGGTCGAGCCGCTGATGGCGTTGACCGAATAGAGCACCATTTCAGCCCCGCTTTTGACGTGAGATTCAATGGCTTTGAGCGAGGCATCGACGGGCCCATTGCCCTGTGATTCGCTTTTGACCTCTTGGCCCTGCACCGTAAAAACAATCGATGCAGACGGCTTCTCGCCGGTTTCGCTGCGA
>CAIKMN010000023.1 GCA_903828535.1 uncultured Curvibacter sp.
GTAGGGCGGATGTAGCTGTTGACCATGAACACAATCAAGTCAGACAAATCCTTGGTCATTTGATAGCGCTTGATTAATCGATCGTTGGGACTGAGCTTGCCACCAACCTCACAGAAATAGGTTTCTTCTTCCTTCTCACCATGGAATCGCCATTCGATGCGCTTACCTGCAAATTTCTTGCTGATTTTTGTTATTTCTTTGTATTCGCCAACGTTGAACCAGTCACGTGGTCTGTCCTCAACACCAACTTTTGGAAACTCTGGAATATGCTTGATGTAGCTGTATCTAGCGGCATGTTGCAAGACCTTGCGAACAAGACCCATGTAATTGCTGATCGTTGAAATACTAAGCTTGGGCTCTAGCTTGGACAGCATCTGCAGAAACTGATCCAAAATTTTGTAGTTGATGCTTAGGATATCCATGTGACCAAAGAAGGGCAGGATGTGTTTATCCATTCTCAGCTCAATATTTTGATAAGTGATTTTTGCCAACTGCTTGCGTTCAACTTTGGCTTTTTCAAACTCCATGAGCAAGTTGGTCACTTTTCTAAACGGTATGACCTCGGCAGCGTTGGTATCAATGGGCAAACCTTCAAAGACTGTGACACCGTGCATGCGCAGGTTGATGTCGTCGTAAAAGCGTTTGGCTGCCTCTAGCGCATCACGCTTGTTTTCTGTCTTGGTTGTGCGTTTGTAGATGTGGCTGTCGGCGTAGTAGCGAACCCACCAATAACTGGATGCTGGGATTTTGAAAATCACAAGCTTGCGAGGGTAGCCAGGAATTCGTGTGATGGTGTCCTGTAGGGGAACAGATCTGTGGCGGTTTTGGGAATCGGGTTCAAATGCTCGGACCATGGCTCATGCTCGCAATGTTTTACATAGTGTGTTTTCTGAAAAGTAGGGCAGAGAGGGTTTTACCAGTTTGGCTGTCCACCAAATAAAGGCCCTTGTTGTGGCAACCGACAAACAGTTCTTTGGTCCTTTGGCTGATGGCAAGTCCAGCGGGTTCATCGCAATGTGGCACCTTAAAAACAGCGGCTTCATGCAAATGACTTTGTTTGATTTTGGCCACTGCGTTTTTATCTTCTAAGGCCACATAAACGTAACCATTCAAATCCGACACAGCCGCTTCGGGTATGCCGCTGAGGGCGACGGTGCCTTTAATTTGATCGGTTTTGGCGTCAATGACCGTGGCGTTGTTGGACTGACCATTGAAGACATAGACGTCTTCGGTGCTGGGCTCAAAAAAGATGAAGTCTGGCTTCTTACCTTCAGGCGTCGGAATTTTATTCAGGTTTAACAGTGTGGACAGAGAAATCACCGTCACACTGTTGTCTCTGCCATTGCTGATAAAGCCTTTGTCCAATTGAGGAGCGAGTGCTATGCCATGAACGCCGGGGGTGTTCAAGATATCGCCCACCAAGGCCCCAGTTTCTGTGTCCATGACTTGAACATGGGTAGACCGGGAAATAAACAAATGGTGGTGGGGAGCGTCAACCGTTAGGTAATCCCAGCCGCCTTCACCGGCCAAAGGAAAGCGTTTGAGAACGGTGAACTCCGCTTTCAAGCTCGCTTTTTTCGCGCCATCATGGGTGTTCGCTTCTGTAGCATGAGTTGCCAAGGTGAATAAAAGGGTCGTAGCCAGCAGTGATAATTTATGGAAATGCTTTTTCATAGGAGCCTCGGTTAAAAGAGAAAGGAGTTAATGCACGCAATCGCTTTCGCCTGCGTCTTGAAGAGAGCCGTTGACAGACATAAATTTCCACCGGTAATGTTGATCGGAAAGATTGATTTTCAGAACACCATAATTTTCGCTGTCAAAAATAGCGGAAAGGTTTTTTTGATTTTGGATCGGACGCAAGTGGGCACCACCAGTTCCAATCACAAATTCGGTGAAACCGTGATTCAAGTCCAATTGGCCATCGGGCGACATTTTTTGAAAGCGCTCGTAATTGTGATCATGCCCGTTCAGCACAAATTGAACTTGGGCTTGGTGAAGAACTTTCAAAACATCCAACATCTGCGGGTTATTGCCATGTTGTCCCGAGCTAAAGACGGGGTGATGCCAAAAGGCAAATTTGCATGTTGTGGGGTTCTTTTTTAAATCCTCCAAAAGCCAACGCATCTGCTCGGCGTGCTCTACTGCTTTTAGGTTGCTGTTCAACGAAATGACGTGCCAATTTTGAACATTAAAGCTGTAGTAGCCGGTTGAATTCTTCACTGCTGCATCTGCAAAATAACGGAAATAGTCCGCGCCAGCCGCTGTGTGGTATTCGTGGTTGCCAGGGCTTGGGTAAGTGCTCGCCTTGAAGGCTCCCCACGTTTTATCGTAGCAACTTAGGAACTCGGCTTCGGTGCCGTCTTTGTAAACGTTATCACCCAAGGTCAAAACAATGGCATGGGGTTCATGCAGCAACTGGTCTTTGATCAATTGCCCGGTCTGATAAGCAAAAGTCGTTTCGGGCTTGGCTTTGGTGCAATCGGCAATGTCGCCCGCTATCAAAAAGCTGGGGTAACCCGACGTTTGAGTTTCTGCCAACGCCAGCGTTTGACCCGCAAAGGCCAGGCTGATCATGAAAACCGAAGGCGCCTTGCAATTGAGGGCTGTCGAGTGGGCAAAAAACAGTTTGTGGCTGACCGCAGCCGGTGTGTTGGCCATTTCTGTGGCGACACAGCTGGTTAGCCCACGCATCTTCGACAAGTGGTTTAGTTTCCCGAATTTATTGATGCTGTTGCCCATTCCTGTCATGACTTTTGGCTTCTTTGTGGTCATTCGGCGCAGTTTGTCTAGGTTGCCAACACGCTTTGCGCAAGGCAACCAATATGGGGCAGGCGTGCCATTCGCCAGCACCGTGGGTGTTTTCTTGCTCTCTTTTTATGGCTTGGCCTACAGTTTGTTCCCATGGCTGGTGATTGACAAACTCAACATCTGGCAAGCCGCCAGTGCGCCAGAAGCACTGAGGGTGATTTTTTATGGCGTGGCCATCGTATTGCCCGTGATCATTGGCTATACCGTCTTCGCCTATCGCGTATTTTGGGGAAAATCAACGGAACTCTTTTATTAATTTGATTTTGAGTGCCTTGAATTGAGTGGCCGAGTGGGTCTAAAACTCACAAACAACCAGACACTAAGCGCTACTTCAAGCCACGGTATTCCAGCAAGGCATCGCCGTTCGGTGGGGCGCCATAAAAAGCCTCAAACAAGTCATTGGGTTCTTGGCTTCTTCCCTGTGACAAGATTTTTGCGCGCAGCACGTCGCCGTTGGCGCGAGTCAAGCCGCCGTGCTTCATAAGCCACTCACCCGTATCGCGAGCCAGCACCTCGCTCCACAAGTAGGCGTAGTAACTGGCAGCGTAGCCACCGCTGAAGATGTGCAAAAAATAAGTTGAACGGTAGCGAGCCGTGACGGGGGCATAGTCAAACCCCGCCTCTTGCAAAACTTTGTTTTCAAACGCCATGACTTGGTCTGGCTGGGGCAGGTTAGAGGCGGGCAACTGGTGCCAAGCTTGATCCAAAATTGCAGAAGCAATGTAGGAAGTTGTCGCGAAACCTTGGTCAAATTTTTGTGCCTTGATGACCTTGTTTAACAGGTCTGTCGACAGGGGTTCGCCGGTTTGGTAATGGTGCGCAAAGTGTTTCACGACCTCAGGGTCACGCGCCCACATTTCGTTGTATTGAGACGGATACTCGCCAAAATCTCTGGGCACCCGTGTCCCTGAAAGTGAGGCATAACGGACATTGGATAAAAGTCCGTGCAAGGCATGGCCAAACTCATGGAACAAAGTGGTGACTTCGTCAAAAGTCAACAAGACGGGGACCCCTTCACCCGGGAAGGGCACATTTAAATTGTTCAGCACAACAGGATGTGTTTTGAATAAGGTCGACTGATTGACGATCGAATTCATCCAAGCACCCCCTTGCTTGTTCTCCCTGGCAAAGGGGTCAAACAAAAACAAGCCCAACCCGCTCCCGTCGGTGTCAAACACTTCGAATACCCGCACGTCAGCCCGGTATCCCTTCAAATCATTTCTTTCTTTGAACGTCAAGCCGAACAACTGTTGGGCCGCGTAAAAAGCGCCATTGACCAAGACCCGATTCAATTCAAAGTACGGTTTGATTTGGTTGGGGTCGACTGAATACTTCTGAAACAGAATTTGATCCGCATAAAAATCCCAATCCCAAGGCTGTAATTCAAAGAGGTCTCCTTGCCCATTGGAAGCTTGTTGGTTGATTAAAGCTTGGATATCCGATCCCTCTTTTCGCGCGGCGGCCAATGCCAGCGGCGCAATTTGGCTCAACATGTCGTTGACTGCCTTGGGTGTTTTGGCCCCGGTATCCTCCAGCACTTCATGGGCTGGCGTTGCAAAGCCCAGCAATTGAGAGCGCTGATTTCGTAAACGCATGATTTCAACCACGACTTCACGGTTGTCAAACGGGCCTGACCAAGCTCGGTCAATGGAAGCTCTATATAGCTTTTCTCGCAAATCCCGATTTTGTAATTTGGCCAATAAGCGTTGCGTGCTGGTGTTTTGCAGGGCGAGCAAATATTGCCCTGACAAACCACGGGCACTTGCAGTCGATGCGGCGGCGCTGATTTCGGCCTCTGATAAACCGGCTAATTGGTTTTTATCCATCACCAAAACGGCGCCGGCTTGGGTCGATTTGAGAACGTTTTGTCGGAACTGAGTTGATAACTTGGAAAGTTTCTCGTTGATGGCTTTGAGTTGATTTTTGTCAGGTTCACTCAGGGACGCCCCCGCCTGGACAAATTCGTTGTAAGTGCGAACAAGCAATTGAGTGGACTCTGGATCAAGCCCCAATCCCTCTCTATTTAGGTAGAGGTTTTTGATTCGTGCAAACAGCGCTGGGTTGAGTTGAATGGCGTCATGCTGGGCTGACAGAAGGGGGGAAATTTCTTCTTCAATCTTTTGCCGGGTCGCATTCCCGTCAGACCTGACCAAAATAAAAAACACTTTGCTGACACGTTGCAGCAGCGCACCCGAACGCTCCAAGGCCACCACGGTGTTTTCAAAAGTGGGGGCACTGTTTTGATGAACGATTTGGGCCACTTCTTTGAGTTGTTCAGCCATACCGGCCTTGAAGGCAGGCAAAAAATCGTCGTCATTGAATTGCGCAAATTCCGGCAATTCATAGGGAAGGGGGCTGGTTTTTTCAAAAGGATTCATGGCGTTGGCCAATAGAGGAGCACAGATCATGAGGCCTGTCCCTAAAAGCCCGAGTAAGAAATGAGCGATGCGTTTTGGATTTTTCATAAGGCAATAAAGGACTCACCGTACCCGTTTCCAAAGGCTGACTTCCGCCAGCGTGTGTTGGTGTTTACGGCGCGTTTCGCGAATGACAAAAGGAACATCCTGCGGTTCTTCCAACAGCTCAAAGTGCACGCCCAACAGGGCTTTTAGGGCGTCCAAAGTAGTCCAGCTCTCGCCGTCTTTTTTAAAGCCGCCCAGCCAGTTTTGGCGTTGGGTGTGTTCTTCTAGCCACGTGTAGGGGGAGCTGATCATCAAGACGCCACCGACCTTTAAACGTTCATGGATGTGCGTTAGGAAACCTTTTGGATCGTGCAAACGATCGATCAAATTAGCGGCCAAAATCAGGTCGTAGTCTGTCAGAACGTCTCTCAAGTTGCAGGCATCCCCTTGCAAAAATTCAACCTTCCCTGCGTCTGAGGCCAAGCCGATTTCGGCCAAAGTGCGTGTGCAATAACTGACCAACTCGCCTTCTTCGACGCGGGTATAACGCAGCTCTCCGGTCTGCGCCAACTGAACCCCTGCGTTAATAAAGCGGGCTGAAAAATCAACGCCCGTCACATGATCAAAATGTCGAGCCAGCTCAAAAGTGGAGCGACCCGTGGCACAGCCAAGATCCATAGCGCGGGCTTTTGGCCTGTCTTTCATGACTTGCACGGCGATGTCTACCAGGGCCCTAGGAAAGTTGGGTACGCCAAAACAATTTTCACCGTAGTGAAATTCCGCATATTCGGACAGCTGTTTGTCCGACTCGTAATAGACGTTTGGGTTTTTCACAGGTGTTTGACTCAAGATATAGCGAAGACCAGCGTGTTGAAAGAAATGTCGCCGAAACGCGTAACGGGCACTGCGACGGCTTTCGTTGCCACAGGAGATCCAAGAGCCTCCTTTAATGACATTGTGTTTACCATCAAAAGTCGGGGTGGTGAAGTCGTCATAAATGGGATGAACCTTGAAGCCTTCATAGGGATAGATCGGCGTTTCAGTCCATTGCCACACATTTCCGACGACATCAAAAAAATCACCTTGCGCATGGCGGTCGATGGCGCAAGAGGAGCCGCCGTGGTCCAGATGCAATTGGGCTCTGGCAGGCTCATTCTGGGACACTTCTTGGATGCCTGCGACGTCGTATAAACGGGTCCATTCGTCTTCGGTGGGCAGCCGGTATTGGCGGCCGGTCTGAACACTTTTCCAACGACAAAAAGCCTTGGCTTCCAGCGCGTTGGTTTCAACTGGCCAGCGCCAAGGCATGGCAGTTTCCTCTGTCATGAGCCTTAATTTCCATTGACCTTGCTGATGCGTCCAAAAAATCGGCGCGCTGGGTTTCGCATATTGCAGCCAGGCCAAACCTTCGGCATCCCAATATTCGGTATTTTGATAGCCACCGGCCTGAACAAATTCCAAATACTCGGCATTGCTGACCAGAAAGCGTGAGGCTTCAAAAGCTTCAACGGGGGTCTCACGAACGCCGTATTCGTTGTCCCAGCCATAAATGGGGTCGGTGTCTGATTTGCCCAAACGCACAAGGCCAGCGGGCACGGACACCAAACGATTGGAAGGAACACGGGCTAAATCTTGGTCGAGCGCCAAGCTCTCTTGGTTTGGTGCCCAAGCCGCTGCCTTTTGTACACGGGCTAAATCGTGTTGCCGAATCAATACAGAGGAGGTTTCCAAATGAATTAATTCGTGCTCTATGCCCATGATGAGGGCCCACCACGAGTGGGTCCAACCGACGGGCATTGGCAGGGGGGCTGTTTTAATGACCCGATCCACCGCATCGCGGACCTGATTCCTGTAGGCGAGAACCTCTTGCGAAGTAGGCCAATCGTAGTGGTCGTCGTTTAAATCGTCCCAACTCATCTCGTCAACGCCAACGGCAAACATGGACTCGAAACGCGGATTGATGCGCTCTTTGATGAGCCCGGCCAGGATCAGTTTGTTGACAAAAAAAGTGGCGGTGTGGCCATAATAAAAAATCAAAGGGTGGCGAAGAGAAATCGGTTTTATTCGAAAACTGTCCTCGTCGACCAGCGTCTCAAACAACGACTCGTAAAGACTGAAGGTCGAATGGAAATAGGCCGACAAGCGCAGTCTGAATTGATCAGCATCGCCTTGGGAGAGATCAGGCGTTCGCAAGACGCGTGGCGCACGGTTTGCGAAATAACTTTTCAAGTCTTGATTCATTGGATTGAGGAGTTTTTGAATCCTAGCATGGCCCTGTGAGCAGCCTGTTTCTTTTGAGCGACATGATCGACATCATCGACCAAAAAAAAGCACACCCGGGGGAGGGTGTGCTCAACATCATTGACTGCACATGTTCAATGCAGCGACTAAATTGTGCTGTTCAATTTGGCATTTTGATATAGTCCAAACAGACTGTTTCAGACCATGTCTTCAAAAAACCCCCGCCCCCTCTCAAGCCTTTCTGCTGGCGACATTTCGGCCGTTATTCAGATGGCTTGGGAAGACAGAACCACTTTTGAGACCATCCAAGAACGAGTGGGCCTTTCTGAGTCAGACGTCATTCGTTTGATGCGCGCTGAGCTCAGCCGCGGCTCTTTTCGTTTATGGCGCGCCCGAATGAAAGGGCGTGTGACCAAGCACCGAGCATTGCGAAGTCCTGACATGAAATTTGAAGACCGTTGGGTGGCGGACCACCGACGAGCCAATGTCTGACGCCTCAAAACGGGAGCCCCTTATGTCAGAAGATTCAAGATGCTGTGGAATCGGAACCTGCATCATCAATGAAGAAGGACAGTGCTGGTGCGGTCAGCGCTGGGACGGCGAAAAAATGTGTTTCCCGAGAGCCATCCGCGTAGCGGTGGTTGGCGCCGGCATTGCGGGGCTAAGCTGTGCCACTCGTTTACAAGCCCAAGGCCTGCAAGTCGAAGTGTTTGAAAAAAGCCGAGGTGCCAGCGGCCGAATGAGCACGCGCCAAAGTGAGGAAGCGTCCGCAGACCATGGCGCTCAGTATTTCACTGCCAGAGACCCGCTCTTCATGAAGGCGGTCAGTGCCTGGATGCAGGCGGATGTCGCGGCCGTCTGGCAGCCCCAATTAAAAGTTTACGAGGCCTCACAGTGGCGTGACAGCCACGCACAAGAGAAGCGTTATGTGGGCAAACCTGCCATGAATACACCGGGAAAGTATTTAGCCCAGAACGTGTCTGCTCAATATGGCCAGACGATCGACAAGATCGCCATAAAGAATAGGCAATGGCATCTGCACAGCGCAGAATCTGGTGACCTTGAGCAGGCATTTGATTGGCTTGTTCTGGCTTTGCCGGCCCCACAAGCACTGGCATTGCTAGAAACTTCGGGTGAACCCTTGGACACTTCGACGGCTCAATTCAAGATGAAGGGCTGCTGGACAGTCATGGCAGAGTTCACCGAAAACCTTCACCTCCCCTTTGATGCCGCCTTTGTGAATGGCGAAATCATCAGTTGGATGGCCAGAAACAATTCAAAACCCGGTCGATCTGGTGCGGAGTCTTGGACCATTCATGCAACTCCTGAATGGAGCCAAGAATGGATCGAGCTCGAAAAAGAGGAGGCAGCCAAACGAATCCTCGGATGCGCTCAGAAAATAGGCCTTGTGGCTCAGCCTGCCAAGATTTCTGTTCACCGCTGGCGCTATGCCAGTGGCTCTTTGGATCCGATGCCCCTATTCAAGCTAGATGAAAAATTGAAGTGGGGACTTTGCGGCGATTGGCTGAATGGGGGGCGGGTCGAAGGCGCTTGGTTGAGCGGGCATCATTTGGCCACTGAAATTCAAACCTTAGAGCGCGCTCTCGTCAAGAGGTAACGCCTCATGGCCACGGCGGGGCCATCGGCGGCTACCGAAAATTCGTACAACTCGTTGGGCGGCGTTCGGGCCAAAGCGGCTTCTTGTTGGGCGAGCCCCGTCACGTCTTCGTTGAATGCAACAAACAACTGCTGATGCATGAACTGGGTCATGTTGGTATCAGTTTGCGCAAAATCACGACCATGCACCACAAAATAATGGGCACTGCTTGCCGTCTCGGGCGTTGGCAAATGCGCCGTACGGATGCGGAAGATCTGCCTTTCTTCTTCAGTCAAGGTGCAGTCGTAGAACGACACCGACACCTCGTGACACCCCGGGCTTAAAAATGCTGAACGAACGATCCGGGCCGCTTGGCCATGACCTGTGATGCCCGTTGATTCGCCCCAGACTGGCGGCAACGTGGTGGGCAAGACATCCCGCATCACCACAAAATGCCCGGGCTTTATTTCGGTCTTGTAGGCCGCACTGGCGTAGTCGGGGGTGCCAAAACTTTTGGCATGCAAGAAGCTCAAGTGCGTGAGGTCCAGCAGGTTTTCATGCAGTCGAACATAGCTGGCTTGGAGGTGCATGTAGCCCTGAGAGGTGGCCCAATGTTCTGTGGTCAGCCAGGCTTGATCGGGTAGAAGACTCAAATCAGCGGACTCAGGTGCTCCCATCCAGATCCAAACCAGAGGTCCGCGCTCAAAGGTGACATAGGCCCGCACACCCATGGACTTGGGGCAGTTTGATTGCGATGGAACGTGAATGCAATCACCTTGAGAATTGAATCTCATGCCGTGGTAGGCGCAGACGATGTGATCGTCTTGCAGCGCTCCGACCGACAGCGGCATGGAGCGGTGAGGACAGCGGTCTTCCAAGGCCACCACCTTGCCTTCAGCGCTGCGAAATAACACGATGCCTCGACCCAAAAGGGTGCGCGCCAATAACCGAGCAGAGACCTCGTCAGAGAAGGCCGCCACATACCAATCATCAAAAATAAAAGGCGTGTGGCGATCAGCCATTCTTGCAGAGGACGCTTGAAGGGCGTCAATCACGGGTAAGGGAGGCAATGTCATGGAAGCCGCTGGGTTCAATTAAGAGGTGGTTTCCATGCCGTGAAGTTCGGCGTCAAGCGGGCTCTTTCAAGGCCTCTTCAATGGCTTTGCTCAAACTTTGGGGCGTCTCGGTGGGGGCGTAGCGGCTCTTAACTCGGCCATCACGGCCAATTAAAAATTTGGTGAAGTTCCACTTGATGCCTTCTGTGCCCAGCAGACCCGGCGCTTCCTTTTTTAGCCATTGGTACAAAGGGTTGGCTTGGGAGCCGTTCACGTCTGACTTTTTCATCATCGTGAAGGAGACGCCATAATTCTTTTGGCAGAAACCCGCAATCTCATCGTCAGAGCCCGGGTCTTGATGGCCAAACTGGTTGCAGGGAAATCCCAAAACGACCAGACCTTCGGGGCCGTATTTTTGGTGCAGAGCTTCCAAGCCAGAGAATTGAGGGGTAAAGCCACATGCACTGGCAGTGTTGACCACCAAAATGACCTTGCCTGTGAGTTCTCCCAAGTTGAGGGTTTGGCCGTCGATGGTGGGCAATTCAAAGGAAGACAAGGGGGTCATGGGGTGGTTCCTGGCATTTTTGTGATGGGAATGATTCAGTTTAGAGCATTTAGAAACCCTGTCCAAAAGTCGACTTTCTATTGAGCATAGAAAGTAAACATCTATTAACATGCTTTCAATCAAAAACCCCAGTGGGTTTTCAAGTCATTAAATCATTGAGCCATTGAGTCATTGAACATGAACGCCTTCGATCCCTTGTGAATATCTTGAAAAGCCTAGCCTCGCAGGTGCCCGTTCGGTTGGCCAGTTTGTTTGCTGTTCTGGTGCCCCAACTGTTGATGTCTGGCTGCACATCGCTGCCGAGCCAAGACGCTGTGCAGAGTTTTGTTTACAACGTTTTTCATGGTTGGCAGCAAAACCGCTGTGTTCATTCAGCGGGCGATACCAGCCCATTGGGTCCTTGCTACCGGAACGTGGCAGACTACGAGGACTACAAAAAAGCCCGGGAATCTTTAAACAAAGACCCCGATAAATGCATTGAAAAAACCAACGCGCCAGCAGGCGCTAAAACATGTCCGCCCAATGGAAGCCCGGGCGATTGAAGTGTGTTGCGTCAGTTTGATCTGAGCAATGCAGCTTGTTTGGCGATCTGTGATTGGGTCTCGCTCGACAACCGATTCAAGTTCTTCAGTTGCATCAGCATGCGTGGATTCTTCGCCAATTGATTGGCATGCCGGTTCAGATAGTCCCAATACAAGGTCGTGAAGGGACATGCATGGTCGCCAACCGAATCGGCCGGATTGAAGCGACAACCTTTGCAGTGGTTGCTCATGCGGTCGATGTATTTGCCACTCGCCACGTAGGGCTTGCTGGCCATCAAACCGCCGTCAGCAAATTGGCTCATGCCCAAGGTGTTCGGCAGTTCGACCCATTCGACCGCGTCGACATACACCCCCAAGTACCAAGCGTGCACTTGCTTGGGATCCACGCCCAACAAAAGCGCATACAGGCCTGTCACCATCAAGCGCTGAATGTGGTGCGCATAACCGTGCTTCAACGTTTGCGCGATGGCGTCTCGAAGGCAGGCCATGTCGGTGTCGCCGGTCCAGTAAAAATCAGGCAAATCGGCGTGCGCGTCGGCGGTGTTGAGCGCCAGATAGCCCGGCATGTTTGTCCAATAAATGCCCCGAACGTATTCACGCCAACCCAAAATTTGCCTGACAAAACCTTCAACTGCCTCAATGGGGGCGTGCCCCCGCTCGAAAGCTTGGACCGCGGCGGTGATGACTTCGCGTGGATTGAGGAGTTTCAAATTGAGCGCGCAAGCCAGGTGCGAGTGATAGAGCCAAACTTCCCCTTCCCAAAGGGCGTCTTGGTAGGCGCCGAAGTGGGGCAGGCGGTTTGAAATGAATTCTCCCAAGGCCAAGAGCGCCTGTTCTCGGGTGACGGGCCAACCAAAAGTGTCTAGGGAGCCTGGGTGCTTCTCAAATTTTTGTTGCACCAAAAGCAGGACGTCTTGCGTGATGTCATCGGGCGCAAATCGGGTTGGCGGGGGTAAGTCAGCAGGCCCCGCTTTGCCAAAGCTGCCTCGGTTTTCTGAGTCAAAGTTCCACTGGCCGCCGATGGGGGTTTTCCCGTCCATCAGAATGCCTGTTTTGAGCCGCAGTTCACGGTAAAAAAACTCCAAGCGGAGTTGCTTGCGGCCTTCCGCGTGTCGGGCAAACTCGCGCACGGTACTGAAGAAATGCAGGTCATCCCGAATTTCCAAAACCAAGCCCTGTTGGTGGGCGACGCTGCGCAGGCTTTGCAGCACCCGCCAATCCCCCGGGGCAGTCATGATTAATTTTTGGGGTCGTGTGGTCTTGATGGCTTGCTTGAGTTCGCCCGCCAGGGTGCCTGTGTTGTCCGGTGCATCGAGCAAGCTGTAATGCACAGGCCAGTTTTTCGATTTCAGCGCCGCCGCAAAGTGGCGCATGGCACTCAGAAAAACCGAGGTGCGCTGTTTTGACGACGTTACATGCGTGGATTCTTCAGCCACTTCGGCCATCCAAATGGCGTCTTGTTTCGGATCAAAGTCGACCAGAGCAGAAGCGTCTGGGTTGAGTTGATCCCCCAACACCAAAACGAGGTGACGCACAGGGGAATTCATGGGGCTGCCTTAAAAGTCAAAGCCCAGTTGTTGAGTGGCATTGGAGGTGAGATTGGGTTTGGATTTTGAATTGGCGATGCTTTTGCGAGTGGGTGCGGGTTTGCGAGAAGCGTGTTTGTCGATGACCGCGGCTTTACCCGCTTTGACTTCGGGCGCTTGACGACGGGCATGCAAGCGCTGTTTGGATTCACGGGTGGCCGCTGCCAAGTCAACCAAGGGTTGCGGTAGGTCGACCTGGATGCCAGCGTGAGCCTTGACCTCGGGCGACATTTTCCAGGGCTCGAACAACCAAGTGTCTGGCACGCGTTGAAGGTGCGGCAACCAACGTTTGACAAAACGGCCTTGCGGATCGTGGTCTTGGGCCTGCTTAATCGGGTTGTAAACCCGCGTGGTGTTGATGCCGGTGGTGCCCGATTGCATCTGTAACTGACACCAGTGAATGCCGGGCTCGTAGTCTAAAAACTGGGTGGCCAACCATTCACCAACGGGTCGCCAATGCAACCAAAGCGGGTAAGCCGCCACAGAAACCAACATGGCGCGCATCCGGAAATTTAGCCAACCCGTTTCACGGAGCATCGTGACGCAAGCATCCACCATCGGCCAGCCCGTGCGGGCTTCTTTCAGGGCCTCGAAGTGGCCTGCATGAAATGCGGACTCGCGCAGGTCGTCGTAGCCGCGGTGCATATTGCGCCACTCAATGGCCGGTTCGCTCTCGAGCTTTTGAATGAAATGGCAGTGCCAATAAAGGCGGCTGACGAACGCCGTCAGGCCAGCGCGGTGGCGCTGTTCATGCGGCAGCAAGTGGGCCATCTGCTGACGGGTTTGTTGCACCACTTCGCGCAGGCTGATGCAGCCGTAAGCCAAATAGGCTGATAGACGCGAGCAGGCATCGGGTGCCGACAGGGGCGATGAGATGCCGCCTCGGTAGCCCACGCTGCGGTCGATCAAAAAGCTGTGCAAAGTGGACAATGCCAGCGTTCGGCCGCCGCGTTGCCGGTGTGGCGGGTTGTGCTGCAAGTGAGCCGGGGCCGCCATGCTGAAGGGGGCCGCTTTGGGCACACGCCAAAACTGAATCGTGGTCACCTGTTGCAAGGGCGCTTTCATGTGCTGTTCCCAAGCGGGTTGCCAAAGCGCCCGGTTCTTGAGCCGGCGAACCACCCCAAATTGAGGGAATTCTTGCCAAACCACCCCCTGCGCTTGGCACCATTCGGCTACTTTCAAGTCACGGGCATAGGTGAAGCCGTTGCCGGTTTCCTCATGGGAATACAAGCCTTTAAAAGGCGCTTCTTGCCATAGGCGCGCCAAGACATCGGGCACTTCGCCAGTCACCACCTCGAGTTCACCGCCCCAGCGGCGCAGCTGGGCATCGAGCACCTGCAAGGATTCGCGGATGAATTCAAAGTGCTGCAACGCGACATCCGGCTGAAGCCAGAGCTCGGGCTCGACCACATACAGACAGCGCACAGGGCCGTCTTGCGACGCTTGGGCAAGGGCCGCATGGTCTTGCCAGCGCAAATCGCGCTTGAACCAAACCAAGGAATAACGCATAGGTAAAAATTTAGGCGGCCCAGAGCTGGCGGTAAGCGCCGTCGGGGTCATAGTTCTGGGCTTGCAAATCGGGGTTGAACCGACGATGGGGCCGTGGGTCTGTGCCCCGACCGCTCAGGTACAACCAATTGCCTTGATTGCTGTAAACATCAAAGTCAATTAAACACGACTCAAACCAGGCCGCCCCAGCGCGCCAGTCACAAGCCAAATCGTGGATCAAATAGCTGGCGACGTTTTGCCGCATTCGGTTGGAAAGATAGCCTGTGGCGGCAAGTTCACGCATGCCCGCATCAATAAAGGGGTGGCCGGTTTCACCGTGGCACCATTTTGAAAACGCTTCGGGGTCATGCGGGGGCTTAGGCGCTTGGTTGAGTCCTTGGGCCGCGTAAAGACGTCGCCCGTGCTTCAGATGTAACCACCGGAAATGGTCTCGCCAAAGCAACTCGAAAAACAGCCAATAGCTGCTGTCGCTGGCCCCCTCGGCGGATTCAAATTCGGCAATCGCCGCCCAAGCGGACCGTGCGGATAAAGCGCCCGTGGCCAACCAAGGCGACCACTTGCTGGAGTAGTCGATGCCCATCAAACCGTTGCGTGTGGCTTTGTAGGTGTGCGGCAGCCCCCGATCGCAGTATTGGGACAAATGGCAAAAGGCCGAGGCGTCCCAAGGCACCGCAGAGCGGGCATCAATTTGCATCGGTGTTTTATTCGACGTGGTGGTGTCTACCGCGTCGAAGTCGCGGGGCAAAGTCGCCCACGAAGGCTTCTCTGGCAAGGGAGGAAGCGACTTGATTTCAGGCAAGGGCGCCGCTGCCTTCACGCCCTGACGCTCCAAAATTTGCCGAAATGAAGTGAATCGATCGGGCAGTTCTTCTGGCGGCAGCGGCAATGACTCTGGCGCCATCAGCGTCGATTGCCAAACGGTTTTGACGGTGACCCCGTTGCGTCGCAACGCCTCAACCTGGGCTTGCTCTTCAGGAGCGGCTATTTCCTCGCAAACCAACAAAGGATCCCCCAAAAAGGGATCACTTAATGCCCTCACGGTTTCAGTGAGAAACGTGACGGGGTCGCCACTGGCCTCCAGCAAAGTGCTGCCAAGGGATTGCAGTTTTTCTGAGAGGTCGTTGACCGCTTTGCGCATCCAAGCGTTCCGGAAAACGCCGCTGCGCTTGAAGCCCCAAGGGGTCAGGGCTTGAAATCGATCTTCATGAATAAAAACAGGCAGCAAGTAGCCACCCAAGCGTTGAGCTTGCTCGATGGCCGAACTCAGCGCCAGCTGATCGTGTAGGCGTAAATCTTGTCGAAACCAAAAGACGACGCCGGCCATCAATGTGCCGTGACTTGGCCGCGCACCTCGCCTTTGGGGTTGTCGGCGGTGTGGAGGTTGACGTACCACAGGCCAGCTAACAAAGCTTGTTCTTGTTCCGCATTCAGCACCGCTTGGCCCTTGATGGGGCTGTCATAGGGCGGTGCAAAGCCAAGCGCCACGCCCGCGTTTTGGCCGATGGGGGCTGGGCCGTGAAAGTGTCCCATCTTCACCGGGCCGGTCAAGCCAGAGTAGCTGACGCTGTAAGTCAGGGTGTGGGTAGCGGGGTCAAATTGCCCAGTCAGTTCGCCTTTTCCCGTGCTGGTGCTGGGCGGCACTTCTTGTGCAGCACTCAAACTGGCCATCACGTGCAAGGGCTCGGCAGCTTGAAGGCAGGGTGCATAAAAGCCCGCAAAGGCCAAGCAGGTTGTGGTGAAAATAGCGCGTAAAGGTTGCTTCATGGGTTTTCCACACAGAAAGTTAAAGACCTAGCGTAAACCAAACTCGGCAAGGGGTCTGTTTAACCTACTTTGAAACAGGGCCTTTCAAATCAAAAGGTGATTTTGGAGAAATTGACCGAATTCGGCAATGCCGTTGCCAAGTCCGTAGACGAAGCGCCCAACCAAGAACCAATTGCAGAGGCCAATTGGTCGTTGGCGGTGGTCGGCACTAACCGACCTTGACCGACATCATCAGGTCCATTGTTGGCCAACGCGGGGGGTGTTCCAATGAATTTTGACTTGGTGATCGGTCCGCCGAACACAAAGTGATGAGAACCCCAGCCGTGATCGGTCCCGTCGCCGTTGGAGGTGAGCGTGCGGCCGAAATCGGATGAGGTGAATGTCAAGACGTTTTGTGTGAGATTTAAATTATCCATCGCGGTCAAGAATGCAGAGAGGGCGTTGCCAACCAAGCCCATCAATTGGGGGTGTGCCGTGGTGATGTGATCGTGCGTGTCAAAACCACCTAAAGAAACAAAGAACACCTGACGTTTGATCCCCAATGTTTGATTGGCTTTGATCATCCGAGCCACAATTTGAAGTTGCGATGACAAACTATTCCCAGTGGGAAACAGGGTGCCGAAAGGCGTTGACGTTCCCAATGTACTGCTCAGCAAGCTTTGTGCACTGATGGAGCGGTTGACGACCGAGGTAATCTGGTCGCTCATGATCTGATTTTGGTTGGTGGTGATGATGCTTTTCAAAGCGTTGGCCACAGCACCGCTGCCAAAGGGGCTGCCATTCAAGCCATTGATGGCGACGGCGCCATTCGTGCCCACTTGGTATTGACCCACCGAATTCCCGCTCAAATAAAGTGAGTTTCCCGCCGCTGAAACGGCGCTGAACGTGCTCGAAGAATTCGCGCTCATGAGCAGGTCTTCAAGGCGTCCACCCCAGCCTGAGGTTTGGAGGTTGGTCAGCGACTGGCTGAATTTTTGTTGGTCAATGTGCGAAAACAAACGGGGCGGTAAGGCCACTGAATTGGCTAAATATTGGGCACGTGTGGTCGGTTGAATCAGCGTGCCGACATTTAGAACCACATTCATTTTGTTATTGGTAAAGAACGGCATCAAGGGTGCCAAATTGGGCTCTAGGGCAAATTGGACGCCGCCCGACAAGGCTTGAGAGGGACTCAAAACGGTATTGGCCAGTGTCGTTCTGTCCAATGCAATGGTGGGCCTCAAGGAGTAATAAAGGTTGTAGTTGGTCTGGTCATAAGGCACCACGGTATTGGCGTAATCGTTGCCGCCGTAGAGGTAGACACAAACGACCGCTTTGTAATCATTGGCGGTGAACGAACTGGCTTGAGCCAAGGCGCTCAGCGACAAGGTCAAGGGCCCGGCAGAGCCTAAGGCCGCATACTGAGAAACCTTTTTCAGGAATTCACGTCGAGCAAGGGGTGAGGACATGTTGACTCCTAACGGCTGACCAAATAATCGGGGCTGGCCATCACCAAATAAACAGCGGCCTGAACTCGGCTAAGCAGGTTGGCTGCGGTGGTGACAGGCATGGCATTGATGGCTCCCGTGAGCGAGTTGATCGTGGTGGAAGACAACTGATTGGCTGTCAGCAACAGGTTGAGCCTGGCGATCAATTGCGTGGCGTTGGTCGCGAGCGTCAACTCGGTGGTGTAGGGCGCAATCAGGTCAGAAGCACCATTGGTGACAAAGTTCTGCAGGTAGTTCAGATAACCCGCCACCGAGTTTTCATCGATCAATTGCATCTCGGGCGCCAGTAAATTCTGAGCGCTCAGAGCCGAATTGGGCGGAGAATAAATCGGGTCAAAGTACCCAAAAACAGAAGGCGCTCGAAGCGGACTTTGCGATAAGCGCGTACTGGGGTCGCTGGTGTCACCAATGCCCCAAACCCCGGTGGCCGTTACCGCGTCAAAAGTTCTGCCCCATTGCACCAGCCGCAGCATGGGTTCACGCACCTTGCCATTCAAAGTCTGCACCGCCTGTGAAGCTTCAGCGTCCAATAAAACCGCTTTGACCACAGCGAGTAAATCACCTCGAACGCCTTTGCCGTTGTTGATAAACACATTGGCGACTCGTTGAATATAGGCCGCTGATGGGTTTGAACTCACCAAATTTTGAATCATGCGCCTGGCCACAAAAGGCGGCACATTGTTGTGATTGAAGAGCGTGTCGAGGATGATTTCTAAAGACTGTGCACCTGTCGTTCCCGACGGAATCGTGACGCCCAAAAACGTGTTGGCGGTCGAGCCCTGGTGGTTGCCTTCGGTCATCACCATGGGCGTAACGGCATAGGCGTAGCTGGTGTTGGTTCCTGAAAAATTCCAGCCTGTAAACGCGGCTGCTAAACCCAGCACATCGTTTTGTGAATAAGTATCGATCGGCTGTTTGGAAGCGTTTAACGCGACAGAGCCATCCGGGTTGAGTTGGTAAAGGCCGATGGTGAACAGCTGCATGATTTCGCGGGCGTAATTCTCATCGGGGTGCCGATTGGTCGCTGTATTGGCTTTCTGGCTGCCTGCCAAACTCAAATATTCGCCCATGCCGGGCGATAGGGTCACGGCCTTGAGCAGGTCACGGAAATTCCCCAGTGCGTTTTTCTCTAAGGTGTCCATGTAACCGGCCGCCATGAACTGTCGCCAAGCCACCGGAAGGCCCAAAACAGAGACCACAAAAAACTCTGACCAAAACAGGGCAATGCGTTGAACGAAACTGTTTTTCTCAGCGATCAAGTGGTGCCAAAGCACGTTGTCCAAGCCGGCCGTTGAGTTCATGTTGGCCATTGCCGAAAAACCGGCGTTGTTCAGCCAATCGACGCGACTGAGGCTCGAGGTCATCGTGGTCTGCTGGTTGATCCAAGCTTCCTTGCCATTGTTGATGACGTATTGAATATCGGCGTCCGTGGCTGCTAAAGAGGCATGCAGTAAAAAACGAGCGGCATCCGCGTCGTTGGGGGCGGGTGCCGGCGTTACGGGGGGGGTTGAAGTGCCGGCAGAGCCACCGGCGCCACCACAACTGGCCAGCAGGGTCGTGGCACCCGTTAGAAAGGCCGAAATTTGAAGCGTGCCCGTTTCAGCGGGTAAGGGTGAATGGGGTTGGGCACAGGGCTTATCCGGGGTGATGACGTCATCTAAGCTTGCCATATTGATGCCCTTTCAAGAAACCCAAATCATGGTGAATATTATCGACAGGAGTCGATTTAACTTAATGAATTTGCTGTGACACTCCAACTAAATTCCCAAAGGCGTTTGGCCAAGGCGGGGTCTTGCGCTGGGGTGAAGGGCATAAGGGGACACCTCGGTGCTGAACAAAATGTTGGCCAGCTTGGATACCGCATACTCATTGACGCCCGTCCAACCCGGCATTGTTGATGAGCAAATGCAGGGGCAAGTTCATGCCCAAGAAAGTTTGTGCGCGCCTGCGATCGACCTGCTAAAAAACCTGGCACCTCGCTGAGCCAAGGTCATCGCGGTGACTTGGCCAATGCCCACATTGACGCCGGTGATGAGGGCGATTTGATTCGTCAAATTTTTCATGGTGATCCTGAAGCCAGCGGCCAAAACCGTTGAGTACAGCGTCCCCAAAACACGCCGACCACGGTGCCGAGCAAAGCCCCTGCGGTCACGTCCAGCGGAAAGTGCACCCCCACGTACACCTGCAGATACGCCACCGAAGCCGCCCACCACCAAATCAAACGGGCAGCGATGGGCAGGTGCTGCGATAGGGTCATATAAAAGAACGCGGCAAATGCAAAGTGGTTGGTCGCGTGGGACGAGGTGAAGCTGAAACTGGAAGGGCAAACCGCCAACAACAACCGAGCGTCCAGTTGATTCACCACATCGTTGCAGGGCCGCACCCGCTCAAACCAAAATTTGATGAGAAAACTGCTCAATTGGTCGGACGTTGTGATGGTGACCGTCAACATCAACAGCCACCCCAAAGCCCGCGCTCTAAAACGGTAGATCAGCCAACAAAACAGGACTGCATAAGCCGGAAACCAAATCCGGCCGCTGCGCCAATAGGGGGCCACTTGATCAAGCCCCTCAAAAGTCCAGACCCGGTTGATGAGATGAAAAAGCCAAAAATCCCCTGATTGCAAAAGCAACCAAAAATCGCTCATTTGAAACCTTGCGTATTTTCGAAGGTTTAGATCATAAAACCGCCGTCGATGGGCAGAATATGACCGGTCATGTAAGAGGCGGCGGGCGAGCACAGGAACAGGACGGCGTTGGCCACTTCTTCCGGCTGGCCAAATCGGCCCATCGGATGCCGAGCCAAGATGCGGTCGTACACGGGGCTGCCTTTCACGGTGACGCCTGAGGTCATGTCGGTCTCAATGATGGCCGGGGCCACGGCGTTGATGCGTACCCCTTGCGTGGCGTATTCGAAGGCCACGGCTTTGGTCATGCCGACCACGCCGTGTTTGCTGGCGTAATAAGCCACGCCCATGGCGCCCGCTTTCAAGCCCGCGGTGGAGGCCATGTTCACAATCGCGCCCTTGGTTTTCAAGATGTGGGGCAGTTCATATTTCATGCTCAAAAACACACCCTTGAGGTTGATGTCAATGACGTCGTCCCAGGTGGACTCCTCGTAACTCAGCAAGGGGGTTAAAAACGACCCGCTGATGCCCGCGTTGTTGAAGGCAAAATCCAGCGCGCCAAAATGGTCAATCGTTTGGTTGACCATGTTTTGGACGTCCGCCGATTTGGAAACATCGGTTTTGACGAACAGCGCCTCACCACCGGCTTCTTTGATCAAGTTGACCGTGTTTTGACCTTCCTCTTCGCGTCGGCTGGTCACCACGACTTTGGCGCCTTGCTGGGCAAAGGCCAAAGCGGTGGCTTTGCCGATGCCTGAGCTGCCACCTGTGACGAGCGCGATTTTGCCGGTGAATAAGGGGGTCATGGGTGTCTCCTGGTTTAAAAAATGAAGGGGCTTGCGTACCGAGTTGGGTACCGAGTCTAGTGCTTTTGAGGGAGGCCGCGGGGTGGCGCTGTCGTGCTTGTATACTGTATTTATGAACAGTATTTTCCGCTCGACCCAACCGGTGCCTGGCCCTTTGCCTGTTGCCTCGGCGCCGCTGTGGTTGGGCGTGGCGGGCGACACGGTGGCGGCGGGGTTTCCGTCTCCGGCTGAAGACTTTGCGGTCAACCGCGTGGATTTGACGGCCAAATTGATCACCCATCCCCAAGCGACTTTTTTGCTCAAGGTGAGCGGCGAGTCGATGCGGGAAGCGGGCATCTTCAACGGTGACACGCTGGTGGTGAACAAGGCCTTGAAGCCTCGGCATGGCCACATTGTGGTGGCCGTGGTCGATGGGGAATTTACGGTGAAGCAGTTGTACCAACGAGCAGGGCGGGTCAAGTTGTTGCCGGCCAATCCGACCTACCCTGAAATACGTCCCAAAGAAGGCCAGACTCTGGAAATTTGGGGCGTGGTGACGGCTTGTGTGAAATGGTTTTCTGCCTGAATTGGGTTTGAGCCTTTATGGAATTTGAAGTCCCTTACCAAGTCCCTTACCGTTACCCAGACCATTTGACCGCTGAGGTGGCCGACTTGCCCTCGTCGCCCGGGGTTTATGTGTTTCATGGGGATGCGGTGGATCTTCCCCTTTACATTGGCAAAAGCATCAACATCCGAACCCGTGTCTTATCGCACTTGCGCACACCTGAAGAAGCGCGGATGTTGCACCAAACCAAACGCATCACGCACATTCCAACCGCGGGCGAAATCGGGGCTTTGTTGCTGGAGTCCAAGATGATCAAGCAAGACTTCCCCCTGTTCAATAAACGCTTGCGACGCAGCCGGCAACTCTGTTCGCTGCGCTTATCAAACCCGGTATCGCGTGTACCCAATGCACCCCAAACACCAGAAATTGTCGACGCCAAGGCCATTGATTTTTCTAAAACGGAGCATCTTTACGGCTTGTTCAACAGCCACCGGTCCGCCCTCGAGCATCTGAAAAATCTGGCCGACGACAACAAGCTTTGCTACACCCATTTGGGCTTGGAGCGCAGCACGCAAGGCAAGCCTTGTTTTCGCTCGCAACTCCACTTGTGTGAGGGCGCTTGCTGCGGCCGCTAATCGGTCGCCGAGCACCACGCGCGCTTGCTGGCCTGCTTGGCGGAGATGCAGGTGAATGTGTGGCCGCACACGGGCGCTTTGGGGTTGATTGAGCGTTACCCCCCAGATGAAGACCATGACTTGGACATCCATGTGGTGAGAAATTGGTGTCATTTGGGCACCGTCCACGATGTGTCAACGGCCCAAGCCTTGGCCCGTGTGGACGCCCACTTTGACGCCGATGCCTACAAAATTTTGTGCAAACCCATTTTGAGCGGTTCGGTGGAAATGGTGGCGCTTTGATTTGGAGGAGGCCGCCCCATGTTTGCGCTGGTTGATGGCAATAATTTTTATGTGAGCTGCGAGCGGGTTTTTCGGCCGTCTTTGCAGGGCATTCCGGTCGTGGTGTTGTCGAACAACGACGGTTGCGCCATCGCCCGATCGAACGAGGCCAAAGCGCTGGGCATCAAAATGGGCGCGCCTTGGTTCCAAATCAGGCACCTTGAAAACGAGGCGGGTTTGGTCGCGCTGTCCGCCAATTTCACGCTGTACGGCGACATGTCTGACCGAATGATGAGCTTGGCGGCAGGGCTGGGCCCCACACAAGAAATTTACAGCATCGACGAAAGTTTCATTGGACTCGACGGCGTATCGGGCGACTTGACGCAACGTGCGAGGGCCATTCGTGCCCGTATCAACCAGTGGATTGGCATTCCCTGCGGCATCGGCATAGGTCCCACCAAAACACTCGCCAAGCTCGCCAACCACATTGCCAAAACCGCGGAAAGAAAACCCGGCAGCTATCCCCTCGAATTAGCCCAAGTTTGCAATTTGGCGGCCTTGCCGCCCAGCGACTTCACCGCCGTCCTGAAAGCCACCGAAGTTGGCGATGTGTGGGGCGTGGGTCCCCGCATCGGTAAACAACTGAAGCAGGCCGGCGTGCACACCGTTGACGACCTGGCCCAACTCAGCCCGTCCACTGTTCGGAGCCGATGGAGCGTGGTGCTCGAGCGCACTGTGCGCGAATTGCAAGGCCAGCCCTGCATCGATTTGGACGATGTGCCCGCCCCCAAAAAAGAAATTGCTTGCACCCGAAGTTTTGGTCGGTCCGTCACCGAGCTGCCTCATTTGGTCGAGGCTGTGAGTGAGTTTGCCAGCCGCGCCGCCGAAAAACTTCGGCGTCAAAACAGCTTGGCCTCAGAGGTCTTGGTGTTCGTGCGAACCTCGCCGTTTCGGCCAGGTCCGAAACGCTCCCAAAGCACCCTCGTGCCGCTGCGCCGTCCCACCGCCGACACCGCGCTGCTGGTGGGCGCGGCGGTCAGCGGCATTAAAAGCATTTATGCATCCGGTTACGAGTGGTGCAAAGCGGGCGTCATGTTGCTCGATTTGGTGCCCGACCACACCTTGCAATATGAGCTCGACTTGGAAGAAGATGACGCCGATGACAGCGTGAAATTGATGCTCGCCATGGACGCGATCAACAGCCGCTACGGCAAAGGCACCGTGCACATGGCCAGTTCAGGTGCCAGGGCAACGCCGAAAGTCTGGGGCATGAAGCAAGAGCGCCGAACGCCGCATTACACAACCCGATGGGACGACTTGCTGATCGCCAGAGCTTGAGACAGCCGACGGGTGGGCCTCAGCAGGCTGGTCGCATTGGAGCGGGTGAAGGGAATCGAACCCTCGTATGAAGCTTGGGAAGCTGCCGTTCTGCCATTGAACTACACCCGCGTTGATGGGCTTTTATTTTAAAGCCATAAATCTCAAACCCAATGCCAGGCGCAAGGTGAACTTGCGCAACTTCATGGTCTCAACCACGGTCTGCCGCATGAGCGCTCACAGAAAGGATCAATAGACACGCCAAGTACGCCATTCGGCTAAATTTTTTCAAAGCTGTCTCCTGGTTTTTGGACTAAATCACAATTCAGAGTGCCATTGTGTAGTAGCTTCTACTTATTTTAAAAAGGAACAGAGGCATTCCCCCACATGAAAACCATGCTTGATCAACTCTCCAACTATGCCGACTACCACCGCAGTGAGCGCAACATCGCGACACACTTGATCGGCATTCCACTGATCGTGATGGCCCTGTTGGTGCTACTTTCACGCCCCATGTGGACGGTCAATGATTATTCCTGCTCACCGGCTTTTTTCGTCGTTGTTGTGTTGCTTTTGTATTACTTTCGGCTGCACTTTGGCATGGGGTTGATCATGACAGTCTGGTTGGGATCGGGGCTGTTTTTCGGCGCGTGGGTTGCAGGCCTAGATGACCAAACTTGGCTGCTTGTAGGCGTCGGTGGTTTTATGCTGGGTTGGGTGATCCAGTTCATTGGCCATTACTTTGAAGGTCGTAAACCCGCCTTTTTTGATGATGTCATGGGGCTTGCCATTGGCCCTTTGTTTGTTCTGGCAGAAGTGCTTTTTAAGCTTGGTTTTTATTCAGAATTAGCACAGCAGGTTGAGGCGCGATCCGGACCTGTTCGCCCTTAATGAGCTACTCTCTTCTGATTCAAGGGCAGCCGAGGCAATGCGTTGGCAAGAACAGAGCCAATCATGGGCTTCCACAAACATAAATCCTGGCCGATATGACTTTTAAAGTTTTCTGGGAAAAATGCAAAAAGCACCCCTTGTCAAGGATCGGCCCAGGCCTTGTCACCGGCGTTGCAGACGATGACCCAAGTGGCATCGTCACCTACTCCCAAGCCGGCGCCCAGTTCGGACTGGGCATGCTTTGGACAATGCCACTCAGCTATCCCCTGATGTCTGCGATCCAAGTGGTTTGCGCACAAATCGGCAGGGCGACTGGCAAAGGCCTTGCAGCCAATTTGAAGGAGAACTTTCATCCAGCCATCGTCGTTGGACTCGTCCTTTTACTTCTGATCGCCAATGTCCTCAATATCGCAGCCGACATTGCCGCAATGGGTGAGGTGGCTCAGCTTGTGACCGGTATCAATTGGCACCTGATGACCGTCCTGTTCGTACTCATATCCTGGTTGCTGCTTGTCTTCGTCCCATACCACCGTTATGTGTTCTTTTTGAAGTGGTTGACCTTATCGCTATTGGCTTATGGGGCTGTGCTCCTCACCGTCCACGTGCATTGGGGTGAGGTGATATCAAGCACCTTGTTTCCAAGCATTGAATGGAATGCAGAAACAGCGGCCATGGTTGTGGGCGTTTTTGGAACCACCATCAGTCCCTATTTGTTCTTCTGGCAAGCCTCCCAAGAAGTAGAAGACATGCGAGCCCATTCGGCCAAGCCTTTGTGTGAAGAAGAACCACTAATCGCTCATCAAGAGGTGAGACGCATTAAGTGGGACACATGGAGTGGCATGCTTTATTCCAACTTAACCGCTTATTTCATCATCCTTGCCACGGCACTAACCCTGAACGTGGCTGGCATTAAGGATATTTCCACCGCAGCACAGGCTGCAGAAGCGCTAAGACCCTTGGCCGGGGATTCAGCCTATTTTCTATTTGCAATCGGCCTATTGGCGGTGGGGCTCATCGCCGTCCCAGTTCTTGCCGGCTCAGCAGCCTATGCTTTGTCTGAAACCTTTGGGTGGGAATCGAGCTTGGAGAGCTCTTTCCTTCAAGACAAAAGGTTTTATATGGTCATAACGCTGAGCATTTTCAGCGCGTTGGTCATCCAATATTCGCCCATAACCCCGATGAGGGCGCTGATTTGGAGCGCCATCATCAACGGAGTTGCAGCGGTACCGCTGATGATCATCATTCTTATTTTGGGCGCTCGTCGCTCTGTAATGGGTTCGTTCCAGCCCTCGAAAGTTGTCCTGTATTTGGGGTGGACCGGAGTGGCCATCCTACTTTTCGCCTCAATGACGATGTTTTTTGCGTCATGAATCCAGACCGGCAACACCCGAGCATGAACACCCGTTAAACCACGAATCGAATCACTTCTTTGCGGGTTTCTTCGGCAATTGAGGACAGCTCTTGCACCGTGGCGGTCATTTCCTCTGAAGCCGCTGCGTTGCGGTGAGCAATTTGATTCAGCGCATCGACGTTTTGGTTGATCTCAGAGGCGGTGCCATTCAGACCCTGCAAAGAGTAAGAAATGCGTTGCAACATGGCTTCGGTTTCAATCGATCCGCTTTGAATGCGCGACATGTCGTTGGCCACTTCTTGAACAATGCTGACCGCTTCCTTGACTTCAAAGACCGATTGCTTCACCAGCTCAGAAATTTCTTTGGTGCTGTCGGCTGAGCTGATGGCCAATTTGCCCACTTCAGAGGCCACCACGGCAAAGCCCTTGCCATGTTCACCCGCTCGGGCCGCTTCAATGGCGGCGTTGAGTGAGAGCAGGTTGGTTTTGTTGGCGATTTCTTCAATCACATCGGTGATCTTGGTGATTTTTTCGCTGCTTTGTGCAATGCGGTTCACCACGCCGACCATCTGTTGCATCTTGTCTTGACCTTGACGAATGATCTGCACGGCATCGCGGGATTTTTCGATGGCCTGGGCAGAGTCGACCGTCATGTCTTGCATCGAATGCAAAGTGGTGTGAATGGCTTTGCCCACTTGTGTGATGGCGTGCATTTGGTTTTGAGCGCCGTCTGAAATCTGGCCAATGGCTTGGGAAGATTGCCCTGCTGCCACTGCCACTTGGCGGGTTTGCGAGGTGATCTGAGCCAAAGCGCGCCCCACGCTGGACAAAGAATTGTTGATGTTCTGTTTCAACTCATCAAAATCACCTTCGGCGTCGCCAGTGACTTTGGTGGTCAATTTGCCTTGGGAAACGGAAGCCATCACGTCGTTGATTTCACGGATGTTGTTCGACAAGCCAGAAAGGGTCAAATTGATGTTGTCTTTCAGGCGCGCCAAGTCACCTTGTGCGGTGGTAGAAATGCGAGCTGTCAAGACACCGTGGGTCACTTGAGCCATGACCAAATTAATCGCTTCAATGGTTTGGCCGAGGTCTGAAACGCTGGCGTTGATGCTGTCTTTGAGGGTCAGCAACTCACCCTTCAGGTCGGCCCGCACCCGTTGGTCAAACTGGCCCCGGGCCATGGCTGAAACGGTGGCGTTGATTTCACTGATCCCTTCGGACAAGGATTCGGTCATCAATTTCATGGAATACAGCAAACTCGTGCGGTCGGAGGCCTGCGTTTTCACCTTCACCGAGAAGTCGCCCGAAGCAATGCGGCTGACCACCGACGTGGCATAGCCGGGTTCGCCCCCGAGTTGGTCCAACAAATGGCGACTCACCATGAAGCTCAAGAAGAAGGCCACCAAGCTCATGAAGATCACGCAGCTGCTGACCAGTATCAAATGGTTTCTGGCATTGGTGTAGCGGTTGGTTAAGCACTCGTCCAACACCTTGCTGGTGGCCGTCATCATCGTGTATTGATCGTTGACGGCTTGTTGTAATGCCGCGGCAATTTTGGCGGCATCGGCAGCGGAGGGAGAGGTCAGGCCTTGCCCTTGCACCATTTCAAGCGCCTTGTCCGCTGAAACGTGGGCCGCTGTGGTCAGGGGTTTGATGGTGGATTCAATTTCTGCGCGCGCTGCAATGGCTTTGTTCATCGAAGCCTGTGTGTTGCGATCGTGCAAACGAGCCAAATTCAGAGCCCGCACAATTTGGTTGTGGTCTTCAGCTGTTTCGCGACCGTCTTTGGCAATCTTTTCATAAACCAATTGAAGACGCGACAAACTTTCACCGAGGTTCGGCGCAGACAACAAGGTGCCCATGATGAAGTTAAAGCTGTCGGCATCTGGATCCAAGGCCATTGTCGACGCATCCACAATGGCTTCCATCACGTTCAATTGTTGGTCGATCAAATCAGTTTGAGTGGAAGCGTCTGGCGAGACCGCCTGAACCGCTTTGTCCAAGGCAGTCACTTGACCTGTGAGCGCTTCATCTGTTGTCTCTGTGGCGTATTGACGCAGTGTGGTGGTGGCGGCGCGCAGTTCGTCTTGCCAAGTTTTAAAAGCGGGATCGGCGGCGGCGAGTCCTGATTTGCGTTGGTTTTGGGCTTTTTGAATCGCGCCCAGTGTGGACATGGCGGGTGAGAGACCGGCTTGTTCTGTTTGGGCCACCGACATGACCGAAAGGTCTGCTTGGGCGGTCATCCATGCTGGCAGCGCCAAAGACATGAGGAAGAAGACGCCAATCAAATCGAATTTTTGTGCTGTGGTCAATCGGTTAAGCAGATCACGCATGTCTCGATGTCTTTCGTATGTGGTCAGTCAATGACTTGGCGGAGAGGGCGGGATTCGAACCCGCGGAGGGCCATTAACCCTCACACGCTTTCCAGGCGTGCGACTTAAACCGCTCATCCACCTCTCCGGAGCCCAGAATTGTAGCAAAGCGTCACCAATATTTCGTACACTTCGCGGCTATTTCTAATGTCTTTTGTTGGGTCCCCATGAAATTTCGCTTTCCCATCGTCATCATTGATGAAGACTTCCGTTCCGAAAACACATCGGGCTTGGGCATTCGTGCCTTGGCTCAAGCGATTGAAACAGAAGGCTTTGAAGTCCTGGGCGTCACCAGCTATGGCGATTTGAGCCAGTTTGCCCAACAGCAAAGCCGGGCCAGCGCCTTTATTTTGTCGATCGACGACGAAGAGTTCACCCCGGGCCCTGACCTCGATCCTGCGGTGTTGAACCTGCGCAGTTTCATTGATGAGGTGCGTCGCAAAAACCTGGACGTGCCCATCTACATCTACGGCGAAACCAAAACCTCACGCCACCTGCCCAACGACATCTTGCGTGAGTTGCACGGCTTCATTCACATGTTTGAAGACACGCCCGAGTTTGTGGCGCGTCACATCATTCGCGAGGCCAAGAGTTACTTGGAAGGCGTGCAGCCCCCCTTCTTCAAGGCGTTGCTGGACTACGCGGAAGACGGTTCTTACTCATGGCACTGCCCAGGTCACTCGGGTGGCGTGGCCTTTTTGAAGAGCCCCGTGGGCCAGATGTACCACCAGTTCTATGGCGAGAACATGCTGCGCGCGGACGTTTGCAATGCAGTGGAAGAATTGGGTCAATTGTTGGACCACAACGGGGCGATTGGCGAGTCCGAGCGCAACGCGGCTCGGATCTTCAATGCCGATCATTGCTTTTTCGTCACCAATGGCACCAGCACCTCGAACAAAATGGTTTGGCACCATGCTGTTGCGCCCGGCGATGTGGTCGTGGTGGACCGCAACTGCCACAAATCGGTTCTTCACGCCATCATCATGACGGGTGCGATTCCGGTGTTTTTGAAACCCACGCGCAACCACTTCGGCATCATCGGCCCTATCCCTCAAAGCGAGTTCACGCATGAGTCGATCCAAGCCAAGATCAAAGCCAACCCCTTGCTCAAAGGCGTTGACCCCAAGAAGGTCAAACCGCGCATCTTGACGCTCACGCAATCCACCTACGATGGTGTTTTGTACAACACCGAGACCATCAAGGGCATGCTCGACGGCTATGTCGAGAACCTGCACTTTGACGAAGCTTGGTTGCCCCACGCCGCCTTCCATCCGTTTTATGGCCCCTACCATGCAATGGGCAAAAAACGCGCGCGTCCGAAAGACAGCGTCGTTTATGCCACTCAATCCATTCACAAATTGTTGGCCGGCATCAGCCAAGCCAGTCATGTGTTGGTGCAAGACGCGCAGAACCAAAAGTTGGACCGCCATCTGTTCAACGAAGCCTATCTGATGCACACCAGCACCAGCCCGCAATACAGCATCATCGCCAGTTGCGATGTGGCGGCTGCCATGATGGAGCCCCCCGGCGGCACCGCCTTGGTGGAAGAGAGCATTGCCGAAGCCCTTGATTTCCGCCGCGCCATGCGCAAGGTGGACGAGGAGTACGGCAAGGACTGGTGGTTCAAGGTTTGGGGCCCCGAGAAATTGGTCGACGAAGGCATTGGCTTGGCCAAAGACTGGATCATCAAGGACGACACCCGTTCATCAAAATGGCACGGCTTTGGCAAAATTGCCGATGGTTTCAACATGTTGGACCCCATCAAAGCCACCATCGTCACCCCCGGCATGGACTTAAACGGCAAGTTCGCCAAGACCGGCATTCCCGCCAGCATCGTCACCAAGTTCTTGGCTGAGCACGGTGTGATTGTTGAGAAAACCGGTCTTTACAGTTTCTTTGTGATGTTCACCATCGGCATCACCAAGGGCCGATGGAACTCTCTGCTCACCGCCTTGCAGCAATTCAAGGACGACTGGGAGAAGAACCAACCCATGTGGCGCATCTTGCCCGAGTTCTGCCAAAAACACCGTCGCTACGAAAAGATGGGTCTGCGCGATTTGTGCCAACACGTGCACGATTTGTACGCCAAGCACGACATTGCCCGTTTGACCACCGACATGTATTTGAGCGACTTGACGCCCGAGATGAAGCCCTCTGACGCCTATGCTTGCATTGCGCAACGCAACACCGAGCGCGTGCCCATCGACGACTTAGAAGGCCGTATCACGACCAGCTTGGTGACGCCTTACCCGCCAGGCATTCCGTTGTTGATTCCAGGCGAAGTGTTCAACAAAAAGATCGTGGATTATTTGAAGTTTGCGCGAGACTTCAACCTGCAATGTCCCGGTTTTGAAACCGACATCCACGGCCTGGTTGAAATCGTCGACGACAACGGCAAGAAGAGCTACTTTGCCGATTGCGTGAAAAAGGGCGAAAAAGTTTAAGCCGCTGGCTCGGCGACCCCGCCGACCACTTGGCTGAAGCCGCCGTCCACATAGGTGATTTCGGCGCTGACGCCGGCGGCCAAATCGCTTAGCAAGAAGGCGGCGACGTTGCCCACGTCCTCGATGGTGACGTTGCGGCGAATCGGCGCGCTGTCAGCGACCGCGCTCAAAATTTTGCCAAACCCTTTGATGCCGCTGGCCGCCAAGGTTTTAATGGGCCCGGCTGAAATGCCGTTGGCGCGCAGGCCGCGTTTTTGGCTGCCCAAAGATTCGGCCAAGTATCGAACCGACGCTTCCAAGCTGGCTTTGGCCAACCCCATGGTGTTGTAGTTGGGCACGGTGCGGATGGCGCCGAGGTAGGTCAAGGTCAACAGCGACGCGTTGTCCTTGAGGTAGGGCAGGGCGGCTTTGGCCATCGCGGGAAAGCTGTAGGCGCTGATGTCGTGCGCTACTTTGAAACCTTCGCGGCTCAGGCCCTCTAAAAAATCGCCTGCAATGGCTTCTCGGGGCGCGTAACCAATGCTGTGGACGAAGCCGTCAAATTGGGGCCAATGAACCGTCAGGTCCTTGAACAGTTGCTCAATCTGCGCGTCGTCGCCCACGTCGCAGTCAAAAATCAGTTTGGAATCAAAGTCGGCAGCAAACTCGGTGATGCGGTCTTTGAAGCGCTCGCCGACGTAACTGAACGCCAACTCGGCGCCTTGCGCATGGCAGGCCTTGGCGATGCCATAGGCGATGGAACGGTTCGACAAGACGCCGGTGATGAGCAATTTTTTGCCAGACAGAAAACCCATTTCAGACTCCTTAAAACCCCGTATGGGATGCGGTGGGGATGCGTTGGGGCGGGATTGTCGCATGCTAGGATGATCAACCATGAGCTCCGATTCTTATCATCGTGCTGCGCAAGAGCCCCTCGATCACCCCCAACACCAAGGATGGTCCGTGGTCTGCTTATGCGCCGGTTGGTGTGGCGTTTGCAAAGGCTACGAAGCCGACTTCAAAAATTTGGCCAGGCGTTTTCCCGCACTGGATTTCTATTGGGTCGACATAGAAGACCAAGCGGAAGCCATGGGGGATGTCGACGTTGAAACCTTTCCCACTTTGTTGCTGGCACACGGCCACCAAGTCCATCATTTCGGCGCCATGTTGCCGCAGGCCGAGGTGTTGGCTCGACACATTCAGTCCTTGGTCGATTCGAGCCCCGTCACTCAGGCGGTCACCTCCGCGCAAACACGCTCGCCTGCTGGACAGCCCAATTCGGAAAATTCCGAAAATTCCGAAGCGGCTGAGCTCTGGGCTCGGTTGCAAGGGGTCTTGTCAGAGGCCTTTTAAAGCAGTTACAATAACGGCTTCACGACCAAACGGGCGGGTTTTTACCGCCCGTTTTTTTTGGTCGAACGATTTTCGAAATCGTTTTTGTTTTAAAAATCTATAGGCTTTTCGAGTACGTGTCGTTTCAGCAAATCGTCGAACAAACTGTGAGTGGACTGGGTTATGACTTGGTCGAGATCGAGCGTTCTGCCGGTGGCTTGGTGCGGATCACCATCGATTGGCCTTGGACGCCTGACCTGCGTGAGCAAGCGACTGCTTTTATCACCGTCGAAGATTGCGAAAAGGTCAATCGCCAGCTGCAATATGCGCTGGAGGTCGAAGCGGTTGAATACCGCCGTTTGGAAATCTCTTCACCCGGATTGGACCGCCCACTTCGCGGTGAAAAAGACTTTGAGCGTTTCTTGGGTGAAGTCATTGACATCACCTTGAAAGCGCCCATGGGCGAGGCCGCCGCTGGTTTGGTGAATGCCAACCGCAAGAAATTTCGCGGCACCTTGGAGCGTGCAGATCAAGGAGGCTGGCAAATCGTTTGGCGCGAAGAGCTGAAGGTCAAGCCAGGACAAAAGATCAGTAAAAAACGCGAACTCCCGCCGCTTCAGGCGCTGGGGTTTGTATTGGATGAGCTGCGTGATGCGCGGTTGGCGCCAATTGTGGATTTCAAGGGCCGGGCGGCTGCGCCTGATGACGTGGCCGAGTGATCAATATTTGTATAGGAGTGTGGTGAGATGAATCGCGAATTGTTGATGTTGGTGGACGCCATCTCGCGCGAAAAGAACGTCGAGCGGGATGTGGTGATTGGCGCTGTGGAGGCTGCATTGGCCCAAGCAACCAAAAAGCTGTACCAAGGCGATGTGGACATTCGCGTTTCGATTGACCGTGACACAGGCGAGTACGAAACCTTCCGTCGCTGGCACGTGGTGCCCAATGAGGCTGGCTTGCAATTGCCTGAACAAGAAATTTTGTTGTTCGAAGCCCAAGAGCAAATTGCCGACATAGAGGTCGATGAACACATCGAAGAGCTGGTCGAATCTCTGCCGATTGGCCGCATTGGCGCCATGGCGGCCAAGCAAGTGATCTTGCAAAAGATCCGTGACGCTGAGCGTGAAATGCTCTTGAACGAGTTCATGTCGCGTGGCGAAAAAATCTTGGTCGGTACCGTCAAGCGCATGGACAAGGGCGACATCATCGTGGAGTCAGGCCGCATCGAAGGCCGCCTGCGTCGCAACGAAATGATCCCCAAGGAAAACCTCCGTAACGGCGACCGCGTTCGCGCCATGATCATGGAAGTTGACTTGACCTTGCGCGGCGCGCCGATCATTTTGTCGCGCTCAGCACCTGAATTCATGATGGAATTGTTCCGTCAAGAAGTGCCCGAAATTGAACAAGGCCTGCTCGAAATCAAGTCGTGCGCCCGTGACCCTGGTTCACGCGCCAAGATTGCTGTTTTGTCGCACGACAAGCGCGTTGACCCCATTGGTACCTGTGTCGGTGTGCGCGGCACCCGCGTGAATGCCGTCACCACCGAACTGGCTGGCGAACGCGTCGACATTGTGTTGTGGAGTGAAGACCCTGCGCAATTCGTGATTGGTGCTTTGGCGCCGGCCAACGTGCAATCCATCGTCGTCGACGAAGAAAAGCACGCCATGGACGTGGTGGTGGACGAAGAAAATCTGGCCATTGCAATTGGCCGTGGCGGTCAAAACGTGCGCTTGGCGTCCGACTTGACCGGCTGGAAGATCAACATCATGGACGCCGCTGAGTCGGCGCAAAAACAAGCCGATGAGTCGCACACGACCCGCGTCTTGTTCATGGAAAAGCTCGATGTGGACGAAGAAATCGCCGACATCCTGATCGCCGAAGGTTTCACCAGCTTGGAAGAAGTGGCCTACGTGCCAATTCAAGAAATGTTAGAAATCGAAAGCTTCGACGAAGACACCATCAACGAGCTTCGCGCCCGCGCCAAAGATGCCTTGTTGACCATGGAAATTGCGCGCGAAGAGAGCGTGGAAGAGGTGAGCCAAGACCTGCGTGATTTGACGGGCTTGACCCCTGAGCTGATTGCCCAATTGGCGGCCAATGGCATCCACACCCGCGACGAACTGGCCGATTTGGCTGGCGACGAGCTTATTGAAATTACCGGCCAAACTCCCGAAGAGGCCACCGCTTTGATCATGCAGGCACGCGAACATTGGTTCGCGGGTCAAGAGTAATGGTCATGGAGTCGCGAAAACAAATATGTCCAGTACCACCGTTGCCGAGTTCGCCAATGAACTCAAAAAAAATCCTGACACTCTGCTGGAGCAATTGCGCCTAGCCGGGATGAACAAGGCCTCCGTCAGCGATGTGTTGACCGATGCCGACAAGCAAAAACTGTTGAGCCACCTGCAAGCCAGTCATGGCACGGCCACCGGTGAGCGCAAAAAGATCACGCTGGTGAAAAAGTCAACCAGTGAAATCAAGCAGGCAGATGCCAGCGGCAAAGCCCGCACGATTCAAGTGGAAGTGCGTAAAAAGCGCACCTTCATCAAGCGCGATGACGAGGTCGAAGTCACCTCCGAGGCATCAACAGAAGCCGCAACGGTGGCTTCACCGGTGGAGGCCAGCGCGCCAGCGCATGATCAATCTACAGGGATGACGAATGTCGTTGAGGCTTCTTCTACAGAGGTTTCGGCGGATCAAACCGGTCAATCCGCTGAATTGGTCAAGCGAGAAGAAGCGGCTCGTCGTCAAGCCGAGTTGATTCGTCGCCAAGAAGCCGATTTGGTTGAAAAGCGCCGTGCTCGCGAAGACAAAGAGCAACGCGAACGAGAAGCCGCTGAACGCGCCGCTGCTTATGCCGCTCAAGAAGCTGAGCGCAAGCAGCAGGCCATGGCCGAGAAACAAGAGCTGACGCAAGAGCAAGCCGCTGCGGCGGCGGCCCGAGTTCAAGCGGCCGAAGAAGCCCGAACCAAAGCCGAAGAAGAATCCAAAGCCCGTGCCGCTGAAGAAGCCGCCCGCGCTGTCGATTTGAGCGATCGCCGTAAAAAGGCCGAAGCCGAAGCGGCCGCCATTCGTTCCATGATGAGCGCACCACCGAAAAAACCGGTGGTGGTTAAAAAGGCCGAAGAACCCAAGTCCACCGTCAAGGGGACATTGCACAAACCCGCCGCTCCTGCCGGTGGCGCTCAGCGCGCCCCAGGGGCTGGTGGTGGTGCGGGCACCGGAGCCAATGCAGCTGGTGCCGGTGGTGCAGCGGGTCCAGGCGGCAACCGCGAAGTCAAATCGGCCAAGCTGTCCTCCAGCTGGGCAGGTGACCCGGCGGCCAAGAAGAAAGAAATCAAAACCCGCGGCGACAGCAGCGGCGGTGTGGGTCGCAATGTCTGGCGTGCAGGCCCCAAGGGCCGCCGTGGCAACGACCGTGATCGCGATGACCATCAGCAGGTGCAAGCACCCGTTGAGGCACGCGTCATTGAAGTGCACGTGCCCGAAACCATCACCGTGGCCGAACTGGCCCACAAGATGTCGGTCAAGGCTTCAGAAGTCATCAAGCATTTGATGAAGTTGGGTCAGATGGTCACCATCAACCAACCTTTGGACCAAGACACAGCCATGATCGTGGTGGAAGAAATGGGCCACAAAGCCATCATCGCTGCGTTGGACGATCCTGAAGCCTTCACCGACGAAGAAGAAGGTCACGCCGATGCCGTGGCTGTGACACGTGCCCCTGTGGTCACGGTCATGGGTCACGTTGACCACGGTAAAACCTCCTTGCTGGACTACATCCGCCGCACCAAGGTGGCGTCTGGCGAAGCCGGCGGCATTACCCAACACATTGGCGCTTACCACGTCGAAACCCCACGCGGCATGGTGTCGTTCTTGGACACCCCGGGCCACGAAGCGTTTACGGCCATGCGTGCCCGCGGCGCACAAGCCACCGACATCGTCATCTTGGTGGTGGCTGCCGACGACGGCGTGATGCCACAAACCAAAGAGGCCATCAAACACGCGAAAGCGGCGGGTGTGCCTTTGGTGGTTGCGATCAACAAAATCGACAAGCCCGACAGCAACTTGGAGCGCGTGCGCAGCGAGTTGATTGCCGAAGAAGTCGTCCCCGAAGAGTTCGGGGGTGATTCGCCGTTTGTTTCAGTTTCGGCTAAAACCGGTCAAGGCATTGATGACTTGCTCGAGCAGGTATTGCTGCAAGCCGAAGTGCTTGAACTCAAAGCGCCTGTGGACACCAACGCCAAGGGCTTGGTCATCGAAGCCAAGCTCGACAAGGGCCGTGGTCCTGTGGCGACCGTCTTGGTCCAGTCCGGCACTTTGAAGACCGGTGACGTGGTGTTGGCCGGTCAAACCTACGGCCGCGTGCGCGCCATGTTGGACGAAACAGGCTCGCCCGTTAAGTCTGCAGGGCCCTCGATTCCTGTCGAAATTCAAGGCTTGACCGAAGTGCCCCAAGCCGGTGACGAATTCATGGTTCTGAGCGATGAACGCCGTGCCCGTGAAATCGCCACCTACCGCGCTGGCAAGTTCCGCAACACCAAGTTGGCCAAGCAGCAAGCCGCCAAGTTGGAAAACATGTTCACCGACATGAGCGCGGGCGAGGTCAAAACGTTGCCCATCATCATCAAGGCCGACGTGCAAGGCTCCCAAGAAGCGTTGGCGCAATCACTGCTCAAGTTGTCGACCGACGAAGTCAAGGTGCAACTGGTCTACGCCGCGGTCGGTGCGATCAGCGAGTCGGACATCAACTTGGCGATCGCCTCCAAAGCGATTGTCATTGGCTTTAACGTTCGGGCCGACGCCGGTGCGCGCAAATTGGCTGAAGGCAATGACGTCGACATCCATTACTACAACATCATTTACGACGCAGTGGATGAACTGAAGGCCGCGATGTCTGGCATGTTGACGCCCGACAAGAAAGAAGAAGTCATCGGAACTGCCGAAATTCGCACCGTGTTTGTGGCCTCCAAGATCGGCACAGTGGCCGGCTGTATGGTTACTTCGGGCTTGGTCAACCGTTCGGCCCGTTTCCGCTTGCTGCGCGACAACGTCGTTATCTACACTGGCGAGCTCGAGTCCCTCAAGCGTGTCAAAGACGATGTGCGTGAGGTCAAAGAAGGTTTTGAGTGCGGTATCAAACTCAAAAACTACAACGACATCGTCGTGGGCGATCAGCTCGAATTCTTCGAAGTCAAGGAGATTGCTCGCACGCTGTGACAGCCCATGTCATCTAGCCAGGAGCCAATCAAATGACCCGAAAAACATCCAGCGGACCCAACCGGGGCTTTAAAGTCGCCGATCAGATCCAGCGCGATCTGACCGAGCTGATCGCGCGCGAGTTGAAAGACCCGCGCGTAGGCATGGTGACCATTCAATCCGTTGAAGTCACCCCCGATTACGCCCACGCCCAGGTTTACTTCAGCTGCTTGCTGGGGGACCCTTTGGCCGCTGAGCAAGGCTTGAATCAAGCCGCAGGTTTTTTGCGCAACGGCTTGTTCAAGCGTTTGCACATCCACACGGTGCCCACCTTGCACTTCCACTTTGACCGCACCACTGAAAAAGCGGCCGACATGAATGCCTTGATCGCCAAGGCTGTGTCTTCCCGCGCCCAGGACGATCCGACGCCATGAACGCGCCACGCACACGGGCGAGTTCGGTCAAACGACGCCCGGTGCATGGGTTGTTGTTGCTGGACAAACCCTTAGGACTCTCGAGCAACGATGCCTTGCAAAAGGCCAAGTGGTTGTTGCGCGCCGAAAAAGCCGGCCACACCGGCACACTCGATCCGCTTGCCACGGGGGTTTTGCCTTTGTGTTTTGGCGCAGCCACCAAATTCAGTCAGCTTCATTTAGAAGCCGATAAGTCTTACGAAGCCGTGGCCAAATTGGGACAAAAAACCAGCACCGGCGACGCCGAAGGCGATGTCATTGAAACACGCCCCTTGCCTTGGTGTGCCACAGGCGATGCACCGATTCCAAGCCCAGAACTGCTTCGTGTTCAACAGCAGTTCACCGGTCCGATTCAGCAAGTGCCCCCCATGTACAGCGCCTTGAAGCGCGATGGCAAGGCCCTTTACGAATACGCCCGCGAGGGCATCGAAGTCGAGCGCCCTGCGCGCTCCGTTGAAATCAAGCAACTCCAAATAGACGATGTGTCAGAGGCCATGGGCTATGCCGCTGTCCGCATTCGTGTGCGTTGTTCCAAAGGCACTTACATCCGCACTTTGGGCGAAGACATTGGCGAAGCACTCGGCTGCGGGGCGCATTTGGTGTCGCTGCGGCGCACCCAGACCGGTGATTTCGACCAAAGCCAATGCATCAGCATCAGCCAACTGGAGGCCATGGCCGAGGGCGACCGCAGCCAAACCTTGTTGCCGGTGGAGGCCTTGTTAGGCCATCACACCCGTGTCACGTTGGCGGGGGAAAATGCAGCCCGATTCTTAAGCGGTTTGCGCCGCCGGGGGGATTGGCCGAACGCCCCTTCTGTTGCCGTTTTCGGTGAAGCCATCGCCGCCGAGCCTGCTCCCTTGTTGGGTGTGGCCCATGTGATGGCCGGGGAGTTGATCCCCGATCGGTTGTTGAGTCCGATTGAAATTCAACAAATTTTAGAAAGCAAACGCGCGCCTTTAAACGCCGCAAATGAGGAAGTCCAGGAAGTTCTATGAGCAAGCAAATCAGAAACATCGCCATCATCGCCCACGTTGACCATGGCAAAACCACCATGGTTGACCAGTTGTTGCGTCAATCGGGCACCTTCGCCGATCACGAAAAAGTGGTCGACACCGTCATGGACAACAACGCGATCGAGCGCGAGCGCGGCATCACCATCTTGGCTAAAAACTGCGCCGTGAGCTGGAAAGACACCCACATCAACATCGTTGACACCCCCGGTCACGCGGACTTCGGCGGTGAAGTGGAGCGGGCCCTGTCCATGGTGGACGGCGTGGTGTTGTTGATCGACGCACAAGAAGGCCCCATGCCCCAAACCCGTTTCGTGACCAAAAAGGCCTTGGCCTTGGGCTTGCGCCCCATCTTGGTGGTGAACAAAGTGGACAAACCCGGTGCGCGTCCAGACTACGTAGTCAATGCCGCTTTTGATTTGTTCGACAAACTCGGCGCGACCGACGAACAACTCGACTTCCCCGTGGTCTATGCCTCGGGCATCAACGGCTGGAGCTCGAAAGAAGAGGGCGCTCCCGGTGAACAATGGGGCCCCGATATGTCGGCCTTGTTTGATACTGTTTTGGAACACGTTCCAGCCCAAAAAGGTGACCCCGCTGGTCCTTTACAACTGCAAATTTCAGCCTTGGATTTCTCGACCTTCGTGGGTCGCATTGGCGTGGGGCGCATCAGCCAAGGCACCCTCAAACCGCAAATGGATGTGTTGGTCATGGAAGGCCCTGACGGCACCGCCGTCAAGGGCCGCGTTAACCAAGTCTTGACATTCCACGGCTTGGACCGCGTGCAAGTGACCGAAGCGGGTCCGGGCGACATCGTCTTGATCAATGGCATTACCGACATCGGCATTGGCGTCACCGTGACCGACCCTGCCAACCCCATGCCCTTGCCCATGTTGAAGGTGGACGAGCCCACTTTGACCATGAATTTCTGTGTGAACACCAGCCCCTTGGCCGGACGTGAAGGCAAGTACGTGACCAGCCGCCAAATCTGGGACCGCCTGCAAAAAGAACTGCAACACAACGTGGCTTTGCGCGTGAAAGAAACCGACGAAGACGGTATTTTTGAAGTCAGCGGTCGCGGTGAATTGCACTTGACGATTCTGCTCGAGAACATGCGACGCGAAGGCTATGAATTGGCCGTGTCCAAGCCCCGCGTGGTCTACCGCGATGTGGACGGCGTGCGCCACGAGCCCATCGAAATGGTGACCGCCGACATCGAAGAGCAGCACCAAGGCGGCGTCATGCAAGCCTTGGGCGAGCGCAAAGGCGAACTCGTCAACATGGAACCCGATGGCCGTGGCCGTGTGCGTTTGGAATACCGAATTCCTGCCCGTGGTTTGATTGGTTTCACCAACGAATTCTTGAACTTGACGCGGGGTTCTGGCTTGATTTCCAACATCTTTGACGGCTACGAGCCGCACAAGGGTGAGATTGCCAGCCGCAAGAACGGCGTGTTGATTTCGATGGACGACGGCGAAATTTTCACCTACGCCTTGGGAAAATTGGACGACCGTGGCCGCATGTTTGTGCGCGCCAACGACCCCGTTTATGAAGGCATGATTGTCGGCATTCACAGCCGTGACAACGACCTCGTCGTCAACGCCACCCGGACCAAGCAGCTGACCAACTTCCGCGTGAGCGGCAAAGAAGACGCCATCAAAATCACGCCGCCGATTGACTTGACGCTGGAATACGGCGTGGAGTTCATTGAAGAAGACGAGTTGGTGGAAATCACGCCCAAGTCGGTGCGTCTGCGCAAGCGCCATTTGAAAGAGCACGACCGCAAACGCGCCAGCCGCGAGGGTTAAAATTTTGTCAAGGAGAAAAGACCTTGACCCTCATAGCGACACAGGCAGGTTTGCAAGCAGACCTTCAAGCGGACATTAAAGCCGAGGTGCGCGGGTGCATTGGCTTCATCACCTTGAACCGACCCAAGGCCTTGAATGCCTTGTCCTTGGGCATGGTTCGAGACTTGATGCGCATCTTGACCGAATGGGCCAGCCAGCCCAGCGTTCTGGCTGTCGCCGTTCGGGGCTCTAATAAAGAGGGCGTCTTTGGGGCGTTTTGTGCAGGCGGAGACATTCGCTTTTTGCACCAAGCCGCCACCGAAAACAACCCTGACTTGGGCGCTTTTTTCGCTGAAGAATACGCGCTCAATTACCTGATCCACAACTACCCCAAACCCTATATTGCCTTCATGGACGGCATCGTCATGGGCGGTGGCATGGGCATCAGCCAAGGTGCCAGCATACGCATCGTCACCGAACGCACCAAGATGGCCATGCCTGAAACCCTCATTGGTTTATTTCCCGACGTGGGGGGCGGCTTCTTTTTGAGTGGCTGCCCCGGTCGAGTCGGCGAATGGTTGGCTTTGACGGGCCATGCCCTGGGCGCTGACGAGGCCTTGGCCTTTCATTTGGCGGATCAATTTCTGCCTTCCGAACGCCAAGCCGACGTTTGGGACACTTTGGGTCGTTCTGATTGGGGCAGCGAAGAGGCTCTCTACGCCTGGTTGGGCAAACAATTCAGCAGGCCCCCAGAACTCGCGCCATTGGCGAGTTTGGGGGGGCTCAATGAGCAAGAATTTGAAGCCAAACTCGAGCCCTATTTCTCCTTGCCCACGGCCCTGGCCATCATCCAGGCTTTGGAGGCTTCAAGCGATGCTTGGGCCCAAGAAACCGCTGCCCAACTGCGCAAACGCTCCCCCCTTATGCTCGAAGTGGTGCTTCAGCAAATTCGCCGCGCCCGGGCGATGACCTTGGCCGAAGACCTGCGCATGGAGTTGGACTTGGTCCACCATTGCTTCCATCTGCGCCCCGGTCAAAGTGAAACCGTGGAAGGCATCCGTGCCCTGGCTGTGGACAAAGACCACCAACCGCGCTGGAACCCTTCACGGGTGGAAGAGGTTGACCCGGGGTTAGTGGCGGCGTTCTTCAAGAGCCCTTGGGCTGAGCAAGCGCATCCGCTGGCCAGTTTGGCCTAAGGGATTGAAGGGGGATTAAATGGGGATTAAAGGCATCAGGCAAGCCTGAATGAAGGGTCTGATTTGGCTGCCTTTTCTGCCTTGGATGTCTCTGCTGTTAGCGGTTGCGACTTTTCATGGCGCGTTCGACTTCGCGTTTGCCTTCGCGGTCTTTGATGGTGTCGCGCTTGTCGTGCTCGGCTTTGCCTTTGGCCAAGGCAATTTCGCATTTGATGAAACCATTTTTCCAGTGCAAGTTCAGCGGCACCAAGGTGTAGCCGCGTTGTTCCACCTTGCCAATCAAGCGTTTGATTTCGTCTTTTTTGAGCAACAGTTTTTTAGTGCGAACAGCGTCGGGGTTGACATGGGTTGAGGCCGAATGCAACGGGTTGATTTGGCAGCCGATCACAAACATTTCGCCGTTGCGAATGACCACGTGGCCGTCGGTCAATTGCACCTTGCCTTCGCGGGCCGCCTTGACTTCCCAGCCTTGTAGCACCATGCCGGCCTCGTGGCGCTCTTCAAAAAAATAATTGAACGCGGCTTTCTTGTTGTCAGCTATGCGGGAATCGGTGCTCGGTTTTTTCGCCATAATCTTCAATTTTAGGCCCATTGGTTCAAGATTGGTTCAAGGCTTGCTCCGGCCCTTTCAGCAGCCCACATTTTGATGAAGTCCGTCCACAAATCCGTCCTCATTTGGTATTCACCCCAGGAAATGTTTTCTTTGGTGACCGATGTGGCGCGCTACCCCGAGTTCTTACCTTGGTGTGATCACGCACAAGTGCTCGAAGCGGCACCCGATGGTGCCGCCATGCGCGCCGAGGTGGGCATTGCCTTTGCGGGTTTGCATCAATCCTTTGAAACCCTGAACACCCACAAATTTGGGAGCGATGCAATGGGTGAATACGGTATTTTTGAAGTGCATTTGAAGTTGGTCAAAGGGCCTTTCTCCAAACTTGAAGGTCAATGGCAGTTCTTACCGGTCGGCGATGGCCAGTCCCGCGCTTGTAAAGTGGTGCTGGATTTGCATTACGGTTTTGACAGCGCCACGTTAAGCGCTTTGATAGGCCCTGTTTTCGACAAAATTGCCGGCTCCTTGGTCGATGCTTTTGTGAAACGTGCCGAGCAGATTTATGGCGGATAAGACCATCCAAATCACCTTGGTGTTGTCCACCAAACCCCGTCAGGTTCAAGAACTGAGCCTGACTTTGTCCACTGGCAGCACCGCTTTGAAGGCGGTCATGGCTGCCGAGCTTCAAGGCATTGACCCGGGCACGCTGGCTTGGAGTGTTTGGGGCAAAGAAGTGTCGCCCCATCAGGTTTTGGAAGAAGGGGACCGATTGGCCTTGTGTCGCCCACTCAAGGTCGATCCGAAAATGGCCCGACGCGAGCGTTTTGCCAAACAAGGCAGCCGCGCCACCGGTCTCTTCGCCAAGAAAAAACGCGGTGTCGAAGCTGGCTATTGAAGGGCTGGCCGCTGTGCAGGGAGGCTACAATCCGCCTTTTGGAGCTTTCTCATGCGCCTGTTAGGAAAAGCGCTCACCTTCGACGATGTGTTGTTGGTGCCTGCGTACTCCCAAGTCCTGCCCAAGGACACCTCCCTTGCCACCCGTTTTAGCCGCAACATCCATTTGAATCTGCCGCTGGTTTCAGCGGCGATGGACACCGTCACCGAAGCGCGTTTGGCCATTGCCATTGCCCAAGAAGGTGGCCTCGGCATTATTCACAAAAACCTGACCGCCAAAGACCAAGCTGCCCACGTGGCCAAGGTCAAACGCTATGAATCGGGCATCTTGCGCGACCCGGTGGTCATTAATCCCGACTTCACGGTGGCGCAAGTACTGGCTTTGTCAGAACAATTGGGTGTTTCAGGCTTCCCGGTTTGCGACGCGGGCAAGGTGGTCGGGATTGTGACGGGGCGCGATTTGCGCTTTGAGACCCGACTTGATTTGAAGGTCAGCGCCATCATGACGCCCCGTGAGCGGCTCATCACGGTCAACGAAAGCGCGACGCCTGAAGACGCCAAAGCCTTGCTGAACAAGCACAAATTGGAGCGCATTTTGGTCGTGAACGACGCCTTCGAATTAAAAGGCCTCATCACCGTCAAAGACATCACCAAACAAACCAGCTTCCCCAATGCCGCCCGCGATGCCGCTGGCCAGCTGCGCGTCGGCGCGGCGGTGGGTGTCGGTGAAGGGACTGAAGAACGTGTCGAAGCCTTGGTCAAAGCCGGCGTCGATGTGCTGGTGGTGGACACCGCGCATGGTCACTCCAAAGGCGTGATTGACCGTGTGCGTTGGGTCAAACAAAATTTCCCTCAAATTGACGTGGTCGGCGGCAACATCGCCACTGGCGCTGCCGCTTTGGCTTTGGCTGAAGCCGGCGCTGACGCCGTGAAAGTGGGCATTGGCCCCGGTTCTATTTGCACCACCCGCATCGTTGCGGGGGTCGGCGTGCCTCAGATCATGGCAATCGACAGCGTGGCGACGGCACTCAAGGGCTCCGGCGTTCCTGTGATTGCCGATGGTGGCATTCGCTACAGCGGCGACGTCGCCAAAGCCCTGGCAGCGGGTGCCTCTAGCGTGATGATGGGCGGTGCCTTTGCGGGCACCGAAGAGGCGCCTGGCGAGGTGATTTTGTATCAGGGCCGCAGCTACAAGAGCTACCGGGGCATGGGCAGCATTGGCGCGATGCAGCAAGGCAGTGCCGATCGCTATTTTCAAGAGTCCAACGCCAGCAACCCGAACGCCGATAAATTGGTGCCAGAAGGCATCGAAGGCCGCGTGCCTTACAAAGGCTCGATGGTCGCCATCGTCTACCAAATGGCGGGCGGTGTGCGCGCCTCGATGGGTTATTGCGGTTGTGCATCCATTGAAGACATGCACGATCAAGCCGAGTTTGTGGAAATCACCAGCGCCGGCATCCGCGAAAGCCACGTGCACGATGTGCAGATCACCAAAGAAGCGCCCAATTACCGGGCTGAATGACACCCAGTCACCTAGCGAATGGCACATCAAAAAATTCTGATTCTCGACTTCGGTTCCCAAGTCACCCAACTGATTGCCCGTCGTGTTCGCGAGGCCCATGTGTTTTGCGAAGTCCATCCTTGCGATGTGACCGAAGACTGGCTCAAAGCCTATGCAGCTGACGGTCAGTTAAAAGGCATTGTGTTGTCGGGCAGCCACGCCAGTGTTTACGAAGACAGCACCGACAAAGCCCCCGATTTGGTCTTCAAGTTGGGCGTGCCTGTTCTGGGTATTTGCTACGGCATGCAGACCATGGCGCAACAATTGGGTGGCAAGGTTGAGAGCGGGCACACCCGCGAGTTCGGCTTTGCCTCGGTGCGCGCCCGTGGTCACACCGCACTGTTGAAAGACATTCAAGACAGCGTCACACCTGAAGGCCATGGTTTGCTTGATGTCTGGATGAGTCACGGCGACAAGGTCACCGAATTGCCCCCAGGCTTCAAACTGATGGCCAGCACCGAGAGCTGCCCGATCGCCGGCATGGCCGATGAAGCGCGCCGTTTTTACGCCGTTCAGTTCCACCCCGAGGTCACACACACCAAGCAAGGTGCGGCGTTGTTGAACCGCTTTGTCTTGGACATTTGCGGTGCGCGTGCCGATTGGGTGATGGGCAATTACATCGAAGAAGCGGTGGCGCACATTCGCGAGCAAGTGGGCGATGAAGAGGTGATTTTGGGACTCTCAGGCGGCGTTGACTCCAGCGTGGCAGCCGCTTTGATTCACCGCGCCATTGGCGATCAACTGACCTGCGTTTTTGTCGACCATGGTTTGTTGCGCTTGAATGAGGGCGACATGGTGATGGAGATGTTCGAGGCCAAGCTACACGCCAAAGTCATCCGCGTCGATGCCAGTGAACTTTTCTTGGGCAAATTGGCCGGAGTGGCCGAACCCGAGGCCAAACGAAAGATCATTGGCGGCTTGTTTGTCGATGTGTTCAAGGCCGAGGCGGCCAAACTAAAGGCGGGGCATGGTGGCCACAAAGGGGCTACTTTCTTGGCCCAAGGAACCATTTATCCCGACGTGATTGAGTCGGGCGGCGCCAAGAGCAAAAAAGCCGTGACCATCAAGAGTCACCACAATGTCGGCGGCTTGCCCGAACAATTGGGTCTGAAACTGCTAGAACCGCTGCGAGAATTGTTCAAAGACGAAGTTCGTGAACTGGGTGTGGCCCTTGGCCTGCCACCCGAAATGGTCTACCGGCATCCGTTCCCCGGCCCCGGCTTGGGGGTGCGCATTTTGGGCGAAGTCAAAAAAGAATTTGCCGATCTGCTGCGCCGCGCAGACGCCATCTTCATCGAAGAACTGCGCCACTTCAAAGACGAGGCCACCGCTAAAACTTGGTACGACCTGACCAGCCAAGCCTTCACGGTTTTCTTGCCCGTCAAGAGCGTAGGCGTGATGGGCGATGGTCGCACCTACGATTACGTTGTCGCGCTGCGCGCCGTCCAAACCAGTGACTTTATGACAGCAGACTGGGCCGAATTACCTTACGCGCTGTTGAAAAAGGTGTCGAGCCGAATCATCAACGAAGTGCGCGGCATCAACCGCGTGACTTACGACGTGAGCTCCAAACCACCAGCGACTATTGAGTGGGAGTGACTTTTTGAACCTAAGTAGTTGATTTATATAGGTTTTTTACTTACACAAAAGTTCCACA
>CAIKMN010000024.1 GCA_903828535.1 uncultured Curvibacter sp.
CGCTCCGAGCGCCAAGCGAAAGTCGTGGCGGCACTGCTAAAAGTTTTGCCAGCGCATGCCCTGCTGTGGCACAGCGAAGACACCACGCCTTATGAATGCGACGGCTTGACGGCTTACCGTGAGCGCCCCTTGGTCGTGGCTTTGCCTGAAACTGAAGCCCATGTTCAGGCTGTGCTGCAGACCTGTCACGCGATGGCGGTGCCCGTGGTGGCCCGTGGGGCGGGCACGGGCTTGTCCGGCGGCGCCATGCCCAACAAAATGGGCGTGACCTTGTCGCTCGCCAAGTTCAATCAGATTCTCAAAGTCGATACGGTCAGCCGCACGGCCACCGTGCAAGCCGGCGTGCGCAACTTGGCCATCAGCGAGGCAGCCGCCCCTTATGGGCTTTACTATGCCCCCGACCCCAGCAGCCAAATAGCTTGCACGATTGGCGGCAATGTGGCCGAAAACTCAGGCGGCGTGCACTGTTTGAAATACGGCTTGACGGTGCACAACGTCTTGCGCGTGCGCGGCTTCACGATGGCGGGCGAGCCCGTCACCTTCGGCAGTGAGGCGCTCGATGTGGCGGGGTTGGACTTGCTGACCATTCTGGTCGGCAGCGAAGGCATGTTGGCGGTTACCCTTGAAGTGACGGTCAAGTTGGTGCCCAAGCCACAACTGGCGCGCTGCATCATGGCCAGCTTTGCCGAGTTGCGCAAAGCCGGTGACGCGGTTGCGCAGCTCATCGCCGCTGGCATCATCCCCGCTGGTTTGGAAATGATGGACAAGCGCATGACCGCCGCCGCCGAAGACTATGTGCACGCAGGCTACGACTTAGAGGCTGCCGCCATTTTGCTGTGTGAAAGCGACGGCACCCCCGAAGAGGTCGAAGAAGAAATTGGCCGCATGAGCGCGGTGTTGTCCGAGTGTGGGGCCACGGCCATTGCGGTCAGCCAAAGCGAGGCCGAGCGACTGCGGTTTTGGAGTGGCCGCAAAAATGCTTTCCCAGCCAGTGGCCGCATCAGCCCGGACTACATGTGCATGGACTCCACCATTCCGCGCAAACGGTTGGCCGATATTTTGGAGGCCATCGCCGAGATGGAGAAAAAATACCAGCTGGGCTGTGTCAACGTCTTCCATGCCGGGGACGGCAACTTGCACCCCCTCATCATGTTTGACGCCAACGACCCCGATCAATTGCATCGCTGCGAATTGTTTGGAGCCGACATTTTGGAAACCAGCGTCGCCATGGGCGGCACGGTGACGGGCGAACACGGTGTTGGCATTGAAAAACTCAACAGCATGTGCGTGCAATTCAGCGAAGCCGAGCGCGATCAAATGTTGGGCGTCAAGCGCGCCTTTGACCCGCAAATGTTGTTGAATCCCGGCAAGGTCATCCCGAGCAAAACCCGCTGCGCTGAATACGGCAAAGAACTGGTTCGGGGCGGCCTTCTAAAGCACCCCGAGTTGCCCCGCTTTTAAGCTGGAGCGGCAACTCAAGCGTTGGCTTTTTCAGCCGCCTTCGCCAAGGCGGCGCGTTCGGCAAACTCGGCGCGCAAAGCACGCAGCTTTTCTCGGGGGTCTTCTTTGGCGGTGTGGGCCTCCAAGGCCATTTCTTCAATGAAGCGACTGGCCACACCGGCCACGTAGTCACGGCCCTTTTTGCGGCGACGCGTCCAACTCACGGCCAGGGTCTTTTGGGCGCGGGTAATGCCCACGTACATCAAGCGGCGCTCTTCTTCTATGCGGGTGGCGTTCTTCGTCAGGGCGTCCTCTGTGGAGGCCAATTCGTCGTCTAATTTGAAGGGCAACAGGCCTTCGTTCACGCCAATCAATTGCACATGTGGCCACTCCAAGCCCTTGGCGGCGTGCAGGGTCGACAAGGTCACGACATTTTGATCTTGTTCACGGTCGCTCAGCGTTGACAACAAGGAAATGGTTTGCGCCACTTCCAACAAACTCTTGACTTCATTGCCCGTCACGACGCCCGCGGTGTCGTCAATTTGACCGCCGCAGCGAGCGGCCATCCAGTCGCAAAACTCCATCACGTGGGTCCAACGCGTGGCGGCGGCTTTTTCATTGTCTTCGCCGTCATAAAGGTGGCGCTCATAGTCCATCTCTTTCAGCCATTCGGTCAAGAAGACCCGCGCCTCTTCCGCCCCTTTGGCGGCTTTGGCGCGGTATTCCAAGTCGTTCACATAACGGCCAAACTCTTCCAAGCTGCCCATGGCGCGGGCGCTGAGCATGCTGGGCAATGACGCGCTGAAAATCGATTCAAACAAGCTCAACTTGTACAGGCTCGCAAAGTGGCCAAGCTGGGCCAAGGTTTGGTGCCCAATGCCCCGTTTGGGCGTGGTGATGGCGCGCAAAAAGGCGGGGTCGTCGTCCCCGTTGACCCAAAGACGAAACCAGGCGCACAAATCTTTGATTTCTGACCTGTCAAAAAAGCTTTGCCCGCCCGACACTTTGTAGGGAATTTGCGCTTTGCGAAGGGCCTGTTCGAGCTGGCGTGCTTGGTGATTCGCGCGGTACAAGATGGCAAAGTCTCGAAATTCTTTGTGCTGTGACTGGGCCCGCAAACTTTGAATGCGCGCCACCGCCCGCTCCGCCTCGTGCTCTTCGTGATCGGCCTGCACCACCCGCACAGGTTCGCCTTCGCCGAGCTCTGAAAAAAGCGTCTTCGGAAACAATTTGGGGTTGCTTTGAATGACCGCATTGGCGGCACGCAAAATGGCGGAGGTGGAGCGGTAGTTTTGCTCCAACTTGATGACCTTGAGTTCGGGGAAGTCGAGCGGTAGCTTTTTCAGATTGTCCAAGGTCGCGCCGCGCCATCCGTAAATCGATTGGTCGTCGTCACCCACCGCCGTGAAGCGGGCTCGCTCACCGACCAACAGTTTGAGCACCTCGTATTGGGTGGCGTTGGTGTCTTGGTATTCGTCCACCAAAACATGGCCCATAGCGGCTTGCCATTTCGCGCGCACGTCGGGAAAGTCGCGCAAGAGCTTCAGCGGCAAGCCAATCAAATCATCAAAGTCCACACTTTGGTAGGCACTCAAACGCTCTTCATAACGCGCCATGATCTCGGCGGTGGACCGCTCGATGTCGTTGCTGGCAAGGGCGGCGGCTTGGGCGGCGGTCAGACCTTGGTTTTTCAAAGCACTGATGGCCCATTGCCATTGCTTGGCGGTGGCGGTATCAACGCTTCCACCGCAGTCTTTCAAGATGCTGGTCACGTCGTCGGTGTCCAAAATGCTGAATTGGGGTTTCAAGCCCAGCGCACCGCCGTCCTCACGCATGAGACGAACGCCAAGGGCGTGGAAGGTGCAAATCACCAAGTCCTTGGCGGCGCGCCCCATCAACCCTTTGGCCCGTTCGCGCATTTCGGCGGCGGCTTTGTTGGTGAAGGTGATCGCGGCGATGCGTTTGGCGGGCAAGCCGGCCTCAAGCAAGGCCGCCATTTTGTGCGTGATCACACGGGTTTTGCCGGAGCCGGCGCCCGCCAAAACCAGGCAAGGACCCGACCAATGGTTGACCGCTTCAAGTTGTGCCAGGTTCAGGCCAGAGGACATTCAAATACTTTTAAAAAGACAATTTTAGAAGGAGTTTGCCGGGGTCTTGTGGCGATCCGCCCCTTCAAATCGCTTGCGGATCCACATCCACCGCCCAGCGAATCAAACCTTTGTGCTCAGGCAAAGCGCGGGTGCTGTGCAGGGTGGCTTGCCAGGCCGTTAGAAAGACCTGCAACGCACTGCGCGAGGTGGACTCCAAGAGCATTTGCGCCCGTTCCACATTGGCCACCCGTTGCAGGCTCATCGGCACGGCAGAAAACCGAAAAACCTGTTCGGCCCCCGCCAACTCAGCTCCAGCGGCACTCGCGGCGTTCAAAAAGGACTGCGCCACAGCCTGCGTTCGGGCCTCGGCGCGCACCAAGGCTTGGAAAGTAAAGGGGGGCATGCCGGCCTCTTGCCGCTCCTTTAATTGGGCCTCGGCAAAAGCGGGGTAATCATGGGTTTTTAGCGCCTCGAACAAGGGGTGGGTCGGGTGGTCAGTCTGGACCCAAAGCTCGGCCTGACTGCCTTGTTTGGCTAAAAATGCGGCATCTCGCCCCGCCCGCCCGCCGGCTTGCATGAGCAAGGCAAACAAGCGTTCGGGGGCGCGAAAGTCGCTGGAGAACAAGGCGCTGTCGGCGTTGACCACGGCGACCAAGGTGACGCGGCGGAAGTCATGGCCTTTGGCAATCATTTGTGTGCCCACCAAAACATCCACTTCGGCGTCGTGCACTTGCGCGAGTTGGGCTTCCAAACTGCCTTTGGCCTTGGTGGTGTCCGCATCGATGCGCACCATTTGAATGGGCTGGCCATTGGGCTTTCTTTGCGTTTGCAATAACGCTTGAAGATGCTCCTCGATTTTTTCGGTGCCCCGTCCGAGACTGGCGATGTCGAGGTTGCCACAGTCGGGACAAGCCCTGGGAACGGCTTGCGAAAAACCGCAGTGGTGGCAACGCAGGCTGCGGTCGATTTTGTGAAAAACCCGAAACGCGCTGCAGTGCGGACATTCGCTTTTCCAGCCGCAATCAGCGCAAAACAGGACGGGCGCGTAGCCTCGGCGGTTTAAGAACACCATCACCTGTTCGCCGCGCGCTACGCGCGCCTGAATGGCTTGCAACAAGGGCGGTGAAATCACGGTGCCTTTGGGTTGGCGACCCATGTCAACCCGGCGCACCGTGGGCAATTGGGCCCCGGTGCCCACCCTGGAAGGCATGTGCAATCGCTGGTAGCGACCGCCTTCGTTGGCGGGCCGGCTGTGGTGCCAGCTTTCCAATGAGGGGGTGGCCGAGCCCAAAATGACCTTGATGCCCTCGTTTTGAGCACGGTAAACCGCCAAATCACGCGCCGAATAACGGGCGCCTTCTTGTTGTTTGTAACTGGGGTCGTGCTCTTCATCGACCACGATCAACCTGAGGTACGGCAGGGAGGCAAAAATGGCCATTCGGGTGCCGAGCACCATGCGCGCCGCGCCGGTATGGGCCGCGAGCCATGCCTTCAGGCGTTGCGCCGGCGTCATGCCGCTGTGCAAGGAGACGACGGACTGCTCACCCCAAGTCGGCTCGAAGCGTTGCCGAAAGCGCTGCTCCAATTGGGGCGTGAGGTTGATTTCAGGCACCATCACCAAGACTTGGGCCAAGGGGTCCAACTCGAGCATGCGCTGCACCGCTTGTAAATACACCTCGGTCTTGCCGCTGCCTGTGGCGCCGAACAACAAGAAGGGTCCTGGGGACTCTTCAATGGTTTGCAGCACTTGCTGTTGTTCCTCTGACAACCGCAACGCGTCCGAAGTCGGGGCACTTTCTAAAACGGAAGTGTCCGAATGGATTTCAGTAGATTTGGATGAGGCAAGGGACCGTTTGGCCAGGCGCCGGGCCATTTGCGCGCCATCCAATGCCCGCAACTGCGGTGGCAAGGCAGCCAGGGCCACCTCACCCAGACCGCGTTGGTAATAACGGGCGGCAAAGCCGACCAATTGTCGCCAAGCCGCCGATAAAACGGGCAGTTGTCCGGCCTCGCTGAGCGGTCCTGTGATGTGGCGGGCTTCGAAGGGGGCCGCCGTGTCAGGCTGACGCTCCGGCTCGAGGGAGGAGGGGGGGGTATCCCAAACCACGCCCAATGTTTCGCGGGTGCCCAACGGGACTCGAACCAAGGTACCCGGCGGCAGCGCTTCATCGCTGAGGTAAGTCAGCGGGCCCGACAGTCCGCTGTGCGCGGGGGTTTGGACAAGGACTGACAGGCGACAACTCATGGCCAAATTGTCCCCCATTTCGACCGGCGTCATTTGGCCGATTTCACTCCCAATTTACTGCTATTTTCGAAGCTAAGTGCTTGATTTTAGAGGGTCCATTGACCCATCCAAAATTTATGTGGATAACTTTGTTGATAACCTCGGATGACCCATCCAAAACGCTTGAAATTCAAGGCTTCCACCAAAGTGCACAGAAAACCAGCATTCGCAATGACCTATATAAATCAACAAGTTAGCGAAGTGCAGTCTGCTCTAAATGCCGCACCAGAAGAGATCAAAATGAACCAGGGTTTGCTCTAGAAATGTGCATAAGTAATCATTTTTGGCTTTCTTATAACACCTTTTTTAACCTTTTTGAACCGAAGTTTAGGCATGGGGTCGGGTGTTCAACAAAGGCGGCGACCGAACCGTCGAATTGACCTCTGTTTGAAGGCCTAACCCCTTGATTGATAGGCATTTATTTTTTGACCGCCTTCGCTGTGGATAACTTTGAGGGTAAGTGACCCCAATCACCGTGAAAGCCAAGCCAATCAAGGCTTCCATCACGTTGCTGGGAAAATAGGCAAGTTAAAAAACACTGTGTAATCAACAACTTAAGAAAAACCAAAAGCAGTCACAAATTTTTTTAACAAAATCACAAGTCGGCCCTGGCTGGTGGATAAACCGCGGCCACGCACACTTTTAGGGGCCAAATCATGGCGCCATGCGGCTTTCGCCAAGCCTGTGGATAACTTTGTTGATATCAATCGCTTGGGCGGGCTTGCTTCCAAGCTTCTGTGCACCAGTGTCAATTTGAATTGAAATTCAAGGCCGTTCTAACCTCATCCACCGACAAGAGTTCGGACAGCACCACGGGGGATCGTCCAGGCACATAGGCCACATAGACCGGAACCCCGCTGCGGCCGAAGTGGTTGAGGGCTTGCGTGATATCGGGGTCTTGGCGGGTCCAATCGGCCCGCAGCAGGGCCACCTGGTGCTGGGCAAAATCGCGCAGTAAACCGGCATCTGCCAGAGTGGCGTGCTTGTTGAATTGGCAGGTCACACACCAAGCAGCGGTGAAGTCAACAAAAACGGGGCGCCCTTGGGCTGCTAACGACTCCGCCAAACCGGGGTGCCAGACTTGCCAGCTTCCTCGGGAGGCGGGGCTTGCTGCGGCGTTACCAGAAGTCAACGATAAAGGCGAGGGGTGAATCACCCAGTCACCCCAAGCCCAAACCAGCCATCCGCACAAGGCGATGAAGACGGCCATCAGGGCCTGTCTCAAGCCCAAGGGGCCTGATGTTGACGGTGTGACGGGCAACCCCCAAGCCCACAAAGCACCCGCCAAAGTCAACAAAATACCCAGCATGACCATGACGCCCTCTAAGCCCACTTGTTGGCCCAGGACCCAAAGAAGCCAGAGGACGGTCGCCAGCAAGGGAAAGGCCATGACTTGTTTGAAGGTCTGCATCCAAACCCCAGGCTTGGGTAAATGATGAACCCACCAAGGGGCCGCGGCGGGCAGCAACCCCAGCAAAAGATAGGGCAAGGACATGCCCAAACCCAAAGCGGCAAAAACCGCCAGGGCCGTCGTGGCAGGCAGGCTCAAAGTCAAGCCCAAGGAGGCCCCCATGAACGGTGCGGTGCAAGGAGAGGCAATCAAAACCGCCAGCACACCAGAAAAGACCGCGTTCAATAAAGGGTGGCGCCAAGAGACTTGCGTCAGATTGCCGGCCCATTGACCCCGCCATTCAAAAAGACCGGCCAAATTCAACGCCATGACCGTGAAGAGCACCACCAAAAGGGCCACCACGGTGGGTGATTGCAATTGGAAGCCCCAGCCCAATTGCGTTCCACCGGCACGCAAGACGAGCATCAAGCCGCCCAGGGCCAAGAAGGACGCAACCACGCCGAGGCTGTAGGCGAGGCATTGAGCTCGAAGGCTTTGCCCCCAGATCGAGGGGCTGGACGGGGGTGATTTGAGCAAGCTGAGCAATTTGATGGCCAGCACGGGGAATACGCAGGGCATCAAATTCAGCACCAAACCGCCCAAAAAGGCACCCAATAAAGCGATCAACAATTCACCCCAAGACAAGCGACTGATCGTGACTGGTTGGGCGCTGAGGGGGGCTTGGTGGTTATTGCCTACCTCGGCGGCAGGCCATTCACCCTGAATGGGTGCTTCGACCCAGAAGGCCCCCAAGGGGCTGCTTTGCAAGCGCACCAGCCACCGCAGGCGTTTTGGACTTTGCTCACGTAAGCCAGACAAGGGCCACAAGACTTGCCAAGTGGGGGTTGGGGTGTCCCCTTGCTGCCACTTGGGTGACGACTGGGGGTCAAGGGGCATGACGGCCGACAAAATGTCTTGCATTTCAGGCATCACCCAAAGCGGCTGACCTTGCCAGGCCTTGGGCAATCCACTGAACCGCAACAACAAGTGGTCACCTTGAAGCGTTGCTTGGGCCTGTACTTGGGGTGCGGTAACAGGCAGCGCATTTTCGGCCGCTTTGAAGGCGCCGTCGTGTTCAGCGAAGCCGCCGGTGGCTGGCAGCGATAAGCGCAATTGAACCGATTCAGGAATGCACTCTGTTTTACAAACAAGCCAAGAGGCGGTGACTTGAACGTCCGCCAAGGGGCTTTGTGGTTTCTTTGAACTTGGGAGAGGTGAGCTGGGCTGAAACTGGGCGGTCAACAACACGGGGTGCCCATAACCATAGTTCACGTTGTCGCCGAGTTGAAAAACGTCGGGGGTTGGCCATTGAACCGGCCCCGCTTGCCAACCGGGGGGCAATGTCCATTTCAGCTGAGTGGCGAGGCCCGAGTCACCCGGGTTTTTCCAGTAAGTGTGCCAACCGATTTGGGGGGTCAATTGAACGCCCAGCCAAGCGGATTCAGGATTGCCCGGGGCCCCGCTGGTTAATCCTGGCGGCACAGAGGCCATGAGCTCTGCGCGAACGTGGGGAGTGGACGCCACCGACGCCACTGACGCCACGGACGCCACCGAGGCCACCGAGGCCACTGAGCGGTTGGCCGTCGAAAAGTCTGCAGCCTGAACCGGTGATAAGCAGGCGACCGCCAAAGTCAACGGGCAAGAAATTGACAAATGGCTGGTTAACAAGGTCAACCCCCTTTTTAGGCGTGTGTAATTCATGCTGCTTTGTATTTCCGGGATTCTCCCATCATTTGCAAAACAGGGCATCCTTTAAGATGGACCCCATGAGCCAGCATTTGCCCCTCCCCTCGCATCAATGGGCCGACTTGAGCACGTCTGAATTTACGGCTTTGCAGGCCAGTGGTGAAATTCAGCGGCTGGTGGCGGTGTTGCCGGTGGCGGCGATAGAGCAGCATGGCCCGCATTTACCCCTTAGCGTTGACGCGACGTTGTTGGCTGGGTTGCTCCAAGCCACTGAACCTCAATTGCCTGATGATTTGCCCGTGCTCTTTTTGCCTGCGCAAAACGTGGGGCTGAGTCCCGAACACCAAGCCTTCGCGGGCACCTTGACCTTGGCGCCCGAAACCCTGATCGCGCTTTGGCGCAACATTGGGGAAAGCGTGGCCCGTGCCGGGGTCAAAAAACTGTTGATTTTTAACACCCACGGTGGTCATGTGGGGGCGATGGACATCGTCGCGCGCGATTTGCGGGCACGTTGTGACTTGCTCGTTTACAGCAGCAGTTGGTTCAACTTGGCTTTGCCCGCCGATCTTCAAGCGCAGTTCAGCGCCGAAGAGCAGCGTTACGGCATCCACGCCGGCGATGTAGAAACGTCGATGATGTTGGCCCTTCAACCCGAACGCGTCGACATGGTGCAGGCGGCGAACTTTCGCAGCAGTTCGCAAGACCGCGCGGAACGCTATGCGGTCTTGGGGGATGGCAGAAGCGCCAAAATGGGCTGGCAAATCCAAGACTACAACCCGAAGGGCGCGGTGGGCAACGCTGGGGCGGCCACGGCCGCCAAAGGGCAGGCCTTGATCGATGCCGCCAGCAAGCAATTGGTACAGCTCTTAAAAGAGCTCGTGGACTTGCCGTTGAGCACATTAAGTTCTCGTTGAGCCCCGCTGAACGGTCTTTGTCTTGACGGGGGTGTTCGGCCGTGGTGACAATGCCCACATGCTTTACCGATTTCAATCCAGGGCCACCAGCGACCTCATCATGCTGGAACCTCAAGGGCGCTTGTTCCTTGAAATTTTGGACAAACCCGTGAAGGGCCCCGGCATCTTGGTGGTGGCGGATTTGCCAGCGGCGATTCAAAAAATCGAAGCGGCCATTCAGGCGGAAGACACTCAGAAAACACAAGCCCAAGGCGCCCCCCACGTTGATGCAGAGGAAGCGCCAGAAAAGGTTTGGTTACGCCAACGCGCCAAGCCGCTTTTAGACCTGTTGCGCCGCAGCCTGGCCGCTCAGCAAGACGTGGTTTGGGGGCTTTGAGGGCTTTACAAAATGGAAGCGCAACGCCAAGGAAGCGCAACGCCATCGACTCATTGATACGTGCGTGCGTCCTCAATGACCTTGCCATCGTTGGGCAGGCTGCCCGAAGCGACAACGCTCACTTCGCCGCGCAATTTGGTGACGTCTCGAATGGCGTCCGACACCTGCTTCACCCACTCGTTGGATTCGCCAAAAGACACTTCAGGCGCCTCCACTTGCAAGGTCATGCGGTCGTTGGCCATTTCGCCGCTGACCACCAAGCGTGCCCGCTGCACCTGCGGGAACCGACGTGCAATTTCGGCCACTTGGCTGGGGTGCACAAACATGCCGCGCACCTTGGTGGTTTGGTCGGCCCGCCCCAACCAGCCCTTGATGCGCGTGTTGGTGCGGCCGGTTGGACATGACCCCGGAAAAACCGCCGACAGGTCGCCGGTGCCAAAACGGATCAAAGGGTAGGTGGGGTTCAGTGTCGTCACCACCACTTCGCCGACTTCACCTTCAGGCACGGGGTCACCGGTGCCCGGACGAACAATCTCGACAATCACGCCTTCATCGAGCACCAAGCCTTCTCGAGCGGGTGTTTCATAGGCAATCAAACCCAAATCGGCCGTGGCATAGCATTGGAAGCCCGCTACACCCTGCGCCAAAAACCAATCGCGCAGGCTCGGCGGAAAGGCCTCGCCGCCGAACATGGCTTTGGTGACCGATGGCAATTGCACGCCCATCTCAGCGGCTTTTTCAAGAATGATTTTCAAGAAACTCGGGGTCCCGATGTAGCCGGCCGGCCGCAACTCGGCCATGGCCTGAACTTGTTGCTCGGTTTGCCCGGTGCCTCCCGGAAAGACACTGCAACCCAAGGCATGTGCACCCGTTTCCATCATCGAGCCGGCCGGCACGAAGTGGTAACTGAACGAGTTATGAATCAACTCGCCTGACCGAAAGCCAGCCGCATGAATGGCCCTCGCCATGCGCCAGTAATCCTTGGCCGTGCCTTCGGGCTCGTAGATCGTGCCGGGGCTGGCAAAGACGCGCGGCATCGCCGCACCAAAACCAACGGCGTTGAAGCCACCGAAAATGCGCGCGGCTTTTTGTCGCTCCAGCAACTCGTGCTTGCGCGTCACGGGCAAAGTCGCCAAGGCCTCGCGGGAGGTGATGCGGCTGGCGTCGACGCCTTTGAGCAGTTCAGCAAATGCCGGCGCTTGGGCTTTGGCGTGGGCGACTTGGACACGCAAAGCGGCCATCAAGTCGGCTTCACGCTGCGCCGGGTCGCGGGTTTCCAAGCGGTCGTAAGGGGCGTTTTCAGTGCGGATGGGCGCGTTGTTTTGGGCAGTCATCAAATCAATCTTTCATCGGGCCTGGGCCGCTCAGGCCAACCAACGCTTGCGGCGCTTGTAGCTCTTCACGTCTTTAAAACTCTTGCGCTCATCGCCGCCCACGCCCAAGTAAAACTCTTTCACGTCGGCGTTGTTGGCCAGATCGCTGGCGGCCCCATCCATCACCAGGCGGCCGCTTTCCATGATGTAACCGTAGTCGGCGTATTGCAGGGCCATGTGCGTGTTTTGCTCGGCCAATAAGAAGGTCACTTTTTCTTTTTGGTTCAGGTCTTTGACGATGTTAAAGACCTCTTCCACAATTTGTGGTGCCAAGCCCATCGACGGTTCATCCAACAAAACCACGCTCGGATTGGCCATAAGGGCTCGACCAATGGCGCACATTTGTTGCTCGCCGCCCGAGGTGTAAGCCGCTTGCGAAGTGCGGCGGGTTTTGAGTCGGGGAAAGTAGTTGTAGACCTTCTCCAAATTGGCCGCCACCTCGGCTTTATTGTGGCGGGTGTAAGCCCCGGTCATCAGGTTCTCTTCAATGGTCAAGTGCGCAAAGCAATGCCGCCCTTCCATCACCTGCACCACGCCTCGTTGCACCAGATCAGCGGGGGTGAGGTTCTCGATGCGTTCACCACGCAACTCAATCGAGCCCTTGGTCACCTCGCCACGCTCGCTTTTTAGCAAGTTGGAAATGGCGCGCAGGGTGGTGGTTTTGCCGGCCCCATTCCCACCCAGCAAGGCCACGATCCTGCCTTCTGGCAGGCTGAGTGAGACGCCTTTCAACACCAAGATCACGTGGTTGTAGATGACCTCGATGCCATTCACCTGGATGACGGTCGCAGGAGGCGACTCGACGGGGCTGATTTGGAGGCTCAAGATTGGCAGTCCTTGCTGTCGCGGCGCGTCATTTTTTTGTCGCCCAGGTATTTTTCTGAGCCGGCCTTGATCATGGGTTTCAAGATTTGTTCGTCGGCCTCGTACCATTCTTCAGGAATATTCCATTTTTTGCCGTCCCAGACTTGCACACGGGCCCAGCTGGAGCCCATGTGGTCGACACAGCTGGTTGAGAGGGGGCGCATGATGCCGTTGAAGCCGAGGGCGTCCAAACGCTTTTGATCCAAAGCCAAGTTTTCCAAACCCCAGCGAACTTGTTCAGAGGTCATGACCTTGCCCTTGCCAAAACGCTCTTGAGCGCGACGCACGGCTTCAACGGCGAGCATTTGGATGATCGTCCCGCGAACATACAAAACAGAACCCACTTCGTCTTTTGGTCCGGTGCCTTGGCCTTTGTCGTGAACGTGTTTCAAGATGTCTTGCATGACCTTGAATTGCGTGCCGGAGGCATTTAAGGTCAAAGCGTTGTAGCCCTTGGCGCCTTCGCCCACGTCACGCACATCTGGTTCTGCACCGGCCCACCAAACGCCAAACATTTTGTCGCGGGGGTAGCCGGTGGCTTGGGCTTCTTTTAAAGCCGTTGAATTCATCACGCCCCAGCCCCACAACAATACGTAGTCGGGGTGGCTCTGACGCACTTGCAACCAAGCGGCTTTTTGCTCGACGCCAGGTGCAGTCACCGGGATGAGTTGCAACTCAAAGCCGTGCGTGCGTGCGCGCTCTTGCAGCACGGGAATGGGCTCTTTGCCGAACGGGCTGTCGTGGTAAACCAAGGCAATTTTCTTGCCTTTCAATTTGTCCAGACCGCCGTTCAATTTGCCAATGTGCTGAATCAAAATGTCGGCGCCGGTCCAATAGCTTCCCATCAGCGGGAAGTTCCACTTAAAGGCCATGCCGTCTTGCGCCACCGACAAGCCGTAGCCCAGCGTCAACAAGGGGATCTTGTCGACAGGTGCTTTTTCAGTCAGCGCAAACGTGATGCCGGTGGCTTGAGGGTCAATCAAGGTCATGCCGGGGTGGCTTTTTAAGCGCTCATAGCACTCGACGCCGCGGTCGGTGGCGTAGCCTGTTTCGCATTCTTCAAAGGTCAGCTTGACGCCATTGATGCCACCGTCGCGGGCGTTGATCATCTTCAAATAATCTTGCTTGCCATTCGCCCAAGGCGTGCCATTGGGGGCGTAAGGCCCGGTGCGGTAAGAGAGCAGCGGGAAGAACTGCTCCTTGGTTTCAGCCAAAGCATTGCTGTAAAGGCTGGTCAAGGCCAAGCCAGTCAAAGTCATGGCGGCCAAGCTCAGGCTGCCCATCCATTGTTTAAATTTCATCATCTGTCTCCTGTCTTTATTTCAATTAACAACACAAAATCACAATCGCCCTGCGCATTTTTAATGCGGGAACGGCCACAAACGCAACTTTTGTTTGGCCGTACTCCACAACTTGGCCAAGCCGTGGGGCTCGACAATCAGGAACCAAACAATCAGGCCACCAAAGACCATCAGCTCAGCGTGCGACACCGCGGCCGTCGAGGCTTGCATGCCGAACAAATCGCTGAACCAAGGCAAAAACCGATTCAACGCAATGGGCAGCAAGACGATGAAAGCAGCCCCCAAAATGCCGCCCATGATGGAACCCATGCCGCCAATGATCACCATGAACAACAACTTGAACGACAGGTCGACCGAAAACGCGGCCGGCTCCCAAGCGCCCAAATAAACAAAGGCCCACAGGCCCCCCGCCACGCCCACGATAAATGAGCTGACCGCAAAGGCGCTCAGCTTGGCGTACATGGGTCGAATGCCAATCACGGCAGCCGCCACGTCCATGTCCCGAATCGCCATCCACTCGCGGCCGATGGCGCCGCGCACCAAATTTTTGGCCATCAGGGCAATGGGGATCAGCAGGGCCATGCAAAACCAATATTTGCTCAAAGCGCTTTCAATGGGTTGGCCGAAGGCTTCTAAATGGTTCACCGAAACGGAGCCTGAGGCGGAGTCCAAGGTGAACCAACTCACGCGCAAAAACAGCCAATCGGCAAAAAACTGTGCGGCCAAGGTGGCCACCGCCAAATAAAGCCCCTTGACACGCAAACTGGGCAGCCCAAACAACAAGCCAAACGCGGTGGCCGAGAAGCCGCCCAAAATCAAGGCCAGCACCAACGGCATGCCAGGAATGCGCTCAAAAAAGTTATAAGCCCCGTAGGCACCCACCGCCATGAAAGCGCCTGAGCCCAAGGAAATTTGGCCACAATAGCCCACCAAAATATTCACGCCAATCGCGGCCAGCGCCATGATGGCAAAAGGAATCAAGATCGCACGGAAAAAATAATCACTGGCCAAAGCCGGCACCACGAACAGCGCCAAGACCAACAAAATCGCCATGGCCCAGCGGTCTTGCGCAATTGGAAAAATTTGTTGATCGGCCTGGTAGCTGGTTTTGAATTGACCGTTTTCACGATAAAACATGGGGCACTTTCCTTAAACGCGGTCGATGATTTTTTCGCCAAACAGGCCTTGAGGCCGGAACAGCAAAAACACCAAGGCCAGCACATAGGCAAACCAGATTTCAATGCCACCGCCGACAAACGGGCCGAGGTAGACCTCGGACAATTTTTCACCCACCCCGATGATCAAGCCGCCAATGATGGCGCCGGGCACCGAGGTCAGGCCGCCCAAAATCACCACCGGCAGGGCGCGCATGGCGATCGTCGCGAGTGAGAATTGAACGCCCAATTTAGAGCCCCAAATGACGCCAGCGACCAAGGCCACAAAGCCGGCAATGCACCAGACAATGACCCAAATGCGGTTCAAGGGGATGCCAATCGACTGCGCGGCTTGGTGGTCATCGGCCACGGCCCGCAAGGCCCGACCGGTCCCGGTTTTTTGGAAAAAGAGACTCAAGATGACCACCAAGGCCGCCGCAATCAGGGCTGAAATCACGTCTTCTTTGTTGACCAGCAGGCCGCCTGGAAAAACCGAGTCCAGCACAAACACCGGGTCTTTGGGCATGCCCACGTCGATCTTGTACACGTCATTGCCAAACAAGCTTTGACCCAAGCCTTCTAGAAAGTAGGCAATCCCCAACGTGGCCATCAACAAGGTAGCGCCTTCTTGATTCACCAAGTGGCGCAAGACCCACTGTTCAATGGCCCAGGCGACGACGCACATCAAGGCCGCGGCCAAAGCAAAGGCGATGAAGTTGTTTAACAAAAAGTGGTCCAAGCCTGTCAACTGGGGCACCCATGCTGAAAAACGGGCCATGGCCAGGGCGGCAAAAAGCACCATCGCGCCTTGGGCAAAATTGAAAACGCCAGAGGCTTTGTAGATCAAGACAAAGCCCAAAGCGACCAACGCGTACAGCATGCCGGCCATCAAGCCGCCAATCAAGGTTTCAAGAAAAAAAGCCATGTTGTGTTTTTCTTAAGTGAGGCGGCTGGGTCAATGCGAGGCACCCAAATAGGCGCTGATCACTTCGGGGTTGTTGCGGACTTCATGGGGCGGACCGTCGCCAATCTTCTTGCCGTAATCCAACACCACGACCCGGTCTGAAATGTCCATCACCACGCCCATGTCGTGTTCGATCAAGACAATCGTGGTGCCGAATTCGTCGTTCACATCCAAGATGAAGCGGCACATGTCTTGTTTTTCTTCGACGTTCATGCCGGCCATTGGCTCATCAAGCAGCAGCACTTGAGGCTCCATGGCCAAGGCACGCCCCAAGTCCACGCGCTTTTGTAAGCCGTAGGGCAGTTGTCCGACTGGGGTTTTGCGGTGCGCCTGAATTTCTAAAAAATCGATGATGCGCTCCACAAACTCGCGCTGCTGAATTTCTTCCCTTTCAGCGGGCCCCCATCGCAGGGCTTGCATCAGCAAGTTGCTTTTGATCTTCAGGTTGCGTCCCGTCATCAGGTTGTCCAGTACGCTCATGCCTTTGAACAGGGCCAAGTTCTGAAAGGTGCGCGCCACGCCCATCTCAGCCACTTGACGTGAGTTCATGTGGTCAAACTTTTGGCCTCGGAAGGTGATGGAGCCCTCAGAAGGCGTATAAACGCCATTGATGCAATTCAACATCGAGCTTTTGCCAGCGCCATTGGGGCCGATGATGGCACGCACTTCATGTTCGCGCACATCGAAGGAAATATCGGTCAGCGCCTTCACGCCGCCAAAACGCAGGCTGATGTTTTGGACATCCAAAATGACGTCTCCGATTTCTCTGCCCGGGGTGCCCCTGTCGCTCATGCTGTTTCCCTGCGCGCTTCATGGAGCACTTTTTTTACCACGGTGGCATCGGCCAATTGGAGGGTGGCGCTGACGCTGCCGCTGCGACCGTCTTCAAATTTGACTTGGGTTTCAATGTATTGCTCGGTTCGACCCGCGTAAAAAGCATCTACCAAGACCTTGTATTTGTCGGCGATAAAGCCCCGACGAACTTTGTTTGTGCGGGTCAGTTCGCCGTCGTCGGCGTCCAACTCTTTGTGCAAGACCAAGAAGCGGCTGACCTGAGAGCCAGCAAGCAGCTGGTCGGCCGACAGGTCTTGGTTGACTTGGTTCACGCAGTCGCGCATGAGTTCGTAAACCTCGGGTTTTTGCGCCAAGTCGGTGTAGCCGGTGTAAGAGAGGTTGCGGCGTTCGGCCCAGTTGCCAACGGCATCAAAGTCGATGTTCAAGAAACAGCAAACCTGTTCGCGTTGGTCACCGTAGGCCACCACTTCTTTGATGAAGGGAAAGAATTTGAGTTTGTTCTCCACGTATTTGGGGGCAAACAGGGCGCCGTCATAGACGCCACCCTTGAGGCGGCCCACGTCTTTCACACGGTCGATGATTTTCAGCTGGCCTTGTTTGTCCAAGAAGCCTGCATCGCTGGTGTGGTACCAGCCGTCTGCGTCGAGCACTTCGGCCGTGGCCGCTGGGTTTTTGTAATAGCCTTGCAACAAGCCGGGCGATCGGACCAAAATTTCGCCGTTGTCGGCAATTTTGATGTCCACGCCCCGGCAGGGCACACCCACGGTGTCCGCGCTGACTTGGTGGTCGGCCTGCAAACAGACAAAAACCGCGGTTTCGGTGGAGCCGTAGAGTTGCTTCAGATTCACGCCGATGGCGCGGAAAAAGCGGAACAAATCCGGGCCAATCGCTTCGCCGGCGGTGTAGGCCACGCGGACCCGGGAGAAGCCCAAGTTGTTGCGCAGGGGCCCATAAACACAAAGGTCGCCCAAGGCGTACAGAAGTCGATCGCTCAAAGACACGGTGCTTCCCTGCATGCGGGCCGGGCCGACCCTTTGGGCCACCTCCATGAAGCGCTTGAACAGGGTGCGTTTCAGCCAGCCGGCGTCTTCCATGCGGATCATCACGCTGGTCAGCAGGGCTTCAAAAATTCGGGGCGGTGCAAAGTAATAGGTGGGCCCCACTTCACGCAGGTCAATGGCCACGGTGCTGGCAGACTCCGGGCAGTTCACCACGTAGCCACAGACCAACCATTGGGCGTAGCTGAAAATGTTTTGACCAATCCAAGCCAAAGGCATGTAGGCCAATACCTCTTCTTTTTCAGTCAAGCGGTCAAATTCTTGTCCGGCCTGGGCCCGGTCTATCAGGCTGCGGTGGGTGTGCACCACCCCTTTTGGATGGCCAGTCGTGCCCGATGTAAAAAACAGCGCCGCCACGTCTTCACTTTGGCCTTGCTCAATTTGCTGGTTGAACCACACGGAGTAGCCGTTGCGAGCGTCTTTGGCTTGCGTGACCAAGAAGGTTTGGCCCTCACTCAACAACGTGTTCAAGTCGGACAAGCCCGACGCTTTGTAATGACGCAAACCACGCGGATCGTCAAAATAGAGACGCCCTAATTCGGGGTAACTTTCGCGCACCTCGAGCATTTTGTCGACCTGCTCTTGGTCTTCCACCACCGCCAATCGAACGCCCGCATTTTGAATCGGAAACACCATTTCCGCTGCCACCGAATCTTGGTACAAAGCAATCGGCACGGCGCCCAACGATTGACCGGCCAGCATGACGGCATAAAGCCGGGGGCGGTTCGCCCCAATCACCACAAAATGGTCTCCCCGCTGCAATCCCGCCAAGTGCAGGCCCGCCGCCAATTGCTCCGTCAAGGCGCAGAGACGGGCCCAAGTGTGGTTTTGCCAAATGCCATATTCCTTCTCGCGCAAGGCATCCGCCTGCGGCCGGGTCGCAGCGTGTTGCAATAAGAGACGTGGAAAAGTCAGATTCATGGGCGGCATTGGAATCAATGGGTGGGATGCTAGAGAGGCATTTGACGTTAAGTTGTCGTCTGGACGACAATTTAAGGGTTCATCCTTTCCGGACTTTCCCTGATGCCCGATGCCCCATGCCCCATGACCTTGCCAAAGTCAAAGCCCAAGCCATCGGTCTCTCAAGCGGTCGTGGTGGAACGGGTGGCCCCTGTCGCTCCGTTAGCGCCGCTCCACCAGCGGCGCAGGGCATTGAGGCAGGAGGAGGTGGCCAATATTCCTTGGCTGATTGGGCTTCCTGAGTCGGAGCAGCATGTCATATTGCCCCAAGTCTCGATTGTTCAGGCCGAGGTCGGCGACACCATTTGCCGTGTCGGCAAACCCGTGACCTATTGGTTCGGGGTGGTGGAAGGCTTGCTCAAGATGAACACCGTCAATGCCCATGGCCAAACCACCACCTATTTAGGCATCCCCCCCGGCGGCTGGTTTGGAGAAGGGACCGCGCTGAAGCGTGAGCCTTATCGCTACAACGTTCAAGCCATCCGGACCAGTTGGGTGGCCGGCTTGCCGGTGGACAGCTTCCACTGGTTGTTGGACCATTCGCCAACCTTCAATCGGTTTGTCATGAACCAACTGAACGAGCGGGTGGGGCAATTCATCGCGGCGTTGGAAATGGACCGAATCCAAAACCCGGAGGCCCGAGTGGCGCGCAATTTAGCGGCCTTGTTCAACCCGGTTCTCTACCCCGGCGTGGGCGAGGTGTTGCGAATCACGCAACAAGAATTGGCTTATTTGGTGGGCCTGTCACGACAGCGCGTCAACGAGGCCTTGCAGGCTTTGTCGCAAGCCGGCCACATTCAGGTTGAATATGGCGGCTTGCGGGTGCTGAACTTGCCCGCTTTGCGGACGGTTTGAACGGCTAAAGGCCGCCTTAAAGTGCCTTTATTTCACCCTTCAAGGCGCTGTGGTTTCCGCCGAGCCCACTGTCGCGACTTCCGGTTGGGCCTTGTGGTCGCTGGCGATCCACAAGTACACCGCCGGCACCACGAACAGCGTGAACAAGGTGCCAATCGACAAACCTGAGAAGATCACAATGCCCATGGCTTGTCGGCCTGCTGCGCCCGCGCCCGAGGCGATGACCAGAGGGACCACCCCAAACACCATGGCGGCCGTGGTCATCAAAATGGGGCGCAGCCGAATGCTGGCGGCCTGGTGAATGGCTTCCCGTTTGGTGCTGCCTTCGGCGCGAAAATGGTTGGCCACTTCCACAATCAAGATGCCGTGTTTGCTGATCAAGCCCATCAAGGTGACCAAGCCCACCTCGGTGTAAATGTTCACCGAGCTGGCGCCCAGGAAAATGAACACCATCGCGCCAAAAAGGGCCATGGGCACCGACACCAAGATCACCACCGGGTCGCGGAAGCTTTCAAACTGTGCTGCCAAGGCCAAGAACACAATGATCACCGCGAACATCAGCGTGACCATGAAACCACCCGACTCGCGCATGAACTGACGCGATTGGCCCGAGTAATCGACAGAGTAACCCGTGGGGGCAACCTCTTTGAGGGTGTCACGAAGGTATTGCAAAACCTCGCCTTGCGAGGCGCCTGAAACCCCCGAAATGGTGGCCGAGTTTTGCTGCTGGAATCGGTTGATGGACTCCGGCACCACCTTGTATTTAATCGACGCCACCGTGCTGGCCAGCACCTGCGAGCCGTTTGGCAAGCGCAGGTAAAAGTCCAACACATTGCTGGGGTTTAAGCGGTCCACTTGCTGCACTTGCGGAATCACTTTGTAGGAGCGACCGGCAATTGAGAAGTAGTTGACATACCCCCCGCCCAAAGCCGCGCCCAAGGCTTGGCCGACGTCTTGCTCGGACAAGCCCAACGCCGCTACTTTGCTGCGGTCAATCACCAAGTTGGCTTCCGGGGCGTCGACCTTCAGGTCCAAGTCGCTGAAGTAGAACTTGCCGGAGGCGCGCACCTTGTCCATCATCTGCTGCGCCACCGCATTCAGATTTTCAAAAGGCTCTGTGGTGGTGATCACAAATTGCACCGGCAAACCGGAAGACCCAGGCAAGGCGGGGAACTGGAAGGCGGCGACGCGGACGCCTGCGATCTTGTTCCACATTTTCTGCAGCTCGATTTGAATTTGATGGGCGCTGCGGGTGCGGTCTTCCCAGTTCTTGAAAATCACCCCGCCAATGCCCGCGTTGATGGTGGGCGTGCCGGTAATTTGGAACATTTGCTTGTATTCCGGCAGCGATTTGGCGGCTTGGAAAACCTGGTCTGAGTACGTCAGCATTTGCTCGGCGGTCGCGGTTGGCGAGCCCTGTACAAACGACAACACAATGCCTTGGTCTTCCTCGGGGGCGAGTTCGCTTTGCGACATCTTGAACATCAAGCCCAAGAGCACAAACAAAATCGCACCGAGCACAATCAACACCGGCCACGTGTCCAGCAGGCTGCTCAAGGTGCGCTCGTAGCCGTTGCGGACTTTGTTGAAGACGCGGTCGATGGCCTGAACAAACTTGCCTTCGTCTTGCTCGGGCCTGAAAAAGCGCGAGCACATCATCGGCGACAAGGTCAAGGCCACGATGCCCGACACCGTCACGGCGCCGGCCAAAGTGAAGGCAAACTCGGTGAACAAGGCGCCTGTCAAACCGCCTTGGAAACCAATCGGCAAATACACCGCCACCAAGACCACGGTCATGGCCAAAATCGGGCTGGCCAATTCGCGCGCCGCCATCAGGGCGGCTTGCATCGGCGAGGCATGGTCTTCGCGCATGTGCCGGTCGACGTTTTCCACCACGATGATGGCGTCGTCCACCACCAAACCGATCGCCAGCACCAGCGCCAGCAAGGTCAGCAAGTTGATCGAATACCCCAGCACCAACATGATGAAGAAGGTGCCGATCAGCGACAAGGGCATTGCCACCAAGGGCACGATCACGGCGCGGAAACTGCCCAAGAACAAATAAATCACCACCGTCACAATCAGCAAGGCCTCGGCCAAGGTCTTGACCACTTCGTAAATCGAGGTGTTGATGAAGTCGGTGGAGTCATAAACCACCTGTCCGGTGACGCCGGCAGGCAACTGGCGCTTGATCTCTGGCACGGCTTCTCGGACCAGCTTGGCGACGTCCAGAATATTGGCGTCCGGGGCCACCTTGATCCCAATGAAAACCGATCGGGTCCCGCTGAATGCGACGTTGAAATCGTAGTTCTCAGAACCCAAAGTGACATTCGCGACGTCTTTCAAACGTACCGAGGTGTCACCGCTTTGTTTGATGATCAGGTTTTTGAAGTCTTCCACCGAGTGGAGGTCGGTGCCTCCGGTCAACGGCACCCGCACCATTTGGCCCTTGGTGGAGCCGACCGCTGCCAAGTAATTGTTGGCGGCCATGGCGGCGCTCACATCGGCTGCGGTGACGTTGTAAGAGGCCATTCGTTGGGTGTCAAGCCAAGCGCGCAGCGCAAAGAGGCGTGCCCCCAAGAGCTCGGCGGTTTGCACACCAGGGATCGAGTCCAGTTTGGGTTTGACGGAGCGGATCAAGAAATCGGTGACGTCGTTGGTGGGCAACTCGTCGCTGTAAAACCCCAGGTACATGGCGTCGGTGGTCTGACCCATTTGCACCGTTAGCACGGGTTGTTGGGCTTGTGGGGGCAACTGGTTGCGCACCGAAGCCACTTGGGTGTTGATTTCAGTCAGCGCCCGGTTCGCGTCGTAGTTCAAACGCAAGGTGGCGGTGATGGTCGAGACCCCGGTGATGCTGCTCGACGACAAATAGTCAATGCCCTGCGCTTGGGCAATGGCCGACTCCAAGGGTTGGGTAATAAAGCCGGCCACGGTTTGTGCATCGGCGCCAAAGTAAGCCGTCGAAATGGTCACCACGCCGTTTTGGGTGCGCGGGTATTGGTTGATCGGCAGGCTGAACAACGAACGCAGGCCCAGCACGACGATCAGCAAGCTGACCACCGTCGCCAAGACAGGTCGACGAATAAAAATGTCAGTGAATTTCATGGGCCCGCCTCAATGTTCTTGGGGGGTGGGGTTGGGGCTGTTGGCGGGCAACACGCTGTTGTCGATGACCACGGGCGTGCCGTTCTTCAACTTGATTTGGCCAGTCGAAACCACTTCGTCGCCGGCTTTCAAGCCTTTCAAAATCGCCACTTGGTCACCGCGGGTGGCGCCCGTGGTGACGAAAACCTGCTGAGCCACCAAGGGCGTTTTGCCATCGGCGTCGGGTTTTTCGCCGGGCTTCAAAATGAACACCGTCGAGCCATAGGGGTTGAAGGTAATGGCGGTTTGCGGCAAGGTCACAAACTGGCCCTTGGTGCCCACTTCCAGGCCCGCCCGCACAAACATGCCAGGCAGCAAGCGCATTTGTGGGTTGTCCACAGTGGCTTGAAGCAAGACGTTGCGGGTGCCCGTGTCAACCACGGGGTTCAGCGCCGTCACGCGGCCGACCAGTTTTTGATCGGGGAATGCATCCAGACTCAAGTTGACTTTTTGTCCCAAAGCCACTTTGGGCAACTCTTGTTGGGGCAGGTTGAAATTGGCGTAGATGGGTTGCAGCTGTTGCAGCGTAACCACTTTTTCACCGGGGTTCATGTATTGACCGGGTTGTGCCGAGGTGATGCCGGCGCGGCCGGAGAAAGGCGCACGAATGGCCTTTTTGTCGACCAAGGATTGTTGGGCTTCAACTTGGGCGCGCTTGGCCTTCAAGTCGGCGGTATCGGCCTCCACCACCGCTTGGGCAATGGCTTTCACGGCCAATTGAGCGGTGTCACGTTTGAGCACCACTTCGGCCAGTTCTGCTGCGGCTTGCAACACATGCAATTGCGCCACCTCGGTGTCGGCGTTCAGTTGTACCAACAAGTCGCCAGCCTTGACGTTTTGGCCCGACTTGAAATTCACGCTGCGCACCAAGCCGGCGATTTCGGTGGTCACATCGACACCACGAACGGGCACCAGGCTGCCCACCGAGTTCAGCTGGGGTTGCCAGTCTTGCAATTCGGCTTTGATGGTGCTGACAGTTTGTGCCCCGGGTTTGGGGGCACTGGCGATCAGTTTCTGAATGTGCAGATAAAAGCCAAAGGCCAGGCCAGCCACCAACACAATCACAAAGGCCAGCATGATGAGCATGCGTTTGGTCATGAAAATTCTCCGATCCATTCAAAATTAAGGTTGCCACCAGCCGCCACCGAGCGACTGGAACAAAGCGGCCGTGTCGGCCAATCGGGCGGCGCGGGCGCCTACCACGGCGATGCGTGCTTGTTGGTAATTGCGTTGCGCGTCAAGCAAATTGAGGTAGCTGACGCCGCCCACTTGGTACTGCGTTTGGCTCAAGTCCAACAGTTGTTTAGCGGCATTTTCGGCCTCCACTTGGGCGTGCAGCGCCTGCGCGTCTTGGGACAAAGCGGTCAGACTGTCGGCCACGTTCTGGAAAGCTTGCAGCACGGTGGCGCGGTATTGTTCGCCCGCCGCTTCATACGCCGCTTGGGCAGCGCGTTCTTTGGCTTTCAAAGCGCCGCCGTTAAAAATCGGTTGGGTCAGGCCGCCGATCAGGTTCCAAAAGCCCCATTTGCCAATCAACAAATCGCCAGCGGTCGGGGCGGTGGCCCCCAAGCTGGCGGTCAAGTTGATTTGGGGGTATAAATTGGCCGCGGCCACCCCCGCCTGAGCGGCGGCCTGGTGCCAGAGCGCTTCGCTGGCGCGGATGTCGGGGCGTTGTCGCACCAAGTCGGCGGCCAAGGACACGGGTATGTCCACGGGCAACTTCAATTGAGCCAAGTCAAGCGGAGGCAAGCCCGCTTCGCTGGGCAACTTGCCTACATAAACCGCCAGTTGATGACGGGCCTGAGCCACCGCTTTCTCAAGGGTTGGCAGCTGAACTTGGGTGTTGTTGACCAAGGCGCGTTGAGACAACACTGGGTTCAGGCTCACACCACCCAGTTGGTGTTGTTTCTCTAAAACCTGCAACTGCTCGTTTTGAAGGCGCAACAATTCGCGGGTGGTTTGGAGTTGCTCGCGCAACGAAGCTTCGCGGATGGCCGTGGTCACCACATTGGCGGTCAAAGCCAGTTTGGCGCCTTCTAATTGGAACCGTTGGAAATCCACCAACGATTGCTGGGCTTCCAAAGCCCTTTTATTGGCGCCAAAAAGGTCAAGGTTGTAAGACACATTGACGCTGGCGTTGAACAGATTGGTGTCAAAACTGCTGAGTCCGGTCTGTGCCAAGGCGGTGCGCTCGCGCCCCCCTTGCAAGGCCAAGGCGGCATTGGGCAGCGCCAGTGAGCCGTAGGCGGCGGCGTAGCTTTCTTCGGCTTGCTTGAGATTGGCTTTGGCCGCCTCTAACGTCGGGTTGTGTGCCAAGGCCTGCTTCAGTAAATTGTCCAGGGCAGGCGAATTGAAAACGGTCCACCATTGGGCTTGGAGGCCTTGAAAGGCTTTCGCACTTTCAGGGCCGCCCAACCGTTGGGCTTCACCCAGCAAGCCGGCGCTGCCAGCGGTGGTTTCCGACAAGGTTTGTTCGGTATAGCGGGCCCCAGCGATCGGCGCCGCCGGTGTTTGAAAGTCAGGGCCTTGCGCACAGCCAGCCAAAAAGGCCAACGTGGCCGTGGCCAGCAAGGTCGGCAAACAAGGGTTCATCCTTCAAATCCTTTGTGATGGTGTGAGCGCTGCTTGAAAAGAGCAGGAAGGATGATAGCGATAATTATTGAACCTTGACTAAGCAAGGTTTTTAAAGTTTTGTCTCAAGGTCGATAATCTGTGCCAGTGAAGTGAGGGTGTGCCGGTCGCGCCTTTTCCTGGTTCTGTTTTTTCCCTTTTCTTTCCCGTTTTTACCGTTCGTTTGTGAATCGCCCTCTTTTTCAACGCGCCCCAAAACCCATCGCGCGTCCCGATGCAAAATCGCCCCCCCTTTCGGCGTCCACCCCCGAGGCGGCTGGTGATGGCAGCGTGCGCTTGAACAAACGCATGGCCGACTTGGGCCTTTGCTCGCGCCGCGAGGCCGATGCCTGGATTGAGCAGGGCTGGGTCAAGGTCAACGGGCAGGTCGCACCGATGGGGTTGCGGGTCGTCCTTCAAGACCGAATCGAGGTGGATCCCCGTGCTCGCGGACACCAAGAACAACAGGTCACGGTGTTGTTGCACAAGCCCATGGGCTACGTGAGTGGCCAAGCGGAAGACGGCCATGAACCCGCGGTGGTGCTGGTTCAAGCCCGCAATCGCTGGGCGCAAGACGCCTCGCCTCACCGCTTTCAGCCCAGCCAATTGCGCGGTCTTGCCCCGGCGGGCCGATTGGACATTGACTCGGTCGGCCTCTTGGTGCTGACGCAGGACGGCCGGGTGGCGCGGCAGCTGATTGGCGAAGACTCGGGGACAGAAAAGGAGTACTTGGTCCGTGTGGTGTATCTGCCTTCTGCCACGACGAAAAATGTCCAAGCGGTCTTTCCGGCCGACCAATTGGCGCGCTTGCGCCACGGCCTCAGCTTGGATGGGCAAGCATTAAAGCCGGCGCAAGTGGATTGGCAGAACCCAGAACAGCTGCGTTTTGTCTTAAAAGAAGGCAAAAAGCGCCAAATTCGGCGAATGTGCGAACAAGTGGGCCTCAAAGTGGTGGGCTTGAAGCGCATCCGGATTGGCAAAGTGGCCTTGGGCAATTTGCCCGTGGGCCAGTGGCGTTACCTGGGCCCGCACGAAAAATTCTGACCCCCTTTTTGCCTGGGCAAATTGTTGCGCCCAGGGCGCTTGAAATCTTTCAGGCCGCCCTCAAGTCCTTGGACATCTCTTTTTCTTTCCTTGTTTCTTTCCCTGTTTTTACTTTCTCAGTCCCTTTTTCGTCTTCTCCAGTTATTTCTCGTTATTCCCTATGACCAAACAAACCCATTCCTTCCAAGCCGAAGTGGCCCAACTCCTGCATTTGGTGACGCATTCGCTGTACTCGAACCCCGAAATTTTTGTCCGCGAGTTGGTTTCCAACGCCTCCGATGCCGCCGACAAGCTTCGTTTTGAAGGCTTGAACAACGCCGCCTTGTATGAAGACAACCCCAACTTGGAAGTGCGCATCGCCTTTGACAAAGACGCCCGCACGCTCAGCATCACCGACACCGGCATCGGCCTGACCGAGCAGGAGGCCATCGACAATTTGGGCACCATCGCCAAGAGCGGCACCAAGGACTTCATGGGCGAGTTGAGCGGAGACCAAAAGGCCGACGCGCAGTTGATCGGCCAGTTTGGCGTGGGCTTTTATTCGGGCTTCATCGTGGCCGACAAAATCACCGTCGAGTCACGCCGTGCCGGCGTCCCGGCCGACCAAGGTGTGCGCTGGGTCAGCGGGGGTACCGGCGACTTTGAGGTCGAAACCATCCATCGGCCCGAGCGCGGCACCACCATCACCCTGCATTTGCGTGACGACGCCGAAGAATATTTGAATGCTTGGAAACTCAAGAGCCTGATTAACAAATACTCCGACCACATCAGCTTGCCCATCTTGATGGAAAAGGAAGAGTGGAAAGACGGCGAAAACGACCAGCCTGGCAGCATGGTCAAAACCGGCGAGTGGGAAACCGTCAACCAGGCGAATGCGCTCTGGACTCGCCCGAAAAAAGACATCAGCCAAGAGCAGTACACCGAGTTCTACAAGGCCATCAGCCACGACCACGAGGCCCCCCTCACTTGGTCGCACAACCGCGTTGAGGGCAATACCGAATACACGCAGTTGCTCTATATCCCAGGCAAAGCCCCGTTTGACCTTTGGAACCGCGACAAAAAAGCCGGCATCAAGCTCTACGTGAAGCGCGTTTTCATCATGGACGACGCTGAAGCCTTGATGCCCACCTATTTGCGGTTTGTCAAAGGCGTGATCGACTCGGCCGACTTGCCCTTGAACGTGAGCCGCGAACTTTTGCAAGAAAGCCGTGACGTGCGCGCCATCCGCGACGGTTCCACCAAACGTGTGTTGTCGATGTTGGAAGACTTGGCCAAGCAAGAAGACAAAACCCAATACAACCAGTTTTATGCCGAATTTGGCGCCGTGCTCAAAGAAGGCTTGGGCGAAGACTTTGGAAACCAAGACCGCCTCGCCAAGTTGCTGCGCTACGCCAGCACACAAAGCGACACGCCCAGCGTCAGCTTGGCCGACTACAAAGCCCGCATGAAAGAGGGCCAAGACGCCATTTACTACATCACTGCCGACACCTTGGCCGCGGCCAAAAACAGCCCTCAACTTGAAGTCTTCAAGAAAAAAGGCATCGAGGTTTTGCTGATGAGCGACCGTGTGGACGAGTGGTCGCTCAATTACTTGCAAGCGTTTGACGGCACACCGCTGCAAAGCGTCGCCAAGGGTGCCGTGGACTTGGGCAAGCTGCAAGATGAAACAGAAAAGAAAGCCGCCGAAGAGGCCGCAGAAGCCTTCAAGCCTTTACTCGCCAAGCTCAAGGAAGCGCTAAAGGAGAAGGCTGAAGACGTTCGCGTGACCACCCGGTTGGTCGACTCGCCTGCCTGCCTGGTGGTCCAAGACGACGGCATGAGCACCCAACTCGCACGCCTGTTGAAGCAAGCCGGTCAGCAAGCGCCTGAGAGCAAGCCCGTGTTGGAAATCAACGCCGAACACGCGTTGGTTAAAAAGCTCGACGGCAGCGTGCACTTTCATGATTTGGCGCACATTTTGTTTGACCAAGCGCTGCTTGCTGAAGGCGGATTGCCAGAAGACCCCGCGGCCTATGTGCGCCGCGTGAACGCGTTGCTGGTTTAAAACTTAGAGCGGGCGCCCCAAGCGTTTTTCGACCTCGCGCTTTTCCCATTCCGGCCCCAAAGGGCCGAAATGGGTGAACACCCGAAGGCTGTGCATCAACAGACCCAAGCCCCAGCCGAGGGCAGGCCAGTAAAACCACAAATGCTGGGGCGAGGTCATCAGGTTGATCACGGCGAGGAAGGGGATCACCAGCGCAAAAGCGCCCAATTGCCTGTAAAAGCCGCGCAATCGACGCACTTGCTGGAAGGCAAGCATTTCTTCTAATTCGCGTGCCCGATCATGAAGGGCTTGGGGATGAGGCTCAATGCCTGGCGTGGTCGGTATCGTTGGCGAAGGGTGGGTGCGGTAATCGGTCAGGCTTTCGGTCATGTTGGGCTCCTTGAGGGCTAAAAAGTCGATTTGAAACACAGACGCCAAAGACTTCAACGACTCCACACTGCCTGGTTGACCTTGCTCCATGCGCTGAATGGTGCGCACACTCAGGCCGCTTAAATCGGCCAGCTGTTGCTGTGACCAGCCCTTTTGCAATCGCAGTTTTTGAATCAACATGGGTTCTCCTTTGTCTGTGCTGCCATCCTAGGCACCACGTTGGGTTTTGAACACGTCAGCCGCCTGCCATCGGCCTGACAAAGCCCCGACAAAGTCCCGACACAGCCCCAAAAAGGGGCGACACAGCGACGACAGCGGCAGGACAAGACCTTCACCCATCGAGTCCCATCGCTAAAAAGGAGCTTAAACCCATAACGGCGTCGCCTGCATGGCCTCGATTTGCTCGATCAGTTGGTGGGTCTGGCCGCTCCAGTAATCACTGCTGCCAAACCATGGAAAGTGTTGAGGAAAGGTCGGGTCGCTCCACCGGCTGGCGAGCCAAGCGCTGTAATGGACCATGCGCAAGGTGCGCAAGGGTTCGATCAAGGCCAACTCACGGCGGTCGAAGGGGCGCATTTGCTCGTAGCCGTCCAACAGAGCGTTGAGTTGTTGGGTGCGTTGCGCGCGCTCACCCGACAAGAGCATCCAGAGGTCTTGCACGGCGGGACCGCTGCGGGCATCGTCGAGGTCGACGAAGTGGGGGCCGCCACCGGGCACGTCGGTGGGGGTCCACAAGATGTTGCCGGGGTGGCAGTCACCGTGCAGGCGAAGGCAATTAAAAGGAGATGACTCTGAGGCGCCTGATTTGAAGTGGCCGTTCTGGGCGAAAAAAGGCTCGATCAAGGCCAGCGCCTCAGTACAAGCGGCCCGCCAGGGGCCGACCACATCCACTGGCAAGGCGTTGCTTTGCAATAAATAGTCTCGGGCGGCCCAGCCGAAGGTGGCCAGGTTCAGCTCGGGTCGAACGGCAAACGCACGGCGCTCGCCGACTTGGTGGAGACGGCCCAAGAAGCGGCCAATCCATTCGAGCACCTCAAAGTCATCCAACTCGGGCATGCGACCGCCACGTCGCGGGCTGACTGAAAAAGCAAAGCCAGCAAAGTGGTGCAAGCTGCTGCCGTTCAGTATCAAGGGGCCCACCACCGGCACTTCAGCCGCCATGAGTTCGGCCGCAAAAGCGTGCTCTTCAAGAATTTGCGCTTCGCTCCAGCGCTCGGGTCGGTAAAACTTGACGACGACCTGCGAATGGGCAGGCCCCGACCCCGCCGTTTCAACCGGTGTTTCCAGCTGAACTTGATAGACCCGGTTTTCGTAAGACGACAGCGCCATCAGCGTGCCGTCGCCCCACAGGCCGATGCTGCTCAGGGCGTCTAGCACCACCTCGGGCGTGAGGTGGGCAAAACGGAGGCCGGCATGCTGGATGCCGGCACCAGGGTGCTCGTCAGCGGGGAGGGTTTGAGTGATTTCGAGGGCCTCGCTGTAACTTCAGCCGTTCAATATTGGTAAACGCCTTGGCCGGTTTTGCGACCCAAACGACCGGCGGCAACCAATTCTTTGAGCAAGGGCGCAGCGCGGTATTTGCTGTCGCCAAACTCTTTCAAATACACCTCCATCACGGCCAGCAAGGTGTCCAGCCCGATCATGTCGGCCAAGGCCAAGGGACCGATCGGTTGGTTGCATCCCAAACGCATGCCGGTGTCGATGTCGTCGGGTGTGGCCAGGCCTTCGCCCAAGACAAAGAAGGCTTCGTTGATCATGGGCACCAAGATGCGGTTGACCACAAAACCCGGCGCGTTTTTGACGGTGATGGGGCTCTTGCCCAGGGCCTTGGACAAGGCCTCCACCGCAGCGTGTGTGTCGTCGCTGGTTTGCAGGCCACGGATGATTTCCACCAGCGCCATCATCGGCACCGGGTTGAAGAAGTGCATGCCAATGAAGCGGTCGGCGCGTGAAGTCGCCGCGGCCAATTGCGTGATCGAAATGGACGAGGTGTTCGACGCCAGAATGACCTCGGGGGCCAACAAGGCATCTACTTGCTGCAATATTTTGAGTTTAAGCGCGTGGTTCTCGGTGGCGGCTTCGATGACGAAGTCGGCCTTGTTCAAATCCTCATAGGCCGTGCTGCCATGGATGCGGGCCAGCGCAGCGGTTTTATCGGCCTCTGTGATTTTTTCTTTTTTGATTAAACGATCCAAGCTGCTGGCGACAGTGGCCAAGCCACGCTGCACAGCGGCGTCTGAAATGTCGACCATCACCACTGAAAAACCGGCGACAGCGCAAGTTTGCGCAATGCCATTGCCCATGGTGCCCGCACCGATGATGCCCACTGTTTGAATGACCATGATGTACCTCTTTTTAAAAATCGGGGGCTTTGCAGCCATTCGCCCATTTTAGGGATTCAAGCGGTGCGCCAAAACGAGAGACAAAACGAGAGACAAAACGCGATAGTCAGAGCGCCGGTTGATTTACTTGCTGAAGCGCTTGCGGGTGAGCCCCAGCGCGAGCCAAAAAGCCACAACGGTGTAGCCCAGCAAAGACAGCCCGTGTCCCCAGGGGTCGCTGGGCCATTGGTCCATGAACAAAGGTCGAACCAAGGCCACGGCATGGGCCAAAGGTAAACCAGTGGCAATTTTCTGAACCACGCTGGGCAGTTGTTGCAGCGGGAAGAAAACACCCGACAAGAACATCATGGGCGTGAGTACCAGGGTGAAGTAGTAGGTGAAAAAATCATAGCCTTGCGCCAAGGCGTTGAAGATCAAGGCCAAGCTCGCGAACATGGTCCCAACGCCAAGCAGCACAAACCAAGCGACGATCAACTTGGGCGAGTGGCTGATCCCCAAAGCCAGCATCACGCACAAAATGGCACTGACCGTGAAGACGGCCTTGAATGCCGCCCACAGCATTTCACCCAGCACGATGTCGTCCAAACTCACAGGGGCATTCAAAATGCCGTCCCAAGTCCGTTGCACATGCATGCGGGAAAAAGCCGAATAAAGCGCTTCAAAGGAGGCGGCATTCATGGCGCTCATGCAGATGGAGCCGCTCGCCAAAAATAAAATATAGGGCACTTGAATGGCTTCGCCGCTCGGGCTCAGTAGGTTGATGTGCCCGATCAATGCGCCCATGCCGTAACCAAAGGCCACCAACCACATCAGCGGTTCAGCGATGTTGCCGATCAAACTCGGGATGGCGAGTTTTCGCCAGACCAAGAAGTTGCGCAAGAAAACCGGCCACCAACGGGCCGTGATTTCGGGCGGACGCCACGGGTTCAAGGGGGAATGCACCGTTCGGTGCAGACGGGTTGCGGTGTTGGTGGACATGGTGGAACCTCTTAGGCGTCTTCGCGGATTTGGCGTCCGGTGAGTTTTAAAAATAAATCCTCTAAATTTGCCGGCCGATGCAAGGTGCGAAAGCGCCCCAAATTTGCCAACGCCGCGAGCAGCGGCTGGGCGGCTCGGGTGTAGAAGAAAATCGTTTCGCCGCTCACTTCGATGCGCTTGGCCAAGGCGGCCAAGCCCGATTGCGCAGCGGTTTCGGCCAAGGCCAACGCGCCTTGGCCATAGACCTCAATCACTTCGGGTTCCAGGTGCTCGGCGATCAAGTCGCGGGGCGTTCCTTCGGCTATTTTTCGGCCTTGGTCGATCACCAGCAGGCGGTTACACAGGCGCTCGGCTTCGTCCATGAAATGGGTGGTCAGCAAGATGGATTTGCCTTGTTGCAGGAGGCGTTGAAGCCGCTCCCACATCAAGTGCCGGGCCTGAGGATCCAGCCCGGTGGTGGGTTCGTCCAGCATCAGCAAGCGCGGTTGGTTAACGAGTGCGCGCGCCAAGCTGAGGCGGCGTTTCATGCCGCCGGACAATTCGCCGGGTTTGGCGTTGGCCTTCGCGGTGAGGGCTGCAAATTCCAACAACTCGCCAGCGCGGGCCAACATCTCGCGGCGGCTCAGTCCAAAGTAGCGGCCATAAACCACGAGGTTTTCTACACAGCTGAAGTCGGGGTCGAGGGTGTCAAATTGGCTCACCACCCCGAGCTGGCTTTTGATGGCCAAAGCCTGTTCAGGCATCTCCAAACCAAAGGCGGTGATGCGGCCAGAGTCAGGCGTGGTCAGCCCCAAGCACATGCGCAAGGTGGTGGTTTTGCCCGCGCCATTGGGGCCAATCACGCCCAAGCATTCGCCGGGGGCAATCTGAAAGGACAAGTCTTTCACGGCGTGGTGAGTGCCGAAATGCTTGTTCAAACGGGAGGCTTCAAACAAAGGCGCTTGGGATAAAAGCGAAGAAGCAGCAGGATGGGCTTGGGCGGCGGTGTTGGACATGGCGGCGTGCAAAGTGAGGCGCCCATTGTCGCGGAATAAAATGGCCGTTTTAAGGGTGATTGACTTGCTAGAACGACTCGCGGTGCTGCCGCAATACCTGCTGCCCCAATTGGCTTTGACGCGATTTGCGGGCTGGGTGGCGACGCGCCGTTGGGGCCGATTGACGCATTGGATCATCCGTGACTTCATCAGCCGCTACGGCGTCAACATGCAAGAAGCTGAGCGCCCCCAGCCCAGCGATTACGCCACCTTCAACGAATTCTTTACCCGTGCCTTGAAACCCGGATCGCGGCCGCTGGCTGACAGCGCTTTTGTGTGCCCGGTGGACGGTGCGATCAGCCAGGTCGGGCCCATTGAAGGCGATCAAATTTTTCAAGCCAAGGGCCACCGTTACAGCACCCAGGCCTTGTTGGGAGGGGACGCTGATTTGGCGAAAACCTTTGAAAACGGCGAGTTTGCGACTATCTATCTGAGCCCAGGTGACTACCACCGCATTCACATGCCCTGCGCCGGCCGTTTGCAGCGCATGGTGCACGTGCCAGGCGATTTGTTTTCCGTCAACCCAACGACCGCACGGGGCGTGCCCGGTTTGTTTGCGCGCAATGAGCGCGTGGTGTGTGTGTTTGAATCCTTGGTTGATCCCCGCTTGACGTTTGTATTGGTGCTGGTGGGCGCGACAATTGTCGGCAGCATGGCGACGGTTTGGCATGGCGTGGTGAACCCGCCGCGCCCCGGAAAAATTCGTGTTTGGGATTATGGGGGTCCTCAAGCAGGCGCGCCCATCGTCCTCCAAAAAGGCGAGGAAATGGGGCGCTTCTTGTTGGGCTCCACGGTGGTGATGCTGTTTCCCGCCAAAACCCTGTTGTTCAACCCCGAGTGGTGCGCCGAGCTGCCCGTCAGAATGGGCGAATCGATGGGGCAAAACGGGGCCCATGCCCGCTGATTTTTAATTTATTTTTTTCAAAGACAACATGACCACCCTTGGAACTCCCCTCTCGCCCTCCGCCACCAAAGTCATGTTGCTCGGTTCGGGCGAATTGGGCAAAGAGGTGCTGATCGCTTTGCAACGCCTCGGCGTTGAAACCATGGCAGTAGACCGCTACGACAACGCACCCGGCCAGCAAGTGGCTCACCATGCCCGCACCATCACCATGAGCGATCCCACTCAATTGAAGGCCCTGATTGAAGCCGAGCGGCCTCACTGGGTGGTGCCCGAAATTGAGGCCATCGCCACACCCACGCTAGAGGCTTTGGAGGCCGCTGGCACGGTTCGTGTGGTGCCGACGGCGCGCGCCGCACGCTTGACGATGGACCGGGAAGGCATCCGCCGACTGGCCGCCGAAACCTTGAATTTGCCCACCAGCCCTTACCGTTTTTGCGACTCTCTGGCCGAGTTGCAAGCGGCCATCGACGGTCACGGCAACGGCAACGGTGAGGGTGAGGGCGGTGTGGGTTATCCCTGCATCGTCAAACCCGTGATGAGCAGCTCGGGCAAAGGACAAAGCAAAATTGACGGCCCCGCCGATGTGGCCAAGGCTTGGGACTACGCCATGGCCGGGGGTCGCGTGCAGGGTGGCCGCGTGATTGTGGAAGGCTTTGTTGACTTCGACTATGAAATCACCTTGCTGACCGTGCGTGCCCAAAGCCCAGAAAAGGGCGTGGGCATTCAAACTTATTTCTGTGAGCCCATCGGCCACGTGCAAGTCAACGGAGATTACGTCGAAAGTTGGCAACCACAGCGCATGACGCCCAAGGCCTTGGCCGCTGCCCAACACGTTGCTAAAACCGTCACCGACAATTTGGGCCAAGGCTTGGATGGGCAACCCGGTGGCACGGGTTTGTATGGGGTTGAGTTGTTCGTGAAGGGCGACGACGTTTGGTTCAGCGAAGTCAGCCCGCGTCCACACGACACGGGCTTGGTGACCTTGTGCACGCAAAACCAAAGCGAGTTTGAACTGCACGCCCGCGCCATTTTGGGCCTGCCGGTCGATACCCGCTTGCGCAACCCAGGCGCCAGCGCGGTCATTTACGGCGGCGTCGATGCCACAGGCATTTCCTTTGACGGCATCGACGAAGCGCTGGCTTTGCCCGACACCGACATCCGCTTGTTCGGCAAACCCGAAAGCTTTGTCAAACGCCGCATGGGCGTGGTTTTGGCCCGAGGTTCGGCGGGCAGCACCGAGACCGAAGCGGCGCGCGCCACCGCTAAATTGGCCGCCTCCAAAGTCAAGCCTCGCGCTTCATAAAGCCGAAGCCCTTGCCCGTTTTGGCAGGCAGGGACTGCCCTAATGGGCAACGGGGGCGCCAAACCTTAAAGTGCGGCTGATGAACCGCCCTGCTTCACCAGCCCCTAACCCCTTCTTCTTGCCCGAACATGAGATGCTGCGCCGCACGTTGCGCCGCTTCATCAACGAGCGGGTTTTGCCATTCGCCAGTACCTGGGAAGAATCGGGTTTTGTGCCGCGGGAGGTGCTGCGTGAAATGGGCGACCTTGGCCTGTTTGGATTGCGCTACCCGACTGAATACGGCGGCAGCGAACTCGACACCTTGGCCACGGTGGTGCTGGCAGAGGAGCTTGGGCGCTCGACCTTTGGGGGCTTTGCGGTGACGGTCTTGGTGCACACCGACATGGCCAGCCCGCATTTGTTTCATGCGGGAACCCCTGAACAAAAAGCCCGCTATTTGCCCGACCTCATTGCGGGCCGCAAAATCGCCGCCGTCGCCATGACCGAAGCCGATGCAGGCTCAGACTTGGCGGGCATGCGCAGCACGGCACACCGTGACGGCGATGAGTGGGTGCTGAATGGCAGCAAGATGTACATCACCAACGGTGTGCAAGGCGACGTGTTCTTTGTCGCTGCCAAGACGCCCGATCCTTCGAATGGAACCGGCCACGACGCCAAGCGCAGCCGAAACCTGTCCATGTTCATTGTGGAGAAAGGCACCCCTGGATTTTCAGTGGCGCGGCCTTTGAAAAAACACGGTTGGCTTTGCAGCGACACGGCCGAGTTGCACTTTGACAACTGCCGCCTGCCCGCTAAGAACTTGCTGGGGGAGCGGGGTCAAGGGTTTTATGCCTTGATGAAAAACCTGCAAAACGAGCGAATTGTGCTGGGCGCCCAGGCCATGGGCGAAGCCAGCAAGGCCATTGAACTCACGCTCGATTGGGTGACGCAGCGGCAGGCTTTTGGCGCCGCCTTGTGGGACAAACAGGTCATTCGCCAAACCTTGGCCAAACGTTTGGCACAAGTCGAAGCGGCCAAGGCCTTGGTTTATCAAACTGCATGGCGCGATGCGCAAGGACAGAGCGTGGTCCAAGAGGTCTCGATGATCAAGGCGCTGTGTGGCACCTTGGTGAACGAGGTGCTGTACGATTGTTTGCAGTTCCACGGTGGCATGGGCTATTTGCGCGAAACCCCGATTGAGCGCATGGCCCGCGATGCCCGCATCCAAGCCATCGGTGGCGGGGCCACCGAAATCATGCTGGAAGAAGTGGCCAAACGGATGGTTTAAAAGGACCCATTTGATGAAATTAACACGGCACATGAAACCCATCTCGAAACCCATTTTCAAACGCACGCTGGCCATGGCGGCTGTCATGGCTTGGATGCCCTTTTCGGCTTCAGCGCAAACCTCTCCAGGAGCCGCCCAAGCCAAGGCGCCCGTCACCACGGCGTCGGGTTTGGTGTTTGAATTGGTCAAAGAAGGCACCGGCGCCTCTCCGGTGGCCACAGACAGCGTCAAGGTGCATTACCGCGGCACTTTTTTGGATGGGAAAGAGTTCGACAGTTCCTA
>CAIKMN010000025.1 GCA_903828535.1 uncultured Curvibacter sp.
GGACTACTGGGCCGAATGGTGCGGCCCCTGCAAAATGATTGCTCCGATTCTGGACGAAGTGGCCACCAGCTACGCTGGCAAATTGCAAATCGCCAAAATGAATGTGGACGAAAACCGCGACGTGCCCGGCAAGTTTGGCATTCGTGGCATCCCCACTTTGATGATTTTCAAAAACGGCACCCTGGCCGCCACCAAAGTCGGCGCTTTGAACAAAGCCGCCTTGACCAGCTTCATCGACCAGAACCTGGCCTGATTTCGGCCAAAAGCGCCAAAGAACCCGGCGCTTTTCTTTCAAAAAAGGGCGCCTTGAAGCCTGTTTGAGGGCTGGGTTCCTTTAAGCCCATCACCGCCCCGACCCTCGCTCGCCATTTCCTGTCATAATTCCCACGTTCGACACGAACCCACCCTGTTCTTGATCAGACATTTGGCCCCAGTGGCTTGCTCGAAACGCTCAAACAGCAACGGGCCCTTTCTCAGGCTTTCCCCCTTTTTTTAAACCCCGCAAGGGTTTTTGTCCCAACAGGACCTCTCCATGCATTTGAACGAACTCAAAGCCCTTCACGTTTCCGAAGTACTCAAACAAGCCGAAGAGCTCGAAATCGAAAACACGGGCCGCATGCGCAAACAAGAATTGATGTTTGCCATCATTAAAAAGCGCGCCAAAGCGGGTGAGCAGGTGTTTGCTGACGGCGTTCTCGAAATCTTGCCCGACGGTTTTGGCTTTCTGCGCAGCCCCGACACCAGCTACACCGCCAGCACCGACGACATCTACATTTCACCCAGTCAAGTGCGTCGCTTCAACTTGCACACCGGCGACATGATCGAAGGGGAAGTGCGTACCCCAAAAGACGGCGAACGCTACTTTGCTTTGACCAAGCTCGATTCCGTGAATGGCGGTCCCGCCGAGCAAAACAAACACAAGGTGATGTTTGAAAACTTGACGCCTCTGTTCCCTAAAGAACAAATGCGCTTGGAGCGCGACATCAAGGGCGAAGAAAACATCACCGGCCGCATCATCGACATCATTGCCCCAATTGGCCGCGGCCAACGCGCCTTGATCGTGGCACCGCCCAAGAGCGGCAAGACCGTGATGATGCAACACATCGCCCACGCCATCACCGCCAACAATCCGGATGTTCATTTGATGGTGCTGTTGGTCGACGAGCGCCCAGAAGAAGTGACCGAAATGCAGCGCTCGGTCAAGGGCGAAATCATTGCTTCCACTTTTGACGAGCCCGCCGCTCGCCACGTTCACGTGGCCGAAATGGTGATTGAACGCGCCAAACGCTTGGTTGAACTGAAAAAAGACGTGGTCATTCTGCTCGACTCAATCACCCGTCTGGCCCGCGCCTACAACAATGTCGTGCCCTCTTCCGGAAAGGTCTTGTCAGGCGGTGTGGATGCCAATGCCCTGCAACGCCCCAAGCGCTTCTTTGGCGCTGCGCGCAATGTCGAAGAAGGCGGCTCACTGACCATCATCGCCACGGCTTTGGTCGACACGGGAAGCCGCATGGACGAAGTGATTTTTGAAGAATTCAAGGGCACCGGCAACTGCGAAATCCACCTGAACCGCCGCCTTTATGAAAAGCGTGTGTTCCCTGCCATCGAACTCAACAAGAGCGGTACCCGCAAGGAAGAATTGCTTTTGCAACCCGAAGTCCTGCAAAAAACACGCATCCTGCGCCAGTTCATGTACAACATGGACGAAATCGAATCCATGGAATTGATGATCAAAAACATGAAAGCCACCAAGACGAATGTCGATTTCTTCGACATGATGCGCCGCGGCGGTTAAAAAATGCGATAATAGCTGGCTTTAGTGGAAAGTGCTGTGCAGTGGGTGTGCAGTGGCTACCGCAACGACACCTTAAATGGAAGAAGGAAGTACGACATGGCCAAAGAAGGCATCCACCCCAATTACCGCGAAGTCTTGTTCATTGACTTGTCCAACGGCTTCAAATTCGTGACCCGCTCCTGCGTGAACACCAAAGAAATGGGCACCACAGAAGACGGCCGAGAACTGCCCCTCTACAAGCTCGATACTTCCAGTGAATCGCACCCCTTCTACACGGGCACCCAAAAATCCGTGGACAATATGGGCGGCCGCGTTGAAAAATTCCGCAACCGTTTTGGCAAGACCACCACCATTGCGAAGTAATCTTCGAAGTCATCTGCAAAGTCATTTGCAAACTGCCTAAGCCGCCCTTTTGGGTGGCTCATCCGGCAAACCCAGGCAGCTCGTTGACCGTGCTGCCTTTTTTATTTTTAGATTCCCTCATTCCAAGTTTCCAGCGTGTCTTCCCCCCGCTCCCCGTCGCCCGCCCTTGTCGCTCAATCTGCTGTGCGCCGCCTGCCTCGCAGTGCGCTGGTCATGTTGTGCACGGCCTATGTGCTGGCTGGGTTTTTGGGGCGCGACCCTTGGAAAAACGCCGACATGGCTTCATTTGGCTACATGTTGGCTTTGGCGCGGGGTTTGACCGATTGGTGGCACCCCCTGCTGGGCGGCTTACCCACCGAAAGCGATGGTTTGTTGGGCTACTGGCTCGGGGCCTGGGCCATCCGCGCCAGCACCTTCACCTCGGCATTGGGCTGGCAGGGTCTGCCCAGGCTGCCGGTTGATTTCGCCGCCCGAATTCCCTTCATGGTGCTGTTGCCCGCCACCTTTTGGCTGAGTTGGCAAGCAGTCGTTCAGTTGGCCAGCCAACCCCAAGCCCAACCCGTGGCCTTTGCTTTTGGCGGCGAAGCCCACCCCAAAGACTACGCACGCACTTTAGCCGATGGCGCTTTGCTGGCCCTGCTTGCCTGTCTGGGCCTGGCCCAACTGGGCCATGAAACCACGGCCTATTTGTGCCAACTCTGCAGTACCGCTGGTTTGTTTTATGCCGCTTCATCGCTGGCTTCAGAGTCGAAGGCGGGCTGGCAACGATTAGGCCCCTTGGTGGGATTTCAATTCGCCCTGTTGGCCTTGGCTCTGAGCGGCGCGCCCAGCGTGGCTCTGGCCTTGGGGCTGCTCAGCGCAGGCGTCGTGGCCTTGATGCGGGGTCATAAAGGGTTGTCGTCTGCCACCGACGACGCGGCCGAGATCTCTACCACGGGCGTCCACTCGGCCTCTCCCCTCAGGCTGGCTCTGATCATGGTCTTGATCAGCCTCGGCGTTTTCGCCTTTTCATGGGGCCTGGGCCTGTTTACCTGGCGGCTCCTCAACCCCTTCTATGCCTTTCAAGCCAACGGCATTGTGCGGTTGTTGGTTTGGTTTGGCTGGCCCGCATGGCCTCTGGCGTTGTGGTCCTTGTGGCGTTGGCGTCATCAATTGAGCCATTGGCGCTGGCCCATCCACCTGGCGTTGCCTTTGGGCTTTGTCGGGATTTCTTTATTCAGCGCCTGCACCACCCAGCCGGCGGACAGGGCCTTGCTGTTGGGCCTTCCTGCCTTGTGCGCCTTGGCGTCTTTTGCGTTGCCCACCCTGAACCGCCGCTTGAGCGCTCTGATCGATTGGTTCACCTTGCTTTTCTTCGCCTTGTTGGCCTTGCTGATTTGGTTTTATTGGTTTGCCGCGGTCACAGGCAGTCCCGCTGCGGCCGCGGCCGCAGTGGCCCGACGGACACCGGGCTTTACGCCCCACTGGGTTTGGCACGAATTCTGTTTGGCGCTGTTGGCCACCTTGGCTTATGCCTGGTTATTGGCCTGGCGCATTGGTCGCCACCGCAGTGCCTTGTGGAAAAGTTTGGTACTCCCCGCCGGCGGCACCGTGCTGGCTTGGGTTTTGTTCATGACCTTGTGGCTGCCCGCTTTGAACTATGCCTTGAGCTATGAACCCATGGTCAAACAGGCCCGGCAGTGGATGGGGTTGCCGACCCAATCCAACCAGACCCAATGCGTGGAACAAGACGGTTTGACGCGAGCCCAAATAGCCGCTTTTCAATACTATGCCCCCTTGCGGTTGGTGCCCGTTCAAGGGAACCCCGAACGCAGCCCCCCAAGCGACTTAGTGGGCGCCTCGTGCGGCTGGCGAGTGACCGCCTTGAGCAAGGTGGTCGATTCCCCGGAGTGGCAGAACGTGGGCCTCTTGCAGCGCCCAACCGATCGCTTTGACCAATTGGTTTTGTTCCGTCGCAAGGTGCCTTAAGTTCGGTGGACTCAAGCACATGAGCACCCGTTGGCGCGAATTGCGACCTATTGCCCAGCACGCCAGCACGGTGTTTGTGGGGCAATTCGCCTTGGTCGTTTCAGGCATCACCGACACGATCATTGTGGGGCAATATTCGCCGCATGCACTGGCTGCGCTGTCGGTCGGCTCAGCACTTTACGTGAGTGTTTTTGTGGGGCTATTGGGTGTTTTACAGGCCTTGCTGCCGGTCTGGGCCGAACTCAATGGCGGGGGGCAAAAAGAAGCCTTGGGCCGTTCGTTTCGGCAAGCGGTCTACCTGACGTTCATCTTGGCCGCCTTCGGAATGGTCCTGCTGCTTTGCCCTGGGCTGGCGCTGCGCTATGCCCAAGTGCCCATCGATCTTCAAATGGAAGTTCGCCAGTATTTGCAAATCTTGGCTTGGTCCTTGTGGCCTGCTTTGTTCTTTAGGTTGTTCAGCACCTTGAACCAATCCTTGCACCATCCTCGCTTGGTGACCTTCGTTCAATTGGGCAGTTTGTTGGTGAAAATTCCGCTGTCTCTCTGGCTGACTTGGGGCGGTTCAGGGGTGCCTGCAATGGGGGCCAGTGGTGCCGCCTTGGCGACCTGGACCGTTAATTTTGTCATGCTCGCCACCGCGCTCTCGCTTCTGAGCCGACACCATTTGTACCGACCGTATGCGCTTTGGCAACGGCTTGAATCGCCCGATTGGAGCGCCCTCAAAGCCTTGTTGCGTCAAGGGCTGCCGTCAGGCTTGTCGATTTTTGTGGAGGTGACCTCGTTCACCTTGATGGCGTTGTTTATTTCACGCATGGGCACTACAGCCAGTGCCGCTCACCAAATTGCAGCCAACCTGGGCGCGCTGATGTACATGGTTCCCCTTTCACTGGCCATTGCCACGAGCGCACGCACAGGCCACTGGATTGGCGCCAAAAATCCTGTGGAAATGCGGCGAGCCATTTTGACGGGTTTGGGGCTGACGCTGGCCCTCAGTTGGCTTTGCGCGGGTTTGCTGTGGTGGGGCCGCGCGGTCATCCCCACTTGGTACAGCCCCGTGGCCGCGGTGCAACTGGTCGCGACCCCATTGCTGGCATGGGTAGCGCTCTACCATGCTGCCGATGGCTTGCAGACCTTGTGCGTTTTTGTATTGCGGTGCTTTCGCATTACCGTCTCCACTTTTTTGGTTTACGGCTGCTTGCTCTGGGGCGTGGGTTTAGGCGGGGGCTATTGGCTGGCTTATGGCCTCAACGGCGCTGGCGTTAACACCGAATATCAAACTGTATTAGGGCATTTGGCCTTGACACCCGATGCTTTTTGGGCGGCCTCCAGCCTTGCCTTGATGGCCACCGCTTTGGTCTTCAGCGCCATGCTCTGGCGAGCCGTGAGGCGTCAAACTTGACGTATTGGAGCGTCAAGTTTGACGCGTGCGCGTCGCTGGAAAGCGGATGTTGAAACAAGACCCCACGCCCAGGGTGCTTTGAATGCTGAGGTGCGCATCGTGGCGTTGGAGAACGTGTTTCACGATGGCCAAGCCCAAACCAGTGCCCCCCGTTTCACGGGACCGGCTGCGGTCCACCCGGTAAAAACGCTCTGTAAGTCGGGGCAAATGCTCAGGCGCGATCCCGGGGCCGGTGTCTTTCACTTCGAACTCCGCGTGACCGTCGGGTAAAACACGCCAAAACACGTCGATGCGGCCACCCCCTGGCGTGTAACGAACCGCGTTGTTCACCAGGTTTGAAAACGCACTTTGAAGTTCCACCGAAGAACCCGCCAATTCACAGCGATCAGCCATCGACAAGTCAACGCTCAACTCATGGGCTCGTCCATGCGGCTGGGTGATGACTTCCGACAACGACTTGGCTTCTTGAACACAGTGGGCCAACAGGCCAGCGACGGGAATCCACTCCGTGCTGGAAGGCAAGGGGCTGCCCTCCAACCGAGACAAGGTCAACAGATCACTCACCACCGATTGCATGCGGCTGGCTTGTTGCCCCATCAAACGCAGGTAATGGGCGCGTTCTTGCTTCTCCAAAGGCAGGTTCTGCAAAGTTTCGATGAAGCCGGACAACACCGTCAATGGGGTTCTGATTTCGTGTGACACATTGGCCACAAAGTCTCGCCGCATGGCCTCGGCCTGTTCCAAAGCCGTGATGTCGCGGGACAACATCAGCATTTGGGCGTTGCCATACAAATGGAGTTGGACGGAGATGGATTCTTGTCGCCCCCCCAGGCCTTTACGTCGACCCGCCACGACCACGTCTTGGCTGAAATCTCGGGCGCTGTAGTATCGTAAGAAATCAGGGTCGCGGAGTAAATTACCAATCAACTGTCGCTGATCGCGTTGCTCATCCAAACTGAAATGCATGGCCGCTGTGCGGTTGCACCACTCAATGCGCCCTTCAGGGTCCAGCAAAAGCACCCCATTGGGTGAAGCCTGAATGGCGGCCAAGAAGTCTTGCAGTCGGCCTTCACTTTCCGTCAACTGCTGGTTCAAACCGCGAATCCAGCGACGGCAGCGCTCGGTGATTTCACCCCAGAAACCTGTCAGCATGGGGGCTTGTTTCAAATCCCCTGTTTTAAGCCAGCGCTGTAAACGGGTGGCCCGAGCGACGTCGATCAACAACACCGCCCACAAGCCCACCAAAGCGCCGAAAAGAGCCCCAGCCAGACCACCACCAAACGCCCATCCCAGCCCTGCGCCCATGCATTGGGCCAGCAGCCACGTCAATAAGCGAAAAGGCATTCGGCTTGGTTAAGCTTGCAAAGGCAAAACGGCTTGGGCGGTCAAACGATAACCAGCGCCACGCACGGTTTCCACCATAACGCCCGCCAAGCCCAATGCTTCTCGCAAGCGCTTCACATGCACGTCAACGGTGCGTTCTTCAATGAAAACATGGTCGCCCCAAACCTTGTCCAACAACTGGGAACGGCTGTGAACCCGCTCGGAGTGTTTCATTAAATAATGCAACAACTTGAATTCAGTCGGGCCCACCTTGAGCGCTTGGCCTTGGAAGGTCACGCGGTAGGTGCCGGCATCGAGCACCAACTCGCCGATGGTGACCGAGTCCGAAACTTGCTCAGGTGCCCGGCGACGCAACACCGCCCGAATGCGCGCCAGCAACTCTTGGGTGGAAAATGGCTTGGTGATGTAATCATCAGCCCCAGCGTCCAAGCCTTGCACCTTGTCGTTCTCGTCACCTCGGGCGGTCAACATCAAAATTGGAACGCCCTTGGTACGGGAATCAGCACGCCATTTGCGCGCCAAGGCCACCCCACTTTGCCCCGGCAGCATCCAGTCGAGCAAGATGACGTCGGGCAAAACCGCATCCAATTCGCGTTGAGCAGAAACACCGTCCTCAGCCCAAATGGGTTGGAAGCCATTGTGACGAAGGTTTACAGCGATCAACTCGGCAATCGCGGGTTCATCCTCAACAACCAAAATTTGGGGCAGTTTTCTCATACGAGGTGGAATTTAAAGCAAGTGGGCTTCAACGCAAAGCAGTTTCTATGTCATTCAAAGAGCTGTGACGAATGTCGGTGCCTTTGACCACATAGACGATGAACTCGGCTATGTTCTTGGCATGGTCACCGATGCGTTCAATCGCTTTGGCAATGAACAACAAATCCAAACTGGACGAGATGGTGCGGGGGTCTTCCATCATGTAGGTGATGAGCTTGCGCACAAAGCCATCGAACTCTTGGTCTAGAAGGTCGTCTTCTTTCAAGATGTCCAAGGCGGCGGAAGTGTCCAAGCGGGCAAACGCATCCAAGGCTTTGCGCAGCAAACCGGCGGCCATGTCGGCGGCAATACGCAGGTCGTTCGAAGGCAAAGCGCGTGCCGTTCCGCTGTCGAGGATGGACTTCACCATGCGGGCAATTTTAGTGGCCTCGTCGCCCACGCGTTCTAGGTTGGCGGTGGTTTTGGACATGGCCAAAATCAAACGCAAGTCATTGGCAGCGGGTTGTCGTCGTGCGATGACCGAGGCCAATTCTCGGTCAATTTCGATTTCAAGGCCGTTGACGCGAACTTCGATCTCCAGCACCTGGTTGGCCGACTCGGCGCTGTGGTGCGACATGGCATAGATGGCTTGGTAAATTTGCGATTCCACCAAGCCACCCAACTCCATCACCCGGGAGGAGATTTTGTCGAGATCGCTGTCAAACTGCGTTGAAAGGTGTTTATCAGGCATCCGTGATTCCTTAACCGAAACGGCCAGTGATGTAGTCTTCAGTCTCTTTGCGTTGGGGCTTGAAGAAGAGTTGTTCAGTTTCGCCGAATTCAACCAAATCGCCCAAATACATGTAGGCGGTGTAGTCGCTGCAGCGGGCGGCTTGTTGCATATTGTGGGTCACGATGACCACGGTGTATTCGTTTTTCAATTCCGCAATCAATTCTTCCACTTTGGCGGTGGAAATGGGGTCCAAGGCGGAGCAAGGCTCGTCTAGCAACAAGACCTCAGGCTTGATGGCCACACCGCGGGCAATGCACAGCCGTTGTTGCTGGCCACCGGACAAGCCGGAACCGCTTTGTTGCAACTTGTCTTTCACCTCGGTCCACAAAGCCGCTTTGCGCAAGGCCCACTCGACGCGGTCGTCCATTTCTGAGGTCGACAGGTTTTCAAACAACTTCACACCAAAGGCGATGTTGTCATAGATGGACATGGGGAAGGGGGTTGGTTTTTGGAAAACCATGCCCACCTTGGCACGGATCAGTGCGACGTCGGTTTTGGTGGTCAGCAGGTTTTCGCCGTCCAAAATGATTTCGCCCTCAGCGCGCTGCTCGGGGTACAAACCATACATCCGGTTGAAGGTACGCAACAAAGTGGACTTGCCACAGCCAGACGGTCCGATGAAAGCAGTGACTTTGCCTTCAGGGATTTCCATGTTAATGCTTTTAAGGGCGTGGTATTTGCCGTAATAAAAATTCAGATTACGAACCGAGATTTTGGAAGTCAATGGGGTATTGGTGGTTTCAACCATGGTATTTCCTCAGATTACTTTTGACGGGTCAGCACGCGGGCCAGAATGTTCAGCCCCAACACGGCCATGGTGATCAAGAAGACGCCAGCCCAAGCCAGCTCTTGCCAGTTTTCATAGGGGCTCATGGCGAATTTGAAAATCGTGACGGGCAAGCTGGCCATGGGTTTGCTCAAGTCGGAGTTCCAGAACTGATTGCTCAGTGCCGTAAACAACAATGGCGCGGTTTCACCCGAAATACGGGCCACTGCCAACAAAATCCCCGTCAACACACCGGCCTGCGCAGAGCGCAAGGTAATTTTGGTAATGACCTTCCACTTGGGCGTACCCAAGGCGTAGGAGGCTTCACGCAAACCAGCAGGCACCAAGGCCAGCATGTTCTCCGTGGTTCGGATGACCACTGGAATCACGATCAAGGCCAAGGCCAAGACGCCCGCGATGCCCGAGAAACTCTTGAATTGAGCGACCACCAGTGAATAAATGAACAAACCAATCACGATGCTGGGCGCCGACAACAAAATGTCGTTGACGAAGCGGGTGGTTTCAGCCAACCAGCCACGGGGTTCGTATTCAGCCAGGTAAATCCCGGCCATGACGCCAATGGGTGTTCCAATCAAAGTGGCCAAAACCACCATGACCAAAGAACCCCAAATGGCATTGGCCAAACCGCCCACTTCGTTGGGTGGCGGCGTCATCTGCGTGAAGAGGGCGAGGCTCATGCCGCCCAAACCCAAACGGAAGGTTTCGATCAGAATCCAAATCAACCAAAACACGCCGAAGGCCATGGCGCCCACGGCCAAAATCAGGGCGACTGTGTTGACGCGGTTGCGGCTGTTGTAGCGCGCTTGACGCTCGGCAGTTGAGTTGACTTTTTGCACAGAAGTTGCACTCATGATTTGGCCCCTTCAGATTTTTTCAAACGAACCAGCAACAGTTTGGAGAACGCCAAAACCACAAAGGTGATAAAGAAGAGCACCAAGCCCAAGTAAATCAGGGAGGCTTGGTGCAAGCCAGCGCCGGCTTCAGCGAATTCATTGGCCAAGGCCGAGGTGATGCTGTTGGCGGCTTCAAACACCGACAAAGAGGTCAATTGGTTCATGTTACCGATCACGAAGGTGACGGCCATGGTTTCACCCAAGGCACGACCCAAGCCCAGCATGATGGCGCCCAAGACTCCCGTTTTGGTGAAAGGCAACACAATCGTGGAAACCACTTCCCAAGTGGTGGCACCCAAACCGTAAGCCGATTCTTTGAGCATCGGCGGGACGACTTCAAACACGTCACGCATCACCGAAGCAATGAAGGGAATGACCATGATGGCCAAAATAATGCCCGCTGACAAAATACCAATGCCCACTGGGGGGCCTGATACCAAAGCACCCAAATAGGGGATGCCTTTCAACAAAGACTGCAACGGCGCTTGGACGTATTCAGCCAGGATGGGACCAAACACCATCAAGCCCCACATCCCGTAAACGATAGAGGGCACCGCCGCCAACAACTCAATGGCAGTCCCCAAAGGACGCTTCAACCAAGCTGGCGACAGCTCGGTCAAAAACAAAGCAATCCCAAAACTCACCGGGACAGCGATCAACAAAGCAATGATCGAAGTGGCCAAGGTGCCATAAATCATCACCAAACCACCGAATTCCTGTTGAACAGGATCCCACTGGCTGCGCCACAAAAAGCTCAGCCCATATTTGTCAATGGCTGGCCAAGCGCCAATCACCAGAGACACCAAGATGCCGACCAATAAGCCCAACGTCAAATAGGCGGCGCCTTTGGCAAAAAAACCAAAAATTCGGTCAGCCATCACCCCGGAAATCCAGGGTTGATGGCGCTGAGTTGGACTGGAAGTGGTCATAGATTTCGCTCGGGCAGAGCCCGAGTTCTGTTCAACAGGAGAGGCAGACGACATGGTGTCCGAGTCGATTACTTGTAAGCGACAGGCTTGCCAGCAGCGTCCTTGATGTCAGCCCAAGACTTGACAATGTGGGCCTTCACGCTGTCGGGCATGGGCACGTAGTCCAAGCTCAAAGCGGTGGCGTCGCCACTGGTCATGGCCCAATTGAAGAACTTCAAAGCGGTGGTTGCTTGCTCAGGCTTGTCTTGGACCTTTTGGAACAAGATGAAAGTAGCGCCAGTGATCGGCCAAGCGTCATTGCCCGCTTGGTTGGTCAAGATTTGGTAGAAGCTCTTGTTCCAATCAGCGCCTGCAGCAGCGGCCTTAAAGGCCACTTCGTCGGGAGAAACAAACTTGCCGGCAGCGTTTTTCATTTGAACGTAGTTCAATTTGTTTTGCTTGACATAAGAGTACTCAACATAACCAATGGAGTTGGGCAAGCGGGTCAAGAAAGCGGCCACGCCTTCGTTGCCCTTACCACCTGCACCGGTTGGCCAGTTCACCGCGGTTCCTTCACCCACTTGGGCTTTCCAATCGGGGCTGACCTTGCTCAGGTAGTTGGTAAAGATGAAAGACGTGCCAGAACCATCGGCACGGCGCACGGGCGAAATGACATAGTCAGGCAATGCCAAACCAGGGTTCAAAGCCTTAATTTCAGGGTCATTCCATTGGGTCACTTTGCCCAGATAAATGTTGGCCAACACCTCGCCAGTCAACTTCAATTGACCGGGTTGAATGCCCTTGACGTTGATCACAGGCACCACGCCACCAATGACCGTGGGAAATTGCATCAACCCCTTGGTCTTCAAGTCTTCGTCCTTCAAAGGCATGTCGGAAGCGCCGAAATCAACCGTTTTGGCTTCAATTTGCTTCAAACCTGCGCCTGAACCCACCGATTGGTAATTGATCTTGACCGAGGTGGCCTTGTTGTAGTCGGAGGCCCACTTGGAATACAAAGGTGCAGGGAAACTGGCACCCGCGCCAGTGGCTTCTTGTTGCGCGAAAGCGCTGCCGAAAGCACTCAAAGTAATCAAGGCAATGCCAGTGATGCGGTGGAATGATGTCATGAGAGGGACCTCTGTTTGTTGATAACCTTATTAATATAAAGGCCCAATATGACAGTTTGGAGACACTTTCGCCGGATTTTTCGGAGAGCCAGAAGCCGAACTCGCCTGCTTTCATGACTGTCATATTCATGTCACTAAATATTTTAGGGTTCTAACCGACGCTGTCACGACAAATCAATCAACGGGTGATATGCTGTTCGATTGCTTGCGATGAAGACCCCATGGAAAACGGAACCTTACTGGCCGCGGTTGACCTCGGCTCCAACAGTTATCGACTTGAAATCGCCCGCTTCGTGCACGGTCAAATCCAGCGGGTCGAATACCTCAAAGAAAGCATTCGCCAAGGCAGCGGACTGGACGAAGAACGCCGACTGAGGCCCGAGGCCATGCAGGTCGGTTGGGATTGTTTGGCCCGTTTCGGCGAAAGATTGGCTGGCTTACAAAAGCACCAAGTTCGTGCAGTGGCCACCCAAACCCTTCGCGAAGCAAAAAACCGCGACGATTTCTTACAACGCGCCAATCAAATTTTGGGGTTTCCCATTGATGTCATATCCGGCCCCGAAGAAGCGCGCCTGATTTACCAAGGCGTTTCCCGTTTGTTACCCATATCGAACGAGCGCCGCTTGGTGGTTGATATTGGCGGCCGCTCCACCGAAATGATTCTGGGCCAAGGCTATCATCCCCATGTCATGGCCTCTTACCGAGTGGGCAGCGTGGCTTGGTCCCTGAAGTATTTTCCGGATGGTTTGTTGACCGAACAAAGCTTTGCCACCGCCGAGGTGGCTGCCAAAGCCGTTCTGGACGAGGCCCTGGACAGCCACAGCCGAAGTACCTGGGATGTGGCTTATGGCTCGTCGGGCACGGTCGGCGCCGTGGCTGACATCTTGCAAGCGGCGGGTGAGCCCTTTGGCACCGTCAGTCGCCGGGGCTTGGCTTGGTTGAAAGACCGTCTCATCAAAGCAGGCCATGTCGACAAGGTTCGCATTGAGGGAATGAAGGAAGACCGCCGTCCCGTTTTGGGCGGCGGCGTCAGTGTTCTGAGCGCCATCTTTGACCTCCTCGACATCGACGTGATGCACGTGGCCCAGGGCGCTTTACGCCAAGGGGTCGTCTATGACTTACTTGACCGGGAATTGCCACAAACCGATTTGAGGGCCCAAACCGTTCAGTCCTTACAAGAACGTTTTCAGGTCGATCAAGCCCAAGCAGAACGTGTTTGTCAGGCCGCCATGGCCTTTCACCATCAGATTGAGCCCAACGGCAACGAGCGCGCTGAACGCAAATTGGGCTGGGTGTCGAGCCTGCACGAAATTGGCTTCCAAATTGCCCACACGGACTACCACCGGCACGGCGCCTATATTTTGGACAACACCGATGCACCGGGCTTTTCTCTGCCTGAATGGCACCACCTGGGTCAACTTCTGCTGGGTCACCGCGGCAAGGTCAGAAAGCTCGACACGGATTTTGAAAATGAAGCCTTTGTCAAACAGCTGTTGTGCCTTCGCTTGGCTGTTTTGCTTTGCCATGCGCGCCGGACGCCTTCCCTGAGTCCGCTTCAGTTGAGCCATCAAGGCAAAACATTCCACCTGAAAGCCAGCACGCAGTGGGCCCAACAGTTTCCACAATCCGCGCATTTGCTGCGTGAAGAAACCGTCCTTTGGCAAAAAACAGGCTGGGAGTTAGCGCTGGACTTCCATGATTGAAACGATTTATACTGTATAAACCATTTCACTCTTAAGGAATCTTATGACGACGCTTGAGAAAGCCCCGGCACCTGCAACGCCTAAAACAGCTTCACAACCGGCCCTCAAAATCAAGACAAAAGCAGTCTCAACGGCCAGCGCCAAACCCGCTGTTCAAGGCGTTGTCAAAGTCAAAAAAACCAAGTTGGTTCGAGACAGTTTCACCATCCCCAAGGACGAATTCGAAGCCTTGGGCACCATCAAACACCGCGCTCAAGCTGCAGGCCTCGCCATCAAGAAGAGTGAAGTGCTCCGAGCTGGCTTGCGTTTATTGAGTGGCCTGAATGACAAAGCCTTGTTGACGGCTTTGAAGGCAGTGCCCACCATCAAGACCGGTCGCCCGAAAAATGAAGACACTGTGGAAGCCCCCAAAACCATAGACAAGGCCAAAGTGAAGGCCAAAGCCAAGCCGGTTAAAGCAGCTCCGGTGACTGCACAGCCATGACCACGGTCTCGACCTGACCTTGACGTTCACGGTGGCGCAGCCACCAAACAGCGCCTTTGCGAACCGCGCAATTTTGCTGAGGCAGGCCCAATATCAAAGCAGCGGCGGCGCCCAACATGGGCTGGTGGCCCACCACCAACACCGCGCCCTTTTGGGCAGGCCACTGCACCAACTCCAACAAATCTTCGCCGGTGCCACCGGGTAACAACTCAGCCCGGAGTTTGTATTTTCTGCCCAAGGCCAGAACCGTTTGCTCGGTTCTTTTGGCTGGACTGCACAAGACCCTCAGGCCTTCTGGCAACTGACGATCCAGCCAATGGGCCATGCGCTGGGCTTGTTTTTCGCCACGGGAGGTCAACATCCGGGCCAAATCGTCACAACCACCTTGAGGTTCGTCTGCTTCAGCGTGTCGCCACAAAATCAAGTCCATTGCCGTTCTCCTAATGACGATGACCCAAACTGCCAAATTTGCGCATCAAGGCCTCTTGGGCACTCTTCGCTGGCAAGGATGAGGGCTCCACTTTTTCGTAGCGCCCATGGCCTTGCAGCGCCCAAGCGTCTCGGTCATCCAGCAAGTAGGCCACCAAACATTCGTCGATTAAACGCTGGCGAAGTTTAGGCTCCGTGACAGGCCAAGCCAGCTCAATGCGTCTGAGCATGTTGCGGTTCATCCAATCGGCGCTGGATAAATACAAGTGCTCTACTTTGCCCATCCGGAAATAAAAGACACGTGAGTGCTCTAAAAACCGCCCGATGATGGAGCGAACCCGAATGTTGTCAGACACGCCCGGAACGCCTGCAGGCAAAGTACAAGCACCGCGAACAATGAGGTCGATTTTGACGCCGCGCTGCCCTGCGGCCAGCAAAGCACGAATCAGGGGCTCGTCGGTCAAGGTGTTCATCTTCGCCACAATGCGCGCCCCATCTGGGTGGTTGGCGGCATGGCCCGTCTGGTCGATTAAATCGATCATGCGCTTTTGTAATTGCGTGGGCGCCATGATCAGTTGCTTCAGCTTGGGCAACCTGCTTTGGCTGGCCAAGTGAGAAAACACCGCATCCATGTCGGCCGTTAACGCCGGTTGGGCCGTGAGGTAGCTGATGTCGGTGTAAAGCTTGGCCGTATTGGGGTTGTAATTGCCCGTCGACAAATGGCCATAGCGCCGCAACTGGCGGCCTTCGCGGCGCGTGACCAAAAGCATCTTGGCGTGGGTTTTTAGGCCCACCACACCGTAAACCACCTGGGCGCCGACGGTTTCCAAGGCTTCTGCCCAATTGATGTTGGCCTCTTCGTCAAACCGCGCTTTGAGTTCCACCACCACCGTCACCTCTTTGCCACGGCGAACCGCTTCGCGCAGGAGGTTCATCATTTCAGAATCAGAGCCCGTACGGTAGACCGTTTGTTTAATGGCCAAGACCTTCGGGTCATTCACGGCCTCCCGCAAAAAGGCCATGACCCCGTCAAAACTTTCAAATGGCTGGTGAATGGCCACATCACCCAAGGCCAGTTGCTCAAAGAGAGAGACGCCTTGCTGAAGTTGCTTGGGAAAGCTCGATTTAAATGGGGGAAACAACAAAGAGCGGTCGTTGACCAAATCGATCAACTGCGTCAAGCGCACCAAGTTCACAGGGCCGGGCACGCGGTACATGGCGCCCTCGGGCAGGTTGAATTGTTTGAGCAAAAAGTCCGACAAGAAAGGCGCGCAATCCGAGGACACTTCCAACCGCACGGCTTGCCCGTAATTTCGCTGCGCCAACTCTTTTCGCAAAGCCGTGCGCAAGTTTCGAACTTCATCCTCGTCCACCGCCAAGTCGGAATGACGGGTCACTCGGAATTGCGAAAACTCAGTGACTTGCCGCCCGGGGAACAGGTCAGCCAAGTGCGAGCGAATCACGCTGGAGAGCAACACAAAGTGTTTGTGCTCCGAACCACCTTGGTGGGGCAAGCGAATCACGCGCGGCAAGACCCGGGGCACTTTAACAATGGCGATTTCATTGTCGCGACCAAAGGCGTCATGGCCTTTCAATCGGACAATAAAGTTGAGCGACTTGTTCGCCACCTGCGGAAAGGGGTGGGATGGGTCCAAACCAATGGGCAGCAACAAGGGCCGAACTTCGCGCTCGAAATAGGACTTGACCCATTTCTTTTGAACCGAATTTCTTTCAGCATGGGTCAAAATTTTGACCCCACGTGCACTTAATTCGGGTTGCAAATGGTCGTTGTAGATGACGTATTGCTTGGCCACCAGAGCCGCTGCCTTTTGGGCAAAAAGCTGGAATGTCGAGGCCGTATAGGGTCCTTTGGCTTCTTCTAGCAGGACCGCTGCAATATGGGGTTCGGCGCGAACTTCAAAAAATTCATCGAGGTTGCTCGACACGATGCACAAGTAACGCAATCGCTCTAACAAAGGCACGTGAGGGTCAGCGGCCCAACTCAGTACCCGCTCATTGAAGGCCAAAAGGCTGTGGTCACGGTCCAATAAAACCGTTTTAGGGTGTCCGCTGGGATGGCTTGAAGGGGTCAATCGCCCCGCTTCATGGGTATTTTTAAGAGGGGATGGATCGTCGGACAAAGGTGGCATAACACTTAAAGAATGACTAAGCGCCCCCTAGAAAATGCTTGCGATAACGTGCTGGCAAATCCGATAAACGCATGATCATCGGCAGGTCCGCCGTGTTGAAATCGGGGTCCCAAGCGGGAGCGCCCAAAATTTTGGCCCCCAACCGCAAATAACCCCGAATCAACGCGGGAGGTTCTGCTTCACAGCCCTCCCCTTCGACGCCCAGCTCGTCCACCGGCAAAGGCAAACGGGGCATGACTTGGTATTCTATGGGGGCCAAGTGCGTTTGGCGCAATTGGTGCCAAATACTGGCCGCCGCCGCCCCCGTCATCACGCCGTTGTGCATCATGGGAACGCTGGCACAACCCAACATGGTGTCCAAATCATTTCGAACCATAAAGGTCGCCAAAGCACCCCACAAGGCCATAACAACACCGCCAGTTCGGTGATGAGGATGAACGCAGGCGCGTCCGAGCTCCACCATGCGCGAGCGCAATGAGCGCAAGCGGGTGAGGTCAAATTCCATGTCGCTGTAGGTGCTGCCGATGCGCTTCGCTTGAGCAGGGGTCAGGACGCGGTAAGTGCCCACCACTTGCTGTGTTTGGGTATCGCGCACCAAGAGGTGTTCACAAAAATCATCAAACAAATCGATATCCAAGCCGGGCACAGGGGTGTTGAGACGGGCACCCATTTCGCTTGAGAAAATATCAAAACGCAGTTTTTGAGCCTCTTTCACTTCGTCTTCATGGCGAGCCCAGCTGACTTGCAAGCCCGCGTCTTTTTGGCTGGAAGGGCAAACACTGTTCCAAACACGGTGGTTATCCGCAGGGGCGCGGTCGTAGCCATTGGCTCTGGTGGTGTTGTGCTCGACGTGTCTCTCTAACATGTTGTTCACCGGTTCTCCAAAATTTCTTTTAATGCTGAAACTTTGGCAGAACACCATGAAACCACTGTGTCAGAAAAATGTCTATTCCATGACCAAACTTAACCCTTAACCCAAGCCCAGCTTCAGGCACATGGGGGACGAAACTGGCTATTGACCGTGGCTTGGCGATCGAACATAAAAGAAGGGTTTAAAGAAGGAAGTCAAAGGGGGCTTAAACCAGAGCGGCCGCTAAAAAATCAGCTGAGCGCTTGGCTTGTAGAGCCTCTTTGGCCTCAACCATGATGCGCAAGACGGGCTCGGTGCCACTGGCGCGAATCAAAATCCGCCCCGATTCGCCCAACTCCGCTTGGATTTGTTCAGTCGCAGCGACCAAGCCGGCATTGGTGCGCCAATCTTGACCGACCACCCAAGGCACATTCAGCAAGGTTTGTGGAAACAACTCGACGCCTTGTAAAAAGGCCTCCACATCTTGACCGCGACGCACACAGGCCTGCAAAACCTGCAATGCACTGACCAAACCATCGCCCGTGGTGTGTTGGTCCAGCATCAACAAATGACCGGAGCCTTCACCCCCCAAAGTCCAGCCTTGCTCTGCCAATACTTCCAGCACGTAGCGGTCACCCACCTTGGCCCGACGCATCGGGATTTTTTGCTGTTGCAAGGCCAGCTCGACAGCCAAATTGGTCATCAAGGTGCCGACCACACCGGGCACTGGATCGCCTTGGGCCAAGCGGTCCATGGCGAGCACAAAGAGCAATTGATCGCCGTTGTACAAACGACCTTGGCGATCCACCCATTGAAGACGATCGGCGTCACCATCCAAGGCAATGCCAAAGTCTGCGCCCTGCTCCACCACCGCCTTGGCCAAGGCCTCAGGATGGGTGGCACCCACGCCTTCGTTGATGTTAAAACCATCGGGTTGGCAACCCATGGCATGCACCTCAGCACCCAGCTCATGAAACACCTTAGGCGCAATTTGGTAGGCAGCCCCGTTGGCAGCATCCACCACAATCTTGAGGCCCTTGAGGGTCAAGGCGGAATCAAAAGTGCTTTTGCAAAATTCAATGTAGCGTCCAGCGGCGTCGTCCAGACGCCGCGTTTTGCCCAAATGGGCCGAGTCGACCCAAACGGGGGGCAAGTTCAAAGCGGCCTCGACTTCCAGTTCCCAGTCATCTGATAATTTAGAGCCTTGGGCGCTGAAAAATTTGATGCCGTTATCGGGAAAGGGGTTGTGGCTGGCACTGATGACCACCCCCAAGTCGACCCGCAAAGTGCGGGTTAAATAAGCCACGCCGGGGGTCGGCAATGGGCCCGCCAAAATGACATCGACACCCGCCGAGTTGAAGCCCGACTCCAATGCGCTTTCCAGCATGTAACCCGAAATACGGGTGTCCTTGCCGATCACCACTTGAGGACGGGCTTGACTTGAATGGGGGGTGACCTGGGCATTTCGGCGCAACACTTGGCCAACGGCATGGGCCAAACGCAACACAAAATCGGGCGTGATCGGCGCCTGCCCGACGGTGCCACGAATGCCATCGGTGCCAAAGAATTGTCGACTCATGCGAATGTCTCTTTTTCTGATACTGGAAAGAAGGTTTTAAATTTGACCCTATTATGAGCGGGTCAAATTCAAACTAGGGGATCGGAATGGGTTTTTGGTGTTGTTCGTGCCTGCTGCAAAGCGCGCCAGACCTTCAGTGCATCGACTGTTTCGCGCACATCGTGCACCCTCACCACACGCGCCCCAGCCTCTACCGCCAGCACGGCAGCGACCACACTGGGGACCAGTCGATCATCCACAGGCAAGCCAGTGACAGCACCCAAAGACGATTTACGAGACCAACCCACCAAGCCTGGGTATTCGGTCGACCAAACCGCCTGTGCGGCCAACATTTCAAAATTTTGGGCCACGGTTTTGCCAAAGCCAATCCCGGGGTCCCAGGTCAATCGGTCGGGGCTCACGCCCAAGTCCAACAAGGCTTGGGTCTGTTGTTTTAAGAAGGCCAACACCGTGTCCGTTAAAGGACCTTCCTGGGGCGACAACTGCATGGTTTGGGGGTTGCCATTCATGTGCATCAAACACACACCGCAGTCAGGGTGGGCTGCCACCACCTCACGCGCACCGGTTTGACGAAGGGCCCAAATGTCGTTGATGATGTCGGCGCCAACGTCCAACGCCGCTTGCATGACTTCGGGCTTGTACGTGTCGACAGAAAGGGGGACATCCCAAGTCACCAGGGCCTTCAGCACGGGCAGGAGCCGATTCAACTCTTCGTTCAAGGGCACCGGAACGCTGCCCGGGCGGGTGGATTCAGCCCCGATGTCAAGCACATCAGCCCCCTCTGCCAGCAAGCGCTCGGCATGCTGAAGGGCCTGGGTCAAGTTGGCGTGGTGACCGCCGTCTGAAAAAGAGTCGGGTGTGACATTCACAATGCCCATGACCTTGGGCGTGCTCAGGTCAATTGAAAAGCGGCTGGTTTGCCAATTCGGACCCACACGTCGATTCTCGCGACTCACACCCAAACCGACCACCACAGGAAATTAAACAGCGCTGGTGGCAGGGTCAGGGGTGACGCTGGGTGAATTGCCGCCACCATCACCGCTGGAGGGAGGCATACGGGGTGTCCAGTCTTTGGGCGCGCGAGGGGGCTTTCCAGCCATGATGTCGTCAATTTGCTCGATGTCGATGGTTTCCCAATCCAGCAAAGCCTTGGCCATGGCGTGCATTTGTTCGCTGTGTTTTTCGATCAACTCACGCGCCAAGGCGTATTGTTGGTCGATGATGCGGCGCACTTCAGCGTCAACCTTCTGCATGGTCTGCTCGCTCATGTTGGTGGTTTTGGTCACTGAGCGACCCAAGAACACTTCGCCTTCGTTTTCAGCATAAACCATGGGGCCCAGTGACTCGGTCATGCCGTAGCGCATCACCATGTCTCGGGCAATTTGAGTCGCACGTTCAAAGTCATTGGAGGCGCCGGTGGTCATTTGGTGCATGAAGACTTCTTCAGCGATGCGACCGCCAAACAACATGCTGATTTGGTTCAGCATGTAGTCGCGGTCATAGCTGTAGCGGTCTTGAGCAGGCAAGCTCATCGTCACACCAAGCGCACGTCCACGCGGGATGATGGTCACTTTGTGGACGGGGTCGCACTTGGGCAACAACTTGCCAATCAAGGCGTGACCGGACTCGTGGTAGGCCGTGTTCATGCGCTCTTCTTCGGGCATGACCATGCTCTTGCGCTCGGGACCCATCAAGATTTTGTCTTTGGCCTTTTCGAAGTCTTGCATTTCAACGGTGCGGGCATTGCGGCGGGCGGCCATCAAAGCGGCTTCGTTGCACAAATTGGCAAGGTCAGCGCCGCTCATGCCGGGCGTGCCGCGGGCAATGATGCTGGCGTTGACGTCTTGCCCCAAGGGCACTTTGCGCATGTGGACGTTCAGGATTTGTTCACGGCCACGAATGTCGGGCAAGGTGACATAAACCTGTCGGTCAAAACGACCAGGACGCAACAAAGCGGCGTCCAAAATATCGGGGCGGTTGGTGGCGGCCACCACGATCACACCCAAATTGGTTTCAAAGCCGTCCATCTCGACCAGCATTTGGTTCAAGGTTTGTTCGCGCTCGTCGTTACCGCCGCCCAAACCCGCGCCGCGCTGACGGCCTACGGCGTCAATTTCATCGATAAAAATGATGCAGGGGGCATTTTTCTTGGCGTTTTCAAACATGTCACGAACACGGGCAGCGCCCACACCGACAAACATTTCGACAAAGTCAGAGCCCGAAATACTAAAGAAAGGCACTTTGGCTTCGCCTGCAATCGACTTGGCGAGCAATGTTTTCCCAGTGCCCGGAGGACCCACCAACAACAAGCCCCGGGGAATGCGACCGCCGAGTTTTTGAAACTTTTGGGGGTCTTTCAGGAAGTCGACGACTTCCTTAACTTCTTCTTTGGCTTCGTCGCAACCCGCCACATCCGCGAAGGTCACCGTGTTGTTGTTTTCGTCCAACATGCGGGCCTTGCTTTTGCCAAAACTAAAGGCACCGCCTTTGCCGCCACCCTGCATTTGACGCATGAAATAAATCCACACCCCAATCAACAGCAGCATGGGCCCCCAGCTGACCAACAAGGTCATGAGCAAAGAGCCTTCTTCGCGAGGCTTGACGTCAAATTTGACGTTGTTGCGAATCAGGTCCCCCACCAAACCACGGTCGAGGTAGGTGGCGGTGGTGCGGAGTTTGCGGTCGTCGTTGGTGACCGCAACGATTTCAGTGCCGCCCTGACCTTCTTGAATGGTGGCGGTTTTGATGTGGTTGGTGCGGACTTCTTCTAGAAAGTCTGAGTAGCCCACATAGGTACCATTTGAGCCGCTGTGGGCATCAAACTGCTTGAACACGGTGAACAAGACCATGGCCACCACGAGCCAAACGGCAATTTTTGAAAACCACTGATTATTCAAGTGGAACTCCTGAAAGAAACATACGTTAGGTCCATTTTAGGCTTTTCAAGCCTCGGAGGGGTTATTTAAGACCAATTCCCACCAAAAAGTTCTCGGAAGACTTGTCACGAGAGGCCTTGGGCTTGATGGGTTTAACCACTTTAAAGGCCTCTTTAAACAGCTTCACGCAATGGTCGTAGGCCTCGCCATGAAACACTTTGACCACCAAGGCCCCCTCGGGCTTGAGGTGGGCTTTGGAAAAATCCAGTGCCAATTCGATCAACAACTCGATGCGAGCGGCGTCGACCCCGCCGACACCCGACAAATTGGGCGCCATGTCTGAGACCACCACATCCACGGGACGACCTTGCACCATTTCTTCCAACTGGGCCAGAACGGCCTCTTCTTTAAAGTCCCCCTGAATGAAGTTCACGCCTTCAATGGGTGTCATAGGCAACAGGTCCAAAGCGATGATGGTGCCGTTCAGGGCCCCGACCGCCGCCCCCTCGGGCGACAAACGCCGCCGCAAATACTGACTCCAGGCACCCGGTGAGGAACCCAAATCGACCACCAAGTGACCGGGTTTGATGAGCCCCAAGGTCTCGTCGATTTCCTTGAGCTTGTAGGCCGCACGGGCGCGGTAACCCTCTTTCTGGGCTTGTTTAACGTAAGGATCGTTGACGTGGTCATTCAACCACGCCTTGTTCACCTTTTTGCTTTGTGTCTTGACTTTCATGCAGGGTCGATAATACGCCCATGGCTAAACTTGAATTGACCCCCACCGAGCGACGCGCCTTGCGCGCTGACGCCCACCACCTCGACCCCGTGGTCCTGATCGGCAACGACGGCTTAACGCCTGCTGTTGAGAAAGAAATTGCACTCGCCCTGAGCGTGCACGGACTCATCAAAGTCCGGATTTTCTCTGATGACCGCGCTGGCCGCGAAGCCATTTACCAAGATCTGGCCGACCGCCTCAACGCGGCGCCCGTGCAACACATTGGCAAATTGCTGGTGCTCTGGCGCCCCCCGTCAGAAAAAACCGGCGAACGTGGGCACAACGACGACGAAGAGCGCATGGCGGGCCCCCGCGAAGTCAAGGTGTTGAAATACAGCAAACGCGCTGGCCATAAACCCGAAGTCAAAGTGCTGAAAGTGCTGGGCAACCAGCGCCTGACCCCCGGCGGCAATGTGCGTCGCGCCAAACCCAAGAAAAAAACGTCGATCAAGAAGCGCCAAGCCGATTGAGCACCCTCTTCGCTGGCTTCAATTCAGGTTCAATGCCTTGAAAGCCAGAATCACCCGCTCTGCGCTCATTTCCTCTAAACACCGGCTGGGGCTGTTCGGGGTGTCATCACAGCCCGATTTTCGGCAGGGAACGCAAGCGCCCTCGCCCTGCAATATTGTGACGTTCTTAACGGATTGAGTTAAGGCTTTGAGCTGATAAGGCTGAGTCCCGACAAAGCCGTTCGGCCAAGGGCCAAAGTTGGTGGGCGGCGTCGGGCCAAACAAAGCAAGGGTCGGAATACCGCAAGCCGCGGCCAAATGCGTGATCGAGGTGTCGATGCCGATGTAAGCGCTGGCTCGGTTGAGCAAGCCGGTTAACTGCCCAAAACTCAATTGTCCGGTGGTGTCAAACACCCTGCTTTTGGCCTCCGCAGAAAGCGCCCCAAGCAGTTCATCCCGCAGCAACGCGTCGGTCTGATCGGGGCCACCACTGAAGACCACCGGCATCTTGCTGGCCGTGATGAACTCAATAAGCGCCACCCAATTGGCTTTTGGCCATCGTTTGTAGGCATTCAAGGGCGTGGGATGAATGACCACGTAGTGGTCGGGCAACTGAACCGAAGGAGGCAGGGGGTGAATGGCCGGTGGCGTCATCGAAACGGCTGGCGTCGACGCCTTGTTCGCTTCGAACGTTGACAGCAACCTTAGTTTTTCAGTCGCAACGTGCTGCTGGAAATAATCTATTGGCACTTGGTCTCGGGTGATCCAGCGTTTCCAGCCTCGATCCTCCAAGCCGGGCGTCGCCACCCCGACACGCACCGGTGCCGCCAACCAACCATAAAGATAGGAGCGATCGTTCGGTTGTGCAATGACCGCCAAGTCGTATTGGCGGGTAATGCGTTTGATTAACTTCCAAGAAGCACGCCAACCCTGCTTTCTTTTGGTGGCGATGACCTCTTTAAGAAAGGGATTGCCTTGCAAAATGGGCAACGCATTGGCCAACCCCAAAAAATCAATTTCGGCTTCAGGCCACAGGGCTTGGGCTTTTTGAATCAATGGCGTGGTGATCAAGACATCGCCAATTTGACTGCAAGAAATGATGAGAATCTTAGAAAATGGGGGCGTCTTTTTCATGCGTCAAGCTTTCGGCCAGCGTTCGCCATGATGCGTGCCCGCACGGTCTCTGCATTTTTGGCCGCACTTTCTTTGCTGGCTGAGGGGTGCCATAAGTGCAGCACTTCAGTGGCCCAAGCACCTGATTTACGCCTGACGCCCGCTTGGTAAAGCCGAAACACAAAGTCAGCGTCTTCATGCCCCCAACCGACCAAGCCCTCGTCAAAGCCACCAATGCTCAGTACATCGTCACGCCAAGCGGCCATGTTGCAGCCTTTGATACGACGCCAGACAAAGCCCTTGTAAAGCCGCATCCTACTGTCAGGCAGCTTGATCCAAAGGGGGGCAATTTTATTGATTTGACCTTGAAAACGCTGGGACATTGAGTCGTTTTTAATGGCTCGGTCGTCCCAAACCCCTGACTCACACAGCGCTTTCGTCCATTTTTCTTCCAACAAGATGCGACTGCCGGTGACCATGCCACCCCGTTCACTCAAGGCCCGGTGTCTCGCCACAAAATCGGGTTGAACCAGGCAGTCGCCATCCAAATAAATCAGGTAGACACCTTCACTGACCTGCGTCGCTTTGTTGCGAATCAAGGCCAACCGAAAACCAATGTCTTCTTGCCAGACCTGTTTTAAAGCCACCGGGTAATTTTGCTGAAAGGCCCGCACCAAAGTTCGTGTGGCATCGCGTGAACCGTCGTCAGCGACAACCACCTCAAAGTTTTGATCGGTCTGTCCCTTCAAAGATTGAAGCACCAAGTTCAAAGCTTCGGGGCGGTTGTAGGTCGCCACCACCACGCTGATCAAAAAATCACGCGCCATGTCGATGATCCTGATGCAACAACCAAAGCTTCAAATAGCGGTAATAAGTGCCCTCTGCATTGGAAACCGCCAACGCGAATCCCTGGGCGCCATCCAAGAAACCCGCTCGCAAAATATAGGTTCTGAAAAAGGCCCAAAGACCGTGGCCAACGGCTTTGCCCAAAGAGGACGTTTTGCCACGCTGGAACAACTGTTCGGCTGACGCGCTCGAGTAGCGGTCAATCTTGCCCAGCACCTGAGAAAAATTTCTGAAGCTGAAATGCAACAACCCCGCTTTCAGCCGACCGACTTTTCCTTGGCACAAAACCCGTTCATGGACCAAGTCATCACTGAATTGGGCGCTCCCTCGTTTGAAAAATCGCAAGACATGGTCGGGTTGCCAGCCGGCGTGTTCAATGAACTTGCCGCAATACCAAGAGCTTCGAGGAATTTCGTAACCCTTAAAGTCAGTTTCAGCGTCCAAGCACTTCGAGATTTCAAGGGCCAAATCTGGGGTCACGCGCTCATCGGCATCCAACGACAACACCCAGTCGCCCGTGGCCAAGGACAAGGCCCGATTTTTTTGAATGCCAAAGCCAGGCCAGTCGTCATTGACCTTAAGAACAGCACCAAATTCACGCGCAATCGCTTGGGTTTGGTCCGTGCTGTTGCTGTCCAAAATGACAATTTCTGTTGCCAAGTGCCGCACGGACTGCAAGCAGTCGCGGAGGTTCTCCTCCTCATTGCGGGTAATGATGACGACGGAAAGCGACTTTTTCATGGCGCACATCCTAGCCGCTTCAATGAGGCGCTACCGCGGCCTCAATCGCCCGAACGACAGATGTAACCGCCAGTTCATTGGGTTTTGAAAGGTTGGTCAACTGACCAGCAGCGCCCCGATCTAAAACGGCACCCGTCAGCTCAGGGGGCGTCGCGGTGTAAAGCGCCGCACCGGGTTTTCCCAGAGCCGCAGCAAGGTGAAGCAAACCTGTGTCCACCCCGACCACGGCAGCAGACTGCCCAATCAGGCGGGCCAACGCATTCAAATCCAATGGAGGCAAGACCTTTACAAGCGGATTGCCCACGGCGATGGCCTGTGCTCGAAGGCGCTCTTCTTCATTGCCCCATGGCAATAGCAAGCCCAAATTCATGACAGACAAGTCTGCAGCCAGCGCTTGCCATGACGACAGAGGCCAGAGTTTTTCAGCGCGGCTGGTGCCGTGCAGCCCCATGATGAAGGGACGGTCCGTTTCAAAGCGGATCGCTGGCAAGCGGTCCGGTAAACCTTGCAAACCATAATCCGGCGCCGGTTCATCCAAGGCATAGCCCATGACTTTGGCCAGCAATTGGCGATTGCGGTCCACGGCGTGTTGGGCTCTTGCCACGTTGAATTTTTGATCGTAAAACAGGGCAGCCAAGGGTTCGCGCACCGACTCGCGGTCATAGCCCGCACAAGGGCTCTTTAATCCCACGCACCACCCCGCACTTTTGAGCAGCCCTTGTGCATCGATCACCAGGTCATAGGACTCGGCCTTTAAACGCTGGCGCGTTTGTTGAATTGCTTGCCACGTGCTGGCTTGACGCCATGTCCATTTCCAACGTCGCATCGCCATTGGGATGACTTGTTGCACAGACGGATGCCAAGCCGGAATCGCCGCAAAGGACTCTTCGACCAACCAATCGATCTTTAAATCAGGCCTTGCTTTCGCCGCATCACTGATGGCGGGCAGCAGGTGAATCACATCGCCCAGCGACGAGGTCTTGATGATCAGAATCTTCACGACCCGTCCTTTTCAACGCCTGACAGACTGTTTTTGATTTCCCTCGTTTCTAGGGTCTTCCCAGTCGTCTTGCCATGCCCACCGATCAAAAGGGGCATCAGGCGCTCGAAAACCATTTGCGGCTGAATGTGTACCAAACAATGGGTATGCCCCAACGGACATTGGCGCTCGAAACAGGGCGAGCACGTCAAGCCCAAATAGAAGACCTTGGCATTGGCGCTCAGCGGGGGCGTGTGCGCCGGATTGGATGACCCGTAAAGGGCCACCATCGGCAAGTCCAATGCAGCGGCCACGTGCATCAAGCCAGAATCATTGCTGACCGCGGCGCTACACAAAGAGAGCAAATCAACGCAGTCGCCCAATTCGGTCAAGCCGCACAGGTTAATGACAGGGGCAGTGCTGACCGAGGCTTCATGGGCCACGATCGCTTCACCCACTGCGCGGTCTTTGGCAGAGCCCAAAATCCACACTTGCGCTCCGCTGGCGCACAAGTCTTTGGCCAATTGCGCAAAGTGGGCAGCCGGCCATTGTTTGGCGGGACCGTATTCAGCACCCGGCATGAAAGCCACGACCGGTTTGTCTGTGGTCAGACCTAACTTTTCGAGCAAATGAGCGGCGTTGGCCGCGTTCGCCTTGAGCTTGGGTCGAAGCGGTTCGGGCAACGGCCGGGCAAGCGGCTCCGCACCCGCCAAAGCCACAAAGCGTTGCACCGTCATGGGCAAGGCTTTTTTGTCCAAGTGGTGCCAATCGTTCAACAGGCCATAACGCATTTCCCCAACAAATCCAGTGCGTTTAGGGATGCCTGCGAACCAAGGCACCAAGGCCGATTTGAGCGAGCCGGGCAAGACGATGGCCTGCGCATAGCCTTGCTTGGCAAGTTGCCGACCCAAACGCCAACGCTTGGCAATGCCCACTTCACCGTGCTTTAAGGGAAGCACCCAACCCTGTCTTACTTGCGGCATGCGTTGCAAAATCGGCAGCGACCATTCGGGGGCCAGCACATCAATTGACGCTTCGGGGTGCTGGGCTTTGAGGGCCATAAACAGGCTTTGCGCCATGATCATGTCGCCCACCCAAGAGGGTCCGACAACGAGGAGGTTGCCGTCAGCCGCCACGGCTCAAAGCCCTTGCTTTGACAGCCAGTCCATGTAACTGGAAACGCCCTGCTCCACGCTCAAGAACGGGGCATCGTATCCAGCAGCGCGCAGCGCCGTCATGTCGGCTTGGGTGTAGCTCTGGTAACGGCCTTTGAGGTGTTCAGGAAAAGCGATGTAATCAATCTGACCGCGTTGATGCTGCGAAATGACCGCATGGGCCACGTCGTTGAAGGTCTGAGCACGGCCGGTGCCGCAATTAAAAATTCCGCTCACTTCGGGGTGGTCGAACAGCCACAAATTGACCGCCACCACATCGTCCACATGGATGAAATCGCGCAACTGCTCACCAGGACCGTAGCCATCGCAACCCTCGAACAAGCGCACCCGATCCCCGGCCTTCAACTGTTGTTGCATGTGCCAAGCCACACTCGCCATGCTGCCTTTGTGCTGCTCACGTGGGCCGTAAACGTTGAAATAACGCAAGCCCACGACGGGGCTTTGAATGCCGCTCATGAGCTTGCGTAAATGCACATCAAATTGGAACTTGGAGAATGCATAGGCATTCAGGGGATGCTCGTTTTCGCGGGCCTCTTTGAAGACCAAACCATTGCCGTAAACCGAGGCCGAAGAGGCGTAATAAAAAGGGATTTTGTGCGCCGTGGTCCAGTGCAACAAGGCTTTGGTGTATTCGTAGTTGACTTGCATCACATAGCGGCCATTCCACTCGGTGGTGGCCGAACAAGCGCCTTGGTGAAAAACAGCTTCAATGGGGCCAAAGTCTTGGCCTGCTTGCACGCGCGCCAAGAAGTCGTCTTTGTCCAAGTAGTCGTGAAGGTGAGCGTCAGAAAGGTTGAGGCATTTCTTTCCATCGGTCAAATCGTCGACCACCAAGAGGTCGGTGATGCCACGTGCATTCAAACCTTGAACCAAGTTGCTGCCAATAAAGCCGGCACCTCCTGTGACGATGATCATGGAAATCCTTTTTAAGTTGCAGCCGTTAGGCTGGCGGGTTGGACGGTTCAGAGGCCAGAGGGTCAGTGGGACGGGCTGCTGTCAATTCTGTGGCACAAGCCAACAAATTGGCAAAATGCCCCGTCGGTACCACCTCACCACCCCATTCGGTTCGAGACTCTGGGTTATCAGAGTCGACCCGGTAGGCTTTGCCCACGCCCGCTGCGCGGGCCGCCTCGATGTCGCTGGGTTTGTCGCCCACCAAAATAGAATTTGCCACATCCAGGCCCAACGCAGCAACGGCTTGCAGGATCAAACCCGGTGCGGGTTTTCGGCAGTCACATGCCAATGCCAATTCAGGGACAGAACCCTTGGGGTGGTGCGGGCAGTGGTAAACGCCTTCGACTTTCACGCCTTGCTGCTCTAATTCACTGAGCAGTCGCTGAGTCAGCGTTTGGTACTCGGCTTCGGTGTAAAGGCCCCGCGCCAAGCCCGATTGGTTGGTCACAATCACCAAGGCGTAACCTGCTTCTTGCAAGCGCCGCATCCCTTCAACGGCCCCTGGCATAAAAACAAAATCTTCCCAGCGGTGGACATAGGCTTTGTCTTGGTTGATGACGCCGTCGCGGTCTAAGAAGGCGGCTTTTCGCAGGGGGGGCGATACGGCCTTAAAAACAGGCTGACGTATGCGTTTGACCAAGGCCGTGGTCGAAAACCCGTCGACAAACGGCAAGGCGATGGACTGCCCCCCCCAACGGCGGACCACCCGGGTTTCTTCCAGGGTTTCCATGTCGTAGTCACCCCCCTTGACGTAAATGTCGGGGCGAATGGCTTGAATCAATTCGACCGGCGTGTGGGTGTCGAAAAACGTCACCAAGGCCACGGATTCCAAGCCGGCCAGGACATAGGCCCGGTCCAGCTCAGTGTTCAGTGGACGGTCTGGCCCCTTGCCCAAACCGCGAGCGGAAGGGTCGGTATTGACCGCCACAATCAGGGATCCCCCTTCGCTGGCCACCAATTCTGCGGCTCGGTGCAGGTAACTCACATGACCCCGGTGCAGCACGTCAAAAACCCCGTTGGTCATGACCCAAGGACGAGGCAAAGTCGCCAAACGTTCGGCCAAGTCTTGGGGTAAAGCGATTTTGGCGTCTAAAGTCATGCGGTTCAAGGTCATGCGCTCAATTCGCCGACGCATCCGCTGGCACATCAGAGGGGGAAGCGGGCTGAAACAGCTCTTGGTAGGTCAACGAGGCGGTGCCGAACTTGGCCACCACCAAGCCGCCGGCGCGGTTGGCCCATTGCATGGCTTGGGCCAAATCCAAACCACCCGCCACCATCAGCGCCATCGTGGCGATCACGGTGTCGCCCGCGCCTGTCACGTCCGACACCTCGAGCGCGTGGGCGGGTACCGACTGCACGCCCTTGGCTTGAAACAAGGTCATGCCCTCTTCGGAACGGGTGACCAACAAAGCTTGAAGCTGCAAAGTTTGGCGCAACTGTTCTGCTTTTTGCTGCAAGCTGTGTTCGCTGTGCCAAGCGCCAACCACTTGCGCCAACTCGGCCCGATTCGGGGTGATGACGGTGGCGCCCGAATAACGGCGATAGTCGCTCCCTTTGGGGTCGACCAGGACTGGCTTGCCCAAAGACTGGGCGTGTTCAATCATCTGCGGAATATGAGCCAAGCCCCCTTTACCGTAATCGGAAAACAAGACCGCATCGTGCAGAGGCAGAATTTCTCGATAACGCTCCAGCAACGTCGCCAAAACTTCGTGATCGGGTTCTTTTTCAAAGTCAATGCGCAGCATTTGCTGGGAGCGGCCAATCACACGCAACTTGACAATCGTGGCCATGCCGGGGTCTTCACCGAGTTCCGCTTGAATACCTTGTTGGGTCAGCAGGGCTTTCAAGTCTTGCGCGGCGGCATCTTGACCCACCATGCTCAGCAAGGTGACCTGAGCGCCCAAGGTTTTGACATTCAAGGCCACATTCGCAGCGCCGCCGAGTCGGCATTCTTCGCGCTTCACATGCACCACGGGCACCGGGCTTTCGGGCGAGATGCGGTTCACATCGCCATGCCAATAGCGGTCCAACATCACGTCGCCGACCACCAAAATGCGCTGCGCTGCGATGTGCTCCAGCGAGGGGACGCTCGCTGGCCAAGCGGCGGGCGTTTTAGAGGCGTTCATACCAGGCCCAGGCCTTGTTCAATCAAGCCGCACAAGGTGTGGCCAATCAAAATATGCGACTCTTGAATGCGGGCGGTGACTTGGCTCGGCACGATGATGTGGTGCTCGCACAAAGCGCGCAACTGACCGCCATCCCGACCCAGTAGGCCCAGGGTGTGCATGCCGATTTTTCTGGCTTCTTCCACGGCGCGGATCACATTTTTGGAATTGCCTGAGGTGGAAATACCAATCAGCAAATCGCCCGCACGGCCCAAGCCTTGTACCTGGCGCGCAAAGACTTCATCAAACGAATAGTCGTTGGCGATACAGGTCAAAGCCGATGTGTCGGTGGACAAAGCCATGGCCGCCAAAGGACGGCGGTCTTTGATGAAGCGACCCGTGAGTTCAGCCGCCAAATGTTGGCTGTCGGCGGCGGAACCCCCATTGCCGCAAAATAAAATTTTGCCGCCTTGTTGCAAAGTCTGGATGGCCACTGCGCCCGCTTTGAGGACCTCGTCGTTCAAGGGGTCCAAGGTGCGCAAGGTGGCGATTTGCTCAGACAGATTGTCTAAAAATAAACGGTTCATGTTGGTTCCGTTGGTTCCGTTGGTTCTGTAGGCGTCGCGTTTTTTTGCCAGAGGAGCCGGGTCAAACACAGCCATTCCAGCAAAAACAAACCGCTTCCCACGCTGTGCCAAAGCTTCAAGTTTTCCCGTGCCATTATCAGGGGGAAAACCAAGTATTCGGAGAGCTCGATGGCCAGCACCACGGTGAGCAAAAGGGCCCATTGCCGACGCCACAGCAAAGTGGAGAGGCCACCGCTGAAAAATTGAAAGCCAGAGAAAAAAACGGCCGCCACCAGCCCCACGGCATTTTGAGTGCTGAAGAAATGAGCGGCCAATCCGCCCGCCAGGGCTGGGGTGGGCGCATGGGCAAAAAGTTGGGGCACGACCCAAGCCCCCAGGCTGGTCAAGCTGCCCCACCACAGCGCCAGAATCAAGCGGGAAAGCGTTTCCAACGAAGCCATGCAGACCTTTAGAAGCGCTGGTTAAAGGTAATTGACCCGGGCAATTTCATAATGCTTGACACCACCGGGCGCGTGCACCGAGGCCACATCGCCCTCTTCTTTGCCGATCAGTGCGCGGGCAATCGGGCTGGAAATGTTGATCAGGCCCAATTTCAAATCGGCCTCGTCTTCGCCAACAATTTGGTAAGTCACCAATTCGCCCGACTCTTCTTCCTCCAATTCGACCGTGGCGCCAAACACCACGCGACCGCCTGCGTCCACCGTAGAGGGGTCGATGACCTGGGCCGCCGAGAGCTTGCCTTCAATTTCTTGAATGCGGCCCTCGATGAAGCCTTGACGGTCTTTGGCGGCGTCGTATTCGGCGTTTTCGCTCAAGTCGCCTTGCGCACGCGCCTCGGCAATGGCGTTGATGACCCAAGGGCGATCCACCGTTTTGAGACGGTGCAATTCCTCTTTGAGCTTTTCAGCGCCGCGCTTGGTGATGGGGATCGTGGCCATGGCATCTCTCCTTAAGTCAAATTGAGTTGAGCATGCATTTCTTGCACAGAAATCACGTCCAGCTGGTCCAAATACTTCATGCCCTCCACAGCGGCCTCGGCCCCAGCGATGGTGGTGAAGGTCGTTACCCGCGCCAGCAAGGAGCTGGTGCGAATGTAGCGCGAATCGGCAATGGCGTTGCGTCGCTCTTCAACGGTGTTAATGACCATGGCGATCTCGTTGTTCTTGATCAGGTCAACGATGTTGGGACGGCCTTCGGTCACTTTGTTAACGCTGCTGCAAGTCAGGCCCGCAGCCTGCAAAGCGGCTGCAGTGCCCTTGGTGGCGACCACTTCAAAGCCCAAAGCCAAGAGAGCTCGGGCCACGCCAATCATGCGCGGCTTGTCGCCATTCTTGACCGAAACAAAGACCTTACCCGAGCGCGGCAACTTGGTACCCGCCCCCATTTGGCTCTTGACGAAAGCCTCTCCAAAGGTTTTACCCACACCCATGACCTCGCCAGTGGACTTCATTTCAGGGCCCAAGATGGTGTCGACCCCCGGGAACTTGACGAAGGGGAACACCGCCTCTTTGACGCTGAAATAAGGCGGCGTCACTTCCTTCGTGATGCCTTGCGATGCCAGCGTCTGACCAGCCATGCATCGAGCCGCCACCTTGGCCAACGGGATGCCCGTGGCCTTGGAAACAAAGGGCACGGTGCGCGAGGCACGTGGATTGACTTCGAGTACATAGATCACGTCTTGGCCATCGACCTGTTGAATGGCAAATTGCACATTCATCAGTCCCACCACATTCAGCGAGGCGGCCATGGCGCGGGTTTGGCGCTTGATTTCTTCAACCGTTTGAGCGCTCAAGCTGTAAGGGGGCAACGAGCAAGCCGAGTCACCGCTGTGCACACCTGCTTGTTCAATGTGTTCCATTACACCGCCAATGAAAGTCTTGCCTTCGGGGTCGCGCAGGCAATCTACATCGCACTCAATGGCGTCGTTCAAAAAGCGGTCGAGCAGCACGGGCGAATCGTTGCTGACCTTGACCGCTTCACGCATGTAGCGCTCGAGGTCGCGCTGTTCGTGCACGATTTCCATGGCGCGTCCACCCAACACATAACTGGGGCGCACCACCAAGGGGTAGCCCAAAGCAGCCGCTTTCTCAAGCGCCTCGGCTTCGGTGCGGGCGGTGGCATTGGGCGGTTGGCGCAAGCCCAAGTCTTGCAACAATTTTTGGAAGCGCTCGCGGTCTTCAGCGGCGTCGATCATGTCGGGGCTGGTGCCAATGATGGGCACGCCCTCGGCCTCCAATCCCAGCGCCAACTTAAGGGGGGTTTGCCCCCCGTACTGGACAATCACGCCCAGCGGTTTTTCTTTGTCCACAATCTCCAACACGTCTTCGAGCGTGAGCGGCTCAAAGTACAAACGGTCGGAGGTGTCGTAGTCGGTGGAAACGGTTTCGGGGTTGCAGTTGACCATGATGGTCTCGTAACCGTCTTCACGCATGGCCAAGGCCGCGTGCACGCAGCAATAGTCAAACTCGATGCCTTGGCCAATGCGGTTCGGACCCCCACCAAGCACCATGATTTTTTTCTGATGGGTGGGCTCGGCCTCGCACTCGTCTTCGTAGGTCGAGTACATGTAGGCGGTGTTGGTGGCAAACTCGGCCGCGCAGGTGTCGACCCGCTTGTAGACCGGGCGCACCTTGAGCGAACGGCGTGCATCGCGAACCGCCTTTTCGCTGACTTTGAGCAACTTGGCCAAGCGGCGGTCTGAAAAGCCTTTCTTCTTCAACAAGCGCAGCGTGACAGCGTCCAAGCTGGCCAAGGCCGCTTCGCCCTTTTCTGCGGTAAGTTGATCGAGCTCGAGTTCGATTTTGACGATTTCTTCGATCTGCACCAAAAACCACCTGTCGATCTTGGTGAGGTCAAAGACCTCGTCCACGGACAGGCCCATGGCGAAGGCGTCGCCCACATACCAAATGCGCTCTGGGCCGGGCTCTCCCAGCTCTTTTTCGAGCACTTCACGGTCTTGGGTTTTTTCATTCATGCCGTCGACGCCGACTTCCAAACCCCGCAGGGCTTTTTGGAACGACTCTTGGAACGTGCGACCCATGGCCATCACTTCGCCAACCGACTTCATCTGAGTCGTCAAACGGCTGTCGGCTGTGGGGAATTTTTCAAAGGCAAAGCGGGGAATCTTGGTGACCACGTAATCGATGCTGGGCTCGAAGCTGGCGGGGGTCGCACCGCCTGTGATGTCGTTGCGCAATTCATCCAAGGTATAGCCGACCGCCAATTTAGCAGCGACCTTGGCAATCGGAAAACCCGTGGCTTTCGAGGCCAAGGCCGATGAACGAGAAACCCGAGGGTTCATCTCAATGACGATCATGCGACCGTCCTTTGGATTCACAGAGAACTGCACGTTCGAGCCGCCCGTGTCCACGCCAATTTCACGCAACACCGCCAAACTGGCGTTGCGCATGATTTGGTACTCCTTGTCGGTCAAGGTCTGGGCGGGGGCCACGGTGATCGAGTCACCGGTGTGCACACCCATGGGGTCCAAGTTTTCAATCGAGCAAACGATGATGCAGTTGTCCGCCTTGTCGCGCACGACTTCCATTTCGTACTCTTTCCAGCCGAGCAGCGATTCCTCAATCAGCAACTCGTTGGTGGGTGAGGCTTCTAGGCCGCGTTTGCAAATAATTTCAAACTCTTCTGAGTTATAGGCAATACCGCCGCCGGTGCCACCCAACGTGAAGCTGGGGCGAATGACCGTGGGAAAGCCCACTTCCCTCTGGACCGCCCAAGCCTCTTCCATGCTGTGGGCAATGCCCGAGCGGGCTGAGCCGAGACCAATTTTGGTCATGGCGTCTTTGAACTTGAGTCGGTCCTCGGCCTTGTCGATGGCTTCGGGGGTGGCGCCAATCAGCTCGACTTTGTATTTATCGAGCACACCGTTGCGCCACAAATCAAGCGCACAGTTCAGCGCCGTTTGGCCGCCCATGGTGGGCAAAATCGCGTCGGGTCTTTCTTTGGCGATGATTTTTTCAACCGTCTTCCAAGTGATGGGCTCGATGTAAGTGACGTCGGCGGTGGCCGGGTCGGTCATGATCGTGGCGGGGTTGCTGTTGATCAAAATGACTTTGTAGCCTTCTTCACGAAGGGCTTTACAAGCTTGCACGCCGGAATAGTCGAACTCGCAGGCCTGACCGATGATGATCGGGCCGGCGCCAATGATCAGGATGCTTTTGAGGTCTGAACGCTTAGGCATTTTTATGTTGCTCCATCAGTGCCGTGAAGCGGTCGAAAAGGTAAGAAATGTCGTGCGGGCCGGGCGAAGCTTCAGGGTGGCCCTGGAAGCAAAACGCCGGTTTATCGGTGCGAGCCAAGCCTTGCAGCGTGTTGTCAAACAAGCTGATGTGGGTGGGGCGCAGGTTCGCGGGCAGGGATTTTTCGTCCACCGCAAAGCCGTGGTTTTGGCTGGTGATGCTGACGCGGCCTGTGTCCAAGTCTTTGACAGGGTGGTTGGCGCCATGGTGACCAAACTTCATTTTGAAGGTCTTGGCCCCCGAGGCCAAGGCCATGATCTGGTGACCCAAACAAATACCGAAAGTGGGAATACCGGTTTCGATCAGCTCGGCTGCGGCAGCAATCGCGTAGTCGCAAGGCTGGGGGTCGCCGGGGCCGTTTGACAAAAAGAGGCCGTCAGGTTGTCGCTTGAGGACGTCAGCCGCTGGGGTTTGAGCGGGCACCACGGTGACCTTGCAGCCGCGCTCGGCCAACATGCGAAGAATGTTTTTCTTGACGCCAAAGTCGTAGGCCACCACATGGAATTGGGGCGAAGACTGCGTGCCGTAGCCAGTGCCGAGATGCCACTCGGTTTGGGTCCAGTCGTAGGCTTTTTGAACGCTCACCACTTTGGCCAAGTCCAGTCCGGCCATATTGGGCGCCGCTTGGGCTGCAGCCACAGCTTGGGCAACCAAGGCAGGCGTGACTTCTTGACCGGCAGCCAAACCAATGAGGGCACCATTTTGAGCGCCTTTGCTGCGCAGCAAGCGGGTCAATTGACGGGTGTCGATGTTGGCGATGGCCACGGTGCCTTCGCGCTTCAGATAATCCGACAAAGTCAGCGTCATTCGGAAGTTAGAGGCCAGCAGGGGCAAGTCTTTGATGATCAGGCCAGCGGCGTGGATCTTCTCGGACTCGATGTCTTCCTCGTTGACGCCGTAGTTACCAATGTGCGGGTACGTGAGGGTCACGATCTGCTGGCAGTAACTGGGGTCGGTGAGGATTTCTTGGTAGCCGGTGATGGCGGTGTTGAACACCACTTCACCGACAGTGGAGCCGGGGGCTCCGATCGAGTTGCCATAGAAGACCGTGCCGTCTGCGAGCGCCAAGATGGCGGGCGGGAAACTTCCCTGTTGAGACAAAAGCACTGGGTTCTCCGGGTTGGTTACGGGTACGCCCAAGCGGATTCCGACGAGTTACCTCTGTGGATGTGCTTTTGGAGGGAATGGCAGGAATTTGCTAGGGCGTTTAGGGGTTGCTAGAAAGCCGTCCATTATAGCCGAGCGGTGTGTCGAATTCGGGAAAACCAGAAGCTTTTCAAGGTCTCTTTCAGGCTTTTGTCTATCGCCCTGCGACGCTGGCATAAAGACAAATAGCCGCCGCCGCGGCCACGTTCAAAGACTCTTCGCCGCCCGGCTGGGCAATCCGAACGGGGTAGCTGGCGCTGGCCATCAAGGCCTCGCCGACCCCCTGGCCTTCGTGCCCAAAGGCCCAGGCACAAGGCCAGGGCCAACGCCTTTCATGAACCACGTCGCCGGCGTGTGAACTGGTGACCAAGAGGGGCAAGTTCAAAACACGGAGATCGTCAGGCGTCAGCCCCTCCACCATGTGAAGTCCAAAATGAGCCCCCATGCCGGCGCGCACCACCTTGGGCGACCACAAGGCCGCCGTGCCTTTGAGGGCCAAAACCTGGGTAAAACCAAAGGCCGAGGCACTGCGCAAAATGGAGCCGACATTCCCAGCGTCTTGAACGCGGTCGAGCACCACCGCAGATTGACCGGGCATTACCCCTTCAGACAAAACAGGCAAAGGCACCACAAAGGCCATGGGGCTGGGCGACTCCAAGCCGCTCAAACTGGCCATCAAAACCTCGGGCAACACCAAAATGGCCGGCGGTGTTGCAGTTGGCGAGGCGTGGGAAAGGGGCAAGTCAGCCAACACTTGGCCCCAATGCCCCCCCGCTTCAGACCAAGCCGCTTCGGTGAAAACCGCCAAACTAGGGACACGCCCTCGGGCCAGTGCGGCGCGACAGAGGTGGTCGCCCTCCAGCCAAACCCGAGCCTGCTGCCGATAAGCCGTGTTGTCTTGTGCCAAACGCTTGAGCCACTTGATCTGGGCGTTGTCGCGCGAGGTGATGAACTGGGGCGTTGGATTCATAAGGGCGTTTTCCTGGAAGCCGCCGGAAGAATGGCATTCATTCCGTTTTGAGCCGCTCGCACGGGCGCAAAACTGCGGCGATGCTCGGGGCATGGACCGTGCGCCTGCAAGGCCAGCAAATGTTGGGGGGTGCCATAGCCTTTGTGCGCGTCAAACCCATACTCGGGGTAGTGCTCATGAAGCGATTGGCACCAGCGGTCACGGTGCACCTTGGCCAAAATGGAAGCCGCGGATATGGCCGGCACCAAGGCATCGCCTTGAACGATCGCCTCGGATAAAACATCCAAGGTCGGCAACCGATTGCCATCGACCAACACCTTGTTGGGCTTCAAGCGAAGTCCTTGCACGGCCCGGCGCATGGCCAAGAGCGTGGCTTGCAAAATATTAAGTTCGTCAATTTCCTGCACACTGGCCTCGGCCACAGCGCAGCACAGGGCTTTGGCACGGATTTCATCAAATAACCGCTCGCGTCGACGCGGGCTGAGTTTTTTGGAGTCGGCCAAACCCGCAATCGGGTGCTGAGGATCCAAAATAACGGCGGCGGCCACCACCGGTCCGACCCAGGGGCCACGACCGGCCTCGTCCACCCCGGCGATCAAGCCCGGCACATCCCAACTCAAAGCCAGCTGGGTCGGCCATTGCACTTTTTTAAGAGCCTTAGCGCGCACGGATTTGGTCGATGACATCGGTGGCCCGCTGAGCGGTATCGCATTGAAGGGCTTGGTGCAACGCGATAAAACGCGTCTGCACCGCCGCCACGCGCTCGGGTTCATCCAGCCACGCTTGCATCGACCGGGCCATGTTCTCTGGGGTGGCCTCGTCTTGCAACCATTCTGGTACAGCGAAGGTTTGCAACAAGATATTGGGCAAACCCACCCAAGGCTGCAAACGTTGGTTCTTTTGAAGCTGCCAAGTCAGCCAAGGCATGCGGTAGGCAATCACCATGGGGCGCTTGAACAAGGCGGCCTCCAACGTCGCGGTGCCACTGGCGATCAGCGTTAAATCGCAAGCGGCTAAGGCGACATGCGACTGACCTTGTCCGTCGAGCAAAATCCAACGAGGGTCTTGCCCCAGCGGAATGCCTTGCTCGCGGGCGATGGCCAGCAGGTCATTCTTGAATGAGGGCAGGGTGGGCAATACAAAGTGCAGATCGGCGTCGGACTTTTGCAAGCGTTTGGCGGTGGCCAAAAAGCGTCCGGCTAAATGTTGAATTTCAGCTTGCCGACTGCCTGGCAACACCGCAATGACGCGGGCATCGGGAGGCAAACCCAAGCGCTGGCGCGCCGCTGCCTGATCGGGCACCATGGGAATTAAATTGGCCAAGGGGTGGCCAACAAAAGTCGCAGCCACACCGCGCGCTTGCAGCAGCTCGGGCTCAAAGGGAAACAGGCAAAGCACATGATCGGCTGCGGCCTTGAGTTTTTCCACTTTGTTGGCGCGCCAAGCCCAAAAGGAGGGGCTGACAAAATGCACGGTGGGCACACCGGCTTGTCGCAAGCGAATTTCCAAATCCAAATTGAAGTCGGGTGCATCCACACCGACGAACACATCGGGTTTTTGCGCCAACCAACGCTCACCGAGCTGTCTGCGAATGCGAAGCAATTCGGGCAAGCGCGGCAAGACTTCGACGTAGCCACGCACGGCCAATTTTTCTTGCGGCCACCAAGCCTCAAAGCCGCGCTGGGCCATGGCGGGTCCACCGATGCCTTGGGCCTGAAATTGGGGCCAGCGCCGACCCACGCCGTCGAGCAAAAGCCCGGCTAACAAGTCACCAGAGGCCTCGCCGGCGACCAGCCCCAGACGCAGTGCGTTTGACAAATTACCGGACGATGCCACGGTCGGCTTGGGCCAAAAAGTCCAACATTCGCTGCGCATCGGCTTGGGCCAAGGGGTCGGTGGCCGAGGCCAAAAGGCCTTGAATGCGCTCAACCGCTTGAGATAAGGTCAGACCTTCGCGGTAAAGACTTCGGTGGATTTGTTTGACTTGGGCAATGCGCTCGGCGGAAAACCCCCTTCGGCGCAAGCCTTCAGCATTGAAGCCATGGGCTTTTAAGGGGTTGCCAGAAACCGTCATGTAAGGCGGCACATCTTGTGAGACATGGCTTTGAAAACCCACCATGGCGTGGTCGCCCACTTTGCAAAACTGGTGAACGCCGGACAAACCGCCCAAAATGACCCAGTCACCCAAGGTGACGTGGCCGGCCAAAGTGGCGTTGTTGGCCAGGATGGTTTGGTTGCCCACAAAACAATCATGGGCAATGTGCACGTAGGCCATGATCCAGTTGTCGTCGCCCACGTGGGTCACACCGCCGTCTTGGACGGTGCCCGTGTTGAGCGTACAAAACTCACGAAGGGTGTTGCGGTCGCCGATTTCCAAACGCGTCGGTTCACCCCGGTATTTCTTGTCTTGTGGCGCAGCGCCGATGGAGCCGAATTGGAAGAAAACATTGTCTTCCCCAATGCGCGTCACGCCCTCGATCACGCAATGCGGGCCCACCTTGGTTCGGGCCCCGATTTGGACCTGAGGGCCGATGACGGCGTAGGGGCCGACTTCGACCGAGTCGGCCAATTCGGCTGCAGGGTCTATCAGCGCGGTGGGGTGGATCTTGGCCAAAGTGACCTCCTCGTTAAGCGATGGTGCGCATGGTGCACATCAGTTCAGCTTCACAAACCACGTCGCCATCCACCCGGGCAACGGCTTTGTATTTATAGATGCCTGCGCGGGCGCGGTCGAGTGCCACGTCCATGATGAGTTGGTCGCCGGGCTCCACTGGTTTTTTGAAACGCGCCGAATCAATGCCCGCAAAGTAATAAATCGTGTTGTCAGAAGGCGATGCATCCAAAGTCGCAAAGCTGAGCAAGGCGGCTGATTGCGCCAGCGCCTCTAACATCAAGACGCCTGGCATCACCGGACGATGCGGAAAATGCCCCGTGAAAAAAGGCTCGTTGATGGTCACATTTTTCAAGGTTTTAATGGTCTTGCCATTTTCAATTTCCAACACCCGATCGACCAACAAAAAGGGGAAACGGTGGGGCAGTTGCTTGAGGATGTGGTGGATGTCTAACATGGAAGGCTCACAAATAAAAAGGTAAACACATTAAGCGACCTGGTCTTGGGAAAGACCTGAAGTCGGTGCAGATGAGGCAGCACGGACTTGGGCTTTGGCTTGAAACTCCAATGCCTTGATGCGGTCGCGCAAGGTGGAGAGTTGTCGCAAAGAAGCTGCATTTTTTTCCCATGCGTGGTGATCGTCCATGGGAAAGGACCCAGAGTATTGACCTGGTTTGTGGATGGAGCGCGTGACCAAGGTGCGGGCGGAAATGTGGACATCATCTGCCAGCGTGAGATGCCCCGTAAATCCGGCTTGGCCCCCGACGGTGCAATTGGCCCCGATGATGGTGCTGCCCGCGATGCCCACACAACCTGCAATCGCTGTGTTGCGACCAATGCGGCAGTTGTGCGCTATTTGAATCAGGTTGTCGAGCTTGACGCCGTCTTCAATCACGGTGTCGTCCAACGCACCGCGGTCGATACAGGTGTTGGCACCCACCTCGACATCGTTGCCAATGCGAACCCCGCCGAGTTGCTCTATCTTGACCCAGCCGGCCTCAGAAGGTGCGAAACCAAAACCGTCCGCGCCAATCACCACGCCGGGATGCAAGAGGCAACGCTCGCCAATCACGCAGCCTTGGGACACCGTGACCCGGGACATCAATCGCGTGTGAGCCCCAATCACCGCCCCCGCTTCAACCACGCACAGGGGGCCAATTTGGGCCGTCGAAGCCACTTGAGCGCTGTCCGCAATGACGGCGCTGGGGTGAATTGAGGGCTGAGAGACTGCGGCGGTCCTCTCGGCTTTTCGCTGGGCCCACCACTGGCTGAGTTGGGCGTAGTAAAGATACGGGTTGTCGACCACCAAGCAATCGCCGCGGGCTTGGGCTGCCGCTTGAAAGGCGGGTGCAACGATCACGCAACCCGCTGAGGTGGTGGCCAATTGGCTTTGCCACTTGGCTTGGCTCAAAAAACTCAGATCGGAGGGACCCGCCGATTGCAGGCTGGCCAAACGGGTCACGCGACGCGCCGGATCACCATAAAGCACACCTCCCAGGGCAGCGGCGACTTCACCGAGTGTGACGCCTAGCCAATCACCCTGCCACACTCAGACGCTCACTTAGACGAGTTAGACGAAGCGCTGGGAACAGGACCTGTGGCCGTATTCAACGCCTTGATCACTTTGTCGGTGATGTCGTATTTGGGGTTGATGTAGATGGCTTCTTGCAAAATGACATCGTATTTTTCGGCCTCAGCGACTTGACGCACCACCTTGTTAGCGCGGTCAATGACCTGCTGCAATTCTTCATTTTTGCGGGCATTCAGGTCTTCTTGAAATTCACGGGTTTTGCGTTGAAATTCTCGGTCTTGTTCGACCAAGGACTTTTGACGGGTTGCACGCTGGGCATCGGACAAAGTGGGGGCTTCGCGTTCAAATTTGTCAGAGGCTGATTTCAAACTGTTTCGCAGGTCCACCAGGTCTTTTTCTCGCTTGGAGAATTCTTGCTCCAACTTCACCTGTGCCGCTTTGGCCATGTTGGCTTCTCGGAAGATGCGGTCCGTGCTGACAAAACCAGCACGGAAATCATCCGCATGGGCCGTCAGCGATAGCGCCGACAAACCCAACAAGGAGGCAGAGACAAGATGGCGAAAAAGGGGTTTCATTAGAAGGAAGTTCCGATTTGAAATTGGAGTCGTTGAATTCTATCGCCTGGCAGCTTGTGCAGGGGGTCAGCCAAGGCGAAGCGCAACGGCCCCATGGGGGAGACCCAGCTCAAGCCAAAACCAACTGAGGTGCGCATTTCACTCAGACGAATGGGTTGGTCTTCACCCCAAATATTGCCTGCATCGGCAAAGGCATAAAGACGCAAGGTTTTGTCGTTGCCGGCACCCGGGAAGGGGAACATGAACTCACTGTTCAAATTAATTTTTTTGGTGCCGCCGGTGATCGCGCCGGTGATGTCACGGGGACCGAAACTGCCCTGTTCATAGCCACGCACCGAACCCAATCCGCCACCGTAAAAAGTTTTAAAGATCGGAAACAGGCTGTTCCCCAAGGCGCGTCCGTAACCTGTTTCGCCATTCAATGCCAGCGTGTATTGCTTGCTGAGGGCGAAAAACTGCTGAAGTTGGTAGTCGATACGGGCATAGTGCGCATCGGCAAACAGACCCAGATCGGCATTAAAGCGCTGATACATCCCGTTATTGGGCACCAAAGCGCTGTCGCGGCTGTCGCGGGCCCAACCCAAAGTCAAGGGGATACCCAGACTGGACTCACCGTATTTATTGGCATACAACAAGTAGTTGGCAGGGGTGTTGGTGCCCGAGTGAATGGTGTATTGCTCGGCACTGGCGCCAACGAAGACCCGATCGGTTTCACTGAAAGGCACGCCAAAACGAACACCGCCGCCCAAGGTGGTCAGCATGTAGTTGCCGCCTTGGTAGGCATAGGGCTGTTGGGTGCGGTCGTAAAAATCAATGGTGCGTGACACCCCGTTGGTCGTGAAATAGGGGTCGGTGCTGTTCACCACGATCACCCGGTTGTATTTGCTGGTGTTGATTTGGAAACCCAGGTAATTGCCAGAACCAAAAATGTTCTCGTTTTTGATCGAGAAGGACAAGGACAATTTGTCGGCGGAAGAAAAACCAGCCCCCAACTGAATGCTGCCTGCAGGTTTTTCAGTCACGGTGACCAACAAATCGACCTGATCGGGGGCGCCGGCGACTTCCTGTGTTTCCACGTTGGTGTCTTTGAAATAGCCCAAACGATCGACCCGCTCTTTAGAGAGCTTGATCCGCTCGGCGTCATACCAAGAGGATTCAAATTGGCGGAATTCACGCCGCACCACTTCATCTCTTGATCGGGTATTGCCCGCCAAAGAGATGCGCCGCACATAAGCACGACGCCCCGGATCGCCGCGCAAGACAAATACCACGCGGTTGGTGCTTCGGTCGATTTCGGGAACCACATCGATGCGGGCAAAGGCGTAACCAAAATTACCAAAATAATCGGTAAAGGCCTTGGTGGTTTTGGCGACCAAATCGGCGTTGTAAGGCTCACCCACTTTGATGGCGACAAAGCCCTTGAATTCGTCTTCTTTGTTCAGATAGTTGCCGTCCAACTTCACTTCGGACACCACAAAGCGGTCGCCCTCGGTGATGTTGACCGTGATGTCGATGTCCCGCTTATCGGGAGAAATGGCTACTTGAGTGGAGTTGATGCGGAACTCCAGATAGCCACGCGCCAAATAGTAAGAGCGCAAAGTCTCCAGATCGGCGTTGAGTTTGGTGCGGGCATAACGGTCCGACTTGGTGTACCAACTGAGCCAGTTGCCCACATCCAAATCAAACAAGCCCGTCAGGGTACTTTCGCTGAACGCGTCGGCGCCGATCACCCGAATGGATTTAATTCTGGAAGGCTCGCCTTCGGTCACGGTCAAGGTCAAGTTCACCCGGTTGCGGTCAATCGGGGTGGCAGTTGTCACCACTTGAGAACCATAAAGACTGCGGCTGATGTATTGGCGCTTGAGTTCTTGCTCAGCGCGCTCCGACAGGGATTTGTCAAACGGGCGGCCTTCGGCCAGGCCAACGTCTTTCAAAGATTTTTTAAGCGTGTCTTTGTCGAATTCTTTGATGCCTGAAAACTCGATGGCCGAGATGGTGGGTCGCTCGGCCACTTGAATGATCAGAGCACCCGCATCGGTTTCCAAATGCACATCTTTGAACAAGCCCAACCCGAACAAAGCACGGATCGCCGCGGTGCCTTTGTCGTCGGTATAGGTATCACCAACAGAAAAAGGCAAGGTGGCGAACACCGTGCCGGGCTCGACCCGCTGCAAGCCTTCGACGCGGATGTCTTGCAGGGTAAAGGGCTGCACGGCCCAAGACATCTGAGCAGCCATCAACAGGCCCACAAATACCGCCAAAAAGCCTGTGCGAGCCTGCAAGCAGGAACGATAAAAAGAATTAATCATGAAGATGCGTTGGCCGCTGCGCAACAGGCAATAAAGTTGAAGCTCAGAATTGGCAAGAATGTGCCAATACGAGTGGGAATAATACAACAGGCGAAGGGCTAGAAAACCGGCCCACTCAAGTCGCCCAAGCTTGCACCTGTTGGGCTGCAAAAGAGCGCGCTTCAGCGTCCAGCGCCAACAAGTCTTCGAGCCCGTTGGGCGGGGTTGGCAAGACGCCTGACAAGACTGCCAAGTTGACCGCGTGGATTTGGTCAAATCGAATGCGTCGGTTCAAAAAGGCGTCGACCCCCACCTCATTGGCTGCATTCAAAACCACCGGCGTGCCGAGCGGGGCGGCCAGCGCCTGCCAAGCCAACGGCAAGCCCGGGAACCGCGCTGGATCGGGTGCTTCAAAATGCATGGCGGGGAGGGCCGCAAAATCCAGGTGCGCCGCGCCGCTCTCGAACCGCTCCGGCCAAGCCAGGCCGTAAGCGATGGGTGCCCGCATGTCAGGCACCCCCAACTGCGCCACCACCGAAGTGTCGTGGTACTGGACCATCGAATGCACAATGCTTTGAGGGTGAATCAGCACCTCGAGTTTCTCACCCGTCAGGCCAAAAAGATACCGGGCCTCAATCACTTCCAAGGCCTTGTTCATCATGGTGGCTGAGTCGACCGAAATTTTGCGCCCCATCACCCAATTGGGGTGCGCACAAGCCTCTTCGGGCGTGACCTCTTTAAGCGTCGCGGGGTCGCGTTGGCGAAACGGCCCGCCAGACGCCGTCAAGATGATTTTCCTGACGCGCCGAGACCACGTGCTGGCGTCCTCCGGCAAAGACTGAAAGATGGCGGAGTGTTCAGAGTCAATCGGCAACAGCGTTGCCCCGCCCTGCTTAACGGCCGCCAAAAAGACCTCGCCGCCCACCACCAACGCCTCTTTGTTGGCCAACAACAAACGCTTGCCCGCCTGCGCGGCTGCCAAGCAGGACGACAAGCCCGCTGCCCCCACAATGGCCGCCATGACCGAGTCAACGTCGGGGTGGGAGGCCAATTCATCCAACGCATCGGCCCCTGACAAGACCTGAGTGTTCAACCCATGCGCTTGAACTTTTTCAGCCAAAACCTGCGCGTGCGGCTCACTGACCAGGATCGCAAATCGGGGCTGATGCTGCACGCATTGGGCAAACATCAAGTCCACTTGGGTGTTCGCACTCAGCGCAAACACCTCGATGCGGTCGGGGTGACGCGAGACAACATCCAGGGTGTTTTTGCCAATCGACCCGGTCGAGCCCAAAATCAGTAAGCGTTGTTTTTTCATTTGAACCTACAGCCGAATAAGGGCCTAGAACTAAGCAGCCAAGGGCGAAACCCAGGCCGCCAGCATCATCGACAAAGGCAACACCGGCAGGAGGGCATCGATGCGGTCCAGCACGCCACCGTGACCGGGCAACAGGCCACTGCTGTCCTTCACGCCGACCGCCCGTTTGATGAGCGACTCGACCAAATCGCCGGCCACACTCATGCCCCCCAAGAACAGCACCGAAACCAGTGCGAAGGGCCAGCCAGCCAACGTCAATCGCCCATAGAGGGAGTGGGGTGCTGAGCCTGAATCGAAGTGGCCCCAAACCACCGCCATCAAAACGACGCCGAAGAGACCGCCCAAAGCGCCTTCCCATGATTTACCGGGGCTGATGCGGACGGCCAACTTCCGCTGAATCATGCGCCCCCCCAAGGCCCGCCCAAAGAAATAGGCGGCGATGTCGGCCATCCAAACCAGGGTCAAAACCGACAACAAAAATTCAATGCCCATACCGCGTGCTTGGGCCGCGGCCCACCAAGCGGTGAGCAAGGCCAACCAACCCAGAACCAACCTCAGCCAAGGGTGAATGGCCTGCCAAACCGAGACGCCTTGGGCCAGTAAAAAAACAGATGCCACCACCCAAAACACCCCCGCTCCTGTCCACCACCAACGCAGATCTGACAAAGGGATCTCCAGCCCGCCCGCGGCCCAAATTGCCAAACAGCCAACGGCACACAGCAAGGCGCCCAGCCATGCGGTGACGGAGAAAGCAGAAAAGGTTAAGGGATGAGAAGGGTGGGTGCTGGCGGGACTATTCAAACGCCCCCACTCCCAAGCAGCCGCCACCATCATGACCAGCATGACGGCATCAAAAAACAGAGGCTGGGGGTAAAAGAGGGCCGGCAACAACACCGCCAGAAGTGCCAAAGCCGTGATCACGCGTTGCTTTAGCATGGTTTAAAAGCGTTTATAAAGTTGAAGGGCGAGCCACCGATGCGGTCGAACCCACGGCGTCTGGCAAGGTGCCGAAACGCCGCTCACGAGACGCATAGGCCTGAAGGGCTGCGTCAAAATGGGCTGCGTCAAAATCGGGCCAAAGAACCTCGCTGAAGAACATTTCTGAATAAGCACACTGCCACATCAAGAAATTGCTGAGCCGCTGTTCACCGCCGGTGCGAATCATCAAATCGGGGTCTGGCACATGGGCCAAGGCCAATTTCTGACTGAGCGCCTCTTCCGTGATCGGCTGGTTGGCCAGTGCCAATTGCTGGGCCGCTTGAACCATGTCCCAGCGGCCGCCGTAATTGAAGCAGACGTTCAAAACCAGCCGCTCGCAATGGGCAGTGGCTTGTTCAGACCTTGCCAAGGCCTGCTTAATTCTGTCTGACAGGTGAGCCCGCTCTCCGACCACATGCAGTTGCACACCATCGGCCACCATTTTGGGGACTTCACGGCGCAACACGAAGGTCAACAACTCCATCAAATAGGCGACTTCATCCGCGGGACGGGCCCAATTTTCTGAAGAAAAAGCAAAGACCGTGAGGACTTTAACGCCCCGTGCACTGCACAGTTTGATAACTCGGCGAAGCGCGTCGACGCCTTTTTTGTGCCCCGCGACACGCGGCATGAAACGCTGTTGAGCCCAACGGCCATTGCCGTCCATGACGATGGCCACATGGTTGGGGAGGGTCAAATCGATCGGCCCAGTGCTCACAAGCTTGTTCATGGATCCGCTCAAACCGCCATGATGTCCTGTTCTTTGGCGGTGACCAGTTTGTCGATTTCCGCAATGTGCTTGTCGGTGACTTTTTGCACATCGACCTCGGCGCGCTTTTGATCGTCTTCAGAAGCGGCCTTGTCTTTCACCAGTTTTTTAACCGATTCATTGGCGTCGCGGCGCAAGTTGCGGATCGCAATTTTGGCGTTTTCGCCTTCGTTGCGAACCACTTTGGTGAGTTCTTTTCGGCGCTCTTCACTCATGGCGGGCATGGGGACTCGGATCAACTCGCCGATGGTGGAAGGGTTCAAGCCCAAGTCGCTTTCGCGAATGGCCTTCTCAATCTTGGGGCCCATCGGTTTTTCCCAGGGTTGAACGCTGATGGTGCGGGCGTCGATCAAAGACACGTTGGCCACTTGACTTAGAGGCACCATAGAACCGTAGTATTCAACTTGGATGGTGTCCAACAAGGCCGGATTGGCACGGCCGGTGCGGACTCGGCTGAGGTTGTTTTGAAAGGCCGCGATGGACTGGTCCATTTTGGTTTCGGTGGTTTTCTTGATGTCTGCGATCGTCATACAAATTCCTCAAAATGGGGGGTCAGACATGCACCAACGTGCCTTCGTCTTCGCCCATGACCACGCGGCGCAGGGCCCCGGGCTTGAAGATGGAAAACACCTTGACGGGTAAATTTTGATCCCGACACAAAGCAAACGCCGTGGCGTCCATGATGCCCAAATTCTTGGCCATGGCTTCATCAAAACTCAGTTGGGTGTAGCGGGTGGCGGCAGGGTCTTTTTTCGGATCGGCGGTATAAACACCGTCCACCTTGGTGGCTTTCAAAACCACCTCAGCGCCCATTTCAGCGCCACGCAGGGCAGCAGCGGTGTCCGTCGTAAAGAATGGATTGCCAGTACCCGCCGCAAAAATCACGACCTTGCCCTCTTCCAAATACTGCAAGGCTTTGGGTCGCACATAGGGCTCGACCACCTGCTCAATCGCGATGGCCGACATGACGCGCGCGGTCAAACCCGCTTTGTCCATGGTATCGGCCAAGGCCAAGGCGTTCATGACCGTGGCCAACATGCCCATGTAATCGGCGGTGGCGCGGTCCATGCCCACCGCCCCCCCCGCGACGCCTCGGAAGATATTCCCGCCGCCAATCACCACCGCCACTTGGACGCCCAAATGGGTGACTTCAGCGACTTGCTCCACCATGCGCACAATGGTGGCGCGGTTGATGCCGAAGGCGTCGTCCCCCATCAAGGCCTCACCCGACAGCTTGAGCAAAATGCGCTTGTGGGCTGGACGGGGATCGGTCATGCGGGGCTCCTGAGTCTGGGTTGGATGCAATGAATTGTAAGGTCCGTCTATTTAAGCTGAGGCCTTGGCAGCGGCGACTTGAGCAGCCACTTCTGCAGCAAAGTCATCGACCTTTTTCTCAATGCCTTCGCCGACCACGTACATGGTGAACGATTTGACTTCGGTGCCGTTGGCTTTGAGCATTTGCTCCACCGTTTGCTTGTCGTTTTTAACAAAAGCTTGGTTGAACAAAGACACTTCTTTCAGGAATTTTTGCACGCCGCCTTCGATGCGTTTGGCCACGATTTCATCGGACTGAACGGGCTTGCCTTCGGCTTGGGCTTTGGCAGCGTCTTCAGCGGCCTTGCCCTTGGCAACAGCGCGTTCTTTTTCGATCAAATCGGCAGGCACATCGGCGCTGGTCAAGGCAACGGGCTTCATGGCAGCGACGTGCATGGCAACGTCTTTAGCGGCCACATCGCTGCCGACATACTCGACGACCACACCAATCCGGGTGCCGTGCAAATAAGAAGCCAAGGCGTTGGCGCCTTCAAAGCGCTTGAAGCGGCGGAAGGACATGTTTTCACCGATCTTGCCGATCAAACCCTTGCGCACTTCTTCTAAAGTGGGGCCGTAGGTGTCTTGCGAATAAGCCAAGGCGCCCAGGGCTTCAAGGTCGGCGGGATTGTGTTCAGCGACCAATTTGGCGGCGGCGTTGGCCAAGGCCAGGAAGCTGTCGTTCTTGGTCACAAAGTCGGTTTCGCAATTCACCTCGACCAAAGCGCCCGTGGTGCCTTGAATGAAGCTGGCGACCACGCCTTCAGCGGTGATGCGTGAAGCGGCCTTGCCTGCTTTGGTGCCCAGTTTGACACGCAACAACTCTTCGGCCTTGGCCATGTCGCCATCGGCTTCGGTCAGGGCTTTTTTGCACTCCATCATGGGGGCGTCGGTCTTGGCGCGCAGTTCAGCGACCATGCTTGCGGTGATAGCAGCCATTTGAATTACTCCGTTATTGATTGGTTAATGATGGGTTAAAACAACAAAACTAAAAAGACTAAAAAAAAGGGGGCTTAGCCCCCTTTTGGATTGGCAAGGACCGGTCAAGAACCCTTCATGCCAAATCAGGGGCATCAAGCCGCGGCGTTTTCCACTTCCACAAACTCGTCGTCGCCTTCAGCAGAAACAGCCTTGACCAAGTCATTCACTGCATTGGCGCGGCCTTCGATGATGGCGTCAGCAATGCCTTGGGCGTACAAAGCCACGGCCTTGGCTGAGTCATCGTTGCCAGGAATCACGTAGTCGATGCCTTCAGGCGAGTGGTTGGAGTCGACCACGCCGATCAATGGAATGCCCAATTTTTGAGCTTCAGCGATGGCAATTTTGTGATAACCCACGTCGATCACAAAAATGGCATCAGGCAATGCGGGCATGTCTTGAATGCCGCCAATGTCTTTTTCGAGCTTAGCGAGTTCGCGAGCAAACATCAGTTGCTCTTTTTTGCTCAAGCTGTCCAAGCCAACTTCTTGTTGAGCTTGCATGTCTTTCAGACGCTTGATTGAGGTTTTAACAGTCTTGAAGTTGGTCAACATGCCACCCAACCAGCGTTGGTCCACAAAAGGAACGCCAGCGCGCTTGGCTTCAGTCGCCAAGATTTCACGGGCTTGGCGTTTGGTACCGACCATCAAAACGGTGCCGCGGTTGGCCGAGAGTTGTTTGACGAACTTGATCGCGTCCTGGAACATCGGCAGCGATTTTTCCAGGTTGATGATGTGAATTTTGTTGCGATGACCGAAGATGAACGGGGCCATCTTGGGGTTCCAGAAACGGGTTTGGTGACCGAAGTGGACGCCTGCTTCCAGCATGTCGCGCATAGTAACTGCCATGATTTTTTACTCCAAAGGTTAGGTCTTAAACCAGGCCGTGACCGGGTTGATGACTTTCATTCATCAACCCAGCACCTTGAGTGGACTGGTTTGCGGTTGGTTAGCCAAGCACCCAATGGGTCAGACACTTATCAGGTGCAAAGCCAGTCGATGATAGCACAAACGTGGCTTCAAGGGGCTAAAAAGCAGCCCTCTTACGGCCAGGAAACTTCAGCCGCGCCCGACGAAAGGCATGTTGGTGGCCATCACGGTGTGAAACAGCACATTGGCGCTCAAAGGCAAGTTGGCCATGTAAAGCACCGATTCGCCGACCAGCTTCACGTCCATCAAAGGCTCGGCCATCACCGATCCATTGGCTTGCAAAATGCCAGCGGCCATGCGGGTGGTCATTTCAGTGCCGGCGTTGCCAATGTCGATTTGGCCGACGGCGATGTGGTGGGCACGTCCTTCAAGGGCCGCGGTTTTGGTCAAGCCCATCACGCCGTGTTTGGAGGCGGTATAGGCGGCCGATTGGGGTCGAGGGGTGTAGGCCGAAATCGAGCCATTATTGATGATGCGCCCGCCGGGCGGGGTTTGCGCCTTCATGATCCGGAAGGCCTCGCGAAGGCAAAGAAACATGCCCGTCAAATTGACGTCCATCACACCCTGCCACTGAGCCAAGGTCAACTGGTCGATGGGCGCCGCCGCCCCAGAGCCCGCATTGTTAAAAAGCAGGTCCAAGCGGCCAAAGCGGTCAACGGTTTGGGCAAATAAAGCAGCGACTGGGGCTTCTTGGGTCACATCGGTCGGCACGACGAGGACACGATCAGCAGCCCCAATGAGGTCGGCCGTCACCTGCAAAGGTTCGATGCGCCGCCCGGCCAATGCCACGCAATAGCCGTCAGCAGCCAGACTCAGGGCCGTTGCACGACCGATGCCAGTACCGGCGCCAGTCACGATGGCCACGCGGCCCAATGATTTCAAACTACTCATGCCCACCCATTCAGGTTATTTGCGTTTGGTTTTACGGGATGCCGATGGCTTTTGACCCGCGCTTTGGGTGCTTTTTTGAGGTGCTTTTTGAGCCCCTAATTGAGCCGATTTTGGTGTCATTTTCTGACCGTTTTTCTGGGCCACTTTTTTCTTGGCCGAAGCAGCCGCCTTCTTCACCAAGGCCTTCACAGGCCTTGCGGGGAGCTCGGGCACCAACTCCAAAGCTTGTTTGGCGCGTTCGGCTTTGCTGCGCTGGGTCGTTGGGTTCTTGTCTTTGTCTCGTGCTTTGTCGCGCGTTGCCCGCAACATGGCCGATTCGTTCTCGTTGACCAAACGGAAGTCGATTTTTCGCCCATCCAAATCGACCCGACTGACCTGTACGCGCACCCGGGTGCCGATGGCATAACGAATGCCGGTGCGTTCGCCCCGCAATTCTTGGCGCATTTCGTCGAATTTGAAGTATTCGCCTCCCAACTCGGTCACATGGATCAGACCCTCGACATACATCGAGTCCAAAGTAACGAAGATACCGAAGCCGGTAGCGGCGGTGACCACCCCCGAAAATTCTTCGCCCAAATGGTCTCGCATGTATTTGCATTTGAGCCAAGCCTCAACATCGCGACTGGCCTCATCGGCGCGGCGCTCGTTGGCGCTGCAATGCAAACCAGCCGCTTCCCAACCTTGCAACTCTTGCCCCCCTTTTTTGGGGGACACCTGATTTTCGGCCGCCAAGGCTTTGGGAGATTTGACGCGGCTGGCCAAACGCTTGGCCAGCTTGCTGTGGGCTTCTCCCGGCGTGGGCAAGGCTGGCAATTGATAGCGCTTTTTTCCCAAAATGGCCTTGATGACCCGATGCACCAACAAATCGGGGTAGCGCCGAATGGGGCTGGTGAAATGGGTGTAGCCCTCAAACGCCAAGCCGAAATGACCGCTGTTAAAGGGGGTGTAAATGGCCTGCTGCATGGAACGCAGCAACATGGTGTGAATTTGCTGCGCATCCGGCCGGTCCTTGGTGGCTTGGGCAATGGCTTGGAATTCACGCGGCGCCGGGTCGTCGCTGATGGACATGCCGACACCCGTGGTGCGCAGGTAATTGGCCAATAATTCGCGTTTTTCAGGCGTGGGGCCTTCATGCACGCGGAACATGCCGGGGTGTTGGCTTTGCAAAATAAAGTCGGCGCTGCACACATTGGCCGCCAGCATGGCCTCTTCGATCAGCCGGTGCGCCTCGTTGCGAACACGGGGCACAATTTTTTCGATGCGACCGCTTTCATCACAAACAATTTGGGTTTCGGTGGTCTCAAAATCAATGGCGCCCCGCCCCTGACGCGCCTTCAACAGCGCGCTGTAAACCTCGTGCAAATGCAGCAAATGCGGCACCAAGGCTTTGCGGCGCGTGGCCTCGGGGCCTCGGGTATTGCCCAAAATGGCGGCCACTTCGGTGTAGGTAAACCGAGCGTGGCTGTACATCACGGCCGGGTAAAACTGGTAAGCATGGATCTCGCCTTGGGCGTTGATCAACATGTCGGCCACCATGCAAAGACGTTCGACTTCGGGGTTCAAAGAACACAGCCCGTTTGAGAGTTTTTCAGGCAGCATGGGGATCACCCGGCGCGGAAAGTAAACGCTGGTCGCGCGGTCGTAGGCGTCAATGTCGATGTCCGAGCCCGTGTTGACGTAGTGACTCACATCGGCAATTGCCACCAACAAACGCCAGCCTTTGCCACGCCCCACTTTGGCGGGTTCGCAGTAGACGGCATCGTCAAAATCGCGGGCGTCTTCACCGTCGATGGTGACCAAGGGCACATCGGTCAGGTCAATGCGACCTTTCTTGTCTTGAGGGAGCACTTTGTCGGGCAAGGCCTTGGCTTGGCTCAGACAAGCCTCTGAGAATTCATGCGGCACGCCATATTTGCGCACGGCAATTTCGATTTCCATGCCAGGGTCGTCGACTTCGCCCAGCACCTCGACCACACGCCCGGCCGGTTGGCCAAACAAGGCAGGGGGTTCGGTCAATTCAACCACCACGACTTGGCCGGTTTTCGCCGCGCCGGTGGCACTTTTTGGAATCAGCACATCTTGACCGTAGCGTTTGTCCTCAGGCGCCACCAACCAAACACCGCTTTCTTGCAACAAGCGGCCAATGAGGGGCTGCTGAGGGCGATCGAGGATTTCCGTGACGCGTCCTTCGGGGCGCCCCCGGCGGTCTGAACGAACAATCTTGACCTTCACGTGGTCTTTGTGCAGCACCGCCCGCATTTCATTAGGCGGCAAGTAAATATCGGGTTCGCCGTCGTCGCGAATCACGAAACCATGACCGTCGCGATGGCCTTGAACGGTGCCCTCAAACTCTTCTTGAACGGCGCCTGTAGGCTTGTTGGGGTTTATTTTTTTAAGATACAATCTTGTGTTCCCTGAGATGCCCAGATGGCGGAATTGGTAGACGCACTAGTTTCAGGTACTAGCGAGTAACATCGTGGAGGTTCGAGTCCTCTTCTGGGCACCAAGCATAACAGCGGTTTATTGCAGGAATTTCCCCATTTTTTCGGGCACTTCTCCATTTGCCAAGCGCAGATTTTCTGAGAGGTGTCGTTCCGAAGCTTCCCACAACCCTTGATACAGCGTCCGGCTCAGCTGCCTTGCGCGAGTGCCCGGCCAATTCACGGGCAGCAAATCCTGCGGCAATTCAGGGTCCCGCAGCAACAGGCGACGGTAGTCGTGGATTAACAAAGTGCGGCATAAAAAAGCCAATGCGGGATCCAAAGACTTTAGTGGCTGGCGCCGTTGCTTCAGGTATTTTTCCAAGGGCGCATAGCTCGCCAGAAAATCCAGGTAGGCCGCTGCCAATTGATCCAAGGGCCACGTTTTGGCCACCCAATCGAAATCGGAAGCCAGTAGACCATGTCCTTCCAAAGGTTTGGCCTTGAAGACCGTCAAGGTCTGTTGTAGGTCGCCCAAACCATCGGCGACCAAAGCGTCCAGCACGGCTTCTAAATCGGCGCTGGGGTGCACAAAACTGCCCGTTTTCAATTCACCAAAGCCTTGCCAATACAAGGCCCGCCGCAACTGCTCGCGTTGGCGAGTTGGCAACTCGGCCAGCACGACAATCCAACGCCACTGACCATCCCAAGGGGGGGACTGGTCGGCATAAATGTGCCGGGCCGATTCCTCAAAGCGCTGCAAACCCGAGGCGGTGAGTTGGTAATCCACCTTGCGGCCATGCGCCTCAGAGGCCAACCAATCGGACTTCACCAATCGAAAGACTGCCGTGCGCACCCAGCGCTCACCGACGCCAAACGGCGCCATCAAGCCGATGAGGCTCCCCAACGCGATGCGTCCGCCGCGGGGCATCACCGAGTCGCCCAAAACCGAAATGATCAACGAACCCGCGTTCAACCGGTCTTGTTGACGGAATTTTTCCAGATGGACAGCCAGTGGATTGAAAGCGAGCGGGTGGACGGCGGCAGAACTCAAAGTGAAGAAATTTTAGTGGTATTCCCTATTTAAAATGATACAAAAAAATTAAAAATTTTCAAAAAAATGAATCATAATTTTTAACAGCCCCTTTTTGCAGAGGGCAAAGCGATGCGCTTGCTTCTTCACCCATTCTTCACCCAAGCTTCACCCGCTACTAAAACCATGACCACCCAGCCTGAATCCCCTGAAAACATGGATGCCCAGACTTTGGCAGAAAAGACCGCGGCGCAACTCTGGGCGCAAGACCAGGCCACTCAAAATTTGGGCATGTCGCTGGTGCGGGTGGCGCCAGGTCAAGCGGTGTTGCGCATGACGGTGCAAGCGCACATGCTCAACGGCCACCAAACCTGCCATGGTGGCTACCTGTTCACCTTGGCCGACAGCGCTTTTGCATTTGCCTGCAACAGCCACAACCAAAACACTGTGGCCGCCGCTTGCAGCATCGACTTTTTGGCCCCTGCCCGCTTGGGCGACACCTTGGAGGCCACCGCCACTGAAGTGGCTCTGGCGGGCCGCAGCGGCGTCTACGACGTTGCAATTCGCCTCCTAAGAACCCCAACCCGCCCCAATACCCCAACTGACGAAAGCACCACCGTGGCCTTGTTCAGAGGCAAAAGCCACACCATCAAAGGGACCGTTTTATGACAGGCTTAGAACCCATCGAAACCGCCAGTCGCGACGAAATTGCCGCTTTGCAGCTCGAACGCATGCAGTGGACCTTGCGACGTGCCTATGACAACGTGCCGCATTACCGCAAGACCTTTGCAGAAAAAGGGGTTCACCCGGACGACCTCAAAACACTGGCTGATCTGGCCAAGTTCCCTTTTTCAACCAAGGCGGATTTGCGACAAAACTACCCCTACGGCTTGTTCGCCGTCCCGCGCGAGCAAGTGGCGCGCATCCACGCATCGTCTGGCACCACGGGGCAGCCCATCGTCGTGGGTTATACCCAGAACGATGTGAACACCTGGGCGCAAGTGGTGGCCCGCTCAATTTATGCGGCCGGCGGGCGCCCGGGCGATAGCTGCCATGTGAGCTATGGCTACGGCTTGTTCACTGGCGGCCTGGGCGCGCACTATGGCGCGGAACGACTCGGCTGCACCGTGATCCCGATGTCGGGCGGACAGACCGAAAAGCAAGTCCAAATGATCATCGACTTGAAACCCGACCTTATTATGGTGACGCCCTCGTATTCCTTGGTGATTGCTGAAGAATTTGAGCGGCGCGGCATCGCGCCTCAAGACATTGCTTTGCGATTGGGTATTTTTGGCGCCGAACCTTGGGGCCAGGGCATGCGCCAAGAAATTGAAACCAAATTGGGCATCGATGCCTTGGACATCTACGGCCTGACCGAAGTCATTGGCCCTGGCGTGGCCTGTGAATGCATCGAGTCAAAAGACGGTCCCGTGATTTGGGAAGACCATTTCTACCCGGAAATCATCAACCCAGACACCGGCGAGGTGGTGGCCGATGGCGAAGAAGGCGAACTGGTTTTCACCTCGTTGACCAAAGAAGCCATGCCGGTTATTCGCTACCGCACCCGCGATTTAACTCGGCTGTTGCCGCCCACCTCGCGCAGCTTCAGGCGTTTGGCGCGCCTCACTGGCCGCAGCGACGACATGCTGATCGTTCGCGGCGTGAATGTGTTTCCCTCTCAAATTGAAGAACAAATTCTGCGGGACAAGCGGCTCTCGGGCAATTACCAAATTCACCTGAGCCGCGACAACCACTTGGACCAAGTCGAAATTCACTGCGAGTTGCAGTCGCATCTGTCCGAGCAAACTTCGCCCTCAGAGCGCGAAGCCATGGCCAAGCAACTGCAAGATCACATCAAAACGGTCATTGGCATCTCGACCCAGGTGCGCATCATGGGTTTTGACACCCTGCCCCGCACCTTGGTCGGCAAAGCACGGCGCGTTTTCGACCAAAGACCCAAACGAAACTGACCCCTCATTCCAACCCAGGAACCGCCCATGTACACCCAATCTTTCAATGTACCGGACACCACTGAGCCCACTGGTGCCAAAGCGCCGCTGAGCATCGTCGGCGTGGTCAGTCCGCTGAGCGAACAAGACGCTGCCGCTCAAGCCCGTTTTGACGCCAAGCTCAATGCCGACCACAAAATCGAGCCGCAAGACTGGATGCCAGAGGCCTACCGAAAAACCCTGGTGCGCCAAATCAGCCAACACGCGCACAGCGAAATTGTCGGCATGCTGCCCGAAGGCAACTGGATCAGCCGCGCCCCCAGCTTGAAGCGAAAAACCATTCTGATTGCCAAAGTGCAAGACGAAGGGGGTCATGGCTTGTACCTCTACAGCGCGGCGGAAACGCTGGGCACGAGTCGCGATCAAATGCTGGCAGACCTGCACAGCGGGAAGGCCAAATACAGCTCCATCTTCAACTACCCGACCTTGACGTGGGCGGATGTGGGTGTCATTGGTTGGTTGGTGGATGGGGCGGCCATCATGAATCAAATTCCCCTTTGCCGCTGTTCATACGGCCCCTATGCCCGCGCCATGATCCGGGTCTGCAAAGAAGAATCTTTCCACCAACGACAAGGCTACGAATCGCTGTTGACCTTGATGCGTGGCACGGCTGAACAACAAGCCATGGTGCAAGACGCAGTGAACCGTTGGTGGTGGAAATGCCTGGCCATGTTTGGCCCGCCCGACAGCGACAGCCCGAACAGCGTGCAAGGCATGCGCTGGGGCATTAAACGGATCTCGAACGACGACTTGCGCCAAAAGTTTGTCGACGCGACGGTGCCTCAAGCGGCGGTTTTGGGGGTCAGTTTGCCCGACCCCGAGTTGAAGTGGAATGAGGCGCGTCAACATTACGACTTTGGCGCCATCGATTGGGATGAGTTCTGGGCCACCGTGAACGGCAACGGCCCCTGCAACAAAGAGCGCCTCGCCACCCGCGTCAATGCCCACCAAGAAGGCGAGTGGGTGCGCAAGGCGGCCTTGGCCTACGCCCACAAACAAGTGCAAAAGAATTCACTCAAGCAGGAGGCCGCATGAGCCAAGCCGAAGCCAACACGACGCAGCCCTTAACGCCCTCAACGCCCTTAAAAGAATGGCCGTTGTGGGAAGTTTTTGTTCGCAGCAAACAAGGCTTGGAACACAAACACTGTGGCAGCTTGCACGCGGCTGACGCCGGCCAAGCCCTGAACATGGCGCGCGATGTGTACACGCGTCGCCAAGAAGGTGTGAGCATTTGGGTGGTGCCCTCAGCGGCCATCTCGGCGAGCGCCCCCGACGAAAAAGGTCTTTTCTTCGAACCGGCGGCCGACAAAATTTACCGTCACCCGACCTTCTATGAAATTCCAGACCAAGTGGGGCACATGTAATGGCCCAGGCTGAGAAGGTTGAAACCAAGATGGAAACAACGCTGGAGAAGCTTTCTGACTTCACCCTGCACTTGGCCGACAGTGCCTTGATTCTGGGGCAACGCAACGCCGAGTGGAGCGGACACGGACCGATTTTGGAAGAAGACTTGGCGATGGCAAACAACAGCCTGGACCTGATCGGCCAAGCCCGTCTGCTCTACCAACAAGTGGCAGAAATACGCGGCAACAACTGCTCAGAAGACCAGTTGGCTTATTTCAGAGACGAGTCCGCATTCAAAAATTTCACCTTGCTGGAATTGCCCCACAGCACGGCACTGGCACCCAGCGCGAAAGGTCAGCGCGACTATGCGGTGACGGTGGCTCGCAATTTTTTATACAGCGCCTACATGATGGGCATCTGGTCGACTTTGGCGTCTACGCCCTCATTGGCAGCTTTTGCCGGCGCTAACCATGAGGTACAAGTTCAAAACGAAAAGGCCCTTAAATTGGCGAATTTGTCCACCAATTTGAAGGCGGTGGCCTCCAAATCCTACAAAGAAACCGAGTACCACTTACGCCATGCCAGCGATTGGGTGATCCGCATGGGGGATGGCACCACTGAATCTCACCAACGCATTCAGCAGGCGTTCCATCATTTGATGCCTTACACGCAAGAGTTTTGGACTCAGCAAAGTCCCGCTGCTTTGCAACTCGATCTGGCATCCATTAAAGCCAAGTGGGACGCCACAGTCAGCGATGTTTTGAGTGAAGCCACTTTGGTGGTTCCCAGCGCTCAGGGCTTTTTGCCGACCGGAACGCAGGGGGTGCACTCCGAGCACATGGGCTTTTTGCTGAGCGAAATGCAAGGCTTGGCCCGCGCCCACCCAGGAGCCGTTTGGTGAAGGCATCCCCGACCGAGCGCTTGCCAAACACCGAATCGGTTTGGGCCTTGTTAGAGACTGTCACCGACCCTGAAATTCCAGTGGTGAATTTGCGTGAAATGGGTATTTTGCGAAACGTCGAAAAAAATGCGACGGGCTTTGACATCACCCTCACCCCCACCTACAGCGGCTGCCCCGCCATGGACCAAATGGTGGACGATGTGCAATCTGCTCTTCAAGCCGCAGGCCTGTCAGCACAAGTGAAAATTCAACTGGCGCCCGCTTGGACCACCGATTGGATGAGCCCCAGTGCCTTGGTCAAGTTGCGAGAGTACGGCATCGCACCGCCCCACCCAAGACCGGTCACATCGAGTCTCCAAAAAGTCACTTTTTCATTGCGCCGAAATTTGACTGCCAGCGATCCCATCGCCTGCCCGCAATGCGGCTCTTTAGACACCACCGAAATTTCGCACTTCGGCTCCACGGCTTGCAAGGCGCTATACCGTTGCTTGGGTTGCTTGGAGCCGTTTGACTATTTCAAGCCTTATTGATTAAACCGCCATGTTCCCCAAGCCCTCCTTTCACCCCCTTTTCGTGGCCCTGGTTCGGCCCGAGGCCGCTGGTTCAGTGGCCGTTACGCTTCAAGTGCCTGCCCCGCTGCTCCCCTTGTTTGAGTTCCAGCCGGGCCAGTTCTTGACCCTTCGAGCACAGATTCAAGGACATGAATTGCGGCGCAATTACTCTATTTGCAGCACCCCCAAAACCC
>CAIKMN010000026.1 GCA_903828535.1 uncultured Curvibacter sp.
CTGTAACTATATGATTTATATATGTTTTATAACCGAGTAACTATTGAGTGGGAATAAGATTGCTTTTAAGAAACTTAACTCATCTCAAGATGTAAAAGCATGACCTTTTAGCTCATGCTTTTTTTATTTCCGAAACATAAGTCACCTGTTGCAAATGAACCCATTAAGAGCAATCCGACGCTGATAAAGGGTTGTTAAAAGGCCCGGATAGGGCGTTTTCATCAAACATCTTGTTTCCAATTAGCACGTTCGCTAGGCGACAAGCCCCTCGGGTGAACCACACAATCTTTCGTTTTTAGGGGCTATTTATGTTGAACGGAAAAACAGCCTTGGTGACGGGTTCCACCAGCGGCATTGGTTTGGGGATTGCCAAGGCATTGGCCCAACAAGGGGCCCGCCTTGTCTTGAATGGTTTCGGCGACGTTGACGAAGCCAAAGCCGAGGTGGCCGCTTTGGGCGTCCAAGTCGGCTACCACGGCGCCGACATGAGCAAGCCTGCCGAAATTGAGGCCATGATGACCTACGCAGCCACCGAATTTGGTGGCGTGGACATCTTGGTCAATAACGCTGGCATTCAATTCGTGGCGCCCATTGAAGACTTTCCGTCGGCCAAATGGGACGCCATCGTGTCCATCAATTTGAGCGCCGCTTTCCACACCACGCGCCTGGCCATTCCGCACATGCGTGCTCAAAACTGGGGCCGGGTGATCAACATTGCCTCAACCCACGGTTTGGTGGGCTCCCCCTTCAAAGTGGCCTATGTAGCGGCCAAGCACGGCCTCGTTGGCATGACGAAGGTGGTGGCCTTGGAAACGGCCACGACCGGTATCACGGCCAACGCGATTTGCCCCGGTTGGGTGCTGACGCCCTTGGTCCAGAAACAAATTGACGACCGCGCTGCGCTTGAAAAAATCTCGGTGAAACAAGCCAGCGATGAGTTGCTGGATGAAAAAGAACCTTCCAAACAATTCACCACGCCCGAGCAATTGGCGGGACTGGCTTTGTTTTTGTGCTCACCCGCTGCGAACAACGTTCGCGGCGCAGCCTGGCCAGCAGACGGTGGGTGGACTGCGCAATGAACATCCAAGAAGTTCGCGAACACGCGTTCGCCATGCCCCTGACCAACCCGTCGTACCCCCGCCCCCCTTATCGGTTTTACAACCGTGAATACATCATCATCAGTTATCGAACCGATTTCGATACCTTGCGTGCCTTGGTGCCTGAGCCTCTCGAAATTGGCGAGCCCATCGTGAATTACGAATTCATCCGCATGCCCGATTCGACGGGTTTTGGTGACTACACCGAAACCGGTCAAGTCATCCCCGTCACCTTCAAGGGGCAAGCAGGGGGCTATGTGCATTCCATGTTTTTGGACGACGGCGCGCCCATCAGCGGGGGGCGAGAAATCTGGGGTTTTCCCAAAAAACTCGGTTTTCCCAAAGTGGTGCATGAAGGTGACGTCATCGTCGGCACCTTGCATTACGGCAGTCAATTGTGTGCCGCCGGCACGATTGGCTACAAGCACCAAATCATGGACGCCGCCGCCCGTGCCAAATTGCTTCAATCCATCGCTGCGCCGAACTTTTTACTCAAAATCATGCCCCACGTGGATGGCACCACTCGGCTCTGTGAATTGGTCCGGTACACCCTACAGGACCTTGTTTTGCACGGTGCTTGGACATCGCCCGCCGCGCTGGAGCTTTACCAACACGTGATTGCCGACGTCGCCCGTTTGCCAGTCTTGGAAGTGGTTTCCGCCAAACATTACATCGCCGACCTCACCTTGGGAATGGGGGAAGTGGTCTTCGACTATTTGGCAACCGACCGTGGGGCAGATCGCACAGCATGAAAACCCACTTGACCGAACAATTTGCCAAATATGGTCGCGTGGCGCTGATGTTGCAAGGGGGGGGCGCTTTAGGCTCTTACCAAGTGGGCGTTTACAAGGCCCTCGAAGAAGCAGGGTGCCAGCCGTGCTGGATTTGCGGCGTTTCCATTGGGTCCATCAACGGGGCTTTGATGGCGGGCAACCCACCCGAAAAAAGGCTGGAGCGCTTGGAGGAATTTTGGTCGCTTGTGACCAGTCGGCCACTGGGCATCTTCGAGCCCGCCGAGAGTCCGGCAGGCCGTTTGGCGGCCACCGTGAGTGGCCTCTCGACCATGATGCTGGGGCAACCTGGCTTTTTTCAGCCCAATTTGATCAGTCCTTGGATGTCAATGCCGGGCTCTAAGTCGGCCACCTCGTATTACGACACCTCGGAGCTGGAGAAAACCCTGAACCGCTTGATCGATTTTGACCGGCTCAACAACGGCGAAATTCGGCTCAGCATGGGGGCCGTGAACGTCGCCACCGGCGACAACCTGTTCTTTGATACCTTGAAGGAACGCATCACGGTTCACCACATCATGGCCAGCGGGGCCCTTCCTCCCGCCTTTCCCATGGTGAAGATTGACGATGCTTTTTATTGGGACGGCGGACTGGTCTCCAACACCCCCTTGCAATACCTGCTTGACCAAGAGGAAAACGTCAGCACTCTGGTCTTTCAAGTCGAGCTTTTCAAAGCGGCGGGAGAAATTCCAGAGGAAATGGCCGAAGTCGAAACCCGCATGAAAGAAATCACTTATTCGAGTCGAACGCGCCAGGCTGCCAAAGGCTTTAAAAATGCCTTGTCACTGCGCAGTCGATTGGCCAAAGCCTACGAAAGACTGCCTTCAGACCAATTAACTACCGAAGAAAAGCGGCTGATGAAGCTCTATTCTGAAGAAGGCGTCGTGAACTTGATCCAGCTCATCTACCAAAGTCGGCCGCATGAAAGCGATAACAAAGACTATGAGTTTTCCAGATCGACCATGCAAGCCCACATTGACTCCGGTTATCAGGATGCAGTGAAAACCTTGGCCCACTCAGAATGGTTGCGAATGCCAACCGCGAATCAAGGCGTTGCTTTTCACCGACTGCATGTGGACTGAAAACTTCCCACAGCGCCTGACGGATTGTTTTTAAAAGCCTCTGAGAAGGGGTTGATCGTCAATGACGACCTCAGCGGTTACACTCTTTCACAAATTGATTTTCAATGAGGGAATGTATGGCCGAAGTCAATCAACAGGGTTCGATCTTCATCGGAGAAGGTGTCAGTATTTCGGGTTCAATCGAAGTCCCCGACATCATTTCTATTTCAGGCAAAGTCGAGGGCTCCATCACGGCGCGACAAGTGATTGTCGAAGCCACGGGCCACGTCCAGGGGAAAGTGCAAGCGGAGATGGTCGACGTGAAAGGCAGCATCTCCGAGTATTTGGCGGCCTCAAAATCGCTGATTATTCGCAGCACGGGTGATGTCAAGGGCACTGTTTATTACTCTGAGATCGAGATCGAAAAGGGTGGTCAGTTGCAGGGTGATTTGTACATCAACGCCTGATCGATATTCGCTAAAGAGTCCTTTACATGTCCATGTTCAATAAAAAAGCAGCACCCGCTGCGAGTGCTTCCTCGGTGCCAACGGCGCCATCAACCGCCTTGAAGGGTTCAGAGTCCTTGGCAAATTCAGATCCCATTGCTGACGAAAGCGTCAGCGCCTCATCGCTCCGTCCCTATGAAGCTTCAAGCGCTGACGCCTCCAACGCCGATGACGCAAGTCGCAACGCTGGGTTGGGGTTGAAGCCGACTTCAAAACCATCCATTTTGAGTAATGGCTTTGAATTTGAAGGTGTTATCAAATCCGATGGCGTTTTGAATATTTCTTCGAGTTTGAAGGGCAAGGTTTTTGCCAAATCCATTTTTTTGGATGTTGACGGTATCGTCGAAGGTGAAATTCAAGCCGAGGTTTTGACCATCAAAGGCAAAATTTACGGTGAAATTCATTGCCAAGACCTGACGATTGGCTCACGCGCCGTGATCGATGGGACTTGTTTTTACAAGACCATCAACATCCAGCGTGGCGGGCGTGTCTCAGGCAAATTAACCCGCGTGGATTGAACAAGATGGGTCTTTTCACACAAGACCTCCACTCACTGCAATCCCTCATCGATGAACAGGCCACGGTGCGTGGCAGGTTGATCACGACCACCAATTTAAGGGTTGACGGAACCGTTGAGGGCGACATCGAAGCAGGGGAAGCGCTTCAAGGCCCTCAGTCGTGTGTGGTGGTGGGTTCATCGGGGCGCGTTTTTGGCGATATACGCGCCTATCGAGTCGTTGTGGCGGGACGTGTGGATGGGCACATCTATGCCACAGAAAAAGTCATTCTTGAAAAAGGCGCTCACATCAAGGGCGATATCACCTACGTCGCCTTGGAGGTTCAACAACCGATTTCGCACCAAGGCATGTTGATATCCAGGGGCAAAGGCGTTGAGGCGGTCAATCTTTAGCCCCAGTTGGGTCGCGGGATCAATTCGGACGGGCTGTGACCAAGACCCGCATCGGGTCTACAAAGGTTTGATTACGAACCACTTCAAAATGCAAATGGGGGCCTGTTGAGCGTCCCGTATTGCCCACTTCGCCCAAAATTTGACCACGCATTACGGCTTGGCCAGGGGTGACGATCACTTTATTGGCGTGAGCATATTTAGAAATGATATGGCCACTGTGCGCCACTTCCACAAAATTTCCATAGCTGTCGTTGTGGTCCACTTTGAGAACAACCCCGTCGCCAGCCGACAGGATGGGCGTGCCGGGTTGGGCATTGAAATCGATCCCTGAATGGAAGGCCATGCCTCTATGAAAGGGGTCAATTCGCATCCCATACAGGCTGGTCAACTCTTTTTTGCCGACCAAAGGCTGTCCCGTCGGCATGGCACGCAGTTGGCGGTATTCGCGGTTCCAATCATTCAGAATTTGCTCGGTGAGGTGGTTAATGTCCTGACTCACTTTGAGGTCTCGATTGGCGTCTTCGCTGAAAGATTCATGCTCGGCCAGTAGCTCCTGAATCGGGGCGGAAGAACCGCCTTGGTTGCTGAAGTCACCCGATTTGACCTTGAAAATGACGGGTGTTGCCAATTCAGAAAAGCGGTCTTTGACTAGTTTGATTTGATCCACTTGCTGAGTCAAAGCAACCAGACGGTCTTCAAAGGTCTTGAGCTTCCTTTGATATTCGTCTTCAATTTTTCGCTGTTCTGATTCTGAAATCACGCCGCCCATGGTGTGGGCCCAGTCAGGCCGGACCTCAATGGCGATTCGAATACCTAGAAAATAGAGCAGGGCCCCCAGCAAGATAAAGACTGCAGCAGCAGAAAGTCCCGCCGTCGCCATTTGTCGCGAGGTGATGTTGACCTTCGTCAACTTGGCAGTGGGGCCAGAAATCCAGATGAGTTGCATCGGCTAAATTGGGTTCGACGTGAAAAATGCGTCGAACATCAAGGCCGACTCAAAGTGCCTTCATTGTAGTGTTTTGTAACTCATGAAACGAAACACCCGACTATTTCGCTTTGTTTCACTTGACAGACCCTGAGTGCGGTCTATGCAATACTTCAAAAACGGTCAATCTTTTGAATTTCAATGTACATCCCACCGCAGTTTTCCCCCAAAGACCCCCAATGGGCGGGGCAGTTGATGCGTGAATACCCATTGGCGTCTTTGATTACATTGGACGAGCTCGGCCAACCTTTCGTCACCCATTTGCCTTTGTATTTTGATGAGCAAGCCCAGTCGCTTTACGGACATTGCGCTCGTGGCAATCCTCACTGGCGTTATTTAGCCGCTCAGCCAACCACCTTGGTGACCTTTTTAGGTCCGCAGGCGTACATGTCCCCCCAGGTCTACCCCGACCTCGTCAGGGTGCCTACCTGGAACTATTTGGCGGTTCATGCCAAGGTCACGGTCCGTTTGATTGACGAATCGGCCCCCAAAGAAACCTGGTTGAAAGCCTTGATTGCAGAGCACGAGCCCGCTTATGCCGACCAGTGGCAGGATTTACCCAAGGAGTACACCCAAAAAATGCTTCAGGCGATTGTCGGGTTCGAGCTCAAAATCGAAAAATTGGAATGCAAGTTGAAGTTAAACCAACACCGCCCAGAATCTCATTGGGCGATGTACAAGGCTTATTCCGAATCTGACGACAGTTCAGCACGCCATTTAGCCCAATGGATGCAACGCATTGGAATGGCTTCCTCAGGTGGAACATGAAGTCTTTATGGCGCAGGCTCTTGGGCTTGCCCAAGAGGCAGCCCGGGCCGGAGAGGTGCCTGTCGGCGCCTTGGTGGTCAAATCGGGCCAGGTGATTGCCCGTGCACACAACCAAAACATCAGCCTCAAGGACCCGAGCGCACACGCAGAAATTTTGGCCCTGCGCCAAGCGGCCCAAATTTTGGGCAACCACCGGTTGGAAGGCTGCACCCTGTATGTCACGCTGGAGCCTTGCGCCATGTGCAGTGGCGCGATTTTGAACGCGCGCTTGTCACAAGTCGTTTTTGGCGCCAGCGAACCCCGAACAGGAGCGGCTGGCTCGGTATTGAACTTGTTTTCTCAATTCCAACTGAACCACCAAACCAAAATCGAAGGGGGGGTTTTGGCGGAGCACTGCGGACAAATACTCCAAGATTTTTTTAAACCACGCCGCCTTAACGCCAGTCCGCTTCGACAAGACGCATTGCGCACGCCTGATTCGGCATTCGAAAATCTGCCCGATTACCCATGGGCACCTCATTACTTCAGCGACCTTGACGGCGCCATCGGACTTCGACTTCATTACCTGGACGAAGGCCCTCAAAATGCAGACTGCACTTGGTTGTGCTTGCACGGACCCAATGCCTGGGGCTATCAATTCCGCCACCTGATTCCGACGATCTTGGCCCATGGCCATCGGGTGGTGGTGCCCGATTTGATTGGTTTTGGCAAAAGCGATAAGCCCAAAAAGGAAAGTTTTCATTCCGTTGAGGTCCATCAGCAAATAGGGCTTGATTTGACTCGTCGTTTGAGCCATCGGTTAGAAGACCGTCCCATTTACTTGCTGCTGCCTGAAGAAGGCCATCCGGTTGGCATGGGCATGCTTGACGCTCACCCAGACTGGTTTCAGGGTGCGTATCAGTGCGTGTCGACGTCAAGCCGTTCTTCGCCAGGACCCGCCCCTTTGGCAGATCCGCCCGAAGCCCATTCTTTGCCGGATGTCGACCCCTACCAAGCCCCTTACCCAGACCCCGGCTACCGATCGGCCCCCAGGGCTTTCAGTCGATTTGAGCGTTTCGGGCGTTTGGTCAGTGCCCCTGTCTTCGAGCCTGGTCAACACTCAGCCCAAGAGGCTGTGCGACACTTCATTTCTTCCTCAAAAATGACCTAAAAAGTACGCTTTATGTCCCACCTCTATATTTACTCGCCCTCGGGCGCTGTTCGTGACAAAGCCGCCTTCAAGCGAGGTGTTAAACGTTTGCAAGCCATGGGGCATGAGGTTGAAATCGATGCGGATGCCTTGAGTACTTCGACGCGTTTCGCGGGGGATGACGACACCCGATTGGCTGCCATTTCAAGGGCTGCTGCCAGTGGCGCCGACGTGGCCTTGATTTCACGAGGCGGTTACGGTGTGACCCGACTGCTCGATCGTTTGCCCTACAAGGCCATTGCCAAGGCCATTGAAAAACAAGGCACTCGTTTTGTGGGCATCAGTGATTTCACGGCCTTTCAAAACGCCTTGTTGGCCAAAACGGGCGCGACGACTTGGGCCGGCCCCGCCTTGTGCGCTGATTTCGGCAGCGAACACGAGCCCGACGACATCATGCTCGCGTGTTTTGACGATTTGCTCGCAGGCCAAGGGGAGGGCGCTGGTTGGACGCTACCAAAACACGAGGCCGTGGAAAAACCTTTTCATTTAAAGCAGGGCCTGCTTTGGGGGGGGAACTTGGCGGTTTTGAGCAGTTTGGTCGGCACCCCCTATTGTCCCGCCATCCAAGGAGGCGTGTTGTTTTTGGAGGATGTCAACGAACACCCGTACCGAATAGAGCGCCTGCTGACCCAACTTTTAAACGCGGGTGTTTTGTCCTCTCAAAAGGCCGTTTTGTTGGGCCAGTTCACCGATTTCAAATTGACGCCCCATGACAAGGGCTACAACATGGCCAGCGTGGTGGCTTGGTTGCGCAGCCAGATCAAAGTGCCCGTTTTCTTGAATCTGCCCTTCGGGCATGTGCCGACCAAGGTTTTGTTGCCCGTCGGTGCCCCGGTGTCGCTGACCGCAGAGGGGCGTGAAGCATTGATTTTCTGGGGCCACACTCATTGACTTGAATCAAGGTCGATTTCAATGGGAGGCCGATACTGCAGAAATCCCAATAGGAGATTTTTCATGTTCAAGCACCTTTTATTGCCCACTGACGGCTCGGACAGCGCTTTATTGGCTGCTCCCCATGCACTGGCCTTGGCCCAAAAATTTGGTTCTGAAGTGACCGCCGTTTTTGTCATTGACCCCTATCCTTACCTCGAGGCGGGTGGCATGGTGGCCTTTTCAGTGGAAGATTACTTCGTCGCCGCTCGCAAAGAGGCGCAGTTGGCGCTTAATGAGGTGAAGGCCGTTTTTCAGGCAGCTGGCGTCACCATTAAAACGGTCATGCAAGAAAACCACGTGCCTTACGTGGGCATCCTCGAGGTGGCCAAGGTCTCGAAAGTCGACACCATCGTCATGGCGTCCCATGGGCGAAGTGGCTTTGTCAAATTCCTGATGGGCAGCGTGACTCAAAAAGTCCTGTCCGCCGCTGAAGTGCCTGTTTTGGTGGTCAAAGACAACGAATCTTGAAACCACGAGCCTTCATTTTCCTTCGCCCAACAAGAGGTAAACATCTCTCAGCGGGTGGGAAATATTGAATTTCAGTCTGACTCGGTAAACGAAGGTCAGCGCAAACGCCAAGAGCGTGAAGGTGGTCATGATCCAAAAAAGATCGCTGACTTGGTTGACTTTGAGTCGGCTGACCAACCAAGTGCCTAGGGCCATCACCACCATCGAAATTGACAAGTTCAGCGACGAAACGATGCCAATGTGGTCCTTGAATTCGCTCATGGAAAGGGCGGTGGCGTTGGGAGACAAGAGCCCTTGAAAGCCAAAAAACAGGAACACCACCCCCACCAGCTCGTTGAGGTCGAGGTGGTGCCACTCTGTAAAGAAGCCGGCACCTGCCACGATCAAGAGTTGGCCCAACAGCGAAATCACGATTAAACGATCACTGGGAATGGTCTTTAAGAGCCATTTGTTGATCAGGGCACCCACCACGAGGCCACTTCCACAGAGACCGAATGCAAGGACATACTCGAATCGGCTGAGGTGCAAGTCATCCATGAAGACAAAGGCACTGGCACTGGCAAATATGACGGGGCAAGCGCCGGAAAATGACAAGATGAGTGTGTAAAACAAAAACGTTTTATTCCTCATAATGGCGCTGTACTGCTGCAGCATTTCTTTTAGCGAAAAGGGTGTGGTCAGGTCACCTGGCAACCTTGGAAACCAACACCATGTCACCAAGGCAGACAAAGCGGCAAAGCCGCCGAGCGCCAAGAAGGTGCTTCGCCAGCCTTTTAGATCGATCAGTAAGTCACCCAAAATCGGTGAAATGATGGGCGAAATGGCCATCGCGAGGGTCAACGTTGAAAACGCGGCGCTCACTTGGTTGGCTGGGTAAGTGCTTCGAACCACCACCCGCGTGGCCAGTCCACTGGCGCAAGCACCGAGGGCTTGTATGAACCGCGCGATCGACAGCGTCTCGACGTTTTGGCTCAGGTAACAAACGACCAGGGAAACCGAATAAATGCCCAATCCCACCATCAAAGGTTTAAAGGGCCCAAACCGATCGATGAGCGGCCCGTAGACCAATTGACCCACAGCCGTGCCCAGCATGTAAGCCGACAGGGTCAAGGCCAGTTGATCGCTCCGGATGTGCCATTCTGCAGAAATGTGCGGAAAAGCAGGCAGAAAAATCCCCATGCTCAAAGGACCCAACAAAGCAATCAGCGCCAGCAACACGATGGATGTTGTCGGGACGAAGGGGGATGAATTAACGTTCTTTGCTTGAACTTTGGGCTCTGACGGTAATTTTGAGGGCGACGAGGGCATGATTCAGCATAAAGCGGCTGGCTCAAACGGTGCTTCTTTGAAAGTTGCCGTTGGTCGTTAATTCGTTGGTTCGAGCTTCGTTTCTTTAATTTAACATAATATAAATTGTATAAAACAAAAGAGACAAGCCAGCCCAGTGGCGCCCGCAGACGCTCGGGTTCGCTGTGGGAAAATGCCGCGATGTCAAAAATCATGGCCCAGATCGCGGCAGAAATCAAAGTTTCCCCCTCCCAAATCCAAGCGGCTGTCGATTTACTCGATGGCGGTGCCACGGTGCCCTTTGTCGCACGATATCGAAAAGAAGCCACGGGTGGATTGGACGACATTCAATTGCGTGAGATCGATGCACGCCTGTCCTATTTGCGTGAATTACAAAACAGGCGTGAAACCGTTCTCAAAAGCATTCAAGACCAAGGCAAGCTGACCGACGATTTGAGGCTCGCCATTGAGTCCGCCACCACCAAGCAAGACTTGGAAGACATTTACCTGCCATTCAAGCCCAAACGCCGCACCAAAGGCATGATGGCCCGAGAAGCTGGCCTCGAGCCCCTGGCCGATGCGTTGTTTAACCAACCCGACTTGGTGCCGGCTGAGGCCGCTAAACCGTATGTCATGGTTGAGAAAACAGAGCAAGGTGACGACTTCACCACCGTCCAAGCCGTGCTTGACGGGGTTCGTGACCTTTTGAGTGAACGTTGGGCTGAGGACGCCGTGCTGGTTCAAGGTCTGCGCGAATGGCTCTGGCAAAACGGATTCCTGGCCTCCAAACTGGTCAGTGGCAAGGATGAAAACCACCCCGATCATGCGAAGTTCCGGGATTATTTTGACTACCAAGAGCCGATCAACCGAGTCCCGTCGCACCGCGCTTTGGCCGCCTTTCGAGGTCGAAGCTTGGAAATTTTGACCCTGAAATTAGAAGTCCCCCAAAACACACAAGAAACACAAGAAACACAAGAAACACAAGAAACACAAGACTCAAAAACAGGCCCGAGCTTGGCCGAAGCGAAAGTGGCTTTGCACTTGGGCTGGAGCCACCAAAGCCGCGCCTCTGACGACCTGATCCGCAAAGCGATCCATTGGACATGGCACGTCAAATTGGCCCTTTCTCTTGAGCGGGATTTGTTCAACCGTTTGCGCGAAGAAGCTGAAAAGGTGGCCATCAAGGTGTTTGCCGACAACCTGCGCGATCTCTTGTTGGCTGCACCGGCGGGGCCGCGGGTGGTCATGGGTTTAGACCCCGGTATCCGCACCGGCGTCAAAGTCGCCGTGGTCGACCCCACCGGTAAATTGGTGGACACTGCCACGGTGTACCCACATGAACCCCGTCGCAACTGGGAAGGCGCGCTGCACAGTTTGGAGCGTTTGTGCCGCCAACACGACGTGAACCTGATTGCCATCGGCAATGGCACTGCCAGTCGCGAAACCGATAAATTGGCCGCTGAATTGATCAAGCGCTTGGCCTCCGATCAGCCCGGTTTGTTGAAAGTGGTGGTCAGTGAAGCCGGTGCTTCGGTCTATTCCGCCAGTGAATTCGCCTCCCAAGAGATGCCTGACGTTGACGTGAGTCTGCGTGGCGCGGCCAGCATTGCGCGGCGCTTGCAAGACCCCTTGGCCGAGTTGGTCAAGATTGACCCCAAATCCATTGGCGTGGGTCAATACCAACACGATGTCAATCAATTCGACCTGGCCCGCAGTTTGGATTCCGTGGTTGAAGACTGCGTGAACAGCGTGGGCGTGGATTTGAATACCGCCAGCGTCCCCCTGCTCTCGCGCGTTTCAGGCTTGAGCGCTTCGGTGGCCAAGGCGGTGGTGCGATGGCGTGAATCAAACGGGGCATTCAGCAGCCGGGCGGACCTCCTCAAAGTCAGCGGCCTGGGACCCAAAACCTTTGAGCAATGCGCCGGCTTTCTGCGGCTGCGACAGAGCATCAATCCCTTGGACATGACCGGTGTTCACCCCGAAACGTACCCGGTGGTCGAGCGCATATTGGCGCACACCCAAACCCCGATCGAGGCCTTGATGGGCCGCGCTGAGATGCTCAAGACCCTGCGTCCTGAACTTTTCGCGAATGAGCAATTCGGCGTCATCACCGTCAAAGATATTTTGAGCGAGCTTGAAAAACCAGGCCGCGACCCCCGCCCCGACTTCAAAGTCGCTCGTTTCAACGACGGCGTCGACGACATCAAAGACCTGAAGGTCGATATGGTGCTGGAGGGCACGGTCAGCAATGTGGCCGCCTTTGGCGCCTTTGTGGATTTGGGTGTGCACCAAGACGGCTTGGTGCACGTGAGCCAGTTGTCTTACAAATTTGTCACCGATGCCCGCGAAGTGGTGAAAACCGGCGACATCGTCAAAGTCCGTGTGACCGAGGTGGATGTGGCTCGCAAACGCATCGCCCTGACCATGAAGTTGGGTGAAGGGGCTTCTGCTGCACGTCGTGAGAACCGGTTTGAGCCGTCTCGCCAAAACCGCTCAAACCACAACAACCAAAATCACGTTAATCAAAATCACACGGCCATGGCCTCGGCTTTCAGCAAACTGGCGGGGCTTAAAAAGTAAGCGCTTTGAGTTGCCCCTGCGCATCGCGTTGCCACTTTTTAAACGGTGGCAAACCCTGCATCAGGCGCTTGCCGTAGCCAGTGGTCAACAGCCTGGGGTCGTAGCAAATGACTTGCGCGCGGTCGCTCTCTGACCGAATCGCTCGCCCCACCCATTGCGCCAAACGCAAACTGACCGCAGGGATCACCCACTCATTGAATGAATCTCGCCCTTGCGCCCGCAACCAGTCTGATCGTGCACTGCTGAGGGGGTCGTTGGGCGGGGCAAAAGGCAGTTTGGTGATGAAAAGGTGCTCACACAAGGCGCCAGGCAAATCGAGTCCTTCGCCAAATGATTGCATGCCAAAAATAATGGAAGGCTGACCCAGCGCCACCCGCTCGCGGTGCCGGTTCAGCAGCGTGGTTCGCGGATAGTCGTTTTGCACCAAGACGCGGGTTTGCAACTTGGCAGGCAGGCTGCTCACGGCTTGGCGCATTTGGTCACGGGAAGTGAACAATACCAAAGCCCCCTGCCCGACCGCTTCCAAGTCTTTCATCAAGGCTTGGCACATGGCTTGGTTGTAGAGCGGCGCATTTTTGGGGTCGACACCCAGCAAAACGGCGGTAAAGCTGCCCTGGGTTTCAAAATCAAAAGGGCTGCTGACCCGCTCCGATGTCACCTTTTGCTGAAAATGGAGTCCGGTTTCGCGAAGAAAATAATCAAAAGAGCCCAAACTGGTCAGCGTCGCCGAGGTCAGCAAGACGGCCCGAGTTTGTGGCCATAACTTGGTGTTCAGGGAGGCCGCCGCTTGAATCGGGCTGGCGTGGGCGGTGATGTTGGCGTAAAGCGTTTGGCCCTCGCTCAATTTGCCAAAGCTGAACCAGCGCGCCACAGAAGCCTTGGCTGCAGCAACGGGGGCTGGATTTTGGGCGTCAGAAGTGTGCGGGTTGGAGAGGGCCTTGGTTTGGCTTCCTGACAACATTAACTGGGCCCAAGCCGATACGGCTTCCAACCTTGGGGCCAATACACCCAGTTCGACATAGTGTTTGGACCAAAAAGCCGTTTGCTGGGGTTCGTCTTTGAGACGGCTTCGCAATGCCTGAGACACCGATTGCAAGCCTTTGATGAAGGCGGCGGCTTCGGTGTCGATGTCCGCAACGAGCGCGGCCAAGTTTTCTGGCAAGGGGCCTACGGGCAACAACTCGGTTTCTTCTTCAGTCAAGCCCAAGGGCCGGTAAAAGCCCATGGCCCATTGCGCGGCGGCACTCAGGTGCTCACGCAAACCCGCGCCCAAGGCTGAGAAATCGGGTGTTTCGACCAGGTCCAAGGCCGCTTCGGCCCTTTGGGCGCGCAAAGCAAGTTGCTCGACCCAGCGCAAGCGGCTCAAATTCGTGCTTTCCTGGAAGTGGTTCAAGGCGACGCTGGGCAGGTGATGGGCTTCATCCAAGATCAAAAAGCAGTCACCCAAGTCGGGCAAGGTGTTGCCAGACAAGGTGGACAAAAGCAAATCGTGGTTGGCCACAATCACATCTGCCGTGGCCAAGGCCCTGCGTTGCTCAAAGTAAGCACAGCCTGAAAAATCGGGGCAATGTCGCGCCGTGCAACTGCTGGCCTCCGCCGCAATGGGCGACCACAGCTCGCTGCTGGGCGGGGTTTCCAGAGAATCTCGGTCACCGTCCCAACGGCGCTCGGTCAGGTCGGTCATCCACTGAAAGTAGGCTTTTTCCAAATAATGAAGTGGCTGGGTTTTGGCGTTTGAAGGTGTTTTTTCAGCCACGTTAGCTGTAGAAGTAGCAGTAGCAGTAGCAGCAGAGGCAGAGGCAGAGGCAGTGCCATCGCTTTCTCCCTCCGTCGCAAATAAATCAGCCGATAAGCCCGAATCGCTGTCGTCGGCGCTGAGGCGTTGCTTGAGCTTGTACGAGCACACATAGCGCCCTCGCCCTTTGGCTAAGGCAAAGCTGAAGGGCTGGGGCATGGCTTGACTTAACAGCGGCAGGTCTTTGTTGACCAATTGTTCTTGCAAGGCCACGGTGGCGGTGGAAATGATGACCCGTGACTTGCCCGCCAAGGCCAGGGCAATGGCCGGCGCCGAATAGGCCAAGGATTTCCCAACGCCCGTGCCCGCTTCAATCAACAAAATGCCTTTGTCAGTGCCGGGCTCCACCTTGCCCAACGCGGTGGAAGCAAAGGTTTCGGCCACCCGTTCGGCCATGCGCCGTTGACCGGCGCGTGGTTTCAAACCGTGGGCCGCCTGAACCACTTGGTCAAACACGGCCAGTGCCTGGGCGGATTGGATCGCCGCTTGCGTGTTTCCAGTCAGGGGCACTTCGTTGACGCGCTCTGCCGGGTTACTGGCCTGCATGAGTGCCCTGCGTCAACGGCGGCGGATTGGGTGTCTCGTCGATGACTTTCTGGATCATTTTGGCCACATCAGCTCGATGGGCTTGATTGGCAAAGTCCACCGCGTTCAAGCCCAACTGGTTGCGCAAAGCAGGATCAGCACCCTCCTCCAACAACTGCTTGACCAAGGCGCTGGAGGCATATTTGGCCGCCATCATCAAGGGCGTCGAGCCATTTGGAGAGGGGGCATCGATGTAGGCGTAATCGCGAAGCAGTGCGTCGACGATGTCGCTTTGTGCTGGTGAGGTGCCGGAGCTTGCGTAGTGCAGCGGGGTCCAACCTGATTTGTTGACATCCGCCCCTTTTTCGATCAGGGCCTGGACCTCGGACAACCGGCCCTGCAAAGACGCCATCATCAAGGCGTTTTCACCCATCTGATTGGTGGCGTTGAGCTTGACTCGCGGTGCATTCATTAAGACGTTGGCCGCATCAAGAGAACCCAATTTAAGCGCCTTGACCAAGGCCGGCTCACCGTTTTCGTCAAAGCTGTTGGGGTCAAAACCGCGGTTCACCAAGGCCTGAAGCGTCGCGGGGTCGTTTCGGTGAATGGCGACAAAAAAGTCGTCTAAAGAGCCCGCCTGTGCGGAGGCCACGCTGCAAGCCAAGGCGACCAACAGGGCGATTCGAGTCAGAAAAATATTCATGCGGGTTCTCCTGCTGAAAGGCCTTGCACTTGAACGCCTTTAAATAACCGATCGAAATTGTGGCTGGTTGCTTGCCCCACGGCCTCCACCGTTAGGCCACGGAGTTGGGCCACCTGGGCCGCGACGAAGGCCACATAAGAGGGGTTGTTGGTTTTGCCACGGTGCGGCACGGGCGCTAAATAAGGGCTGTCGGTTTCAATCAACAACCGGTCCAAGGGCACGAACTGCGCCACTTCACGCAAATCGGCGGCGTTTTTGAACGTCAAAATGCCCGAGAAAGAAATGTAAAAACCCAAGTCCAATGCCGCCTTGGCGACGGCCTTGGTTTCAGTGAAGCAATGGAATACGCCCCCAGCCGAGGACGGTGCGCCCGTTTCGCCCTCCTCTTTCAAAATCGACAAGGTGTCGTCAGATGCACTTCGGGTGTGGATGATCAAGGGCTTTTGGCAGGCTTGTGCGGCCCGAATGTGCCGCCGAAAGCGCTCACGCTGCCATTCCATGTCGGCCACGGTGCGGCCCTCGAGGCGGTAGTAATCCAGACCCGTTTCACCAATCCCGACCACTTTGGGCAACGCTGCGCGATCCAGCAAATCATCCACGCTGGGTTCTTGGACCCCTTCGTTGTCCGGGTGGACGCCCACGGTGCACCAAAAATTATCGTAGTCCAGCGCCAAACGATGGACGCCGCCAAAGTCTTCCAAGGTGGTGCTGATGCAAAGCGCGCGGTTCACTTGGGCCTGGGCCATGGCGGCGCGGATGGTGCCCAGGTCTTTGGCCAGATCGGGGAAATTGAGGTGGCAATGAGAATCGACGTACATAACAACAAAGTGGGGCAAATAGGGGCAAATAGGGGCAAAGAGGGGCAAAGAGGAGAAAAGCAGGCTTAAAGTGAGGCCTGAATGGCGGTTTGGGCACGACTGACCAAGGCTTCAAGCATCAAGCCGGGGTTGAAGGCGTGGTCCGCCGTTTGGGCCGTTTGATTGAGGTCTCGGGCCCAAGCATTCAATGCGATCAACCTTTGACTGGCAGATTCTGCATTTGAGGCCATGCCCATTTCTGACTTCGCCGGAGGCAGGTCTGAAGCATCAAAGTAACGGGGAGTGCCGCCGACAGCTTGCACCATCAAATCATGACAAACCTTTTGGAGCATGGCCACCGCCTGGGGCGGGCTGGCCTCCGTCAACAAGCCCGGTTGGCCCCTGGCCAGATGTTGGGGCAGCTGTGACCAAGCCTGAATCCAGGGGTCAATAGAGGAGTTCGCGTTGAGCAAGTCAGACGCGTCTTGCGGGCGCCCGCCAGTGGCGCGCAGTAATTTTGACAAGGTTTTATCTGAGGTCTCAGAAGCAGCTTGTTCCCGCAACCAAGCCAACGCCTCTGCGGGGTCAGGCCAGCGCATTGGGTGGCTTTGGCAGCGACTGCGAAGGGTGGGCAGCAGCGCTTGCGCGTTCTCACTGGCCAGAATGAAGCGCAAGTGGCCGGCGGGTTCTTCCAAGGTTTTGAGCAAGGTGTTGGCGGCAATGCCATTCATGTGTTCGGCCGGAAAAACCAGCACAACCTTGCCTTGGGCTCGCCCGGCGGTTCGTTGCGAAAACTCAACCACATCGCGCAAAGCCTCGACCCGAATCTCTTTGCTGGGTTTTCGTTTTTTGTCGTCAATTTCAGACTGGGCTTTTTCGCTCAAGGGCCAATTCAAGGCCATCGCCACGACCTCGGGCATCAGCACAGCCAGGTCGGCATGGGTTCGCACGTCGATGGCGTGGCAACTCTCGCAAATGCCGCAGGCGGCTTGAATGTGACCGGCCGTGTCACGGGCAGGCTGGTCGCACAGCCAGGCCCGAGCCAGCGCGAGCGCCAGTCGGTATTGGCCCAAGCCAGAAGGACCTTCAAGCAGCCAAGCGTGGCCCCGCTGATTTAACAGAGTGGCCCGTTGTCGCTCCAACCAAGGCGGCAAGTTCAACTCAGAAGTGGACGACGTCGGGGAGGTCTGCGATTGAGTTTGAGTCATGTCCGGGTTGTCACTTCAGTCCATGCCGGGCAAGGTCGTTGAGGTAACCCCGACTCACCAGGGCTTGCATCACGGCTTCGGCCACCGCCTCACGGGCCTGGGCGGCGTCAATGCGAATAAAACGCCCAGCGGACGATTGAGCCCTTGCCGCATAAGCATGAGCGACGGCTTGGAAAAAAGCCAGGGGTTGAGATTCAAAGCGATCGGGCAGGCGCGCATCGGCCAATCGTGCCGCTGCGATGGCGGGGTCCAGATCAAACCAAACCGTTGCGTCGGGTTGCCGGGCGCCCTGCACCATGGTTTCCAAGGCGGCGAGCGTGCGCAGGTCGAACCCGCGACCTCCCCCTTGGTAAGCGAAAGTGGCGTCGGTAAAACGGTCGCAAACCACCACTTCGCCTCTCGACAAAGCCGGCTCAATCACTTGTTTCAAATGGTCACGACGGGCGGCAAAAATCAGCAATGCCTCGGTCAAGGGGTCCATGGCATCGTTCAGCACCAGGGCCCGCAGCTTTTCTGCCAGCGGCGTACCGCCGGGTTCACGGGTTTGACAGACGACCTGGCCTTGAGCCCTGAAAGAGGCGACGGTGGCCTCGATGTGCGTGGTTTTACCCGCGCCATCAATGCCTTCAAAGGTGATGAACAAGCCTGGGGACTTGGATGCAGTCATGGGTGCTGTGGCTCTGGACCGGATTTAGGGGTGGCGGATGAAGCGCTGGACGGCTCGATTGTGATCTTCAAGCGTGGCACTGAATTGGCTGGTGCCGTCGCCCCGAGCCACAAAATAAAGCGCGTTCGTCTTGGCCGGATTGACGGCAGCCATCAAAGCGGCTTTGCCTGGCATGGCGATGGGCGTGGGGGGCAAGCCCAACCGCGTGTAAGTGTTCCAAGGGGTGTCGGTCAGCAGATCCTGCTTGTGCAAATGGCCGTCGTAGAGGTCGCCCAAGCCGTAAATCACGGTGGGGTCGGTTTGCAGCAACATGCCTTTGTTGAGGCGATTCAAGAAGACGCCCGCAATCAGGGGTCGATCGCTGCCCTTACCGGTTTCCTTTTCAACCAGACTGGCCAGAATCAACAGCTCCTCAGGGTTTTTTAAAGGCAAACCACTGGGTTTGGCCGCCCAAGCAGCGGCCAAGTGCTTGTCCATGGCGTGCAGGGCCCGCTTGAGCAGGCGCAGGTCGCTGCTGCCTTTGGCGTAGGTGTAGGTGTCGGGGTAAAAACGGCCTTCGGGCGACACCCCAGAACGGTTCAAAGTCGCCATCAATTCGGCATCGGTCAGGCTTTGGGCTTCGGGTTTGAGGGCGTCCGCTTTGGCCAAAGCCGCGCGGACCTGACGCCAGTTCCAGCCCTCCACCAAGGTCAAGGCCCGCAGGGTTTCTTCGCCTCGAATCAGCTTGTTAAACAGTTCCCAGGGCGTGTTATTGACGTCGATTTCATAGGCGCCTGCGCGGATCTGTCGGGCTTGGCCGGAAACCCTGAACCAAGTGTAAAGCAGGGTCGGGTTGACCTGCAACCCCGCATCATGGGCCTGTTGCGCCACCTGTTTGGGGGCGGTGCTGGGCTCGATGGACAAATCCACGACGGTGGCCTTGGGATCACTGAAGCCCATGGGCAGGTTCAGCCAGGCGACGGCAGCCAGAGCAATGCCCAACGCCAGCAAAATGACCATTTTCAATAACGTGAATAACCCGCGCATGCGCAACCTGTTGTCGACACTGGGATCATAATTCAGACATGTCCAACGCCATTCAAAACCGCAGCTTGCCCTTGACCGATTGGGGGGTGATTGACGCCCAAGGCGATGACGCCGCTTCTTTTTTACACGGTCAATTGACCCAGGACGTGCTCTTGTTGCGCGATGGCCAAGCCCATCTGGCCGGTTATTGCTCCGCCAAGGGGCGCCTGCTGGCCACGATGCTGGTCCTCAAAATGAGCGCCCAGCACGTTTTATTGTTAATGCCCAAAGCGAACTTGCCCGCCACTTTGAAGCGCCTGTCGATGTTTGTTTTGCGCGCCAAAGTCAAACTCACAGACGCCTCGGCTCAATGGCAAATCAGGGGCCAACTGGGTTTACTTTCACCCGATGTTGTGCCTCCTCTGGTACCACCAGCTTGGCAAGTGAATCCCTTCATGGGTGGCTACCTCATCTCTCTTTACCCGGCACCAGCGGCTTCGCGCAGCCTTTTGCTCTTGCCCGCTGAGGAGGTTCTGCCGTCCGTCGAGCCGACGCTGGACAAAAGCGCATGGGATTTGGCCGAAGTCCAGGCGGGCGTTGCCTTTTTGCATGGGGAATTGCTAGACACTTTTGTGCCCCAGATGCTGAATTACGAATCCATTGGCGGGGTTAATTTCAAGAAAGGCTGTTATCCCGGCCAAGAAGTGGTCGCCCGCAGCCAGTTCCGGGGGACCTTGAAGCGCCGTTTGTACACCGCACAATCGCTTCAGGCTGGGTGGGCGCCAGGCGTTGAGGTGTTTGTGGGCGCCGAGGCCAGTGATCAGCCCTGCGGGGTGGTGGTTCAATCCGCCCCTGATGACCAAGGCGGCTGCCTGCTGATGCTGGTGCTGCAAACCGATGCCGCCACTCACCACGCTGATGACCTGCATGGGCATTCACCGCAGGGCCCTTTGTTGCGCTTGCTCCCTTTGCCCTACGAGCTGCTGAACGACATTTAGTAAATTACTTTAATTATTTAACTTTAATTAAATTATTTAACTATTTGTTTTAATTAAGATTTAACTTCATTTCGATGTGCGGTATGCCCACTTCATCGAACACCTCACCATGGGGTTGGCAGCCCAAACGTTCATAAAACCGCTGGGCAGTGCACTGGGCATGCAGGCTGATTTCTAAGTAGCCCTTCGACCGGGCTGCGCTGGCCAAGGCTTGGAAAACCTGTCGGCCTAAACCCGTGCCACGCAAGGGTCGCAAGACGGCCATCCGACCCATACGGGCTTTTTGAGGCGATTCCTCAATCAATCGTCCCGTTGCCACCGCATGCCCGACCGCGTTGAAGGCCACCGCATGCAGGGCACTGGCGTCTGCCACATCCCATTCTTCCTCCAAGGGGATGGCTTGTTCCTGCACAAAAACCGACTGTCGAACACCGCTGGCGCCGGCTTCCAAGTCCGACCAAGGCCCCGTGCGGACCTGAACCAAGGGCTGTCTGTCTCGATGGGCCGAAAAAGCCTCGCGCAAAGCCGTTGGAATGGGTTTGGATTGTTGCGTGTGGGCGTCGGCAAAAATATAAAGCATCTCACCCGTGGTCAACAACTGTTCGCCATGAAAAATAGCGCCCGAAAAGCGGCAGGACGAATTGCCTAAGTGCTGCAACATCCACCCGATGCTCAATTCGTCGTCATAACGGGCCGAAGCAAAATACTCGACGGTCGCCTTTTTCATGAACAACTCGCCCCCCAGCGCGGCCATGCTGGCCTCGTAGGGCAATGCCAGTTGGCGCCAATAGTCAGAAAAGGCCGTGTCGAAATAAGTCATGTAATGCGGGTTGAAGACAATCTTTTGCATGTCAATCTCAGACCAGCGAACACGCAATTTGAACAATTGGGGGAAGTCTTCAGGCTTGAAAAGGGTGGAATCGGTCATCAGATAAAGGTCAGAAAAGTAGGGGCGACTGTTTTTTGCTGTCTGTGGTGCCCTTGATGCGCGTGATGCGCGTGATGTGCTTGATAGGCTTAATATGCTTGATGGAGGCAATGAGCGAGGTTATAGCCGCTTTGTCACCCGCCTGCTATCGTTTAAGTGACCCTTTCAAATCACCCTAAAACCCTTTTATTAAATGTCATCTCTCTGGAAACGCTTGAAAAGCGCCCTCAAAAACTCCCTTTGGGGCGTGATTGCGTTGGTGCTTTTATTCGAGGAGTGGGGATGGCGGAGTCTTTCGGCCGCTTTGAAACGCTTGGGTCAATGGCCTCCTTTTGCGGTGTTGGAGCGGGTCATTCGAGAACTCCCGCCCTGGGCCACCGTTTGTGTGATGGGCGTGCCCGCGGTTTGTCTGCTGCCTTTGAAGTTGGTGGCGCTTTGGTTGTTTGCCAACGGCCATGGCACCGTCGGCCTGTTATTTTTAATCACCTTGAAGGTCGTGGGCACCGCCTTGGTGGCCCGGTTGTTCCAACTGACCGAACCCACCTTGATGCAAATTGGCTGGTTCGCCAAATATTACCCCCTCTTTTACAATTGGAAAGAAACCCTTTTCACGCGCATCCGCGAGAGCGTCGCTTGGCGCTGGGGTCGACGCCTCAAGACGCAAATCAAAAGCCAATGGCGGGCATGGTGAAAAGGGTGAAAAGGGTGAAAACAGCGTAATGAAGGCGTTAAGGTCTCTAGAAAAAGCCCGGTATTTTTAGCGACCCGCCAAGTCGATCAGCTCATGCCTCAAGGCCAACAAGGTCATTTCTGCTTGATTGGATAAATTGAGTTTTTGCTTGATGTTGTAAAGATGCGTGCCCACCGTGGAGCTCGAAAGGCTCAAGTCTTCTGAAATTTGATGCACCGACTTACCGTGCGCCAATTGCAAAAAGACGGCGAACTCTCTGGCCGATAAGGCCGTTAAAGGGCCCTCACCTTCCGGCTTGGCTTTTTGCAGGGCCAATCGGTGGGCTGTGGCGTTGTCCAAATAGCGTTGGCCCATCACCACTTGCCTCAAAGCATCAATCAGCGCTTCTGGAGCGCTGCGTTTGGACAAATAGCCCGCAGCGCCCGCCTCCAAGGCGCGCTTGGGGTGGCTGCTGTCTTCAAAGGCGGACAAGGCCAACACCTTCAAAACGGGGTATTTGGCCTTTAGCCGCTTGATCGCTTCTAGTCCGCCCATGCCGGGCATCGCCAAATCCATCACCACCACATCGGGCCAGATGGGATTTTGTTCTCCAAAATTGTTCAAGGTCGACAACGCGGCCTCGGCCGATTCCGACTCGGCCACCACCTCGATGTCGGGCTCGGCTTGCAACAGCAATTTAAAACCCATGCGCACCACGGCATGGTCGTCGACCAGCATGACTTTCATGCCACCTCCCACACCGCAACCAAGGTTAAACCTTGCGGTTCATGGTCGTGCAGCGCCAAATGCCCACCCAAGGCTTGCGCCCGTTCTTGCATGCCTTTAATGCCCCAACGGCGGGAGTCCATTGCCTTTTCTTGTCGCCCCAGACCATCGTCGGTGACGCTCAATTTGAAGGTGTCCCTCTGGTGGGGAGTCCAACTCGGTTGCAAAGAAGCCTCAATGCGGATGTGTTTGGCTTGGGCATGCTTAAAGGCATTGTTCAAAGCTTCTTGAGCGATCCGGTAGGCCGCGTGCGCGTGGTCGGAATTCAGCCTTGTCAAATCGCCCTTCGTCTCCAGTTCAATGCGGACCTCGGTTTCTCGCAGGCGCCAGTCGTCCACCAAATCAGCCAAGGCCTCTGCAAAACCAAATTCCTCTAATGCCGGCGGGTTCAGCCGCGCAATCAACCGGTGCAGGCCGCCATAAATGTCGTCTGAGCAGGCCACCAACCAATGCGCCAATTCGAGTATTTTGGGGTCGACCCCTTCGACACGTCGCGCAATGGAAGTGCCCACACTTTTAATGGCGGTGATTTGTTGCCCCAACTCATCGTGCAGTTCACGGGCGATGGCGCTGCGCTCTTCTTCCACTCGGTGATGCACCCATTGGGCCAATTCACGGTTCTCTGCCAAGGCCTGTCTGGCCGCTTGGGCAAAGAGTTGGGCCTCATTTTTTTCTGCAACAGCCTGCGCCATGCGGTTGAAGGCCTGGCTCATGCGTCGCGCTTCCAGACCTTTGAATTCTGGCAAGCGGGTTTGGTAGGCCCCCAGCTCCATTTGGTGCAAAGCGGCTTTGAGCTTCTCCAAGGGCACCAAAGCATGGCCGACCAGCGCAAATACCAAGAGGTTGCCAATCAAAAAACCCGCCAAGCCCGTTAGCAGCAAGGGTTGCAAATCGTCCCAACCGTCCAACACCGCCCTGGAGGGATCGGCCTTTAAAACGAGGGTGGCGGTTGGCAGTTGAATGGTTTTGGCGGGCAGGTCTTCAGAGACCCAATCGGAATAAAAAGCCGGCGCGTAACGGCCTGCCTTGTAGGTGCTGGGCGGGGAGCGGTAAAGGGGCGTGCCTTGTGCGCTGTACAGCGTGATTTCATTGGCGCGAATGCGGCCCAAAGATTGCAAAAAAAGCTCAATACCTACCAAGCCATCGCGCTCATAAATCCAGCCCAAGCGGGACAACAACTGAACCGCCACCGCATTGGAGCCGACAATTTCATCGTGCACGCTGCTGCGTGTGTTTTGAATTTGCAGCGTGATCAACAACGCGGCAAACACGCCCATCAAGGCGGTGATGATCACGTTGAGTTGCAGTCGAAGGCTCATAAGGGGCTGGGTTCAGGCAGAAATCATGAAAATCATGAACGAAATGCACGGGCGTCTCGAACACAATGATTGTCATTGAATTTCATACAAAAACCACCTGAGACAGACCCCATGATCCAACGCGCGCCTTCTTTGCCGAACGCTTCCCTGCCCCCTGCCCTGAACAAGGCCTCGCTGCTGTTGGTGGCCTTGAGTGCCGCCTTTTCATCGGCTTGGGCGCAAGACAATTCGGCGGCCCAAAACGCGAACTTGAATGTGAACGTGACAGCAGGCCGCTTGGCACAACGCAGTTTCGATGCGCCTGCCGCCATCAGCAGCGTGGCGGGTGAAACCATTAAGGCGTCTGGCCAACAAGTCAATTTGTCGGATGCCTTGTCGGGTGTACCGGGTGTGGTGTCGCTCAATCGCAACAACTACGCACAGGACGTGCAAATTTCGATCCGTGGTTTTGGCGCCCGTGCCGCTTTTGGCACGCAAGGCATTCGAATCATCGCCGATGGGATTCCAGCCACCATGCCAGACGGTTCGGGCCAAGCTTCTACCGTCAGCCTGACCTCGGCCGACCGCGTTGAGGTTTTGAAAGGCCCCATGGCCCAGTTATACGGGAATGCCTCGGGGGGCGTCATCCAAACTTGGACCAAACAAGCCGGCGACCAGGCTGAGTTGGGCACGCAGCTCTTCACGGGCTCGAACGGCCTGACCCGCACCGATTGGCAATTCAGCGACCGCACCGACAACAAAAAAGTGGGTTTGGTGGCCGATTACAGCTTCTTCAACTTGGCAGGCTGGCGTGACAATTCTCAGGCCCGACGCGAGCAACTCAACACCGTTTTGACGATTGACCCGCAAGAAGACACCCGTGTGCGCTTGATTTTGAATGCTTTCAGAATGCCTTTTGCAGGGGATCCATTGGGACTGACCCAAGCGCAGCTGAACACCAACCCCCGATCCGCTGGGACCAACTCGGTGCTGGACCATGTCAGCAAAACCATTCGCCAAAACCAAGTGGGTGCGGTGTTGGAGCAACGCATCACCCCCGATCTGAGTTTTGAAGGACGGGTTTATGACGGCGCCCGTGAAAACTTGCAACTGCAAGCCGCGACCGCGACCACCACGCCCGCCAACACCGTCGGTACTTGGGTCGGTTTAAACCGCGACTTCAGGGGCCTGGGTCTGCAACTCAAAGGCCGTGAGCGAGAGTGGAGCGTGCCCATGCAATGGGTCGTTGGTTTTGACGGTGATCGATCTTCAGAAGCCCGTCAAGGCGGGTGCACCAACACGGGCAACTTGGTGGTCTCCTCGGTCAATGCGGCCGGTTGTGCCGGCTTGATCGGCACCACGTATTTGAGCCGCAACGAGCAAGATGTGGCGACCAACCGCGACTTCTACGCCCAGACCCAATGGGAACTCAACGACCAGTGGAGCGCGGTGTTGGCGGCGCGAGACAGCAACGTGAACTTGAGCGCTGTCACGGCCAGTTCGCTGTTTGGAATCGGCGGTACGGTGAAGTACCAAGCCTTCACGCCCATGGCAGGTCTGACCTTTCATGCCAACGATCGTCTGAATGTGTATGCCAATGTGGGCCGTGGTTTTGAAACCCCCAGTCTGGCAAATGCCGCCTACATCCGCAACCCCGCCAATCTCGCGGCTGTCTCCCCGACCTTCAACCCCAATTTGAAAGCCGCGACCAGCGTGAGTTATGAGTTGGGTGCCAAGTGGCTCCCCAGTCATTTGAGCCGAATTGAAGTGGCCGTTTTTGAAGTCAACACCCAGAACGAAGTGGTGACTGATTTGTCGGTGAGTGGCAAAACCGCCTACAAAAATGCACCCAACACCCAACGCCAAGGGCTTGAATTCAGCTACCGCAACCAATTTGACCCGCATTGGTTGGTGCAGACCACCGGCACCACCATGAAGGCCACCTATTCATCTGCCTTTACTAGCGGAACCACCCCGATATCAGCGGGCAATCGCCTGCCGTCTATTCCGCAAAATCAAGCGCTGGCCCAATTGACTTGGTCACAAAATGCCCAAAGCGGCTCGCCGGCTGAGAAACTGCTAGGCGCGCAGGCAACGGTCGAGTGGGTCGGCAGAAGTGCGATTTATGCCAATGATGCGAACACCGCCCAAACTGGCAATGCGAATGTGTTCAACCTCAGGTTGCGGGAGGGCTATCAAGTCAATGCCCATTTGAACTTCGAGGCGTTCCTGGCCCTCAATAACCTCAGCAACCGCGGGTACGTGGGCTCGGTCATCGTGAACCAAGCTCAAAGCCAGTTCTTTGAGCCAGCCCTTCCCCGCAATTACGTGCTGGGCATCAAAGCGCAGATTCCGCTCTAAATTGAAGCGGAATCTGCCCAGCGCTTGATTTAAAGCTCAGGGCGTGGCGCGAAGTGCTTTGCGCAGCCCCTCACCGATTTCAGGCTTGTGCACAAAGGGGTCGGTGGGGTTTTTGATTTGCAAAATGTCTTCCATCCGCGTTTGTACTGTGCCCAGTGCTTTGGGGTGGCTGAAGATGTAAAAACGGTCTTCTGCCAAAGCGTCAAACACCATTTGCGCCACATCTGCCGCGCTCACTTTGCCTGAACCCACGGCCTTGTCGCTCATGGCTTGACCGATCAATTGGCTTTGGGTCGGTTTTTGCTCGGCCAATACAGCGGGTTGGTTGCGGTGGCTTTGGTTGATGCCCGTTGGCACGAAATAGGGGCACAACACGCTGGCGCTGACTTGGTCGGTCACCAGCTTCAAGTCTTGGTAAAGCGTTTCAGACAAGGACACGACGGCGTGTTTGCTGACGTTGTAAATGCCCATGTTCGGCGGCGTTAACAAACCCGCCATGCTCGCGGTGTTGACGATGCGGCCTTGAAAGTTCGGGGCTTTAGCTGCGGCTTCCAGCATCATGGGCGTGAACAAGCGAACGCCGTGCACCACACCCCAGACGTTGACGCCCAGCACCCATTCCCAATCGGCGACTGAGTTTTCCCAAACCAAACCGCCGGCGCCGACACCGGCATTGTTAAAGACAAAGTTCGGCGCACCAAAGCGGGCTTTCACAGCGTCCGCAAAAGCCGCCATCTCGTCGGCATGGGATACATCGACCTTTTTTGCCAAGACCTGAACGCCCATTTGGGTGAGTTCGGCGTGCGCCTTGTCCAAGGCATCTTGCTGCACATCCAAGATGGCGAGGTTCATGCCGTGACGGGCTGCAATGCGGGCCACTTCGAGCCCAAAACCCGAACCCGCGCCGGTGAGAACGGCGGTCAAGCCTTTGAGTTGTTGCATTTTCATATCAGATCAATTTCACCAATTGTTTGCCAAAATTGCGACCCTTGAGCAAGCCCATGAAGGCTTCTGGGGCCGATGCCAAGCCTTGTGTAATGGATTCACGGGGCTTTAATTGACCTGTGGCCACCAAACCGCCGAGTTCTTTGAGTGCGTCGTTCCAAACTTCCATGTGTTCAGAAACGATGAAACCTTCAATCTTGAGGCGATTGACCAAGATCAACGACGGGTTTTGCATAGGCAAAGGCTCGCCGTTGTAACCGGCGATCATGCCGCACATGGCAATTCGGGCAAAGGCATTGGTTCGCAACATGACGGCGTCCAACAAATAGCCACCGACGTTTTCAAAGTAGCCATCGATGCCGTTCGGGCAAGCCTCCTTCAAAGCCATCGACATCGACTTCAGGTCGGTGTGTTGCTTGTAGTCGATGCAAACATCAAAGTGGAGTTCGTTCACCGCATAGGCGCACTTGTCGGGGCCGCCAGCGATGCCGACCACACGGCAACCGCGTGCTTTGGCCAATGCCGCAAAGGCGCTGCCCACGGCACCAGTCGCTGCACTGATCACCAACGTTTCACCCGCTTTGGGCGCGATGATTTTGACCAAGCCATACCAGGCGGTCACGCCGGGCATGCCGACGGCGCCGAGGTAATGAGACAGTGGCACGTGGGTGGTGTCGACCACTTTCAAGGAGCCCGGCTGGTTGGCATTGACGACGCTGTACTCTTGCCACCCGCCCATACCGACCACGGCATCCCCCATTTTGAATTTGGGGTGACGGCTCTCCACCACTTCACCCACCGTGCCGCCTTGCATGACGGCGCCCAGCGGTTGCGGTGCGGCGTAGCTTTTGCTGTCGTTCATGCGCCCGCGCATGTAAGGATCCAGGCTCAAGAAATGGTGGCGCACCAAAACTTGGCCTTCTTCTAATGCCGGCAAAGTCGCCTCCACCAACTTGAAGTTGTCGGCGGTCGGCTCGCCCGTGGGGCGGCTGTGCAGGTGAATTTGTTGGTAGGTGGTCATGGGGTCTCCTGATTGATTTTGTTGAATTCAGTCTGTCGAAATGGGTTCGCTGGCAGCGCGGGGCGTCAAGCCGGCAGGCGGTGCAGTGCGGTTGACGTACTTAAAAGTACCCGTCGAGGTGGCGCAAAGTTGCTGCTGCTCGTCGAGCACTTGGGCTTCAACAAAGGCCATGGTTTTGGTTCGGTGCAATAAATGCCCTTTGGCCTTCAATGGCCCCAAAGCCGGGCGCATGAAGCTGGTTTTCATCTCGATGGTCACAATGCCATGCTCAGGCGCCAGGCTGCGCGCCGCCGTGGCCATGGCCACGTCGAGTAAAGTCATGACGACCCCGCCGTGAACCACAGCGAAGGAATTGTGATGCTCTGGGCGCGGCGAAAAAGTCAGCACTGAATGCCCATTATCAAAGTGCGTCAGCTCAAAACCGAGCAAATTGACAAAGGGAATTTCAACGCCAAAGCCCATCAAAAAGCCTCTTCGGGCAAATTGGCACAGGTCAGGTCGCGGTTCTTGACCACCTGCAACCAAGCGCCCATTTTGGGCAGCTCATAGTGGAAGAAGAAACAAGCTGCCGCCCAGCGACCTTGATGCGCTGGCGTCGTGGCCTTGTCGGTGGGCGCCGGTAACACGCGGCAAACATCCAGCCAAATCCAAGCCAAGACCATGTGACCAAAGGCCTGCATATAAGGCACCGCATTTGCCAAAGCCTCGTTGGGCACTTGTGTGGCCCAGGCCGATTGAGTGGCTTCTTCAATTTGCTGCACCGCCGCTGACAGTGCCGCCGCGTGAGGGGCCAGTTCAGGGCGTTGTTGGGCTTGGGTCACAGTGGCGTGGATGCGTGCTTGCAACAGTTGCCAACCCCGACCGCCTTCCATCAAGACCTTTCGACCCAACAAGTCGGTGGCCTGTATGCCGTGCGTGCCTTCGTGGATCATGTTCAGGCGGTTGTCGCGCCAATACTGCTCGACGGGAAAGTCGCGGGTATAGCCATAACCGCCGTGAATTTGGATGGCCAAGGAATTGGCTTCCAGGCACCATTCGCTGGGCCAGCTTTTGACAATTGGGGTCAAGACCTCGAGCAGCAAACGGGCTTCGTCAGCGGACTCCGGTGTGCCGGTATGTTGTTCGTCGACCAACTTGGCGCAGAACAAGGCCAAAGCCAGAGCGCCTTCGCAATAAGATTTTTGTGCCAACAACATGCGCTTGACGTCGGCGTGCTGGATGATGGCCACTTGGGGTTGCGCCGGGTCTTTGCCGGCAGCCCCCATGGGCCGGCCTTGGGGGCGGTTACGGGCATAGTCCAACGAGGCCAAATAACCCGCCATGCCGAGCATGGTGGCCGCCAAGCCCACGCCGATGCGGGCTTCGTTCATCATGTGAAACATGCACGACAGGCCTTTGCCGGGCTGGCCAACCAAGTAACCAACGGCGCCGGCTTGTCCGTTCGGCGTGAATTTGCCTTCGCCAAAATTCAGCAGCGTGTTGGTCGTGCCACGCCAACCGAGTTTGTGATTCAAGCCAGCCAAGGCGACGTCATTGCGCTCGCCCGTCAACTCGGCCTTCGCATTGACCATTTTCTTGGGCACGATGAAAAGTGAAATGCCCCGAGTGCCCGGAATGGTTTTGCCATCGGGTCCCGGGATTTTTGCCAAGACCAAGTGGATGATGTTTTCTGTCAGCTCGTGTTCGCCCGACGAAATCCACATCTTGTTGCCCTTCAGGCGGTAGCGTGGACCCAAGGGGTCGGCCTCAAAGTCAGCCCCATCGGGGACAGCGCGGGTCGCGACGTCACTCAGACTGGAGCCGGCCTGCGGTTCGCTTAAGCACATGGTGCCCGACCAGCGGCCTGAAAACTCATTCAGCGCGAACACCTTTTTTTGCAAGTCGGTGCCGTGCACCATGAGCAAGTTGGCGTTGCCCACCGTCAACATGCCCGAACCCATGCTGACCGAAGCACAGGCAAAAAAGGTGTTGGCTGCTGCTTCTAGTGTGTAGGGCAGTTGCATGCCCCCGATGTCGTAATCTTGCGCGGCGCTCAACATGCCGGATTCGGCATAGGCGCGATTCGCCTCGTAACTGGCTTGAGGCAAGATGACCTTTTCGCCATCAAACCGAGGCTCCTCGGTGTCAAGGAGACGGTTGAAGGGCGCGTATTTTTCGCGCGCGATGCGCTCGCAGGTATCGAGAACCGCGTCAAAGGTTTCGCGGCTGTGGTCGCTGAAGCGTTCGCGCTGCGTCAGGCTGGATGCTTGCAACCAGTCATAGAGCAAAAAGTCCAGGCTGGTGCGCAAACTCATAGCACTTCAAACACGCCCGCTGCACCCATGCCACCGCCAATGCACATGGTCACCAAAACGCGCTTGGCACCCCGGCGTTTGCCCTCGATCAAGGCGTGACCCGTCAAGCGTTGGCCTGAAACACCGTAAGGGTGGCCGACGGCGATGGCGCCGCCATTGACATTCAGTTTGTCGGCCGGGATGCCGAGTTTGTCGCGGCAGTACAGCACTTGCACGGCAAAGGCTTCGTTCAATTCAAACAGATCAATGTCGCTGATCTTCAAGCCCAATTTGGCCAGCACCTTGGGCACGGCAAAGACAGGGCCAATGCCCATTTCATCGGGCTCACAACCGGCAACGGCAAAGCCCAAAAAGCGGCCCAGCGGCTTCAAATTGTGTTGTGTTGCATAGGCCTCGCTGACCACCACACAAGCGCCCGCGCCATCGGAGAACTGGCTGGCGTTGCCAGCTGAAATCACGCCACCGGGGATGGCGGGTTTGATGCCGGAGATGTTTTCTTGGGTGGTGCCTTCACGCAAGCCTTCGTCGCGACTCACCGTCACTTCTTTGGTGATCAAACCAAAAGTGGCATCGGCGACGCCGGTGGTGACGGTAATTGGGGCGATTTCAGCTTCAAACAAGCCAGCGGCCTGGGCGGCGCAGGCCTTTTGTTGACTGGCGGCGCCGTATTCGTCCATCACATCGCGGTTGATGTTGTAACGCTTGGCCACTTGTTCGGCGGTTTGCAGCATGTTCCAGTAGATTTCTGGTTTCAGCTTCATCAAAGCCGGGTCGACCAACATGTGTTTGTTGGCTTCGTTTTGCACGCAAGAAATGCTTTCGACGCCGCCAGCCACAAACACATCGCCTTCACCGGCGATCACGCGCTGCGAAGCCAAGGCAATGCTTTGTAAACCCGACGAACAAAAACGGTTGATGGTCAGCCCCGAGGTGGTGACCGGCAGTCCTGCCATCAGCGCAATTTGACGAGCGATATTAGAGCCGGTGGCGCCTTCTGGCGTGGCCGTGCCCATGATGACGTCTTCGACCGCGGCAGGGTCAATGCCAGCGCGCTCGATGGCGTGGCGCACCGCATGGCCACCCAGAGTGGCGCCGTGCGTCATGTTGAAGGAGCCCTTCCAGCTTTTGGCCAAAGGGGTGCGAGCAGTGGAGACAATCAGGGCGTTGGTCATGGCTTTTCGCTTTCTAGGGTTCGTTAAATTCGGTTTGAAATCCGGTTAGAACAGGGGGTGGGGTGGCACTCAGTCAAAGCCACGGCCTTCGGCCACGAGTTTGGTGAGCAAAGGCGCAGGCGTCCAAAACGCTTGGTCGTCCATGGGGTTTTGGGCAAAGCGCTGCATGGCCGTCACGACGTTGTACAAACCGAAGGTCTGCGCGTAGTGCATGGGACCCCCGCGGTAGATGGGGAAGCCATAACCGGTCAGGTAGACCATGTCGATGTCGCTGGCGCGGCTGGCGATGCCTTCTTCCAAGATGTGGCAAGCCTCGTTGACCATGGCGAACACCAAGCGCTGGACGATTTCGTCGTCGCTGATTTTGCGGGCCTTGATGCCTTGGTCTGCGCGGTGTTTTTCAATCATCTCGTTGACCACGGTGCTCGGAATCGCATCGCGCTTACCGGGCACATAGTCATACCAACCCGCACCGGTTTTTTGGCCATAGCGGCCCATTTCGCACAAGAGGTCAGCGGTTTTGCTGTACTTCATGTTGGCGCGCTCCACGGCGCGGCGCTTGCGGATGGCCCAGCCAATGTCATTGCCTGCCAAGTCGCCCATGCGGAAGGGGCCCATTGCAAAGCCGAATTTTTCGATGGCTTTGTCGACTTGCTGAGGCAAAGCACCCTCTTCCAACAGGAAGCCCGCTTGGCGGCTGTATTGTTCGATCATGCGGTTGCCAATGAAACCGTCGCAAACACCCGAAACCACTGCGGTTTTTTTGATCTTTTTGGCCAGCGCCATGACCGTGGCCAAGACGTCCTTGGCGGTTTTTTCACCGCGCACCACTTCGAGCAACTTCATGACATTGGCGGGGCTGAAGAAGTGCATGCCCACCACGTCTTGAGGGCGTTTGGTGAAGCTGGCAATTTGGTTGACGTCCAAGGTCGAGGTGTTGGAGGCCAAAATCGCACCCGCTTTGGCAACCGCGTCCAATTGCTTGAAGACCACCTCTTTGACCCCCATTTCTTCAAACACAGCCTCAATGATGAGGTCGGCTTGGCTCAGGTCGTCGTAGCTCAAGGTGGGCTTGAGCATGGCCATGCGCTGTTCGTATTTGTCTTGCTTGAGTTTGCCTTTTTTGACTTGGGCTTCGTAGTTCTTGCGGATGGTTGCCAAGCCACGGTCCAGCGCTTCTTGCTTGGTTTCCAAAATCGTCACGGGGATGCCGGCGTTCAAGAAATTCATGGCAATGCCGCCGCCCATGGTGCCGGCGCCGATCACACCGACGCTGTCGATTTTTCGCTTGGGCGTGTCTTCGGGCACGTCCGGAATTTTGGAGGCGGCGCGTTCTGCAATGAACAAATGGCGCAAAGCATTGGACTCCGGCGTTGCCATCAAAGCCATGAAGGCTTCGCGCTCTTTCAGCATGCCTTGGTCAAAAGGCAAGGTGGTTGCCATCTCGACGACGTCCACGCACTTCAGAGGCGCGGGGTAATTTTTCGACATGCCGCCCACCATGTTGCGGGCGAACTGGAAGTAAGCCGCGCCTTTGGGGTGTTTGCAAGGCAGGTTGCGTACGAGGGGCAATGCGCTGCCATCGGCGTGTTTGGTGGCCATTTCTTGTGCAAAGGCCAAGGCTTCAGCGGGCAAAGATTCCGCGCTGGAGGCCATTTTGTCGAACAGTTTTTGGCCAGGTATCGCGGCCAATTGTTCACTCTTGACGGGTTCACCGCTGACGATCATGTTCAGCGCCACTTCAACGCCCAAGACGCGGGGCAGTCGCATGGTGCCGCCGGCGCCGGGCAGCAAGCCCAATTTCACTTCGGGCAAGGCCACAGCCGTTCCGGGTGCGGCGATTCGGTAATGCGCGCCCAAAGCCAGCTCCAAACCGCCCCCCATCGCCACGCTGTGGACGGCCGCGATGACGGGCTTGGTGCTGAGTTCAACCGCACGGATAACGGTGAGCAAGTTGGGTTCGGCGATGGCTTTGGGAGAGCCAAATTCTTTGATGTCGGCGCCGCCCGAGAAGGCCTTGCCCGCGCCAGTCAAGACAATGGCGGTGACATTCTCATCGGCTTGCGCCTTCTTCAATCCTTCCACAATGCCTTGGCGATTGGCCAAACCCAAGCCGTTGACGGGTGGGTTGTTCATGGTGATGACGGCAACGTGGCCGTGAACTTCGTAGCTAGCGCTCATGGAAAATCCTTAAAAAAGAACGGTCGTGCGATTTAATTCTAAAGCGGTGATTTCAAAACAGCGAGGCCCAATGTCCCCAGGTGGACAGGGGCTTAGACTTCAAGCCACTCAGTCCGGACAGCCGCATTGGCCTTCAATGATTCCGGCGTGCCGTCAAACACAATGTGGCCATGCCCCATGACCAAAGCACGGTCAGAAATGGACAAGGCAATGGTGAGCTTTTGCTCAATCAGCAACACCGAGACACCCCTGCTTTTGAGGGTTTTTAAATAGTCCCCCACCAACTCGACGATCTTGGGGGCCAGGCCCTCGGTGGGCTCGTCGATGATGATCAAGTCCGGGTCGCCCATTAAGGTGCGGCACAGCGTCAGCATTTGTTGCTCGCCACCGGACAAAACGCCTGCTTCGGTGTGTTGACGCTCTTTGAGACGGGGGAACATCTGATACATGTCCTCAAAGCCCCAACGTGCCCCCTTTTTTGAGGATCCCAAGCCACTGCCTTTTTGCCCCAGCAAGAGGTTTTGGTGGACGGTCAACTTGGGGAAAATGTCTCTGTTTTCAGGCACATAGCCAATGCCCAAGTGGGCAATTTGGAAGGCTTTTTTACCGGAAAGATTTTGGCCATTGAAGGCAATCGAACCTTCCCAATCCACCAAACCCATGATGGCTTTGGCCGTGGTGGAGCGACCGGAGCCATTGCGGCCGAGCAAGGCCACAATTTCGCCAGCCCCGATGGCCATGTCAACGCCGTGCAAGATGTGGCTCTTGCCGTAAAAAGCATGCAATTGGTCGATTTTGAGCATATCAATGGGCTCCTGCGTGGGTTGTCGCATGCTGAGCTTGCTGATCAGCGACCACAGAACCTAAATAAGCCTCTTGCACCCGGGCGTTGGCGCGTACCTTGTCTGGCGTGTCAAACGCCAAGACTTCGCCGTACACCAAGACCGCAATTTTGTCGGCCAAACCGAATACCACACCCATGTCGTGCTCCACAGTCAGCAAGGTCTTGCCTTCGGTGACCGAGCGAATCAGGTCAATGAAGTGGCTGGTTTCAGTCACGCTCATGCCCGCCGTGGGTTCATCCAACAAAATGACCTCAGCGCCCCCGGCAATGGTGATGCCCACCTCCAAAGCCCGTTGTTCGGCGTAGGTCAAGTTGGCGGCGAGCACATCCCGTTTGTGGGACAAATGAAGTTGTTGCAGCAGGGCCTCGGTTTTCTCATTGGCATCTTTGAGGCCCGACAAAAAACGCATGAAGGTGTAGCCATAGCCCAAGCTCCAGAGCACGCCACAACGCAGGTTTTCAAAAACGCTTAATTTCGAAAATAAATTGCTCACCTGAAAGCTGCGGGCCAAACCCAGGCGATTGATCTCAAACGGGGTCTTGTTCTGGATGGGCTGCCCATTCAACAAAATTTGACCGCTGCTCGGACCAAAACGGCCACTGATGAGGTTAAACAAGGTGGATTTGCCCGCGCCATTGGGCCCGATGATGGCCACCCGCTCGCCTTTTTTAACCGCCAAATTGGCGCCACGAATGATTTCCGTGCGACCAAAGCGTTTGTGTAAATCAATCAGTTCGAGCGCGTTCATGCTGCCATGCCTCCGTCAGCTTGGATCTGCTCTTGAATCAAGTTCCAGCGTTTCACAAAGAATCGTTTTCCCAAGGCCAGCAAAGCAATGCCGACCAACAAGATGAGGACAGAACCCACCCAAGTCGCAGGCTGATCAACGTTCAATACCGTGCCCATGAAAGACATTTCAGGGCCGAGCGCGGAGTCCAATTGAATGTGATAAATCATTTCGACCAAGATGGAGAAACCCAGTAAGGCAATCGCCGAACCCAAGGCCAAGAAGAGGTAAACCGGGAACAAGGGCCACCAGCGGCCCAGCTTCATGACCTTGATGTTCACTTGCAACAAATAGGCAATCCCGCCGGGGGCGTACATCACCATGAGCATGAACAAGAGGCCCAAGTACAACAACCAGGCTTTGGTGATGCCCGACAACAACACGGAACTCAGTACCAACAAGACGGCGCCAATCATGGGGCCAAAAAAGGAACCGGCCCCACCCAAGAAGGTGAAGAGCAAATAGCCACCGGAACGCACCGAGCTGATGGAGTCCAAGGCCGTCACAATTTCAAAGTTGATGGCGGCCAACCCACCCCCCACGCCCGCAAAAAAGCCAGCAATGATGAAGGCGGTGTAGCGAATGCGTTGAGAGTTGTAGCCAATGAACTCGACCCGCTCGGCGTTGTCTCGCACGGCGTTCAACAAGCGGCCCAATGGGGTTTGTGTGAACGCATACATCAAGGCGGTGCAAATAAAGCAATAAACCGCGATCAGGTAATAGACTTGAATTTGCGGTCCAAAATTGAAGCCAAAGAAAGGTTGGCCATAAACTCGGTTGGTTGAAACACCGCCTTCGCCACCGAAAAATTCCGGCAACATCAAGGCCATCGAGGCCACCAATTCACCCAGACCCAAGGTAATCATGGCGAAGGTGTTACCTGATTTTTTGGTCGACACATAACCAAACAAGAGGGCAAACCCCATGCCGGCCACCCCCCCCACCAGGGGGATCAGCACCAGCGGAATTGGCCAGCCACCTTGAGCCGCCATGTTCATGGCGTGCACCGCCATGAAGGAGCCCAAACCGGTGTAGACCGCTTGACCAAAACTCAGCATGCCGCCTTGTCCCAAAAGCATGTTGTAGCTCAGGCAGACAATGATCAAGTAGCCCACTTGGGACAACAAAGTCAGAGACAAACTGCTGGTCAAGACCAGGGGCAAAACGAAAAGAAGGGCCGCGAAAACCAACCAAACGGCGAGTCCTCGCCCTCGGTTCAAAGAAGAGCTAGGCATGTCAGTGTTCCCGGGATCCCAACAGGCCGCGAGGCCGGAAAATCAATATCAAAACCAAGAAGAGGTAAGGCAAGATGGGGGCCACTTGCGACAGAGTCAGGTGCAAGAAGCTGGCCCAAATGCCGGTATCGGGCGCAATGAAACCGACCGCTTTGTAGACGCTGGACAAGGAGTAATCCATGGCCACGGCGAACGTTTGCAAGACGCCAATCAACAAAGAAGCCAAAAAGGCGCCGGCCAAAGAGCCCATGCCGCCGACCACCACCACCACAAAGATGATGGAGCCAACGGCTCCGGCCATGGCCGGCTCCGTTACATAGGTGTTGCCACCGATGACGCCCGCCAAACCCGCCAAGGCGGCGCCCCCTCCGAACACCAACATAAAAACCCGAGGCACGTTGTGCCCCAAAGATTCAGCCATGTCCGGGTGGGTCAAGGCGGCTTGAATGACCAGACCGATGCGGGTGCGCGTCAGCAACAACCAAATTGAGACCAACATCACCACCGCCACCACCATGATGAAAGAGCGTGACTTGGGGAACTGCGTCCCATACAAACTGAACAAGGGCCCTTGCAATTGTTCTGGCAAGCCATAAGGAACCGTTGAGCGGCCCCAGATCAGTTGCACCACTTCCAAGATCAAGTAAGAAAGCCCGAACGTGATCAGCAGCTCAGGCACATGGCCAAAGCGGTGCACACGTCGTAAGCAATAACGCTCGAACAAAGCGCCCATCACACCCACACCAATCGGAGCCAGCAAAAGAGCAGGCCAAAACCCAATCACGTTGGAGATGCTGTAAGCGAAATAAGCGCCCAACATGTAGAAACTGGCGTGGGCAAAGTTAAGCACGCCCATCATGCTGAAGATCAGGGTTAAACCTGAACTCAGCATGAAAAGCAGCAACCCATAGCTCACACCATTGAGCATCGATATGACGAAAAACTCCACGGCTTAATTCACTTTAGTCATGTTCAAAGGGTTTTGTTGGGCGAATTTCAAGCGGTCAAGGACGCTTCATGTCGCAAGACGTGGGCGTGCTGGCCACATACGACTCGAAGTACTTCACAGGCACAAAGGTGTAGCCTGTTTTTTCTTCGTCAATGGGGTATTTGCCGCCTGCTTTTTCCCAGCGGGTGATGTACATGCCTTGTTGCAACTGGTGGTCGGTTTTGCGCATTTCCACTTCGCCGTTGAAGCTCTTAAAGCGCAGGCCTTCCATGGCAGGGGCAACCTTGGCAGGGTCAGTTGACTTGGCCTTGGCCATGCCTTCGGACAACAAGGTGAAAGCGGTATAGGTGTCGTAGACCGACAAATCGTCGTCAAACTTTTTGCGGAAGTTCAGGTCGAGTTTTTGGATTTCGCCACCCATGTTGCTGTGACCATAGGCCACTTGATAAACACGGCCAGCGGCGCCAGCGCCCAAGGCCGTGGGCGTCCCTTCGACGCTGCCGTAGTAGGTGTAAAACTTGACGTTGTTCAGGCCAGAGTCAGCGGCTGCCTTGATCAACAAGCTCAAGTCGGAACCCCAGTTGCCGGTGATGACCGTGTCAGCGCCAGAAGCCTTGATTTTGGCGATGTAGGGCGCGAAGTCACGCACTTGGGCCAAGGGATGCAGGTCTTCACCCACAATTTCGATGTCCGGGCGTTTACGGGCCAGGTTGGCTTTGGCGAACTTGGCCACTTGAACACCGTGGGAATAGTTTTGACCCAGGATGTAGACCTTCTTGATATCGGGTTGGTCTTTCATGAAGGTGGTCATGGCTTCCATCTTCATGGAGGTGTCTGCGTCCAAACGGAAGTGCCAGAAGCTGCACTTGCTGTTGGTCAGATCGGGGTCAACCGCGGCATAGTTCACGAACAGCACTTCTTTGCCTGGGTTGCGGGCGTTGTGCTTGTCGATGGCGTCCACCAAGGCGAAGGCAACGCCGGAGCCATTGCCCTGCACCACATAACGAGCGCCCTGGTCAATCGCTTGACGAAGCGCGTTGGTGGATTCTTGGGGGCTCAATTTATTGTCAAGACCAATGACTTCAAATTTCACGCCGGCGACGTTCTTTTTGTTGAACTCTTCGGCCATGTATTGAAAGGTTTTCAGACCGTTGGTTCCCACCGCGGCCATCAGACCTGACAAGGGGTCAATCCAGGCGATCTTGACGGTCTCGCCCTTTTGAGCAAACGACGAAAAACTAGCGCCTGCCAAGACCAACATGGCTGCAGTCGAGACTGCTTTTTTAAACAATTTCATCTTCCTGTCTCCTCTATTTTTACGGTTCGAAAATCAACTGCTAGGTTAGCCTCTTTGTGTTGCGCTATTGGCCCTCAATCATCAGTAAATACCCTTGTTTTTTGTCGCCTTAGCGTAACTGTTTTTAACTGGGCAGTTGGTAGTCAATCAGCTGTTCACGCAACTTGGTTTTCAGCATCTTGCCGGTGGCGCCAATGGGAATGGCATCGACAAAAACAACGTCGTCTGGAATTTGCCATTTGGCCGTTTTTCCCTGATAGAAGGCCAACAGTTCTTCCTTGCTCAGTGGCGCATTGGGCTTCTTCACCACGACCACGATCGGACGTTCGTCCCACTTGGGATGCGGCATGCCAATGCAGGCGGCCATGGCCACAGAGGGATGACCCATTGCGATGTTTTCAATGTCGATGGAACTGATCCATTCGCCACCGGATTTGATGACGTCTTTGGATCGGTCGGTGATTTGCATAAAGCCATCGGCGTCAATCGTGGCGACGTCGCCCGTGGGGAACCAACCGCGGCCTTTGTCGTCGTATTGCAGCGGGTCACCGCCCTCGCCTTTGAAGTATTCCGCCAAAATCCAAGGCCCCTTTACCAGCAAGTCGCCATAGGTTTTGCCGTCCCAGGGCAACTCTTTGCCTTCGTCGTTGACGATTTTCATGTCGACGCCGAAGATGGCACGGCCTTGTTTGAGGCGCACCTTCATTTGCTCGTCTTTTGGCAAAGACAAGTGTTTGTTTTTGAGTGTGCAGAGGGTGCCGAGCGGTGACATCTCGGTCATGCCCCAAGCGTGCAACACCTCGACGCCGTAATCTTCCTGGAAAGAGTGAATCATGGCGGGGGGGCAAGCTGAGCCACCAATCACCGTTCGTTTCAAACTGCTGAATTTCAATTGCGCAGGTTGCATGTGGGACAACATCATTTGCCAAACCGTGGGAACGCCGGCGGCATAGGTCACTTGCTCGGACTCGATCAGTTCATAGACCGACTTGCCATCCAATGCGGGGCCTGGAAAGACGAGTTTGGCACCCGTTAAAGGCGCGCAATAAGGAATACCCCAAGCGTTGACGTGGAACATCGGCACCACTGGCAACACCGAGTCGCGCGCTGACATGGCCATGACGTCGGGCAAAGACGCGGCATAGGCGTGCAAAACGCTGGAACGGTGACTGTACAAAGCCGCTTTTGGATTGCCGGTGGTGCCGCTGGTGTAGCACATGCTGGCCGCTGAATTTTCGTCAAATTGAGGCCACTCGTATTCGGTCGATTGGTTGGCAATCCAGGCTTCGTAGCTCTGCAAACCGGGAATGCCGGTGTCTGCGGGCAATTTGTCGGCTTCGCACAACAAAATCCAATGTTTCACGGTTTGGGCCTGCGCATGAACTTTTTGCACCAAGGGCAGGAAAGTGGCGTCGAAAATCAACACCTGGTCTTCGGCGTGGTTCATGATCCAGGCGACTTGGTCGGGGTGCAAGCGGGGGTTGATGGTGTGCACCACGCGGCCCGAGCCACCGACGCCGAAGTACAACTCCATGTGCCGATAGCCATTCCAAGCCAAGGTGGCGACGCGGTCGCTGAAGGCCAAACCGCCCTCCCCCATTTTGTCCAGCGCATTCGCCACTTGGCGAGAACGCTTGGCCATGTCGGCGTAGGTGTAACGATGAAGGTCTCCCTCCACTCGGCGAGAGACAATTTCGACATCGCCATGGTGGCGCTCAGCAAAATCAATCAAGGAAGAAGTCAGCAAGGGCTGGCTTTGCATCAATCCCAACATCAAGGGTCTCCTAAGTTTAGATGTCCAAGTCGGTCAAAAAAGAACGATCGTTCTATAAATTCTAAGGCAGACCATCGGGGATAAAAATATTCTCGCTAGGGCGCTAGGAACCTTGCTGTCTCCGGGGTTACTGAGATCAGAGACAATCGCAACATGGGCATTCAACTTCCTACATCACCCCTTTCTTGGGACCATTCATTCTTCCAATTGGGGGCGCCTTTTTTCACGGAATTAAAGCCCACGCCACTGCCTTCCCCCTACTGGGTCGGTGTCAATCAGGCCTTGGCAAAAGACTTGGGTTGGTGGCAAAGCGAGGGAGCAGACGGACCGCAAAACGACCCCTTTAACGACGTGGCCTTGCAGGTGTTGACTGGCAATGCGCAGTTGCCCGGCATGCAGCCATTGGCCAGTGTTTACAGCGGCCACCAATTTGGCGTATGGGCCGGCCAGTTGGGCGATGGCCGCGCTATTTTGTTGGGCGCCACGGCCTCGAACCCCAATTTGGGCCCGCAAGAAGTTCAGCTTAAAGGCAGTGGTCCCACGCCCTACTCCCGCCGTGCCGATGGCCGGGCCGTGTTGCGTTCCAGTATTCGCGAATATTTGGCCAGTGAGGCGATGCACGCTTTGGGGGTTCCGACTTCAAGGGCGCTTTGCATTACCGGCTCGGATGCACCGGTTTGGCGAGAAACCCTAGAAACGGCGGCTGTGGTGACGCGAGTCGCCCCCAGTTTTTTGCGCTTCGGCCATTTTGAACACTTCGCCGCTCGCGGTGATGTGGCGTCTTTGCATCGATTGTTAAGGTTTGCTTGGTCAAATTACTTTCCAGAATGCGCATCGGCTTCGGGTCATGAGACAGGCCAAGAAACCGAAGCGACTACAAAAACCGCCCTTGCAACTCAGCAAGCCACCGGACTGTTGCAAGCCGTGACTCAACGCACTGCCCGCTTGATGGCGCATTGGCAGGCGATCGGGTTCTGCCATGGCGTGATGAACACCGACAACATGAGTTTGCTCGGCCTCACCTTGGATTACGGGCCCTTCCAATTCTTGGATGCCTTTGTGCCCGACCACATTTGCAATCACACCGATTCGCAGGGACGCTATGCCTATGACCAACAGCCTCGGGTGGCGCATTGGAACCTGTACCGCTTGGCACGAGCGCTCATGCCCTTGATTCAAGACCCAGAATCCGCACAAGCGGCCCTGGACGTCTTTGAGCCCGAGTTCATGGCGACCTACAGGCGCTTGATGCGAGCCAAGTTGGGTTGGCAACAGCCTCAGGTTGAAGGCACTCAGGAAGGCCTCGAAATTGACCAAACCCTCCTGCAAGGGTTGCTGGATTTGCTGGCTACAGAAGGCACCGATTACCCCCTCTTTTGGCGGCGACTCAGTTGGGCCGTCGTCGAGCACCAAACCGCCCACCCCCCTGTGGACAGCCCGCGCCTGACAGAACTGCGCGACCTGTTTTTGGACCGCCCCCGCTTTGACGCCTGGTGGGCTCAATACCAGCGCCTGTGGTCAATGGCCCCGCCCGACGGGCGTGCCATGCTCCGCACCAACCCCAAGTTTGTATTGCGCAACCACTTGGCTGAAGAGGCCATACAGAGGGCCAAGAACAAGGATTTTTCTGGCGTGACCGAGCTCTTGCATGTGCTACAAACGCCGTTTGATGAACACCCTGAGTCGGAGTCTTTGGCTGACTTTCCCCCCGAATGGGCGGCATCCATTGAAATCAGTTGTTCTTCTTAAACCAATTATCTTCAAAATGTCTCAAAATCAAGACCCCTCGCTCCCCAAAACAGACGCTGAATGGCAGACCTTCTTGGCCCGCAAAAATGCGGAACCCGTTGCCTTTCAAGTCACCCGGCGTGCGGCCACTGAGCGGCCGTTCACAGGCAAATACGAAGCCCACTGGGCAGAGGGTTCGTACCATTGCATTTGCTGCGGCAACAAATTATTCGATTCAAGCACCAAGTTTGACGCCGGCTGCGGCTGGCCCAGCTTTTCACAAGTGGCCGTACCTGGCGCGATTGAAGAGATCGTCGATCGCAGACACGGCATGGTCCGCACTGAAACCGTTTGCGCCCAGTGCAAAGCCCACTTGGGCCATGTCTTCGAAGACGGCCCAGCCCCGACCGGTCTGCGCTATTGCATGAACTCGGCCTCGCTGGATTTTGATGCCAAGGGTGACGCATGAAGGCGCTCGTTGACTTGATTCCGGTGCTGCTTTTTTTTGCGGCGTTCAAGCTCTTTGACATTTACACCGCGACCGCCGTTGCCATCGTGACGACCTTGTTGCAAATTATTTACTTGAAGCACCGCGATGGAAAAGTCGCGCCGATGCAATGGGTCACTTTGGGCATCATCGTGGTGTTTGGGGGCGCCACCTTGTTGACGCACGACGAAACCTTCATCAAATGGAAACCGACTCTGCTTTATTGGGCCTTTGCCGCTGCTTTGGGCGTGGGCCAGTTCATCTTGAAAAAGAGCCCCATCAAGGTCGTGATGGGCGCTCAACTTAAATTGCCCGAGCCCGTTTGGGGGCAAGTCAACTTCAGTTGGCTGCTTTTTTTCACGGTCTTGGGGTTTCTGAACCTGTGGGTGGCCAATCACTTTGACACGGCCGATTGGGTGAGCTTCAAGGTATTTGGCTGCACCGCGCTGACCTTGGTGTTTGTGGTCATCCAGGCGCTTTTATTGGCCAAGCACATGCAGCCCGCTGAAAACACAACCCCTGAGAATGCCCTGCACGCCCCTCCGCCTGAAATTGCAACCCAATCTGTAACTGAATCTGAAACCGCCATCACCAGCGAGCGCATCTCGGCCTTACTACAGGCGAGTTTGAACCCAACCCAACTGGAAGTCATCGACGAAAGCGCCTCCCATGCGGGTCATGTGGGGGCGAACGAGCGAGGCTCTGGGACCCACTTTCGGGTCAAGATTGCTTCACCTCTCTTTACAGGTTTGCGCCCGGTGGCACAGCATCGCCTTGTGTATGATGCCGTCGGTTCCCTCATGACCCAGGGCTTACATGCTTTGGCGATTGAAGTGCTTTAACTCATTCAGGAATTTGTATGAAAAAATCTTCTGTGGCCCTCGTTGCGGGTACCGCCCTGGCCTCCTTGTTGGCGTTTTCTGCCCAAGCCCAAAACATTGCCATCGTGAACGGTGTTGCCGTTCCCAAAGCCCGCGCCGACGCGCTGGCGGCTCAAGTGGCCAAATCGGGTCGTCCGATCACGCCCGAAATTGAAGGCAAGATCAAAGAAGAAGTCGTGACCCGTGAAATCTTCGTGCAAGAAGCCATGAAGCAAGGCCTGAACACCACGCCCGACTACAAAGAACAACTCGAATTGGCCAAACAAACCATTTTGATTCGTGAACTGTTCACCGAATTCGAGAAGAAAAACGCCATCACCGACGCCGAAATCAAGGCCGAATACGACAAGTTCGTGCAAGCCCAAGGGGGTGCAGGTGCCAAGGAATACCACGCCCGTCATATCTTGGTCGAAAAAGAAGCCGACGCCAAAGACATCATTGCCAAGTTGAAAAAAGGCGGCAAATTTGATGAAATCGCTAAAAAGCAGTCCAAAGACACGGGCTCTGGTGTCAAAGGCGGCGACTTGGGTTGGGCCAATCCATCGGGCTTCGTCAAAGAATTCAGCGACGCCTTGGTGGCCCTGAAAAAAGGCCAAACGTCTGAAACCCCCGTCAAAACACAATTTGGCTACCACGTCATCCGCGTTGAAGAAGTGCGTGATGCCGAGTTGCCAAAATTGGAAGACGTGAAGTCACAAATCGCTCAGCAAATGTTGCAACGCAAGATGGGGCAATACCAAGAAGACCTTCGTGGCAAAGCCAAGATTGAATAAAGTCAATCCAAGCCATCTTTAACCCACACCTGATCAGGGCTGGAGTCTCCATGAAACAAATTTTGTGGGCTTCGGCCCTTGTTCTTTCTGGCTTACTGGGTCTTGGCTTTCAAGCCCAGGCTCAAAGTCCCTCTGCGACGTCGGCCTCTCAAGCGTCGACTGCCAGTGATGGCAAGACGGAAGTTTTGTGGTTGGGGCAAGCGGCCATGCGCATCACGACGCCGGGCGGCAAGGTCATCATGATCGACCCTTGGTTGATTCCCAACCCGAAAACGCCAGCCGAATACAAAAAACTCGAAAATCTGGGCCACGTCGATTTGATCTTGGTCACCCACGCGCACGCCGACCACTTTGCTGACGCACCGGCTTTGGCACAGCTCAATCAAGCGCCTGTTTATGCCCCCGCGGGTTTGCAAGAGTCGATGCAAAACTTGGGCATCTTGCCCCCCGAACTGACCCCGCGAATGAACAAAAGCGGCACCGTTCGGCCCTTCGGCCCCAATGGCGTCAAGATCACCGCGGTTCATGCCGAACATTCCTCTGAGTTGAACTGGCTCAACCCCACCACCGGAAAGAAAGAAATGCATGTGGGCGGCGAGCCGATTGGCTTCCTCATTGAGCTCGAAAACGGCTTCAAAATTTGGCACATGGGCGATACCGGCGTCTTTGGCGACATGAAGCTCATTGCCGAGATGTACCGCCCCGATTTGGTGATGTTGCCCATTGGCGGCAACTACACCATGGGCCCCAAAGAAGCGGCCTTTGCCATGCGCGAATTGATCAAAGCCCCTTTGGCCTTGCCCATGCACTATGGCACCTACCCGCTGATTAACGGCTCCCCCCTTGATTTTCAAGCCGCGTTGAATGCGGGCGGTCTCCGCACCACCGAGATGGTGGTCATGCAACCGGGCGATAAAAAACGTTTTTAAAAAGCGTTGTTAAAAACGCAATCTGGACATGACGCTGCTCAGCCACCAACTCGAACTCCTCAGCCCGGCGCGTGACGCCGAAATTGGCATCGCTGCTGTGCACCACGGCGCCGATGCGGTCTACATCGGGGGCCCCGGCTTTGGGGCGCGGGCCGATGCGGGGAATTCTTTGGCGGATATCGAACGGCTTTGCAAAGAGGCGCATCGCTATAACAGCCGCATTTTCATCACGCTCAATACCATTCTGCGCGACGATGAACTGGCGCTCGCCCGTCAATTGGCGTGGGACGTTTACCACGCTGGGGCCGACGCGTTGATCGTGCAAGACATGGGCTTGCTCGAAATCGATTTGCCGCCGATTCAACTCCACGCGAGCACCCAAACCGACATTCGCACCCCCGAAAAAGCCCGCTTCATGCAGGATGTGGGCTTCTCGCAAATCGTCTTGGCGCGGGAGTTGACGCTGGAACAAATTCAAGCCATCCACCAAGTCATGGACCCGAACCGGGCTCAATTGGAGTTTTTTGTCCATGGCGCCTTGTGTGTGGCCTACAGCGGCCAGTGCTACATCAGCCATGCGCACACCGGGCGCAGCGCGAACCGGGGTGACTGCTCTCAAGCTTGTCGCTTACCTTACCAATTGACCGACTCGCAAGGCCGATTTATAGCGCACGACAAACACGTGTTGTCGATGAAGGACAACAACCAAAGCGAGAACCTGGCGGCTTTGGTGGCCGCGGGCATCCGCAGCTTCAAAATTGAAGGCCGCTACAAAGACTTGGCCTACGTGAAAAACATCACCGGCCACTACCGTCGTTTGCTCGACGAGCTGATTGAATCGGGTTCCGAACACAGCCACAACCCCTACGCACGCGCTTCGAGCGGGCGCACCCAGCTTTATTTCACGCCCGACCCCAATCAAAACTTCAACCGCGAATTCACCGACTACTTTGTGCAGGGACGCCAAGAAAACATTGGCGCGTTTGACACCCCCAAAAATCCGGGTCAAGCGATTGGCTGGGTCACCGCAGTGAACGCCGCCGAAGAATGGGTTGAACTGGAAACGTACAGCCCCGACACCGAGCTGCACAACGGTGACGGTCTTTGCTATTACGACTTGCAAAAAGAATTGGTGGGTTTGCCCATCAACCGAGCAGAGTCCAGGCAAGTCAATCGCTGGCGCGTTTTTCCAAAAGACCCGATTGCGGGCCTGAAAGACCTGCGCAAAGGGGTTGAAGTGAACCGCAACCGCGACATGAATTGGGTGCGCTTGCTGGAGAAAAAATCTAGTGATCGTCGCCTTGGCGTCTGGGTTCATTTGGCCGAGGTGGCGTGTACGTCCAATCAGCTCACTTTGCAGTTAACCCTGACCGACGAAGACGGCCATGCCGGTCAAGCGAATTTGACCTTACCTCCGGAACGCGCACGCGACGCCGTTAAGAACGAACAAAGCCTGCGTGAGCATCTGGGCAAATTCGGCCACACCGAATTTGAACCCATCGACATTCAGTTGGCCTTGAGCCAAGCGTGGTTCTTGCCGGCGTCTCAGTTGAACCCTTTGCGCCGACAAGCGCTGGCCGCTTTGACAAAAGCGCGGCAAAGTGCCTATGTGCGCCCCGCTCGTGCAGTGCCCTTAAGTCCGCCAGCGGTTTACCCAGATGATTCCTTGAGCTATTTGGCGAATGTGTTCAATCAAAAGGCGCACGCCTTTTATGCAAGGCATGGTGTCAAGGTGATTGCAGCGGCCTATGAGGCCCACGAAGAAACCGGCGAAGTGTCTTTGATGATCACCAAGCACTGTGTGCGTTTTTCGCTCAGCCTCTGCCCCAAACAGGCCAAAGGCGTCACGGGCGTTCAAGGCACCATTAAAGCGGAGCCCCTCACCTTGATCAAAGGCAAGGAAAAACTGACTCTGCGGTTCGATTGCAGACCCTGCGAGATGCATGTTGTGGGCAAAATCAAAAGGTCGGTTTTACAAGCCGCCGAAGAACAACCGCTCACTTTTTACAGAACCCGACCTGAGGCTCAGGCGGTTCATTGAGGAATTCGCCATGGCCTTGCCGCAACGTCCCATCATCTACAAAACCTTTGGCCGCCGTCACGGTCCCATCACCCGTTTGTTCAGCCCGGGCGACTTGGGTCAGGTGCTGAAGCCCTTTGTTTTTTTGGACTACATCGAAGCCGAGAACAACGGTCCCAAGTTCGGCTTTCACCCTCACTCAGGCATCGCCACCCTCAGCTTCCCGCTGACTTACGAAATGGAGCACCTCACCTCATTAGGGCAGCTCGATCTGGTGGAGGCCAAGGGGGAAGAGTGGGTCATCGCAGGGGGTGGCATCTGGCACAAATCCAACCTAACGGGGGCGGGTCAATTGACCGGTTTCCAAACTTGGTTTTCATTGCCCGAGGCCCATGAATTGGCCGAGCCCAGCGCTTTGTTTTTGCCAGCGGCCTCTGTCCCGAAGGCGGGCCCCATCACGGTGCTGATGGGCAGTCATGACGGCGTCCAGAGCCCTGTGCCTGCGCCCTTTGATGCCAATTATTTTTGGGTGGAATTAATGGCCGGCGAGAATTGGCATTACGAACCGCCGGTCAGCCACAACTTGGCCTGGGTGTTCGCCCAGTCGGGTTTGCTTGAGGTGAGCGGCAGCACCTTGGAGCGTGAACTGGCGGTCTTTGCCCCCGGTAATGAGGCCATTGCTTTCCATGCAGAAAATGCTTGTGCCTTTTTGGTCGGCAGTGCCAAGCGTTCCAGCCATGAATTGGCACTTGGGAATTACTCAGTGCACACCACCCCAGAGGCTTTGACCCGAGGGGAATTCAGAATTGCAGAATTGGGCCGCGAGTTGAAGACGCTGGGCAAAATTTAATTGATCCCAGCCACCTCTTAACTGACCTTATTGCCTTTGGCCACCATGCATTGCACATACACCCGGTTGTATTGCTCTTGGGTGCCAGTTTGTGGGTTCATGCCATTGTTGCCGACATAAGTTCCAGCGGCCGCACCCAATCCAGCGCCCACGCCGGCTCCTGTCGAGTTGCCCACCACTGCGCCTAACGCTGCACCAACCACTGTTCCGATGGCAGCCGTTTCACCCGTGTGGGTGTTGCTTGCGCTGACTTGGGCTGCCGTTTGTGACTGCGCGTTTTGCATGCAAAACGCTTTCTCTTCTTGAAATTGTTCGTAAGATTTAAAGGCCCCTGGCAAAACTTGGACAGTGGGGCCCGCTGGCGTAGAGGCGCAAGCGCCGATTAAAGAGGCGAAAAAAACGGCTGCGCTGAAATAAAAGGGTTTAGTTAAACCCAAATTTGGGTGGTAGGTGACGGTGGGGACAAGTTTTTCTGGCATAGACATGAACGGGTTCCTAATGATTTAGGACCCCAGTGTCCGGAATGTGGGCTGCCGGGTCAATCAAAACACCGGCAATCTCACCCTTTGTTTCAGGTCTTACCTTGCTATTAACCCACCCAACGACGGGCATTTCGCCAGATTTGCATCCAGGGGCTCAAGGCGCTGGGTTCGCCTGATGTCCAACTCATTTGGATGTTACGGAACACGCGCTCGGGGTGCGGCATCATGGCCGTGAAGCGGCCATCAGCCGTGGTGACCGCGGTTAAACCCCCGACGCTGCCGTTTGGGTTGAGAGGATAAGCTTCCGTGGCCGCGCCAAAATGATCGACAAATCGCATCGCCGCGATCGCCTTGCTGGCGTTGCCGCGGGCGCTGAAGTTGGCATGGCCTTCGCCATGTGCCACGGCTATCGGCAACTGGCTGCCTGCCATGCCTTGCAAGAACAAACTGGGGGAAGCCAACACCTCGACCAAAGACAGCCGTGCTTCAAAGCGTTCGCTTTGGTTGGTGGTGAAACGCGGCCAATCTTCGGCTCCAGGAATGATGTCGGCCAACTCGGCAAACATCTGGCAGCCATTGCAAACACCCAAACCAAAGGTGTCTTGGCGATCAAAAAAGCCTTTGAACTGGTCTGACAAGGCCGGGTTGAAGGTGATGCTGCGGGCCCATCCAATGCCTGCACCCAGTGTGTCGCCATAACTGAAGCCGCCACAGGCCACCACGCCACGGAAGTCGTTTAATCGGGCGCGACCCGATTGCAGGTCAGTCATGTGCACGTCGTAAGCCTCGAAGCCAGCCTCGGTAAAGGCGTAGGCCATTTCGACGTGTGAGTTAACGCCTTGCTCCCGCAGAATCGCGACCTTGGGGCGGCTCAAAACCAGGCCCGGGGAATGGCCTTGGGAGGGGTCGAATTGAGAATGGGCTTGGGGGTCAAAGGTCAACTTGACTTGCATCCCGGGGTCGTTCGGCAGGCCGGCCGCGGCGTGCTCGGCGTCGGCACAGGCGGGGTTATCACGCAGGCGGTTGATTTTCCAGCTGACCGAATCCCAAACCTGTTGCAAGTCAAAGAGACTGGCACTGAACACGCACTTGGCATCGCGCCATACTTGCAACTCGCCCACACCGGCTTGCACGGTTGAATGGGCGGGACGCGTTTTGCCAATCACGTGGCTGTGTCGGCTCAAGCCGTGTTCACGCAACACATGCATGACGGCTGTACGGTCGGCGGTACGCACTTGAATGACGGCCCCCAGCTCCTCGTTGAACAAGGCCTTCAATGTCAGTTCATCCCGACGGGCACTGACCTGAGTGGCCCAGTTTTTACTGTCGCCCACATCGGCGCGGCTGTCACTGATGCCGTCGCCTTCGGTCACCAGCAGGTCGACATTCAGGCTAACGCCCACATGGCCGGCAAAGGCCATTTCGGCCACGCTGGCAAAAAGACCGCCGTCGCTGCGGTCGTGATAAGCCAAAATTTGACCTTGCGCGCGCAAGGCATTGATGGCTTGGACCAAATTTTTCAGGTCTTGCGCATCGTCCAAATCAGGCACTTGGTCGCCAGTTTGGTCCAGCACTTGCGCCAAAATGGAGCCGCCCATGCGCATTTGCCCGCGCCCCAAATCAATCAAGATGAGCGAGGTGTCGGCCTCTTGCGTCTGGAGTTGGGGTGTCAAGGTACCGCGCACGTCGGCCAGTGAGGCAAAGGCGGTGACGATCAGGCTAACGGGAGAAGTGACCTTTTTCTGGGTGCCACTGGCGTCGGTCCATTGGGTCCGCATGGACAAGCTGTCCTTGCCAACGGGGATCGAGATGCCCAGCGCAGGGCAAAGTTCCATGCCCACTGCTTTGACGGTTTCGTACAAAGCCGCGTCTTCACCGGTCTCGCCGCAAGCGGCCATCCAGTTGGCAGAGAGCTTGACGCGCGGCAATTCAAAAGGCGCCGCCAACAAATTGGTGATGGCCTCCGCGACGGCCATGCGACCGGAAGCGGCCGCGTCCATCACCGCCAACGGGGTGCGCTCGCCCATGCTCATGGCCTCGCCGGCAAAACCTCGGTAATCGGCCAAGGTGACGGCGCAATCGGCCACCGGCACTTGCCAAGGGCCGACCATTTGGTCGCGGTGCGTTAAGCCCCCAACGGCGCGGTCGCCAATGGTGATTAAAAAACGTTTGCTGGCGACGGTGGGGTGCGCCAAGACGTCAATGGCGGCCTGTTGCAGACTCATCCCGGTGACGTCCAAGGGCTTGAATTGGCGTTTCACGGTTTGGACATCACGCAGCATTTTGGGCGGCTTGCCCAGCAGCACATTCATGGGCATGTCGACCGGCTGGGCATTGTGGGCTTCAACGCTTTCGCGGCCATCGGCCACCACCAATTGACGTGCTTCTGTCGCGACGCCAACGACCGCAAAGGGACAACGCTCACGTTCGCAAAAGGCTTTGAATTGCGGCAAAGACGCCGGTGCAATCGCCAACACATAACGTTCTTGGCTTTCGTTGCTCCAAATTTCTTTGGGCGCCAAGCCCGATTCCTCGAGCGGCACTTGGCTCAAATCAAAACAAGCACCGCGACCGGCGTCGTGGGTCAATTCGGGAAAGGCATTAGACAAGCCGCCGGCGCCCACATCGTGGATGGCCAAGATGGGGTTGTGGGCCCCTTGAGTCCAGCAGTGGTTGATGACCTCTTGCGCCCGGCGTTCGATCTCAGGGTTACCGCGTTGCACCGAGTCAAAGTCGAGTTCGGCTGCGTTGGCGCCAGTGGCCATGGAGCTGGCCGCGCCACCGCCCATGCCAATCCGCATGCCGGGTCCGCCGAGTTGAATCAACAAAGTACCGGCTGGAAATTCAATTTTGTGAGTCAAACCCGAATCGATGACACCCAGCCCCCCTGCGATCATGATGGGCTTGTGGTAGCCACGGCGAACGCTGTCTACGTCAGAAGTGACGGTCTGTTCATATTCGCGGAAATAACCGGTCAAATTTGGACGGCCAAATTCATTGTTGAACGCAGCACCTCCCAAGGGCCCTTCGATCATGATTTGCAAGGGGCTGGCAATGTGGGCGGGTTTGCCAAATTCAGTGGTTTGATCGCCTTCAAAAACGAGCTTAGAAACGGTGAAGCCGGTCAGGCCGGCTTTGGGTTTGGAACCCCGTCCTGTTGCGCCTTCGTCTCGAATTTCGCCGCCCGCCCCCGTGGCCGCACCGGGGAAAGGGGAAATGGCGGTCGGGTGATTGTGGGTTTCGACCTTCATCAAAACATGGTGAAGGGCTTGGGATTTTTGGTAAGTCGGAGCGCCCGGACTGGTTTCATCGGGCGTCAACGCCCGCGCCACGAATCGCTCGACTTCATGACCTTCCATCACCGAGGCGTTGTCGGAATACGCCACCACCGTGTGCTGCGGCGCCAGTGCATGGGTGTTGCGGATCATGCCAAACAGGCTTTTTTCTTGGCCCACGCCGTCGATGATGAATTGGGCGTTAAAAATTTTATGACGGCAGTGCTCACTGTTGGCCTGCGCAAACATCATCAACTCGACGTCGGTGGGGTTGCGTTGCAAACCTTGGAAGGCAGCGACCAAGTAGTCCATTTCGTCATCGGCCAAGGCCAATCCAAATTGTGAATTGGCTTGTTCCAAGGCCAATCGACCGCCTGCGAGCACATCGATGTGGGCCAAGGGTTCTGCCACGAGTTCGGTGAACAAATGCGCGGCATCGTCTCGGGCAAACATCACCGATTCGGTCATGCGGTCATGCACCAAGGCCGCCACGGCTTGAGATTGCTCGGTCGTCAAACCAACGCCGCCCAAAACACCACTCAGGACACCGCTCAGCAAAGGTTGTTCGAGGTGAAGGTGGTATTCAGTGACCCGCTCCACACGCTTCAACGACAAGCCGCAGTTGCGGGCAATGTCAGTGGCTTTGGAGGCCCAAGGTGAGACCGTTCCAAAACGGGGGCTGACCCAAAACACAAGGTCTGATTTGGCCGAAGCTTTTGAGAGCGTGCCCGAAGTGGAAGGTGCCAATGTTTCAAAGGACTCTCCATAAGTCAACAAAGCCGCCAGCTGGTTTTTTTGGGCCTCAGTGGTTGCTGATTCAGAGGCCACCCAATGAACAAAGCGGGCGCTGATGCCGGTTAACTTGGGGTGGATGGCCCGTAACTGAGGCAATAACTGCTGGACTCTGAAATCGCTGAGCGCCCTGCCGCCATCAAAGGCTGTGAGCTGCAAAGTGGGGTGTTTGACGGAGGAAAACGAAGGGGCGATGGGAGACGCAGTCACTTGGCGAGCCGATTTTTTTAGGGAATGCCTCCATTTTACCGGCCCCATTGCCCGTCGGGCCAAGCTGAATGGGATAATTTGGGGATGAGTATTACTTACAAATCCCCCGAAGATATTGAAGGCATGCGCTTGGCTTGCCGCCTGGCCTCAGAGGTCTTGGACTACCTCACGCCCCTGATTAAAGTGGGCATCACGACCAAAGAAGTGGACCGTTTGGCGCATGACTACATGGTCAATGTGCAAAACACCCGCACCGCCACTTTGGGCTACCAGCCTCCAGGCTATCCACCCTACCCCGCCTCGCTTTGCACCTCCCTGAATCACGTGGTGTGCCACGGCATTCCCAATGACAAGCCCCTGAAAAAGGGCGACATCATGAATGTCGATGTGACTGTCATTACGGCTGACGGCTGGTACGGCGACAACAGCCGCATGTACTTGATTGGGGAAACTTCGATTGCCGCCAAGCGTTTGTGCGCCGTGACTTATGACGCAATGTGGATTGGCATTCAACAAGTCAAACCCGGCGCTCATTTGGGCGACGTCGGCCATGCCATCCAAAAATTTGCCGAAGCCCAAGGCTTCTCGGTGGTGCGTGAATTTTGCGGCCATGGCATAGGCAAAAAGTTCCACGAAGACCCCCAAGTGCTGCACTACGGTCGACCTGGCACGCTGGAAGAACTTAAGCCCGGCATGACCTTCACCATCGAACCCATGATCAACGCGGGCCGCAAAGAAATCAAAGAACTCGGTAACGACGGCTGGACCATCGTCACCAAGGACCACAGTTTGTCGGCTCAATGGGAACACACCGTCTTGGTGACCGAGACGGGATACGAGGTGTTGACGTTGTCGGCCGGCAGCCCCCCGCCACCCCCCTTTATCACCTCGGTCAAAACCTGAGATTTCAATAATTTCCTTGATGAAACCTTGAATTAGGCGATTGACCATGA
>CAIKMN010000027.1 GCA_903828535.1 uncultured Curvibacter sp.
GGACCGTGAAACGACTCAGCGCCGATGATAGTGCGGATTCCCGTGTGAAAGTAGGTCATCGTCAGGCTCTTACAGCACCCCACACCCCCTAGCCCATAAAGCTAGGGGGTTTGGTTTTTTGGGGTTTCAAATCAGCTCGGGCCTCAGGCACAATAGCCATTTTGAAATTTGTGTCTCTCAATTACATGACATCCACCGCACTCACATCAGGCGACCAGGCCGACATCTTGGCGCAAGCACTCCCTTTCATCCGAAAATATCAAGGGAAAACCTTGCTCATCAAATACGGCGGCAATGCCATGACCGACCCGCAACTGCAGAAGTGCTTTGCAGAAGACGTGGTGATGTTGAAATTATTGGGCATGAATCCAGTGGTGGTGCACGGTGGGGGACCGCAAATCGAAAACGCCTTGAATCGAATTGGCAAAAAGGGAGAATTCATTCAAGGCATGCGGGTTACAGACGCTGAAACAATGGGTGTGGTGCAGTGGGTTTTGGGCGGTGAAGTTCAGCAAGAAATTGTGGGCCTCATCAACCAGGCCGGCGGTCAAGCCGTGGGTTTGACCGGCAGAGACGGTGGCCTGATCAAATCCCGAAAGCTCAAAATGACCGATGCCCAAGACCCCAGCAAGGAAGTCGACGTGGGCCAAGTGGGTGAGGTCACCGAGGTGAATTCTTCCGTTGTCGTCGCCCTTCAAAAGGCAGGTTTTATTCCTGTCGTCAGCCCGATTGGCTACGGAGAGGCCAACGAAAGTTACAACATCAACGCCGACGTGGTTGCCAGCAAACTGGCCGTCGTCTTGAATGCAGAAAAACTCTTGATGCTGACCAACATCAAGGGGGTGCTCAATAAAGCGGGTGAGTTGCTAACCGAACTCACACCCAAGCAAATCGACGGTTTGATTGCCGATGGCACCCTGACCGGTGGCATGCTGCCCAAAATTGCGGGTGCCTTGAACGCGGCCAACAGTGGCGTCAAGTCGGTCCACATTGTTGACGGACGCGTGCCCCATGCCGTCCTGTTAGAAATACTAACAGACCAAGCCATCGGCACGATGATCACGTCACAATAAAGGACAGTGAAAAGAATTACTGGGGTTGATTCGGGTCCTGCAGCGTCGCTATGAAGTCAATTCCAAAGGTAATTCCCAATAGGATGTGACTCAGAGTTGCCGATAATGGACTTCAATTTAAGGAGTCCCATGAAACTGATTCGCTATGGCAAAGTTGGTAAAGAAAAACCAGGTCTTATAGATCCTGAGGGGATTTTTCGAGACCTGAGCGCCCTGTTGCCGGACATCGGCCCCGATCAACTCAGCGAGGCCACTTTGAAGAAACTGGCCCGACTCAACCCCGAACAACTCCCCCGCGTGAAGGGCCGTCCTCGTTTGGGTTGTCCTGTTGCCAAGATCGGTAAATTCGTCGCCATCGGCTTGAACTACGCCGACCATGCGGCCGAGGCTGGCATGCCACTGCCCAAAGAGCCCGTGGTTTTCATGAAAGCCACCTCGTGCATCGGTGGCCCAAACGATCCCGTGATGTTGCCCAAGGGGTCGACCAAAACCGACTGGGAAGTAGAGCTCGGGATCGTCATCGGTCGGCGTGCGCGCCACGTCACCCAAAAAAACGCCTTCAACCATGTGGCTGGCTATGTGCTCGTCAACGATGTGAGTGAGCGTGAATGGCAGTTGGAGCGCGGCCCTACTTGGGACAAAGGCAAAGGCTTTGACACCTTCGGCCCCATCGGTCCCTGGTTGGTGACCTGCGACGAAATAGAAAATCCCCACAAACTGGATTTATGGCTGGACGTGAATGGTGTACGCCATCAAACCGGCAATACCAAAACCATGATTTTCAACGTGCCGAAAATCATCGCGTACGTCAGCCAAATCATGACCCTCGAACCTGGTGACGTCATCACCACGGGCACGCCTCCTGGCGTTGGCATGGGCATCAAGAAAAATGGTGTGCCAGCGCCTGTTTTCTTAAAGAAGGGCGATGTCATGACGCTGGGCATTACCGGTTTGGGTGAACAACGCCAAGAAGTTGTGCCCTTCAAACTATAAAAGCCGACACCCCCATGATCCTCGAGAGCCAACTCAACCCGCGTTCACCAGAATTTCAAACCAACGCGCAGGCCATGCTGGTTGTGGTCGAAGATTTGCGACAACAACTGCTCAAGGTGGAGCAAGGCGGTGGAGAGGCCGCCCGAGCCAAACACACCGCGCGCGGCAAATTGCTGCCGCGTGAACGCGTTAACCGGTTGCTCGATCCCGGCACGCCTTTCCTGGAACTCAGTCCCTTGGCCGCGTTGAACATGTACGGCAACGATGCACCCTCGGCGGGCGTGATCACCGGCGTGGGTCGGGTGAAGGGCGTGGACTGCTTGATCGTCTGCAACGACGCCACTGTCAAAGGGGGGACCTACTTTCCGATGACCGTCAAAAAGCATTTGAGGGCTCAGGAAGTGGCGGCTCAAAACCGCTTGCCTTGCATTTATTTGGTCGATTCTGGTGGCGCCAATTTGCCCAATCAGGACGAGGTATTTCCTGACCGAGACCATTTCGGGCGCATCTTTTTTAACCAAGCCAATATGAGCGCCCAAGGCATTCCCCAGCTGGCGGTGGTCATGGGCAGTTGTACCGCAGGCGGTGCTTACATGCCCGCCATGAGCGATGAAACCATCATCGTCAAAAACCAGGGCACCATCTTTTTGGGAGGACCACCCTTGGTCAAAGCCGCGACCGGTGAGGTGGTTTCGGCCGAAGATCTGGGCGGTGGCGATGTCCACACACGCCTTTCTGGCGTGGCCGATCATCTGGCACAAAACGACATGCATGCCTTGGCCCTGGCGCGACAAGCGGTGAGCCATTTCAACCGCCACAAGGCCGATGCTTTGGGGACCGACCCTTGCAGCGTCTTGCCGCCGCGCTACGCCGCCGAGGAGTTGTACGGCATCGTCCCGGCAGACCCACGCAAGCCTTATGACGTCCACGAAATCATTGCCCGCATCGTCGACGACAGCGACTTCGACGAATTTAAAGCCCGTTTTGGCAGCACGTTGGTCACCGGCTTTGCCCGCATCGAGGGCATGCCGGTGGGCATCATCGCCAACAACGGCATTTTGTTCTCAGACTCGTCCGTCAAAGGGGCGCACTTCATTGAGTTGTGTTGCCAACGCAAAATTCCGCTGGTTTTTCTGCAAAACATCACTGGCTTCATGGTCGGTCGTAAAGTAGAAAACGAAGGCATCGCGCGCCATGGCGCCAAACTCGTCACGGCCGTGGCCACGGCACAAGTGCCCAAATTCACGGTCATCATTGGCGGCAGTTTTGGTGCTGGCAACTACGGCATGTGCGGACGCGCCTACAGCCCGCGTTTCTTGTGGATGTGGCCCAATGCGCGCATCAGCGTCATGGGTGGCGAGCAAGCTGCCAGCGTCTTGGCGACGGTTCGGCGCGACGGCATTGAAGCCAAAGGCGGTCAATGGAGCGAGGCCGAAGAATTGGCTTTTAAAACCCCCATTCGCGAGCAAATCGAAGCCCAAGCCCACCCCTATTACGCCAGCGCCCGCTTGTGGGACGACGGCGTCATTGACCCCGCAGACACCCGCCGCATTTTGGCCTTGGGCTTGTCAGCGGCCCGCAACGCGCCAATTGAAGACACCCGCTTTGGCGTGTTCCGCATGTGAGGGGTCTGGCCATGTCGAACTTGCCTTCCTTTAAACACCTCTTGCTCGACTGGGAAGTCGTGCCGACCACAGGCATGGGCCAGGTGGCCCGAGTCACCTTGAATCGGCCCGAGGTTCGCAATGCTTTCAATGAAGAGGTGATTGCTGAACTCAATCAGGTTTTTTTGTATTTAGGTCAGCAAGACGAGGTAAGGGCCATTGTGTTGGCGGCCAACGGTTCTGCTTTTTGCGCCGGAGCCGACTTGAATTGGATGAAGCGAATGGCGGCTTATTCGCATGCCGAAAATTGGGCTGATGCAGCGAAATTGGCTGAAATGCTGAAAACGCTTTACACCTGTCCAAAACCCACGGTGGCACAAATTCAGGGCGATGTTTATGCCGGTGGACTGGGCTTGGTTTCGGCTTGCGACATCGCCATCAGCGCCGACACCGCGCACTTTTGCGTCAGCGAAGTCAAGATCGGTCTCATGCCTGCCACCATCAGCCCCTATGTCATTCGGGCCATGGGCGCACGCGCCGCACACCGTTACTTCTTGACGGCCGAACGCTTTAATGCGGTCGAAGCGCACCGCATTGGCTTGGTTCATGAGGCCGTGCCTGCCGAGGTGTTGACGGTCAAAGTCAACTCATTGGCACAGGCCTTGGCACAAGCGGGCCCGGACGCGGTGCGTGCCACCAAGAAGTTGGTGCAAGACGTGGCCGAGCAAGAAATCTCAACCGAGTTGGTGAACGCCACCGTGAAAGGCATTGCCGACATCCGGGCCAGTGCACAAGGTCAAGAGGGCGTGCAAGCCTTCCTGCAAAAACGATCGCCGAATTGGCTGGGAGAGGCCCGTGTTTAAGAAAATTCTGATCGCCAATCGGGGCGAAATTGCGTGCCGAGTCGCCGCCACGGCACGGCGCATGGCCATCAAAACGGTGGCGGTTTATTCCGATGCAGACGCCAACGCCAAACACGTCATGGCCTGTGATGAATCTGTTTACCTGGGCGCAAGCGCCGTCAATGACAGTTATTTGCAATGGCAAAAAATCATCGAGGCGGCTTTGGCCACCGGGGCTGAAGCGATCCACCCCGGCTATGGTTTTTTGAGCGAAAACGAGGCTTTTGCGACGGCCTGCGCACAAGCCGGCCTGGTTTTTATTGGCCCCTCTGCTGCTGCCATCCAGGCCATGGGTTTGAAAGCCGAATCCAAACAACTCATGGAAAAGGCCGGTGTGCCCTTGGTGCCCGGCTACCACGGGTCCGATCAAAACCCAGAGCGCCTGCAACGCGAAGCCGACCGCATCGGCTATCCGGTTCTCATCAAAGCCAGTGCGGGTGGCGGTGGCAAGGGCATGCGACGGGTCGAGCAAGCGGCCGACTTCGCATCGGCCTTGGCCTCTTGTCAACGCGAGTCCCTCAACAGCTTTGGTGACGCCGCGGTGCTGATCGAAAAATACGTGCAACGCCCTCGTCACATCGAGATCCAGGTTTTTGGCGACAGCCAGGGCCAGGTGGTGCACTTGTTTGAGCGCGATTGCTCGGTGCAACGCCGCCATCAAAAAGTTTTAGAAGAGGCGCCTGCGCCAGGCTTGACCGACAGTTTGCGCCAACAAATGGGCCAGGCCGCTGTCGCCGCCGCCAAGGCCGTTAACTATGTGGGTGCCGGCACGGTGGAATTCATCGTCGAGCAACAGGGCTACGAGCAACCCGACGCGATGGTGTTTTATTTCATGGAAATGAACACCCGTTTGCAGGTCGAGCACCCAGTCACGGAGGCCATCACGGGCTTGGACTTGGTCGAGTGGCAGTTGCGTGTGGCCTCTGGCGAGCCCTTGCCTTTGTCACAGGACCAGCTTCGAATTCACGGCCACGCCATTGAAGCGCGGATTTGCGCCGAATCCCCCGACAAAGATTTTTTGCCCGCCACCGGAACCTTGCACGTTTACCGCAAACCGTCTGCAACCGCGTTTGAACGCGGCGCGGTGCGGGTCGACGACGGCGTTCGCGAAGGCGACGTCATCAGTCCCTTTTACGACTCGATGGTTGCCAAACTGATCGTCCACGGTGCCAATCGGGCCGAGGCTTTGGCGCGTTTGGACGCGGCCTTGGCGCAAACCCACATTGTGGGCGTCAACAACAACGTGGCCTTCCTGCGGCACGTGGTGAAAAGCCCCGCTTTCGCCCAAGCCCAGTTGGACACGGCCTTGATTGAGCGCGAGAAAGACAAGCTCTTCCACCAAACGCCACTGCCACTGCAATGGACGGTCGCCGCCGCCGTGGCGGCGCTTTTGCGAGCCGAGCAAAGTCAAGTCAGCGTCGATCCCTTTAGCCAACGAGATGGCTGGCGCCTCAGTGGTAAAACAAGCCGAACCTTCGATTTTGAAGTGGATGGCCAAGCGCTCATTGCGACTTTGCAGGGCGTTAACCGACAAGCGCCTGGCCAAGGACAAACCTTGACCATTCACCTCCAGCAAGCCGAAGAACAAAACAAAGAAATAAATATAAACAAAGGCCAAGCACCCCGGCAGGCCCCATGGATCGAGGTCGTCCTGTCCTGGATGCATCCGAATGGGGCCCCACACCACCGCGGTGAATTCGACTTGACCTTGGGCCCTTCAAAGCGCACATGCCGCGTTGATGTCTTGGGTCAGCCGGGCCGATCAATGTCAGTGGATTTATTCGTTTTCACCGACGTCGGCTCGGCACAGATCAAGTACATCGATCCCTTATTACAAGCAGGACAAGACACGCTTGAGAGTGGGGGACGTTTGACCGCGCCCATGCCGGGCAAGGTCATTTCGATCGCCGTGACGGCAGGCGAAGCGGTCAAAAAAGGCCAGCTGTTGGCCATCTTGGAGGCCATGAAAATGGAGCACAATTTAAACGCGCCCGCCGATGGCGTGGTGACCGAAGTGCTTTACGTCGCCGGCGATCAAGTCAGCGAAGGCGTCGAGTTGTTGAAGCTGCAAACAGCCGCCGCTTGACCCCAGCCGCATGACCCCTGCCATGAACCGCTATCCTGCCTTCGTTAAATTGGTTGAAGTGGGCCCCCGCGATGGCCTGCAAAACGAAAAGTCCTTGGTGCCTGCCAGCGTGAAAGTCGGGCTCATCGAACGCTTGCAGACCGCCGGCTTGAAGCACCTTGAGGTCACCAGTTTTGTCAGCCCCAAGTGGGTCCCGCAAATGGCCGACAACACTGAAGTCATGTCGGCCTTGACGCGCCGGCCTGACGTGGTGTATTCGGTGCTCACCCCAAACTTGCAAGGCTTCGAGGCGGCCCTAAAAACGAAGCCCAACGAGATCGTGGTATTTGGATCTGCCTCCGAGGCGTTTAGTCAAAAGAACATCAACTGCGGTGTGGCTGAAAGCATGGACCGTTTTGCGCCGGTGGTCCATGCGGCTTTGGCGGAGGGTATCCGTGTGCGAGGGGTCATTTCCTGCTGCGTCGGCTGTCCTTATGAGGGCGACATCGCCCCGGAGCGAGTGGCTTGGGTGGCGCAAGCCATGAGGAACATGGGGGTGCAGCATTTGGGCATTGCGGACACCATTGGTGTGGGGACGCCGCTCAAAATTCAGCGGGCGATGGGCGCAGCTTTGACGCACTTTGCGCTTGCTGATGTGTCGGGGCATTTCCACGACACCTACGGTCAAGCCTTGTCCAATACCCTGGCGGCCCTGGAAATGGGCATTCAGCAATTTGACACCGCCGTCGGTGGTTTGGGCGGCTGCCCTTATGCAAAAGGAGCCACCGGCAATGTAGCCACTGAAGACGTGGTTTACTTATTGCAAGGCATGGGCATCGACACCGGCGTCAACCTAGAGGCTTTGATCCACGCGGGCGCTTACATTGGCGCGCACCTGAATCGACCCACTGGTTCGCGCGTGGCGCGGGCTTTGTTGGCCAAACGCGAACATTGAAATAGACACCATAAAGTAACGCAGCATGTGGCTCAACGGCGAACCAAAGAAAATCAAAGAACTCAAGGCCCGCGCAGAAATCGCGTTGGCCACGCCAGCAAACGTGCCTTCGCCTTGCGTGTCGGTGTGCGTCATGCACGCCAAAACCGGTTTTTGCCAAGGCTGCTGGCGAACCATTTCTGAAATTGCCGGCTGGTCCGGTTCAGGCGACGCCAGCAAGCGCCAAGTCTGGCAACACATTCTTCTGCGACTTCAACCCTTACAAAAAACATGAAACAGATCGACTTTTATTTGGACTTCATTTCCCCCTTTGCTTACCTTGCTTTGATGCGGTTGCCTGAAGAACTTGAGGGCCTCAGCTACCTGGTTCAGCACAAGCCGTTTGTCTTGGGCGCCGTTTTGAAAACCCATCAAAATCCAGGGCCAGCTGGCATTCCGCCTAAACGCGATTGGACCTACCGACACTGTGCTTGGTTGGGCCAGACTTTGGGAATTCCATTTCAGATGCCTGCACAGCACCCCTTCAACCCGATTGGCCTCATGCGGTTGGCCTTGGCCACTTCGAACGACGGCAGCATCAACCGCCATGTGGCCACAACCCTTTTTCAGCACGTTTTTGTGGGGGGGGCAGATGCCAATGAAGCGGACCGTTTGACCGGCCTTCAAGCCAAGCTCAACCTCCATCATTCACCACAAGACGAAGCCGTCAAAGCCATGCTGCGTCAGAACACAGAAATGGCACAAAAGGCGGGGGTCTTTGGCGCGCCCGCTTTTGTGGTCGATGGCAAGGTGTTTTGGGGCTTTGACAGCCTGCCGATGCTGGCAGCCTATCTGCGCGGGGAACCTTGGTTTGAGGCCCATTGGAACGATCCCGCGGGCATTCAGGATGGCTTGAAGCCAGTGGCCTGAGCCTTTATACTTCTAGGTCGAAAAAAAAGCCACCGGAGGGTGGCTTTTTTAGGGTCTCAAGCAACCAGTGGATCAGTGACCCGAGGCACCTGAGGCACCCAAGCCAGTTTCCGAACGCACTTGTTGTGCGGCGAAGGCGGCACGTTCATTCTCAGCCTGGCCACTGCGGTCCAAGACAGAGAACAACCACACACCGACGAAACCGATGGTCATCGAGAACAGGGCGGGTGAAGAGTAGGGGAACCAAGCCGAGCCCTTGGGGTTGCCCAAGGTGGCTTCCCACACTGCGGGAGACACCACGGTCAAGGCGACAGAAGAGATCAGGCCCAAGAAGCCACCAATCACAGCGCCCTTCGTCGTGCAGTCTTTCCACAACACCGACATGAACAGTACAGGGAAGTTGGCAGAAGCGGCAATGGCAAAGGCCAAAGCCACCATGAAGGCAATGTTTTGCTTCTCAAAAGCCAAGCCCAACACCACCGCCAGCACCCCCAAGCAAACGGTCGTGATGCGTGACACGCGCAATTCTGAAGCGCTGTCTGCTTTGCCGTTCTTGAACAAGGTGGCATACAGGTCATGCGACACCGCCGAGGCGCCGGACAAGGTCAAACCAGCCACCACAGCCAAAATGGTCGCGAAGGCCACGGCCGAGATGAATCCGTAGAACACATCGCCGCCGACGATTTTAGCCACCAAGACAGCCGCCATGTTGGCACCCCCACCCTTGATTTGGGAAGCCATTTCAGGGTTGGTCGTGACCAAGGTAATGGCACCGAAACCGATGATGAAGATCAGGATGTAGAAGTAGCCAATCCAAGTGGTCGCCCACAGCACGGATTTACGGGCTTCTTTGGCATCAGGCACCGTGAAGAAGCGCATCAAAATGTGGGGCAAGCCAGCCGTACCGAACATCAAAGCCATGCCGAAAGAAATGGCCGAGATGGGGTCTTTCAAGAAGCCGCCAGGGCCCATGATGGCGCGGCCGATCTTGGCAGGGTCCATGGCGTTGGCTTTGGCCAAAGCGGCTGCGGCGGCGTCAGTGGCTTCTGGCGTGGTGGCCGCGGCGCTGGCCGTTGTGGCGGCTGCAATGGCGGCGGTCTTGGCGGTTTCGGCAGCGGTGGTTTTGATGTCCACTGCGGCTGAGAACAGCGCTTCAGGGCTGAAGCCATAACGCGACAACACCATGAAGGCCATGAACGTCACGCCACCCAGCAACATGCAAGCCTTGATAATTTGCACCCAAGTGGTCGCGGTCATGCCACCAAACAGCACATAAACCATCATCAACACACCGACGATGGCCACGGCGTAACCGTAGTCCAAACCGAACAGCAATTTGATCAATTGGCCTGCACCCACCATTTGAGCAATCAAATAGAAAGCCACCACGATCAAGGTGCCTGATGCTGCAAAGGCGCGGATCGGACCGGGTTGAAAGCGATAACCCGCGACGTCAGCGAAGGTGTATTTGCCGAGGTTGCGCAGGCGCTCTGCCATCAAGAAAGTGATGAGTGGCCAGCCCACCAAGAAGCCAATGGAGTAGATCAGGCCGTCATAGCCAGAACCCATGACCATGGCCGAAATGCCCAAGAACGAGGCAGCCGACATGTAGTCACCTGCAATCGCCAAGCCATTTTGGAAACCGGTAATGCCGCCGCCGGCGGTATAAAACGAAGCTGCTGAAGTGGTTTTCTTGGCAGCCCACTTGGTGATCCACAAAGTCGCCAAGACAAAAATACCGAACATGACAATCGCAGTCCAGTTGGTCTCTTGTTTGGTCGTTTGGCCCATGTCGCCGCCTGCTGCAAAAGCAGCACCGGCGAACAAACTGAGCGCAGTGACAATAAATGCCAAGTTTAGAGAGTTCTTTTTCATTGCTGGGCGTCCTTGAGGATTTCTTTGGTCATGTCATCAAAATCGCTGTTGGCTTTGTTGACATAAATGGCGGTGATCACGATGGTGAAAATAATGATCCCAAAACCAATAGGGATACCCAAGGAGGTCACACCAGTGGGAGAAATGGGTTGAGCCAAAAAGGGCTTGTCGAAAGCCATGAGCGCGACGTAACCGTAATAAACGATCATCATTAGCAGCGTTAAAAACCAGCCTAAACCACTGCGTTTTTTACGCAATTCTTGATATTTGGGGTCGCTTTGGACCCTGGCAATCACGGGATCTATCATTCTGTCTCCTTTGTAGAACCAATAAACGAAGACGAACCGGTAGGGGGTCGCCAGGAGAGCCATTGTGGGAAGCCCGACTGACCAACTCCTTACGTTCAAGGGGTAATTTGGGGCTGTTTTATGGGTGAAAACCCGAGTCTCTAGAATGACCTCTCCGCCTTTTAAAACCCTTTGCGCCTTAACTCCCTTTACTCCCTTAACTCCCTTAACCGTTACAGAAGCGCCCCCATGACCCAAGGCCTTATTCGCATCCGTGGTGCACGTCAGCACAATTTGAAGAACCTGGACTTGGACTTGCGCACCGGCGAACTCACGGTGGTCACCGGTCCCAGCGGCTCGGGCAAGTCGAGCTTGGTGTTTGACACCTTGTATGCAGAAGGGCAGCGGCGCTATGTGGAGACCTTCTCTGCTTACGCCCGGCAATTTTTGGACCGCATGGACAAGCCCGCGGTTGACAAGGTCGAGGGCGTGCCGCCAGCCATTGCCATCGATCAGACCAACCCCGTGCGCAGTTCGCGCTCCACCGTGGGCACCATGACCGAGTTGAACGACCACCTGAAATTGTTGTTCGCCCGCGCCGGCCATTTGTTTGATAAAAAAACGGCTCAACCCGTGCGACACGATTCCAGCGAAACAATTTATGCCGAGTTGTTGGCCCGGGCTCAAACGCCACCCAAAGCCGACGCCCTGGACGCCCCGGGCGCAGCGAGTGAATCGAAGGATGTTCAATGGGAAGGCCCGCGTTTGGTCTTGACTTTCCCTGTCGAGCTGCCTGCCAACACCAGCGCCGAAGAAGTCACGCAGTGGTTGTCAGCCAGCGGCTTTACCCGGGTTCAAGCCGAGCGCGAAGTGGCCACACCCACCGGCCCGCGCAAAGTGCTGGACGTTGTCGCCGATCGGTTCCGCATTGGCAAGGTCGAAAAAGTACGCGCTATCGAGGCCATTGAAACCGCTTTGAAGCGCGGTGGTGGTCGTTTGAATGTCTACAAGGTGAATGACGCAAACGAGACAAATCCGGGGACAGCCGCCCCACAGGAGGTGGTGTGGCGTTTCTCAACGGGTTTGCATTGCCCCGACAGCGACACCCGCTACAGCGACCCCATTCCCTCCATGTTCAGCTTCAATTCGGCGGTCGGTGCTTGCGAGGTTTGCCGTGGTTTTGGCCGCGTCATCGGTGTGGATTACGGCTTGGTTATCCCCAACGACAAGTTGACCTTGCGCAACGGGGCCATTAAAACCATGCAAACCCCGGCCTGGAAAGAATGCCAAGATGATTTGATGCGCCACGCCGAAACCGCCGGTATTCCACGCGACACGCCTTGGAACAAACTCACGCCCGAGCAGCAAGAGTGGGTGATTCAAGGCTCGCCGAATTGGAATGGCAAATGGAACCAGCAGTGGTACGGCGTGAAGCGCTTTTTTGAGTACTTGGAAACCAAGTCCTACAAAATGCACATTCGCGTGCTGCTGTCCAAATATCGCAGCTACACGCCTTGCCAAACCTGCGGCGGCGCACGTCTTAAAACGGAATCGCTGTTGTGGCGCATCGGCAATCAAGAAGCTGCCAATGCGGTGCTGTCGCCCAACGAGCGCTTCATGCCCGTGGGCGTTGATTGGTCGCGTGATCAATTAGCGGCCTTGCCCGGTCTGTCCTTGCACGACTTGATGCTGCTGCCTTTGGATCAGTTGCGTCGATTCTTCGATTTGGCTTTTGGGCCTTTGGTTGAACTCACCGCATCGGCCGAGCACCAAACACTGAAGTTGTTACACGAAGAAATCAGCACCCGTTTGAAATACCTGTGTGACGTGGGCATTGGCTATTTGACCTTGGACCGCCAAAGCCGCACCTTGTCTGGCGGCGAGGTCCAGCGCATCAACCTGACCACCGCCTTGGGCACCTCCTTGGTCAACACCTTGTTTGTGTTGGATGAGCCCAGCATTGGCTTGCATCCGCGCGACATCAACCGCATCACCGAAGCCATGCACCGCTTGCGCGATGCTGGCAACACCTTGGTGGTCGTCGAGCACGACCCTGCGGTCATGTTGGCCGCCGACCGCATGATCGACATGGGGCCTGGCCCCGGCGAACGCGGCGGTCAAATCGTCTTTGACGGCAGCACCGAAGCGCTGCGAAAAGCCAACACCTTGACCGGGCAGTATTTGGGCGCGCGCAAACAAGTCGGCATGGACTTCAAGCGCGTTGTCAGTGAAAACACGCACCGTTTGATTTTGGAAGGTGTGCGAGAGCACAACTTGAAAAACATCAGCGTCGAAATTCCTTTGCAACGCCTGGTTTGCGTGACGGGTGTTTCAGGCTCAGGTAAATCAAGCTTGATCCAAGACGTGTTGGCGCCAGCCTTGATGCGTCATTTCGGCAAGACCACCGAAACCCCCGGTTTGCACGATCGCCTTTTGGGCGCTGACCATTTGAGCGACGTGGTGTTCGTGGACCAATCCCCGATCGGCAAAACTGCGCGCTCCAATCCAGCCAGTTACGTCGGCGCATGGGACGCCGTGCGCGAAATTTTTGCAACAGCGCCGCTGTCCAAACAGCGCAGCTACACCGGCAGTAAATTCAGTTTCAACAGCGGCGATGGCCGTTGCCCGCTGTGCGGTGGCTCTGGATTTGAGCACGTGGAAATGCAGTTTTTATCTGACGTTTATTTGCGCTGCCAAGACTGCAACGGCCAGCGATACCGCCCTGAAATTCTGGAAGTCAAAATCGAGCGCGGTGGTCGCGCCTTGAGCGTCGCCGATGTGTTGGATTTGACCGTCAGTGAAGCGGCGCAGTTGTTTGCCAATGACCGCGACGTCTTGCGGGCCTTGCAACCTATTGTCGACGTGGGTTTGGAATACGTGAAACTAGGCCAACCCGTGCCCACCTTGTCCGGTGGCGAAGCACAGCGTTTGAAGCTAGCGGGCTTCTTGGCCGAGGCGGCCAAATCAGCGGCCTCAAGTCGTCAGCCACTGGCCCGCAAAGGCACCTTGTTCTTGTTCGATGAGCCCACGACGGGCCTGCATTTTGACGACATTGCCAAACTGATGCGTTCCTTACGCAAGTTGCTCGATGCGGGGCATTCTTTGTTGGTGATTGAGCACAACTTAGATGTCATTCGCGCCAGTGATTGGCTCATTGACCTCGGCCCCGAAGGGGGCACAGCGGGCGGTTGGATTGTGGCTGAAGGCACACCAGAGTCGGTGCGCGCCCACGCCACTTCACACACCGGCCAAGCCCTGCGCGAATATGACCAAAGCATGCGTTTGGGTGACTACGCCGTGGACGCTGTCAATGAGACGCGCCCCGTTGAATACATGCCAGCGCCAGCGCCAGCGCGTGTGGTGCCGCCGCCCCTTGAGGTGATTCAAATCGTCAACGCCCGTGAACATAATTTGAAAGGACTGTCGGTGGACATTCCCCGCGGCAAATTCACCGTGGTGACGGGCGTCAGTGGCTCGGGTAAGTCGACCCTCGCTTTTGATATTTTGTTCAACGAAGGCCAGCGCCGTTACCTGGAGAGTCTGAACGCTTATGCCCGCAGCATCGTGCAGCCAGCTGGGCGTCCTGAAGTGGATGCGGTGTTTGGCATCCCACCCACGGTGGCCATTGAGCAACGCCTGTCGCGTGGTGGGCGTAAATCGACCGTCGGGACCACCACCGAAGTCTGGCATTTTTTGCGCTTGTTGTATGTCAAGTTGGGCGTGCAGCATTGCGTGCACGACGGTGCGGCGGTGCAGCCGCAAACACCCGACAGCATTGCCGCACAGTTGTTGAAGAACTTCCGTGGTCAACACATTGGCTTGTTATCGCCTTTGGTCATCAACCGCAAAGGCGTCTACACCGAGTTGGCCGATTGGGCTCGCCCGCGTGGATTCACGCACCTGCGTGTTGATGGGCAGTTTTTGCCGACGACTGGTTTTCCGCGGATTGACCGTTTCAAAGAACACACCATCGAACTGCCCGTCTTGAGCCTTGACGTGAAGCCTGAAAATGAAGCGCTGCTGCGCGAAGGCTTGGCCAAAGCCTTGGAACACGGCAAGGGCGTGGTGCATGTGCTCAGTCAACTCGATGGGTTGGCTGCTGCCATGGAAAGTGGCGCCAACACCGCCACCTTGGGGGTTTTGCAGGTGTTCTCGACCAAACGGGCTTGTCCGGTGTGCAGCACCAGTTACGCCGAGTTAGACCCGCGTTTGTTCTCCTACAACAGCAAGCACGGCTGGTGCCCCGAGTGTGTGGGCACGGGCTTGCGTTTGAGCAAGGAACAACGCAAAGCCTTGGATGACTCGGTGCGCGACGACGACCACAAAGGCCGCGAGCAAACTTTTGCTGAAGCCGAAGTCGAAGACCTGGTCGACGAAGCCTGTCCAACCTGTCAGGGCACTCGCTTGAACACCACAGCCCGCGCCGTGACCTTTGCCAAGGTGGGCATCACCGACACCGCACGCTTGTCGGTCAAAGACGTCCACACTTGGGTGGACTCTTTGGCCCTAGAAGACGAGTTGACTCCCCGTGAGCGAGAAATTGCACGCGACCTCATTCCTGAAATCAAAAGCCGCTTGAACTTCTTAGAAGAAGTCGGTCTGGGCTATTTGACGCTGGACCGCGGCGCTCCGACCTTGAGCGGTGGAGAGGCCCAACGCATTCGATTGGCAGCGCAACTAGGCAGCAACTTGCAAGGGGTTTGCTATGTGCTCGACGAGCCCACCATTGGCCTGCATCCGCGTGACAACCAAATTCTGCTCAAGGCTTTGCAGACCTTGAGCGACAAGGGCAACACCTTGGTGGTGGTCGAACACGATGAAGACACGATTCGCCAAGCCGATCACATCATCGACATCGGCCCTGGCGCAGGCAAACGCGGCGGTCGTTTGGTGGCGCAGGGGACAGCGGCCGAGGTGTCTGCGATGGCCAATTCGGTGACGGGTCGCTACCTGCGACAAGCCATTCAGCACCCGATTGGCTTGCGCCGTTTGGTGAGTGAAGAACTGGATTGGTTAAGCGTGCGACAAGCCCAGTTGCACAACCTCCAAAATGTCAATTTGCAGTTGCCTTTGAAGCGCTTGGTGGCCGTCACCGGCGTGTCGGGCTCGGGCAAATCCACCCTGGCGCGTGATGTCTTGTTGGCCAATGTCCAAACTTTGGTGGCCCAGCGATCCACCAAGGCCGGGCGTGATGCCATGGCCGCTGGCCAAATGCCCAAGCCCGTGGGCTGCGCTGAAGTGAGCGGTTATGAAACCATCGATCGGGTCTTGGAAGTAGACCAAACACCCATCGGTAAAACCCCCGCAGCTGCCCGGCGACGTACATTGGTTTTTGGGACACGATTCGCAAGTTGTTTGCGGAAACCCTTGAAGCCAAAGCGCGTGGTTATGCGGCGGGTCGATTCTCTTTTAATACCGGCGAAGGACGTTGCCCAGCCTGTGAAGGCGCGGGTGTTCGAACCATCGAAATGAGCTTCTTGCCGGACGTCAAAGTGTTGTGCGAAACCTGCCACGGGGCCCGCTTCAACCCCGAAACTTTGGCGGTCACTTGGCGTGGCAAAAGCATCGGCGATGTGCTGCAAATGGAGGTCGATGAGGCGGTGGATTTCTTCGCCTCCATGCCCAACATCAGCCACCCGCTTCAGTTGCTGAAAGACGTGGGCTTGGGTTACCTGACATTGGGCCAACCCTCTCCAACGCTGAGTGGCGGTGAAGCACAACGCATCAAGTTGGTGACCGAACTCAGCAAGGTTCGCGACGACGTCACCCGCCGTGGCAACAAGGTGCCCCACACCCTTTATGTGCTGGACGAACCCACGGTGGGCTTGCACATGGCCGATGTCGAAAAACTCATCCATGTGCTGCACCGTTTGGTCAACGGTGGCCACAGCGTGGTGGTCATCGAACACGATTTGGATGTCATGGCCGAAGCCGATTGGATCGTTGACCTCGGTCCTGAAGGCGGTGCTGCGGGCGGCCAGATCGTGGCGGCGACAACACCCGATGAGTTGGTGCGTTTGGGGACCCACACCGGCGTGGCATTGGCGCCGGTTTTGGCACGATAGACCCTAGGTCCAATTCCGTATGCCTTAGGCCTTAGGCCCTGTCTGATGGGTCGGCGTCATTGGGCGCGAAAACGAAATAGCGGGCGCTGACAAAATTGAACAGCAGGCCGCCCACGCTGCCCAAAGCGACGCCCATAAAGCCCAGCCAAGGGCTGAGTTCTATGCCCATCCACGCTGTCGAGGCGTTCAGGCCAAAGCCCTTCAGGGTGGCCACGTAGAGGGCGTAGTTCACCGCGCCGCCGATCAACATGGAGGCCAGGTAGCGCAGGTACTGGGCCAAGGTTTGGGAGAACGTCGCGGGATCGACGTCGTGCTCTGGGCTTTGTGCGGCGAAAGTGAACCGCCGGTTCATGGCCCAAGTGGTGCTGGCAGCGCAAAAGAAAGACACCAAGCGGGCGCCGTACCAGCCAAGCCAAGGCGCAGTGGCATACAGCACGGCCGTGTCAACCACCAAGCCGATCACGCCGGCGATGCAGAACATCAAAAATTGGCGGCTCATGCGAAGCACCCAATCGACTCAAGCGTTCTGCAAACTCAAACCCGCATGTTCGCGCAAGGGGTGGAATTGAATTTTCGGAAAGCGCTCTTGCGCCAAGCGCACATCGTAGGGAGAGGTGCACAAGTAGGCCAAGGTGTTGGCCGCGTCGTGGGCCATGCGCAGCGGGTAGGCGTCGACAAAGGCTTTCAGATCGGCGGGGTTCTCAGCCGTGATCCAACGCGCTCCCGTGTATTGGCAGCCTTCTAGGCGAACGTCGGCGTCGTACTCTGCTTTCAAGCGGTGCTGCACGACTTCAAATTGAAGTTGGCCCACCGCACCGAGCAACATGGCGCCGCCCATGTCGGGTTTGAAAACCTGAATCGCACCCTCTTCGCCCAATTGCGCCAGACCTTGCTGAAGTTGTTTGGTGCGCAACGGGTTTTTCAAAATCACGGTGGTAAACAACTCGGGGGCGAAAAATGGCAAACCCGTGAATTGAAGCGCCGCGCCATCGGTGATGGTGTCCCCCAACTGCACGCCGCCGTGGGTGGTGAAGCCAATGATGTCACCCGCATAGGCCTCATCGACCGCTTCACGCCGTTGCGACAAAAAAGTCACGACGGAGGTGGGCCGCAACTCTTTGCCGGTGCGTTGCACCTTGAGTTTCATGCCCGGTGTGTACTTGCCGGAGGCCATGCGTACAAAGGCAATGCGGTCGCGGTGCGAGGGGTCCATGTTCGCCTGCACCTTGAAGACCACGCCTGAAAAAGCGGTGTCTTCGGGCTGAATCGTTTGCTGCACGGGTTGACGGTTGACGATCACTGTGCTTTGCCGCGATTGAGGCGAGGGCGCCAGATCGACCAGCGCGTCCAGCACCTCCATCACACCAAAATTGTTCACGCCCGAGCCAAAGAAAACCGGGGTTTGCTTGCCGGCCAAGAAAGCCGCGTGGTCATATGCGGGCGAAGCGCCGACGGCCAATTCCATGGCCTCGACCGCCGAGTCAAATTCACTGCCAAAGCGGGCTTGCAGAGTCGCTTTGTCGCTCAAAGGAATGGCTTCAAATTCTTGAGGCAAACGCTCGCTGCCCGATTCAAAAACAGTCATCGTTTGCGTGCGCAAATTGATGATGCCGGCAAAGCCCTTGCCTTGGCCCACGGGCCAAGTCATGGGCACGCAGGGCATGCCGAGTTCGCGCTCGACTTCGTCCAAGATGTCCAAAGGCTCACGCACTTCGCGGTCCATCTTGTTGACGAAGGTCAGGATGGGCGTGTCGCGCTGACGGCAGACCTCAATCAGGCGACGGGTTTGCGACTCAACGCCGTTGGCCGCGTCAATCACCATCAAGGCCGAATCAACGGCGGTCAATACCCGGTAGGTGTCTTCAGAAAAGTCTTTGTGCCCTGGCGTGTCCAGCAGGTTGACCACGTGCTCGCGGTACAACATTTGCATGACCGAAGATGCGACCGAGATGCCCCGTTGTTTTTCAATTTCCATCCAGTCCGAGGTGGCGTGGCGACTGGCTTTTCGGGCCTTGACCGAGCCGGCAATTTGAATCGCACCCGAAAACAGCAACAGCTTTTCGGTGAGCGTGGTCTTGCCCGCGTCCGGGTGGGAAATGATGGCAAAGGTACGCCGGCGGCGTGTTTCGTCGAGGTAGTTCAAGGGGTCAATGGGAATTAATCAGCCTGTTCAGACTCAGGCAGTTGGATCATGTCGGTGTTGTAATTGTAGGCATAGACCTCGCCGTGACGGCCCCACTCAATCACCACATCAAGCACAGACTGGGCTTCTTCGGCCGACAGCGTTTCGCTGAGCAGGTCCAAGAAGGGCTTGAGGGGCACTTCGCCGGACGGTTCTTGCAGCAGGCTGTGCCGAATGTGCGCCGCCAGCGGGACGCGTGCCAACAGCTGCTGACCGAACATGGTTTGACGCTCGGCAAACTCGGCCGCCACATAGCGCTGGCCCAAGGCGGTGATGGACAAGTCGCCGCCCGCCAAATGGGCCAAGTCGAGCAAGGCCAAGGCGTCGGCGACCGGCAACAATTCTTCGTCGGTGAGGCCGGTTTCTTCGCCCAAATAGGGCAGGTCGGCACGGCCATTGAAGGGCTCGTCGACCAAACGTTCGAGCAAACCTTCCATGCGGCTGAAATCGGCCTCGGGCAAACGCTCGTCCAATCGCAAGCGTTCGACCTCGCCCTCGCCCTCGCCTGAGGACCCGCCTTGCGCATCATGTGGCTTGTGGCTTCGAACGCGGCCAGCGGTCATGACGGCATAAACCTCGTCCATCAAGCCGCGAATTTCGGGGCTGTTCGGGTCACGCGGGCGCGGCAGGTTGATGTTCATTTGGTATTTGACTCGGCCCGGGTCGCTGGCGAAGACCAAGACCCGGTCGGCCATCAGCACCGCTTCTTCGATGTTGTGCGACACCACCAAAATGGCGCGGGTGGGGATGGTGCGCTCTTCCCACAAATCCAAAATATCGTCGCGCAAGCGTTCACCGGTTAAGACGTCCAAGGCGGAGAAAGCCTCGTCCATCAGCAGCACATCGGGCTCCACCACGAGTGCGCGGGCAATCCCCACCCGTTGACGCATGCCGCCCGACAACTCACGCGGCAAGGCGCCTTCAAAGCCCGACAAGCCAATCAGGTCAATGGCTTGCTCGGCGCGACGCTCACGCTCTTGCGTGCTGACGCCGCGGGCTTCCAAACCCAACTCGATGTTCTGTTGAACCGTTAACCAAGGAAACAAAGCAAAAGACTGGAACACCATGCTGATGCCGCGGGCCGGCCCATACAAAGGCTGGCCTTTGTAGAGCACCTCACCCTGATCGGCCTCGATCAGCCCTGCCATGATCCGCAACAGAGTTGACTTGCCCGAGCCCGATTGACCAAGCAGGGCCACGATTTCGCGGTCACGCAGCGTGAAATCGACATCGTCCAAAACGATGCGGGGGTTGCCGTCCGCGCTGCGAAAGGACTTGCTCACGTCTTTGAGTTCAACAATGGCTTGTGTCATGGCTTAAAAATGCATTCGGTCTTCGCTCAGTTTGTACAAGCGTCGCCAGAGCAATTGGTTGAGGGTCATTACATAAATGCACATCACACCAATCCCCAGCGCGATGCGCGGGAAGTCGCCGGCGGCGGTCATCTCGGCGATGTAACTGCCGATGCCGGTGGCCACCAGGGTTTCGTTGCCCCAGCTGACATACTCAGACACGATGGAAGCGTTCCAAGAGCCGCCGCTGGCCGTGATGGTACCGGTCACAAAACTCGGGAACACGGCGGGCAATAAATAACGACGCCAACGCAGCAAGCCTCGCAGACCCAAGTTGCGCGCCGCGTAGCGCAGTTCAGTGGGAATGGTCGAAGCACCGGCAATCACGTTGAACAGCAAATACCACTGGGTGCCAAAAATCATCAGAGGCGACAACCAGATGTTGGGGTTGAGCTGAAAGTGAACAATGCCCACGACAAAAATCGGGAACAACAAGTTGGCGGGAAAGGCCGCCAAAAATTGGGCCAAGGCCTGCACTTTTTCGGACAAGCGGGGGTTCATGCCGATCCCGATGCCGATCGGCACCCAAATCAAAGCGGCCAAACCAATCAGCACCATGACCCGCACCAAGGTGTAAAAGCCCAACAAAAAAACATGGCCCACTTCGGTCCAGCCAACGGCGCTGTGGATAAAGTTGACCAGTTGCCACACCGCAATCAGCACACAGGCCGCCACCACCGCGTCCCAAGCCCGGGTCAACAAGGGCGAAGAGGGGGTGTTGCGAGAGCGAATGGAAGTGCCGTCGTGTTGGCGCTTGAACCACACGTTGCTGCGTTGAAGGGCGTGGCTGAAGACCTCAGGCACTCGCTGGAGGTGTTCGGTGCGGCGCAACCAAGTGAGTAGCCACGAGGATTGCTCTTGGCCGCCGCCAATCTCCTCAAAACGAAATTTATCGGCCCAAGCGAGCAGGGGGCGGAAAAACAATTGGTCATAGAGCAGCACGCCAATCAACATGGCGCCAACCGCCCAACCGATGGCGCTTAAATCTTTGGCCTCGATCGCCATGGCGATGTAGGAGCCAATGCCCGGCAGCTTGATGCTTTGGTTGGAAACTGAAATGGCTTCGGAAGCCACCACAAAGAACCACCCCCCCGACATCGACATCATCATGTTCCAAAGCAAAGCGGGCATGGCGTAGGGCAGGTCGAGTCGCCAAAAACGTTGCCAGCCTGAAAGCTGAAAAACCCGAGCGGCCTCTTGTAATTCGGCAGGCACGGTTTTCAGCGATTGATAAAGGCTAAAGGCCATGTTCCAAGCTTGCGACGTAAAAATCGCAAAGATCGCGGCGCACTCCACGCCCAGCAAGCTGCCCGGAAACAGGGCAATAAAGCCGGTCACAGTGATCGACAGAAAGCCCAAAATCGGAATCGACTGCAAGATGTCTAAAAACGGAATCAGCACTTTTTCCATGGCCCGGTAGCGCGTGGCCAATACGGCGAATACCACGCTGAATACCAAGGAAGCCGCCAATGCCATGAACATGCGCATCGTGGTGCGAAGCAAGTAATAGGGGAGATAACTTAAATCACGCGACAGCGGAATTTCGTGACCCAACTCGTAAGGCGTGGCCATTTGCCGGGCGCCGTAGGCCAACAAAACCAGCAGCGCAAAGACAATGGGCAGCAACGCCCAGTCCCAGCGATTGCCGCTGGCATCAACGACTTGTCGGGGAAAAAAATTCAGGGGGGAGGGCCGTGTAGACCCGTCTTTGCGCTCATCCATGGATGACTTTGATTATAATATCGGGCATCCGAGGAGCGTTGCAGCGCAAACCATTTGCGTGAGGCTCGGACACCTTCAAGCAACGACGCTCATCCACTTTCGGTGCGATGGGCTTTTCCAAAAGCATTTCTGCGCCCAAAGTGGTTTGTTCTAAACACATTGGGAGTGAACCATGAATGCACGCAATCCGTTGAACATCGACTCTGCCATCGCCGATATTGGCTTGGCTGTCTGGGGGCGTAAAGAAATCAAAATCGCCGAGACCGAAATGCCCGGTCTGATGGCCATCCGCGAAGAATTCGCCGCGCAGCAACCGCTCAAAGGCGCGCGCATCACCGGCTCTTTGCACATGACCATCCAAACAGCGGTGCTCATTGAAACCTTGCAAGCTTTGGGCGCCAAAGTACGTTGGGCTTCTTGCAACATCTTTTCCACACAAGACCACGCCGCCGCCGCCATTGCCGCAGCAGGCACGCCGGTGTTTGCGGTGAAGGGCGAAACCCTGGCCGACTATTGGGATTACACCCACCGTATTTTTGAATTCGGCGCGGCCGGTGCTGAGGGCGAAGGCCCCAACATGATCTTGGACGACGGCGGCGACGCCACCCTGTTGATGCACCTGGGCAAGCGCGCTGAAACCGACGCTTCCTTGCTTGAAAACCCCACCAGCGAAGAAGAAACTTGCCTTTACGCTTCCATCAAAGCCAAGTTGGCCGTCGACCCCACTTGGTACAGCCGCAAGGGCGCGCACATCATTGGCGTGACCGAAGAAACCACCACCGGTGTGCTGCGTTTGAACGAGATGGCCGCGAAGGGCAGCTTGATGTTCCGCGCCATTAACGTGAACGACTCGGTGACCAAGAGCAAGTTTGACAACCTCTATGGTTGCCGCGAGTCGTTGGTGGACTCCATCAAGCGCGCGACCGACGTCATGATCGCTGGCAAAGTGGCTTGCGTGGCGGGTTATGGCGACGTGGGCAAAGGCTCGGCCCAAGCCTTGCGCGCTTTGAGCGCCCAAGTGTGGGTGACCGAGATCGACCCCATCAACGCCTTACAAGCCGCCATGGAAGGCTACAAAGTGGTAACCATGGAATATGCGGCCGACAAGTGCGACATTTTTGTTTCGGCAACCGGCAACAAACACGTCATCCGTTATGAACACATGGCCGCCATGAAAGACGAAGCCATCGTGTGCAACATCGGTCACTTCGACAACGAAATCGATGTGGCCTCGTTGGAAAAACTGCAGTGGGATGAAATCAAGCCCCAAGTTGACCACGTCGTTTTCCCCGATGGCAAAAAGATCACCTTGTTGGCCAAAGGCCGTTTGGTCAATTTGGGTTGTGCCACCGGGCACCCCAGCTTCGTCATGTCGTCGAGCTTTGCCAACCAAACCATTGCCCAGATCGAGCTGTTCACCAAGCAAGACCAGTACGAATCCGGCAAGGTTTATGTGTTGCCCAAGCACTTGGACGAAAAAGTGGCGCGTTTGCACCTGAAGAAAGTCGGTGCCATGTTGACCGAACTGACCGACGAACAAGCCGCTTACATTGGCGTTTCCAAGCAAGGTCCTTACAAGGCCAACAGCTACCGTTATTAAGCCGTCAAGTTGCGCGCCGATCAACTCTTGGTAGAACGCGGTTTAGCCGCCTCCCGCTCGATGGCGGTGCGGCTGATTGCGTCGGGTGTTCGTTGGCGCGCCGACCCTTCAGTGGCGGAATGGCGCTCGGTCACCAAGAGCGGTCAAGACCTGCCCGAGGGGGCGGATCTGGATTTGCAAAACAATGCCGAGGCGCGCTATGTGTCGCGGGGTGGCTTGAAGTTGGAAGCCGCCCTGAAACTCAGTGGCGTCCAAGTGCAAGGTGAGCGTTGTTTGGATGTGGGCCAGTCCACCGGCGGCTTCACCGACTGCTTGTTGCAGCAAGGCGCAGCCTTGGTGGTTGGCATCGAAGTGGGGCGAGACCAGTTGCACCCCCGCTTGCGTGATGACAACCGTGTAGTGTGCTTGGAGCAAGTCAACGCGCGTGAATTGGACGCTGCCGCTTGGCAAGTGCTGATGCAAGACCGCCAAGCGCAGGGTCTCCTCACCGTCGACGTGGACCCAGAACAAGACCAAGACAAAGGCCAAGACACCGGATTTGGCTTGCTGGTGGCCGACCTGTCCTTCATCTCGCAAACCTTGGTGCTGCCCGCGGTGAGCGAATTGCTGAAGCAGGGGGCTTCGGTGTTGACCTTGGTGAAACCGCAGTTTGAACTGCAGCCACCACAAATTGGCAAAGGCGGATTGGTCAAAGACCCGGCCTTCTATGCCGTGGTCGAGGCCCGTCTGAGGGACATGGCGGCAGAGTTGAATTGGCAAATTCTCGGATGGTGGGACAGCCCCATCCTGGGCGGCGATGGCAACCGCGAATTTTTGATGCATGCGAAAGTAGGACATGAAAGTCAGCTTTGAGTTTTTTCCGCCCAAAACGCCAGAAGGCGTTGAAAAATTGCGCGTTGTGCGTCAATCGCTGTACGCCCATCAGCCCGAATTTTGCTCGGTGACCTATGGCGCCGGCGGCTCTACCCAAGCGGGCACCTTCGCCACGGTGGCCTCCATCTTGTCAGAAGGGCAGCAAGCCGCTTCACACTTTTCTTGCATTGGTGCCACCCGCGCTTCGGTGCGTGAACAATTGGCCGAACTCAAAGCCATGGGCGTGAAGCGGTTGGTGGCCTTGCGGGGTGACTTGCCGAGCGGTTATGGCGCTGGTGGTGAGTTCCATTACGCCAGTGATTTGGTGGCTTTTATCCGTGCTGAAACCGGCGATGACTTTCACATCGAAGTTGCGGCCTACCCGGAAATTCATCCACAAGCGCGCTCGCCCGAAGCCGATTTGCAAGCCTATGTGACCAAGGTCAAAGCCGGGGCCGACTCCGCCATCACCCAGTATTTTTTCAACAGCGACGCCTACTTTCGATTTGTAGACGAAGCCTACAAATTAGGTGCTGATGTGCCGGTGGTGCCGGGCATCATGCCCATCACCAGCTCCACCCAACTGCTGCGCTTTTCAGACGCCTGCGGTGCTGAAGTGCCTCGCTGGATTCGCCTGCGCTTGCAGGCCTTCGGGGACGACACCGCGTCCATCAAAGCCTTTGGCTTAGAGGTGGTTGGTGACCTGTGCGAGCAGCTCAAAAACGGCGGCGCGCCCAGTTTGCATTTCTACACCATGAACCAAAGCGCCCCCACTTTGGCGCTGTTGGACGCCATCCGTTAAGGCCAGCTCAGCAGAGATGCCCAGCAGGGGCTAGCCGTTTGTCGCCATGTGCCCAGAGGTTGTAAAGAAATCCCTTCGTCAACTGAAGTTCTGAGCCCCAAGCGGCTTAGGATGAAGCTCGCCTCCATTTCTCTCAGGCTGCAGAAAGCGATGCTTCATGGATTTCAAGGATTACTACAAAACGCTGGGTCTTCAGCGCACCGCGACGGAAGAGGAGGTGCGCAAGGCCTACCGAAAGTTGGCGCGCAAGTTCCACCCTGACGTCAGCAAGGAGCCCGATGCGCAAGCGAAAATGCGCGAGCTCAACGAGGCCAACGATGTCTTGCGCGACAAAGAAAAACGCGCGGCCTACGACGACTTGGCCGATCAGGTGGCCAAAGGGCATCGCCCCGGTGCGTCCGGGCCCAGCTGGGATCAGGGCTTTGACTTTCGCCGGGGTGCGAATGCGGGCACTGCCCATCGCAGCCACGACGGTGATCCGGGCGATTACGGCGATTACAGTGATTTTTTCTCGGCTATTTTTGGTCAAGGCGACCCCCGAGGAGGCGAGCGCCGTGGCGGCGAAAGTCGCCCCTACCGAGCGCGCGGCGAAGATCAAACAGCAGCCATCGAAATTTCCATTGAGGACGCCATTCGTGGCGTTGAGCGGGAAATAGTGCTGCCTGCGCACAACAACCGAACCTTGAGCGTCAAAATTCCTGCTGGCGTTCATCCAGGGCAACACATCCGTTTGGCGGGTCAAGGCCAGCCCGGATACGGCGGTGAGCGAGCGGGCGATTTGTTTTTGGAAGTCCATCTGAAGCCTCACCCGCTGTACCGAGTCGATGGCAAAAATTTATCCATGAACTTGCCGGTCACGCCGACAGAAGCGGCGCTGGGCGCCCAGGTCAAAGTCCCCACGCCCGATGGCGGTGAGGTGGAAGTCACCGTTCCACCGAACTCACGCGGCGGTATGAAATTGCGGCTCAAAGGACGCGGCTTGCAAGGCAAGACCCCTGGCGATTTGTATTTGCCCTTGGAAATCGCGCTGCCCCCAGCAACCACCGACGCCGCTCGCCAAGCCTACGAACAACTGGCGAAGGCCGCGCCGTTCGACCCAAGGCGCCAGGGGTTCAGTCGCTAGGGTGATCGCAGAAGGCCCTCCAAGGGGTACAATACGCAAGTTGCAGTCATTTGCTTACCTTCGCTGCAACGAGTCTTACCTCCACCCCGCTCCCTGCTCTTCAGAGCCGAGCGCCTCGGTGGTCACACTTTTCCTTTCGGCAAGCCTCACACGCAAACGCATGCGCAATTGCACACGCAATCGCCGCGCATATGCAAACGCAACGCCCATGCGAGTCGTTGCGACTGGCTTGACGCCTGTTACTCACAAGGAGGCCAGATGGCCAAGGAAGAACTCATTGAAATGCAAGGCAAGGTCGACGAAGTGCTGCCCGACATGCTCTACCGCATCACGCTCGACAACGGCCACAAGTTAGTGGCTTACACCGGCGGCAAGATGCGCAAACACAAGATTCGCATTCTGGCTGGCGACAAGGTCACTTTGGAAATGTCGCCTTACGATTTATCCAAGGGCCGCGTGACTTTCCGTCACATCGAAAACCGCACACCCAGCGCGGGCAAGCCCGCCTTCAAACGCAAACGCTGATTTTTCAGCGCCTCGCCCTTTTTTGTTTTAACCAGCGCCCAATTTTCGGTGGGCGCATTTTCTGAAAGGCTCACCATGAGCAGCAAACTTTACGTCGGCAATCTCTCCTATTCGGTTCGGGACGAAGACCTTCAACAACAATTTTCTGACTTCGGCAACGTTCAATCGGCCAAGGTCATGATGGAACGCGACACCGGCCGCTCCAAGGGCTTTGGTTTTGTCGAAATGTCCAGCCCCGCTGAAGCGCAAGCCGCCATCGACGGCCTGCACGGTAAAAACATGGGTGGCCGTGACCTGACCGTCAACATCGCTCGCCCCATGGAAGCCCGACCCCCCCGCAGCGGCGGCGGCTTTGGTGGTGGCGGCTACGGCGGTGGTGGTGGTGGTTACGGCGGTGGCAACCGCAACTATTGATTTGGCCTTTCGCGTCAGCGCGCGTCGAACACAAAACAAGTCGACGTGGCGTGGGCGTAAAGCTTGTCTGCTGAGTCCACCAATTTGGCCTCGGAAGTGGCCACTTGTCGGCCCATGTGCACCACCGTTCCAATGGCCCGCAGCGGGCCAGTTTGGGCGTTGGCGGCGCGCACGATGTTCATGTTAATTTGTGACGTCGTGTAGGCCTTGCCTGGCGGTAACTTGGTGTGAATGCTGCAGCCCAAGGCCGAGTCAAGCAAAGTGGCATACCAACCCCCGTGCACCGTGCCCAAGGGGTTGAAGTGCTTGAGGTCGGGGGTCCCTTGGAAAACAGCCAATCCATCGCCCACTTCGACCAAGTAAAAGTCCAGCGCTTCTGAAATTCCCGGTGGCCGCAAATGCCCTTCGAGCAGCAACGTCATGACTTCCAAGCCGGTTTTTCCTGCCGATTGTCTTGCCTTTTCAGCCGGACTGTACGCCGCTGTTTGGGCCGCTAGATTGGCTTCTTGGCGTTGCAGAACAGCGTCCAATTGCTGCATCCATTTTTGCAAAGTTGGCAAGGTGTCTGGTGTGCTCATCGGTTTTCCTGGGTTAATTTGAAGTGGCTGTTGTCGTGCGTTTGGGTGTTTTTTAGAGTCTTCGACTGCCTGGAAGACTGCTGCATCCTAATCAGCCCTGGGGTTTCTGTGTGTGATGTGGGTGTCTTCCCTGAGTGGCTTGTAGGGTCTATGTGGGTATCATGAATTCATGCCAACATCCCCTTTAATCACCATGACCCACAATCCCCCATCTGCCTCTGACTTGGGGCCCGTCTGGATCATGGGCGCTGGCAGCGTCGGCTGTTACTTGGGGGGCTGGTTGGCCGCTGCAGGTGCGGACGTCAGCTTCATTGGGCGCCCTCGGGTGCTTGAAACGCTGCGGCGCGATGGCCTCACGGTCAGCGACATGAAAAACCACCAACACGCGATTCCTGCCAACGCTTTAAAGCTTTTTGAAGCCTTGCCTTCACTGGAATTGGCAGCGGCATCATCCACCCCACAAACCCCACAAACCCCCCCCGTCCAACCACCTGCTTTGGTGTTGCTCACCGTCAAAGGCTCGGGCACGGTTCAAGCAGCGAAAGAATTGGTCGCCGCCGGTTTACCGGCTGGCACCTTGGTGGTGTCTTTTCAAAACGGGGTGGGCAACGCAGAACTGGCCCAAGCCTGCGCTCCCTCGCTGAAGGTGCTCGCAGGCATGATTCCTTACAACGTGGCCGATCTGGGTCACGGTGTTTTCCACCGCGGCACCACCGGCAGCTTGATGGTGCAAGACGACGCTCAGTTTGCGCCTTGGCAAGCGGTCTTCAACAGCACCCAACTGCAACTGAAATTGGTCCCCGACCTCAAGCCGGTTCAATGGGGCAAGTTGCTCATCAACTTGAACAACCCAGTCAACGCGCTGTCGGGCTTGACCTTGTTACAAGAATTTTCCGATTGGTACTTTCGCCGCTGTTTGGCCGCGCTCATTGAGGAGGCCATGCAGGTCTTGCGGCAGGCCCAAGTGCCCTACGCGCAGGTGCTGGCTGTTCCCCCTGAAAAATTCATTCGTGTTTTGCGTTTGCCTAATTTTCTATTCAAGTGGGTGGGGAAAAAAATGCTCCAAATCGACCCCAAAGCCAGCTCGAGCATGGCCGATGACTTTGCCCTGGGGCGCACCACCGAAATTGAATCGCTGTGCGGCGAGGTCGTTCGATTGGCTCAGAACAACGGCCTCCAAGCCCCACGCAACGCTGCCATGGTGCGCTTGGTTCAGGCCCATACCGCACAAGGGGCCGGGCCGGGCAAATGGTCAGGCAAAGCCCTTCTCAAGGCATTGAATTAAGGCCCTCGAAGGGCGCCTCGTCAAGGCTTCAATTTATGATCTTGTCATGATCGACGAACAAGCCGTGCGCGCGCTCTTAGAGCGCTATGAATGTCCTTTTGGCTACCACGAAGTGCGGGCCCGTTTTATGGGGGCCATTGCCAGTCCTTTGCCGGGCGTTGTGCCATTGAACGATGTGTCCAGCCTCTGGGGCGGTGATTTGCCTGCTGTCAGCTCGCTTGAAGAAGTGGACACCTTTGTCACTACCCTTATCAAAGGCCTGTGGACCCCCTTGGCGCAAGCAGGTCTGCAACAAGAAGCCTTCGAGTTGTTGCCCTTCACCGACACCCCCACTGGCCCCGGATTGCGACGCTTGTGCCAAATTCGGCTCGAAGAAATTCAAGGCTTCACCGACGGTTTTTTCCAAGGGCGGGAAGAGTTGAATTTACCGGCCGAGGCCTCCACTTGCCTGAATTCACTTTCCGAAGTGGAAGACTTCTTTGCCAACCTGTTCAACCTGGCAGAACCGCCGGAGGCCTCTGAATCCGACTTGGCGGCCTTGGCCGACCAAATTGACGAACTCAGCGAAATCGCCACCGTTGAAATCAACAACATTGTGGCCTTGGTTGCTGCCAGTAAAACGGCCTAAAAAAGCATCTTCGAACCCACCCAAAGGCCCAAACTCAAAGCAACTCAAAGCAACTCAAAGCAACACAAGGCAAAACCATGGCCAAAAGCATTTTGTTCCCTCACCTCCGACAACGCCAAGTGCTGTTGACCACGCTGACGGCTGCGGCCATTTTGGTCGTCACCATGGGCGCGCGGCAATCGGTGGGTTTGTTCGTGAGCCCCATTAACAGCGCCACGGGGCTGGGCATTGTGACCATCAGCTTGGCACTGGCCATCGGGCAATTTGTGTGGGGGGCTTTTCAGCCCATCGCGGGGGCTTTGGCCGATCGCTTTGGCCCTCGCGGCGTGTTGATTGGCGGCATTTTGGTCTTGGCGCTGGGCACCGCCCTCACGCCGATGGTGAGTTCCAGCTGGGGCCTCATTTTGACCATGGGCTTGTTGACCGCCATGGGCTCGGGCTCTTGCAGTTTTTCTGTTTTGCTGGGCTCGGTGTCGCAACGTTTGCCAGCCGAATCCCGCGGCAGTGCGTCGGGCGTTATCAATGCGGGGGGCTCCTTGGGGCAATTCGTGTTTGCCCCTTTGACCCAGGTGATGATTCAAGGGCTGGGCTGGATGGGCGCCATGTGGTCCACCGCCGGGTTGCTTTTGTTCACGCTGCCCTTGATCAACCGTTTGGTGCCCAAAGCCAACGCTGAAGGGGCGTCCCCGACCTCAGTCCCCAAACCCAACTCGGCGGGCCTGAAAGCCGCTGTGATTGAGGCCTTCAAAAACCCGAGCTACGTTTTGCTGCACTTGGGCTTTTTCACTTGCGGTTTCCACATTGCCTTTTTGGTCACCCACTTGCCCACCGAGGTTAATTTATGCGGCCTCTCGCCCAGCGTGGCCAGCTGGTCCTTGGCCTTGATTGGCTTGGCCAACATTGCAGGCAGCTTGTGGGTGGGCAGCCGCATCAACACCCAGCGCAGCAAAATATTGCTGGCGGGCATGTATGCCTCCCGCGCGGTCTTGATTGGCCTTTATTTGATTGCCCCCAAAGTGCCGGCCGTGTTTTACTTGTTTGCCCTGGGTCTGGGCTTCACTTGGTTGGCCACCGTGCCGCCCACAGCCACCTTGGTGGGCAAGTTGTTTGGCATGCGGTATTTGGCCACACTCTTTGGCCTGACCTTGTTGTCGCACCAGATCGGCGGCTTTTTAGGCGCTTATTTGGGCGGCTTGGTGCTGCATTCAGACGGCAATTATCAACTCATGTGGTACCTCGACATTGGGCTTTCCTTGTTTGCCTGCTTGGTCAATTTGCCCATCAAAGAAGAACGCCCGGTCCTGGCCTGAGTCACAATCTGGGCTTTGTTGGCCATTCACGGACCCTGACTGCCATGGGATTTTTTCAGATCAATAAATTCGCTTGCTTGCCCCCGCTGCTTTCGGTGGCTCTGGCTCTGAGCCATTCGCTCAGCTGGGCCCATGGCGCCCCCAAAGAAGCCAAAGAAGCCAAAGAAGAAGCGCCCGCCACCGCCGAAGAGCCTGCCATCAAGCCCGGTTATGTGGCGGCACAAGTGGCGCCCATTCCATCACCCAAAGCCCCGCAACATCCGCTGCCTTGGGCCCAAGCCAAGGTGACCGACCTGATCAAGCAGCTGGACCCTCAATCTCTCAAAAAGAAACCCAAAAAAGGCGCGTTTCCCTTCGGCATGGTTGAACTGGCGATTGAATTCAAAGGCGACAGCGACCAACTCGCCGACAGCAGTGCCCCCCTTCTGGACAGCCTCAGCAATGCCTTGAAATACAGCCGCTTGGTGGAATCCAAATACGTGATTGAAGGCCACACCGAATCGCGGGGCAGCACGCGCTACAGCTTCACGCTCACCAAGCAGCAAGCCGATGCCGTCAAGGCTGCCCTGCTCGCCCAAGGCGTCGATGGCAATCGACTGCGCACCGAAGGCAAAGGCTTCAAAGAGCCGCAGGATGAGCGCAACCCCTTGTCCAAAACCAACCGCCGCATCCGCGTGGTGCTGGTGTCTGCTGAGTAAGGTCCCGCCGCCATGCCCACCCCCATCGACCCTGAATTCATCACCAACGGCATTCGCTTGGCCATCGCGCCGGTGTTTTTGTTAACGGCCGTGGCCGCCATGATTGGCACCGTGGCGGCACGCCTGTCCCGCATCATTGACCGGGGTCGCCACATTGAGGACCGCTTCCTCACCAGCCAAAATCACACCGACGTGGAGCGCTTTCGGCAAGAGTTAAAGAACCTTCAATTCAGAGGTCGGCTGGCCAACTTGAGCATTGGCTTGTTGACACTGTGTGCCTTTTTAATTGGGCTCACCATCATCTTGCTGTTCTTGGGCGAGACCACGCTGTTTGAAAACGGACGCACCTCGGTGTGGAGCTTCCTGGGCGGCGTTGGCATGTTCTTATTGGCCTTGGTCTGCTTCTTGACCGAAACCATCATTGCCACCCAAGTGCTCGATTTCCGAACCCTCAAACGAGATTAAACGAGGTTAAACGGGATTAATTTAGAAAGAGAAACGCTCGACCTCTTGGCGCGTCGCATTTGCAATCTTCGACAGTTCCACCACCGTCGCGGTGATTTCTTCGGAAGCCGCCGCGTTGCTTTGGGCAATCCGATCAACGCTGGCCACGTTGGCGTTGATTTCTTCCATGGCCGTGCTTTGTTGCTCCAAGGCCGCGGCAATTCGCTGCAACATCTGATCGGTTTCTTGCGAACCGCGTTCGATGTTGGCCATGTCTTCGTTCACCGCCGACACCGCTTGCACGGCCAGGTGGGCTTCTTTTACCGCTTGCTCGACCAGCACCGCAATTTCTTTGGAGCTCTCGGCGCTGCTCACGGCCAGTTTGCCCACTTCATCGGCCACCACGGCAAAGCCCTTGCCGTGCTCGCCAGCGCGGGCCGCTTCGATGGCGGCGTTCAAACTGAGCAAATTGGTTTTATTGGCAATCTTTTCGATCACTTCGGTGATTTTGTTGATCTTCTCCGAATTGGTGGCGATGTTGTTCACCACTTTCACCATTTCGTCCATCTTGGTCATGCTGGTTCGCACCACGGTCACGGCGCCGCGCGACTTTTGGCTGGCCGCCTCAGTGCTGCGGGACACTTCGGCCACCGAAGTCACGGTTTGACGAACCGCCGTTGAGACTTGGCTGATGGCGTGGGTTTGGTTTTGAGCACCGTCTGAAATCTGGCCAATCGCGCTGCTGGTTTCGCTGGAAGCCGAAGCCACTTGGCGGGCATTCGTGTTGATGCTGGCCATGGCCTGCGCCAAGGCGTTCAAGGTTTCGTTGATGTTGTTCTTCAAAGTGGCCAAGCTGCCTTGGCCGTTGGCGTTGACGCGTGAGGTCAAATTGCCACGCGACATTTCGCCCATCACGCTGACCACTTCGCTCAACACGCTGTCCAAGGCGGTGATGGCTTGTTGGGCGTTTTCCAAAATCAATTTGTATTCGCCTTGTTCGCCACTGATGTGAACCCGCTTGTCAAATTGGCCTTGGGCCAAAGCCGTCATGACCTCGCGCAACGAGCTCACGGTTTGGTGAACGCGTGTTTGAACGTCGGCAATGCGACCCAGAATGACGGGGAAAATGCCCTTCAAACCAGCCAACTGGGGTTCTCGGGAAAAGTCGCCTTCGCCCATGCGGTTCACCACCGTCAGCGATTCACGGAACACCGCTTCCACTTGGTCCAGCAGTTCGTTCACGCCCCAAGCCGATTGGCTCAGGGGTTGGCCCATGGGAATGTTGACGATGCGGCTTTCCAATTTGCCTTGACTGGCTTCGGACAACACTTTTTCAATCTGACCCAGGAGCCGGGTATCCGAGCCCATGCCCAGCAACGCCATCACGAAAATGGCCGCCACGAGAATGGTCAAAACAACAAAAGCCAAAGCCCCTTGCGTGGTGAAAAGGCCATAAGCGGAGGCGATCAGGCCCAGCAGGCCCAACCAGACCGCCGCGCTGCGCGACGACATTTCAAAGCGCTTGGAGAGAGAGAACCATTTGCTCATAGGACTGGCCTCGGCCTTTCAAAACTTGATTTAACATTTCCGTAGACGCAGCAATGGCGTCGCGTGCACCGGCACGGCGTTCTTCTTCCAGCATTTGCTTGTAAAGCGAAGAAACCACTTGAATCGCTTTGGGGTTGGGTTTGCGGCGCACCGAGTAGTAGCCCAGCACCTGGCCGGACTCGTCCACCGAAGGCGTCACATTGGCCAACACCCAATAAAAACCGCCGTCTTTGCTGATGTTTTTGACGTAAGCAAACACTTCGCGCTTGCCTTGAATCGCATCCCACAAAATCTTGAATACCGCGCGGGGCATGTCGGGGTGACGAATCACGTTGTGCTGGGTTCCGATCATTTCAGCCTCGTCGAATCCGGAAAACGCCAAAAAGGTTTTGTTTCCGTAAGTGATGCGGCCTTTAAGGTCGGTTTTGGAGACGATAAATTCGTCTTCTTTCATTACAATTTCGCGACTGGTCGGAATAATGTTTCTTTTGCTCATACAAATCCAAGGGTCGAACTGCTGGAGTTTGCCATAAACACCTTTTGGCGTGGCTATCTGTTACCAAATATATTCGAGAGAGCCCATCGGCGCCATCCGAGTTTTCCTCAATAACCCAGGGCCATCCCCGTCGCTCTTCTTCCGTCAGTCGCACCTGTCCATCGAGGGCCTGCATCGTTTTGACGAATCACCGCGAGGTGGTTCGCCACATAGGGCGGACCCATCTGGTGCCCCCTGTTTTGCAAAGCGATGGCCGTTTCAGCAGAAATGGCGCCGGGCTCAAACTGGGTGGCGTCGGGCATCCACTGGTGGTGAAAACGCGGCGTGTCGATGGCGGTTTGCAAATCCATGCCGTAGTCGATGGTGTTGAGGAGGGTGTGCAACACCGCGGTGATGATGCGACTGCCGCCCGGGGTGCCGACCACCATGAATGGCTTGCCGTTGTGCATGACCACCGTCGGGCTCATGCTGGACAAAGGCCGTTTGCCAGGGGCAATCGCGTTGTTTTCGCCTTGCACGAGGCCAAACAAGTTGGGGTAATTGGGTTGGATGGCGAAGTCGTCCATCTCGTCGTTCAACAAAATACCGGTGCCGGGCACCGTGACCCGCGCGCCAAACCAGTTGTTCAGGGTGTAGGTGACCGACACCACGTTGCCCGCCTCATCGGCCACCGAATAATGGGTGGTGTTTTGGCCTTCATGCGGGGGCACGCCTGGTTTTAGGTTTTTCGAGACGCCCGCTTGTTGCAAGTCAATCGCTGCACGAAGTTGAGCGGCGTAGGCTTTGTCGGTTAACTTGGCGACGGGGTTCATCACCCAACCGGGGTCGCCCAACTCAAAGTTGCGGTCCAAGTAGGCGTGGCGCATGGCTTCAATTTGCACATGCACCGCTTGCGGCGATCGAAAACCCCATTCGGCCAAAGGATAGCCTTCCAAAATATTCAAGATTTCGCAAACAATCGTCCCGCCAGAGCTGGGCGGCGGCGCAGAAATGATTTGATAGCCGCGGTAATTGCAGGTGACTGGCAAGCGTTCGATGGCTTTGTAGTTGGCCAAATCTTGGGCGTCGATCAATCCGCCGTGTTGTTGATTGGCCAACACTATTTTTTCAGCCACCGGGCCTCGGTAAAAACCAGGTTCGCCTTTGTCGGCCACTTGGCGAAGCGTGGTGGCCAAATCGGTTTGGCGCAAAGTTTCACCGGCCAAATAGGGCTGGCCGTTGTGGGTAAAAATTTTGGCCGATGCCGGGTCTTTGGCCAAATCGGGCGTGGCGCTTTGCAACAACTCGGCATCGCCGGCGTCCAGCACAAAGCCTTTTTCAGCCAACTCAATGGACGGCCCCACCAAGCTTGACCGTGATTGGGTGCCGAAATGGACTCGAGCCCACTCCAAGCCCGCCACGGTGCCCGGCACGCCCGCTGACAAATAGCCCAACGTGCTGAGGTTGGGAATGACCTTGCCTTGGTCGTCGAGAAACATGGTTTTGGTCGCCCGCCCAGGCGCGGTTTCGCGAAAGTCGATCACCGTTTGGCGACCATTGGCCATGCGCAGGGTCATGAAACCACCGCCACCCAAATTGCCTGCGGCGGGGTAAACCACCGCCAGGGCGTACCCCGCTGCAACGGCCGCATCGACGGCGTTGCCACCGCTTTTTAAAACTTGTACGCCCACTTGGGTGGCCAGGTGTTGCGCGCTGACCACCATGCCATGCTCGGCGTGGGCAGTTTCGGGGGTGGCGGAGGCGGCTTGCGCCGTCCCCACTGGCCCCCAAGGACTCAAAGCTGCAAAAAGCGCTAAAGGAACCGCTAGAAAGAGCGATGAAAAAACCCCGAGCCCCCGTTTTAAGCGTGCGGCCACTCCTGGCGGGCCACATAAATCGCGGCGTAATGCCCCAAGGGGGGCAAGGGTTGGCGATGCGATGCGCCATCGGTATCCGGCCCCGAGTCGGTCAGAAGATGCCAGGCGCGGGTCACGATGGATGCCCATTTTTGAACAGTTTGGTGTGTCATTTGAACCTCCCATAAAACAATGTATACGGTTTTAGCTCAAAAAATTAAAACTGTCAATACTGTTTTAGACGCCTTCAACAATCCGGATTTCGCGGTCCACGGCATTGCCAAGCAAAGCCAAAGCTTCTTTGTAAGCGGGGCTGTCGTAGGCTTTTAAGGCGGCTTCCACGCTGTCGAATTCAATCAACACCGTGCGGTTCATCTCGCCTTGCTCTTTCACGGCTGCGGGCAGGCCGCGGGCCAAAATGCGCCCACCACCGGCGACCAGCGCGGGGCCAGCCAGCTTGGCGTAGGCAGCAAGCGCGTTTTCATCGTGAATGGCGTGGTAAATACTAATGAAATAGGCCTTGGGCATGGTGCGTTCCTGAGCGTTTATGAGTCATGAAATGGGGATGTTAGGTATCGAATAGAACACCTAAAAATGCAATCAATGGTAGCCGCTTTGGGCGTTGCAGGCGCTGATAGGCCCCTGAATTAAAGGCCCATTCAGGGAAATTCCTGATCAGATATTTTGTAAAATATTTTTCCAAAATTAAAAAAACAAGCTTGGATGACTCTGAACAAACACCCAAGCCCCTTGTCCAAACCGCTACTTTTTTCCTCGGAGCTCTCTCTTGACTACCCAACACCATTTTCTTTCAGCCGCCCTGATCTCGGCCGTCTTGGTCACTTTCGCCGGTTGCAGCACGCCCATCAAAAAGGACGAATCGCCTGCAGCGGCCGCTGCCACGCCCGCATCCGCTGCAACGCCCGCTTCGGTGCCTGCAGCGCCTGCTGCTGAATCGGCTGTGGCCAAGGTCACCGTGCCCGATCACCTCGACCCCAACAGTGTCCTTCGCCGTGAAAACAGCGTGTTCTTTGAATTCGACAAATTCTCAATTCCCGCCAAAGACGTCGCCACTGTGGACCGCCATGCCAAGTACCTGGTGGCACGCCCCAGCTTGAGCATCAAAATTGAAGGCAACGCCGACGAACGCGGTGGCCGCGAATACAACTTGGCCTTGGGCCAAAAGCGTGCTGATGCGGTCAAACAAGCTTTGAAATTGGCCGGCGTGAAAGAAGACCAAATGGAATCGGTCAGCTTTGGCAAAGAAAAGCCCGTCGCCCAAGGTCATGACGAAGCCGCATGGGCACAAAACCGCCGAGCCGACATCGTTTACCCCAACAAGTAAGCCGCTCTAGAATTGCAGCATGACCGCTGCTGCAACCTCTTCGACTTCCCCTTTCCTCAAAAACACGTGGTACGTGGCCGCTGCTTCGCACGAAGTAACGGATCAACCTTTGGGTCGACAAATCTGCAATGAGCATCTGGTTTTTTTTCGCGATCAAAACCAAGCCATTGCCGTTTTAGAAGACTTTTGCCCCCACCGCGGCGCGCCCTTGTCCTTGGGCCGCGTTTGCGAAGGCAAACTGGTTTGCGGCTACCACGGCCTTGAAATGGGCTGCGACGGCAAAACCGTCGCCATGCCCGGTCAACGGGTGCGCGGCTTTCCCGCCATTCGCCGCTTTCCGGAGGTGGAGCGCTATGGCTTCATTTGGGTGTGGCCGGGCGATGCCGATTTGGCCGATGCCGACGCCATTCCCCAACAAGCCTGGGCCGACAACCCCGAGTGGGCCTATGGCGGCGGGCACTATCACATTCAATGCGACTACCGCCTGATGATCGACAACCTGATGGACCTGACGCACGAAACCTATGTGCACGCCAGCAGCATTGGGCAAAAAGAGATCGACGAAACGCCTTGCAAAACCACGGTTGAAGGCCAAAAAGTGGTGACCAGCCGTTTTATCAATCACATTGAAGCGCCACCGTTTTGGCGCATGGCCTTGCGTGGCAACGGCCTGGCCGATGACGTGCCGGTCGACCGTTGGCAAATTTGCCGCTTCACGCCCCCCAGCCATGTGATGATTGAAGTGGGCGTGGCCCACGCCGGTCACGGCGGTTACGACGCCCCACCCGAGCACAAGGTGTCGAGCATAGTGGTTGACTTCATCACCCCCGAAACCGACACTTCGATTCATTATTTTTGGGGCATGGCACGGCACTTTCAGCCACAAAACGCCGAACTCACCGACAGCATTCGCGCGGGCCAAGGCAAAATTTTCAGCGAAGACCTGGAAATTCTGGAGCGCCAGCAACGCAACTTGTTGGCGCACCCAGAGCGCGCCTTGTTGATGCTCAACATCGACGCCGGCGGCGTGCAATCACGCAAAATCATCGAGACGCTGATCGCTTCTGAAAAAGCCGCTGAAAATTCAGCTTCCAAATAACCGAGCCCTTTCTAGATCGATTTAAAACATGAGCAACCCTGAACGCGCCTTCCAAGTCAAACTCGCCAGCACCGGCCAAATCATTGACGTGGCGGCCGATGAGTCCGTGGCCCAAGCCTTATTGAAGGCCGGCGTTGACCTGATGACTTCTTGCGAACAGGGCGTTTGCGGCACCTGCATGACCGGCGTCATCGAGGGCATTCCCGACCACCGCGACAGCTATTTGGTGCCCGAAGAGCAAGCCCAAAACGACGTCTTTATGCCCTGCTGCTCTCGCGCCAAAAGCGATCTGCTCGTGATTGACCTGTAATCAGAGTTTTGATCAGAACTGAGGTCAAACTCAGCTGCCGCTCTCGAGCGCAAAGGCCGCGTTCGCGTCTTGCCCCAGCAACGCCACCATCTGCGGCAAAGCCAATTTGAGTTGGTCTTTCAAGGTGTAGGGCGGGTTGATCAAGAACATGCCACTGGCGGCCAGGCCTTGGCCGATCTTGCCGCCCTTGACGCTCAGCGTGGCATGGAGCCATGGCTTGTTGAGTTTGGTGGCCATGGTCTTGAGGCGCTTGGGCAAATCGTGCGCTTCGGTGCGGGGGATGATGGGGTACCAAATGGCAAAGGTCCCGGTCACCAAACGGCGCAGGCCCTCGGCCACCATGTCTTGTACGCGGCCGTAATCGGTTTTGAGTTCGTAACTGGGGTCGCACAACACCAAAGCCCGGCGTGAGGGAGGGGGCAAAAACTTTTTGATGCCCTCAAACCCGTCTTCGACCAGCACCGCCACTTGGCGGCCGGCTTCCAACTGGGCCAAGTTGCCACTCAAGGCGCGCGAGTCGGTGGGGTGTAACTCGAAGGCTTTCAAGCGGTCTCGGTCGCCAATGAGTTTTTGAATGATGAACGGCGACCCTGGGTAGACCTTGATGTCGGGGCCGTTGTTAAAGCCTTGAATCATTTCAAGGTAATCGGCCAAGACAGGGGCCAAAGTCACCGATTTTTTGTCCGCTTCAAGGGCCAGTTTTTGCACGCCTTCGGCGGATTCCCCGCTTTTGTTGGCATAGTCGCCATCGAGTCGGTACAAGCCGGCGCCGGCGTGGGTGTCGATGACGTTGAGCGCGGCGTCCTTTTCGGTCATGTAGCGCAGGACGGCGATCAAGATCGTGTGTTTGAGCACATCGGCATGGTTGCCGGCGTGAAAGGCGTGGCGGTAACTGAACATACGCAGATGGTAACCCCTTGCGGCGGGTTCACTAAAAGTCATATAATGACGGGCTTCGCAGCGTTTTTGGCCCCGCGGCGGAGTTGAATTTAACCATTCACGCCCACCTAAGAGGTTCCCATCAGAGGAACGCCGACCGTGGAAAAGGGCCTGATTCCTCTCGAAAGCTTAATATGACTACGTTCAGCGCAAAACCCGCTGACGTGAAGCACGAGTGGTTTGTGATTGACGCCACCGATAAGGTGCTCGGACGGGTTGCCAGCGAAGTCGCCCTCCGTTTGCGTGGTAAACACAAAGCCATTTATACGCCTCACGTCGATACCGGTGACTTCATCGTCATCATCAACGCCGCGCAACTGCGCGTGACCGGTGCCAAATCTTTAGACAAGATTTACTACCGTCACTCCGGTTTTCCTGGTGGCATCACAGCGACCAACTTCCGCGACATGCAAGCCAAACACCCCGGCCGCGCTTTGGAAAAAGCCGTCAAGGGCATGCTGCCCAAGGGCCCGCTTGGCTACGCGATGATCAAAAAGCTCAAGGTTTATGGCGGTGCTGAGCATCCCCATGCCGCCCAACAGCCTAAAGTGCTGGAAATCTAAGGAGCCGACATGATTGGTGAATGGAACAATGGCACCGGCCGTCGCAAATCCAGCGTCGCTCGTGTGTTTCTGAAAAAAGGCACTGGCAAGATCACAGTGAATGGCAAGGATATTCAGGCTTATTTCGGCCGCGAAACCTCCATCATGATCGCCAAGCAACCCCTGTTTTTGACCAACCACGTTGAAACGTTTGATATTCAAATCAACGTTCATGGCGGTGGCGAATCCGGCCAAGCCGGTGCAGCCCGTCACGGCATCACACGTGCTTTGATCGACTACGACGCCACGCTGAAACCCGCCCTGAGCCAAGCCGGCTTCGTGACGCGTGACGCCCGCGAAGTGGAACGTAAAAAGGTCGGTCTGCGTTCTGCACGCCGCGCCAAGCAGTTCAGCAAGCGTTAATCTTTTTCAGGTTACCGTTTTGTTCAAAAAAGCCGCTGTTTTCAGCGGCTTTTTTTGTGGCTCTGGGTCGCATTTTTTGCTTTGCATGCCCCTGATGCCCACGCGGGCTTTATGGGTTTACCCGCAATTCCCGACTGAATTGCTGTAGTATTAGAACCGTTTAGAAGTTAGTTTTGGAGAGAACCATGAGCGCTGTTGCCGAACAAACCGTTGCCGATTCGATGCCCACCCAGATGCCCGACCCGATTGTCTTCACCGACAGCGCGGCGGCCAAAGTGGCTGATCTGATCGCCGAGGAAGGCAACCCCGATTTGAAGCTCCGCGTTTTCGTGCAAGGCGGCGGTTGCTCGGGCTTTCAATATGGTTTCACCTTCGACGAAATCACCAACGAAGACGACACCACCATGACCAAAAATGGTGTGTCCTTGCTGATCGATGCCATGAGCTACCAATACCTCATTGGTGCTGAAATCGACTACAAAGAAGACCTGCAAGGCGCCCAGTTCGTCATCAAAAACCCCAACGCCACGACCACCTGCGGTTGTGGTTCGAGCTTCTCCGTTTAAACCGCCGACGCAGGGTAAATCGCGCCCAGCACCCGCGGGCCGCGCGCGCCAGTCACCGCCGGCAAATTGCTGGTGCGCCCGAGCCAAGTCTGCCGCGCCAACCAAGCAAAAGCCACCGCTTCCACTTGCAAAGCGGGAATGCCAGCAGCGTCTGAAGAAACCACTTCGACTTCAGGCAGATGCACTTGCAAGCGCCGCATCAACGCTTGGTTCAAAGCGCCGCCACCACAGACAAGCAAACGCTTGGGGCTGGCCGTGGCGGGGTGGGTGTTTTGCTGAGCCCCGTCCATCAAAATCCCGTCCCTCAAAGCCCCGTCCCTCAGCGCTTTTGCGCTGGACCATGCGGTCAATTCGGTCAGCGTGGCCTGAACATCTTGCGGTCGCACAGGGTTCGAAGCCATGGCCTGTTCAGCAAACGGGGCCAGCTTCGCCGCCAGCCAACGGGCATTGAACAGGTCACGCCCCGTGCTTTTGGGCGGGTTTTGCTGAAAAAACGGCTCTTGTTGCAGGGCCTGCAACAAAGGGGCCAAAACCGCCCCGGAGGCTGCCCATGCACCGTCGCGGTCAAAAGCAGCGCCTGTGTGCAACTGACACCAATGGTCCATCAAGGCGTTGCCGGGGCCAGTGTCAAAACCAAGCACACCATCGCCCAGCAAAGTCAGGTTCGCTATGCCCCCAATGTTCAGGACCGCCGTGGCCTCGTTGGGTTTGCCAAACACCTCCGCATGGAAGGCGGGCACCAAGGGCGCGCCTTGACCGCCAGCGGCCACATCGCGGCTTCGAAAATCGGCCACCACGGCGATGCCCGTCAACTCGGCCAGCAGCGCCGGGTTGTTGAGTTGCAGGGTGTAGCCCGTGCCGTCGTGCGCTTGGGGTTGGTGGCGCACGGTTTGTCCGTGTGCACCAATGGCCGTGACTTGTTCGGCGCTCGAACCCGTTTGCGTTAGCAATTGCTGCACAACTTCTGCATAAGCGCGGGCCAATTGATTGGCGGCCAAAGCGGCGCGGTGAAGCTCGTTGTCGCTTGGGCTGTTCAAGTCCAGCAGCGCTTGTTTGAACTCGGGCTTAAAAGGCAGGGCCACATGGGCCAAGGTGCGTACCTGGGTTCGGGCTGAAGTCTGTCCAGTACCTGGGGTTGAAGGGTGCGCGTCATTCAACTCGCAAAGAACACCATCAACGCCGTCGAGCGACGTGCCTGACATCAGGCCAATGAATCGCTGTGTGCTCAAAGCTCAGTCGAGGTGGGGGGTGAGGGTGTTGCTGGCGACTTGCGCCAATTGCTGACGCGTCACGCCGGCCAACTTGTTAAAGTAGGGGCGCGCTTCAGGGGACAGCGGCACCGATTCGCTGGCGCGGGCAATGGTCAAGGGGTCTTTGTGGTGGCCATTGACGCGGAACTCAAAGTGCAAATGCGGACCCGTGGCCCAACCCGTCGAACCCACGGCACCGAGGTTTTGACCTTGGGCCACCGATTGGCCTTTGCGAACGGCCATTTGGCTCAAGTGGGCATAAACGGTCATTTGACCGCCACTGTGTTTGACCATTACCACATTGCCATAACCGTTTTGAACACCGGCAAAGTCAACGGTGCCATCGCCCACGCAGCGCACGGGCGTGCCGGTGGGCGCGCCAAAGTCGGTACCTAAATGGGCTTTCCATGTTTGAAAAATGGGATGGAATCGCATTTGAAAACCGCTGGTCACTCGAGAAAAGGGCACGGGCGAGGCCAAGAAAGCGTGGCGCAGGCTCTTGCCGTCCAAGGTGTAATAGCCCCCTTTTTGCAAGGGCTGGGTGGGGTCTTGAAACCAGACCGATTGGTAAGTTTTGCCACGATTCACAAATTCAGCGCTCAACACGCGGCCAGATTTGACCATTTCGCCATCGGCCTCCAGGGTTTCGTACACCACCGAGAACCGGTCGCCCTTTTGCAAGCTGCGTTGAAAGTCAATGTCGCCACTGAAAATCTCGGCCAGTTGGGTGGCGACGCTGTCTGGAATGCGCGCGGCGTCGGTGGCCGCGAACAAATTGCTTTTGATGGTGCCGCTGGCAATGGCCTGATTGGCGATCAAAGGCGCTGAATCCAATCGGCTGGTGAAGCGACCCTCGGTGGTTTTTTCAATCACCAAGCGCAGAAATTGGCCGCCTCTATTGCTGGTGCTGCCGTCATCCAAGCCCCAGCGGGCGGTCAGCTTGACCAAGCGTTGGTCGTCACTGGCCTCTGCAATCAGGTTGCGGCCAGCGCGGCCCAAAAGGTTTTTTTGAACCAAGCGGTCACTTCGCAAAAAGGCAGCAGCTTGAACATCACTCACGCCCAAACCGCGCAACAAGGCGTCGGCGTTGTCACCGCTGCGGCTGATGCCCGAGCGGTAGAGGTTGAAGTGCGGCGCCTGGTCTAAAGCCTTTATTTGCTCGGCCAACTGCGGCAACTCAAGGGAGGTTTCCACCTGATGGACGGGCTGCAATGCGATATCGGGGCCAAAGTTGGCCACACTGGCCACTGCAAAGGCAAAACTGCCAGCCAATGTCAGCACGGCGCCGCCGCCGATGCGCACCTGTTTGGGGTGCTCACCCAGCCAAGCCAGGGTCTGCTGCAAAGCGGGCTGCCCCTGCGCATGCCAAAAAGCCAGCCATTGGCTTTGCACCTTGGCTTTGGCATGGGACAACGCTTGCGAGCAGTTGATTTTCAAGAACAATCCTGGTTGAACCCCACGTAAAATCGGGGGAAACAATGAGCAAACGGCGAGTATAGCGGTTAGCCGTTGCCTGACAAATCGGTAAAAATCCTTATGAATCAAGCTTCTGACTCTCTTTCCAGTGCGGTGCAGCACGCCCTCCAAGTCACGTTGCGGGGCTGCGAGGAATTGCTGCCCCAAGAGGCTTGGATTAAAAAGCTGGTTCAGTCCGAGGCCAGCGGTGTGCCCCTGCGAATCAAACTGGGGTTGGACCCCACGGCCCCCGACATTCATTTGGGGCACACCGTTGTGCTCAACAAGTTGCGCCAATTGCAAGACTTGGGACACACCGTCATCTTCCTGATTGGCGACTTCACCAGCATGATCGGCGACCCCTCGGGCCGCAACAGCACCCGTCCTCCGCTCACGGCTGAGCAAATCAAGGCCAACGCCGAAACCTACTACCGCCAAGCCAGCCTGGTGCTGGACCCGGCCAAAACCGAAGTGCGTTACAACAGCGAATGGAGTGATGCCTTGGGCGCACGGGGCATGATTCAGCTGTCGGCCAAGTACACCGTGGCCCGCATGATGGAGCGTGACGACTTTCACAAACGCTTCACCAGCGGCCAATCCATCAGCGTGCACGAGTTTTTGTACCCCCTCATGCAGGGCTACGACTCGGTCGCCCTCAAAAGCGATTTGGAGCTCGGTGGCACCGACCAAAAATTCAACCTCTTGATGGGCCGCCACCTGCAACAAGAGTTCAGCCAAGCGCCGCAATGCATTTTGACCATGCCCTTGCTCGAGGGCTTGGACGGCGTGGACAAGATGTCCAAAAGCAAAAACAACTACATCGGCATCAGCGAAGACGCCAACACCATGTTCGCCAAGGTGCTCTCCATTTCAGACGTCCTGATGTGGCGCTGGTACACGCTGTTGTCCTTCAAGTCTGAGGCCGACATTGCAGCGCTCAAAGCCGAGGTCGATGGCGGGCGCAACCCCAAAGACGCCAAGGTGGCCTTGGCCAAAGAAATCACGGCGCGCTTTCACAGCGCCGCTGCCGCCGATGCGGCCGAGCAAGACTTCATCAACCGCAGCAAAGGCGGTGTGCCCGATGACTTGCCGCAAGTTCAAATCAGCGGGGCCCCGATGGGCATTGCCACACTGCTCAAAGCGGCCGGCATGGCGCCCTCGACCAGCGAAGCCTCACGGCTGATTGACGGCGCCGGCGTGCGCGTGGACTCGAACGTCGTCAGCGACAAAAGCCTGAAGCTCGCTGCGGGCACTTACGTGATTCAGGTCGGGAAGCGCAAATTTGCCCAAGTTCATTTGGCTTGATTCATGCGTCAATCATGACCCACGGCAAGCCGCATTCAGCTTTACGTTTCGGTGTGTAAAATTGTCAAATTAAAAATGAATCAAGACAATTCTTCAAAACGGGGCGCTTTGCCTCTCAGTGTCGTCGTCATGGCCGCTGGCAAGGGCACCCGCATGAAAAGCGAGCGACCCAAGGTGTTGCACCGCATTGCGGGGCGCGCCATGCTCAGCCATGTGCTGGCCACGGTGGAACCACTGGCCGCCGCGAATGCCTTGCAAAGAGTGGTCGTTGTGACGGGTCACGGCGCTGAGGCGGTCGAAGCCCATCTGTCCGGCAGCCCTTTGCATGCCAAGCACCTGCTCGAATTTGCCCGTCAAATGCCCCAACTCGGCACCGGTCATGCCGTGCAACAGGCGGTCCCGCATTTGCCCGACAGCGGCGTGGTGGTCATCTTGAATGGCGACGTGCCCTTGATTCAAGCCGAGACCGTGCAGGCGCTGATTCAGGCTTCGGCGGGTCACAAGTTGGCGCTCCTCACCATCGAGTTGCAAGACCCCACGGGGTATGGCCGCATCCTTCGTCAAAAGAAGGGCTCTGATAATGAAAGCGCTGAAAACGCTCCGGTGCAGGCCATCGTCGAACACAAAGACGCCACGCCCGATCAGCGCGCCATTCAAGAAATTTACACCGGCATCATGGCCGCTCCAGCCCAATGGCTCAAAAAGGCGGTTTCACAACTGCAAAATAACAACAGCCAAGGCGAGTTTTATTTGACCGACATCGTCGCCATGGCCGTCGCCGAGGGCCTGCCCGTGGTCGGCCAACGCACCACCGACGAGGTGCAGGTGGCGGGTGTCAACAGCCCCGTGCAACTGGCCGAACTGGAGCGCGCTTTTCAAGAGCGCCAAGCCAAGGCCTTCATGGAGGCCGGCGTGCGCTTGGCCGACCCGGCCCGCTTTGATGTGCGCGGCAACTTGGTGTGCGGCAGCGATGTCGACATTGACATCAACTGCATTTTCGAAGGCCAAGTGCACTTGGGCAACCGCGTGCGCGTGGGGGCCCACTGCTACATTGCCAATGTGCAAATTGCCGACGACGCCGTCATCCATCCCTTCACCCATATTGATGGAGAAAAACCGGGCGTGGTGGTGGGCGAGGGTGCTTTGATTGGCCCCTTCGCGCGGCTTCGGCCCGGTGCGGTGTTGGGCGCCGAGGTGCACATCGGCAACTTTGTTGAAGTTAAGAACGCCACCCTCGCCAAAGGCGCCAAGGCCAACCACTTGGCCTACCTGGGCGACGCGACCGTCGGCGAACGCGTCAACTACGGCGCTGGCAGCATCACCGCCAACTACGACGGCGCCAACAAGCACCGCACGGTCATTGAGGCCGATGTCCATGTGGGTTCCAACAGCGTGCTGGTGGCGCCAATCACCTTGGGCGCGGGCGGCACCGTCGGCGCGGGCTCGGTGGTTTCCAAAGACACGCCGCCCGGGGCTTTGACCGTCACCCGGGCGCGCCAAACCAGCTTGGCCAATTGGTCGCGTCCGATCAAGGCGTCCAGCGTCAAAACCAAAAAGTAAGGTTTCGTTTTTATGTGTGGCATCGTCGCCGCGGTTTCAAACCGCAACATCGTCCCCCTCTTGCTGCAGGGCCTGCAACGCCTGGAATACCGTGGCTACGACTCCTGCGGCGTGGCGGTTTGGCAAGACGGCTTAAAGCGCGGGCGCAGCACGGCCCGCGTGGCCGAGCTCTCTTTGCAACTCGAGGCCGACGGCGTTCAGGGCGGCACCGGCATTGCCCACACCCGATGGGCCACCCATGGCGTGCCCGCGGTGGTCAACGCCCACCCGCACTTCAGCCACGGGCCCCAGAACTTGACCCCTTCTGGCGATGCTGACGGCGCCCGTGTCGCCTTGGTGCACAACGGCATCATTGAAAACCACGACGAATTGCGTGCCCAACTCCAGGCCAAGGGCTATGTTTTCACCAGCCAAACCGACACCGAAGTCATCGTTCATTTGATCGACAGCGTCTACCAAAGCCTCAGCGCTCAAACTGGTCAAGGTGACTTGCTGAAGGCCGTGCAACTGGCGGTTCAGCAACTGCACGGCGCCTACGCCATTGCTGTGTTCCATCAAAACGAGCCCAAACGGGTGGTGGGCGCGCGCGCCGGGTCGCCCCTGATCTTGGGCGTTGGGTCTGACAAATCGGGCGCTTGGGTTGAAAACTTTTTGGCCAGCGACGCCATGGCCTTGGCCGGCGTGACCGACCAAATTGTTTACTTAGAGGAAGGCGACGTGGTCGACCTCCAACCCAACGGCTACACGGTGTTCGGTCGAACCGGAGCCGTGGCCGGAACTGGTTCTGCTGCCCCTGCCGCTGCCGCTGCCGCACTCGCCTTTGCCCAGGTTGAGCGGCCCGTGCGAACCGTGCAAGCCCACAGCGGCGCGGCCGAGTTGGGCCCTTATCGCCATTACATGCAAAAGGAAATTTTTGAGCAACCCCGCGCGCTCGCTGACACTTTGGAAGGCGTTGAGGGCATCGTGCCCGAGTTGTTTGACCCCATTGACGGCCCCGCCAAAGCCGCCAAAATTTTCAAAGACATTGACTCGGTCTTGATTCTCGCTTGTGGCACCAGCTACTACAGCGGTTGCACCGCCAAATACTGGCTCGAGGCCATTGCCAAAATCCCGACCCAAGTCGAAATTGCCAGCGAGTACCGCTACCGCGAATCCGTGCCCAACCCGCGCACCTTGGTGGTCACCATTACCCAATCGGGTGAAACCGCCGACACCTTGGCAGCCCTGCGCCACGCCCAAAGCCTCGGCATGGCCCACACCCTGACCATCTGCAACGTTTCCACCAGTGCCATGGTGCGCGAGTGCGAGTTGGCCTACATCACCCGGGCGGGCGCCGAGATCGGCGTGGCCTCCACCAAGGCCTTCAGCACCCAACTGGCGGGTTTGTTTTTGTTGACCCTGGCGCTGGCCAAAACCCGGGGTGCGCTCAGTGCGGCCGACGAAGCCCAACACCTCAAAGACCTGCGCCACTTGCCCGTCGCCTTGCAATCGGTGTTGGCCCTGGAGCCCCAACTCATCGCTTGGGCCGAAGAATTCGCCCGCAAAGAAAACGCGTTGTTTTTGGGCCGGGGCCTGCATTACCCCATTGCGCTCGAAGGGGCGCTCAAACTCAAAGAAATCACCTACATCCACGCCGAAGCCTATGCCGCTGGCGAACTCAAACATGGCCCCTTGGCCTTGGTGACCAGCGACATGCCCGTCGTCGCCGTGGCGCCCAACGACGTGCTGATTGAAAAACTCAAGAGCAACCTGCAAGAAGTACGCGCTCGAGGGGGCGTGCTTTATGTGCTGGCCGATGGCGACTCGCGCCTCCAGGCCAGCGAGGGCGTCAATGTCATTCGCATGCCGGAGCACTATGGGGCGCTCTCGCCCATTCTGCACGTGGTGCCCTTGCAATTGCTCGCCTACCACACCGCCTGCGCCCGCGGCACCGACGTTGACAAGCCCCGTAATTTGGCGAAGTCAGTGACGGTGGAGTAACGGGCCCGTGCCGTCATGCCGCTGTCATATGACAACGGCAGAATCGTCACAAATTGAAAAATAATTATCTATTTGCTCAGTTATTATGGGCCTTCTAGGTAAAATCACGCAGTCTATGGATTCCGCCTCAGCCTTTTCAAACCACTGGTACCTCGCGTACGCCAAGCCCCGTCAAGAGGTGGTGGCTTGTGACCACTTGCTCAATCAGGGGTTTGAGGTCTACTTTCCCAAAATCAAAGTCATCAAGCGCGGGGTGGACGAGCCCGTCACCGAGCCCATGTTTCCCCGCTATGTTTTTTTCCGACCCACCCTCCTGACCCTCGACGTGGGCAAGGTGCGTTACACGCGCGGCGTCACCAGTTTGGTGCGTTTTGGGTACGAATTGGCCCAACTGAACGGCGAATTGTTGTCGCGCATTCGGGCCTTGGAAAGCCAATACACCACCGCGTCGGTGGACGAGTTGAGCCCCGTGGAGGCGGGTGCGCGCGTGCGCATTGTGGCGGGCGTGATGTCGGGCTTGAATGGCCTGGCGGCATTGGAGGGCTTGGTCAGCCGCGTGGCGGGCAAGCGGGTTTCGGTGTTGCTGGAACTGCTGGGTCGTCCGATTGAGGTGAATGTAAAACACAGCGACTTGGCATTGGTTTAAGGCGATGCGCGGCAGCAGGGGCCCAGTGGGAACCTATATGCTAATAAAAACAGGCGGGCCTGCGCAGTCGCTTTGAAGCCTTTTTCTAGAATGAAACAAATTTTTAATTTTTAACACCATGAAATTGTTACAACGGATCTTCCCCGCTTTGCTGCTCAGCTTGGCTGCGGCCCTGCCGGCATCTGCCCAGATGTCAGCGGCACAGGCTCAGGCCTTGGCGGGTGGTGCTTCGCAAACGCCCAATGCGAATGGCAATGATCAAGGCAATTTCGCTGCGCCCGCCTCGAACGGCCTAGGCGCCAATGGCCCAAACGCGGCAGGGCTAAACAACCCCAATTTGCCCAAAGGCGCCCCCGGCCAGCCCTCCGGTTTGGCCCGTCAAATAAACGCCAATGAGCAGGGTGGTTTGAACCAGCAGGGTTTCAACAATGTGCCGCGTCAACCGTTGCCCCCGCTCAAGCCCACCGAATTCCAAAACTTTGTTCTAGAAGCCACGGGCCAGCGCTTGCCGCTCTATGGCTACAACCTCTTTGAAAACCCCAGCTTCACGCCCCTGCAAAACGTGCCCGTGTCGGCGGACTACGTGGTTGGCCCCGGCGACGAGGTCTTGCTTCGCGTCTGGGGCGCGATCGACACCGACTTGCGCTTGCTGGTTGACCGCAACGGCCAAGTCAGCATCCCCAAAGTGGGTACCTTCACCGTGGCCGGCCTCAAGTCGGCCGATTTGGACGCCACCTTCAAATCCCAAGTCGGCAAGGTTTACAACAACTTCCAGCTCACGGTGAGCTTGGGCCAATTGCGCTCGTTGCAGGTGTTTGTGGTGGGTCAAGCCCGCCGCCCTGGCGCTTACACCTTGTCGAGCTTGTCGACCTTGGTCAGCGCCTTGTTTGAGTCGGGCGGCCCGTCGGCCACCGGTAGCATGCGACACATCCAGCTCAAGCGCGACTCCAAAACCGTCGCCACGCTGGACCTTTACCAATTCATTCACGAAGGCAGCACCCAAGCCGATGTGCGCTTGTTGCCTGGCGACGTCATTGTCATTCCGCCCGCTGGCCCCCGCGCGGCCGTCTTAGGCGCCATTGACCAACCCGCTGTCTATGAGTTGGCCTCGGCCGACGAGCCCCTGGGCAAGTTGCTTTCTTATGGCGCCGGCATTGCCGCCATCACCAACACCAGCAAGGTGTTAATTGAAAGCATTCAAGCCAACAACAAAACCGACTTTGACGCGCCCCGCAGCGTGAAAGAAGTGGCGCTCGACGGCGCCGGCATGAAGAGCCAAATTCGTGGCGGCGACGTCGTCACCCTGCTCAAACTCCGCAGCGAATTTGCCAACGCCGTCACCCTCCGCGGCACCGTGGCACAACCCTTGCGCTCCCCTTATGTGCCTGGCATGCACGTCAGCGACCTGATCCCGAATGTGCAGGCTTTGATCGACCCCATTTATTACAAGCGCCGCAATGCTTTGGTGCAGTTCAACGAGCAAGAGTCGAAGGCCGTCAGCACCGACAAGGTTTTTGACGAAATCAAAAACCAGTTCAATGAAATCAACTGGGACTACGCCGTCATTGAGCGCTTGAACCAAAAGGAACTCGCACCCGCGCTCATTCCCTTCAACCTGCGTGACGCGGTCGTCAACAAGACCCCTGAGGCCAACTTGGCCCTGCTCCCAGGCGACGTGGTCACGGTGTTCAGCAACAAAGACATTCCCGTTTCTTTGAGCAAGCGCACCCAGTTTGTGCGTTTGGGTGGCGAGGTCAACAGCCCCGGTGTGTATCAGCTGCTGCCGGGTGAAACCCTGACCAAACTCATCGCCCGTGCCGGCGGACTCAGCCCCAACGCCTATGTGTACGGCACCGTGTTCAGCCGCGAAAGCACCCGCAAACAACAGCGCACCAACCTCGACCAAGCCATTCGCCGCTTTGAGGCCGAAATGGGCTCCATCGCCGCCGCCGCTGCTCAAAACGCGGGCAGCGATGCCGACAAAACAGCCGCCCTGCAAGCCAACGGCGAGCAACAAAAGGCCACCTTGGCGCGTCTGCGCACGCTCGAGCCCAATGGCCGCATTGCCCTCGAAATCAACCCCATGGAGCCCAAGTTGCCCGATTTGGTGCTGGAAGATGGCGACAGCATCACGCTGCCCGCCCGCTCCGACTTTGTCAGCGTCTTTGGTGCCGTTCTGGGTGAAAACTCCCTCATCGCCCGCCCTGGCGCGCCAGCGAGAGATTATTTGCGTCGCGCTGGTTTGACGCGCTTTGCCGAAGAACCCGCCACCATGATCATCCGCGCCGACGGCTCAGTGCAGTCGACCGAGGTGAGCGACAGTTGGTTCAGCACCGACAAAAATGTGCTCAACATGCCCGTTTTCCCGGGCGATTCGCTCTACGTGCCAGAAAAAGTCGACAAGCGCACCGGGTACGTGCAGTTCATGCAAGGCGCCAAAGACATCTCACAGATCTTGTCTAACTTCGGCCTGACCTTGGCAGCCATGAAAGCGGTGGGGCTCTGATGACTGAGAACACGCAACAAAATGGGCCCGCCCAAGACCAAGACGATGAAATTAGCCTGCTGGACCTGCTGCAGGTCATCGTGGACAACTTGCGCCTGCTGGTGCTGGGCCCCTTGGCCGTGGGCATTTTGGCGCTGGGCATCAGCTTCTTGGTGACGCCTACTTTTACGGCGAAAACGGTCTTTTTACCGCCGCAGCAACAACAAAGCGCCGCCGCCAGCATGATTGCCAGCCTCGGCTCTTTGGGCGGGTTGGCCGGGGCAGCGGCGGGCTTGAAAAATCCGGCGGACCAATATTTGGCCTACATGAAGAGCGTGACCCTCCAAAACGCCATCATTGACCGCTTCAAACTCATGGAGCGCTACAAGGCCAAGTTCAAAGAAGATGCCCGCAAACAGTTGACCACCAATGTTCGCGCCAGCTCAGGCAAAGATGGCTTGATTTCGTTGGACGCAGACGACGAAGACCCCCAATTTGCGGCCGACCTGGCCAACGCCCATGTGGAAGAACTTCGAAAACTTCTGGGCACCTTGGCTGTGACCGAAGCCCAGCAACGCCGCTTGTTCTTTGAAAAGCAGCTCAACCAAGCCAAAAACAACTTGGCCCAAGCCGATTCGGCTTTGCGTTCGACCGGCGTGTCTGAGTCGGTTCTGAAGTCAAACCCGGCTTCGGCCGTGGCAGCCGTGGCCGGCCTACGGGCCCAAGTCACGGCCCAAGAGGTCAAGCTCGGCGCCATGCGCGGCTACTTGGCCGAGACAGCGCCTGAGTTCAAGCAAGCGCTGAACGAACTCGCCAACCTGCGGGCTCAACTGGCCAAGCAAGCCCAAAGCGATGGAGACACTTTGGCCTCAGGCAAAGGGGCCAAAGACGCGGCGGGGCAGGGCGACTACGTCAGCAAGTACCGCGAGTACAAGTACCAAGAAGCGCTCTTTGAACTTTTCACCAAACAATACGAGATCGCCCGGGTCGATGAGGCCCGCGAAGGCGCAGTGATTCAGGTGCTGGATGTCGCCACGCCGCCTGAGCACAAAGCCAAGCCACAAAAAGCCTTGGTTGCGGTGATTGCTACCTTGGCTGCGGGATTTGCGTTGCTGCTCTTTGTGTTTGTGCGCCAAGCGCTCAGAAACGCCAAGGGCGATCAGGAGACGGCCAGCAAGGTGGCGCAGTTGAAGGCGTCGTGGCAACGTGCGTTGGGTCGGACTTGAGTGCTTTGATGGTTATTTTTGCATGTCCATAAACAAGGCCATTCAAGGGCTGTTTGAGTCGCCCTGTCTTGACGCGGCAGCCTGGGGCCTGACCGCCAGTTTTCTGTTTTGTTTGGTGTTGGTTCTCACCAAGCGATGGCACGGCGTGCTGACCATGGACGGCACCGACGGCATTCAAAAGTTCCATTCTTCCCCCACCCCCCGCGTGGGCGGTGTCCCCATTGTGCTGGGTTTGGTGATTGCCTGGTCCAAGGCCCCCGCGGATGTGAAGCACCTGTTGACCCCATTTTTGCTGGCCGGCTTGCCGGCCTTTGTTTTTGGCGTTTTGGAAGACGTCACCAAGCGGGTTGGGGTTTTGTTGCGCCTGCTGGCGACCATGGCTTCTGGCTTGTTGGCCTGGTGGATCACCGACTATTCGCTCACCCGGGTGGATGTGTTGGGCGTCGATTGGCTGTTGCATTTCACGTTTGTCTCGGTCATCTTTACGGCCTTTGCCGTGGGAGGCGTGGCCAACAGCATCAACATCATTGACGGCTTCAATGGCTTGGCGAGTTTGGCGTCTACATGGGCTTTTCTGGGCTATGCCGGTATTGCTTGGCAAGTCGGCGATGGACAACTGGCTGGCGTCGCGCTGGTATTGGCGGGGTGCGTGTTCGGTTTCTTCTTGGTGAACTGGCCTCTGGGCAAGATTTTTTTGGGCGATGGCGGTTCCTATTTCATTGGCTTTGCCTTGGCTTGGGTGGCTGTGATGCTGCTGGAACGTCACCCCGAGGTGTCCGCTTTTGCTGCTTTGGTGGTGTGTGTTCATCCGGTGACTGAGGTGCTGTTTTCGGTTTTTCGCCGACGCCTCAAAAAGCTGCACCCCGGTCACCCCGACCGCATGCATTTTCACAGTCTGGTCAAACGGCGTTATGTGGCCCGCTGGTTTGTTGGCGTCTCCAATCGCAACCGCAACTCCATTACCGGCGTCGTGATGGGCAGCCTGACCTTGGTGGCCGTTGTGGCAGCCAACTTGTTTTACGGCAGTGTTTGGCTTTCAGCGGCCACCTTTTTGGCCTTTGCTTTGGGCTATGTGGCCATTTACGCTCGCATCGTCAGACACCAGTGGTGCTCTCCCATTAAGTTTTTGTTTGTCAGACCTGATTTCAAAATCCCCAAGCCACCTCCCCACGTTGTGGGGTGATAAAGTAAAACACATGAAGGTTTTGGTAGTGGGCGGAGCCGGTTACATCGGCTCACACATGGTGAAGATGCTGGGCCAACAAGCTTGCAGCGTCACGACCTTGGACGATTTGTCTTCGGGCCACCGCGATGCGGTGTTGTGCGGCGAGTTCGTTCAGGGCGACATGGCCGACCGGGCTTTGCTCGATTCCATTTTGAGCAAGGGCTTCGACGCGGTCATGCACTTTGCCTCGTTCATTCAAGTGGGCGAGTCGGTGCAGCAACCCGCCAAGTATTACCAAAACAACGTCGTCAACACGTTGACCTTGCTCGACGCGATGCGCGCGCACGGCGTCAACCAATTTATTTTTTCCTCGACCGCCGCCACCTTTGGCGAGCCGCAATACACCCCCATCGACGAGCGCCACCCGCAGCAGCCCATCAACCCCTATGGCCGCACCAAGTGGATGGTGGAGCAGGTGTTGGCCGACTTTGAGAAGGCTTACGGCTTGCGCTCGGTGGCTTTGCGTTACTTCAACGCGGCCGGCGCTGACCCCGAAGGGCAATTGGGCGAGCGCCATGACCCCGAGACGCATTTGGTCCCCCTGGTGCTGCAAGCCGCCTCAGGCCGTCGGCCCCACATCAGCGTGTTTGGGCGCGATTACGACACGCCCGATGGCACCTGCATCCGCGACTACATCCACATCCAAGACCTGTGCTCGGCCCATTGGTTGGCGCTGCAATCCTTGGTGGGTGGCGCCGCCAGTCAAGCCTACAACCTGGGCAACGGCCAGGGCTTTTCGGTGCAAGAGGTGATCGACACCGCCGAGCGCGTGACCGGCCGCAAAATCACCGTCATCGACAGTCCGCGCCGCGCCGGTGACCCCGCCCGCTTGGTGGCAGACGCTTCCCAAGCCCGCCAAAAATTAGGCTGGCAGCCGCGCTATGCCGACTTGGCAACCATCGTCGAGCACGCTTGGCGCTGGGAGACCCGTTTCGATAAATCTTCTTAACCATTCGGGTGTTCTTTCTATCTAAACTTTTGTCTGCCGTCACCCAGCCCTTATTTTGGCTGGCGCTTTGGTGGCTGATTGCTTTGCGGGTCTTGGGTCGAGGCGATTCAGGGCGCTCCAAAAGCCTCTCTTTGCCGATTGGTTTGGGCATGTTTTGGGCCGGTTTGTTGGCGCTGGGGTTGTTGGGGTTTGAAGCCTTGCCTCATGCATTGCTTCGGCCTCTGGAAAACCGTTACCCCATTCCACAAGCAGCGACCTTGGACCGCTACGCCGGCGTGATCGTATTGGGCGGGGCACTTGAAAATCCAGACGTGTATCAGGCCCATGGCCAAGTGCCTATGGGGGATGCCGCCGAGCGCATGACGGTGCCTGTGGGCTTGATGCGTCAGCACCCGAAATGGACCTTGGTGTTTTCAGGTGGAGAAGGGCGCCTGCTCACGACCGGGGTCAGCGAGGCGGCGCTGGCCAAGGCTTTTTACCAAGAGCAGGGCGTTGACATGTCTCGAGTGGTGCTGGAAAGCCGCTCACGCAACACCCGAGAGAACGCCAGTGAAGTGGCGACCCTGCTGGGCGAGCGGTGCCGGGCGCCTTGGTTGCTGGTGACCTCGGCTTGGCACATGCCACGCTCAATGGCCGAATTCGAATCGGTGGGCTGCAATGTGACGGCCTATCCGGTTGACTTCAGGACGGGGGAATCAACCCCCTTGACCGAATACTCGCTGGCCAGGAGCCTGCTGTTGTGGCAGATGGCGATCCATGAGTGGCTGGGTGACTTTGTTTATAGGTTAACAAAGTAAAGCACTCATTAGCGCAACGCTTGATAACGCGCCCAGCGTTTAAGATAACGCGTTTGTATGTAGCCCACCGGGCACTCACCCCACTCACGGGAAAACACCTGCAATGTCCGAGATCAACACGCCCCATTCAACGCCCGCTTCAACCCCCGCTTCAACTCACTCACCGCTGACGGCCAAGCGGGCTTCCGGAAAGATCAAATGGCGACTCTGGACCCTGGCCGTGTTGGTGCTGGCAGCCGCAGGCGCTTGGTGGGCTCTGGGCCGCACCTCGGGCGAAGGTGCTCCTAAAACCGAAGCGGCGGCGTCCGCAGGCGCCGGGCAAAGCAAAGGCCCCGGCAGCAACCGCCCCCAACCCATTTCGGCGATGGCTGCCAAGCGCCAAGACGTGAATGTCACTGTGCCCGCCATCGGCACGATCACCGCGTTGCAAACGGCCGCAGTGCGCTCGCGTGTGGACGGCGAGTTGTTCAAATTGCATTTCCGAGAGGGCAGCTTGGTGCAGCAGGGCCAGTTGTTGGCCGAGCTCGACCACCGGCCTTATCTGGCCACATTGGAGCAGGCCAAGGGCCTTTATGAGCGGGATGCAGCGGCGCTGAAAAACGCCGAACTCGATTTGAAGCGCTACACCGAATTGGTGGCCTCCGACTCTGTTTCTAAGCAACAACTCGATACGCAAGAAGCCTTGGTCAAGCAATTGAAAGGCACCGTCGCCAACGACAAAGCCGCCGTCGACAGCGCCAAGGTGCAATTGGATTACTCCTACCTCAACGCCCCGCTCTCTGGCCGGTTGGGTTTGCGCTTGATTGACTTGGGCAATGTGGTGCATGCGTCCGACACCACGGGCGTCGTCAGCATTACCCAAACACAGCCGATTTCTTTGGTGTTTTCGGTGCCTGAAATTTACCTGCCGCAAATCAATAAAAAGCTGAAAGCCAGTCAAGGCTTGCCGGTGCTGGCATTGGACCGCGAGCAAAAGCGCCCGCTGGCCAAAGGCCAACTGACCATCACCGACAACGCCATTGACACCTCCACCGGCACCATCAGGCTGAAAGCCTTGTTTCCCAACCAAGACAACAGTTTGTTCCCGAACCAGTTTGTGAACGTGAGGTTGCAAATTGACACAGAAAAAGACGCCTTGGTGGTCCCCGTCAACGCCATTCAGCGCGGCAGCATGGGCACCTTTGTGTACCAAGTCAAAGAAGACAACACGGTCACTTTGAAAAAGGTCAAAACCCGAGCGGTCGATGGGGATTGGGTCAGCGTCGAAGGCGACGTGAAGCCGGGTGACCGTCTGGTCACCGATGGCGCCGACCGCTTGCGTGAAGGCGCCAAAGTGGAGGTGATTGAGAGCGCCCGACCCACCGAGGGCGCTCGCCCCAAAGCGCCTTGACGACAGCACCATGAACGTCTCTCGTCTGTTCATATTGCGGCCAGTGGCCACCTCGTTGTTGATGGTGGCCATCTTGTTAGCCGGCCTCTTGGCCTTCCGCTTGTTGCCGCTCTCGGCCTTGCCCGAGGTCGATTACCCAACCATTGAGGTCACCACCCTTTACCCGGGGGCCAGCCCCGATGTGGTCACCTCCTCGATCACGGCGCCGCTGGAGGTGCAGTTTGGCCAAATGCCGGGCTTGACGCAAATGTCCTCCACCAGCTCGGGCGGTGCGTCCGTCATCACGCTGCGTTTTTCATTGGATGTGACGCTGGATGTGGGCGAGCAAGAGGTGCAAGCGGCCATCAATGCGGCGACCAATCTCCTGCCGGCCGATTTGCCGATGCCGCCCATTTACAACAAGGTCAACCCCGCCGATGCGCCAGTCTTGACCTTGGCCATCACCTCCAAAACGCTGCCCGTGATTCGGGTGCACGATTTGGTCGAAACCCGACTGGCACAAAAGCTCTCTCAAGTGCCCGGCGTGGGCATGGTCTCTATTGCTGGCGGACGCCGTCCTGCCGTGCGCATTCAGGCCAACCCCGAGCGCTTGGCGGCCATGGGCATGTCGCTCGAAGACGTGCGTTCGGCCATTGTGGTCGCTAACGTCAACCAAGCCAAGGGCAGTTTTGACGGGCCTTCGCGGGCCTCGACCATCGACGCGAATGACCAGTTGTTTTCGGCCAGTGATTACGAAAAAATCATCATCGCGTACAAGAACGGCAGCCCGGTTTTTTTGCGCGACATCGCCCAAAGTGTGGACGCCGCTGAAAACGCCCGCTTGGCGGCATGGGCCGATTTGCAGCCGGCTGTGATTTTGAATGTGCAGCGTCAACCGGGTGCGAACGTCATCAAAACGGTCGATCAAATCAAGGCTTTGTTGCCCAAGTTGCAGGCCAATTTGCCAGCGTCTTTGGAGGTGCAAGTGCTGACCGACCGCACCGTCACCATTCGATCTTCTGTCGAAGATGTTGAGTTTGAATTGATGCTCGCCATTGCCTTGGTGGTGATGGTGATTTTTGTGTTCTTGCGCAGCGTGTCCGCGACTTTCATTCCGGCGGTGGCCGTGCCCTTGTCCTTGGTGGGCACCTTTGGCGTGATGTATTTGGTGGGCTTTTCCATCAACAACCTGACCTTGATGGCCTTGACCATTTCCACCGGCTTTGTGGTGGACGACGCAATCGTCATGATCGAAAACATTTCCCGCTACGTTGAAGAGGGCATGCCCCCTTTGGAGGCGGCTTTAAAGGGCAGCAAGCAAATTGGGTTCACCATCATTTCGTTGACCGTGTCGTTGATCGCGGTGCTGATTCCCTTGCTCTTTATGAGCGATGTGGTGGGGCGTTTATTCCACGAATTTGCCATCACCTTGGCGGTGTCGATTTTGATTTCGGCGGTCGTGTCCTTGACCCTCACGCCGATGCTGTGCGCCAAGTTGCTCAAGCACACGCCCGAGTCCAGCCATGGCCGGATTTACCGCGCCACCGGTCGGTTCTTTGACAACATGATTGCCCACTACGGCCGCGCCTTGACGTGGGTGCTGGACCACCGACACACGGTCATGTGGGTGTTTGTCTTTACGGTTTTTTTGACCGCGGTGCTTTACATCGTCGTGCCCAAGGGCTTCTTTCCGGTGCAAGACACGGGCGTCATACAAGGCATTACCGAGGCTTCGCAAGACACCTCGTTTCAAGCCATGGCCGAGCGCCAGCAGGCCCTCGCCGAGCAGGTGCTGAAAGACCCCGCAGTGGCCTCGCTGTCGTCGTTCATTGGCATCGACGGCACCAACGCCACTTTGAATGCAGGGCGCATGCTCATCAACTTAAAACCGCGCGACCAACGCGACGCCGACGCCTCTGGCGTGATCAACCGGCTGGAAGCCAATCTGAAGGCCGTGCCCGGCATTCAGCTCTTCATGCAACCGGTGCAAGACTTGACGATTGAAGACCACATTTCGCGCACCCAATATCAATTCATGATGTCCTCGCCCAGCCCCGAGATTTTGGCGAAAACCACCCACCAATTGATCGACCGCTTGCAAAAACGCCCCGAACTCAGCAGCGTCGCGAGTGACTTGATGGACAATGGCCGCCAAGCCTGGATCGACATTGACCGCGACACCGCAGGCCGTTTGGGCGTCACCGTTGCGGCCATTGACGCGGCTTTGTACGACGCCTTTGGGCAGCGTTTGGTCTCCACCATCTTCACGCAATCCAATCAATACCGGGTGGTCCTTGAGGTGGCGCCTCGCTTTCAAACCAACCCCCAAGAGTTGGCCAAGTTGTATGTGCCCAATGTCGCAGGCGAGCAGGTGGCTTTGGCGAGTTTGGCCAAAATTTCGGAGCGCCCCGTGTCCTTGGTGGTGAACCACTTGGGGCAGTTCCCGGCGGTCACTGTTTCGTTCAACGCGGCCCCCGGCGTGTCCTTGGGCGAGGCCGTTCAAGCCATCCGCGATGAAGAAGCGGCAATGGACATGCCGCTCAGTGTCGAGACTGGTTTTCAAGGCGCAGCGCGGGCATTCCAGGCGTCGCTGGGCAACACCTTGCTGCTGATTTTGGCGGCGGTGGTCACCATGTACATCGTGCTGGGCGTTTTGTACGAAAGCTACATCCACCCCATCACGATTTTGTCGACCTTGCCTTCGGCCGGCTTGGGGGCGTTGTTGGCCTTGAAAATCACGCACCTGGATTTGGACATCATCGCCATCATCGGCATCGTGCTGCTGATTGGCATCGTCAAAAAGAACGCCATCATGATGATCGACTTTGCCCTGGAGGCCGAGCGTGAGCAGGGCTTGCCGGCCCGCGAAGCCATTTACCAAGCGGGCTTGTTGCGCTTTCGTCCGATTTTGATGACCACCATGGCGGCCTTGTTGGGCGCTCTGCCGTTGATGCTCGGCACGGGCGTTGGCAGCGAATTGCGACACCCTTTGGGCGTCACCATGGTCGGCGGCTTGATCGTCAGTCAGTTGCTGACGCTGTTCACCACGCCCGTGATTTATTTGGCCTTCGATGCCCTGTCTCGAAAGTGGCGCGAGCGTCAAAAACGAAACGAATCGCAGGCCGCTCAGCCGTGAATTTCTCAGCGACTTTTATTCGGCGACCCATTGCCACCACCTTGTTGACGGTGGGCATTTTGTTGTCCGGCTTGATCGCTTACCGTTTGCTGCCGGTGGCGCCTTTGCCGCAGGTGGACTTTCCCACGATCAACGTATCGGCGAACTTGCCAGGTGCCAGCCCAGAGACCATGGCCACCACCGTGGCCACGCCGCTGGAACACGTTTTGGGCAGCATCGCCGGCGTGGCTGAAATCACCTCGTCGTCGTCTCTGGGCAAGACCTCGATCACGTTGCAGTTTGATTTGGACCGTGACATCAACGGCGCCGCCCGAGATGTGCAAGCGGCCATCAACGCGGCCCGCGCCTTGCTCCCCACCAGCTTGCCGAGCAACCCGACCTACCACAAGGTGAATCCGGCCGATGCGCCCATTTTGGTCTTGTCTTTGACCTCGGATGTGCTGAGTCGCGGTCAGATGTATGACGCGGCTTCCACGGTGTTGGCGCAGCGTTTGGCGCAAGTAGAAGGTGTGGGGCAAGTGGTGGTGGGCGGTGGCGCTTTGCCCGCCGTCCGGGTCGAGGTCGACCCCAACCGCTTGGCCGAAACGGGCACGGCCTTGGACACCGTGCGTTTGGCCTTGAGCGCCAACAACACCAACCGACCCAAGGGCGTGCTGGAAGATGGCCTGCACAGTTGGCAGGTGGGCGACAACGACCAAGCCCGTACCGCCGCTGAATATGCGCCTTTGATATTGCACATCGCCAACGGCAATGCCCTGCGTTTGCGCGATGTGGCCGACGTGACCGACTCCGTGCAAGACGTCTACAACTACGGCGCTGCCCAAGGCAAGCCCGCCATTTTGTTGGTGCTCTTCAAACAACCCGGGGCGAACATCATCAGCACCGTCGACAAGGTGCGCAACCTGTTGCCGCGCTTGAAATCGGCCATTCCAGCCGCCATTGACCTGGACGTTTTGATCGACCGAACGCCCACCATCCGCGGCTCTTTGATCGAAGTCGAGCGCTCCCTGATGATCTCCATTGGCCTGGTGATCATGGTGGTGTTTTTGTTTTTGCGCCACTTCCGCACGGCCTTGATTCCGAGTGTGGCGGTGCCGGCTTCTTTGGCCGGCACGTTTGCGGTGATGTACCTGTGTGGCTACAGCCTCGACAACCTCTCGCTGATGGCGCTGACCGTGGCCACTGGTTTTGTGGTGGACGATGCGATTGTGGTGCTCGAAAACATCTCGCGTCACATCGAACGCGGCATGACCCCGATGGCCGCTGCACTCAAAGGCAGTCGAGAAATTGGCTTTACGGTCATTTCCATCAGCCTGTCTTTGATCGCGGTTTTCATCCCCGTCTTGTTGATGGGCGGCGTGGTGGGGCGTTTGTTTCGTGAATTTGCCGTGGTGCTGACGGTGGCCATTTTGGTGTCCATGGTGATCTCGCTCACCACCACGCCGATGATGTGCTCGGTTTTGCTGCGCCCAGAAAAAAGAGTCGCCAACCCCAGCCGATGGGCGCGTTTTGAAGCCCGCTTTCGCCGCGGCAGCGAGCGCCTTTATCGCCGCACTTTGGCCTTGGCTTTGCGCTGGCAACCGGCCACTTTGTTGGTGCTGTTTTTGGTGGTGGCCTTGAATGTGTATTTGTACCGGATCATCCCGATGGGCTTTTTCCCGCAGCAAGACACCGGCCGCATCGTGGGCAACATTCAGGCCGATCAGGCCACTTCTTTTGCCGCCATGCAAAAACGCCTCGACACCTTCATGGCCATTGTGCGGACCGATCCGGCGGTCGACAAGGTGGGCGGTTTTACGGGCGGCAGCCAAAAGAACTCGGCCAATATGTTCATCTCGCTCAAGCCCTTGAGCGAGCGCAAAGTGAGTGCAGATCAAGTGGTGGCGCGTTTGCGGGGTAAATTAAGCAAAATTCCGGGCGCCAACTTGTACTTGGTGCCCGTCCAAGACATTCGCATTGGTGGTCGGCAGTCGAATGCGCAGTACCAGTTCACGCTGATGTCCGACAACCTGCAAGACCTGCGCACGTGGGAGCCCCGCATTCGACGGCAGTTGATGCAGTCGCCCCTGTTGACCGACGTCAGCAGCGACCAACAAGACAAAGGCCTTCAAAATTCTTTGGTGATTGACCGCGACACAGCCGCCCGACTGGGTCTGAACATGCGCACCATCGACACCATTTTGAACGACGCTTTTGGTCAAACCCAAGCCGCGGTGATTTACAACCCGCTCAACCAATATTGGGTGGTCATGGAGCTGGCCCAGGAATACCAAAAATCGCCCGAGTCTTTGAAGCAATTGATGTTCACGCCGTCCACTTCCAACGTGGTGGCCGCCGGCGCCAAAGCCTCATTGGCCGCCTCAACCGCGCAGCCAACGTCCTCCACCAAGCAAATTCCCTTGGCCTCTTTTGCCAAGGTCGAACTCACCAACACCGCCTTGTCTGTGGCCCACCAAAGCGGGGCGCCTGCAGCGACCATCAGCTTCAACTTGCCCATGGGCATCTCGCTTTCACAAGCCTCTGAGGCCATCACCCAAGTGGTGGCCGACTTGGGCGTGCCAACGACGGTGCGGGGCAGCTTTCAAGGCACGGCGGCGGCCTTCCAAAAGTCTTTGGCCAGCCAACCCTTTTTGATTGTGATGGCCTTGCTGACCATTTACTTGGTGCTGGGCGTTTTGTATGAAAGCCTGATTCACCCCATCACCATTTTGTCGACGTTGCCCTCGGCGGGGGTGGGTGCCCTGCTCGCGCTGATGTTTACCAAAACGGAGTTCTCTTTGATCGCTTTGATTGGGGTCATTTTGCTGATTGGTATCGTCAAGAAGAACGCCATCATGATGATCGACTTCGCCATCGCCTACCGCCGTGAAGCCGCTGAGCGTGGGCATACCGTGACCGCAGCGCAAGCCATTTACCGCGCTTGCGAACTGCGCGTGCGTCCCATCGTGATGACCACGGTGGCGGCTATTTTTGGCGCGATTCCTTTGGCCGTCGGCACGGGCGATGGCTCGGAGCTGCGCCAGCCTTTGGGGATATCCATTGTGGGTGGCTTGATCTTCAGCCAGTTTTTGACTTTGTACACCACGCCGGTGGTTTACGTGTGCATGGACCGCCTCAGCACCCGGTGGCGCACGTGGTTTCGGAAAGGGACTGCATCATGAAATTCCTGTCTAGTTTGAGTTTGCCTTCGACGTCATGGACCGCTCGTCATTCCTGGCCCTCCGGGTTCTCCGGGTTCTTTTTGGCCAGCCTGACCTGCATGACCAACTTGGTTTTGCAAGGCTGTTCGATGGAGCCCCCTTACCAAAGACCGCAGGTGAAAACCGAGGCCACTTTCAGTGAAAGCTTTTGGACGCCAGCCCATCCACAACTCGCCGAGGTGCCCGACACTTGGTGGGATGCTTTTCATGATCCCGTGTTGTCTTCGCTTGAAAAACAAGTCAGTGTCAGCAACGAATCCATTTTGAACAACCTGGCGCAACTGCGCATGGCCAAAGGGTCATTGGCGTCGAGCGTCGCATCGCTTTACCCCACCTTCGGCGGCACCGCCAGCGACGTCAGGTCGCGCAACGCGCAGACCACCAACGCGAATGGCGTGAGTCAAGTCAACACGAACTTGGCCAACACCTTCACGCTCTCAGGCAGCTTCAGTTGGGACCTCGATTTGTGGGGCCGACTGGCCAGCACCGTGCATGAAAACGAGGCCTTCTTGCAAGCCTCGGCAGACACCTTGGCGGCGGTTCGCTTGGCCCAACAAATCAGTTTGGCGCAAACTTATTTTGCGATGCGCACCGCCGAAGCCACTGCCGCCACTTGGCGCAAAACCGTTGAATCGAACAAGGCTTTTTTGGCTTTGACGGAAAAGCGCCGTCAAAGCGGCGTGGCAGCGAGTTCCGATGTGGCCGCCGCTGAAGGCCAACTGCAAAACAGCCAATCACAGTTGATAGAACAAGAATTGTTGCGGGCACAAGCGGCCCATGCTGTCGCGGTGTTGATGGGTAAGCAACCTGGCGAATTGCACTTAGACGTCACCGGCGTTCTGCCTGAAGTGCCGCCATTACCGGCCTTGATTCCAAGCACCTTGCTGCAACGCCGGCCCGACATTGCGGCCGCTGAGCGCAATGTGGCTGCGGCCAACGCGGCCGTCGGCGTGGCCAAGGCGGCGCTGTTTCCGGACATCAGTTTGAATGGCTCTGGCGGCTTTCGAGCGGGCCTGTTGCCCAAGTTGCTGAAAACCTCCCAAGAGTTTTGGTCCATTGGGCCGGCGCTGAGCTTCAGCGGGTTCAACGCGCCCTTGTTGAACGCAGTCACTGAACAAACCGCCGGCAATGTGGAAAAGGCCTTGAGTGCCTACCGACAAACCGTGTTGTCGGCCTTCCAAGAAGTGGAAGACAACTTGGCGGTCGCTCAACAGTTGCAAAAAGAACAGTCGGCGCAACGCTTGGCATTGAAGGCGGCTCAGACCGCTCAGCAAGTGGCTTTGGCGCAATACAACGCGGGCACAGTCAGTTATTTGAACGTCATCACCGCTCAAAACGCCGCCTTGCTGGCCGAAAACGCTTTGACCTCGGTGCACAACCGCCAACTGGTCGCCACGGGCATTCTGTTGAAAAACGCGGCGGGTCCTTGGGATAACAAAAATTTACCTGCCGTTAACGCAAGCACGCTGGTCGGCGCGGCCACAAAGTAGGAAAATAGAAAGCAAGCCAATCAAGTGCTGTTGTCGTTGTTGTTTTAGGAGATCGGTGTCATGCAAAAACAAAGTTCATTTCATTTGAAGTCGGTGGTCGGTGTGGTTTCCTTTTCCTGTTTCGCAGGGGTGGCACTTTTAAGCGCTGCCAGCCCCGCGACTGCGCAAACGCAAGAGGTCACCGGGCGTGTCATTTCCAGCACACCGGTCTTGGTGCAAGTGCCGGTTCAAACCCAAGTTTGCGGCAATATGCCGGTGGCGATTCAACAACCCAATTCAGGTGGCGGTGCCTTGCTGGGCGCCAGTGCGGGTGGCGCCATTGGCAACGCTTTGGGCGGTGGCGCTGGCAAAGCCTTGGCCACTGCGGCTGGCGTGGTCGGCGGCGCCATGGTGGGCAACTCGATTGAGGCCAACGGCAATGCCCAAGTGGTGAATGCGCCGCAATGTGGGGTGCAAACGGCTTACCAAAACCGCACCCTGTTCAACGTTGTTTATGAATACGCCGACAAACAATATTCGGTGCAAATGCCGGTGGACCCCGGCCAGACCATTCAGCTCCAGTTGGGCCCTGTGCAAGCCCCTGCAACACCCCTTCCCTCCAATGTGACCGTGGTGACGCCCGCCTATTACCCCTATCCAGGTTATTACCCCGGCTACTACCCCTATGCCCCGATTGGGGTTTCAGTGGGCGTGGGCTACTGGGGGGGGCGTTATTGGGGAGGCGGTCGCCGCTGGCATTAACGCAATTGATGGGCAAGGCGACCGACTCGGTGCTGCCGAATCAGTTGCCCCATCTCAGGGCCTTTGAGGCCCTGTTTTTTTGCCAGCGCCACCAGGGGTGCGGTTTCCAGCGACAGCACAGCCACCAAAGCATGCCGCCAACGGATTTGAGCGGCGTTCAACGCTGCGCAGGCGGCACCAGCATCACGGTGCAAGCACGCATGGGCTTCGAGCAATTTTTCAAAGCGTTGCGGTTTTCTCAGGGCATCACAACGCTCCAAGAGTGCCATCCAAGCCTCGGCGTCTGGCTGGCTTTGCGCGGCCAACTCCGCCAGGGCAGTCGATTCATCTTTGATGAGCTGCGCCAATTCCAAACAGGCTTTGGGCACGTGCCAAGCAGCGCTGTCGCCAAATTGAGCCGCCGCATAACGCACTTCCAAAGAGCGTACTTCCAAGGAGCGCACTTCTAAGGAGCGAACTTCTAAGGGTGACTGAGTATTCCCCTCAGACGCCATGCGGTCCAGCCGTTGCGCCAGTTCGGGCGTGAATCTCGTCTGCGGCAAAAGGGGATGCAAGGCGCCCACGGCATTCAGCACTTCGAGCCAGCGACTGGGTCGTTCGGCCATCAGGCCACGCGACATTTCTTGCCACACCCGCTCGGGCACCAAGTGGCTCAATTCATGGTCTGCGACCATCTCACGCATCAAGGCGAGGGTGGTATCCGCGACGTGAAAATCAGGAAAACGTGCTGCAAAGCGGGCCACTCGAAGGATCCGCAAAGGGTCCTCGCGAAAAGCGTCTGTGACATGTCGGAAGCAGCGGTTTTTTAAATCGGCTTGGCCGTTGAAGGGGTCGATGACTTCGCCCAACACCGCGCCGAATTCAGTCGCAGCCCCTTCGCTTAACAAGGGCCGCGCCATGGCGTTGAGGGTTAAATCTCGTCGCGCCAAGTCCTCTTCCAGTGTGACCTCCGGCGAGGTGTGGATGCTGAAGCCCTTGTAGCCCCGGCCGTTCTTGCGCTCGGTGCGGGCGAGGGCATATTCTTCGTGAGTTTTGGGGTGTAAAAAAACGGGAAAGTCTTTGCCCACCGGCGTGAAGCCTTGGGCCACCATGGCCTCTGGGGTGCTGCCCACCACCACCCAGTCGCGGTCATGCGCTTCTTGAACGGGAAGGCCCATTTGTTTCATGAGCCCATCCCGGACCGCACCGCCGACGAGGTAAATTTGCATGGCTGGCTGCGGACGACTCAAAAACTTAAAAAGGCCAAACCACGCCGTGGTCGTTCAAAATGGCGTCCAGCGGTTGGTCATGGGGTTCGGGCTCAAAGTCGTCAATAAAGCCTTGGCCAAAACCCAAACCCACTGTCACGGGTTTGGGCGCTAAGGCCGACAAGGTGCGGTCGTAAAAACCGCCGCCATAGCCCAGCCGATAACCGCCAGGGCCATAGCCGACGCAAGGCACAAACAGCAAGGTCGGTATCACCACTTCGGTGTCCTTGGGTTTGGGAATGCCAAAGGCGTCTTCTTCCATCGGGCAACCGGGATACCAAACGTGGAAGGTCAGGGTTTTCTTTGCTTTGTCCATCACGGGCAGGCCAATGCGCCGGCGCACAGATTCGTTTTGCAACTCGCCGTCTTCCTTCCAGCGGTGCAGGGCGGGCAGGGGGTCGAACTCGCCTTTGATGGGCCAATAGGCGCCAATGACAGCGTCGCTGCGGCCCACCAGCCAGATGCGCATCACACTTTGCAGGGCTTCGGCGCGTTGCAATCGATCGGGCAGGTTCAAGCGGGCCTCGATCAGCGATTTTCTCAGGGCTATTTTGTCCATAATCCCATCATGCTAAGTTTTCAAAAGATTGTGACATGGATGGCGCTCCCGCTGTCCTTGTCTTTCAGCCCCGTTTTTGTCACAGCCCAAGTCAACAACGATCCCGCTCACAACGACGTTGTTTTGACCGACATGAGCCGCGCCTTTCAAAAGGGCGAACGCCGCCGATTGACCGAATTGTTGCCACAGGCGAGGGGTCATGTGCTGGAGCCTTGGGCCGCTTATTGGGAACTGCGCGCCCGCCTTGACGAAGCCAGCACGGTGGAAGTGGAGGCTTTTTTAGCGCGCTACGCCGGCAGCTATCAAGAGGACCGGTTGCGCAACGATTGGCTCTTGGTGCTGGGGCACCGTCGCGATTGGCAGGGTCTGGCCCAACACCTGCCCAAGTACCGCATGGGCGACGACAAAGAAGTTCGCTGTTACGACCGCTATGTGGGCTGGTTGAACCGACGCGGCACCAACGAGGCGGCGGCCGCCCTCAACAAAGAAGCGGTGCAAGACGTCTTGAGAACTTGGTACAACTTCCGTGAAGCCGATGAAAGCTGTTCATTTGTGGTGCAAAGTTGGCTGGATGCCAAGCTGGTCAAGCCCGTCGACGTGTGGCGAAAAGCCCGTTTGGCGGCCGAGACGGGCAAAGTCAAAACCGCCAAATTGGCCTTGGACATGGTGGCCACAGCGTCTGAAATCAACGCGCTCAACGGGTTGTTTGAACAACCCGAGCGCTGGTTGAATGCGGCGACTACGGGCATGAAGGGCCCCTATAAAAGACCGCCTCAGGGCAACGCTAAATTGGCTTCCAAACCGAGTTCGAATGGCAAAGGGAAATCGTTCGCACCGCCTCAAAGCATAAGCCCTGAGCTGGCGGTTTTGGCCTTGATTCGCTTGAGTCAAACCGATGTGGACGCCGCGGCCGATTGGTTGGAAAAGTCTTGGGCCCCCAAGTTGGACCAAGAGCAGTTGAATTGGCTGTGGGGCGAGTTTGGCAAAGTGGAAGCGCAGCGTCTGCACAGCGGCACCGCCTTGACTTATTACGGTCGGGCCACCCGGCTTGCTTTTTCAGACAAGGCCGAAAAAGACGCCGCCAGCAGCCCCTTCCCTGAAGACCTATTGGCGTGGCGCGTTCGCGCCGCCTTGCGCGCCGGCGACTGGCCCACTGTTTTGGAAGCCATCAACGCGCTCAGCCCCTTCGCTCAAAGTGAGCCGGCTTGGGTCTATTGGCGCGCACGCGCGCAATTGGCTTTGGCCAAAACCGAGCTGGAGCGTGAGGGCGCCCGCAGCGCTTTGCGCGGCTTGGCCAGCCCACGGGGTTTTTATGAGCAATTGGCCGCTGAAGAACTCGGCCAAAAGACAGCCGTGCCAGCCAAGCCGGAACCTTTGACGGCCGCAGAAAAAGAAGCCGCTCGAAATAACCCCGGCTTAATTCGGGCCTTGGCTGCCATCGACTTGGGTTTGCGCTCCGAAGGCGTGCGCGAGTGGAACTACGCCACCAACTTGCACAGCCCCGGCGGCATGAGCGACCGCGAGCTGTTGGCCGCCGCCGATTGGGCCTGTGCCAAACTGGTTTTAGACCGCTGCATCAACACCAGCGAGCGCACCAAAACCAGCTTCGACTCAGAGCAACGCTACCCCCTACCGCTGCGCGAGGTGGTTTTGAAACGCGCCCAAGAAGTGGGCTTGGACCCCGCCTATGTGTATGGTTTGATTCGTCAAGAAAGCCGTTTCGTGTCCGACGCACGATCGACCGTCGGCGCCTCCGGTTGGATGCAGGTGATGCCCGCCACTGCCAAATGGACCGCCAAAAAAATGGGCTTGCAGAATTTCAACCCGACGCAATTGAGCGACCGCGAAACCAACATCGCCATTGGCACCGCTTACTTGAAATACGCCTTAGACGACTTCCAAGGCCTCATGCCCTTGGCTGCAGCGGCCTACAACGCGGGCCCCAGCCGCGCCAAATCTTGGCGCCATGGTGCGACCTTGGAGGGCGCGATTTGGGCAGAAAATGTGCCCTTCAATGAGACCCGAGACTACGTCAAAAAAGTACTGGCCAACACCACCCTTTATGCGGCAATTCTGAGTGGCCAACCACAATCCTTGAAGGCCCGCCTGAGCACCATTGGCCCGCGCGATGAAAGCCTGCCCGATCCGGTCAAAGACTTGCCTTGAACGGTGCGCTGATGCAAGCCCCAACAAACCAGCAAACAACCCCTAGCCTGCCTTCACTAAGCGTCAATTAACCAAGGTTCAGCAGCCACGACTTCTCGCTTGGCCGCACCGCTGCGGATCAAATCGTCGACCAAGCTCAAGAGCCAGTCTGTCTGGCTTTGTTCAGGCCTGAGGTGCTGGTGCAGGTTTTGGAAATAGGGCGTTTGAGCGGCCCACTGCAGCAGGGCCTGCTCTGAAATTTGCTGCCATTCGAGTAGTTTGAATTTGACCAAGACCTTGGCTGCATAGTGGCGGTGCTGGCTCGGGTTCTCCCAAAACTTAGCCAAGCGTTGACGCGCACGTTTCAGGGCGGAAGGCAGGTTGTAGAACACGGCACCGTGGCCAGGAATCACGCTGTGGGGCGCCAATTGCTCGATTAAATTCAGGGTGCTTTCGACTTCGTCAAACGCGTTGTCGCCGTCTAATTCAGGGAAGACCACGCCAAAGCCGTTTTCCCACAAAGCGTCGCCCGCAATCAAGCAACCATGGTCGGGTTGAAACAACAGCACCGCGGCGTTGTCGTGGCCCGGCGCGGCATGGACTTCCCAGGGCAGACTGCCCAGCGTGACCGTGCTGTTCGCTTTGAGCAACGCTTGAAACGAAAAACGCGGGCACGCTTGGCCGGTGCGTTGGTAACTCAGTTGAGCCACGTCCCAGTTTTGAGCAGCCTCGGCTTCACCCGGTGGAATGGCGGTGATGAGTTCTGGATAGCGCGCTTGCAAGGCCGCATTACCGCCGCAATGGTCGCTGTGCAAATGGGTGTTGAAGACGCGCTCAAGGGCCTTCCTGGGGCCCAGTGCCTGCTCTACCAGCGCCACAGTTTGTGCGCTGTGGCTGGCGTAACCTGTATCGACCAGCGCGGGGCCCGCGCCGCCTTGACTGCGGGGGGCGTCGCTGAATAAAACCCCGTTGGCCGACAACCAACCCCGCTCGAACACCTGAAGATCAGGCGGCAGGCGCATCGCGCAACTCACGTCGCAAAATTTTGCCCACATTGGTTTTGGGCAACTGATCCCGAAACTCAATGTGCTTGGGCTGCTTGTAGCCGGTCAAATTTTGGCGGCAATATTGCTGCACTTGTTCCAGGGTCAGATGGGGGTCCTTGCGCACCACAAACAACTTGATCGATTCACCTTGTGAGGCGTCAGGCACGCCGACCGCTGCGCATTCCAAAACGCCGGGGCAGAGCGACACCACCTGCTCCAATTCGTTCGGGAAGACGTTGAAGCCACTCACCAGAATCATGTCTTTTTTGCGATCGACCAAACGCGTGATCCCTTGCTCATTCATGACGCCAATGTCGCCGGTGCGCATGTAGCCATCGGCGGTGAAGCTCTTTTGGGTCTCTTCGGGTTGCTGGTAATAGCCGACCATCACATTCAGGCCGCGGATGCAAACCTCGCCCGTTTGTCCCACGGGCACGTCGTCGCCCGCCTCGTCTTTGATGGCGATGTCGATGCTCGGCAACGGCACACCGATGTTGCCCGAGAAGGTCGTGCTGTTGACGGGGTTGTTGGTGCCAACGGCGCAAGTTTCGCTCATTCCCCAGCCCTCAATCATGGTGGAGCCGGTCAACGCTTGCCATTCTTTGGCCGTGCCCTCTGAGGCCGCCATGCCACCCGCCTGTGAAACGCAGAGGCTTGTGAAATCAATGGTTTTGAAATCGGGGTGTGCCATCAAAGCGTTGAACAAGGTGTTCACAGCGGGCAACAAATGAAACGGTCGTTTTTTCAGGGTTTTGATGAACTTGCCGATGTCCCGCGGATTCGGAATCAACGTCAAGTGCGAACCTTGTCGAATGGCCAACAAAGACAAGGTCAGCGCGAAGATGTGGTACAGCGGCAGCGCAGCCACGCTGTTGATTTTGGTGGGGTCGCCGATGCGAACCAAGGCCGGGCTGAACCAAGCCTCGGCTTGCAGGGTGGCGGCCACGATGTTGCGTTGCGTCAGCATCGCCCCTTTGGACAGGCCGGTTGTGCCCCCGGTGTATTGCAAGAACGCAATTGAATCGAGCGTGGTGCCGTGCGGTTTGAGTTTGAGCGTGCGGCCTTTGCTTTGTGCGTCTTGCCAGCGGTGTATGGACAAAGGCTTGTGCGGGGGCGCTTCGTTTTGCCAAGAATACGCCGGCACCATTTTGGCCAGGTTCTTGACCGCAAAGTTGATCCACGCACCGAACAGCGCGCCTAATTCGTCGCCCATCTTGGTCACGACAATGTGCTGAATGGAAGTCTTGTGCACCACTTGCGCCAAAGTAGCGCAGAAGTTTTCCAAGATCACAATCGCGGTGGCGCCAGAGTCGTTCAGTTGGTGCTCCAGCTCGCGCGGGGTGTAAAGCGGATTCACGTTCACGCAGGTGAAGCCAGCGCGCAAAACGCCGGTCATGCTGATGGTGAATTGCGGCACATTCGGCAGCATGATGGCGACGCGAGCGCCCGCTGCCAAGCCCAGCGATTGAAGCCAAGCGGCCAGGGCTTTGGAGCGTGCATCGACCTCGCCAAAGCGCATCCATTGCTCCATGCAGACACTGAAAGGCAGGCTCGAATGGCGGGCAAAACATTCGTCAAAAAATGCAGGCAATGAGGCGTATTGCTCGGGGTTCACTTCATGGGGAACGCCTTGGGGGTAATGCTGAAACCAGATTTTTTCTTTAGCCACGGACGATGTCTCCTCGTTTTTGTTGCGGCCCATTCTAGGGCGATTGAGGCTTTTGAGGCTCAGGGTTTGCCGCTGTTTTGTGGGGTTTTTTATGGGTGTGAATCAGTCGGGTGGCCTTGTCCATTTCGCCGGCCAATAAGTCTGGAACCGCCTTCAAGGTGCGGTCAATGCAAGCATGGATGGCTTCGCGCTGATCGGGCGCTGGTTTCTTTAACACCCAATTCACGACTTCAGCCTTGTCGCCGGGGTGACCAATGCCCAGTCGAAGTCGCCAATATTGGTCACTGCCGAGTTGGGCATGGATATCGCGCAGCCCGTTGTGCCCCGCATGGCTGCCGCCTTTTTTGAGTTTGGCCTCGCCGGGTGCCACATCCAACTCGTCGTGCACCACCAAAATATTTTCAGGCGCAATTTTGAAAAACTTGGCCAGTCCGGCGACGGATTTGCCCGACAAGTTCATGAAGGTTTGAGGCGCCAACAACCAAACTGTTTCGCCTTTAATTTGCGTGCGGGCCATCAAGGCCTGAAGTTTGGCATCGGGCTGTAAAGGGACCTTGAGTTGTTCGGCCAGCGCGTCGATCCACCAAAACCCAGCGTTGTGTCGCGTGCCCTGGTATTCAAAGCCTGGATTGCCCAGGCCCACAAAGAGTTTGATCATGGCTGAATTATCAAGGAGAAGGCAAGCGCCAGGCGTAAAAAAGCCCACCGAAGTGGGCCTTTAAGACCTGCGACCCGCAGGTCAAAGCGAACTTATTTTTTGCCTTTTTTGGCAGGTGCAGCGGGCGCAGCAGCGGGTGCGGCTTCTTCTTCCACTGGGTTCACCACCGACACCAAAACGGGGTTGGTCTTGCCATGGGTGATGGGGACCACGCCCTTGGGCAAGGTGATGTCGTTCAGGTGCAAAGAAACGCCTTTTTTCAGTTGGCTCAAATCAACCGCGATGAATTCGGGCAAATCAGCAGGCAAGCAACGCACTTCGAGTTCGGACACGATGTGGTTGATCATGCACTTGTCCACTTTCACGGCAGAAGATTCGTCTTCACCGCTGAAGTGCAAGGGCACCTTCAGATTCATCTTGGTGGTGGCATCGACGCGTTGGAAGTCAATGTGCAACACCAGTTGTTTGAAGGGGTGGTATTGCACGTCGCGCAACAACACTTTGGTTTCTTGGCCGTTCAGTGACATGTCCAGCACGGTGGCGTGGAAGGCTTCCTTTTTCAAGGCGTGCCACAGGGCGTTGTGATCGAGTTCGATCAGCTGGGGTTCGAGGCCAGCACCACCGTAAACGATACCGGGCGTGCGGCCCGTAATGCGCAGACGGCGGCTCGCACCCGTACCTTGCTTAGCGCGCTCAAAAGCGACAAATTTCATGATTAACTCCACTTGGGGCAGACCGCGACCAGTACCGCCCTGATTTAAAAAATGCTCTCTAGATTCAGAACAAATTGTCTTGATCTGAGAACAGGCTCATCACCGACTCACCGCGTGAAATCCGCTGGATCGTTTCGGCGATCAAGGGAGCCACGGAAAGTTGGCGAACTCTTCCGCACGCTTTGGCGGCGTCCGACAAAGGAATGGTGTTGGTCACCACCACCTCGTCGAGCACCGAGCCGCGTGCGATGCGCTCAATGGCAGGCCCCGACAAAATCGGGTGCGTGCAATAGGCATAAACTTGTTTGGCGCCACGCTGCTTGAGCACTTCGGCCGCTTTGACCAAGGTGCCGGCGGTGTCGATCATGTCGTCCATGATGACGCAGTTGCGGCCTTCGATGTCACCGATCACGTGCATCACTTCGCTCACGTTGGCTTTGGGGCGGCGCTTGTCGATGATGGCCAAATCGCAACCGAGCTGCTTGGCCAAGGCGCGCGCGCGCACCACACCGCCCACGTCGGGCGAAACGACGATCAGGTTTTCGTAATTCTTTTGACGCAAGTCGCCCAGCAAAATGGGCGAGGCGTAAATATTGTCGACCGGAATGTCAAAGAAACCTTGAATTTGGTCCGCGTGCAAATCCATCGTTAAAACGCTGGAAACGCCCACGGTTTGCAGCAAGTTGGCGACCACTTTGGCCGAGATGGGCACACGGCTCGAGCGAGGGCGACGGTCTTGGCGGGCGTAACCGAAATAGGGAATCACCGCGCAAATGCGCTCAGCGGAGGCGCGCTTCAAGGCGTCCACCATGATGAGCAATTCCATCAGGTTTTCGTTGGTGGGAGCGCAAGTGGATTGCACGACAAAGATGTCGCGGGCACGCACGTTTTGTTTGAGTTCTACAGTGACTTCGCCGTCCGAGAAGCGGCCGATGTCTGCCTTGCCCAAGGTCGTACCCAAATGCTGGGCCACTTCTTCCGCCAAACTGGGGTTGGCGTTGCCCGTGAAAACCATGAAATCGGAATGAGAGGCTTGCATGGGCAATAACTGTTGGTGCTTAGCGAATAAATTGGCAGGGGAAGAAGGATTCGAACCTTCGCATGCCGGAATCAAAATCCGGTGCCTTAACCAGCTTGGCGACTCCCCTACACGAAACCCTCTTTGGGTGCCCAACCGACCAGCGGATGAACAGCCAAATTACTGCATTGCTTGATTGTCCAGCCCTTTGGGGCCGTTGAGACATCAAGAGATCTAGACCCGGGCGCAAAAACAGCACTGCCAGAGCCGGTCATTCTGCCTTGTAAACCTTGGTCTGCCAACCACCGCAGTGCTTGGCTGATTTCAGGACAAAGCCGCTCAGCTACTGGTTGCAACACGTTAGAGCCAAAGCCATAATGATCTGCAGCAAAGCCCGAGATTATAGCAGCGGGTTTTTGTCGTTCCAAGCCCGGGTCAGAAAAAATTTTGGCGGTGGCCAAGCCGGCCTCAGGCTTGATGACCCAGAAAGTTTGCGGGGGCAGGGCGGCCTCCCCCATCAGGGGTGAAATTTCGTCGCCAATGCCTTCGACCCAGGCGTTGCGGCCGTGGATGAAAAAAGGCACATCGGCCCCCAGTTGTAGCGCCAGTTGGGCCAACACGGGGACGCTCAAGTGGAGTCCCCACAAATGGTTCAAGGCCAACAAGGTGCTGGCCGCGTCGGAAGAGCCGCCCCCCAAACCCGCTTGAGCCGGCAGGTTCTTTTGTACCGAAATGTGCGCGCCTGCTTTGACGTGGGCAAAGCGCTGCAACAACCTGGCGGCCCGAACGATCAGGTCGTCCTCGGGGAGGGGAACATTCAAATCGGTGCGGCTAATTTGTCCGTCGCTGCGCCATTCAAAATGCAAAACATCCGACCAATCGAGCAGCATAAAAACCGATTGCAACAGGTGATAGCCATCGTCACGGCGGCCGGTGATGTGCAAAAACAGATTCAGCTTGGCGGGGGCAGGAACGTCGTACAAGGCCTTCATGGTCGGCATTATCGATGCTGAGGCGTTGTTTATCGGTCCAACACCAATCGCAAATCGATGTCGGGCGCCAAGGTGGCAGGGACAGACGCGTCAGGGTCAACGCTCAAACGCTGGGCGCGCAACTTGCCGCTGCTGAACTGCGACAGGTCGACCCGCCACCCCGCGACGGCGGTTGGTTTGCCTTGCAGCCAATCAAACAGCGCCGCAAAAGGCAGACCGGAGACGGGGGTGTGGCTGAGCAGCGCATCCATCGAATCAAATGGCCGAGGCGCAAGGCCCGGCCCTTGCCCCGAGCCCGGCCCAGTTCCTGTGTTGAGTTCGTTGGACAGCAAAACGGCGCCTTGGGTGCCCCAGTCCAACCTGGCCACGGTGCTGCCCAAGGGGCTCAAGAGCAACCAAGTGCCTTGATCGGCGGAGCCGCTCAACTCGAAGTTGGCGCTGAACGAGGTGTTTTTTTCAGGCTCGGCGGAGGTGACCTTCAGAGACAAACGCCCCGCCCATTCGCCGCCCCCCGATCCACCCTTTGGGCCTGAGTTCGGCGTTGGTTTGGGGTTCAGCGAGGTGGCGCAGCCGCCCAAGGCCAAAAGCAGAGAAACAATCAGTGGCCAGAAAAAACGTCGCGTGATGGGCAGCTTGGCGGCCAACATCAAAATTTCACGCCCAATCGGCTCAAAGTGTTTTGCAAAGCCTCATTCTTGGGGCTCACTGAGAGGCCGCGCTGCCACACCGTTTTGGCCTGCACTTGATCGCCTTGTTGCCACAGCACCTCACCGAGGTGGGCGGCAATCTCGGGGTCTTCTTTGTCTTTGAAAGCTTGTTTCAGCCATTGGGCCGCCAACGCCAAACGGCCCGCCTTGAATTCAAGCCAGCCCAAGCTGTCGGTGATGAAGGGGTCGTTGGGGGCCAGGGTCAAGGCTTTTTGAATCAGGTCGCGGGCCTCGGCCAAACGAATACCGCGATCTGCCAGTGAATAACCCAAGGCGTTGAAGGCACTGGGGTTGTTGGGCTGCTTGGTCATCACCACGCGGAGGAGCGATTCCATTTTGTCGAACAGCCCCAGCTTTTCGGCCAGCATGGCTTGCTCATAAAGCAAGTCAGCATCGTCGGGGTTGAGGGCACTGGCTTTGGCCAAGAGGTCCATGGCGCGGGCGGATTGGTTGTGGTCACGCAACAATTGAACCTGGGCGATCAGCTTGCCACGGGCGTCATCGGGACTGTTGTCGGGCACCGCTTGCAGCAGGGCCAGGCCCGCTTCCAATTGACCTTGGGCCGCCATCAAAGAAGCACGGCGAGACTGCACGGCCAATAAATCGTGTGGCCGTTTAATTTGTGCCATCCATTTTTCGGCCATCTTGAAGTCTTGGCGTTTCTCGGCCAATTGGGCCAACGCCAAATAGGCTTGCGTCATGCCCCGCTCTAAAGCGTCGGCGGTCTCTGCCTTTTCTTCTGTCTTTTCTTTGGTCTTTTCTTTGGTCTTTTCTTTGACCAAAGACAAATAGGTGGTCAGCGATTGCTCGGCCTGAAGGCTTGCGTTTTCTTGCGTTTGAAGCACCCCGAGCAACAGCCAAGCATCGGCCAGTTGGGGGTCTTTTTTCACGGCGGCTTGGGCTTGCAGTTCGGCGGAGGTCAGGCGCTGTGCTTCGGCCAATGCGCGGGCGTAGGCCAAGTGCAAAAAGGCTTTGCTACGAAGCTGGGTTTGGGCTTGGGCCCATTGCTCAATTTCAGGGGCTTTGGGGTGCATCAGGTCGAAGGCCAACAACACCGGCAAATCATGGTCAGGGTTCGACTTGGCCGCCGCTTGAATGGACTTGAGGGCCTTGTCAGGTTCGTTCGCCATGGCCTGCATGCGCGCGATGCTGAGCCAAGCCGACATCGACAAGGTGGGCTCATTGGTCAGGGGTTTGAGCACCTTTTCCACCAGCTCGGCCGCTTCTTTTTTGTTGCTGACATTGGCATACAAAGACGGAATGTTGGTCAAAACGCCGATTTTGAAAGCCGCCGGCGCCAGCGCAATTTCACGCTCCAAAGGCGCCTTGGTTTCAGGCACGCGGTTCAGGGCCAATAAAACCTGCAGCAGTTTGAGGTTGGCTTCGCGTGATTTCGGCTCAGCGGCCTGCCATTGAGTGGCCGCTTGCAGGGCCGACTCGCCGGAATGGGCCTCCAAGGCAATGGACAGCGCTCTGGCAAAAAGCCGGGGGTCGTTGCTGCGACGGGCAGCGTCTAATAGAAGTGAAAAACCATTGCTCGCCTGGCCGTTTTGGGCCTCCATTTCGCCGAGTAGAATTTCATAAAACAAAGGCGCGTTCAAAGCCGAGTGCGTGGGTTCTTCAACCGGTTTTGAGTCGGGAGGGCTTGCCTCCTCAGACCACGCCGACGGGGCCAGCCCGACCAAGGCCACACAAACGACCCAAGGGCTTAGGCCCTGGGCTGAAAAAAGACGGTTGAACTTCATCGCCCCATAATAATCCATGCCCGAATTACCTGAAGTGGAAGTGACCCGTCGCAGCGTGGTGAACGACATCACCGGCGCCCGAATTCAGCACGTGCAAATGGGCAAGCCCCTGCGTTGGCCGCTGGGCATTGAGCCTCAAAGGCTTCAAGGTCAAACGGTGTTGGGCGTGCGCCGCCGCGGCAAATACCTGTTGTTCGATTTGGACGGCGGCCTCTTGCTTGTGCACTTGGGCATGTCAGGCAGCTTGGCTTTTTTTGCTAACCATGCCAAGCCCCCGGGCCCGCACGACCATTTTGACCTTGCAACCGACAAAGGCTTGCTGCGCTTGCACGACCCCCGTCGTTTTGGCGCCGCGGTTTGGGCCTCCAGTGAGCAAGACCCCGTGGCTCATAAACTCTTGGGCCACTTGGGGGTAGAGCCGCTCGGCCCAGACTTCAACGCGAAAGACTTTCATGCGGGCTTAAAAACCCGCAGTGCGCCCATCAAGCAAGTCTTGCTGTCCGGTGATTTGGTGGTCGGGGTGGGCAACATTTATGCGTCTGAAACCTTGTTTTTGGCGGGCATTCGCCCAACCACCCGAGCCCAAAAATTAAGCCGCCCACGGGTCGAGAAGCTCTACAAGGCCATCATTGAGGTGCTCAATAAAGCGCTGGGTCAAGGCGGTAGCACCTTGCGAAATTTTTCCAATGTGCGCGGCGAAGCAGGGCACTTTCAAGTGCAAGCCAACGTCTACGACCGCGCGGGTCAACCTTGCCGGGTTTGTGCCACGCCAATTCGTGGCTTGGTACAAGGTCAACGCTCCAGTTATTTTTGCCCCACATGCCAAAAACCTTGACGCCATCGGAAGCGCAGAAGGCGTCCTTTTCTGCCCGCATCGTGGCTTGGCAAACCTTGAAGGGGCGGCATGGTTTGCCTTGGCAAAATACGCGAGACCCCTACCGGGTTTGGTTGTCTGAAATCATGTTGCAGCAAACCCAGGTCAGCACGGTGCTCGACTATTTCCCCAGGTTCTTGGCGCGTTTTCCAAGCGTGAGCAGCTTGGCAGCCGCCTCGCAAGAAGAGGTGCTTGGGCTGTGGAGTGGTTTGGGTTATTACAGCCGCGCCCGCCATTTGCACGCCTGCGCCCAAGCCATTGTGGACTTGCACGGCGGGCAGTTTCCGAGGACGGCGGAGGTCTTGCAAACCTTGCCGGGCATTGGCCGCTCCACGGCCGCTGCCATTGCGTCGTTTTGTTTTGACGAGCGCGTTTCGATTTTGGATGGCAACGTGAAGCGCGTACTGACCCGGTTTTTGGGCTTTTCGAATGACTTGGCGCAACTCGCCAACGAGCGCATGTTGTGGCAACACGCTGCAGCCTTATTGCCCCCCCCTGAGCGGGCTCATGACATGCCGCGCCACACGCAGGCACTGATGGACTTGGGCGCCACGGTTTGCAAAATCCGCCGGCCTCTGTGTGAGGCCTGTCCGCTGCAAACCAGCTGCCATGGCTTTCAAAGTGGCGCGCCCGAGCAATGGCCCGTGCGCACCAAAAAACGGATGCGCAAAGCGGAAAGCTGGTGGTTGCTTTGGCTGGAGAACGAGCGCGGTGAAGTGTGGTTAGAGACCCGGCCGCAAAAAGGCATTTGGGCGGGCATGAGCGCTTTGCCTGTGCGCCCCAGCCGAGAGGCGCTCTTGGAAATGTTGGCCCCTCAAGCGCAAGAGGTCCATGCGCAAAATTTAACACCCAGCCCGAACAGCCCGTTTTTTAAAATAGACGAAAGGCCGGCCTTTAAACACGTCTTGACGCACCGAGATTTGTACCTGCACCCGGTCAAAATTCAGCTCAACGCCGCCGAAGCGGTGCTGATTCAATCCGGGCTCAACGCATTGTCCCCTCAAGGCCAATGGGTCGGTGCCACGCGCTGGGAGGCCCTGGGTTTGCCAACGCCCGTGCGTCAACTGCTGAGCCAACACCCCTAGCGTGGCCCCCTCTCAATGCCCCTCTCAATGCCCCCTCTCAGTGGCTGTCTAATTCTCGGTGCCGAATCAGCGCCGTGCCTGTCTTGCCAAAGTGTTTGGCCAGTTTTTCCACCAGATAAACCGAGCGGTGTTGACCACCGGTGCAGCCAATGGCGACCGTGACGTATTGGCGGTTGTCATCGGCGATGGGTTGCAGCCAGTGGCTGACAAACTCGGTAATGCGTTTTTGCATGTCGAGCACCATGGGCTGTTTGTCTAAAAAATTGCGAACACCCGCGTCCTTGCCCGTCAAGGCCCTTAATTCGGGTTCGTAATGCGGGTTGGGCAGCATGCGGACATCAAACACAAAGTCGGCATCCATGGGGATGCCGCGCTTGAAAGCGAACGATTGAAACACCAAGGTCAGTTCATTCACAGGCGCGGCTGCCCAGGCTTTCAGGTGCCTTAGCAATTGGGCCGGCCGTATGTAGCTGGTGTCCAAGACCACCGCGTTCTTGCGCAATCCGCTGAGCAGTTCGCGCTCAAATTCAATGGCTTGGATCAACGCCAATGGGCCTTTGTCTTGGCTGACCTGTGTCAGCGGATGGCTGCGCCGGCTCTCTGAGTAGCGGCGCACCAAGGTATCGTTGTTGGCTTCTAAATACAAACTTCGAACGCTCATTCCTTCCGATTGGAGGGCCTGCAAAATGCCTGGCAACAGAGGCAGGGCGCTGGCGTTGCGCACATCCATCGCAATGGCCAGTTTGTGCAGCTTGGTTACTTCGTCGCCTTGCTCCAGCGTGTCGATCAACGACTTCAACATCGAAGGCGGGAGGTTGTCCACGCAGTAATAGCCCAGGTCCTCCAGCGCATGAAGGGCGACTGATTTTCCCGAGCCCGACATGCCGGTGACCAAGACCAATTCGGTGCTCATGACCATTTCTCCTGAGACAACATTTCACTCAACATTTCACGCGCGTGGGCCATGGAGGCGGTTGAATGAACATCGCCTCCCAACATGCGGGCAATTTCCACCACTCGGTCCGATGGGGCCAAGGCATTCACTGAGCTCAAGGCGCCTGACTTGCTGACCTGCAAATGCTGGTCGGCGCAAGCGGCCACTTGGGCCAAGTGCGTGACGGCCAGCACCTGTCGGTCTTGTCCTAAGCGCTGCATCAAGCGGCCGACGGTGTGCGCCACCGCGCCGCCCACGCCTGCATCGACCTCGTCAAAAATGAGGGTGGGCGCTTGGCCCAATTGACTGGTGGTGACCGCGATGGCCAAAGCCAAACGCGACAGTTCGCCGCCCGAGGCCACCTTGGCGACGGGCTTGGGCGTGGCGCCGGGATGACCGGCCACCAAAAACTCAATGCCCTCCAAGCCATTGGCGCTGGGCTCCGCCAAAGGCGTTAATGCCACCTCAAAACGACCGCCAGCCATGCCCAAGGTTTGCATGGCTTCGCTGATGGCTTCAGACAATTTCGGGCCTGTTTGTTGCCTGGCTTGGCTGGTGCTTTGGGCGGCTTGGCGGTACGACTTTTCGGCTTGGGTGACGGCCAGATCCAGCGCTTCGAGGTCGGTCGCAGAGTCCAGTTCCGAGAGCTCAGCCTGCCACTGCGCTTGCAGTTGAGGCAATTCTTCGGGCGGGCTTCTGAAGCGGCGCGCCAACCCCATCCAAAGGCCCATGCGGGCATCGAGTTCGGCCAATCGCTCGGGGTCTAAATCGGTGTGGCGCAGCCAGGCATGCAGGCTGTGTGCCGCATCTTGGGCCAGCACCAGGCTCTGGTTGAGGACCTCAATCAGCGTGCTGAACGCGGGCTCCAAATGGCTTTGCTCGCTTAAATGCCGCTGCGCTTGGCTGAGCGATTCAAGGGCACTGGCCACTGGGCCTTCGCTGGACTGTTCATGACCTTCCAACCAATGAAGGCTGGATTGAGCCGCCTCGAGCAAAGTGTTGAGGTGCGACAACCGGGTGTGCTGGGCGTTCAGGTCTTCCCATTCGTGGGGCTGGGGTTTGAGTTTGTCGAGCTCACTCAATTGCCATTGCAAGCGCTCGCGTTCTTGTTGTAAATTGGCTTGAGCGGCCAAAGACTTTTGTCGCACTTCAAGCGCACGCCGCCATTCCTGCCAAGCCGCCTTCAAAGTTTTGGTGCTGATTTGCCCATACGCATCGAGCAAAGCCGCGACCGAATCTGGGCGCGTCAGGCTTTGCCATGCGTGTTGCCCATGAATGTCTAGCAAACCATCGGCCAACTCGCGCAATTGGGTGGCGGTCGCGGGGATGCCGTTGATCCAAGCGCGGCTCTTGCCCTGGCTGTCGATGGTGCGACGCAAAAGCAGGGGTTCATTCTGGGGAACTTCAAGACCCGCCTCGCTTAACCAAACTTGAAGGTGCTTGGGTACATCAAACTCGGCGCTGATGTCGGCCCGCTCAGCCCCTTCGCGCACGACCGACGCCTCGGCGCGTGCGCCCAGCACCAATTGCAGCGCATCGATCAAGATCGATTTGCCCGCCCCCGTTTCCCCGGTGAGCACGCTGAAGCCGTTTGCAAAATCCAATTCCAGCGCCGACACGATCACGAAATCACGCAGCGTTAATCGCTTCAAAGCCACGATTAAGCGCCCCCCTCGTTCCAGTGCATTTTCTTGCGCAGGGTGTCGAAATAAGTCCAGCCCTTGGGGTGCAAAAACCGCGCCTGATGGGCTGAGCGGCGCACCGTGATGCGGTCGCCTTTGAGCAGCGAGGCGAGCGATTGCATGTCAAAACTGGCACTTGCATCGCGTCCACTCACCACTTCGATGGTGATCTCCACCGTGTCGGGCAAGGCGATGGGTCGGTTCGACAAAGTGTGCGGCGCAATCGGCACCAAAATCCAGCCCGCAATCGACGGATGCAGCAGCGAGCCGCCCGCCGACAGCGCGTAGGCCGTGGAGCCGGTGGGCGTCGAAATAATCAAACCGTCGGCGCGTTGGTTCGAGACAAAATGCCCGTTCACTTCGACCCGCAATTCAACCATGCCCGCCGTGGCGCCGCGGTTCACCACCACGTCGTTCAAGGCCAAGGCCTCGAACACGCAATGCCCATCGCGCATCACTTTGCCCTGCATCAGGCTGCGCGGGTCTTCTTCATAAACGCCTTGCAACATGGGGCCCAAGGTCTTTTGATAATGATCAAAAGGGATGTCGGTGATGAAGCCCAAACGCCCTTGGTTGATGCCAATCAGCGGGACGCGGTAGGGGGCCAAACGCCGCCCCACGCCGAGCATGGTGCCGTCGCCGCCCACCACCAAGGCCAAATCGCACTGGCGGCCAATTTCTTCCAAGCTGGCGCTGGCATACTGGGTCAGGCCGGTGCTGTTGGCGGTTTCCTGTTCGAGGTAAACCTCACAGCCTTGGCGACTCAAAAATTGGCCCACATCGTCCAGCACGTCCCGGGAACTTTGCGCGCTGGAGCTGGCCGCGTTCCAAGACGCAGCGGTCAGGTACTTGCCAAACAAGGCCACGTGGTGAAATTTTGATTTCATCCTCAAATTACATCATTAAAATGTGTCCATATGCTCGATGACCGCTCAAAGTTGTTGATGAAGGCGTTGGTCGAACGCTATATCGCCGACGGACAGCCGGTGGGTTCCCGCACACTCTCCAAAGCCTCGGGGCTCGAGCTGTCTGCCGCCACCATCCGAAATGTGATGGCCGACTTGGAAGACTTGGGCCTGATTGCCAGCCCCCACACCTCCGCCGGCCGCATCCCCACGGCCCGTGGCTACCGCTTGTTTGTAGACACCATGTTGACGGCGCAACGGGGCGACTTGAACGCCTCCTTGTCGGCCCCCATCATTGTGGCCGAGCAGCCCCAAAAAGTCATTGCCAACGCGGCCCAACTGCTTTCGAGTTTGTCTAACTTTGTGGGCATTGTCGTGGCGCCCAAGCGCAGCTCGGTCTTCAGGCACATTGAATTTTTGCGCCTGTCCGACCGCCGCTTGTTGGTCATCATTGTCTCCCCCGAGGGCGATGTGCAGAACCGCGTCATCTTCACCGAAGCCGATTACACGCAAAGCCAATTGATCGAAGTGGCCAACTTCTTGAACGCCCATTACGCCGGTTTGGCGATGGAGCAGGTTCGTGAAAAGCTGAGAAACGAAGTCGATCACCTGCGCACTGAAATTGCCACCTTGATGCAAGCCGCCGTCAGCGTCAGCACCGAGGCCTTGACCAGCCCGCAAGACGAGGTGGTAATTTCCGGCGAGCGCAACCTGTTGACGGTCAGCGACTTTTCCAGCGACATGGACCAACTGCGCCGGGCCTTCGATTTGTTCGAGCAAAAAACCCAACTCATGCGCCTGCTCGACAGCTCGTCCCAGGCCGAGGGTGTGCGCATTTTTATTGGCGGCGAAAGCCAAGTGGTGCCGTTCGAAGAACTCTCGGTCGTCAGCGCGCCCTATGAAATTGACGGCCAAATCGTCGGCACCCTGGGCGTCATCGGCCCCACCCGCATGGCCTACGACCGCATGATTCAGATTGTGGACATCACCTCCAAGCTCGTCAGCAACGCGCTGAGCCATCAGAAGTGAGCTTTGGCTGGGCTTCGAGTGGGCTGGCTTAAAATCTCGCCCGGAAGGGGCGTTAGCTCAGTTGGTTAGAGCAGAGGATTCATAAACAAGTTAAGAACTTAAGTTGTCTATAAATCCTCAATGAAATCAACAGGTTGCAGCGCCACAGTTGCCAAAATTTGCTTCCACACTGCTTCCACACTTTGCTGAAAATTTAAGCAGCGTTTTTGGGGTCAAAAAGGGGCAAAGTACAATCAGTTTTTCTGGCCTATAGCTCAGTTGGTTAGAGCAGAGGACTTAAA
>CAIKMN010000028.1 GCA_903828535.1 uncultured Curvibacter sp.
AACTTAAACCCTAAGCCCTAACCACACCCAACTTAAACCCACCACTGCACTGCCATACAAGAGCACCCGGTACCCACGCGGACCCACCACAGCACTGCCATACAAGAGCACCCGGTACTCGAGGCGTATGGCATCGTTGTTGGCCAGACACGCCTCCCTCCAAAAGTTCATCCGAGCCAGCTCAGGCTCAAACACAAGCTCCTGGAGGTACATCATGTTCTTCTGGTACAGCGCCTGCAGGCAGGCAGGCAGCCATCCCGTGCAGCAAGTCAGCCAGGGGCACATCGTCAAGTCCACTGCAGTGGCCACCACGGCACAAGCAGCAAGGGTCAGCTCAGATAGGGGCACTGTTGCAGTACTGCTAAACGAAAAAAGAACTTAAGCCACGGGCAGGAGAGCACCTCACAGTGAGCACACGGGCAGGAGAGCACCTCACAGTGAGCACACGGGCAGGAGAGCACCTCACAGTGAGCACACGGGCAGGAGAGATCCTCATAGTGAGCACACGGGCAGAAGAGCACCTCACTGAGCACACGGGCAGGAGAGCACCTCAAGGTGAGCACGGATGCGGCATCAGCAAAAGCAATTCCAAAACCCGGACAGGCCGTAAGACGTGGTGAGTGAGGGTGCGGATCAGAAAGCAGCGCACCTTGCAGTAGTTGAGGATGATAAACGTCGCCACTGCAGGCAGGCAGCCCAGACGGCAGGGTGGTTAGTAAGAATATTCATTTAGTTGGTTAGTTAGTTGGTTAGTTAGTTCATCATCATCATCAATAGGCATTCAGGAATTACTTCACATACCACCCACGGTCATAAGACCGGGACTAGGAGCATGCAACCGGTGCGATCGGTGCCTCTAGGGGGCCCCGTTGTAAGCTACTGGTACGCGTCAGCAACCTCAGTTAGTTAGTTGCTCTTCCAATTCTACACATGACACCCTGGCAAGCTTTTCAGTATTTGTGACCGCTAGCAGGCAGGGGTAGGGCATGGGCATGGGCATGGGCATGGGCATCCCCATGCAGAGCCCGACGGCAGCGGGACGTTTCTTTTGGCCATGGCCTTGAACAGTGCATTTTTGGTGGCTGAATTTATTTACGGCTGGCTGTCCAACTCAACCGCCTTGTTGGCCGACGCGGGCCACAACTTATCGGATGTGCTCGGTTTGTTGTTGTCTTGGGGCGCCATTGTCTTGGCCAAGCGCGTGCCCAACGAGCGCTTCACTTACGGCTGGCGCAGCAGCTCGATTCTGGCGGCCTTGTTCAACGCCGTCATTTTGTTGTTGGCTTGCGGCGCCATTGGCTGGGAGGCCTTGAGCCGCTTTGCCAACCCCGAACCAGTGGCCAGCACCACCGTGATGGTCGTCGCGACCCTCGGTATTTTGGTGAACGGTTTCTCGGCCTGGCTGTTTTCCAGAGGCCAACAAAATGACTTGAACGTGCGTGCCGCTTACCTGCACATGTTGACCGACGCGGCAGTGTCGGTGGGCGTGGTGCTTTCCGCGGCCGTGATGTCCCAAACGGGTTGGCATTGGCTGGACCCCTTGGTCAGCTTGGTGATCGTCGCTTTGATTGTGAAAAGCACGTGGGGTTTGCTTAAAGAGTCGATGAAGTTGGCCTTGAATTCGGTTCCCGCGCACATTGACGCGGCCGGTGTCGCCGCTTTTTTGCGTCAACAGGTGGGTGTGACCGAGGTCCATGATTTGCACATTTGGGGCCTCAGCACCACCGAAGTGGCGCTCACCGCCCACTTGGTGATGCCGCAAGGCCACGCCAGCGACGCCGACCTGGACGCCATTACCGACGCCTTGCGCACGCAATTTAAAATTCAGCACGCCACCCTGCAAATTGAACTGGGCACCACGCAACATGCTTGCGCCCTGGCCTGAAGCCGGCCCTCAGACCGCCCCTAAGTGGGGGCCCTTTCTAAGCGGCAGGGGATAATCGGGACATGTCCTCCCCCAAAGTCTTGTTCGGCTTTCACGCCGTCGGCGTTCGCTTAAAAACCGCGCCCCAATCCATTGTTGAAATTTATTTCGAGCCCACCCGTCGCGATGCGCGCATGCGCCAATTCTTGGAGCGTGTTCGAGAAGCCGGTGTTCGCTTGATCGAAGCCGATGGCCTGCGCCTTTCAAAATTAGCGGGCAGCCACGGCCACCAAGGCGTCGCGGCCCGGGTGGAGGTCTTGCCTCAAATGACCTCTCTGGACGATTTGCTCGACCAAATGACCGAGCCCCCTTTGTTGCTGGTGCTTGACGGCATCACCGACCCGCACAACCTCGGCGCTTGTTTGCGCGTGGCCGACGGCGCCGGCGCGCACGCCGTGATTGCCCCCAAAGACCACGCTGCCGGCATCAACGCCACGGTTGCCAAAGTGGCCAGTGGCGCTGCCGAAACCATGCCTTATTTCATGGTGACCAACTTGGCGCGCACCTTGGGTGAACTCAAGGAGCGCAACATTTGGTGCATCGGCACCAGCGACGACGCGCCCAAAACGCTGTACCAAGTAGACCTGAAAACCCCCACCGCTTTGGTGTTGGGCGCCGAAGGAGACGGCATGCGCCAATTGACCCGCAAGACCTGCGACGAACTCATCAGCATCCCCATGCACGGCGCCGTCGAAAGCTTGAATGTGTCGGTCGCCAGCGGCGTTTGTTTGTACGAGGCCCTGCGGCAACGCGGCGGTTAAGGCCACCCGCTTAATAAAGCCCCCACCGCTGCCCCAGCACCCAGCAGCCACAACATGTGAATGCGGGTGCGCCAGACCAGCCCAGTGGACAAAATCGTGAGGCCCCAAAACACCGGCGCGGTGGCGCTTTGGCCTGTGCCCCGCGCCAAAGTCCAGGCGGTCGCCAGTAACAGGCCCATGACGAGCGGAATCAAACTCAATTTGAAAGCGCGCACCGCGCGCCGGTCCTTGTTTTGCGATGCCCAGCGCGTGGCCAGCCACGTCAACAAACTGCTGGGCAGCAAAATGCCGACCATCGCCAAGCCCAGTCCCATCAGCCCCAGCAACACCCCATCCCAACCCTGACCCAGGCCGCCGGCTGAATTCAGGCCCAAGCTCCAGCCCATCAGCCCCACAAACAGCACGTTCGGCCCCGGGGCGGCTTGGGCTATGGCGACCGCCGCGTTGAATTGCGCGTCAGTCAACCAAGCATGGTCGAGTACCAGAAAGCGGTGCATGTCGGTCGTGGTCGTGATGGCGCCGCCCACGGCCATCAACGACAAACCAAGGAAGTGGGTCAACAAGTCCCACCAATCGCTCAGACTCAAGACCACGGCCGAGGCGTTCATGCCAACAACCTTCGCCAAGTCAAGGCGTAGGAAAGGGCCGCCAGCGGCAACAGAATCCAGGCCAAGGGTTGGTGCCACCCAGCTACGCCCACAAACACGGCGGTCAGCAAGCCCAAATTAAGGGCCAAGGGCAGGGGGTGCTTTTTAAAAGCCACCGCCAGCTTGAGCGCCGTGGCAGCGACCAAGCCAGCCGCCACCGCCGACATGCCCTGCAAGGCACCCGCGACGGCGGGCAAATTGGCAAACTGCGCATAAACACTCGCCAGCAAAACCGCCACCACCGTCGGAACCGCCAAGATGCCCGCAAAGGCACACAAGGCGCCGCGCCAGCCAAAGTAGCGCTCGCCCAACATGATGGACAGGTTCACCACATTGGGCCCCGGCAACACCTGAGCCGCGGCCCATTCTTCAGCAAACTCATCTGGCGTCAGCCACTGCCGCTCTTCGACGAGCACCCGCTGCGCCACCGCCAGCACCCCACCAAAACCTTGCAAGGCCAGCCAGGTGAAGGCCCAGAAGAGGGCCGAAGGGGATTGGGGGCGGTGTGACGACATGGCTGCAAACTTTAGCGGATAAGGAGAGTGTTTCATTTTGGGCATAAAAAAAGGCAGTGCGAGCACTGCCTTTTTTGGGAGACCGCTTAAGAATTAAAAGCGGTAGGTGCCACGAGCATAGAAGGTGCGCATGAAGGGGTCAGCAAAGCGGGGATCGTAGCCCACTTGGAAAGTGGCTGTTTGGTTCGAGAAGGGGGGCGCCTTATCGAACAGGTTGCGTACACCAAAGGTCACACTGGTAGACTTATCAAAGGCATAGCTGCCGAAAGTATCCCAGGTGATATAGGGGCTAACTTCCCGGTCCAAAGATTGGTCAGCATAGCTTGATTTGAAATGATTCGCCAAGCCTAAAGTCAAGCCATCGATGCGGTAGGTGGCAGACAACGTTGATTGCAGGCGGAAGATGGGGCCAGTGCCAGAATAAACACCGACGTTTTGTTGCCAATCGCCACCGGGTTCATTTTGATACAGGTATTTGGTGACCACGGTACCAACGGCACGCAGGGTCAAATTACTTCCGTTTGCAAAAGCTGCTTTGTAAGAGCTGCTGAAGTCAATACCACTGGTCGACACACCACCCAAGTTGGCGCTTTGCAAGGAGACATAGCCGCAGTTGCTACCGGGGCATTGACTACCGTCATACGACAAAGTGCCATCAGGGGCTCTGTGGAAGTAACTGGCGTACTTGGTTGGATTGCTGAAGATTGTGTTATCAGAAAGGGCGCCAATCGAGTTGGCCAAATTGATCCACCAGAGGTCCAAGCCAATGTCAAACTCCTTGGTGGGTTGGAACACAAAACCCAAGGTGGCGCTCTTTGATGTTTCTGGTTTCAAGTTCTTGTTGCCACCAGCCAAAGCCATGAATTGGTTATTGCAAGCAGCCGACACGTTGGCTCCTTTAACAGGCACGCCATTGGGGCAAAGAACCGGATCGTTCCAATTGTTGGCTGTAAGGGTGTAAACCTGAGACTGGTTCAAGTCATAAATCGAAGGTGCGCGGAACCCAGTCATGGCAGAACCACGAACCAAGAACATGTCATTGGGTTGCCAGCGAGCGCTCAACTTGGGGTTAAAAGTGCTGCCGAAGTCACTGTAATGGTCGTAGCGAGCCGCGACAGTGGCTTCAAAAGTTTTGGAGAACGGCACATTCAACTCACCAAAGGCCGCAAAAATGTTACGGCTACCAACATTGCTGGTGGTGGGGTCAAAGCCAGTGCTGGCGATGACCAAAGTGTCATAGGCTGGGTTGCCAATTTGTTGTGACTTTTCGTTCCGAACTTCTGCTCCAACAGCCAAAGAGGCAGCACGACCGGCCGTGAACCAGTCAGCCAGTTCGCGGCTAGCGTGAGCGTCGAGCACCGTGGTGCTGGCTTTGGCATTGAACAAAGTGCCAAAGGCATTTGCGCTTTGCAAAAGGGCTGTTCCAGCAGCAGTTTGGGTGGTGCTGAATGGGTTGATGACCCCAGTTTTAATGCCGTTGGTGATGACCGTACCATTGGTATAACCGCCAATCAAATTGTCGGTAATGGTATTTTGGTTGTAACTGAAGCCGGTGTCGTAATCCCAAACATCAGCGGAGCCTTTGAGCGAGATCACAAAGCGTTGCTGCAGGTTTGGGTTTGAATCAGCGCGGGGTCCGTTGGCCACATCGCGCCAACGCACGCTAATGGCATTAGTGGGGTTGATCGCGCCAGCTGGTGCAGCTGGTGTAATGCCGTTACCGGGATAGAAAGGAGTGCCGGGGTCCATGGTCAAGGCCGCATAGGGCACAGGGGCAATTCGGGTGTCCGTGGTTGCTTTGGTGGCAAAGTACTCAACGTCCAGTTGCTGGTTGGCGGAAATGTTGAAAGTGCCTTTCAACATGCCCGAAACACGGTCGGTCTTTGGAATCAAGTCGACCCAGTTTGCGTATAAATAAGCACAAGAGGTAGTGCCAGAGGGCGTCAAATATTGCTGGTTACAGCTGGGTGCGAAGGGGCTGTATTTGGCACCACCTTGGGAGTAAATACCGGGGTAAGGTGTGCCCGAAGTCTTGTTGTCATAAAAGCCCTGACCTGGGGTGCTTTGAGGGCGTTGCGAAGCACTCAATGGGTTTTGCTTTTGATAATCCAAGAAGCCGAAGACATTGAACTTGTCTTTGCCCAGATCGCCAACGCCATAACCGATGTTGAAGCCTTTGGAATCACCGCCTGCATGTTGAGGTTTTGACATGTCGATGGAAACGGTGCCGCCCGTAAAGTTTTTGCGGGTGATGAAGTTGATCACACCACCAATCGCGTCGGTTCCATACAAGGCAGAGGCGCCATCGCGCAGAACTTCAACGCGCTCCAATGCGGCCATGGGGATCATGTTCAGATCTGGTGCCGAGCTGTCGATGGCATTGTTGGCGATACGGCGACCGTTTAACAAAACCAGTGTTTTGTTTTGACCCAAGCCACGCATGTTGGCAAAGGAAGCCCCGCCGGTAGAGGCGCCCACAGACTGGCTCGTTCCTTGCAAACTTTGGTTTCCTGAAACCAAGCCCAGAATATCTTCGACAGAAGTTAAACCCATGTTGCGGAGTTCATCGACCTTGATGACCGTCACGGGCATGGCAGTTTCAGCATCAATGCGCTTAATGGCCGAACCAGTCACTTCCACGCGCTCCATAGAGGCGTCTTGGGCAAAAGCCAAACCAGCCAACAAAGTGCTGGCCGCCACGGCGGTCAGCGAACGGGCAAAGCTTGGAGCCGCTTTGTATTTCAGGGACATGTAAAACTCCATAAAAATTGGTGAACTTGCATTTTGGTTCCCTGTCATCACATCGTCACATAAGGATTAATACCTATTTTTTGTGCGTTGCAATAATGTGAATGACTTTGTTTTTGGTAACAGCCTTGTAAACATGCGGGTTGGCGGGCAGGTGTCTGGTGGTCGTTAAAAATGCCTTGTTTGAAAAAGGCAAGTGGACCCCTATACTCGGCCGCCATGAGAAACCTGTTTTTGTTGTTTTTTTGCACACTCTTTGGGTGTTCGGGTTCTTTGAACGACCCCAACCCGGTGGGGCTGTCTTCACAAAATGTGCTTTTCAAGGGTTACACCGAGCGTCCCAAGCATCTGGACCCGGCTTTGTCTTACACCGAGCCTGAGTGGGATTTGATTGGCGAAATTTACGAACCGCCTCTGCACTACCACCACCTCAAGCGGCCCTTGGTTTTGGAGCCCTTGACGCTGGTGGCCATGCCCAAAATCACCCATGTTGGGGGTAAGGTGGTTTATGAAATGACCTTGAAGCCGGGCATTCTTTATCAGCCTCACCCCGCTTTGGCCAAAGACGCCAAGGGAGAGTTGCCTTACAAAAACATCCGGGCCGAAGAAGTCAAAGCCATGCAAGGTTTTGAAGATTTCAAGGAACTGGGCACCCGAGAGTTGGTGGCAGCCGATTATGTGAACCAGATCAAACGCTTGGCCTTGCCTAATTTGGGCAAACCCGCTGCGGTTTTGAGTTTGATGGCCGAGCACATCGAGGGTTTGGACGAGCTGTCCAAAAAGTTGGCCGAGCGCTTTAAAAAGGGCGAGCCCATCGACTTGACCCAAGAGTCCCTTGCGGGCGCTCAAGTGGTGGACAAATACACTTGGCGCGTGACTTTGGTGGATGAATACCCGCAGTTCAGTTATTGGTTGACCACGCCCTTTTTTGCGCCCGTACCGCCAGAAGCCGACGCTTTTTATGCCTTGCCAGGCATGGCTGCGCACAACTTCAAGTTGGACTGGCAGCCCTTGGGTACCAGCGCGTTTTACTTGGCTCACAACGACCCCAATCGGGAAATGGTGCTGAAGAAAAATCCGAATTTCCACGAAGCGCATTACCCCTCAGAGGGCAACCCGGGGGATGCCGAGGCCGGCTTCTTGAAACACGCTGGCAAGCGTTTGCCCATGCTCGACGGCGTGGTGCTGAAGCTTGAAAAAGAGTCCGCGCCTTTTTGGAATAAATTTTTGCAGGGCTACTACGAGTTGACCCCGCCATCAGGCAAATCGCGTGAAGATTCTGATTCTTTTGACCAAGCCTTTCGGGTCACTGAGGAGGGGCAAATCGACCTTTCTGCCGAGATGGAAAAGCGCGGCGTCAAGTTGATTGACCGCACCCGCATGTCCATTTGGTACATGGGCTTCAATTGGCTGGACCCCGTGGTGGGGGGGCCTCAAAACAAAGCCTTGCGCCAGGCCATTTCAATTGCTTTGGACTGGGATGAGTTCATTTCGATATTCTTGAACGGCTCCGGCCAAGCCTCGCAAGGCCCCGTGCCGCCGGGCATGTTTGGGTATGTGGCCGGCGAGAAGGGCGTGAACCCGGTGGTGTCCCGTTGGAACGCGCAGCGCCAAAGGGCCGAGCACCGCTCGTTAGACGAAGCCAAAAAGTTGCTGGCTCAGGCGGGCTATCCCAACGGCCGCAACGCCAAAACGGGTGAAATCCTGACGCTCTATTTTGACAGTGGTAACGGGGGCCCCGAGTACAAATCTCGCTTTGATTGGTACCGCGCGCAGTTCGCCAAACTCGGCATTGAGTTGGTGATTCGGGTCAACGATTACAACCGTTTCCAAGACAAGGTCCAAAAAGGCAGTGCTCAAATTTTTGAGTGGGGCTGGAACGCCGACTACCCCGACCCAGAAAACTTCTTGTTCTTGCTCTATGGCCCCAACAGCCGCAAAGAATTTGGCGGCGAAAACACCGTGAACTACAAAAACCCCGAGGTTGACCGCTTGTTTGTTCAGATGAAATCCATGCCCAATGGCCCCGAGCGCCAGGCCGTGATGGACCGCATGGTGAGCCTGATTCGTGAAGACGCGCCTTGGGCCTTTGCTTACCACGACAAGCGTTACGGTTTGCGCATGGGCTGGGTCGACCCGATGCGGCCCAACCCGATGACGCACGATTTGCTGAAGTACACCAGCTTGGACCCCGCCGGCCGTTTGGCCTACCAAGCCCAGTGGAACCGCCCCTTGTTGTGGCCTTTGGCTTTGGTGGCCGCCCTGGTGCTGGGCTTGACCCTGTTGGTGCGAAAAGTTTGGCGCGGCCGTCAAAACCAAACCGCCGTTGAGGTGCCCCATGTTTAATTATTTACTGCGTCGTATTTTGTATGCGGTGCCGATTTTGATTGGCGTCAACCTCATCACCTTTGCTTTGTTTTTCATGGTCAACACGCCGGATGACATGGCGCGCTTGAACTTGGGCAACAAGCGCGTCACGGCCGAAGCGATTGAGCGCTGGAAGGTCCAACACGGCTACGACAAACCCTTATTTGTGAATGCGGACGCCCAAGGCTTGGCCCAAGTGAGCGACACCTTGTTTGTGCAAAAGTCTTTGAAGCTGTTCACCTTTGACTTTGAGGCGGGCGACGATGGCCGCGACATTGGCCGCGAAATCAGCCACCGCATGGGGCCCAGTATGGCGGTGGCCATCCCCACTTTTTTTGTGGGCCTCTTGGTTTATGTGTCGATGGCGCTGGCCTTCATGTTGATCCGCGGCGGCGCGGCTGAACTGTGGGGGCTGGTGGCGCTGATTGCGATGATGTCGATTTCAAGTTTGTTCTTTGTGATTGGCGGCCAGTTCTTTGTCGGCAAGTTGTGGCACTGGGCGCCCATTTCTGGTTGGGGCGACGGGGTCTCGGCCTTGAAATTCATCTTGGTGCCGGTGTTGGTCGGCGTGCTGGCCAGCGTGGGCGAATCGGTGCGTTTTTACCGCACTTTGTTTTTAGAAGAATCGGGCCGGGACTATGTGCGCACCGCCCGGGCCAAGGGCTTGTCGGCGGGCCGCGTCTTGTTCAAACACATCTTGCGCAACAGCGCTATTCCCATTTTGACGGGCGTGGTGGTGGTTTTGCCGCGCTTGTTTTTGGGCAGCTTGATCATTGAATCTTTCTTTGGCATTCCCGGTTTGGGCAGCTACACGATTGACGCCATTCAGTCGCAAGACTTTGCCGTCGTTCGCTCGATGGTGTTTTTAGGTTCGTTCTTGTACATCGTGGGTTTGATCCTGACCGATCTTTCTTATGCGGTGGCTGACCCCAGGGTGAAGTTGTCATGAGGCCCGTTTTCTTGATCAGCGATTTGCTGTTTTTTGCCCTGATTGCCGCCTTGGCGGTGTATGCATTGAGCTTGCGCCACAAGCCTTCTGACCGCGCCGCTTGGGGGCGTGTGTTCTCGAGCAACGTGGGCAAGTGGTCCAGCATTCTGTTGGTGTTTTTTGTCTTGATCGGGACGGTCGATTCTCTGCACTACCAAGTCAACAAAGACCCCGAGGTTTTGTCGGCCCTGGACACCTTGCTCAGTCCGCTGCGCTTGGCCAAAGAAAAAACCTACTCAGCGCCCTTGGCCGACACCTTGTACGTCAAAGAAAACGTGGTGCAGCCCGACGGCACCGTGAGGCGTGAGGCGTCGCCCTTAAAGCACCGCCATTTAATGGGCACCAACAAGGTGGGGCAAGATGTTTTTTACCTGGCCATCAAAGGCATTCGAACTGGCTTGATGATTGGCATGCTGACAACGCTCATCACCTTGCCATTTGCGATTGGCCTGGGCCTTTCGGCCGGCTATTTTGGCGGCCGCATTGACGACGCGATTCAATACATCTACACCACCCTCAACTCAATTCCCAGCGTCTTGTTGATCGCCGCCACCGTGCTGGTGGTCGATGTGCAAATTGAGCGCTATGCAGACAAAATTGGCAGCGCAGCGGAACGGGCCGATTACCGTTTGCTGGCGCTGTGTGCCATTTTGGGCTTGACCCAGTGGACCGGTTTGGCGCGTTTGCTGCGAGCAGAAACCTTGAAGCTGCGCGAGCTGGAATACATTCAAGCGGCCAAAGCGTTTCAGGTCAACGTGGCGCGCATCTTGATGCGCCATGTGCTGCCAAACGTGGGGCATTTGATTCTGATTACGGTGGTGTTGGACTTCTCTGGCCTTGTGCTGGCCGAGGCAGTGTTGTCTTATGTGGGCGCCGGAGTCGACCCAAGCACGCCGAGTTGGGGCAGCATGATCAACGGCGCGCGCTTGGAATTGGCCCGCGAACCCCTGGTGTGGTGGCAGCTCGTGACGGCCTTTGTTTTCATGTTTGGCTTGGTGATGTCGGCCAATTTATTCGCCGACCAAGTCCGTGATGCGTTTGACCCGAGGGCCAGCTCATGAGTGAGACGAACATGAAAAATGGCCAGCTGATATTGAACGACCTTCGCATCGCCTTTGGCAAGAGCACCGCCGTGCCCGAAAGCCTGCCCGTGGCGCTGGACGGGGTTTCTCTGACGTTGTCGCCAGGCCGTTGCTTGGCCTTGCTGGGCGAGTCGGGCAGCGGGAAATCGCTGACGGCCTTGGCCCTGATGCGCTTGTTGCCCGACAACGCCCGTGTCCTCAGTGGCTCGGCCCTGCTCGACGGGGTGAACCTCTTGGCCTTGCCCGAGAGTGAGATGCAGCAGGTGCGGGGTCAAAAACTGGGCATGATTTTCCAAGAGCCCATGACGAGTTTGAACCCCATCATGAGCGTGGGTGAGCAAATCGCGGAGGCCTTGCGGGCCGCTCATTTGACGGCCGAGCCCGATAAAATCAAAAGCCTTTTGGTCGAGGTGGGTTTGCCCCCAGAGCGCGCCGACGCCTATCCCTTCCAGATGTCGGGTGGCCAGCGGCAGCGCGCTTTGATCGCCATGATGCTGGCCGGCAACCCCCGATTCTTGATCGCGGATGAACCGACCACCGCCTTGGATGTGGTGGTGCAAGCGCAAATTTTGAAACTGATTTCCCGCATACAACGCGAGCGCGGCATGGGTTTGCTGCTGATTACCCACGACATTGCGGTTGCTGCCGAAATGGCCGACGACTTGGCTGTCGCCTACGCCGGTCAGGTGGTGGAGTCAGGCCCAGCGGCTGAAATTTTGCAACACCCCCGCCATCCCTATACCCGCGCCCTGCTGGGGGTGCAAGAAGGTTTGGAGCAGCGCGGCCAACGCTTGGTGGCCATTGCGGGCAGTGTGCCCATGGCCGCACCGCCTCAACCCGGGCCAGGGGCCTGCCGTTTTGCCTCGCGTTGTGACAACGTGCAAGCGGCTTGTCGTGAAGCGGCGCCGGCTTTGCAGCCGATTGAGGCTTCCGCGGGTTCGGTGCGTTGTTTCTTCCCGGTGGGGGCCGGTGCTTTGCACACCCTTTCCCACTTGAAGGCTTCGATCCAGAGCCATTCCACGAGCGATCAAGCCACCGAATCTAAACCCGTGTTGGCGGCGAAAAACCTCTTGATCGGTTACCCCATTCGAAAAGGATTGTTGCGTCGCATGGTGGGCCAAACCGTGACCGTTAACCAAGTTTCGCTGCACATCGCAGCGGGCGAAACTTTGGCGTTGGTGGGGGAATCCGGCTGTGGCAAAACGACAGTCGCCCGCACTTTGCTGCAGTTGCAGCGCCAAACCTCGGGTGAAGTGGTGTTGGACGGGCAAGTGGTGGACGGCCGCCGCGCCGCCGATTTGCAACGTCTGCGCCAAAGCGTGCAAATTGTGTTTCAAGACCCCTATGCCTCGTTGAATCCACGGCGCAGCGTCGGCGAAATTTTGGAGGAAGGCCTGATCAGTTTGTGTCCTGAAGTGGGCGCAACTGAACGACAAGAACGGGTCAAGCAATTGATTCAGCAAGTTGGACTCGACCCGCAAGCCCTGCAGCGTTACCCACACGCTTTTTCAGGCGGTCAGCGCCAACGCATCGCCATCGCGAGGGCCTTGGCGGTGCGGCCTCGGGTTTTGATTTGTGACGAACCCACGAGCGCTTTGGACATCTCGGTGCAAGCGCAAATTTTGAATTTGCTGAAAGACTTGCAACAAGAATACGGCCTGTCTTACCTGCTCATCAGCCACAACCTGCCCGTGGTGGGTTATTTGGCCGACCGCGTGGCGGTGATGCAAAAAGGGGTGATTATCGAATCGGGTTCGGTGCAAGAAGTGATGCATTCACCGAAGCACGAATACACACAAACTTTGTTGGCGGCGGTCCCCAAAATGCCTACATAATCCGTCTTGGCAACTCGTTACCAAGATGATGATTAAAAAAATAAATGGCCTGATTAAAGCGGGGGTTCCTGTCTTTGCTTTCCTACTCGCGAACGCCTTGATGGGCCCCCCCCTGGCCCACGCCGGCAGTTCGGCCCCTGACCCCAAATGCGAAAAAGCAGGTGACGTTGACGCCCAAGCCATTTGCAATGCCAAGTCCACCGGCGACACCGACTTTTGCAAGGACGCCAAAGCCAAAGACAACTACAACTTTTGCATGGGCGTGGCCTCAGGCAATTCTTATAACTGTGAACTCATCAAGAGTTTTGACCGCAAGCGCACCTGTTTAGAAGGTGCCAAGGTCAAACAACGCAAAGCGCTTTTGGGCCAGTAGTGACTGCGTCATCGCCATCCCTGGGTGGCTAAAAAGTCTTCGACCACCTTCAAAGCGATTTCGGGCTTTTCTTCTTGCAGCAAATGCCCCCCTTGGGGGAGCACCCTCGTTTGCGCGTTGGGTAAAACGGCCGCGTAGCTCTGGGCATTGCGGCTTGGAATCATCTGGTCGTGGGCCCCCCAAAGCAGCAATGTCGGCGCTTGGATGGATTTCAAGCGAGGCACTGGATCGGTGTAAATCGTTTGCTGACCGCGGTCCAAAATGGCCTGCCTGACCCCCGGCGCACGCAGCATATCGGCGTATCGATTGACCAAGGCATCGCTCAAGGCCTTGGGGTTTTCGAAAGCGGGTTCAATCGATTGACGCACTAAAAAGGTTGGCAACACAAACTTGATGAAACCCATGACCTCAGGCATCGCATAAGGGCGGGTGCCAATTTGATCGGGCGTGGGAAAACCATCGGGCGCCATGAGCACCAGCGCCTTCACCCGCGAAGGTTCTGCGGCGGCCAAAGCCCAGGCCATTTTTCCGCCCATGGAGTGGCCCACCATGCCGAAGGAGCGCAGTTGCAATTTTTCAACAAAATGGATCAGGGTCTGCAGGTCTTGTTGCTCCGAATAATTGCGAACCGGGCTGGCCCCTGTCAGCCCAAAGCCGGGTAAATCGAGACGGATGACGCGGTATTTTTTCTGCAGCTCTTGGGCCCAAACATCCCAGGTTTGGAGGCTCGAGCCAAAGCCATGAAGTAGCAATAAAACCGGTGCTTCTCGGGGGCCAGAATCCACATAATGAATGGCGAGGCCATCGACTTCAAGCGTCTGGGCCAAGGGGGAGTCGTAGCGCCGACTTAGCGTTTGGCGGTCTAAATCAGGTGTCCAAAGATAGAGCAGGGTGACGCCGAGCAAGAGGCCCAGCCACCCCCAAACACTTTTTAGATTTTTCACAAAACTTAAAAACAAAAGGGATTAAAAAACAGCGTGATCGCCCAAGGCCGGCGGCCCTTCCCCTTGGGCCCATTTTTCATAGGCTTCAAACAGGCTTTGGGTGCCATACGAAGGCGTTGCCTCAGCATCGTAGCGGTGCATGTGGGCATCCCAGACCAACATCGATTCGGTTGCATAGTAGCGGCCAATTCTGGCCAGCTCGGCTTTCGCTGCCGCGGCCGGCCACACCTTGCCAACGCCAATCAGCACGCCAATGATGAAGTCCATCAGGCCCACCGGCACTTTTTTGAAACGAGGCTCAAGACCCAGGGCGCTGAACAGGGCTTGGCCTTGTTCTAAGGGCGTGATGGCGGGGCCAGGCCCGCCAATGGGAAAGATGCCGTTTTGCCGTTCAGGATCCTCTAGGCAACTGGCCATGAATTGGCCTAAGTCTGCATCGCTGATGGGTTTGCAGGCGGTCAGACGGCCATCGCCAAAAATCAAAAACGGTTTGCCATTTTTCACGCGCGCCCACTGTCCCGAAAGGGATTTAAAAAAAGCGGTGGGTCGCACAATGGAATAGCTGAGGCCCGATTCAATCAACGATTTTTCAAACGCCAGCTTGGCGTGTTGAAACGCCAAACGGGGCTTTTGCACACACAAAGCGGACAGCAAAACAAAGTGCGGAATGCCCGCTTCCTTTGAGGCCTCGAGCAAGGTCAGATGGGCGTCGTGATCGATGCGCCAAGCGTCCTCGGGCAGACCGGTTCGCGACGCCATGCAGGACACGACGGCGTCAAAAGTTTCACCCGCAATCCCTTGCTGACGCAGTGAAAAGGGGTCACCAGGGTCGCCCCAGCGCAAGGTAGCGCCCTTCAGAACGGCCCTTTGGTGGGGCAACAAATCACCTTTTTGCCGAGGTCTTAAGAAGCAAACCACTTCATGGTCACGTTGCAGCAGGGCGGCGGCTGTGGCCAAACCGATGGTGCCCGTGGAACCCAACAAAAGGACGCGCTGGCGGCGTCGCGGCGGGCTCTTTAGCATGCAGGACAAGCTGGACATGCTAAAAATTTAAAAGTGGTATGGCCATTGTGAAAAGGCAACAGTGACAAAGCAAAAGCAACGCTCAATCAGGCGTTCAAAAACATCTGTTTGATGGCTTCGAGCGTCAACTCTCGCTGAGCACCTTCTGCGCGGTGCAATTCCCGCAAGGGCCCGTTGAGCATTTTTTTCATCATTCCCATCGACAGCGCTTCCAAAGCGTGGTCAATGGATTGCCCCTTTTCGATCAATTTGCGGGCGCGCGCCAATTCGGTTTGACGCCACGCATCGGCTTGGCTGTTCAGCTCTTGAATCAAGGGCACGTGGCTTCTTTGCTCAAGCCAGGCCATGAATTTTTGAACCCCTTCGTCGATGATGACTTCTGCCTCCGAGACTGCTTCTTGTCGCTGCGTTTGCCCGCTGTTGATGACCTCGGTTAAATCGTCGACGGTGTACAAGTAGACATCCGACAGGCCTTTGACTTCAGGCTCGATGTCACGCGGAACAGCCAAATCGACCATGAACATCGGGCGGTTGTGACGGGCCTTCAGGGCGCGGTTCACGACCCCGAGGCCAATCAAGGGCAGGGTGCTGGCGGTGCAGCTGATGACAATGTCGAACTCGGGCAACCGGTTGGGCAAATCGGCCAAGGGCATGCACCGGCCCCCGTGCAAAGCGGCCAATAACTCGGCCTTTTCGGTGGATCGGTTGGCAATCGTCATGGACCGAGGCGATTTGGCCGCGAAGTGGGCCAGGCACAGCTCAATCATTTCTCCAGCACCTACAAACAAAATGTGCGTGTCTTTGAGGTTCTCAAAAAGCCGAGTGGCCAGGCGCACGCTGGCGGCCGCCATGCTGATGGAGTGCGTCCCAATTTCGGTCTGAGTTCTGACTTCTTTCGCGACCGAGAAGGAGCGTTGGAACATTTGATTCAAGGTTGTTCCGATGGCGCCGGTATTGGCTGCCAAACGCACCGCATCCTTCAGCTGCCCGAGAATTTGCGACTCACCCAAGACCATGGAGTCAAGCCCACAAGCCACTCGAAATGCGTGTCGGGCCGAGGCGCCTCCTTCCATTTGATAGGTATGGGCTTCTAAGTCTTCGACCTTGGTTTGCCCTGCTTGCGCCAGCCAGCTCAAGGTTTGCGGCCACTGAACTTGGTCGCCCGCGCAATAAATTTCAGTCCGGTTGCAGGTCGAAAGAATGGCGACTTCTTGATGGGTGGCATAGCTGCGGCGTAAACCATGCATGCATTGCTCTAACTTCTCAGAGGCAAAGGCAAAACGCTCCCGCAGATCAAGGGGCGCGGTTTTGTGGTTCAAGCCCAGAGTCCAAACCGCCATTTAGACCACCCTCCTGAGTCCAGAACTTGTCTGGAGATCCGGCCACGTTTGGTGGATTCGGTTTTGAATCCCAGCGGCGGTCAGACCGTATTGCTGCATCAGCACTTGTGGATCGCCGTGCTCGGTGAATTCGTCTTCAAAACCCATGACCAAAACGGGCTTGTAGAGGCCCATGTCTTGCAGGGCCTCCAAAACAGCGGCCCCGGCGCCGCCCATTCGAGTGCCGTCTTCAAGGGTGACCAATCGGTCGTGGCCGGAGGCGACTTGTCTGAGGGTTTCGAGGTCCAGTGGTTTGGCCCAGCGCATGTTCACCAAGGTGGCGTTCAAGCCCTCCGCTACTTTGAGTGCTTCGTAGAGCAGGGGGCCAAAGGCCAAAATGGCTACGCCTTGCCCGTCGCGCCGAACCTCTGCTTTGCCCAAAGGCAAGTGGCACTGCAAGGAGCTGGAGTCAGTGGGCACAGCCTCCCCAACGCCTGAGCCTCTCGGGTAGCGCACCGTGACCGGGTGGTCTTGTGCATAGGCGGTGCTCAGCAATTGCCGACACTCGTTTTCGTCAGCCGGACACGCCACGCTCATATTTGGGATGCAACGGGTGAATGCGATGTCAAAAAGACCAGCGTGGCTTGGGCCGTCCGGGCCCACAATGCCCGCTCGGTCGAGGGCAAAGACGACGGGCAAATTCTGCAAGGCCACATCGTGAATCAACTGGTCGTAAGCGCGTTGTAGAAAAGTCGAATAAATCGCCACCACGGGTTTGAAGCCTTCGCAGGCCAAACCGGCTGCAAAGGTGACCGCGTGCTGTTCGGCTATGCCAACGTCGTGGTAGCGGGAGGCAAAGCGTTGACTGAACTCAACCATGCCCGAGCCTTCACGCATGGCCGGCGTGATGCCCACCAACCGGGGGTCTTTGGCCGCCATGTCGCACAGCCATTGACCAAAAACCTGGGTAAAGGTCAGCTTGCTTTGAGCCGAGGGCACCAAACCGACTGCGGGGTCAAATTTGCCTGGGCCGTGGTAGGCCACGGGGTCCATTTCGGCCTTCGCATACCCTTTGCCTTTTTGGGTCACCACGTGCAAAAACTGGGGCCCTTTTCGGCCAGAAGCTTTCTGCAAGGCGCCGACCAAGCCCACCACATCGTGACCGTCAATCGGCCCGGAGTAAGAGAAACCCAGTTTCTCAAACAAGGTGCCGGGCTGAATGAAATTTTGGGTTTCTTGTTCAAGGCGCTGCGCCAAAGCAAACAAAGGGGGCGCGTTACGCAGCACTTGTTGGCTCAGTTTTTTGGCCTCTGCATAAAACCGCCCCGACATCAACTCGGCCAAGTATTGGTTCAATGCCCCCACGGGTGGGCTGATGGACATGTCGTTGTCGTTCAAGATGACTAACAAATCGCAATCGCTGTGCCCCGCGTTGTTCATGGCCTCAAAAGCCATGCCCGCGGTCAGCGCGCCGTCACCGATGATGGCCACAGCCTTGCGTTGACTGCCCGATTGCTTGGCCGCCACGGCCATGCCAAAGGCGGCAGAAATGCTGGTGGATGAATGCGCAGTGCCAAAAGCGTCGTAGACACTTTCTTCGCGCCTGGGGAAGCCGCTCAAGCCGCCTTTTTGTCGCAAACTGCCCATCTCATCGAGTCGGCCGGTCAGCATTTTGTGGGGATAGGTTTGGTGACCCACATCCCAGACCAATCGGTCTTCTGGGGTGTTGAAGACATAGTGCAAGGCGATGGTCAGCTCCACCGTGCCCAAATTGGAACTCAAATGGCCGCCCGTTTTTGAAACGGTTTGAATCAAACGCTGGCGCAATTCGGCCGCCAACGACGGCAAGCTTTCAAGGGAAAGCTTTTTCAAATGCGATGGAGATTCCATCCAATTCAGCAAATCGTCCATGTTGGTAATTTAGCGTGATTTGACAAAACGTCAAGTTAAATTGACACTTTTAGAAAAATTTAATTGACACCCGCACTTTAGAAATCGAAAAACATGCCTCATTCCGCCTTTCCTCCATTGCAAAACGACACTTTCCTGCGGGCTTGCCTGCGCCAATCCACCGACCACACGCCGGTTTGGCTGATGCGCCAAGCCGGCCGTTACTTGCCCGAATACCGTCAGACCCGGGAAAAAGCCGGCAGCTTCATGGGCTTGGCTACTAACAAAGACTTCGCCACCGAAGTGACCCTTCAACCGCTGGACCGTTACCCCTTGGATGCGGCGATTTTGTTTTCAGACATCCTTACCGTGCCCGATGCCATGGGGCTGGGCTTGTCTTTTGCTTTGGGAGAGGGGCCCAAATTTGAAAAGGTGGTCCGCGACGAAGCCGCGGTGGCGGCTCTGGCGGTGCCCGACATGAACAAACTGCGCTATGTCTTTGACGCCGTCACCTCGATTCGGCGGGCGCTCAACGGCCGAGTGCCGCTGATCGGGTTTTCAGGCAGCCCTTGGACGCTGGCTTGCTACATGGTGGAAGGGGCCGGTTCTGACGACTATCGCTGGGTTAAAAGCCTGATGTACAGCCGACCCGATTTGATGCACCGACTCTTGGCCATCAACGCCGACTCGGTGGCGCTTTACCTCAACACCCAAATCGACGCGGGCGCTCAGGCCGTGATGATTTTTGACAGTTGGGGCGGCGTTTTGGCCGATGGCGCTTTCCAGCAATTTAGCCTGCAGTACACCGCCAGGGTCTTGTCCCAATTGAAAAAATCAGCGGATGGGACGACCATTCCGCGCCTCGTTTTTACCAAAGGCGGTGGCCTGTGGCTGGACGACATGAACACCCTCGACTGCGAGGTGCTGGGTTTGGACTGGACGCAAAACCTGGGACGCGCCCGTGCTCTGGTGGGCGGCGAGGTGGGAGGTCCAGGCAAAGCACTGCAAGGAAACATCGACCCGAATGTGCTGTTTGCGCCCCCGCAGGTGATTGAACAAGAAGTCATCAAAGCGCTCGAGCGTTTTGGTCCTCCGCATACCGATCCGCTCAAAACCGGGCCAACCCACATTTTCAATTTGGGCCACGGCATCCACCAACTGACACCGCCCGATCACGTCAGCGCCTTGGTGTCGGCGGTGCACCAACATTCACGGAAGATGCGAGAGCCCTCACGCGGGGTCTAAGTGTAAATCTGACTTGACAGTCGGGTTTGAGTTTTAGATGATCCCCAGAGTCAATTCACTGGACAGTTTCATGGCAATTACCTTCCCCTTCGCGGCCATTGTGGGTCAAGACGAAATGACTTTGGCCATTCAAGTGGTCGCTGTCGACCCCTCCGTGGGTGGCGTTTTGGTGTTGGGCGATCGGGGGACCGGCAAATCCACCGCTGTCCGGGCCCTGGCCGATTTGCTGCCGCCGATTCAAGTGGTCAAAGGGTGTCCTTATCGGTGCGACCCGATGCAACCGGCCTCGGCGTGTCCCTCTTGCGCTACCAACCGCTTGGACAACCCTTTAGTCGCCCTTTTAGCCTCAGGCAACAAGAAAAAACCACCCAAGCCAGCGGTCGAAAGTTGTGCGGTGAAGGTGGTCGACCTGCCCTTGGGGGCCACAGAAGACCGCATTGTCGGCGCCTTGGATTTAGAAAAAGCCTTGTCACAAGGCGTGAAGGAATTCTTACCCGGGTTGTTGGCCCAAGCCCACCGCGGATTTTTGTACATCGACGAGGTCAATTTGCTGGACGATCACTTGGTGGACCTGTTGATTGACGTGGCAGCTTCTGGCGAAAATTTAGTTGAGCGCGAAGGCCTCAGCATTCGCCATCCCGCCCGCTTTGTTTTGGTCGGCAGTGGCAACCCCGAAGAGGGCGAATTGCGCCCGCAATTGCTCGATCGTTTCGGCTTGTCGGTGCAGGTACGTACGCCTCAAGACATTGCGTTGCGGGTCGAAGTCATTAAGCGCCGGGATGCCTTTGACAAAGATCCCGCTGCTTACAAAGCCCAATGGCAAGACGAAAGTGACAAGTTGCAAAAGCGCATTGTGAAAGCGCGAAAAGGGATGAGCGCTGTGGAGGTGCCTGATGAGCTGTTGACTTTGTGCGCCAATTTATGCCAACAATTGGGCACCGATGGCCTGCGCGCTGAACTGACCTTGCTGCGCGCCACGCGTGCCTTGGCCGCCCTGCAAGGGGCCAAAGTTGTGAAAACCGAACACCTGCAAACCATCGCACCACTGGCTTTGCGCCACCGGCTGCGGCGCAATCCCTTGGACGACACCGACTCCGGCGAACGCGTCAACAGGGCTTTACAAGACGTTTTGAAAGCATGAACCTAGAGGCCTGGAACGATGCGCTGACATCGTTGCAACTCCTGCAAATCGACCCCCACGGCTTCGGTGGGGTCTGGCTGCGAGCCCCCTTTGGACCTGTTCGAGACCATTGGCTGAAGTGCCTTCAGGACAGCGGTTTGAAAGCCATCAAATTGCCTGGACATGTTGAATTGGAAAGGCTTTTAGGGGGCATTGATTTATCGCTGACGCTGCAAACCGGCACGTTGCAAATGCAGGCGGGGCTGTTGCAGCAGGCCGATCAAGGCGTTGTTTATTTGAGCATGGCCGAGCGTTTTCCCGCGGCCTTGGTCGCGCCTATGACGCAGGCCATGGACCAACACCGCTTACCCGATTCATCGAGCAGCCATTTTGGCGTGGTGGCCTTGGATGAATCCAGCGACGACGACCCTTTGTTGAACCCCAGCCTGCAGGAAAGGCTGGGCTTGTGGTTGAACCTTCAGGACTTGCCCCCCTCAGATGTCCCCGAGCTGATTTTGAATGGCTTGATGGCCCGCCAGAGCGACCAATGCGATGACGATTTGAACATTCGAATCCAGCCGAACCGTTTGAAACTGCTGCGAGATTGCCTCAAAAAAGGAACCTGGACAGACGCGCAAGTTTTGGCAATTTGCGCCACTGCTCAAGGCTTTGGGATTGATTCTTTGCGTGTCCCCACCTTGGCCTTGCGCGTGGCCTGCTGCCACGCGGCATTGAACCAGCGCGAGTACTTGGCCGACGAAGACCTGGAATTTGCAGCCAAGCGCGTCTTGGCCCCACGGGCCACCCAATGGCCCGCGCCACCGCCTCAGGAAAACGAGGCCACAGAGCCACCCAACTCCCCGCCAGAGGCGTCCGCACCCACTGAACAAGACCCAAGCCAAGACCCAAGCGATGGGGCCGCCACATCGCCGCCAGAATCCAAGAATCAAAAAAAATCAGAAAACACCTCAGAGAACTTAGAAGAATTGATGGTGGCCGCGGCAATGGCCAGTTTGCCGCCGCACATTCTGGACGGCTTGATGACGCAGCCAGGGCGTCAGCCCGGTGGGCAGTCGGGTCACAGCGGCCAAACCAGAATGGGCACCCAACGCGGGCGCCCGTTGCCGCCCAAGCCGGGGCGCCCCGGGGGGCAGGCCCGTTTGCACGTTTTGGCCACGCTGCGCGCGGCGGCTCCAAAACAAAAGCTCAGAAACCGAAGTGCAGCTCTCCCTGGTCAAAGCCAAAGCAAAGTAGTCATTCGGTCGGAAGACTTTCATGCGCAGCGTTTTCAGCAACGCAGCGCCAGTTGTCTGATCTTGGCCTTGGATGCATCGGGTTCGGCAGCGCTGCAAAGATTGGCAGAGGCCAAGGGTGCCGTCGAACTGCTTTTGCAGCAGTCCTATTCACGCCGCGACAGCGTGTGCATTGTGGCTTTCAGGGGTGCCAGCGCTCAATTGTTGTTGCCCATGACGCGCTCTTTGGTGCGTGCCAAGCGGGCCATGACGGGGTTGCCGGGGGGGGGTGGAACTCCCTTGGCGCTGGCGCTGAAAATGGCCTGCGAGCAAGCCCATCGGCTGCATCGACAAGGCGTCACGCCCATGCTGGTGATGCTCAGCGACGGTCGCGCCAATGTGACTTTGCAAGGGCTCGGCGGACGGGCGCAGGCCCACAGCGATTCGCTGACATGGGGGACCCAGTGGCGTCTTTCAGGCCACCGCGCCTTGTGGATTGACACCTCCCTGCAGCCCGACCCCCAGGTGCAACAATTTGCCCAGCATTTGGGTGGCCGTTACCTGCCCATGCCGCATCTACAAGCGCAGCGAATGGCCATGGCGATGGACAATTTGCGACACCCCCCCCCTTGACATGTTTGAGCGGTTCTACCCCACGATGTCCTGGTGCGAGCATCAGCCGCACTGGCCGCAGGCCCAGCACAGCCAATTTGTGAAAGCGGGGGGCATTCAGTGGCACGTCCAATCGTGCGGACAGGGGCCCGGCTTGTTGTTGTTGCACGGCACCGGCTCGGGGAGTTTCAGTTGGCGCGGGCTGATGCCTTTGTTAAGCCCGTATTTTCAGGTGGTCGCCCCCGATTTGCCTGGGCACGCCTTCACGGACAGAGGGCCCCGCCAAGGGCAGGCCCAACCCAAAACACAAAACCAACCACGCCCACGCCCACGCCCACAACCTCTAGCCCTCTCTTTGGACGGCATGACCGAGGGCGTGCGCGCTCTGCTTTTGCAATTGAATTGGCAGCCACAGGTCATCATTGGGCATTCTGCGGGGGCCGCGATTGCCGCCAACTTGGTTTTGAAGCAGCGACTTCAAGCGGTGCATTTGATCGGGCTGAACCCAGCTTGGTTGCCGCTACCCGGTGTGGCGCCTTGGGTCTTGAAACCCCTGGCTAAGCTGGCTGCCTTGAATCCACTTTCGGCTTGGACCACGGCCAAATTAAGTGCTAAACCTGAGGTGATGGCAAAGCTCATCAAACAGACTGGTTCGCAAATCGACGCCGAAGGCTTGGCCCTTTACAAACAGGTGTTCAGCCACTCAGGGCACGTGCACAGCGTGCTTCAAATGATGGAGGCTTGGAACCTCAATCCCTTGGCCAACGCCATCAGTTCCTTGAAAAACCGCACCACGCTGTTGGTCGGTTCGAACGACAAAACAGTGCCACCGAATTTGGCCAACGAATTTTGCCAGCGAGTTCAGCAAGCCGAACTGATTGTGCAAGTGGGGTTGGGCCACTTGGCCCATGAAGAAGACCCTGTTGGCACTGCCACTTTGTTGCTCAGGGCGATGGGCCGGCTTTAGCGGCAAAGGTCTTTAACCAAGCGATCGCTTCAACCGGTTCGGTTGAAATGGCATCGGCCCCAAACTGATCGGCCGAGAAGGTCAAGCGGGTAAAGACAGGCCCACCCAACATGACTTTCATTTGGGGATTGCCCGCTTTTTTTCTTAAATTTTCAATCAAGGCGGGCAAGTCAGCCAACTGCGATTCAAGCGCGATCGACAGGCCCAACACGTCAAACCACTCATTTGACACGACCCGCATCAACTCGGCTTCTGTGGATGAAATTTCGAGGATGACCGAGGCGCCTTCGCGCCTAAAAAAATCGGCCACGATGGTCAAGCCTAAAAAATGTTGAGACCCCGGGGCGCAAGTGAGCAACACACTTTGCGACTGGCCGCCTTCAACCGGACCATCCACCTGACGGTAACCCAGTCGGTGGGTAATTTGGTGCATCAAGGCCAAACCGCATGTGACGTCGCTGAAGCTGCAAAGGTCTTTGTCCCACAGCACGCCCAAATGCCGCGCAGCGGGGGTGATCAGCTCCAAAAATATTTTGTCTTGTTGGTAGCCTTGAGCCAAGACGTGATCCACGATGCGGTTCACGCCGTGGGCATCGCCCTTTAAGCAGCATTGGGTGAACTCGGCGGTTTCTGGCAGGGGCGCGTCACTCAAGCCTTCAGTGAGGTCCGGCACCAAGGTGCCGGGACTGAGCTGGGAGCTCAACAAGCGGTGGATGAAGTCAATTTCAATCGTATGAGAAAGGGATTCTTTGCAGTCGTCATTGGCGGCTTGGCCCGAGCGACCATCGGGGGCTGAGCTGGCTGAGCCTCTGATTTGAGACATGCAATATCCTTCTAAGGCTATAGCGTGCCAAGCCGGATGGGTGATCGGGGCTTTAAGAAGCCAGCAAAATGGCATGCCGATCCGCTACAGAGCCTTATTTATAAATAAATGTTTGACTTGTATCAACCCTCCATAACCCTTAGAAGGTTAGGCGTTATTCATGAAGGGCCCGTTTTCAGAGGGGATTAGATTTTTACCAACCCGAGCAAGTGCGCCATGTCCTTGAAAAAGATGCGCAGATGGGCCACGGGGTCTTTTTTGGCCAGTTGTTTGTTCATGTAAGACTCAAAGGTGAGCCTTTGAACGTCGCGGTCTTCGCAAATCTTGACGAATTTTTCTCTGCGTTTGTCATTTTGGTACCAAAAGTACTGCATGACGCCCAAAACCCAAAACACCTTGCCATGTTGCTTCATGAACTGCTTGCGGCCTCTTTTGAGGTGTTTGGGTTCACCGCTGATCAAGGCTTGATGGGCTGCCCTGGCCATGGTTCGGGCGCAGTCCATGGCGTAGTAAATGCCTTCGCCCGAAGAGGGAGCGACCACGCCGGCGGCGTCGCCAATCACCAGAATGTCCCACCCGTTGTCCCAATGGGGCAGGGGTTTTAGCGGAATGGGCGCGCCTTCACGGCGCAAGGTGGGGGCGTCATCCAAACCCGCCATACGCCGCAAGTGGCCCGTGGCGCTTCGCAAAGAGAATCCTTTGTCAGCGCTTCCCGTGCCGATGCTCATCGTGTTGCCATGTGGGAAAACCCAGCCATAAAAATCAGGCGACACCTCGCCTTGGTAATACACGTCACAGCGTTCAGCGTTGTGCTTTTTATCGGCCAGAGGGGCTTGAATAATCTCGTGGTACGCAAACACATATTTGGTTTGATAGGCTTTGGGAATGTGGTGCCTTGCCACCTCCGATTTGGCACCATCAGCGCCAATCACCATGCGCGTGCTGACCTTGATGAGCCGGGGTAGGTCGCCATGGGCGTGAGATTTTCCGGTGGACGTGGTGTAACTGACCCAAAGCGTGCCGGATTCATCGCGTTTGATTTCTTCAAAAATCCCCTGGCGAAGCGCCGCACCAGAGGACGCTGCACGGGCGCGTAAAAATTCATCAAAGTCGCACCGATCAACCATGCCCACAAAACCCTGGTCGATGTGCATATCCACCCGGTTGTCAGAAGGGGAAATCATGCGCGCGCAAGTGACCTTGGCCACCAGCAAGTGATCCGGGATGTCAAAGTCTTTGATCAAGCGGGGCGGTATGGCGCCCCCGCAGGGTTTGGGGCGCCCTTGACGATCCAACAACATGACCCGCCAACCCGCTTGGGCCAGCTCTTGCGCGGCGGTGGCACCTGAGGGGCCTCCGCCGACCACCACAAAATCAAAATCAGTTTGACTCATGACGATGCCCGTCCTTTCCAGAAAAAGGCTCGACCCACCCATGGCGCCGTGCGCCCGACATCGCTCTGCCGAATTTGTTGGGCAATTCGAGAGGCCGCTAAGAAAACAGCGGCTTGAAAGGTAAAGACCAAGACGGAGGCCAAGTGCGCATCGTTGAAGAGCGCATGGGCCAAATCACTGACACCGGTGCCGACCAGGCCCCCCAGACCAAAGGCGGCGGCTTGCGCGGCGCCCCACAACCCCATGCGTGTGCCTTCTCGGCCTGTTCCGCCTTCACCGGCCAGACGCATCATGGTGGCAATCGCGGAGATACAAAAAGCGCCGTTGGCGACACCCAGAAAAATCATGTTGGCTTGAAGCGGCCAGGCGCTGGGTGTCTCGACCCAGGCGGAGGCAGCCAATCCGACCGACGCCAAGGCCGAAAGCAAGCAGCCGCCGACCATCCAAGAGGAGACGCTGCCCAAATGGCCACGAACCCAGCGGGCACTGGCCCCGGCAACTGCCAACATGCCCATCAAAACACCCAAGTGTTGCCAGGCGGACAGTTGCGACGTTTTGCCTGGCGACATGCCGTGAACAGAGCCGGCGAAAGGCTCCAAGATCAACTCTTGCGCGCTGTAGGCGAGCATGGAGAGGAATAAAAAGACCGTAAAGGTCTTGGCTTTGGGATCCGCCCAAACTTCTAGAAAGGTTTGGCTGAAATCGGGGGGGATGGCTGGCATGGCGGCACTGCTTTCTGGCCGGTTTTTCTCCAAACCCCACAGACTCAAAGCCGTGACCGTGACGACCACCCCACTGAGTCCCGCCGTGACTTGAAGCAAGCGCTCAGGTGTGTAGGGGTCAATCAATTTGCCGACGATCCCCGCGGTCAGCGCAAAGCCCAGGATCATCATGAGCCAGACCACGGTGGCACCTTGGGCGCGTTTTTCGTCGGGGAGGGCTTTGGCCAAGAGCGTGAGCAGCGAGGTGCCGCAAGCGCTGACGCCCAAACCAATCAAACTGTAGGCGACGAACGCCACGGCGGTCCCCTCGATCACCTCATGGGTCATCAAGAGCGTCGACCAAGCGGCCATGTACCCCCCGAGCGCCAACACCATCATGCCGCCCATCATCCAGGGCGTGCTGCGTCGACCTTTGTCTGCGCCATAACCCATTCGCGGGCGCAGCATCTGAATGCCGTAGTGCCAAGTCACTAAGCAACCCGGCAACAGGGCGGGCAGCGCCAATTCCACCACCATGATGCGGTTCAAGGTGGACGTGGCGATCACCACCACCGCGCCCATACAAGCCTGAATGAAGCCGAGGCGCAAAATTTGAAGCCCACCCAAGAATCCACGTTTCATGTGACCCCCATCAAGTTGAGTTGACGCAGACCCCAGGCGCTGACCATCATGCCGCTGACGAACAAAGGCACATCAAAGGCACTGACGTAAAGGGCTTTTTCAAGGGGTTGTTTGATAAATGACCTCATCAAGGGCCACTGCGCCAAGCTCAGCAAGAACACGGCGGCTGAATGCCAGGGCAAATCCCAAGTCCATAACAACGCGGCGACCCCGGCTTGAGGCAACCACATCATCCAACAAGCCACCTGGGCCGCACGGTGCGGGCCCAATTGAACCGGTAAGGAGGCGATGCCCATTTGTCGATCGCCTTCAATGGCCTTGAAGTCATTCAAGGTCATGATGCCGTGCGCCCCGAAGCTATACAGCAGGGCCAAGGTCACGGTGCTTTGTCCAGGCCAGTCGCCCCCCAACATCACGGCGGTCCCAGTCAACCAAGCCAACCCTTCGTAGCTGAGCGCACAGGCGGCGTTACCCCACCAGCCGTTTTGTTTCAAGCGGATTGGGGGCATGCTGTAGGCCCAGGACAACAAAATCGCCAAGGCACAGGCCGAAAACCCCCAGGGACCCATGAGCGTGGCCCAAAGCAAAGACAAGCCAGTCCACAACACGGCAATGTAGAGGCCCCATCGACCCGGCATGCGGCCCGAAGGAATTGGACGATGCGGTTCGTTGATGGCGTCGACGTGTCGGTCAAACCAATCGTTCACGGCTTGGCTGCTGGCGCAAACCAATGGGCCTGTCAGCACCAAGCCCAGCAGGATCAAGCCCCAGTGGGCCGTCAAACTTTGGCCCGAGGCGATGGCTCCGCAAGCAAAGGCCCAGACGGGCGGGAACCAAGTAATGGGCTTGAGCAACTCCGCCACCGTCCGCAAACGGGGTCTGTGGAGCGAATTGGGGAAGGCCAGCGTGGGGGAGTCCA
>CAIKMN010000029.1 GCA_903828535.1 uncultured Curvibacter sp.
CAACGGGACGATGTAAAGAGAGGCCAATGCAGCCACGGCGCCAGCAGCGATGACTTGACTGGAGGTCAATCGGAGTGCAAGTCCTCTTTTCGAACACCACTCGCACAGGGCACTGCCAAGGCAAGCGCCGAGGTTCACGGTGGGGCCAAAAATACCCACTGAGGCACCGCCGCACAAGTTGATGAAGCCCATCAAAGAAGAAAGAAAGCCCGCTTTGAGTTCAGGGGTGGTTTCTTCATGGGCCGCCCAAAGTGAATCGGCCAAGCTTCGTTGCCTATGACCGGGCAAGCGTTTCAAAATTTGGCCTGCCAACAAGGCGGCGGCTGTCAAACCCATGGCCAAGGTGGGCGACCAAGTGAGGGAAGCCTCGGCGTTAACGCTCACCAAATCGTGGGGCAATGTGATTTGCCAAAGCCCGTTGAAAAAACCAACGCCGAGCACAAAACAAGAAACCACCAAGCCAGAAGCCAGCCCAAGGAGGAGGAAAAAAATAACTTCCATTTTGAATGAGCAGGTCAGATGGGGACTGGTTTTTTTAGGGCGTGATTAGTGACATTTTTATGATAACCCAGCCCACTATTCGGACAGGCAACAACCAAAGCAAGGGTATTTGCACAATAATGCCAGCAAAGACATCTTGGATGATTAAATTTCTAACATTTAGTTCGTTGTGCCTGCATCGCTACTCAAAAACCTCTTAGCACTGCTTTTATTGTCTGCCCAAGCGGGCATTGTCAGTGCGGATGAGTCCCGTTTGGCTGTTCAATCTTTGAGATGTGCGGCCATTTTTTCGATCTTTTCTCAAACGCCTGGGCTCGATGAGTCGGTGCAGACCTCGGTCAAAAAAGCCATTCCTTTTTTTGAAAGAATTTACCTTAAAGAGTTCACAAGCGACCCGGTCCATCTGAGTCGCCAACTCGGCGATCGGATGGCTCAAACAAAATCGGTCCTTATTGAGGAGCTTAAAACCCGTCGCCCCTACCTAGAAGAAGAAGGCGTGGTTTGTGGCGCTTGGGCTGAAGGGTTGATCGATCAAAAGTTGGATGGTTTTTTTACACCTGTCTACCCCAAAGTGCTGTCGCCCCAGGCCCGCAGCAAATACACCGAGTTCAGCCGAAATGCTTGGGGGCCTTGAAGGCTGTTTTCAACGCCCAATCGAAGCGCTGAACGGATTAAACCGCGTCTCTCGGTCGTAGAAGTCTTCGTTCTCTCGGCGTTTCAAGAAATTGACGACGGCATAAGTCAAAGGCGTGGCCACAATTTCCCAACTGGTTTTTAGTAGGTATTGCGCCATGGCCACGTGCACCACTTGCTCGGCAGGCCAGATGCCGTAAAAGGCAATCATGTAAAACAAGCTGGAATCGACCAGCTCACCCACTGCAGTGGAGCCAATGGTGCGGGCCCAAAGGAAACGACCGCGGGTCCAAATTTTCATTTTGGCGAGCACGAAGGCATTCAACAAACTACCAGCCCAAAAGGCCAGCATCGACCCCAAAACGATGCGCCAGGTATTGCCAAAAACGGCTTCCAAACCTGTTTGCAGGTTGGCGTTGTAATCACCCGGTGCGGGTTTCAAGGCCAAAACGACCGTTGACATGATGGCGGCAAACAGCAAGGCGCCAAAGCCGCACCAGACCGCGCGCCGATCGTGGGCGTAGCCGTACACCTCCGTCAGGATGTCGCCAAAGAAATAGGAAATGGGAAAGAACAAAATGCCAGCACCAAACACCACCGTGCCAAAAACCGGCAGCTCCACTTGGGCCGCCTTGCCAGCCCCAATCAAGTTGGAGCACAGCAGCACCGTGACAAAGGCCGCGACGATGAAGTCGTAATAACGGTAACTTTTGCGGGGAGAAAAAGAGGTCATGTTCAAAATTCAGATCGGAAATACGTTTGGGGGAGATGACGCCAAAGGGCTTGGCCAGGCCAGCTTCAACTGACTAACAAAGCCCCTCTCGGTTTGTGCCATGGGATCAAAAAAGCGAAGTTCACGGGCCAATAATTGCAAGGGACGACTGTAGTCGCCCGGTTCTGGGTCGTTGACCACGGGATAAAACGGGTCGTTTTGAAGGGGCAGACCCAGCGCATTCATGTGGACCCGAAGTTGATGTCGTTTCCCAGTCATGGGTTTGAGCCGATACAGCGCCCAAGCCGGGTTCACTGAACGCGCCAACAACTCGATCGCGGTTTCGCTATTGGGCACTCCGGCTTCTTCCGTGCATTTAAAAAAATCTTTGGCCTCGACAATTCGACTCTTGCGCACCAAGGGAAAGTTTAAATCTGCTCGCCAAGGGGCCACCGCTTCGTAGGTTTTGTCAACCAACCGGTTTCTGAACAGGGCTTGATAAGCCCCCCGGCTTTGGGCGCTCACGGAGAACATGACCAAACCGGCCGTGTCTCGGTCAATCCGGTGGATGGGCGTCAAATCAGGCAAGCCATAAGCCGCCTTGAGCTGCACCAGCAAGGCCTGTTTTAAAAAGCGTCCCGAGGGTACGACCGGCATGAAGTGGGGTTTGTCGGCCACCAACAGGTGCTCGTCTTGGTACAACACGCGGGCTTTAAAAGGCAAAACGACCTCTTGCGGCAGCGCACGGTAATAAAACAGGCGGCGACCGGGCTCAAAAGAGGCCTCGGCAGTCAAGGCTTGGGGTTCTCCGGACGCGCTCTCCATCACCACATCACCGGCTGAGAGACGTCGGTGCCACTCTGGCCTGTCAATCGCCGGGAGTCGATGGCTCAAAAAATCCAGCATCAAGGGACCTGCAGTGTCCGGCCGAGCGGACGGCGTCGCCACACAACTTGGCCCCACCCCATCTCGCAAGGGCAATCGGTCTTTTAACCACAACGGCATGGGGGGACGAGACATGGGTGTCAGTTTAACCAAGCCGTTCATGGCAGACTGTCGGCCTATGTCGCAAACCAACACCATGAATTTGTCGTCTTCTTTCAAAAATTTGGCCTGGGCCAACTTGGCCGCCCAATCCGCGGAGCAATTGAGTTTGGCCGCTACACCCATTGTGGCGGTGCTGTTGCTGGGTGCTGGCGCGGGTGAAGTGGGGCTGATGGCCACGGCGCAAACTTTGCCCTTTTTGCTTTTTTCGCTGCCCTTGGGCGTGTTTTCGGACCGCCACTCTCGGCGCACTTTGATGTTGTGGGCGGAGGGTTTAAGGGGGTTGGCATTGCTCTGTCTGTTGATCTTGGTGGTGACCGGACAGGTGTCGATTTGGGGCTTGACCATTTTGGGATTTCTAGGGGCCTTGGGCACGGTGGGGTTTAGCGTGGCCGCGCCGGCCTTGGTGCCTGCCCTGGTGCAGCCCTCTGAGTTGAGCCGCGCCAACGGCCGATTGGAGTTGGCGCGAAGCACCGCTTATGCTGCAGGCCCCGCCTTGGCCGGCTCCTTGGTGGCTTGGGCGGGCGCGCCGTTGGCGTATGCCTTGGCGACCGCCTTGTCCGGCTCGGCGATGGTGTTGTTGTGGCGCTTGTCCGAACCCGCTCGCACCTTGGCAGCCCCTCGTCATCCCTTACAGGAACTGAAAGACGGGGCCCGGTTCATGTGGCATGAACCCCGACTCCGGGTCATTTTTAATTGCGCTGTGGCTTGGAACATTGCTTGGTTTGTGCTGCAAGCCGCTTACGTGCCCTATGCCTTCAAAGTGCTGGGCTTGAGCGCTGCGACCGTGGGGGTGACGCTCGGGGCCTTTGGGGTGGGCATGGTGACGGGCGCCGTTTTAGCGCCCCGCACCACCCGCTTGCTGCCACTGGGTCGGGCCATTCAAATGGGGCCGACCTTGTCTTTGTTCGCCTCCTTGACCATGGCCAGCACCTTGATTTGGCACGTCGAATGGCTGGCCGTGTTGTCTTATTTACTGGTGGGTTTGGGCTCGACCACTTGGGTCATTACCTCCACCACTTTGCGCCAAACCGTCACGCCCCCGGCCATGCTGGGGCGTGTGGGCGCCATTTTTCTGACTTGCAACATGGGGGCACGCCCCATTGGCGCGGCGCTCGGCGGCTTGGTGGGGGCTCAATTTGGCGAGTCGGCTTGTATCGCGCTGGCCTTGGTTTTGTTCACCGTTCAATTCAGCCTGATCCTCAGAGCCCCCATCAGCCAGTTGATGGCGTTGCCCGCGCAGGCAAAATGAGACCATGAAGATGCCATCCACTGCTTTATCAGCTTCGGCCTTGGCCGATTTGCGCAAAAGTTACGAAAAGGCGGCGCTGAGCGAATCGGCTTGCCCCGCAGACCCTTTCCCCTTGTTTGAACGCTGGCTGAACGAAGCGGTTTCCTCTCAGGTACCCGAACCCAACGCCATGACGGTTGCCACGGTCGGTGACGATGGCCGGCCCAGCACCCGCGTCGTTTTGATCAAAGGCTTTGATGCAAGGGGCTTGGTTTGGTTCACCAATTACCAAAGCCGCAAAGGCCAAGAGTTGGCCGCCAACCCATTTGCCGCGCTGCAATTTCATTGGGTCGAATTGGAGCGCGTGGTGCGCATTGAAGGTCGGGTTGAAAAAATCGACGAGGTTGAAAGCGATGCCTATTTCAACAGCCGGCCCCTTGATTCGCGCATCGGGGCGTGGGCCAGTCCACAAAGCCAAGTGATATCGGGTCGGCAAACCTTGGTGATGAATGCCGCCAAATACGGTGCTCAGTTTTTGCTACACCCCCCCCGTCCACCGCATTGGGGGGGCTATCGCCTTCGGCCGGACCGATGGGAGTTTTGGCAAGGACGCCCCAGCCGGTTACACGACCGATTGCAATACCGATTGCAATACCGATTGCAAGATCGATTGCAAGATCGATTGCAAGCACACTGTGAGTTCCCATCGCACCATCTGGCCGATGGGCCCGCATTAAATGGAACAGCTTCTTGGATCCGTGAGCGGTTGGCGCCCTGAATTTTTACCGCTTATGCCTTTTATCTATTGGCCTCTTAGACCCTCAGTCTGAACGTTTCGGCACTTGGTCTTCAGTCGTTTAAAAACCGAGCAAATACCTGTTTGAATTTCGCCACCTTGGGCGCGACCACAAAAGCGCAGTAGCCTTGGTTTGGGTTTTTGGTGAAGTAATCATGGTGATAGGCCTCAGCAGGCCAAAAGTTGGCTTCGAGGGCGACCTCAGTGACCATTTCGGCAGGCAGGTCCCCATCGGCCAGTGCGGCCTTCAACCAGCCCTCCACCACCGCCAACTGCTGTGGGTCGCTGGCATAAATACCGCTGCGGTATTGTGTGCCCACATCATTGCCTTGGCGGTTCAAGGTGGTGGGGTCGTGAATGACGAAAAAAATGGACAGCAGGTCACCAAGGACAATTTGGGACGGGTCAAAGGTCACCCGAACCACCTCGTTGTGCCCGGTATCGCCTCTGCATACTTGCTCATAACTGGGGTTGATGGTTTGGCCGTTGCTGTAGCCCGGCACCACGCGCAGTACCCCTTTGGTGCGCTTGAAAACGGCCTCGGTGCACCAAAAACAGCCGCCGCCGAAAGTCAGAGTGGCCGAGCCAGGGGCCGAGGTCAGCGTGGCGGTGTCGGTTGAGTTCATGTTGTCCTTCAAAGTCAGAACGGGTTTCGGCTTATTTTGTCCCAAATTCTGGCGGCGACACACCTTAAAATACCGCCATCCTCTTCGGCATCGTTTGAAAGACACCATGATCCCCGCCTTCAACCCCCATCAAGCCCGTTTCAACATGATCGAGCAACAAATCCGCCCATGGGATGTGAACAAACCGCTGGTGCTTGAGTTGTTAGGCCGCGTCCACCGAAATGACTTTGTGCCGGATGCCTACAAAGAACTGGCCTTTGCTGACATGGAAATTCCTCTGCCTGAAGGCCAGTGCATGCTGACGCCCAAGGTGGAGGCACGCATTCTGAATGACCTTAACTTAAAACCCACCGATCGCGTTTTAGAGGTGGGCACGGGCTCCGGTTTCATGGCGGCCTTGCTCGGCCACCTCAGCGCCAGCGTGTTGACCCTTGAGGTCAACCCCGTTCTTTTCGAATACGCCAAACGCCGTTTGTCCAGCGCCCAAATGTCCAATGTAGAAGTGCGTTTGGCCGATGGCTCAAAGGGCGCTTTGAATGACGCCCCCTTTGATGTGATCGTTCTGAGCGGCTCCGTGCCAGAAGTGCCCAGCGCTTTGTTGAACCAGCTGGCCCCAGGGGGGCGTTTGTTTGCCATCGTCGGTCAAGACCCCGTGATGCGCGGCCAGTTCGTGACGCATTCTGCTAACCAGACTTTTGACGTGGCCCAGCCTTGGGACACTTTGGCGCCTCGCTTGATTGGCTTTAAAGAACCCAGCCAATTTCATTTCTGATATTTAATCTGAAATTGAACACGCTGTGATCGACCGCATTACGCCCCCCGATTTAGCCGCTTGGCTCGCCAGCACCGGTGTGCCCAAAGCGGTTCTCTTGGACGTTCGCGAACCCTGGGAGTTAAACACGGCCAGCGTGAATGCCGCCGAGCCCAGCCCAGGGTTTGAATTGGTGACCATCCCCATGGGGCAAATTCCCCAACGACTCACCGATCTCTCAGCGGATGTGCCCGTGGCCTGCCTGTGTCACCACGGCGCCCGAAGCCTGCGGGTCGCTTCTTTTTTGGTGCAGCAAGGCTTCACCCACGTCGCCAATATCGAAGGCGGCATCGACGCTTGGTCGGCTTTGGTGGACCCCAAAGTTCCGCGGTATTAGGGGCGCCTTTTTAAATTAGGGCCGCCTTTTTAATCAAGCCCCTTTTTGGCGCCTAGACGTCGCTGCCAAGGCGGCCGCATAAGTCGCCATCCGCTGCCCGGCGCCGCGGTGTGACTTGGCATAAACCAAGGCCGCAGCTGAAGCTTGCTCAACCGAACTCAGGTTCTTCAAAGGCGTCGCTGTCAACAATCCCCAAACGCGCAACAACGCTTCGTCCATGCTGCCCACCCGAAAGCCGGCACCGGCAGCGATCGCTTGATCGGCGGCGTCTTCAAAGTTAAACGTGTTCGGCCCCATGATCACGGGGCAGCCACAGGCCGCGGCTTCTATCAAGTTTTGACCGCCCCAATTGCCAAAACTCCCCCCCAGCAAAGCCACGTGTGAGAGCCCATAATAAAAAGCCATTTCGCCCATGGTGTCGCCCAACCACACATCGGTGAGCGGGGGGCTGAGTGGGGGTGTGAGGGGCGTTCTCGCCCACTCGCTGCGGCGACTGACGCTCATGCCGGCGTCTTGAATCAGTCGGGCCACTTCCTCAAATCGCTGGGGGTGGCGCGGCACGATCAACCATTGGATGCGCGTCAAATTCGCTTCGCCCGCGTCTTGTTGGGCAGCCGTTAAAAGTTTCAAGGCCGCAATCCAAAGGGCTTCCTCGCCCTCACGTGAACTGGCCAAGACCACCACTTGCCGAGCGGTGTGAGCAGTCCATGCTTGACGAACCGCTCGGCCCTGGTCCCTCAAAGCCGTATTCGGTTGGGCATCGTATTTGAGGTTTCCGAGCACCAAGGCACTGGGCACGCCCAAGTCAACCAGGCGCTGGGCGTCTTCGCGCGTTTGCGCCCACACGGCGCTCAAGGCGGCATAAATGGGTTCGCTTAATCGTTGCCAGCGTTTGGCTTTTTCATAAGAACGGGGGCTCATTCGGGCATTGGCCAAGACCAAGGGGAGCCCGATTTTTTGGGCTTGCTGCACGTAGTTAGGCCAGACTTCGGTCTCTATCAAAAACCCCATTGTGGGTCTGAAGTGTTTTAAAAATCGCTTCACCGCACCGGGCGAATCCCAAGGCTGCCAAACTTGGACATCGCCCACTTGGAGCAAAGCCTGCCCAGCCTCGCGGCCCGTGGCGGTGCCGTGGGTCAGCAAAAGCCGAAAGGACCAACCCCTTTTGGCCCATTCTGCCCGCAAATGCTCGACCAAGATTTGAGCGGCACGGGTCTCACCCAGCGACACCGCATGGACCCAGACACAGCCTGAATGGGCAACTGATCCCGCATAGACAGCTTGATTCGATGTTGGGGGCAGTCGATAAAAACCAAACCGCTCGGCCTTGTGTTGACCATACAAAGGCTCGGCCACCGCGCGGCGATTGAGCTTGAGCAGCAAAAAAGGCTGCACCAGGGACATCAGCAAAGAATAGGCTTGCAAGGCCAAAGCCTGCAAGACCGCGTGCAGGGCTCTCAATGGGCCGCAGCGCCGACTTGCGCGTCTGGTTTGACGCGTTGCAACAAGGCCAGCATGTCATGCTGAATGCGCTGTAAGGCCGCTTCAGTTTGGCCTTCAAAACGCAACACCAAAACCGGCGTGGTGTTGGACGCGCGAATCAGACCAAAGCCATCGGCCCAATCGATGCGCAAACCGTCCATGGTGGAGACAGTGGCCGTTTGGCTTTTCACAAATTCTGGCGCTAAAGCCTGCAACTGGGCGGTCAGCGCGTGGGGCTCGCCTTCTTGGCATGCCACATTCAACTCAGGCGTGGCGTGGCTTTGCGGCAAGGCGTTGAGCACCGCATTCGCATCGGGTGCGCGGCTCACAATTTCAAGCAGGCGGCAACCCGCGTAAGTGCCGTCGTCAAAGCCGTACCAACGTTCTTTGAAAAAGATGTGGCCGCTCATTTCGCCACCCAAGGGCGCGCCATTGGGGTTTTGGCTATCGCGCATGCGCGCTTTAATGAGCGAGTGCCCTGTTTTGAACATCACCGGCACACCGCCTGCGGCTTCAATGGCCGGGGCCAGACGTTGACTGCACTTGACGTCGTAGATGATTTCGCCGCCAGGCACGCGCGACAAAACATCTTGTGCAAACAACATCATTTGCCGATCGGGGAAAATGTTTTGGCCATTGTTTGTGACGATGCCGAGGCGGTCGCCGTCGCCGTCAAAAGCCAGACCCAATTCAGCGCCTGTGCTTTTTAAAGCGGCCATCAGGTCAACCAAGTTCTCTGGTTTACTGGGGTCTGGGTGGTGGTTCGGGAAATGGCCATCGACCTCGCTGAACAATTCGATGACCTCGCAGCCCAAGGCTTTGAAAATGGCGGGCGCGCTCGCACCGGCCACGCCGTTGCCCGAATCAACGACGATCTTCATGGGGCGGCTGAGCTTGATGTCGCCGATGATGCGCTCGCGGTAAGCGTCGCCAATGTCTTGATGTCGCAAGCTGCCGCCCGCATTTTGCAGCGCGGCTTGGGCGGTTGCATCGCCCTCCATGGCGCGGCGCAAACCTTGAATTTCTTCGCCGTAAATGGCCTTGCCCGCCAAGACCATTTTGAAGCCGTTGTAGTCTTTGGGGTTGTGGCTGCCGGTGACCTGAATACCGCTTTGGCACAGCGTGCTCGCAGCAAAATACAGCATGGGCGTGGTGACCATGCCCACGTCAATGACGTCAACACCCGCAGCAACCAAGCCCTGCATCAACGCGGCTGAGAGGCTGGGGCCGCTCAAACGACCATCGCGGCCGACCGCCACCGTCTTTTCACCCTTGGCCAAAGCCGCTGCGCCAAACGCCAATCCAAGGCCCCGGGCCACGTCCTCGTTCAAGGTGCTGGGGACGATGCCACGAATGTCGTAGGCTTTGAAAATAGTGGGGTTTAAGATCATGGCGAAGAGGCTAAAAATAAGCGGTTGAAAACACCATTTTAGGCAATGATCGTGACACCCCTGACGTGAAGTTCAAGCCTGGGTTGGCGTCAACATTTCTTTGATCAAGAGCAAGGGGGTTGGGTCGTCCATGGTCGTCAAATCGCCAGGATCGCGACCTTCTGCTACCGCCTGCAAAGCCCTTCGCAGCAACTTGCCACTGCGTGTTTTTGGCAAGCCATTGACGATGTAAACCCGAGCGGGTCGGGCCACTGCGCCCAGGTCGTTGTCCACCACTTTCATGAGCGCCCCCTCGAGCTTCAATTTGGCGGCATCATCGTTTAATTGGCTGGTGTCTTTGGCAATTACAAAAGCAATCGCCACTTGACCTTTGAGCTTGTCCGCAATCCCAACAACAGCCACCTCGGCCACATTGGCATGGCTGGACAGGCTTTCTTCAATTTCGCGGGTGCCCAATCGGTGACCCGCGACGTTGATCACGTCGTCGGTTCGACCCAAAATAAAGAAGTAGCCGTCTTCATCGCGAATGCCCCAGTCAAAGGTGCTGTAGGCCAAGCGATTGGGGATGCTCTTCCAATAGGTGTTCACAAAACGGGCATCGTCGCGCCAAACGGTTTGCAAGCAACCAGGCGGCAGCGGGCCTTCGATGCCGACAACGCCTTTTTGATTCGGCCCGATCAACTCTTCGCCGGTGGTTTCGTCGAACAACTTGACGTCGTAACCGTACATGGCCAAACCGGGGCTGCCAAATTTTGATTTTTGTGCCTCAATGCCATTGGCGAGTGTCAAGATCGGCCAGCCTGATTCGGTTTGCCAGTAGTTGTCGATGATGGGCACATTCAAGGCGCTGCTGATCCATTGGGCTGTCGGCTCGTCCAGCGGCTCGCCGGCCAAATACAGGGCCTTCAAGCTACTGATGTCGTACTTTTGCAAGAGGGCGGGGTCTTGTTTTTTGAGCACCCGAATGGCGGTTGGCGCACTGAACATGCGGCTGACTTTGTATTTCTCAACCAAGGACCACCAGATGCCGGCGTCGGGACGGGTCGGCAAGCCCTCATAAACCACCGTGGCCATGCCCGCAATCAGGGGGCCATACACGATGTAGCTGTGGCCCACGACCCAGCCAATGTCGCTGGTGCAAAAATAAGTTTCGCCGCTTTGCCCTTGGAAAATCGACTTCATGCTGGCCGCCAAGGCCACGGCGTAGCCGCCGGTGTCGCGCTGAACGCCCTTGGGTTTTCCAGTCGTACCGCTGGTGTAAAGCGTGTAGCTGGGCTGCGTCGATTCCACCCAAACACAGGGAACCACGGTGTTGGCGAATTGTTCTCGCAATGGGGCCCAATCGACGTCGCGGCCAGGCACTTTGTCAAAAGCGGTCAAGCCACGGTCGATCATCAACACGCTTTGAGGTTTGTTTTTGGCCAAGACAATGGCTTCGTCCAACAGGGGTTTGTAGGGCACCACTTTGCCGCCTCGCGAACCCGCGTCGGCGCTCACAATCACCTTGGGCTCTGCATCGTCGATGCGTGAGGCCAGTGAACCCGAGGCAAACCCACCAAACACGACCGAGTGAATGGCCCCCAACCGGGTGCAGGCCAACATGGCAAAAACCGCCTCAGCAATCATGGGCATGTAAATCAGCACCCGATCGCCCTGCCCCACGCCCAAGCTTTGCAGGGCCGCGGCCATGCGCTGGACTTCTGCGTGCAATTCTTTGAACGAATAAACCCGTTCAGTTTCTGTTTCTGTCGACACCGCAATCAGCGCGTTTTGATCGGCGTTTTGCACCAAATGACGGTCAACCGCGTTGTGGCACAAGTTGGTGGTGCCACCGACAAACCACTTGGCAAACGGCGGGTTGCTGTAATCACAGACTTGCTGAGGGAGTTGCTTCCAATCGATCAAAGCCGCTTGTTCGGTCCAAAAGGCGTCACGCTCTTTCAGTGAACGCGCATGGAATTGGCGGTAGGTCATGGTGACAGACTCCTAATAATGGTCGGTGATGGGGTGTTCACTTTTCATTATCAGAAATGTTTTTGTCACGAAGCTGACTTGACCAGAGCCTGAATTTCTTTGAACTGAGGGTGCTCAGCAGTTTGAAGCCACTCAAAAATGACCATCTCGGTGGTGACCAATTCAGCACCTGCACCGGCCAGACGGTCAAAGGCGGCGTCTTGGTTGCGCACACTGCGCGAGCCACATGCGTCGGTGACCACCCACACTTCGAATTCGTCGTCCATCAAATCAAGCGCCGTTTGCAACAAGCAAATATGGGCTTCAACACCCGCGATCACAATCGCATGGCGCTCAGCAGCCTTGCCGTTGTTCGGCACGGCTTTTTGCAAATGTTTGGGCAGGCTGCGTGCGTTGCCTGCTGGTGCTTTGGCAGGCGGGCGCAGCCACTCACCCAAGCCCTCTTCGGCCGCACTGAAGTGCATTTTGGCCAGCGTGCGCTGGCACAAGGCCTTTAGCGCCGGATCGTTTTCACCCAACCCAGAGGGATTTTGTTCGGTGCCCCAAATCGGCACATGCAACAGTTTGGCCACTTGGGCCAGTTTGCGCGCCTGCGCCAAAACGGCCTCGCCCTCGTGGACTGCCGGCATCAAGCGGCTTTGGTAGTCGACCAGCACCAACTGGCTTTCATCGGCTTGCAACAACATGGAGTGACCTGTTCTTTTAAAAATGGAGAGGGGGGATGGGCCTGCCGCTGGGCAGTTAGAAAGTGACAAAAAAGACCCTCGCCGTTATGATACCTGCCATGAATTTGCCTCGCCCCCGGTGGACGTGGTGGTTGACTTGGGTCGCTTGTCTAGTGGCCCTGAATGCCACGGCCGCACCGACCCAACCCATTGATGACGTCGAAAAGTTGCTCCAAGAACAAGGCGTTCTGGATCAAGTGAATCAACTTCGTCAATCTTTGAGTGAACGCGCTTCGGATTTGGTCGGCAATGCCATGGGCTTTTTGGGCGTGCCTTATCGCCGTGGTGGCACCAACCCTGAAATTGGTTTTGATTGCAGCGGCTTTGTGCGCGCCGTTTTTGACCAGACTGCCGGCAAGTTGTTGCCCCGAAAAGCGTCCCAACAAGCGGCTGAAACCCAAAAGATCGACAAGCGTGAGCTTCAACCCGGCGACTTGGTGTTCTTCAACACCATGCGCCACGCATTCAGCCATGTCGGCATTTACATTGGCGACAACAAGTTCATCCACTCGCCCAAACCGGGTGAAAGTGTCCGAGTCGATGATTTACGCCAAGCCTATTGGCAGCGCCGTTTTGACGGCGCGCGGCGCGTGCCAAGCCTGCCCGCCAAACGCAGCGACAACGACGCCGTTGAATGAGGCAACGCCAATGGAGCCGGCCCCTAACTAAACACAGACCAAACCTAAATGGTTAAAAAGAAGCCCCTTTAAAAACAGTTCTAAAGGGGCTTTTTTGGAGTGGGTGCGTTCAGCGCTTCACAGGCGGCAGATCCGTACAACTGCCATGTGCAGCTTCTGCAGCCAAGCCTATCGATTCGCCCAAGGTGGGATGCGGGTGAATGGTTTTGCCGATATCAATTTCATCTGCGCCCATTTCAATCGCCAAGGCCACTTCACCAATCATGTCACCGGCGTGCGTACCGACCATGCCACCGCCCAAAATACGTTGGGTTTCAGCGTCAAACAAGAGTTTGGTGAAGCCTTCGTCACGGCCGTTGGCAATGGCGCGGCCGGAGGCGTTCCAAGGGAACAAGCCCTTTTTGACCTTGATCCCTTGCGCCTTGGCTTGGTCTTCGGTCAAACCGACCCAAGCCACCTCGGGGTCGGTATAGGCCACGCTGGGGATCACGCGGGCATTGAAGGCCGCGCTGGCCAAAGCTTTATCGCCCTTTTGCTCGCCCGCGATGACTTCTGCCGCCACATGGGCTTCGTGCACCGCCTTGTGGGCGAGCATGGGCTGGCCAACGATGTCCCCGATGGCAAAAATATGCGGCACGTTGGTGCGCATCTGGATGTCGACCTCGATGAAGCCACGATCGGTCACGGCCACACCGGCTTTTTCGGCGCTGATTTTTTTGCCATTCGGCGAGCGCCCCACGGCTTGTAGCACCAAGTCGTAGGTTTGAGGCGCGGGCGCGCCCTCGCCTTCAAATGTCACTTCAATGCCAGCTGGCGTCGCCTTGGCCCCCACCGTTTTGGTTTTGAGGAGGATGTTGTCAAAGCGATGGGCGTTCATTTTTTGCCAGACTTTGACCAGATCGCGGTCAGCGCCTTGCATCAGGCCATCCATCATTTCCACCACGTCCAAGCGGGCGCCGAGGGTGCTGTAAACCGTGCCCATTTCCAGGCCAATGATGCCGCCGCCCAGTATCAACATTCGCTTGGGCACTTCTTTCAACGCCAAAGCGCCGGTGGAGTCGACCACGCGCGGGTCTTCAGGCATGAAGGGCAATTTCACCGATTGTGAGCCCGCCGCGATGATGGCGTTCTTGAAGCCGACGGTTTGGGATTTGCCGGTTTTCTCTTGGGCTGAGCCGGTGGTTTCTTCGACCTGCAACTGGTGCGGACTCAGGAAGTGACCGGTGCCACGCAAGACGGTGACCTTGCGCATCTTGCCCATGGCGGCCAAACCGCCGGTGAGCTTGCTGATGACTTTTTCTTTGTGCGAGCGCAGCTTATCCAGGTTGACTTGCGGCTCACCAAAGGTCACGCCCAAGTCGGCAAAGTGCGCCACTTCGTCCATGACCGCGGCCACGTGCAGCAGGGCCTTAGACGGAATGCAGCCCACGTTCAGGCAGACGCCACCCAAGGTGGCATATCGCTCGACCAGGACGACTTTGAGGCCCAAATCAGCGGCGCGGAAAGCGGCGGAATAACCACCAGGGCCACCGCCCAAAACGAGCAAGTCGCATTCGACGTCGTTTTGGCCCACGGTGGCGGAGGCCTTCTGCGCAGGCGCAGGTGAAGATGTAGGCGCAGGTGAAGGTGCCGTAGCAGCCGCTGAGACAGGAGACGCTTGAGCGCCCGCTTCGGTGGTCTCCAAGGTCAGCACCAACGTGCCCTCCGACACCTTGTCGCCAAGTTTGACCTTGAGTTCTTTCACCACGCCGGCGTGAGAGGAAGGGATTTCCATCGAGGCCTTGTCGGACTCGACGGTAATCAAAGACTGTTCTGCTTGGATGGGGTCGCCGGCTTTTACCAGCAACTCAATCACGGTGACTTCGTCGAAGTCGCCGATGTCAGGAACTTGAATGTCAATTTGAGCCATCTTCAATTCCTCACAGCAAGACGCGACGGAAGTCGGCCAAAATTTGTCCCAAGAAAGCATTGAAGCGAGCGGCAGAAGCGCCGTCGATCACGCGGTGATCCCATGTCAAGGACAGCGGCAGCATCAAACGGGGCTGGAAGGCCTTGCCGTCCCACTTGGGTTCGATTTGGCTCTTGCACACGCCCAAAATGGCAACTTCAGGCGCATTGATGATGGGCGTGAAATAGCGCCCGCCGATGCCGCCCAAGCTCGAGATTGTGAAGCTGGCGCCCGACATGTCGGCGGGACCGAGCTTGCCATCGCGCGCTTTTTTGGCGAGTTCGCCCATTTCTTGGCTGATTTGCAAAACGCCTTTTTTGTCGGCGTCCTTGATGACCGGAACGACCAGACCATTTGGCGTGTCCGCTGCGAAACCGATGTGGTAATACTGCTTGTAGATCAAAGCGGAGTTGTCTGAATCCGCATCCAACGAGCTGTTGAACTCGGGGAACTTTTTCAAAGCGGCCACGCAGGCCTTGATCAGGAAAGCGAGCATGGTGACCTTGACGCCGGACTTCTCGTTTTCTTTGTTGGTCAACAAACGGAAGGCTTCGAGGTCGGTGATGTCAGCGTCGTCGTGGTTGGTGACGGCTGGAATCACAATGGCGTTACGGGTCAAGTTGGCGCCGCTGATCTTCTTGATGCGGCTCATTTCTTTGCGCTCAATCGGACCGAACTTGGCAAAGTCGACCTTGGGCCACGGCAGCAAATTCAGCTCGCTACCGCCTGTGGTTGCAGGCGCTTTGGCCGCTTGCGCCAGGGTTTGCAAGGCGCCGGCCATGACTGAACGGGTGAATTGTTGCACGTCCGCTTGCGTGATGCGGCCCTTCTGACCCGAGCCTTTGACTTCGTTCAAAGGCACGCCCAATTCACGGGCGAACTTGCGCACCGAAGGAGAAGCGTGGGGCACACCGACGGCCAAGGCCGAGGGGTTGTGCGCTGGGGCGGCCACGGCGACAGACGAAGTGGGCGCAGTGGCAGCAGTGGCAGCAGTGGCAGCAGTAGCAATGGTTGCAGCAGTGGCAACAGTGGCAACAGTGGCAACAGAGGCCACCACCAAGGCGGCAGGGGGCGTAGAGGCGACAGGGCCATCCAGCACCAAGACCACATCCCCGATGTTGACTTTGTCGCCCAGCTTGACGCGCAACTCTTTGATGACACCGGCCGCAGAGGATGGAATTTCCATCGATGCTTTGTCTGATTCCACCGTGATCAACGACTGCTCGGCCTTGACCGTGTCGCCGACTTTCACCAAAACCTCGATCACCGCTACGTCTTTGAAGTCACCAATATCGGGCACTCGAACTTCAACCGGGCCGGAAGTTGAAACGGTTTGGAGAACCACTGCGGGTTCAGCGGGTGCAACTTGTGCATCTGGTGCAACCGGTGCATCCGGTGGAGTAGGACCAGCAGGTGCTGATGGCGCAGAAGTTGAGGCCAAGGCTGCCGTTGAGGCCGCCTGACCCGCCACTTCTAAAGAGACAATGACGGAGCCTTCAGAAACTTGGTCGCCAAGTTTGACCTTGATTTCTTTCACCACACCCGCGTGCGAGGAAGGAATCTCCATCGACGCTTTATCAGACTCAACGGTGATCAAGGATTGTTCTGCCTTGACCGTATCGCCCACTTTGACCATCACCTCGATGACGGACACGGCGTCAAAATCGCCAATATCGGGAACTTGAATGTCTAACAATGCCATGTTGTTCTCCCGTCTTTAGGCGTACAGCGGGTTGATCTTGTCGGCTTGAATGCCGTATTTCTTGATGGCTTCCGCCACCTTTTCGGCTGGCAATTTGCCCTCGTCACTCAACGCTTTCAAGGCCGCGATGACGATGTAATGGCGGTTCACTTCAAAGTGTTCGCGCAACTTGTAGCGGAAGTCGCTGCGGCCAAAACCATCGGTGCCCAGCACGGTGTAAGAACGGCCTTTCGGAATGAAAGAGCGAATCTGTTCGGCATAGGCCTTCATGTAGTCGGTCGACGCCACCACGGGGCCGCTGAGTTGCGACAACTGCTTTGTCACAAACGGCACGCGGGGTGCTTCGAGCGGGTGCAGCAAATTGAAACGCTCCGCGTCTTGGCCATCACGGGTCAATTCATTGAAGCTGGGGCAGCTCCAAACGTCGGCGGCAATGCCCCAATCGACCGCGAGCAGTTCTTGTGCCGCCAAGCTTTCGCGCAGGATCGTGCCCGAGCCCAGCAATTGCACGCGCTTTTCATTTTCAGCGCCGGGCTTGCACAGGTACATGCCCTTGATGATTTGCTCTTCGGTGCCGGGGGTTAATCCGGGCATAGCGTAGTTTTCGTTCAGCAGCGTCAGGTAATAGAAGACGTTGTCTTGCTTTTCCACCATGCGCTTCAAACCGTGGTGCAAGATGACGCCCACTTCATGCGCAAAGGTGGGGTCATAGCTGATGCAATTCGGAATGGTGTTGGCCAAAATTTGGCTGTGACCATCTTCGTGCTGCAAGCCTTCTCCGTTCAAGGTCGTGCGACCCGAAGTGCCGCCCAACAAAAAGCCGCGGGCCTGCATGTCACCTGCAGCCCAGGCCAAGTCGCCAATGCGCTGGAAGCCGAACATCGAGTAGTACACATAGAAAGGCACCATGATGCGGTTGCTGGTGCTGTAGCTGGTGGCGGCGGCGATCCAGCTCGACATGCCGCCGGCTTCATTGATGCCTTCTTGCAGAATTTGCCCCGCTTTGTCTTCGCGGTAATACATGACCTGGTCTTTATCGACCGGGGTGTATTGCTGACCTGCCGGGTTGTAAATGCCGATTTGACGGAACAAGCCTTCCATACCAAAGGTGCGGGCTTCGTCCACCAAAATCGGAACGATGCGGGGGCCCAGGGCTTGGTCGCGAAGCAATTGCGTCAAGAAGCGCACATAGGCTTGCGTGGTGGAAATCTCACGGCCTTCGGGCGTGGGTTCCATGACCGACTTGAAGACCTCCAGCGAGGGCACGGTGAAGTGCTCGTCGGCTTTGGTGCGGCGGTGAGGCAAGTAGCCGCCCAAGGCCTGACGACGCTCGTGCAAGTACTTCATTTCGGGGGTGTCGTCGGCGGGTTTGTAGAACGGAATGTTCGGCAATTCGCTGTCGGGAATGGGAATGTTGAAGCGGTCGCGGAAGATTTTGATGTCTTCATCGGTGAGCTTCTTGGTTTGGTGAACGTTGTTCTTGCCCTCACCCGATTTGCCCATGCCGTAACCTTTGACGGTCTTGATCAGCAAGACAGTGGGTTGGCCCTTGTGCTTCACGGCAGCGGCGTAAGCGGCGTAGACCTTTTGAGGGTCGTGGCCACCGCGGCGCAGCGCAAAAATTTGTTCGTCGGTCATCTTAGAGACCATCTCCAAGGTACGCGGATCGCGGCCAAAGAAGTTCTTGCGAACAAAAGCGCCGTCGTTGGCCTTGAAGGCTTGGTAGTCGCCGTCCAAGGTTTCCATCATGATCTTGCGCAGAGCGCCGTCTTTGTCGCGGGCCAAAAGTTCGTCCCAATCGCTGCCCCAGAGCAGCTTGATGACGTTCCAACCGGAGCCGCGGAATTCGCCCTCCAGTTCTTGGACAATTTTGCCGTTGCCACGCACGGGGCCATCCAAGCGCTGCAAATTGCAGTTCACCACGAAGATCAAGTTGTCAAGGTTTTCACGGGCCGCCAAACCAATGGCGCCCAAGGACTCCACTTCGTCCATTTCCCCGTCACCACAGAAAACCCAAACCTTGCGGTTTTCTGTGTTGGCAATGCCACGGGCATGCAGGTATTTCAGAAAGCGTGCTTGGTAGATGGCCATCAACGGGCCCAGGCCCATGGAGACAGTCGGGAATTGCCAGAACTCGGGCATCAGTTTGGGGTGCGGGTAGCTCGACAAGCCTTTGCCGTCGACTTCTTGGCGGAAGTTCAGCAACTGCTCTTCGGTCAAACGGCCTTCGAGGTAGGCACGGGCATAGACGCCGGGCGACACGTGGCCTTGGATGTAAAGCAGGTCACCGCCTTGTTGCATGGCTTCGTTTTCTGCGTGCCAAAAATGGTTGAAACCCGCGCCAAACAAATGGGCCAGCGAGGCGAAGGAGCCAATGTGTCCGCCCAAATCACCCCCATCAACGGGGTGGTGGCGGTTCGCCTTGACCACCATCGCCATGGCGTTCCAACGCATGTAAGCGCGCAAACGCTCTTCAATTTCGATGTTGCCAGCGCAACGCTCTTCGTCTTCAGGGGCAATGGTGTTGACGTAGCCGGTGTTCGCCGAAAACGGCATGTCGATGCTTTTGCCACGGGCATGCTCGAGCAATTGCTCCAACAAGAAGTGGGCGCGTTCAGGGCCTTCGGCCTGAATCACGGCGGACAAGGCGTCCATCCACTCGCGTGTTTCTTGAGAGTCGGAATCCGAAATGCGTGGTTTTGTCGAGTCTTGACTGGACATGGTTTGTCTCCACTTTTGAAAGCGATTTAGCGGGCCACCTTAGCGCGCTTGCTCGTCAGTTTCGCATAAGTTTTAAATAATTTCGAATTATGATTAAACTTTTTATATTGCGAAATTTAAAAAGAAACAACGGCTCTAAACTTTCAAATATGCCAAAAAACTTGTCCCCCGCCAATTTGATCAAGGGGCGTGTTTCACCGCAACGGCTGTGGCGGCGCTGGTGGCGTCAGCATCCAAGCGCTTGGCAAGACCGCATTGCCTTTGCGGTGCCCTTGTTGTCGGTGCTGTTGTTCATGCTGGCCATCGTGTCGGTGTTTTGGTATTTGCACCTCGACGAGCAAGACCGCGACCACGACGCCATGCTGCACGACGTGCAAGTGACCCAACAAAACATTCGTTTGCGACTGATCGATCACCAAGAACGCTTGCTCAGGTTGGCCAAAACGCTGAGCAACGCCAACGACGACAAAAACCAGCTTGCTCGTTTTAAGGCCAATGTCGAAGCGCAGTTTGAAGAAACCCGGGAGTTGTTGATGGTCTTCCGTGTGGACGAACGGGGCTTGGTTCATCAGGGTTTGGCCAATCCCGATCACCTCATCAATTTGCCGGTGTACATGGGCCAGCAACTCAGCCACGGACCTCAAGGGCAATTGGTCAAGAAAGCGCACATTCAGTCCGGTCCGGTTTACAGCTCGCCCGTCCTGACAGCCGATGGACAAGGTCAGGTGAGTTTGTGGCTGCCGGAAGGATTACGAGAAGATGGCGGGGAAGGCACTTTGGTGGCCGTTTTCTCTTTGGAATCCTTGCTGCAAGCCGCCACGACGCCGGAATTGAGACAAAAGTACGCCGTTTCGCTGGTCAATCAGGAGGGCCAGTGGTTGGCGGGTGCCAGCCTGCCCAAAGAGCAAAACCGTTTTTTGTCCCCTTGGTTTAAACCGCCGGAAGTCCAAAAACAGACCTTGGCGCCCTTTGGCGATCGATTGGTTCTGCAGTACCAAGCCTTTCGGACCCCCTATGGCTGGGCTGGCAATCGGTTGTTTTGGCTGATCGGCATCTTGAGCCTGATGACGGCTTGGATGTTGATTGGCAATTGGCGACATACCCGCCGTCGTGCACAGGCACAAGAAGAATTATTGGCTGAAACCAATTTCCGAAGGGCCATGGAGAACTCGATGCTGATTGGCATGCGGGCCACGGACATGGAAGGCAAAGTGACCTATGTGAATGCGGCTTTTTGCCAGATGACCGGTTGGCAGGAAAACGAACTCGTGGGTCAAACACCGCCCTACTCCTATTGGCGCAAAGAAGACCACCAAAGCCTCATGCAGCGGATAAGCAACGGCTATGAAGCCCTTAACCCGCGTGCGGGCTACCAAATGAAAGTCAAGCGCCATGACGGATCGGTCTTTGATGCGCGCATCTACCTCTCTCCCTTAATCGATGCCTTTGGCACCCAAACGGGCTGGATGTCGTCGATGACCGACATCACCGAACCCACCCAAATTCGGGAGCAGCTTTCTGCCTCTTACGAACGATTCACCGTCGTGCTCGAGTCGTTGGACGCGGCCGTGTCGGTCGCCCCTCTGGGCAGTGAAGAGCTTTTGTTTGCCAACAAGTTGTATCGGTTGTGGTTTGGTGGCGATGCCAAAGGGCATTTGAATTTGGTCATTCAAGCCGGCCAAGCCCCAACCCAAAATCAAAGCAACAGCGCTCAAACGGAAGACGCGGATGATTTTGCCGGCCTCCCCACCACGTCACTGCAAGAGGCCAAAACCGACAATGCCCGAATTTATTTGCCTGAACTGGGCAAGTGGATCGAGGTGCGTTCTCGTTATCTGAATTGGGTCGATGGCCGCTTGGCACAAATGGTGATTTGCACGGACATCACCCAGCGCACCTTGGCTGAAGAGCAGGCTCAGGCCCAGGCAGAGCAGGCTCAAGCCGCCAGTCGACTGATCACGATGGGCGAAATGGCCTCCAGCGTGGCCCATGAATTGGGGCAGCCGTTGACCGCCATCAACAACTACTGCCAGGGCATGTTGTCGCGCTTGCAAAAGGACCAGTTCGACGAAGAAACCTTTGTTGCCGCCTTGGAAAAGACCGCGAAACAGGCGCAACGAGCGGGTCAAATCATCCAGCGCATCCGCTCCTTTGTGAAACGCAGCGAGCCCAACCGAAGCGCAGCACAAGTTGCGTATTTGGTGGAAGATGCGGTGGAGTTGGCTCAAATTGAAATGCGCCGACGCCAAGTGCGTCTCAGCTTTTATGTGGCGGCGCGATTGCCAGCCTTGAACGTGGATCGAATCTTGATTGAGCAAGTGCTGATCAATTTATTGAAAAATGCCGCGGAAGCGATTGACGTGGCACAACGTCCGCTGACGCAACGGGAAGTGGAGTTGCGCGTCTTGCCCAAGCAGGTCGATGGGCAAGAGGTGATTGAGTTTTCCGTCACCGACACGGGCACTGGTTTGGCCCCTGAGGTCATCGATAAAATTTTTGATGCCTTCTTCACCTCCAAATTGGAGGGCATGGGGATCGGCCTGAATTTATGTCGTTCGATCGTGGAATCCCATGATGGACGCATGCATTGTGAGAACCTTTACAATGGCCAGGAGCTGGCTGGTTGCGAGTTTTCATTCTGGTTACCTGTAAATCCAAGCCCTCCAAGTCTAAAAACACACGAGATACTGTCGGTCCCTGGAGTTTAGTCAATGAGTTTGATACCCAAAAAAGGCAGCGTTTACGTTGTCGATGATGACGAAGCGGTGCGAGATTCCTTGCAATGGTTGCTCGAAGGCAAAGACTATCGGGTGAGATGCTTTGATTCCGGAGAAACCTTTTTAAACCGCTACGACCCGCGCGAAGTGGCTTGTTTGATTGTTGACATCCGCATGGGCGGCATGACCGGACTCGAGCTTCAAGACCGACTCATCGAACGCAAATCGCCCTTACCCATTGTCTTCATCACCGGCCACGGCGACGTGCCCATGGCCGTTGACACCATGAAAAAGGGCGCCATGGATTTCATCCAAAAGCCCTTCAAAGAAGAAGAACTGGTGAACGTAGTGGAGCGCATGCTTGAAAAGGCCAAAGACGCTTTTTCAGACTCTTTCCAAGCCGCCAGTCGCGACGCCTTGTTGTCCAAGTTGACCACGCGTGAAGCCCAAGTGCTGGAACGCATCGTGGCCGGTCGTCTGAACAAACAAATAGCCGACGACTTGGGCATTAGCATCAAAACCGTGGAAGCCCACCGGGCCAACATTATGGAAAAACTGAGCGCCAATACCGTGGCCGATTTGCTAAAAATCGCCTTAGGTCAAACCGGAGCGAAATCCTGAGCGCCCAAATCATCGACGGCAACGCCCTGTCACGCCAACTGCGCGGCGAAGTGGCGCATCGCACCACCGCCCTCAAAGCCCTTGGCATCACCCCTGGCTTGGCTGTCATTTTGGTGGGTGACAACCCCGCCAGCCAAGTTTATGTGCGCAACAAGGTCAAAGCCTGTGAGGACAGCGGACTTCACTCGGTGCTCGAAAAGTACGAGGCCCACCTCAGTGAAGCCGATTTGTTGGCCCGCATTGAAGCCCTGAACCAAGACCCCAGCATCCACGGCATCTTGGTCCAACTTCCCTTGCCCGCCCACATGGACACCCAAAAGGTCATCGAGGCCATATCCCCGGCCAAAGATGTGGATGGTTTTCACATTGCCAGCGCGGGGGCCTTGATGACAGGTCTGCCCGGCTTTTGGCCTTGCACACCCTACGGTTGCATGAAAATGCTCGAGTCCATTGGCTACAACTTGCGCGGCAAACACGCCGTGGTCATTGGCCGCTCGAACATTGTGGGCAAGCCCATGGCCTTGATGTTGCTGCAACAAAACGCCACTGTCACCATTTGCCACAGCGCAACCCCCAACCTCAAGGCCATGACGCTGCAAGCCGACGTCATCGTCGCGGCGGTGGGTCAACGCAATGTGCTGACAGCCGACATGGTCAAACCGGGCGCCGTGGTGCTGGACGTGGGCATGAACCGCAACGACGAAGGCAAACTCTGCGGTGACGTCGACTTTGCGGGCGTCTCAGAAGTGGCCTCCCACATCACGCCGGTACCAGGCGGTGTGGGCCCCATGACCATCACCATGCTCTTGGTCAACACCGTTGAAGCTGCCGAAAAAAGACTTCACGCCTGACGTGCTATATGCCATGACTGTTGACAATCCCTTGTTGCACTTTGACGGTGCGCCGCTGTTTGATCTGATTCGCCCTGAGCAGGTTGCACCTGCCATGCAGCAGCTCCTGGCCGAGGCCGAAGCCGCTCTGGCCACTTGTACTGCTGCCGATTTCCCCGCCGATTGGCTGGCCATTTCAAAAGTCTTGGACGTCGCCACCGAACGTTTGAGCCGGGCTTGGGGCGCTGTCAATCACCTCAACTCGGTGGCCGATACACCCGAGCTGCGTGCTGCCTATAACGAGGCGTTGCCCAAGGTCACCGATTTTTGGACCCGCTTAGGCGCCAACGAGGCTTTGTATGCCAAATACAAAGCCATCAATCCCGCCACCTTGAATGCCGAACAAACCCAGGCGCATAAAAACGCCCTGCGCAACTTTGTCTTGTCCGGCGCTGAGTTGCAAGGGGCGCAACGCGAGCGTTTTGCTCAAATTCAAGAACAACAAGCCGAAGCGGGTCAAAAGTTCAGCGAAAACGCCCTCGACGCCACCGACGCCTTCCATCTGGATGTCAGTCTGAACGAATTGAAGGGCGTGCCCGCCGACGTCATTGCCGCCGCTTGGTCCCAATTCAAGAGCCAAAATGGCTTAGACGCGGCTGAGACAGCCCCCGCCGATTCAGAGCGCGCCTGCTACCGCTTGACGCTGAAAATGCCGTGCTATTTGCCGGTCATGCAATACGCCCACAGCAGCGCTTTGCGCGAAAAGTTATACACCGCCTACGTCACCCGCGCCAGCGAGTTGGGCGATACGCGCTTTGACAACACCGCATTGATCCGCACCATTTTGGCCTTGCGCCAAGAAGAGTCACAGTTGCTCGGTTTTGACCATTTTGCTGCGCTTTCTGTTGCCACCAAGATGGCCGACTCGCCTTCGCAAATCTTGACCTTTTTGCGCGACCTGGCAAAAAGAGCCCGCCCTTATGCCGAGCAAGACGTGGCCGACATGCAGCAATTTGCAAGCGAGCACCTGCATCTCTCCGATCCCCAACCTTGGGACTGGACCTTCATCGGCGAAAAGCTGAAAGAAGCGCGCTACGCCTTTAGCGAGCAAGAGGTGAAAAGTTACTTCACCGCACCCAAGGTATTGGCGGGCTTGTTCAAAATCATCGAAACCCTTTTCGAGGTCAGCATCCAGCGCGCCTCGGCGTCCGTTTGGAACGCGGGCGTTTCGTTTTATGAACTTCGCCGTGACGGCCAGCTCATGGGGCAGTTCTTCCTCGACCTTTCTGCACGCCAAGGCAAGCGCGGCGGCGCGTGGATGGACGATGTGTGCGCCCGTTGGCTGCGCCCCGACAGCGGCCAATTGCAAACCCCCATCGCCCATTTGGTTTGCAACTTTGCTTCAAGCGTCAATGGCCAACCCGCCTTGCTGACGCACGACGACGTCATCACCCTGTTCCACGAATTCGGTCACGGTCTGCACCATTTGCTGACACAAGTCAGCGAACGCGATGTGTCGGGCATCAGCGGTGTCGAATGGGACGCTGTGGAGCTGCCCAGCCAATTCATGGAAAACTTCTGCTGGGAATGGCCCGTGCTTCGCCACATGACCGCCCACGTCGACACCGGCGAGCCTTTGCCACTCGCCTTGTTCGACAAGATGCAAAAGGCCAAAAATTTCCAGAGCGGTTTGCAAACCTTGCGCCAAGTGGAATTTGCCTTGTTCGACATGCTGCTGCACAGCGAAGCCATTCCAGCCGACCAAGCCATTGACTTTCAAAAGGTGTTGAGCGACGTGCGCCGAGAAGTGGCCGTTTTACCCTCCCCCGCTTTCAGCCGAACGGCCAACACCTTCAGCCACATTTTTGCGGGGGGTTATGCCGCCGGCTATTACAGCTACAAGTGGGCCGAAGTTTTGAGTGCCGACGCCTATGCGGCATTTGAAGAAACCGCCCTGCCCGATGGCTCTGCCAATCCCGAAACCAGTCGGCGTTACCGCACCGCCATTTTGGAAGCCGGCGGCAGCCGCGATGCGATGGATTCGTTCAAGGCATTTCGGGGTCGCGCCCCGGAGATTGACGCCTTGCTGCGTCATCAAGGCATGTCCTCAAAGTCTTAGTCCTTGAGCCCAAAGCACTCAGCTTTGGCTAAAAGCTTTGACTCAAAGCTTTTATTTAAAAAACGAGGGTCTTCACGCCGCTGGCGGTGCCAAGCAAACAGACTTGGGCTCTCTGACGCGCAAACACACCCACGGTGACCACGCCAGCCCATTGATTGACTTCGCGCTCAAAGCCCATGGGGTCCTCTATTTTCAGACCGCGAACATCCAAGATGTGCTGGCCGTTATCGGTCACCAAAGGAACGCCGTCTTTCAGTCGCACCGAGGCTTGACCGCCCAAAGCCTCAAACTGGCGGATCACCTGGGCTGTGGCCATGGGCAAGACCTCGACGGGCAGTGGAAATTCGCCCAAGGTGCTGACCCATTTGGATTCATCGGCAATGCAGACAAATTGTTTGGCCAAGCTGGCCACGATTTTTTCACGGGTCAAGGCCGCGCCCCCACCTTTCACCATGAAACCGTGGCGATCGATTTCATCGGCGCCGTCGATGTAAACCGCGAGTTCAGTCACGGCATTGGCATCCAGCACCGGAATGCCCAACGCCATCAAACGCTCGGTGGAGGCCACTGAACTGGACACTGCACCTGGGATTTGGTCTTTGATCGTTGCCAACGCATCGATGAACTTGTTCACCGTGGAGCCCGTCCCCACGCCCACAATTTGGCCCGGCACCACATAGGTCAGGGCGGCCTGGCCGACCCGTGTTTTCAATTCGTCTTGGCTGATGGGGGAGGAAGCAGATGTCATGGCGAGGCTTGAGGGAAAATAGGGAATTATCGTTTTTCTTCTCTTGCTTTTTGCAAATCCACTGAATGTCGCACTCTTTTTCCTTGCCTGCCTTGGGCTATGCTTTGGCCCGTCCTTTGTTGTTTCAAATGGACGCCGAACAGGCCCATGACCTCACGCTCGACCGTTTGGCCAAATGGCAGAACACGCCGCTGCAATCGCTTTGGTCATCACCCCTTGTGGCGGACCCGGTTACTTTGGCTGGTTTAACCTTCCCAAACCGAGTCGGCTTGGCGGCCGGCCTGGACAAAAATGCCCGCTGCATCGACGCATTTGCTGCCATGGGTTTTGGCTTCATCGAAGTCGGCACCGTGACCCCGTTGGCACAACCAGGCAACCCTCAGCCGCGGATGTTTCGCCTGCCCCAAGCTGAGGCGCTGATCAACCGCTTGGGCTTCAACAACCAAGGCTTGGATCGCTTTGTTGAAAATGTGCAACAGTCCCGCTGCCGACAACAACCTGGCGCCCCGTTATTGGGGTTGAACATCGGCAAAAACGCCGCCACGCCCATCGAGCGAGCCACGGACGATTATTTGATCGGTCTCAGCGGCGTCTACCCGTATGCCGACTACGTCACCATCAACATCTCCAGCCCCAACACCAAGAACTTGCGCGCCTTGCAAAGCGACGACGCTCTTGACGGGTTGTTGGCGGCTTTGGCGGAACGGCGCGAAGATTTGTCGCAAAGGCACCAAAAACGCATCCCCCTGCTCGTTAAAATCGCGCCCGATTTGGACGAGTCACAAATCAAATTGATCGCAGCCACTTTGCGGCGCCACGGCATGGACGGCGTGATTGCCACCAACACCACACTGGCCCGAAGCGCGGTGCAGGGTATGCGCCACGCAGAGGAAGCCGGCGGACTCAGCGGCCGCCCCGTGTTAGACGCCAGCAACCAAGTGATTCAACAACTGCGCGCTGAATTGGGCGCCGGCTACCCCATCATCGGCGTTGGTGGCATCCTGAGCGCCGCCGATGCGCAGGCCAAACGCCAAGCGGGGGCCGATGTGGTTCAAATCTACACGGGCTTGATTTACCGGGGGCCCGCGTTGGTCAGGGAAGTGGCCAAGGCCTTAGCGGCCTGAGGCCCTTGCCGTGTCCACTTAAATCGTCACACCCCCGTCGACCACCAGGCTTTGGCCGGTCATGTAGGTGCTGGCGTTTGAGGCCAAGTAGACGGCAGCACCGGCAATTTCGTCGGCCTCGCCGATGCGGCGCAGGGGCGTGGTTTGCATGCGCTCGTCCAGGGCAGGCGCGTCTTCCCAAAGCGCACGGGCAAAGTCGGTTTTGATCAAGCCGGGGGCAATGCAGTTCACCCGCACGTTGAACGGGCCATACTCCACCGCCAAATTGCGCGCCAACTGCATGTCGGCTGCTTTGCTGATGCAATAAGCGCCAATGATGGGCGAACCACGCAAACCACCAATCGAAGAAACGATGATGATCGACCCACTTTTTCGCGCCAACATGGCGGGGGAGACCAAGTTGATCAACCAGTGGTTGGCAATGATGTTGTTGTCCAGGATCTTGCGGAACTGCTCATCGGCAATGCCGGCTTGGGGGCCGTAATAAGGGTTGCTGGCGGCGTTGCAAACCAGGGTATCGATGCGCCCCCACTTGGCCAGGGTTTGCGCCACCGCGTTCTCCAGATCGCTCTTGGACGAAATATTCGCGGTCACCACAATGGCTCGCTCTTCGCCATAGCGGGCGTTGATGGCATCGGCCACCTCTTGGCAAGCCGGTGCTTTGCGCGAGGAAATGACCACGCGAGCGCCCTGCTCGGCCATGCGCTCGGCAATGGCACGGCCAATGCCGCGGGACGAACCGGTGATCAAAGCGACTTGACCCGTCAAATCAAACAAACTCATGTTGGCTCCTTTTTTCATTTTTTTAACAGACCCAAGGGTAATGGCAATGAGAACATTTGACACGGCCGCCTTGTCACTCACGTGGCACACGCCCCCTCAAAATAAACCCGCTGGTTCCGCTGGCAAAGGTGTTTGGAGAGGGGTTGAACGACAATCCGTTCCATGACCACCAACGCGAACACCGTCCATGGCCTTCATGCGCCTAAAGCGCCTAAAGCGCCTGATGACCCCTATGCCCCTTACGCTGTCCCCAATGCGGTCAGCGCGCTGGCGGCCATTTGGCTGGCAGTCGCCTTAGGCGCTTTGGACACGGCCATCGCCAACACGGCGCTGCCTGCCATTGGCGCCGACCTTCACAGCGCCGCGGCCGCCTCGGTGTGGGTCATCAACGCCTACCAAATGGCGGTGGTGGCTTGCTTGCTGCCCTTGGCCGCATTCAGCGATGTCGTCGGGCCCAAGCGCGTTTTCATTTGGGGGAATGTGGTGTTCACAGTCGGTTCTTTGTGTTGCTTGTTGGCCCCCAGTTTGGTCTGGCTGGCATTGGCCAGAGGCCTCCAAGGGATAGGCGCTGCTGGTGTCATGGCCGTCAATTTGTCTTTGATTCGTTTGATCTTTTTGCCCACCCAATTGGGCCGGGGCGTGGGCATGAACGCCTTCGTGGTGGGTTTGGGTTTTTGCATGGGCCCAACCGTCGCGTCTTTGGTGCTCTCCGTGGCGTCTTGGCCTTGGTTGTTCGGCATCAACTTACCCGTGGGCCTATTGGGTTGGTATTTGGGAACACGCTTCATCCCAGGACGGGCGTCCCAGGCCAGCCGAGCCCCTCACCCAACCTCGTCAAAGGCCGATGCCATCCAACGTTTTGACGTCCCCTTGGCGGCGCTCACCGGGCTGACCTTCGGGGCTTTCATTTTGACCTTGACTGCCGCTGCCCAACAATCGGATGGTCAGGTGATCGCCGCTTCGGCAATCGTCACGGTGCTCGCTGGTTTGGCTTTGTTGCGACGACAAAAAGGAGCCCCCGCCCCCATGTTTCCGGTGGATTTGTTGTCCCGCCCCTTGTTCAGCTTGTCAGTACTAACCGCCATTGGCGCCTTCGCCACCCAAGGCGTGGCCTTTGTGAGCCTGCCTTTTTACTTTGAAACGGTGTTGCTGCGCGACCCGATTCACACGGGTTTTTTGATGTCTGCTTGGGCCTTGGTCGTGGCCTGTGTGGGGCCTTTTGCGGGTCGACTGTCTGACCGCTTCCCACCAGCCGCTTTGGGCGGTATCGGCCTGGCTATTTTGAGCATGGGCATGTTGAGTTTGAAGTGGATGCCCCTAGACGCCTCGGGCTGGGAAATTGCCTTGCGCATGGGACTGTGCGGCCTGGGTTTTGGTTTTTTCCAGTCGCCCAACCTGAAGGCCATCATGTCCAGCGCACCCGCCACTCGCAGCGGCGGGGCCAGTGGCATGGTGGCGGTGGCGCGCTTGACAGGACAAACCACCGGCGCGGCGCTGACGGCGCTGTGTTTCACCTTGGCGGGCACCCATGGCTCTGGTTGGGCTTTGGGATTGGGCGCGGTCACAGCCGCCACAGCGGCCGCCTTGAGTTGGTCCCGCCTCTGGGCACGTTGAAACCGATAGCCCGGTAAACTGAATGAAAGAACAATCCATGCCACCCCAATTCCACCCCAATTCCGAACCTCACTTGAATTCATTCCATTTGAATTCATTTCAATTCTTTTAACTTGAACTGGAGACTGCCATGAACACCCCCCGCGAAGGTCTGCAACTGCGTTCGAAAATCCGCAACAACAACACCTTGGAATTGAGCTTGGTCAATCAACTGTTGACCGCCCCCAAGGACGACGAAGTGGTCATTCAAGTCCAAGCCACCCCCATCAACCCCTCGGACATTGGCTTGTTGTTTGGAGCCGCCGACATGCGCACGGCCCAAACCGCAGGCACTGGCCGCTTTCCTATGGTGGTCGCCCAGGTGCCTGAGGCAGCCATGCCGAGCTTGGCCGCGCGTTTGAATCAATCCATGCCGGTGGGCAATGAAGGCGCTGGATTGGTGGTTGAGGCCGGTGGATCTGATGCGGCCAAAGCCTTGCTGGGCAAGACCGTCGCCGTGATGGGTGGCAGCATGTACAGCCAATACCGTACCGTCAAAGCCATGGACTGTTTGGTCCTGCCCGAGGGCACCACTGCCGCCCAAGGCGCTTCTTGCTTCATTAACCCCCTGACGGCGTTGGGCTTTGTCGAAACCATGAAACGCGAAGGCCACACGGCCTTGGTGCACACTGCAGCGGCCTCGAACTTGGGGCAAATTCTGAACAAGATTTGTCTGCAAGACGGCATCGGTTTGGTCAACATTGTGCGCAAACCCGAGCAAGCTGAGTTGTTGCGTGCCTTGGGTGCCAAACACGTGGTGAACAGCGCCGCCAGTACCTTTGCCGCCGATTTAGCGCAGGCCTGTTTTGAAACGGGCGCCACCTTGGGGTTTGACGCCACCGGCGGGGGACCCTTGGCCAGCCAGATTCTGGAAGGCATGGAGGCCGCGCTGAATCGCAACGCCACCACCTACAGCCGCTATGGCTCAAACACGCACAAACAGGTTTATCTGTATGGCAACTTGGACATGCGCCCCACCGAAGTCAAACGCAGCATCGGTATGGCCTGGGGGGTTGGCGGGTGGTTGGTTTTTCCCTACCTGCAAAAGCTGGGTCCTGATGCCAACATCGCACTGCGTCAAAGGGTTGTCAGCGAACTTCACACCACGTTCGCCAGCCACTACGCGAAGGAAATTTCATTGGCAGAGGCGTTGAGCTTGGATGCCATTGCCGAATACGGTAAACGCGAAACGGGTCACAAGTATTTGATCAACCCAAGCCGCTGGTAAACCTCAAAAATCAGCCGCGCACAAAGAGGGTTTGCAAAGGTTGCTCACCCAACTGTCGGCTGCAATGCCCGTGCACTTTGGGGTCGAAGGCTTGCCCCGCCGGAAGCAGGTCCGCAGAGTAAAAATGCTGGCCGGCCTCAAACACCCGCACGCTGCCGTCTTGAAGACCAATTTCCATTTGGCCTTTCAATATAAAGACCCACTGCGGGGCTTCGGTGCAATGAAATTCACTGCGAAAACCCACCGGGCTTTCACGCAATTGAAAGCCGCTGCTGGACATCAAGGCGCTCAGACGGGCCTGGGGCTTGCCCTCATTCAAGGCAACCGCCTCGGTTTTGAAACGGGCCACCCCTTGGTCATCGGTGAAAAGCACGGTCTTGATGAAATCGCTCATGGCTGAATTGCGTTAAAATAGACGGTTAAATTTGATTGCGAGATATTAATGCCAAAAGACGTCGCTACCAACATCAGCCAAGACGGCTTGCGCTACAAATCACGGCCCACCGGGTCGCCCTTTGGTGAAACCGCCAGTCACTCCACCATGAGCTGCTTCAAGTGCGGCTTGCACAAATCACGCGCTTTGGGTTCTTTCAAAAAGATGCTGGGCAAGAGCATGTTTGTTTGCTTTGACTGCAAGCCGGCCGCTCCCAAAGAAACGCCTAAACCCGCTGCGGACACCCCCGCATAAGCGCTGTACTGCACAAAAAAAAGCACGCGGTGAGGCGTGCTTTAAAGGTCCCGGAAATCTCTATCACAGAGAGCTGGTTGCCATGAATTCAGATTCATTCAACCAACGGTAACGATCATAATTCTTTGAACCCCTTCGGCCATAGGGACTTTCCCGCTTAGGGATTCATCGGATGGGCCGCCACAGGCGCTGCTTCTTGAGGCACAGCCTGAGTGCCGAAATGAAGTCCTTTGATGAGTCGGTAGACTTGAGTCACTCCGTCAGCGTCCAGGTAAATGGCGTCGAAGTACTGCCGGGTGGCCATCGGTACATGGGGCAACGGGCTCCAATCAGCCGGTCTCAAATCGCGCAGTCGAATGACCTCGTCAACCTGCAACATCACAGGCAACGCGGCTGGATCGCTACAGAACACCACCCCCATGTCGGGCTTTGAAGAATCAAAACCCATAAAAGCGGCCAAATTCAAGGCCTTCAAGACCGAATGACGCCATTCGCAGTGGTCGCCGGCGCCGCTGTTGAGCTTGTCCAAAGACAAGACTTCATGCACAGCCAATGCGTCCAACAACACATGGACGGGACCGGCGCGGACTTGAAGGTAAATCGCCATGGGGGAACGTTATTCAGCCGAAACGGGCTCGGCCTCCAACGCGGGTTTCTTGCTCGACCCCGTGGGCAATCGCATCTGACCTTGCACCTGGACGTTTTCAGCCAATCGGTAGATGGCGGCGCCGTCCAAAATCAAGACCACACGACCGTCGCCCAAAATCGACGCGCCCCCCACGCCCGGCAACGCCGACAAACGCGGATGGATGTCTTTGGTAAACAACTCTTGGCGACCCACAAATTCGCTGACCGAGACGCCCAAGGTGCGCTGACCGTCTGACAACACCACGACGAATCGGTGGTCGTCGTCGTCATGGGCCGCGAAGCCCAAGAGTTCATCCAGTCGAACGATCGGTAGGAAGTTGCCTCGCAACAGAATGGCCGTCCGCCCTTTGACGGTTTGCACATCAAAGTCGTTGATTTCAATCAGCTCGGCCACATAGCGACCCGGGATGGCCAAGGTTTGTCCAGCGGTGTTGACCAACAAGACCTCTTGCACGGCCGCCGACAGCGGCATCTGCATCGTGAAGGTGGAGCCACGACCGACTTCGGAGTCCAAATGAATTTGACCGCCCATGCGCATGACATTGGTGCGAACCACGTCCATGCCGACACCCCGTCCCGAGGTTTCGGTCACCACATCGGCGGTACTGAAACCGGCCCGGAAGATGAACTTCAGAACGTCCTCTTTGGACAACTGATGGCTTTCCTCTTCCTTGATCAAACCGCGTTCAACGGCTTTGCGGCGAATGCGTTCCGGATCCATGCCCTTGCCATCGTCGCTGACCTTGATCAGGATTCGGCTGCCCTGTTGTTCGGCTTGGATGCGGATGACCGCTTCTTCCGGTTTACCAGCGGCTTTGCGTTCTGCAGGCAGTTCGACGCCGTGATCGGCACTGTTGCGCACCATGTGCAGCAAAGGATCGGCCAAGGATTCCACCATGGCCTTGTCGATCTTGACCTCTTGACCCAACAGTTCCAAGCGAATTTGTTTGCCTTGCGCCTGCGCCAAGTCGCGCACCATGCGCGGGAAACGCTTGAACACCATTTCAACCGGCACGACCCGCAAGCCCATCACGCTGTCTTGCAAGCGCGACAAAGCACCTTGAATCAAGGCATCGGTTTCTTGCAGTCGGCGACCTTGTTCATCGATCAACTCGAGCAACTTTTGCAGCAAACTGGTCTGAGCGCTGTCCAAGTTGGTGTTGTCGGTGTCACGGCGCAACGTCATGGCCATCTCGCGCAAACGCTGGTCGGCAATGACGTGGGCCAACTGGCCACGCACCAAAACCATCTCACCAATTTGATTCATAAACTGGTCGAGCATTTCGCCCGGCACACGAATCACATTGGTGGAAGGCGGTGCGGCAGCGGCTTTGCCTGGCGCACCGGGCTTGGCTTCTGCTTTGGATTTGGGCGCCGCTGCTGCCGCGCCACCTGCAGCCACAGCGGGTTTGGCGGTGCTGGCAATGTTTTGGCCCAACTGGGCTTTGAACTGAATCAGCTTTTGAGCGGGGTCAATGGCCTTCAATTCCGTTTCGATGGTCTGACGATCGGCTTTGGAGATGAACAACATCTCGTACCAGCTGGTCTCGTCAACAAAAACGGAACGGTTGGTGATGACACTGCCGCTCTTTTGCAACCACACCACAAAGGCGCCGGCGATGTTTTCATCCGACTCCAGGTGGGCCATGATCAGGTAAGCGTTCGCGCCTTCTTGAATCAATTCCATCAGTTCACGCGCATTGTCAGGAGACAACAACTCGGCCAACTCGGGCGGAATTTCTAACTTGGCGACAAAGTTGCGAACCGCATCGGCCGGGGTTTCGCCTGTTTTGTCGTTGCCCCAGAGGTACTCCTTCATCCGTTGACCCAAGCGCTGGTATTGCGATTTGAAGGCCGGTTGGGTCAAAGGGGTCTTGTGGGAACTGCCCGCCAATTCTTTGATGAAGGCGATGGAGTCGCGGGTTAACTGAATCACTTCGCTGTAAATGGCCAGCTGACGGCGTGCTGCACGCGCGTAGGCGTCCACGAAAAGCAGTGGCAAATCCAGATGCATGTCTGGATAGAGCGAAGTCAAGTAGGAATTTACGCGCGAAAATTGCTGCGAAATGGCGTCGGCCATGTCCTCGTCGGACAAGTCTGCACGGGACTCGAGCACATCCAGATTGCTGACGATATCGGCCAACAAATCTTCGAGGTTTTCACGCAAGGTCAAAGCCAACAATTTGGCCAGCGATTCGCCGCCCAAATCAGAGCCCGTGGTCTCACCCAAGGCCGTCAAGTCGCTCAAAAACGAGACGACGTGGTCCACCAGTTTTTCTGCACTTTCAAGTGAAAAAGTTTCAGTCGAAGGCAGTGAGTCAATGATGTTGTTGATGCGCTGGGTAATGCCGGCATAACCCAGTTTGGTCGAGGCCTTGACCATCCACCCCAAAGGGCCCCGGATGTCATTGGCCACCGCCAAAATTTGAGACGCGGGTGCCTTGGCGGCAATGGAGGAAGCCAACTGTTCCAAAATGGGCACACCATTGCGCACCAAGCGCAAAAACACCTCTTGTCCACTGGCCTTCGAGTCACCCAATTTGGACGGCGCGGCCGGTTGCGTGGGCACTGGGACTTTGCTGCTGGCAGCAGAAGTCGTGGCGGATGTCGTGGCGGAAGTGGGCGCCGCAGCGGCAGCGGTTGTGGCTTCTGAGGTGGCGTCTGCCGTCTCAGCCACACCGTTGTCAGCCGACTCGGGCACGGCCGCAGAAGCGGTGACTGGCGAGCCGCTGGCGGCGCTCTTAAAGGCCTGCTCGAGCTCTTTCACCAAGGCGGCGGGTTTTTCGCCATCCCTGCGCTCAGCCACTGCGAGGTCGCGCAAGGCCTTGATGGAGTCCAAGGATCGCAACAGCAAATCGACAGCGGCTTTGTTCAGCTCGGTGGTGCCATCGCGCACCAGACCCAGCAGGTCTTCAGCCCGATGGGTGACCGATTCCAAGGCCCCTAGCTCCATCACTCGGCTCAAGCCTTTGAGCGAGTGGAAAGCCCGAAACAGGGTAGAAATTTCGTCGGCGCTCAGCTCGGTCGCGTCGGCCTTTACCAACAACGACTCGATGCCCTCTATGTGTTCTTCGGTTTCAACCGCAAACTGCGCCCATATCGTCTCGATAAAGTCATCTGACATGAAGACTCCTGGTGGACGACCTTACAGGCCGAGTACTTTGCGGGTCGCTGTCACAATTTCGTGGCCTTTTTTGGCGTTCAAGTCCAAGCTCATGGCGCCAGAGGGCTTCGCAATGACTTCGGCAGCACCCAATTTACGGGCTTCCAAAGCTTGAGGCGAACCCGTTTGGGCCACAGACGACACGATGATCACCGGCACATTGCTCAAGAGGCGCAGGCGCTTCAAGCATTCAATGCCGTCCATGTGGGGCATTTCAATGTCGAGCAACACCAAATCAGGGTTCAGTTCCTTGACGTTTTGCAAGGCTTCCAAGCCGTTGGTGGCTTCACCCACGACATTCAGATCAGGATCAGCCGTGATGATGCCTCGCAACAAAGCACGCATGACGAAAGAGTCATCAACAATCAGGATATTTTTTTTGGCCATGGAGTCACCTAAACAAATCAAGCAAAAAACGAAGGGATTTTGACAGAAGACGGCGCCTGTCCCGCTAAGCGAGCCAAGCGAACGCCCAAATCATGGGGATTCAAAACAGCGGATGCCAATCCGGCATTGATCACAGAGGACGGCATGCCGTCCACAATACAACTGCTGGGTTCTTGGGCCAGCACCGCACAGCCTTTGCGCTGCACCAAGTCTTTGGCGCCCTGCATACCGTCGCTGCCCATGCCGGTCATGACAACCGCCACCAAGTTGCCACTGACGGAGGCGGCTGAACGGAACAACACATCGGCATTCGGGTGGATCGGGGCATCGGGTTGGGTGCGCTCGTACAACATCATTTTGCCGGGGAACGGCTCACGCACCACAGCGTCGGTCCCGCCTTTGATGATGACCACCATGCCGGGCTTCAATTGCATGCCGTCGGTGCTCTCCACCACGTCCAAGCCCGTTTCAGAGCGCAAATGCAATGCAAAGCCACTGGTGAACATGGGCGGCATGTGCTGCGCCACGATCATCGGACAGGCCAATCGGCCCATGGCCTTTAACGTTTGTGGCAACGTGGCCGGGCCGCCCGTAGAAATTCCCAAGACCACCAAGCCCGGGTTGGGCTGCGCATCCACCTTGCGCATCGCCACGGGAATCGAGGGGTCGATGGGCGCACCAGTGGCCGGTCTGACGGGCGTTTGACCGTTGGGTTGATCGGCAAGGGAAGCAGGCCCAGCACCTCGGTTGATCAAGGCAAGACGGGCTTTTTTCTTGGCCCAAAACTGCAACTTCTCCACCAACTCCTCACCGATTTTGACGATATCGAGTTGCACAAAAGAAGATTTCTTGGCGATGAAGTCGACCGCGCCCAACTCCAAGGCCTTGATGGTGGTGACCGAGTTGCGCTCGGTCAAACTGCTCAACATGATGATCGGAGTGGGCGTACGGGCCATGATTTGGCGAGTCGCTTCCAAACCGTCCATGACGGGCATTTCAACGTCCATGGTGATGACGTCAGGACGGAGCTGCTCGCACATCTCCACACACATCTGTCCGGTTTTGGCTTCCCCCACGACTTGAATGTCGGGGTTGCCCTCCACCATTTTCCGGATGGCGATCCGCATGAAAGCGGAGTCATCCGAAATCAACAGCTTGATCATAGAGGAACCTTGTTTCTGACGTACCAAGGTCCACCGCGTCCCAGACGCGATTCAAAATAATCGGTGGCCAACAATTGCACCGAGGCGCCCATCACCAACACACCGCCAGGCGACATGGCGCGCGCCAACATTTTTTGCACGGCAAGCTTCACCGTGTCGTCAAAATAAATCAACACATTGCGGCAGAAAATCAAGTCCATGCCCGAAACGGGTGGCCGCGCATTCATCAAGTTAAAGCGCTCGAAACGAGCGTATTGACGCACCCAGTCTTTGATGCGGAAGTAATTGACGCCTTGCATGGCGCCGCCCGCGGGCATGTCCACCGTTTCAAACATGACGCGCCAATGTGGGGGCAAATTACGGAATGAGCCCATACCCAAATCGCCGTAAACACCTTCGCGCGCCGTCCGCAAGGCTTGGTTGGAAATATCGGTCCCCAACACATACAAACCCCATCCCTTGGTGGGCGAAATACGACCATCCGACTGCGCCGCTTTACCCGCCTGCATCAAACCTTTGAGGCAGATGTAGGCCAAGTCATAAACCTCTTCACCGGTGGAGCTGGCGGCTGACCAAACTTGCAACTGTTGATGGCTTTCACGTGAAGCGATCAAGCTGGGCAAGACATCGTTGGTCACCATTTCCATCAAATCCGGGTCGCGACAGAAATAGGTTTCATGCACCGTCAAGTTTTCGACCAAGGATTGCCACTCGGCGTGTTCAGAGGTGCAAGTGTTCATCGAGCTGACCCAATCACGCAAAATATTGACCGGCATGTCTTTCAAAATGCGGGCCAATTTGCGTTCAACCAGGCTGCCTGATTTGATGCCGAAGCGCGTTTCCACGCCCAACATCAGTTGGTTAATCAAGCCGGCTTGGTCGTCAGAGCCAATTCGGGCGGGCGCAGTGGCCGAAGCACCAAGGCCGCTAAGTCCCGCTGGACGCATGGCTTGACTGGCGCCGACCGCACTCTTGACGGCCGCTTGCATCTGGGCAATCAGATCATCGACGTTGTCTTTACTCAAAATCTGTCCTTGCTAACGTGATCAGGCAACCGCCTCGTCCATTTTGGACAAAGCGTCGAGTGATAGGAGCGAAATCAGTTCGCCATTCAAGCGACCCACTTCGGTCAAATAATCGTTTTCAGCGGTGCGCACCGGCGAAATGTCTTTTTCAGCAATCTCAATCACACGGTCGACTTTGTCCACAATCAAGGCCCAAACGGCGCCGTTGACACGAACCACCACGTAGACCGATTGAGCGCCCTTGGTGACGCCCAACATGTCGCGCATGTCAATCACGGGCGCCACTTCACCTTTGATTTGCACCACACCGGCCAAAGACTGATCGCCCTGCGGCAGGTTGACGCTGGCGGTGAATTCCTCAACGCGGTCAATGCTGGACAACGGCAAAGCGCAACGCTCTTGCCCCAGGCGGAAAGACAACAAGCGGCGCACAGAGCGCAATTCGCCATCGTTCAAGCTGCTCATATCCACTCCGTGTTCGTTCAAATAACGCTTGAACTGCAATAGGTTTTCAGGCGACACCAAGCCAGAAGGCGAAATCAGGCCCGTCATGCGGCCCACGCGGTCACCGACCCCGGGCAAATAGCCTTCGAGTTGGCTATCGCCGCCGGTCACGGCTTGAATGCTCTCTTTGCCGTAACGCTCAATGCCCACAATGTCGGTCACCGAAATGCCCATGCGGGCGCCATCAATGGACACCACCAAAACAAATTTGGGAGGCTCGACTTGTTCACAAGACAACATCCGCGTCAAAGAGACGACCAACAAAGCCTTGCCACGCAGGTCCATCAAACCTTCAACTTCAGGCGAGGCACCGGGCAAGGCGGTGAGGTTTTGAATCTCCACGATTTCCATCACTTGGTCCATCATGAAGGCAAAGGTTTCGCCGCCATCTCGCACTGTGACCGTTTGGAATTCGTTCAGGCTGGATTCTTCGGCCACATGCGCCGACTCTTGAACGATGCCCATCAAACCACCGCCTCCATCGGGTACGCCAACAGCAGCCATGTCTTGCAGGCCCAAGGCCATTTCGTCCAACACCAAAACCATGCCTTCAGCGGTGGTGAACTCGCCCTTGACCATGGAGTCTTTGGCGTCTTCGTAGGTTTTGACGACGCTGGGCTCCAAATTAACCTTGCTGAACACCTTGTCAACCTGAACCACCACGGTTTCTTGGCGGGCATTGATCACCAACAAGTGCCCTTCTTGGCTGGCTGAACGCGCCGGCAAACCCAAACGGGCCGCCAAGTCGACCTTCAACAAGACCGAGCCCGACACGTTGACCAAGCCCTCGACATCACCCGGCGCATAAGGCAAGGGCGTGACGGGCAACAAATCCAACACCTTGACCACCGAGGAGGCGGTCATGGCGTAGCGTCCGTTGGCCAATTCAAACAAGACGAGTTCCATGTTTAGATTCGCCTTTCAACAAAGAAAGTTTCCACTTGACCCAGGCTCTTCACTTCAATCATGCCGCGGGGAGACAATTCGAAATGGCCTTTGAGTAACTCAGCGGTTGCCGAAGAAATATGCACTTTGCCTGGCTGGCCCGTCGACTCCATGCGGCTGGCCACGTTGACTGTATCGCCCCACAAGTCGTAGGTGAACTTGCGAATGCCAATCACCCCCGCCACCACGGGGCCGCTGTGAATGCCAATGCGCATGTTCAAAGCGTTGCCGGCTTGTTCGTGCATTTCGGCCAGTGCGTCACACATTTCCAAAGCGGCCATCGTCGTCGCCACGGCGTGGTCCTCGCGAGCGACAGGCACGCCGCCCGCCAGCATGTAGCAGTCACCAATGGTTTTGATTTTTTCCAGGCCGTGCTTTTCCGTGATCAGGTCAAAGCGTGAGAACAAACCGCCCAAGATTTGCACCAAGTCAGACGGCGACATGTGGCGTGACATCTTGGTGAAGCCCACCATGTCGGCAAACAAAACGCTGACCGAAGGACAGGCATCGGCAATCTTCTCTTCGCCACTTTTCAAGCGTTGGGCAATGCTGCCCGGCAAAATGTTCAGCAGCAGTTGCTCGGTTTTGGCCTTTTCTTGGCTCAAGGCTTCGTGTTGCTTTTTCAGCTGACGCATGCGCAAGGCTTCTTGGTCGCGCAGTTGTTTTTTGTCGACGGACGTGGTGACACGGGCCCGTAGCAAAACCGGGTTGAACGGTTTCGGCAAGTAATCTTCAGCGCCCAACTCAATGCATCGGACCGCATCGTCCATGGCGGTTCCGCCGGAAATGACAATCACGGGGGGCCAGGGGTGGTGCGGAGAATCACGCAAAACTTGCAAGACCTCCATGCCGTTCATTTCGGGCATTTCCATGTCCAGCAGCATCAAATCGAAAGGTTGACGAACCAACATTTCGATGGCTTCTTTGCCGTGATTGGCCTCTGTAATGTCTTGCAGGCCAATCGACTCCAACGAGCGACGCAGCCCCATGCGAATCAGGCGACTGTCGTCGACCAAAAGCACCCGCGCAGCGGCCAAGCCCCGGCGCCCCGCCTCGGCAGCCAGCAAACTGGGGTCAGAGGCGGCGGTCGATTGACCTAAGAAATCAATGGCACTCATTTAGCAGTACTCAGATCCGCAAATCGGCTTCAAACTTCGGCCAAAAGTTGAGCAACGGTTTCCAACAACTGCTTGGCGTTGAAAGGTTTGGTCAAACTGGCATTGGCGCCTGACAACAGCGCCGAGTCCAAACCAAAACGGGCGCTGACCACGCGGCTGCCGCCGGAAATGGTCAAGATCGGCACCAAGGGAAAGGTTTCCCGCAATTTGGTGACAAAGTCCACGCCGTCCATATTGGGCATGACCACGTCGGTAATCACCAAGTCCACATCTGAAACAGCGAACAACTGCAAGGCTTGTAAACCGTCGCTGGCTTCGATCACTGAGTAATCGGCCATTTCAAGAATCTCGCGAACCCCTTCTCGCAAAAGATCTTCGTCGTCCACCAAAAGAATCGTCGTCATGTCATTTCCTCAAATTCGTTGCGCATTACTTAGAAACTTTGAAACCGAACCCAGATCCGTTTCGGCAGTGGTTTCTGCGCTGCCGGCGATCATAAAGGATGAAAGCTGTTTCTGAAGGCGAGTTATGTGTTTTGTGAACACTTCCATTAGAAATAAATTAAATTTTATTTTGACAATGACGTGAAAAAATGGCCCCAAGGGAGCGCTGAAATCCTTCAAATCAGCTATAGACTCGCACCCTGGGCGAATCATTGGCCTGTCGCCTTTCTTTCCCTCTTTATTAATGACAGCTGAATACCAATTTCGGACTCCTATGCAAAGTGGACAAATCGTCGTCAACGCCCAAGGGCTGATTCAAGATTGCAATGCGGTCGTGGAAGGATTGACCGGACAAACCCGTGATGCCCTGATCGGTTTGCCGGTTGACGCCCTTTTCAACGACACCTCAGACCATTTAGATCTTTACCTGGATCATTTGACGCTGCGTCACCACAGCCAGCTGACGCCCTCAGTGGAGTCTTTTTTATACAGCGAGCTGAATCACGCCCCGGTCGCCTGTTTGGTACTCGATTCCGAGGGCCAGGTCTTGTTTGCCAATCCCCGAGCGGCTCATATGCTGGGTTATTCAGCCCAGCGACTGCAAGAACTCAGTTTGAAAGACTTATCGGTTAAAGCCACCACCACCATTCAAGCCACCGACCAGACAGAATGGGCCGACTTCAAAACCCAAAGTGGCGAAAACATTGGCGTCAAACTCGACGCCCTGACCTACCAAGTTTCAGTCGAAGACACCGGAAACCAAGGCCAGTTTCTGTTTCACAGCTTGGTGTTTTTGCGTCAAGCCACCGATTTACCTTGGGCCGTCATTCGGGCTTGCAGCTTTAATCAGTTTAGCCAAGAGAGTGACACCATCCTGACTTTGCTCAAGCACAGCCAGAAAGCCCTGACCCCCGTTCGATTAACCGCGCATTTCGTCATCAATCAACCCGGGTTCTTCGAGCGGATTACCTTGGACATTAGCCCGGTCCCCTCGTTAATCGATAAGAACGAAGACCTCCGCCACCAGCACAGCCTGCTGGAAATGACCATGGAAGTCATGCAGGACGGTGTGGTTCAACTCGATCGAACAGGACACGTGCTGAATGCCAACCCCAAAGCGCAAGAGCTGTTGGGGCGCAGCAAAGAGCATTTGCTCGGTTTGAATTTGGAAGATTTGCTCGCCAAAAGCAACGACGACTACCAATTTCCGAACTGGATTCCAGCCAACCACGTGGGCGTCATGCAGTCCTTGATGGACAACGACCCTGAAAACTTTTGGTTGTTGTTGCGTCAATTGCCCCACCCTATTTTGGGCTTTGATGGCCAGAAAAAACTGCGCTTCATCAACCAATCGGCTTGCCATTTGTTGGGGGCCGATGAGGAGCAGTGGCTGGAACGGGCACTCCACACTTTGGTCGCGCCACAAGCCCAAGGACAATTGGAGCGGCATTTAAAAGACCTCGCGCAAGGCAACTGGGACAAAGCGCCAACGGAGCTCACCTGGCTGCGTGACAACTACACCAACCTGCATTGCACCAGCGTCTTCCAAGCCCTGACCTTTGGCAGCCAGGTCTGGACCATGATCTGTCTGAACAACAGCATTGAAGAGCTCAAAGCGCGGGCCATGCGCAACACCCAAAATATTGAGTGGTCCGTGGTGCGCTCCGATGGTGATCTGACGCCTGTGGTGTTGACCGTCGCGCCCCTGCGTCAAACCAACAGCGGCACCATCACCGGCGTGGTCATGACGCTCAAGGACATGCGCGAGATCAAGGAAAAAGAAGCCGATCACGTTCGTATGGTCCAGAAAATGGAACAGTCGCAACGCTTGGACGCTTTGGGCCAGCTGGCTGCCGGCGTGGCGCACGACTTCAACAACCTTTTGGGCGTGGTGCAAAACCACGCCGAGTTGGTCGAAATGAAGTTAGGGCCTGACACCAAGGCGGCCAAAAACATCAGCGCGATTTTGCAAGCGACAACCCGTGCGCGAGACATTGTGATCAAGCTCAATGGTCTGGGACGCGAGGCCCGCAAGACCGAGGAAGTGGTCGAGGTTTTTGACTTGGCGCCCGTCATTGAAGAAACCAAGGGCTTGCTGACAGCCAGCCTGAAAGGCATTGAGATTGCCATTGAAGACGCGACGCCTATGGCCTCCGCCGTGAAGTTGCAAGGCGACAGTGGTGGCTTGCAACAGGTTTTGGTGAATTTGTGCGTGAATGCCAGCCACGCCATCGGCGAACGACGCGATGGCCGCATCATCATTTACACCTCGCGCTTCCGCGACTCACGCGTTCGCATTGCCGTGATTGACAACGGCAGCGGCATCCCCAAAGACACTTTGGCGCGCATTTTTGAACCCTTCTTTACCACCAAAGAAGTGGGCAAAGGCACCGGCTTGGGGCTGGCCATGGTGCGCAGCATCATCAGCAAAATGGGCGGCACGGTCGACTGCGAATCCGAAGTCGGGGTGGGCACCAGTTTCATTGTGACCTTGCCCATTGCGAACGTTTAAACCCTGAAAAAACCAAGATTGAACGAAAGAATTTTGCCTTGACGAACAAACTCTGGCCCTTACTGAGCACGGCTTTTTTGTGGACTACCTTGGGCTTGGCCCAAGCTCAAAACACCGCACAGACCAACAAAGCCACCGCGGCCGACGCAGAAAACATGGTGTCCAAAGGCGCCACGGCCCTGCGGGCCCAAGGCTGGCAAGCCTTGGTCGAAATGACGGCCCCCCGCAAAACCTTTGTGGACCGCGATCTGTATTTAACGGTTTACGACTTGAACGGCAAGTGCAAGGCCCACGGTCAAAACCCCAAGCAAGTGGCCAAAAACCTCATCAACATCAAAGACCCCGACGGCAAGTTGTACGTCAAAGAACGCGTTGAATTGAGCAAAACCCAAAAGTCGTTTTGGCAAGAATACAAGTACACCAATCCAGTCACGAAATTGGTGCAAAACAAACTAGCCTACTGCGAAAAAGTCGATGAAATGCTGGTCTGTGGAGGGATCTACAAATGAGCCACACGATTCACAACAACGGCTCGTCTTCTGGCCTGATTTGGAAGCTCATGATCGCCCCTGCCGTGGTGGTGCTTTTGCTCATTGCTTTTGGCATCTTCAGTTACGCCAATTTGAACAAAGTTCAAAAAGACACGGCTGAATTGAACCTGGCTGTCAACACCGAACGCTTGGCGCAAGAAGCGGAAGCCACCACCAACGCCATGCACGCCGTGGCCTACCGTGCCTACAGCATGGTCACCAGCAAGGACGAAGCGGCTGTCAAAAAGGGGCTCAACATGATGGTGCGCCAAACTTCGGTCATGAACGATTTGAAGTTCTCCTTGGGCACCCTTGAAGACCCTAAATTTGCGGCCACCGTAGAAAAGTTCAATCTGTACGCGGCTGAAATCAAGTTGGCGGGCGCCGAATTGGCCAGCAACCCCAGCCAAGCCCTGGACCACATTCAAGCGGCTGAGCAGCATTACGACGGGCTCATCACCGAACTCCTGCTGTTGGGCTCAGAAGGCCGCATTCATGCTGAATCCATCCGCGAGGAAATGGACAAAAGCCTGGTATTTTTGAAGCTGTCTGTGCTGGGCCTCCTGGTCTTGGCCACGGGGGTCGGCTTGTTGGTCTCCATGTGGGTGTCCCGCTTGGTGGCCAAACCCCTGACGCAGATGCAAGCAAAAATAGCTGAGATTGAGCGAACCAATGATTTTTCTTTGCGCGTCAACATCACCAGCCACGATGAAGTGGGCCAAACCGCCCGCTCCGTCAACGCCCTCTTGTCTACGCTTCAAAGTTCGGTACAAGAAGTCAATGGGGTCATGACGGCGGTCTCAAAAGGCGACTTGGATCAACGTGTGCATGCCGATTTGCGCGGCGACATGGGCCAATTAAAAGACGCCATGAACCAAAGCTTGGACAGCGTCCAAAAGACCATGAATGTGGTGGACGATGCCATGCAGGCATTGCAAAAAGGTGATTTTTCCAGCCACATTAATTTGCAAGGTTTAGAAGGCCAGTACCTCAGCACCTTGCAACAAGCCTCTGACGCCATGTCTTCGTTGTCCACCATGCTGAACGATGTCGGCACGGTCATGGACAAGGTTTCTAAAGGCCAGCTCAATGTGAGCGTCACAGCACAAGGCCAAGGCGACTTGGGCCGTTTGAAATTCAACATCAACCAATCCTTGCAAACCTTGCGCGAGGCCATGCACGCCATCAACGGCAACGCCCGTCAAGTGGCTGCAGCCTCAGAGCAAACCAGCCATGCGGTGGGCCAAATTTCTGACGGCGCCCAAAACCAAACCCATGCCATCAGCCAAGTGGCAACAGCCGTGCGCCAAACCGTCACCACGGTTTCTGAAGTCTCGCGCAACACCGAATTGGCGAGCCAGAAGTCGCGTCAATCATTCCTGGCGGTTCGCTCCAGCATGGCCAAAATGGAAGACATGGTGGCCTTGGTCAACAACATTGCCTCTAATTCAGAAAAGATCAACAAAATCACCGAGGTCATCGAAGGCATCGCCAACAAAACCAATTTATTGTCTTTGAATGCGGCCATCGAAGCCGCTCGCGCCGGTGAACACGGCAAAGGTTTTGCCGTGGTGGCCGATGAGGTGGGCAAATTGGCGGTGAACAGCGCCCAAAGTTCGCAAGAAATTGCCTTGTTGGTCAAACAAGCGGTGGACGAGGCCAACCAAGCCGTCACTTCTGTTTTCCAAGTCAGCCAAGAGATGGGCAACATCGAACGCGGCACCCAAGAAACCGACGACATGCTGCAACGCATCGCTGTGGCCCTCGAGGAACAGAGTGCGGCGGTTGAACAGATCAACGCCAACTTGACCAATGTCGATCAAATTGCGCAGTCCAACGCCTCGGCCTCGGAAGAAATCACCGCCACGGTGATAGAGCTGGCCAAAATTGCCGACAACACCCGGCGTCAAGTCGATCAATTCAAACTTTAATTCACACAAGAGCGTCCAAAACGCCTAGCCACAGGTCCCTCCCCATGAAAGTCAAAACCCGTTTAATGGTGGGCGGCCTTATCAGCCTGCTCAGCCTCGCTCTGCTGGCCTTGATTGCCCTCTCAGTGCAAAAATCTTCCTTGTTGGAAGAGCGCAAACTGAAGACACGCCACCTGGTTGAAAACACCGTCACCTTGGTGGACTTTTTCTACAAACGACAACAAGCAGGCGAACTCACGCCCGAAGCCGCACAAGAAGCCGCCATTGCCGCCGTCAAAGCCATTCGCTATGACGGCAAAGAGTATTTTTGGCTGCATGACGCCAGCATGCCCACCCCCAAAATGATCATGCACCCCACGGCGCCCGCCTTGGACGGCAGGGTCATGAGCGATCCCAAGTTCAACAGCGCCATTGAGCAACAGGCCGGTACGGATGGCCCACTGGTCAACATCTCTGGCCAGAATATTTTTACCGCCATGAACGCTGTGGTGGCACAAAAGGGCATGGGCTACGTTACCTACAACTGGACCAAGCCCAAAGAAGGCGGCGGCGCCAGCGCCGAGGTTTACCCCAAACTGTCCTTTGTGAAAAAGACCGCTGGCTGGGATTGGGTGGTCGGTTCGGGCATTTACATCGATGACCTGGAAAAGAAATATTGGGAACTCGCCTCCCAGTTTGCGGTGGTGGGTCTGATCGCTCTGTTGCTCTTGGTGGCCGTGATTCGTTGGGAAGTGAATGGCATCACACGTCCTTTAGAGGCTTTGCGAAAAGCCGTTTTAGAGACCGAGCAAACGGCTGACTTTTCACGTCAAGTCAAAGTGAACTCCAACGACGAAGTGGGCGAAACCGCTCAGGCCTTCAACAAATTGCTGGCCATGCAAAAACGCGCCATGGACGAAGTGAACCTGGTGGTGAGCGCCCTCGCTGCAGGCGATTTTGAGCAACGCATCCAAGCGCCCTTGAATGGTGATTTGGCCATGATGAAAGACCAAGTCAATGCCTGCGCTCAAAGCGTCAAAGTCACCATGGACGCCTTGCAAGAGGTGATGGAGGCCTTGGCCAATGGCGACTTTACCCAACGCATGTCGGCCGCCGTCAAGGGGGAGGTTCGTCAAGCCGTTGACCACGCGATGCAGGCCACGCAAAGCTTGCTGGACGACGCGGGGCGTGTCATGCAAGGCGTCTCCAACGGCGACTTGACGGCCCGCGTCACGGCCGAAGGACGCGGCGATTTGGCCCGCCTCAAGACCGACATCAACCATTCTTTGGACACGCTGGGGCGCGCCATGCGCAACATCAGCAACAACACGCGCCAAGTCGCCGCCGCGTCCAGTCAAACCAGCCAGGCCATCAGCCAAATCAGCGACGGCGCGCAAAACCAAATGCACGCCATTGGGCAATTGGTGACCGCGGTCAAAGAAACCGCCGCGTCGGTCAGCGATGTGAGTCGCAACACCGAGGCGGCCAGCTCGAAGTCGAAAGAGTCGGTGGCCATTGTTCGCAGCAGCAAAGACCTGATGAACAAAATGGTCGATGTGGTGAATGGCATTGCGGTGAATTCGGAGCGCATCAATAAAATCACCGAAGTCATTGAAGCCATTGCCAACAAAACCAATTTGCTCTCTTTGAACGCGGCCATCGAAGCGGCCCGCGCTGGTGAACACGGCAAAGGCTTCTCGGTGGTGGCCGAAGAGGTGGGCAAATTAGCGGCCTCCAGCGCCGAGAGCACACAAGAAATCACGGCACTGGTTCAACAAGCGGTGAGTGAAGCCAAAGCCGCCGTGGAAACCGTGCGCGAGGTCAACTTGGGCATGGAACGCATCGAGCAAGGCGCTAATGAAGCCGACGGCATGATGCATCGCATTTCAGCAGCCCTTGAGCAACAAAGTGAGGCGGTGCGCGCCATCAATGCCAATGTGATTAATCTGAATGCGATTGCAGAATCGAATGCCGCCGCTTCAGAGGAAATCACCGCGACGGTGATGGAGCTGTCCAAGATTGCCGATGGCACGCGCCAAGAAGTCGATCAATTCAAGAGCTAAATTTAACCAGCGCCCGTTCCGACCTGGTGCTGGCTTCTGCGAAAATTGGCGGATGGCCTACACCGTCAAAGAAATTTTTTATACCTTGCAGGGCGAAGGCGCCCAAGCAGGACGGCCTGCCGTATTCTGCCGTTTCGCGGGTTGTAACCTGTGGTCCGGTCGTGAAGAGGACCGTGCCAGCGCGGCCTGCCCATTTTGTGACACCGACTTTGTCGGCACCAATGGCGTTGGTGGGGGCAAATTCAGTGACGCCAAGTCCCTGGCTCATCGCATCGCCGCCGAATGGCCGGGCGCCTCTGCGCACGCCAAGGCGCAGCGCTTCGTGGTCCTGACTGGCGGCGAACCTTTGCTGCAAGTCGATGAAGCCTTGACCGCCGCCTTGCACGCCGAGGGCTTTACCGTGGCTGTCGAGACCAACGGCACCCAAATCCCCCCGCCCGGCATCGATTGGTTGTGCGTCAGCCCCAAGGGACAGGCCAAAGTGGTGGTCACCCAAGGTCAAGAATTGAAGCTGGTTTATCCACAGACCGAAGCCCCACCCCAACGGTTTGAAGACTTGGACTTCGATTTCTTTTACTTGCAACCGCAAGACCCCCACTTTGCTTTGACGTCTCCATCGCCTGTCCTCAACCGATCCACAAGCCAAAGCCTGGCACAAGCCAACACGCAGGCCTGCATTGACTATTGCCGGGCCCATCCGCAATGGCGTTTGAGTTTGCAATCCCACAAAACGCTGGGTATTCCCTAAAAAAAACTTGCTCGATGATTTACGAACTCAGTCAACGCTTTTATTTTGAAGCCGCCCACACCCTGCATCGAAGCATCGAGGCGGAAGGCAGTCGCCGCATCCATGGCCACACTTACCATGTCGAAGTCACACTCAGAGGAACCCCCATCAGCAAGGGCGGCTCAGACGGCTTTGAGAGCGGTATGTTGATGGACTTGGGACGGTTTCGTGCGGCTTTGGAACCTGTGCGTCAACAACTCGACCATCACTACTTGGACGAAGTGGCCGACTTGGGCAGGCCAACGCTTGAAAATCTGTGTGCCTACCTGCACCAACAATTAAAAACCACCTTGCCCTTGATCCACAAAATCAGCATTGAACGCCCCGCCAGTGGCGATCGATGCACCTTGTATGCAAATTAACCCCTGCTGCCTTAGGAGATCAGAATGAATGCCTCAAAAGTCTGTCTGGTTATCGGCGCCGGAGACGCCACCGGGGGCGCTGTGGCCAAGCGTTTTGCACGTGAGGGCTACACCGTTTGCGTGACCCGCAGAACTTTAGAAAAACTGCAGCCACTGGTGGATGAAATCAAAAGCACGGGTGGCCAAGTGCATGGTTTTGGCTCCGACGCGCGACAGGAAGAAGAGGTCGTGTCCTTGGTCGAGCACATTGAAACCACCATTGGCCCGATTGAGGTGATGGTCTTCAACATTGGCGCGAATTCACCCAACAGCATCCTGACCGAAACCGCCCGCAGGTACACCAAGATGTGGGAAATGACCTGCTTGGCCGGATTTTTGGTCGGTCGTGAAGTGGCCAAACGCATGGTTCAAAGACCCAACCAGACCCATTCAGAAATTGGCGTGCTGGGTCAGCGCCATAAGGGCACCCTCATCTTTACAGGCGCCACAGCCTCCCTTCGCGGCAGTGCGCATTTCGCAGGTTTTTCGGGTGGCAAGATGGCCTTGCGCGCCCTGGCGCAAAGCATGGCGCGAGAACTGGGCCCCATGGGCATCCATGTGGTCCACACCCTCATCGACGGCGCGATCGACACCGAGCTCATCCGAACCTTGTTCCCAGAGCGCTATGCCCTGAAGGACCAAGGCGGCATCTTGAACCCGGCTCACATCGCCGATGCGTATTGGATGCTGCACCAACAACCGCGCGATGCCTGGACACACGAACTCGACTTACGACCTTATCTAGAAAAGTTTTGATTAAAAAAACGGAGATGACCATGGCCTCGCATTTTGATTTTTATTTCGACTTTGGCAGCCTCGCCTCTTACCTCGCCCACACGCAATTGCCAAAAATAAGCGCTGAAACAGGGGCCGCGCCCGTCATGCGCCCGATGTTGTTGGGGGGTGTTTTCCAAGCGACAGGCAACGCCTCCCCCATGTCGGTACCCGCCAAAGGCCGTTACGTCTTTACCGACATGAAGCGCTTTGCCGACGAATACGGTGTGCCATTGGCCATGAACCCCCACTTTCCCATCATCACCACCACCTTGATGCGGGGCGCTACCGCCATTCAAAAACAAGAGCCTGCGAATTTTCAACGCTATATGGACGCCGTTTACCGCGCCATTTGGGTCGATGGCCTCAACCTCAACGACCCTGACGTGGTGGGCCAAGTGTTGACACAAGCCGGTTTTGACGCCGCGAAAGTCTTGGCAATGGCCAACGACCCTGCCACCAAAGACCAGTTAAAAGCCGTGACGATGACGGCGGTGGAGCGCGGTGTTTTTGGCGCCCCCACCTTCTTTGTGGGCGATCAGATGTTTTGGGGGCAAGACCGCATTGAGCAGGTCAAAAAAGCACTAATGCATTAAGCCCGAGGCGACATTGATCGCCAAAGCCAGGATCACCATGTTGAAGGCAAACGACAACAGGCTTTGGCCCATCACCAAACGCCGCATCCCGCCTGTGGCGACGGCGATGTCAGAAACCTGGGCGCACATGCCGATGCCACAGGAAAAATACAAGAAGTCCATGTAATCCGGGTTTTCGTTGCCAGGAAACAGCAGGTCTTTTTGATCGCGGGTCAGGTAAAAAATGTGGGCGTAGCGAAAAGCAAATACCGTGTGAATCAACAGCCAAGATTCCGCCAAACCAAACAAGCACAACATCAAATGACCAAAGCGTTGCAGGGCGTCTTCGGTGTTGGCGTTGTTCAAAAGGTAAGCAATGCTGGCCACACTGAAGAGCCAAGCCAAGCTCAAACCCACAAAAATGATCCGAGGCGACGGATCCAAGGTGACAATTCGCTCCTTGGTTTGTGCCGCGTTCAAATGGAAAGCCAGCGCCCAAAAATGTCCAAGTAACCAAAAACAACCCAAACCCCATGCCAACAAGCCCCGAGTGGGCCAAGAAAAGGGCAGCAACAGACAACCGATCCCCACCAACGTCGCCACCATCAAATGTTGATACAGGGGCCGGAGATGAAAAGTGAAGCGCATGGCGTGAGGGGGTTGCAGTCTGTAGGAAGCGGAATGGAGGATGCAGTGAGTCTTGATTGGCATTTGATAATATCAAAGCCAACTCATTGATCATCTCACCGTTGATCGGCTCACTTCATGTCCAACAATCCCTCTCACAAAGTGCCTTTGCCCGTCGATCAGGAGCTGGTACTCAAGGTCATTCCGCTGCCGGCCGACTGCAACGCCAACGGCGATATTTTTGGCGGGTGGGTCATGGCGCAGGTCGACTTGGCCGGTTCGGTGTTGCCAGCCCGCTTGGCCCGGGGGCGCATTGCCACGGTGGCGGTGAATGAGTTCATCTTCAAGCAGCCCGTGCGTTTGGGTGACATTTTGAGTTTCTTTGCCACCATCAGCCGCGTGGGGAGAACGTCAGTCACCGTCAAAGTGGAGGTCTTTGCCGAGCGCCATTTGATGCAAGGCGAATACGTCAAAGTGACCCAAGCCAACCTGACCTATGTGGCGATTGACGAACAGGGTCGCCCACGCCCATTACCGCAAAAAGCCCCTTGAGAACTTTGGGCCCTGTTTGGGCCCTGACAAGGCCATTTTCAAAGTCAATAATGGGCCACGATGACGACCCCTCCATCTGAAGACCCCTCGAGCCTGCACTCGATGGACCCACTAAACGCTGCCAAGCGCTATTTGCCATGGGTCGTGGCAACGGCGCTTTTCATGGAGCAACTCGACTCAACGATCGTCAACACCGGCATTCCCGCCATGTCGGCCAGTTTGGGGGTCAGTCCCTTGAGCTTGAAGGCCGTGGTCACCAGCTACATCTTGGCCTTGGCCGTGAGCATCCCCGTGAGCGGTTGGTTGGCCGAGCGCTTTGGTTCGAAGCAGGTTTTCATGTCGGCGGTGGCCTTGTTCACCTTGTCGTCTTTGCTCTGTGGCTTGGCGCCGAGCGCGCCCTTTTTGGTGGCGGCCCGCATTCCGCAAGGCATTGCAGCGGCCATGATGATGCCGGTGGGCCGCATGGCGCTGCTCCACACCTTTGACAAAAGTGAACTCCTAAAGGCCATGAATTTCGTCATCATCCCCGCTCTGCTGGGGCCCTTGTTGGGGCCGACGGTGGGCGGTTTGATCGTGCATTGGCTGTCTTGGCGAGACATGTTCTTTGTCAATTTGCCAGTGGGCGTGTTGTTGCTGTTTTTTGCTCAAAAGCACATGCCGAATTTTCAGTCAAAAGAACCTCGCCCTTTGGATGTGAAGGGTCTGTTGTTGTTTGGCTCGGGGGTGGGCATTTTGTCGTGGTTGCTGGAAATTTTTGGCGAACACGGCTTGAGCAACGCACAAGCCTTGGTCTGGTTGGTGATTTCTTTAAGCCTCATCGGGGCTTATGGGGTCCACGCCCTGCGCGTGCCCTATCCCTTGCTCAACTTGGCTTTGTTCAAGATTCGCACCTTTCGCGTGTCGGTGCTCGGCGGCTTTGTGACGCGCCTTGGGGTCGGGGGGATGCCCTTCTTATTACCGCTTTTGTTTCAAGTGGGTTTGGGCATGCCGGTCTGGCAATCGGGTTTGTTGATGATGCCCGCTGCATTGGCAGCCATGGGCATGAAGCTGCTGTCCCAACCCATGCTCAAGCGCTGGGGTTACCGCAGCGTTTTGATGGTGAACACGCTGATGGTGGCCGTGACCATCGCCAGTTACAGCTGGGTCATGCCGGGCAGCCCGCTGATTTTGATCGTGATGCTGGGCATGATGATGGGCCTGTTCAATTCACTGCAGTTTTCCAGCATGAACTCCATGGCTTACGCCGATGTGCCTGAAGACGAGTCGGCCATGGCCAGCACGATGGCCAGCACCTTGCAGCAAATGTCCATGAGCTTTGGCTTGGCCTGCGGCTCCCTGGTCACGGGCTATTTTTTGGGCGATGTGCCCCAAACCAATGGCGTGGCGGTGACCCGTGCGATTCACCATGCGTTTTGGGCTTTGGCGGCCCTGACCGCCCTTTCCTCCCTGTCCTTTTGGCGCTTGCGTCCCTGGGACGGCTCGAGTGTCAGCGGTGGGCCTGACGAGCGAGAGGCGGACAAAGCATCTGAACATTCTTCGGCTTAAGTGTTGACGCCAGCACCCCATTGAAGATCGCTAAATAAAGGACAATGTTGTCCATGATTTATGCCCTTGTCTTCCTGGCCGGCCTCTGGGCGGGTGTTCAAAACGCACTGGCGGGTGGGGGCTCCTTTGTCACCTTGCCCACGTTGATCTTCACTGGTTTAACGCCTTTGGCTGCCAACATCACCTCAACGGTGGCCTTGTTTTCATCGCAAATCAGCTCAGGCTGGGCGGGTCGCAAGCTGGTCACCGGCACGTCGACGGTGTCATTTAAGTCGCTGTTCATCGTCAGTTTGGCGGGCGGCGTGGTGGGGGCCTTGTTGTTGCTCAACACCCCCAGCTCGATTTTCTCGATGCTGGTTCCCTGGCTGGTGCTGTTCGCAACCAGCTTGTTTGCATGGGGCAGTTTCTTTCGGAAAACCACCGAGCAAACCAGTGTGCTGAGCGCACCAGCCACCTTGCTGATGCAGTTCATGATTTCTATTTACGGCGGCTACTTTGGTGGCGGCATTGGCTTTTTGATGCTGGCCGCCCTCACCATCTCGGGCGTGCCCACCCGCAACGCTGGCGCCACCAAAAATGTGTTGTCTGGTGTTATGAATGCGGTGGCTGTTTTGTTGTTTGCTTTTTCGCCTGACGTGGATTGGGCCTCGGCCGGCATCATGGCGGTCGGTGCGACCTTGGGTGGTTTTGCCGGCGCCTGGGCCTTGCACCGCGTCAACGAGAGGGGGTTGCGCCTGGGGATCGTTTCCCTGGGCCTGGCCTTGACGGTGGGACTTTTCTTATTTCCAGTGGGCTAGACCAGCATGCGATTTTCCGAAGACGCCCTTCACACCTTCACCGGCAGCGACTCAGGCAGTCGCACCATCCATGAATGGATGCCAGACAACAAAGTGCCACGTGCCGTCATCGTGGCCATTCATGGTGGCATGGCCCACGCGGGTGATTACGTCGTCCCAGCGCTGTTTTTTAAACAGCACGGCATCGCCACCGTCAGCTTTGACTTGGCCGGTCACCAAGGCCAAACACGGGTCGACATTCCCCACTTCGACATTTTCTTGAACGATGTGGTGCTGTTTTTAGATTGGGTGGAAGCGCACTACCCAGACCTGCCGATTTGGGTCATGGGCCACTCCATGGGCGGCTTGATTGCGACGCATTTGGAATTGAAAGGGTTGTTAAGCCGCCCCCACATCAAGGGCGTGGTGCTGTCGTCGCCTTATTTTGTGAATGCCATTCTGGTTCCACCGCTGTTGGAAAAGGCCGCCGGTGTGCTGGCGACGCTGTTGCCCAAAGCCAAAGTGCCGCTGCCCCGTGTGACCGATCAACTCACACACGACCCCCTCATCACGGCGCGCCACCTTGCCGACGAGCAAGACCACATCCGGGCGCTGGAAGCCAGCTTTCGGTTCGCGCACAGCCTGATGAAAGCACAGACAGAACTCAACGGGAACTTGAGCCGCTGGCAGCACCCGGTTTTTGCGGTGCTGGCGGGACAGGACTTGTTGGCCAATACCGCCGCCTCACAAACGTGGTTGAACACCATCCCCAAAGGCTTGTTGACGGCTTACACCTACCCAGAAAATTACCACGAGAATTTCAACGAATTGAACCGAGAGAAAATCTTCAACGACATCTTGAATTGGGCCCGCCATGAGCAAATCCTGGATCTATGAGGTTGACGTCCTGTTTGGCGACTGCGACCCGGCAGGCATTGTCTTTTTCCCCAACTTTTCCAAATGGATGGACGCCTCGTCATTGCACTTTTTCATGCAATGCGGCGTCCCCCCTTGGCGTGAATTGGTCAAAACGCGCGGCATCATTGGCACGCCCCTGTTAGAAATCCACACCAAGTTCATTCGACCGGCCACCTATGGTGAGCGGCTTCAAATCGAAACCAGCGTCGTCGATTGGGGTGACAAGGTGTTCACCCATCAACACAACGTCCGCCGCGATGGCACTCTGTTGTGCGAAGGCCGCGAAACCCGGGCCTTTTGCATCAAGCACCCGGATGATCCGGACCGCATCAAGGCCATTCCGGTGCCGTCCGACATTAAAGCGATGTGCAGTTGAGCACCAGCGAATTCCCACACAAAGGGATGATCACGGTGTCCATCATGTTGGCCACCATCATCCAGGCGCTGGACACCACCATCGCCAACGTGGCCCTGCCGCACATGCAGGGGAGCTTGCAAGCCTCGCCCGATCAGATCACGTGGGTATTGACGTCCTATATCGTGGCCGCCGCCATCACCTTGCCACTGACGGGCTGGTTTTGTGAAAAGTGGGGGCGTCGCCGGGTGTTTATTGTCTCGGTGATTGGCTTCACTGTGGCCTCAGCGCTGTGTGGCATGGCGACCTCGCTCTGGCAAATCGTCTTGGCTCGGTTGATGCAGGGCGTGTTTGGCGCCGCTTTGGTTCCGTTGTCTCAAGCGGTTTTACTCGACATCAATCCGCGAGAAAAAGTGGGACAAGCCATGGCCATTTGGGGCGCCGGCATCATGGTCGGGCCTATTTTGGGCCCCATGTTGGGTGGTTGGCTCACGGAGAACTACGATTGGCGTTTGGTTTTTTTCATCAACCTTCCGATTGGCCTCATGGCGCTGTGGGGCATCGTTCGCTACTTGCCAGAAAGCCGTCCCGAGAATCAAAAACTCGACTTCTTTGGCTTCGTCACCATGAGCTTGGCGATTGGCCTCTTGCAACTCTTCTTAGACCGCGGCGAATTACTCGACTGGTTTTCCTCCTGGGAAATTCGATTGGAGGCGGCGGGTGCTTTCATTTCGTTTGCCTTTTTTGCAGTGCACACCTTGACCGTGCAAGGCGTCTCGTTCTTCAGCCGTGATTTACTCAAAGACCGCAACTTTGTGATTGGCATTGCGTTCGCCTTCATTGTCGGCATCATCTTGTACGGCGTCATGTCCTTGTTGCCCAGCTTCTTGCAATCCTTGATGGGCTATCCCGTCATTTTGACGGGGCTGGTCACGGCGCCGCGCGGCTTGGGCACCATGCTCGCGATGATTTTGGCCAGCCGCTTGGTCAACCACATTGACCTGCGTACCATCATGCTGGGCGGCTTTGCCTTGATGGCGGGTTCGCTTTTTGAAATGGTTCACTTCAACCTGGACATGGGAACCACCCAAGTGGTGGTGTCTGGTTTTTTCCAAGGCATGGGCATTGGCTTTACCTTTGTGCCCTTGTCTGCGGTGGCCTTTGCCACCTTGGCACCGCAACTGCGCAACGCCGGCACCCCCATTTACAGCCTCATGCGCAACTTGGGCGGAAGCGTCGGCATATCGATTGTGCAAGCCTTGCAAAGTCAGGGCGCCACGCGATCGCATGGCCAAATTGTGGAGTCAGTGAACGCCAGCAATCCGGCCTTGTCCAGCTGGCCCCCTGCTCTGCAACTTGACTCACTGGGCAGCTTGGCGTTGCTGAACGGGGAAGTCACGCGGCAAGCCAATATGATCAGCTTTCTTCATGTGTTCCACATCATGATGTGGTTGTGTTTGGTCTCTTTGCCTTTTGTGTTTTTGGTCCGAACTCAGCGCAATGGCCGCGCCCCAAACCCCGCCTCGCCAGCCGCCAACGACTCACCCCCTGTTTCGGAGCCGGCGCATTGAGACCCACTCCCCTGCTTCACGTGTTGAGGGTCTTCATTGGCTGGGGGCTTTTTGCTTTGCTGACTGCCAGCGTTTTGGCCGCCAATAAAACGCTGGTCTCGGCCACCCACGATGAGGCCACTGTCGTGGTCGATGTGCAAGCAGAAATTGACGCCCCCCTCGATTTGGTGTGGGCGGTATTTAACGACTTTGACCACTCCGCCTGTTTTGTTAAATCGTTGTCGAGCAGCCAGGCCTCCCCGCTTGGCAACGATGAATGGCTGGTCGAGCGGGTGGGTGTTTTGGATCTCGGCCTGTTCACTGTGCATTTGGGGGCCAAATACCGCATCCATTTAGACCCCGTCCACCACCAAACACAGAGCCAAGGGGTCTCAGGCGACGCCAAGTCAATGAAACACAGCCTGCAATTGACCCCCTTGGGTGCTGATCGCACCTCGCTTCACTCGCACGCGGTGGTGGAGCCGCCCGCTTGGTTTCCACGCAGCTGGAGCCAATCGCTGATGCGCAAACAAGCCGAAGCGGCTTTTCAGGACATGCTCAACGAGGTGCAAAGACGCCTAAAGGACCCCGAAGTCCCCGCTTGTAGCAAGCCTTGAGGCGGCTGTTTGCTCAAGCGTTGACATCCACCACAACGCGACCACGCACCTGGCCTTCGAGCAAGGCCTTGGCGGTGTCGACGGCTTGACCCAAGCCGATGATCTGGGTCATGGCCGCCAACTTGCTCACGTCCAAGTCTTTCGCCAAGCGCTCCCAAGCCTCTAAGCGGTCGGGGCGGGGGCACATGACGCTGTCAATGCCGACCAAGACAACACCGCGCAAAATGAAAGGCATGACGGTGGCGGGCAAGTCAAAACCACCGGCCAAACCACAAGCAGTGACCACGCCGCGGTATTTCATCGAGGCGCAAACATTGGCCAGTGTGTGGCTGCCCACCGTATCGACCGCACCGGCCCAACGCTCTTTGGCCAAAGGCTTGCCGGGGCTCGAGAAATCCGCTCGAGCCAAGACCTCGGAGGCGCCCAGGCTTTGCAAATAAGCGGCTTCTTCAGGGCGACCCGTCACCGCCACCACTTTGTAGCCCAATTGGCTGAGCAAGGCCACCGCCACGCTGCCAACGCCGCCGGCCGCGCCGGTCACCAAAATTTCGCCGTGTTCGGGCGTGACGCCCTGGCGCTGCAAGGCCATCACACACAACATCGCGGTGTAACCTGCTGTGCCAATCGCCATGGCCTGCGCCGGTGTGAAGGCCTTGGGCAAAGGCACGAGCCAATCGCCATTCAACCGCGCCCGCTGCGACAAACCGCCCCAATGCGTTTCTCCAACGCCCCAACCGTTTAAGACGACGGCGTCACCCACCGCATAAAGGGGGTGTTCGCTGTGCGCCACGATACCGGCCAAGTCAATACCGGGCACCATGGGGAACTTGCGCACCACGGGCGATTTGCCGGTGATGGCCAGGCCATCTTTGTAGTTCAAGGTCGAATGCGAGACCCGAATCGTCACCGGATTTGCGGTGCTTTGGGTGGCGGCCATCAGCGCGTCGGTGTTCAGGGCTTGAAGCTGGGCGCGGTAGCCCGCATCGTCTTTTTCAATCAACAGGGCTTGAAACGAATCGGCATTGACGGTCATGGGGGTTCTCCAGAGTGGGTAGTTTATTGTTAACCAGGGTGGGAAAGGGGCTTAGATTTTTCCAAGGTCATTGATTTGTCGGTTCTCCAACACGAGAGGCAATGGCCGTTCAGGCTGGCTCAATTTCAGCATCGCACGACCCAACAACTCGGTCGTGGTGAATTGGCCTTTCAAAAAAGGAGAAGCCAAGTTCATGACTGGCCCCACAGCTCGATAAAGCACATCACGCAGTGGGTGCATGGAACGCACCCCTTGCACGGGTTGGACCACGCCGGGGCGCAGGCTGCAAACTTGAAGGTTCAACGATTGCAACGCCTCTTCTGCCTCGCCCTTGACTCGCATCGGCATCAGGGGGCTGGCGGCGTTGGCCCCCAATCCCGACACATACAAAAACCGAGCACCTGGGTTGGCCGCTGCAAAGGCCTTGGCGACATTCACGGTCACGTCCACGGTCACAGCGCGGTATTTCGCCGAACTTTGGCCCATGGGCAAGGTGCCTGCGCCATACCAACAAGCATCAAAACCACTCAAGTCCAAGGCAAGCAAAGCCTCTGGCGTGAAAGCGGGAATTACCCAGGTTTGAACAGCGGGGCGCAGCTGACCGGTCTTGGTATTTTCCGGCGCTTCATTTTCGGGGTTCAGTCCGGTGACCTCTTGGCGCAACAAAAGCCCAACCCGCTCAATAGACGGTTGGGCATTCAAGGCCACCTTCAACGCGCCCTGCCCGACCAAACCGCGCGCGCCGACGATCAAAATTCTCAAACCCATTGCGTTTCTCCGGTTAGTTTGAGCTCAATTGCCGGGACAACCACCGGATCAGGGCGCCAATCAAGGGCAGTTTGGCGTACAACTCTTCGGCCGCATCCCAGAAGTCGCGGTGTCGGGTGATGCGCCCCTCGGCGTTGAAATCAAACTCCGTGACGCCACGAATCGAATAGGCCTTGTGACCCCGATGGAACTCAAAAATCCAAGTCACAAAGGCATGACTCGGATGCGTTTCGTGATTGGCCACTGACCTGAGCACCACGAACTTCGGCTCCTCTAAGGCCTTGAACATGTGCTGAAAAATGTGGTCGATGGCGGCCAAACCCCTCACCTCGTTGAACGGGTCTTTGAAGAAGGCATCGGCCTCATAAAACCGACCCAATTCAGCCAATCTGCCGGGACTCAGGTTTTGATAAAACAACAACAGTTCATTGAAGGTGGGTGGATTCATGGGGCAATTTTTTGCAACAAATAAAAGTACACCGAGTCAGGCAACCAACGGGCCCAACGAAGCCACTGAGTGAAGCGCTTGGGAAAATGAATTTCAAACAGCCCTTTGGACCAGCCCTTCAGCATTTCATCAGCAGCTTGGGAGGGCTTCAACAAGGCCGGCATGTGATACGGATTTTGCGCCGTCAAAGGGGTTTCCACAAAGCCTGGGTTAATCAGTGAAACACCAATGCCCCGTGGGTGCAGGTCGTGGTACAAAATTTCCGCCAGGTTGCTCATGGCCGCTTTGGTGGGCCCATAGGCCAAGGCATTGGGCAAACCGCGGTAGCCCGCCACACTGGAGATCAAGGCAATGTGTCCCTTGCCGGATTTCAGGAAAGCGGGGATCACGACTTCCAAAACCCGAGCCATTCCTAAGTAATTGATGTCGGTGTGCTTGGCAATTTCGGCGTAAGAAAAGGCGTCGGCCCGCATCGGCAAATAGTGCCCGGCGGCATACACCACCACATCGGGCGCGCCGTGTTCAGCCAACAGCTTTGCCCATTGTGGGGCCAGACCTGCCGCGTCGCTCACATCAAAGGGGTACGCCCACGTGCCATTTCGGTCGGCGCACCACGCTTTCAAAACCTCGGAGCGGCGCGCGGACACCAAAACCTGAGCGCCTTCATCGTGAAGACGCTGTGCCAAAGCCAAGCCAATGCCACTGGAGGCGCCAACGATCCAGACCTTCTGGCCTCGCCAATGTTGAATGGGCGTATTTAAAGGCATGGCCATCAATCGGCCAGTTTGTCGAAAACAATTTGCACTTCACCCAGCTTGACGCCCCACTTGCTCATCACCGCGTGGTTGAGCATCAACTTGGGCGTCATGAGGTACATCCAATCGTCCATGTCCACTTCGATCAGGCGGCCGTCGACGGGCAGATTCAAGCGGTAGTGCCAGTGCAGGGTATTGCCCGCCAGTTCGCCTTGGGCAACGCCCACCACATCGTCGGCTCGGCCTTCAAAGCGCGTCACACCGGGCTCGCTGGGAATGCGCTTCAAATGCCAGATGCGTTGCTGCAGATCACCTTGGTGGGCATGGTCTTGGTACACAAAATGCTCATCCAAGGTGCCCTCTTCTTGACCCTCTTGACCCTCTTGACCCGACCAAGTGCCCTTCATGTCCACCGTAAAGCGGCGGACCACCGCCCCCGCACGGTCCTTGAATAAACCCTCGGCTTTCAAATGGCCCTTTAGATAATCGCTCAACACCAAGGGGGGTTGTTCTTGCGTGTAATCGGTGATCTTGGGCGCATTCGCACATCCGGCAAGAGCCAACACCGTGAGTGCAGCCAGCAACGGGCCCAGACCATGAAAAGACTTTTTCCAAATCGAGCTGTATTTCATCAAAAACTCCCTAAAAGAGCTCGCCGCATCTCGGGCTGAGATGTTTTCGGATCAAGCCAAATGCCAAAAAACAAGTGTGCAAATTCGGGGTCATCCAACTCACCGTTGGCTTGGCCATTGCAGCTAAAGGCGACATGACCTTTGCCATCGTGGTAACCCGTGATGCGGTCGCCGGCGCGAACGTTTGGGAAGGCTGTTTGCATAAATGCCAACCACCGTTTGCCCTTTTCTGCCTCAAGGGGGACCAGTTGTTTCATCTCGACCAAAGAACGCTCGGCGATCAATCGCCCCTCTAAATTGCGGGCGTATTCCAGCGTCAACTCGAGCGCATGTTCGTGGTAACTGTTGGACTTGAAGCTCGGAGAGACCCTGAGTTTGGCGTCATAAATGCGCATGCCTAAAAAACGCAAGATGCCGCTGCCCGCCAAAACCAACTCGTTGTTGGCCTTCTGAGGCATGTTTTGATTCGCGCTTTGGCTCATGGCTGAGTTCCCCTCAAAAAGACCAAGGCCCAGTACCAGCAGGGCCAAGGGAATGCCGAAACGGACTCGCCTGTTTTGCCAATTTGGGTCATGAAGCTTGTGCATGGCAAAGGGTGAATTGCTCCACGTTCAATGAACCTTGGTCAAAACCGGCCTCGCAATAGGTGAGGTAAAAGCGCCAAAGTCGAATAAATCGCTCGTCGTAACCTTGGGCCCGCACTTTGTCCAAACAGGCCTCAAAAGAATGACGCCAGCGACGCAATGTTTCGGCGTAATCCTGGCCAAAGGCCAAGTGATCAACCAATTCCAAACCCGCTTTTTGTGCATGCTCCACAAAGCGTTTGGCTGAAGGCAACATGCCGCCCGGAAACACATGCTTTTGAATGAAGTCGGTGCCACTGGCGTATCGCTCAAACAGCGCCTCGTCGATGGTGATGGTTTGAATGCAAGCCTTGCCGCCGATGCGCAGGCTGCGGGCGAGCATCGCCATGTACGCTTCCCAATAGGCTTGGCCAACGGCCTCGAACATTTCAATCGAAACGATGGCGTCGTAAGGCGCCTCGTCTGGTGCCAAGAGTTCTCGGTAATCCCTGAATTGCAATTGCAGTCTGCCCGAATCATGGCTTTCGGCTTGATGCGCCTTGACCCATTCCAACTGCTCGCGCGACAGCGTGATGCCAGTGTGATAAGCCCCGAAATGTTCAATCGACAAAGCCGCCAAGCCGCCCCATCCACAACCCACTTCCAACACCCGACTGCCGGGACGCACCCCAGCGCTGCTGAGCGCATGGTGGCATTTGGCCATCTGCGCCTCTTGCAAAGTTTGGTTGAAATTGCCTTTGAACAAGGCGCTTGAATAGGTCATGCTGGGGTCAAGCCACAGCTCATAAAAATCATTGCCCAAGTCGTAGTGCGCGGCAATGTTTCGGCGACTGCCGGCTCGGGTGTTGCGGTTCAAGGCATGGCGCAAGCGTTGCCACAAGCCACTCCACCAGTGTCCATAAACCACCTTTTCCAAGGACTGGCGGTTGGCCGCCAAAAGCTGCATGAGTGCACCCAGATCAGGGCTGTCCCAAAGGCCTTCCATGTAGGTTTCGCCAAAGCCAATGTCGCCGAGTTCGAGCACCGCCTCGAACATGGCGACGTCTTTGATGTGCAATTCTGCAGCAAGCAACTGGCCCTGATCTTTGCCAAACTGCATGGTTTGACCATCGGGCAATGTGAGGCGCAAGGTGCCGTGTTTGATTTTTTCGAGCAAACGCAACGTCAACTTCACTCGAAGCGACAGGCTTTGCTTGGGACGGGACGGTGTCGTCATTTGGTCACAAACTCCGTAGGGGCTGGGGGTTGTCTAAAAAAGGGAACTCGCTGCAAAAACAAATGCACCGCTTGCCAATGGATGCGCCAAACCACCATCAAAGCGGCCCAGGGCATTTTGGCCACCAAGCGCCAAGCACGTTGGGTTTGGTAAGGCTCAAGTCGGCCGCACAACGAGGTTTTGAGCAAGGGGCCCTGTTCATCGCTCAAGTTAATGCGCGCACTGCGCCAATCGCCCAAGGAACGGAACTCAAAGTCGTATCGACCCTCGGTCGCGCAAAAAGGCGAGACATGAAACACCTTGTCCGCACCTGCCACAAAGCGGTTGACCTGGGGGGTGTTCAAGTGGGTGTTCAAGTTCAGGGGCTTAGATGCACTGGCGGCGGTGGCCACTTCATCGAACTTCAGCAAATAACAATGCCGCTCGCCAAAGGTGTTGTTCACTTCGGCCAGCACCGCGACCAGACCGCCCTGCGCGCGCTCGACATGCCAAAAACTCACGGGCTTGAAGGCGAAACCCAGCACGCGGGGCAAGGTTTGCAGCCAAATTTCACCGTCAAAGTCGGGCGGGATGACGCCATTTTCCTGCAGCAATTGCTCGACCCATGCCAAGGCATTCGGTCCTCCCACGCCGTGGTCGCGGTCGTAAAAGGAAAGCGCGCCAAATCGGTTACGGGCCGGCGCTTGCGCCAAGCCTTGGCGTTGCCACTGCCGCATGGGCAGCCACAAGAACAGCACGTCGTAGGCAAAACTGCGGTCAACCGGACGCAGGCGCCGGTGCCAAGTCCGGCCCAAAGAGAAGGCAGCTCCGGACAACGCGGCGCCGTTTAGCTTCATGCAACGACCTGCTTTGCTGCCAAGGCAGAGGCCGCTGTTTTTTGGCGCACACCCTCGGCCGCCAAGTAGCCCGACTGCAAACCGTCTTCATGAAAACCATAACGGCGCCAAGCACCTGCAAACCAGATGCCTAAGCGAGCAGATTCCGCGTCCAAAACCGGTAAACGGCTTTGGGCGTTGATGGCGGGTTTGTCAAAAATCGGGTGGGCGTAGTCGAATTCACGCAGAATTTGACTTGGGTCCGGTTCGCGCAAAGGGTTCAGGCTGACCAACACCGGTTTCTTGGTGGGCAACTCTTGCAAAGCATTCAGCCAGTAATGTAAGCAGACCCGTTGTTCGTCGGTGTCGTGGTCCATTTCGTTGTGGTTTTCGGCTTGGTGCGTTTCAAAATTCCAAGCGGCCCAAGCCGCGGGACGCTCAGGCATCAAACGCGTGTCGGTGTGCAAAACGGCTCGGTTCGGTTGGTATCGAATGGCACCCAACACTTCCCGTTGCAAAGGGGTTGCCGAGTCGCCCAAAATCTTCAACGCTTGGTCACTGTGGCTGGCCAGCACCACCGCGTCAAAGTGCTCTTGCCCTTTCGCCGTGGTCACCAGCATACCCTGCCGGCCTTGGCCCCCCTGGTTCGCAGGCCTGACTTGCAGCACCGGCGTGCTCAAACGCAGGTCTTGAAGGCCTTGGGTGATGCGTTCGACATACTGCCTGGAGCCGCCGCGCAGGCTGAACCATTGTGGCTGCCCCACCACTTGAAGCAGGCCGTGGTTGTGGCAAAACCTGATCAGGGTGTCGATGGGGAAAGCCATCATTTGGCGGGTCGAACACGACCAAATGCAGGCCACCATCGGCACCAAATAATGGTCGCGAAAGGCTTTGGAAAAGCCATGCCGCAATAAAAATTCGGCCGTCGTTTCTTCAGACACCACACCGCCATTTGCAAATTGCTGGGCCAACTCCGTGGTCAAGCGGTTGAAGCGGAAGATTTCCAACAACATGCCCAAAAATTGCGGTCTCAAGGCGCGCGCCGGTTGGGCCAGCAAGCCCTTGAAGCCTGTTCCGGCCCATTCCAAGGTGGAGCGCCCACCGCCGGGTCGCACTTGGACCGAAAAGCCCATTTCAGAGGGCGTCAATTCGATCTTGAGCTCTTTGAACAACCCCATCAAACCCGGGTAGGTACGGTGGTTGCAGACCAAAAAGCCGGTGTCGACCCCAAAGCGTTGCCCGTCCGTACTGATTTCTACGGTGTGGGCGTGGCCTCCGGGGCGACTGTCGGCTTCAAACACAGTGACAGCCGCTTCGCAGCGCAACTGCCAGGCGGCGGCCAATCCACTGACGCCTGTGCCAATAATGGCAACACGGGGAAGAGGCAGGTTGAGAGGGGGCATGGACAGGGGTGTGTGATCAATCTAACGAATTCTAACTCATGAGTTTCCAAAAAGAATAATTAGTTTCCAAATTGGCCTAATCGGTATAATGAATGTATGAATTCCGTTAAATCCCGCCTAAAAGAGCAAGTGAACGCGTTGCGCAGCCAAGCCATCATGGCCGCTGCGCACAAGCTGCTGGCGGAAAAAGGCTACGAGGCCATGACCATGGACGACGTGGCCGAGCGGGTGGGCATGTCAAAAGCGAGTCTGTACAAGTTTTATCCCAGCAAAGAGGAATTAGCGGCCCAGGCCATGGTGGTGGTGCTCGACGAGGCCTTGGCTTTGATCGATTCCTTGCGGGACAACCCCGAAGTGAAGGCCGTCGAGTGCCTGCGCCGATTGACCCGTTGGGCCATGCAAACCAAATTGGACGGTGAGATGCCCAGCTTGCCGGCCCAAAACTCGGCGTTGAGCGAGGCCCTTTTGGCGCACGAGCCTTATGTGGATCGTTTGCTGGCCTTGTCGATGAAGCTGGGGGTTTGGGTCTCTCAAGCCCAAACAGATCGTGATGTGGACCCTGGGCTGCCCGCTGACTTTGTGCTTTACCAGCTTTATGCCCGCTCTTGCGACCCGGTTTTGGGCGTCATGAAAGACGACGGACGGTACAGCCGGTCGCAAATTTTAGATTGGATGCTGCAAGTTCAGTTCACCGGGCTGGCGCCGCACTGAAACCCGAACCGACGGAACTTTGACTCCCTTAAACCTTGAATCGCTCGACCTCATGGCGCGTGCCGTCTGCGATCTTGGAAAGCTCCAACACCGAGGCCGTGATTTGCTCTGACGCCGTGGCGTTGTTGCGGGCGATTTGATCCAAGCTTGACAGGTTGGCGTTGATTTCCTCTACCGCGCTGCTTTGCTGTTCCAAGGCCGCTGAGATGCGGCGCAACATGTCGTCGGCCTCGCGAGAACCTTGCTCAATCCGCGCCATGGTGTCGTGAACCTCACTCACCGACTTCACGGCCGTGGCCGTTTCGTTCACGGCATCGCGAACCAGGGCGGCAATTTCTTGCGAACTTTCGGCGCTGGAGGCTGCTAATTTGCCCACCTCTTCAGCCACCACCGAGAAGCCTTTTCCGTGTTCACCAGCGCGGGCCGCTTCAATGGCCGCGTTCAAGGAGAGTAGGTTGGTTTTGTTGGCAATCTTTTCAATCACCTCGGTGATCTTGCTGATCTTATTGGAGTTGTCCGACAGTTTTTCAACCAAGGTGACCATCTGCTTCATCTGGTTCATGCCGCTTTGCATGCCCAAAATGGAGTCTTGCGATTTTTGACTGGCGATCGTGGTGTTTTTAGCGACATCCACCACAGACGTGGAGGTTTGACGAACCGCTTCGGCCACTTGAGAAATCGCGTGCGTTTGGTTTTGAGCGCCGTCTGAAATCTGGCTCACTGCGCTGCTGGTTTGGTTCGAGGCGGCTGCCACTTGTCGGGTGTTCGAATTGATGGCTGTCATGGCGCGGCCCAAGCTGTCCAACGAAGAATTGATGTTGTTCCGCAACACCATCAAATCGCCCTGCCCGCTGGCGTTCACACGCAGCGTCAAATCGCCTTGCGACACTTGCTGCATCACGTGGCCCACGTCGTCCAACATCTGACGCAAAGACTGCATGGCGTCGGCGGCCTGGTCCAATGCCAATTTGAAATGCCCCTCGACCCGGTAGTGGTGCTCAGCAGAAAAATTTCCTTGCTCCAGTGAAGTCATCATCTGGCTGATCGACAGCATGGTGTTTTGCACGCCAGAGAGCGATTCATTGATGGCGCTCTTGAGTTGGGCCATGTCGCCCTGCAACTCGGCGCTCACGCGGTGGGTCAATTGGCCCTTGGCCATCGATCCCATCACGCCGTTCACTTCTGTCAAGGCTGACTTGATGGTTTGCATCAAGTGGTTAAAAGCTTTCGCTGTTTCGCCCACTTCATCGCTGCTGCTGACTGGCACACGCTGGTCAAATTCAAACGTCTGGGCAATTTGGGCAATGGTTTTCTTCAACACCTGCAAGGGTTGTTGAATGCTGTTCACAATCAGAAACGCCAGGCCAATGCCCAACACCAAAACACCAACGTAGAGAATCAAACCCAGCACCAAACCCGCATGGGCTTTTTGTTCTTCGGCGTGCGTGTTGGCCAGCAGTTTTTGTCCCAAGGCTTCTTCAAAGCCTTTCATTAAATTGATCTTGCCTGTGATCTGTGTCCACCAATCGGCGGCAGCAATGCCGAAGTCCCCTTGGGTGGCTTTGTCGAGCACCTGGGCTCTGAGCGAAGCCGCGGCCTGAACGGGCGGCTCTTTCATCAACTTGTCGAACTTGGCAATGCCCTCGGCATCATCCAGTTGGCGGTACAAGTTGTCGTAGAAACTTTGCTTGGTGGCAATTTCAATCAGCCGAGCATGTGTGGCCTTGTCCAAGGCCTGGTTCGAGGTGAGCGCCGCGTTGACCAAGGCGCGCTCACGGCCCACAAACTCTTTTTCATTCAAGAAAAAGGCATACGCCAAGAGTTGGCGCGAAATATCGGCGTTGTGGCTCAGCTTCACCACTTGGTATAGCGGCGCCAATTCAGCTTCAATGGTTTTGGAATACCAAGCGGTGGATACCGGGGCCTCCATGCTCATGTCGCTCACCTGTTGGCGGGTTTTGGCCAAGGCTTGCACCAACTGCGTAGCGCGAGCCAAGTCTTGGTCAACCAAGGCGGGGTGGGTGTCGGCCGTCACTTTTTGAAGCTCGGCGAGCAGCAGCGCCAAGTTCTTATCGGTCTGCTGGCGTTGCGCCACCAATTCATTGCCCATCTTCTGCCCTTTGGAGGCCAAAAAGCCGGCGGACATGCCCCGCTCTAATTGCAGCTGGTGAACCAAATTTCCCGACATCTGAGACAGCGTCACCAACTGGGCGACTTGGTTCATTTCGCGGCTCGATTGCCAACGCGCCCAAATCAAGGTGCCACCAAAATAGGTACTGCCCAAGAGCAACACCACAATCAAGCCCATTAAGCGTGAACGGACATTGAATTGTGAAATGAATTGAATTAAGGCGCGCATGTAGGGACTTTTTGGGCTTTGGAGTAACCCAATCGATTCTATGTGTGAATTTAGCAACATTAATTTGCGAAACTGTCACATCACAGCCCAACATCTCGGAAAAGGCTAGGGCTTACCCTTAAAATTCAAACATGCCTCCCAACACGTTCAAAGGCAACAAGCAAAGTTTGCCCAGCAAGCCCTGCAAGACCTGCGGACGCGACATGACTTGGCGCAAGGCATGGGCTAAAAATTGGGACCAGGTTTTGTATTGCTCGGAAGCGTGCCGCAAGAGAAAATCGATGGGCTAGTCAAACTCGCTTCTTACCGTGTATTCCCATGCCCATCGAAAAGCTCAACAGCCACCAAATTTCAGAAGCCATCCTGGGCTTGCAGGGCTGGTCTTTGGATGCTGACCATGAAAGCATCGCGAAGGAATGGGTATTTGCGAGTTTTAAAGCCGCCATGGGTTTTTGGCATCAAGTGGCTGAACTCGCAGCGCAGCAGAACCACCACCCCGAGTTTTGGTCCAACTACACCCAATTGCGGCTCAGGCTCACAACCCACGACGCAGGCGGTTTGACGGCTCTTGATTTTTCGCTGGCGAAAGAAATTGACCGTCTGCACCTTGACCGCTGAGCAGGTTATTTTTTAACCCACCACAAGGCCGCTGGACCCAAGACTTTTGAAATGGCGTGTCGGTTTCTGGCAAAGAGTCCATAACCCCACTGAAACGCCGGCTGTAAAACCCGAATCGACAAAAACCACGCCATGAAAGGCAAGTTTGCCCGCCGATAGGCATGCGCGAAAACGGGTGCGCCTTGCATCAGGCTGCCGTCTTCAAATTGGCCATACATGGCGGTCAACGCCTGCTCACACGACACCCCCAAAGCCTCGGGTGCGAAAGCCGAAGAGTTCACATCGACGAATCGCAATAAGTTTTGGTCATTGCGATTAGACAAGAACGTGATTTCAGCCTGACACAACGGACACCGGCCATCGTAGTAAAGCGTGAGCGGTTGCAATTGTTCAGGCAACAGATTGCCCCAACACGGGGTAATCGGTGTAACCCACGGTTTTGTCTTCCTGCCCATAACCATAGAAAGTTGCAGGCGTGTAAGGCGTCAGAGCCGCCTTGTTTTGCAAGCGTTGCACCAAATCGGGGTTGGAGATGAACAGTTTGCCAAACGCAATGGCGTCGGCGTTTCCGGAGTCCAATTCTCCTTGGGCGGTTTCCAAGTTAAAGCCTTCATTGGCGATCAGCACGCCGCCAAAACGCTTGCGTAACTCAGGGCTGAGGCGGTTGTCGCCCAGCGATTCGCGCGTAAAAATAAAGGCAATTTTGCGTTGACCCAATTGCTCGGCGACGTAGCCGAACAGTCCGAGCGGATTGCTGTCGCCGACGTCATGCGCGTCGCCGCGGGGTGCCAAATGCACGCCCACACGTCCGGCACCCCAAACGGAGATGCAAGCATCGACCGTTTCGAGCAACAGGCGGGCGCGATTTTCAATGGACCCCCCGTAGGCATCGGTGCGCTGGTTGCTGCTGTCTTGGAGAAACTGGTCGAGCAAGTAGCCATTGGCGCCGTGCAATTCAACGCCGTCAAAACCAGCGGCTTTCGCATTGACCGCGGCTTTGCGGTAAGACTCGACGATGGCTGGAATTTCGCTGGTGTCCAAAGCCCGAGGTGTGACGTAGTCACGCAAGGGTCGCAGCAAGCTCACATGGCCTTTGGGGGCTACAGCACTCGGCGCCACCGGCAATTGGCCGTCGAGCAACTCGGGGTCAGAAATTCGGCCCACATGCCAGAGCTGAGCAAAGATGCGGCCGCCAGCGGCATGAACCGCTTGCGTGACGATTTGCCATCCCGCCACTTGTTCTGCAGACCAAAGGCCCGGTGTGTCGGGGTAGCCGACGCCGCTGGGCTCTACAGAAGTGGCCTCGCTCAGAATAAGGCCGGCGCTGGCGCGCTGGGCATAGTAGGTGGCATTCAGCGAGTAAGGCACTCGACCAGCACCCGCGCGCATGCGTGTCAAAGGTGCCAGGATGACGCGGTTGGGCAACGTCAGGTCACCCACTTGGATGGGGTCAAAAAGACTTGGCATGGCATTTTTCTTTCAATGAAGTTGGCGCATTGTGAACCAGTTGCTTGTTTCTTGCTGTGAATGATTGAATCAGACGTCTTCCATGAGGTCACTTTCATGTCACCGATAACCAAGCGCCTTGTAGGCTTCTTTTTTGAATTCAATCGTGTGCAATCCGCCCTGACCAAAATAGCGTTGTGTCATCAAAACGCCGGCGATGTTGAGCCGCGGGTTAATCCACCAAGCCGTCCCCGCCAGACCGCCCCAACCACACTCACCGACACTGTCAATTGGCTCGAAGGCGTTGGGTTGAACACAAACGCCCGAACCCAAACCAAAACCCCTGCCCACCATTTCAGGGAACCCTGGGAACTTCAGCCACATGCCATCCGGGAGTTGGTTGGTGCACATGAGTTGAAAAGTTTCTGGCTTCAGCAGCGAATTCGTTTTTGAAAGCAGGGATTGAATCAGCTTCACCCAATCGCCCATGGTGGTGGCCAATCCCCCGCCGCCAGACTCCATGGGCCAACGCTTTAAATGCGCCTTAGAAACGGCTTCGTTATCGAGGCGAATCAACCCAGAGGAAAAGGGGTTTTGAATGTCTTTGCCAACATAGAGCGTGGTGAGTTTGTCGGCCTGCTCTGCGGGAATGAAAAAGCCGGTTTGATGCATGCCCAAGGGATTGAAGATTCTGGCTTGTAAAAATTCACTGAACTTTTGACCTGAAATGACCTCAATCAAGCGGCCGACCACATCGGTGGCGTATGAATACTCCCAACGTGTGCCCGGGTGAAAACACAAGGGGAATTCTGCGAGGGCTGAGACGAAGGCCTGCAAATTTTTGTTCGGGTTTCTCACAGCGGCCTTGTTGTAGGCCGCGGGCACCAAGGCGGTGGGTTCAAACAAGTCGTAAGTCAAGCCCGAGGTGTGGTTCATCAACTGTCGAATGGTGATGGATGACTTGGCCTTTTCGACCTCGGAGATGTCTTTTGCTCCTTGCCGAAGCACCTGACGGTTGCCCAGTTCGGGGAGGTATTTTTCTATCGGGTCGTCCCAATCAAAACGTCCCTCTTGCCACAAAAGCAAAGCCGCCAACGAGGTGACGAGCTTGGTGTTCGAATAAGCCCGGAACAGGTGTTCGGCATTCAGGGGCGTTTTGAACTCTCGGTCTGCATCACCATAAAAAAACCCATCGACGACTTCACCATGGCTGATAACGGCGGTGGACACAGAGGGAATGAAGTCCCCGTCAACCAACCGGCGCATGGCGGCATGGAGTTCTGAAAAGTCTGTTTTAGCCCTGTTTTGTGACATGAATAGTCCCCGAATTAAAAATTGAATTGACTCAAATAAGTTAACACGCAGTCCGCCTTTTTTCAACTTGTCGCCCAAAGCTCAGCAGAAAGAATTCAGGGCTCAATAGAATTAAATTGATAAATTAAATTCAAAACAGGAGACGACTTTGAAACACCTCGCGAAAATATTTTTTGCACTGGTCGTATTACTGATGCAATCGGTGAGCGCATTTGCTCAAAGCGCCAAGATCGAATCAGAGGATTTTTATGTGCCTTCTAAAGCGCCTGGAATTCAGCTTTTTATGCGGCACAAGCACCTCTCGGGTGTGAAGGCCACATCGGGCGACAAAATTTTGCTCTACGTCCATGGCGCCACTTATCCCTCTGAAACTGCATTTGATTTACCCATCGAAGGCCTGTCCATGATGGATCTTCTGGCCTCTAAAGGGTATGACGTTTACCTGGTGGATGTACGTGGCTATGGCCGCTCAACTCGACCTGCAGAGATGGAGCAACCCGCTCAGGACAACGCGCCAATTGTTCACACCGCCGACGCAGCAACCGATTTTGGCTCGGCCGTTGACGCTGTGCTCAAGCGCCACACCGTCTCCAAAATCAATGTGATGGGGTGGTCGTGGGGCACATCGATTGTGGGCATGTACACCAGTCTGAACAATGAAAAAGTCAATCGGCTGGTGCTGTTTGCACCGATGTGGCTATTTGCCAAGGACACGGCGCTGCCCACCGGCCCCAGTGCCGCGAAGTTAGGCGCCTATCGAACGGTTTCAAAAGACAGTGCCAAAGCCCGCTGGCTCAAGGGCGTCACGCCAGAGCAGGCACAGGGCCTGATCCCGCCAGGCGTTTTTGAGGCATGGGCCGATGCGACTTGGGCCACAGACCCGAAAGCCACCACTGGCAATCTTCGTGCACCCAATGGCGTGATTGATGATGTAACGAACCATTGGCAAGCCGACAAGCCGATGTACGACGCCAGCAAAATCACCGTGCCGACCTTTCTGATTCACGCTGAATGGGATGCCGATTTGCCTTTGTACCAAACCCTGGGATTGTTCAAAGCATTGACCAAAACTCCTTACAAACGACACGTTGAGCTCGGTGAGGGCACGCACACCGTGATGCTGGAAAAGAACCGCATGCAGTTTTTCCGTGAAATTTTGGGCTTCTTGGACGAACGCGATCCATTGGCCTTGAAGTAATTTAACAATCGAATTGGGTTCAAGCGCAACGGAGCGGAAATCAGAATGGTCCCAAACGGCCGCTAACGCGCGTGGATGCAAAGCCTGGGCCATCAGGGAAGCGACACCACCGACCACCCTCACGGTGAAGTTGGCATGAATATTCCAGGTGATGGAGTCAGGCCCGAAAAGGACTCGGTCTCCTTTGGGCTCATTGGGATTGGATAATAGGGCATGACCGATGCAATTCTGAATGTCTTGGGCACGCCCTTGGTGCCCTGCTCTTACGACCCATTGACTGGTTTTTTCAGGGACGGTTGCTGCAAGACCGATCAACATGACCATGGCAGTCATGTGGTTTGCGCCAAAGTGACGCAAGCGTTTTTAGATTTTTCGCTTCAAAGAGGCAACGACCTCATCACCCCCAGACCCGAATACCGATTTGCTGGACTCAAGGCCGGTGACCGCTGGTGTCTTTGCGCCAGGCGCTGGAAAGAAGCCTTTGAGGCCGGCGTCGCGCCACCTGTGATTTTGGAATGTACGCACCAGAAGGCATTGGAATTCGTCACACTCACTGAATTAAGTAGCGCTTGAAAGCCATGCTCGACACCATTCCCCTTTTCCCTTTGTCTCATGGGTTGTTCCCAGATGGTTTACTGGCGCTTCAAATTTTCGAAGTCCGCTACCTGGACTTGATCAAGCGCTGTCACCAGCAGCAAGTGCCGTTTGGTGTGGCGTGGCTAAAAAAAGGGAGTGAAGTGCAGGTGCCAGGCGAAAAACCTTTTCTGCACACCTGCGGTTGTATGGCCAGCATCCGAACCTTTGAACAGGTAAGCCCCAGCTTGTTTCGAGTGATTTGCCAAGGAGGGGCACGCTTTGAGTTGCACGACACCAAACCCGGACCTTACGGCGTCTGGCAAGGTGATGTCAGTTACCTCGAGAACGACCCCGAAGTGGAGCTCCCCGCCGAACTTCAGCACCACGCCAATCGGCTTGGCAAAGTGATCGCGAATGCCCAGCAACAAGGCCAGCTTGAAAACCTCCCGATTTTCCGGCCCTACCTTTTAGACCAATGCGGCTGGGTTGCCAATCGGTATGCTGAAGCCTTGAACATCAGTGCCGAAGACAAACAAGCCCTCTTAAGCGAACTTGATCCGCTCCAGCGTCTGCAGCAAGTGGACGCGATGATGCAAGCGTAAAAGAACAGCCGGCAAATGGGCTGACGCGCCTGCCAACTGGTGGTGATTTTTGAGCCCCGCTTGCTCATTAATCCAGTAGATGACCCGTCTTCACAAAGATTGTGCAGCCTTCTCGACTGAAGGGCTGATGCAAACTGAGGTGGGGGCTTCTGATCCACGAACCGGCGGGATACCGTCCGTGCTCATCTTCAAAGACACCTTCAACCACAAAGATTTCCTCGCCCCCGTAGTGCCTGTGAGGATTGAAAAAGGTTTGAGGCGCCCATTTCACCAGCGTTGAGCCACTCCCCTGACGCATCAGGGGCATGACTGTCAGGCCAGGCACCATCCCTTGATACCAAGGGGCAGAAGTTGTTTCAACGACCTCTCGCTTCACTTGGTCCGGCCCCAGGTGGCGGAGTTTCACAAACAGGGTGCAGCCAGATTCACTGAAAGGCGCATGGGATGAACCAGGCGGATTCATGAGGTAGCTCCCAGCCGCATAGTCGCCGGTTTCATCGCTGAATGTGCCGCTCAAGACCAAAATCTCTTCACCAAATGCATGCTGATGGGATTTGAATCGAGCGCCAGGCTGGTAGCGAACGATCGAGGTGGCCTTAGCGACCTCGCCGCCTTGGCGCTCCAGCAGCTTTCTCTCTACCCCCCATTCGGGGCTGGGAACCCAGGGAAGGTCATCAAATTGAATGACGACTCTTTCACTGTAATCAGCGTGGATGTTCATGGAAGCTCGCTCGTGGGCAGTGAAAATTGTTTGAATTTGCCACGGGGGTGGTGGCTGATCTGTTGTGCGCAATTGCTTTTTTATCAACTATGCTACTCGACAACCAGGCCATGACCCTGGGATTTATTCTTCGAATTGAAGGTCGGCAGATGAAAAAAATTGGGGTCTTCTTGATTGCTGTGTTATGGAGCACTGCTTGCTTGGCCGAGGTCATTTCAGTGCCTCAAAACAAGACAGGTTTCTTCATCACCTCAGACCCCACTCAAACCCTTTACTGGCAGGGCGTGAGCGCAAAGGCTTTAATTGTTTTCATCCCAGGGGGGGATGGCAATTTGGGCCTCAAACCCACTGACACGGACAGAAAGTATTCTTTCTTTCAAACGCTCAAAAGTTTGACCAACCCCGCCATGACCTCGGGCCAATACGATGTCGTGTTGATTGATTTCCCTGTTCCCTTAGCACCCACAGCCAGGGGCACTGAGGATCACATCACACGAATACAAAGTGTCATTGATTTCTACCATGCCAAAACAGGGCTGCCCATTTGGCTGATGGGTCACAGCAACGGAGGGCTGAGCCTGACAAACTTTATTCAATTTCTTCAGAAGAACCAAAAATCTGACGCCATCGCCGGTGTTATCGCCTCTGGCATCAGGTCCGAATCCTATTTCAAAGCGCCTATTGAATTTCCCATGTTGTTCATCCATCACGCCAGCGATGCGTGCTCAGCCACGCCAGGTAGCCAGTCTCACGCCACCTTCGAGCAGGTCAAGGAATTCACCAAAGGGGAGATTCAATACACACTCATCAAAGGCGGAGAATCGGAGGCAAGAGATCCGTGTCGCTCGGGTTACCACATGTATTTCAACGCCGGCACAGAGCCTGCTCTGGTCATCGATGAATTCATCAAAAAGTCGTTCAAATAACCGACTGACTATTTTGAGGGACCCATCTGCGCAAGGGGCAAGCAGATTCACAGGTCGATACAGACCAGCGTGAGGTCGTCGCGGCGATCATTCAAACCACGCCAAGCTTCGACAGCGTCGACCAAGGCGGACAGGGCTTCTGGAGGCTTTGCACGACACCCAAATTGGCCAAGTTCGGATTCCAAAAGGCACGCTGATCATTAATTATGTGCCCCGGTCGGCACCCCCAACGGCCAAGAGCCCGTGGAGGTTCTGTCGTTCACCATGATCCCCAAAGACTTGGTGATGCGTTTGGCGCTGAAGAACCAGTCATTTTGGACTATTCAAAAGTCGACAGCGACAAGGCAAAATGATCTCGCTCAGGTCAAACTGAGCCAATAAACGATGTTGATAGCACACCCCCTCAAAGGGTGTGCTTTTTTTTAGCCCTGACTTGTCCAGCAAAAGCCGATGAAATGCGCCTGTTCGTGACTGAAAATACCACTGTGCGCTTTAAATTCTTGGCGCCGCCGTCACGCTAAGTTGAGGCATTTGCGCCCACGTCATCAACTTGGCGGCTTGGGTCACATCAGCGCTCAACCAAACGTCGTGAAGCGCAGGCGCGATGATCACTGGGGTGCGTTTTTCATCGCCTTCCTTGTGAAATTGCCGCATCAAGGGGTGCTTATCGGCATTGACCGTCAACATCGAAAAGCTCACCACCCTTTGACCGCTCACCGAGTGGGTCCAGCGATCCCATAAACAAGCGATGGCAAAGGGTTCCCCAGATGCCAACGCAATCTTCCACCGCACTGCCCTGCCCGTCTCGTAGCTGGGCTCGAAAAAGTGGTCGACCAACACCAAGCCAAATTGCCGTTTGCGCCAGGCGGTGCGGTAGCTGGGTTTTTCTGCGGCCGTTTCACTTCTGGCGTTGTAAGTGTGGCGAGCGATTTTGTTGTCTTTGGCCCAGGACGGGATCAAACCGAAATGGGCCAAACCGCAGGCCACTCGCCCAGTCTGGTGGCTCTTGACCACCAAGGGGGCGTTGAAGCTTGGGTAGGTTTCAGCAGGAAACCCTTCAGGAAGATCGACCCCGAACTTTTCTTTGACCCAGGTTCCGTTCTTGGTTGGCGTGAAGTTGGTGCACACGGGGCCAGTTTAATTCGTGGAACCTGTCTTGGACTGAACCTGCGTTACTTTGACGACGACGCTTCATCCAATGCGGTTGACCTCACCAAATCGGACGACCCGAGCTCTTGGTTTGATTTTTTGTTGGGAAAACACATCTTCTCGCCGTCCCATTGCTGACCACACCAGCACAGGCCCTCGTCGTTGATGATGCAGGTGCCGGTGCCGCAGCACCTGGGGTCTTCAGACATGGACTTCTCCTGTAAGCATTATCAGGGGCCCCATTAAACCCACATGTGCAATTGAAACACCGAATTGGCGGCTTGTGGAATGAAGGGCTTCGGCAGCGGTTTGAAGTTAAAGCGGCTTAAGATTTTCGAGGTCGGCTTTGGCTGAATGGCTTGCGGTTCGATGAAGTGGGAAAGTCGAAAGCTTTTCAACGTGTTCATCACCACTTGTTCAAGCGCCAATTCGTAATCGTCGATGCCAGCCAAATTAAGCGGGTTTTCTTCGCTTTGTAAGGGCGCTTCATATTTTGAGGCGATGTCCCAAACCGTTATGTCGGCAGGGTCGCCAACGAACCGGTAGCCGCCACCAGGTCCTTTGGTTGACGACAAAAAGCCCTGTCTTTTGAGTTCGCTCAGCATTTCCTCCAAATAACTGATCGACAAGTTCAGCTTTTGCGAGATCTGCTTGTTGGTGAGTGGCCCCGTCCACTGGTGGCATGCGAGCAAGACGCACAGGTTGATGGCATTAACCGCTTTACTGGAAATCATTAAAAACCCTCCAAACGAACCGCATTTTCAAATAAAAACCTCTTCAGTTACTGGTTTTTTGTTGGTTTTAATCGATTATTATCAATATACCTACTCAATATCTACTCAAGACTATTTTCCATGCCGACCCCCCTTGTGACAAATCAGCTTTTCCGCATTGGTACTGTTTCCAAAGCGGCCGGCGTACCAGTTTCCACCTTGCGCATTTGGGAAGCCCGCTACGGGGCTTTCAAACCTGTAAAAACAGCGGGCAATCAACGCTTATTCCAAGAGCAAGATGTATCAAAAGCCTTGCTTCTCAAGAAACTCGCCAACCAAGGGCATGCCATCGGTTCGATGGCCTCACTGGACCTCGATCAATTGCGACGCATGAGCGAATCGTTGGGCATCGGCGTCAAGGCCCCACTCGACGCGGCGGGGCCTCTCAAATTGGCCATCGTGGGCTTGAGCCTGGCCAATCGGGTCGAATCTCAAAATTTTTCAGCTGGTGCAACGCCACTCTTGGTCACGGATGTGTTGGAAGACTTATCGCAAGCAGCGCATGCCTCTTTTTCAGCGCAAGCGCAGTTGCTGCTGATCAAGGTCAACACGCTGCAAATGTCAGTCCACAG
>CAIKMN010000030.1 GCA_903828535.1 uncultured Curvibacter sp.
CTTATATGGATGCCTCCCGGGTAGCAAGAGAAATTTGTGTCGTGTTGCGAAGAAGTCGGCTGCTCTCTTATATCCGGCCTTGATTGCGTGGTCCGCCTGGTTTCCCAGACTCGCCCGCTGGCCCCGATGCATATCCGCTGACAAGCGCCTCATCTCCGGTAGCGGACTTTTTATGTCCGAGCCCTCATTCAGGTTTAGCTTGTCCCGGTCTGACCTGTTTCACATCACTTCACTCTTTACCGCCTCACTACCCTACGAAGACTGACCATATCCTTTTCTAGTTGGTTAAAAAATATTTGGCTCTCTGGGCTCAGGCCGCCTGCATCGCTGCACTCGGTCTGACGCTCTGAAAGCCCCGTTGGTAACTCTGCTCTTTGGCCGTCACCGCCCAAATCGTTCTGGCCATCTTGGCCGCCTGCGCCACGATCACCACATTGGCAGGGCGGCGCTCCTTGATTTGCTGCAGCCAAGGGCTGGGCTCTTTGGCATGACTCAGCACGCTTCTGGCGCCGTGAATCAGCAACGTTCTGACGTACGTGTCACCCCGCTTGGAGATACCGCCCAGGCGAACTTTGCCTCCCGTGCCCGTTTGCGAGGGCACCAGCCCCAACCAGGCACAGAACTCTCGGCCCGACTTGAACGCGCTCGCCTCCCCCATGGTGGCTATGGCCGCCGTGGCCGTCAGCAGGCCCACACCCGGAATCTGGGCAATGCGCTGCATGTGTGGGTCTGCCTTTAATTGCAGTGCGAGCCGTTTCTCAATCTCCAGCATGGCGTCCCCCATCTCTTTGATGCGCCCCACTTGCTCGCGCAAGCTGTCTCTGACCATTTGAGGCAGCTGTGTGGACAACTCTTCGAGCGCCCGCTCAACGTCCTTGAACAATGCTTTGCGCCCTTGGGCAAAGGTGGCCCCAAACTCATAGAGCAGTCCGCGCAGGGCGTTGGTCTGCATGGTGCGCATCTTCATCAAGAGCTCGCGCTGGCGGTGCAGGGTCAGTGTGGCTTGCTGGGCAGCTGTCTTGATACCAACAAACTTGACACCAGGCTGCTGCACGGCCAGCCAGATCGCGCGGGCGTCTGTGGCATCGGTTTTGTTGCCTGAGACAAAGGGGCGCACTATTTTTGTGTGCAGCAGGCGCACGCTGTGGCCCAAAGCCGTCAGCTCCCGGGCCCAGTGGTGGGCGCCGCCGCAGGCCTCGATCGCGATCAGGCTCTTGGGTTTGTTCACAAAGTACTCCAACACCTTGGCGCGTTTGATCTGCACGTTGGCGATTTCGCCCGTGCCCATATCCACCGTGTGCAGCTGAAACACGTGTTTGGCGATGTCCAGCCCCATGACTTGCAAGCCATTCATGGTGCCGATGATTTGTCCTGCGCTCATTCCTGTATTACGATTCATAGCGGATCCTCTATGGTGTTAGTGAAAACTGCTGTTTATCACGCCATGGGCACTTTGATGCCGTATCCATCAGAGGATCCACCCCGATTACTCGAAGTCTCTCGTCCTGACAGGCGGCGGCTCATGCCATCAGCGTTCAGCAGTCTTGTTTCCGTGCCCGTAGGCAGGGAGGCATCCATAGCATCTCCATGAACTTTTGCAAACTGCTGGGCCCTTTATTGGTCTGTGTTCTTTTGGGGGGCTCAGGGGGGCAGGCTTTTGCGCAGCTGGGGGCAGGAGGTGCCACAAGCACAAATGGTGTTCTTTGCACTGGCGTCACCAACGGCATCGTCAACACGATGACGCCGATTTTTTCTCCGACTGGGACCATTTCCGTCAATGCAAATAAAAACAGTGCAGCCAACCCCATTGTCACGGCCACTGTGAATGTGAGTATGACGGGTTGTACCTTGAACGGCTCCACGAACAAATTGGTCTTTTCGGTGCCAGTCACCTACGGCAATTCAGGCGCCGCTTTACACTCGCCGATGACGGGGATTTCTGCACTCATGACCAGCGCATCCGGGTCCGTTTCTGGCAACACAAGTGCACCGTATTACTGCAGCGCCACTTGGCAAACACCTTCTGCCTACGCCCTAAATGGTTATCAGGCAACCAACTTGGTGTTGACTCCCAGCAGGACAGCGGGCCCTCCCGTTTTCGCAAATTGCAACATCAATATTTCGTATACCGTCGTCTTTTTCGCCAATGGCAGCTTTAACGCGTCCAACGCCCAAGGCAACTTCACCACCGGCGTGTTCAATGGGGCCTCAACAGCGGGTGGATGGGTACTAGATCGAGGGTGGGGTCAGTTGGGCAGCAGTGCACAATTAGGACCTCCCAGTAACAGCCCCAATGGCTATTATTCCTACCAATTCAACGGCGGCGGTTTTACGGCCACCCTCGATTCCTGCACGCCATGGGTCAATCTTGTCAATTCACCCAATGGAACCGTTACCCTCCCCACTGTGACAAGCGTTGCACTGAACGGTGCAGGAAAGACAACGGGCAGCACGCCATTCACCATCCAGCTGAACAGTTGCTATAACAACGGCAGCAACTATTCAGCTACTGCGTCTTGGACTTACACGCCATTCAGCGGAACGACCAATGTCATCGCTAACACGGGTACAGCGACGGGTGTGGGCATTCAAATCACCGAAAGCACATCAGGCAATCCGGTGCTGGTCAATGGGGCCACTGGCGCCACCACTTGGTCCATCAACAGCGGCACCAATTCGGCCCCCGCCCAGAGCTTCAACGCCATGTATTACAGCACCGGCACGACTAACTTGGTCGGTACCGTCAGCGGGACTGCCAATTACACGATGTCCTACAACTAAAAACCCACCCATTCTTCACTTGCCCCAAGAATCCTTCAACCCCACGGCACGGTTGAAAACGGGCCGTCCGGGTTGGTGGTCCCTTCGGTCCGCCACAAAGTAGCCGTGGCGTTCAAACTGAAACAGGGCGTTGGCGGGGGCTAGGGCCACGCTGGGTTCGACCACGGCTTGAATCACTTGCAGGCTGTTGGGGTTCAGGCAGCTCAAGAAGTCTTTGCCGCTGGCGTCGGGTTGTGCGTCTGAGAAGAGCCGGTCGTACAGGCGCACTTCGGCGGGCACCCCATCGGCCACGCTGACCCAGGTGATGACGCCTTTGACCTTGATGGCGTCGGCACCCGGTGTGCCGCTTTTGGTGTCGGGCACCAAGGTGGCCAGCACCTCGACCACTTCGCCTGCTTCATTTTTGACCGCACCCGTGCATTCCACGACGTGGCCATATTTAAGGCGCACTTTGTTGCCAGGGTAGAGGCGGTGGTAGCCCTTGGGGGGCACTTCTTCATAGTCGCTGCGTTCGATCCAGAGTTCGGGGCCCAACAAAAATTCACGCCGTCCTAATTCTGGGTGGTGCGGGTGGATGGGGGCGGTGCAGTGATCGAGTTGGCCCGCACCCAAGGTGGCGCCCAAGGTGTCTTCCCAATTGGTGAGGCGCAGTTTGACGGGGTCGAGCACGGCCATGCCGCGAGCGGCTTTGGTCTCAAGGTCGTCGCGCAGCGCGCCTTCTAGGGTGCTGTAGTCGATCCAGCTGTAGTCTTTGGTAACGCCAATGCGCTCGCAAAAGAGTTGCAGCGCTTCGGGCGTGTAGCCGCGGCGGCGCAGGCCGACCAAGGTGGGCATGCGCGGATCGTCCCAGCCGTGCACATGGCCTTCGTTGACCAGTTGCGCCAGCTTGCGTTTGCTGGTCACCACATAGGTGAGGTTGAGGCGTGCAAATTCGTATTGGCGGGGCGGGGGGGAGGCGAGCAAGCCGCCCTCGGTCAGACGGGCCAGGAGCCAGTCGTAAAACGGGCGTTGGTCTTCAAATTCGAGGGTGCAAATGCTGTGGGTGATGTTTTCCAGCGCGTCCTCGATGGGGTGAGCAAAGGTGTACATCGGGTAGATGCACCACTGGCTGCCCGTGTGGTGGTGCTCGGCGTGTTTGATGCGGTAAATGGCTGGGTCACGCAAGTTGATGTTGGGCGAGGCCATGTCGATTTTGGCGCGCAGCACCGCCGCGCCATCGGGCAATTCGCCTTGGCGCATGGCCGCAAAGCGGGCCAAGTTGTCGGCGACGCTCCGTTGCCGGAACGGGCTGTCGGTGCCGGGTGTGTTGAAGTCGCCCCGGTTGGCGCGCATTTGATCGGCGCTTTGTTCGTCGACATAAGCGTGGCCCGATTCAATTAAGTAGACCGCAGCCCGGTGCATGAAGTCGAAATAGTCGCTGGCCTGATAGAGGTGCGGCCCCCAATCAAAGCCCAACCATTGAACCGTGTCTTTGATGGCGTCAACGTATTCTTGGTCTTCTTTTTCGGGGTTGGTGTCGTCAAAGCGCAAGTGGCAGACGCCGCCGTAGTCGCGCGCCAAGCCAAAGTTCAGGCAGATGCTTTTGGCGTGGCCCACGTGCAAGTAGCCATTGGGTTCAGGCGGAAAACGCAGGCGCACAGGCTGCGGGTCGAGGGGCCCAGTCGCTTGGTGTGCTGCATCCCCCGGAGAGCCCGCCCAGTGGCGTTGGGCATGGGTTTTTTGAGCCAAATCGTTTTCGATGATTTGACGCAGGAAGTGGCTGGGCTTGGTCGCTGCGGTATCGGGGGTAGAACTCATGCGTTGATTTTAGAGCAGCACGAAAGTGGACAAGTGGTGTCAACTGACGGGCCTGATCAAGCGTTTTTTTGAGGGCAAGGTTTTATTTTTTGATTGATTGGAGACCCTCATGAGTCAAATTTCTAAAAAAGCGCTGGCCGCTTTGGTGCTCGTCAGCATGGCGGCCACCTTCGTGACGCCCATGGCCCGCGCGCAAACTTACTATTACGCCACGCCGCAGCCTTCCCCCATTTATTACCAAGCGGCGCCGCAGGTGGTTTATCAAGCACAGCCGCAGGTGATTTATCAAAATGACCCCCAAGTCATTTACCAGCAACCGGCCTACCCGCAGACCGTGGTGGTTCAGGCGCCTTACTACAACCCCGTTTGGCCCGCTGTGGCCTTTGGCATGGGGCTTAGCGCCGTCGTTGGGGGTTGGGGTCGCGCTGGTTATGGCGGCGGCCATGGTGGTGAGCACGGCGGCGGCCATGGTGGTGAGCACGGCGGTCACCACTGACCTTGTTTTAAACTGGGGCCTCATTTAAATGGCGCCCAAGCGCCTCAAGCCCCTCGCTTCTATGAAAACAGTCTTTGTTCTTAATGGCCCCAACCTCAATTTACTCGGTTCACGGGAGCCTGCGGTTTACGGCGCCCACACCTTGGCCGACGTCGAAGCACGCTGCACCGAAACGTGCCAAAAGCTCGGCTTGAAGCTTGAATTCCGGCAAAGCAACCACGAAGGCACCTTGGTGGACTGGCTGCATGAGGCCGGCCGTCTGCACGCCAGCGGCGAGTTGTTGGGCGTGGTTTTCAACGCCGGCGCTTACACCCACACCAGCGTCGCGCTGCACGACGCCACCAAGGGCACAGGCATCACCCTGATTGAGTTGCACATCAGCAACGTCCACGCGCGCGAAGCTTTCCGTCACCATTCTTATCTGGCGCCCGTTGCTCGTGGTGTGATTGCCGGCTTGGGCATCGCCGGTTACCCGCTGGCGATTGAGGCGCTGACGCGTCTCGAATAAGGCCGCCCTTTTCTCAATCAGGCCGCCCTTTTTTTCAGCAACCACGAATTCGGCCAGGCCTCCAGCGCTCACCATTCGGCGGGTTGAGCGCCAGTAGAATCAGCTGCATGACCCCCGGCATGGCCCGCGATTCATGGTCGCTTCAAGTGAAATCGCCCTTTCAGTTGTTCACCACACCTTGCGGTGCGGGTGAAATCGTTTGGCGGCGCTTTGGGGGGGAGTCGCATCGACCCCCTTTGGTCATGCTGCACGGCGGCAGCGGCAGTTGGACGCATTTCATCCGCAACATCGACGCCTTGGTGTCCGAAGGCGGGGTGCTTTGGATGCCCGACTTGCCCGGTTTTGGCGACTCGGCTCCTTCGCCCCATGGCCCCGACGCGGATGCCATGGTTCAGCCTTTGCTTGCCGGCCTTGATTTGCTTTTAGCAGGGCAGCCCTGCGATTTAATGGGATTTTCTTTTGGCGGTTTAACGGCGGCGCTGATGCTGGTGGCCCGGCCCACCTTGGCGCGCCAGCTTATTTTGGTCGGCGCCCCGGCCATGGGCGTGGTGCCGCAACTTCAGTTTCAACTCAAGGGTTGGCGACACCTGCCCGACCCGCTCGAACAAGCCGAGGTTCACCGACACAATTTGTCGGTGTTGATGCTGCACGACGACCAATTGATTGGCCGCGCCGAGGGCCCCCAGACGTTGGCGATGCAAGTGCACGTGGCGAATGTGGTGCGCGACCGTTTACCCCGTCGCCGCCTGGCGCACACAGCCTTGTTGGCCGAGTCGTTGCCCCAAATTCAGTGTCCCGTGAGCGCCATCTATGGTGAGTTCGATGCCTTGTACAAAAGCTATATTCACCAACTGGAAGCCGCTTACGCCCGCCTCACGCCTGATTTTCGGGGGATGACGCTGGTCGAAAACGCGGGGCATTGGGTGCAGTTTGAGCAGCCCGACGCTTTTCACGAGGCGGTAATGGCCGCGTTGAATTCCAACGTTTTGAATTTGACACCTTTGAAAGAATCCCCATGAGTTTGCTTTTCTCACCCATTGCCTTGGGGCCTGTGAGGCTGAAAAACCGCATCGTCATCGCGCCGATGTGCCAGTACTCGGCCGACAACGGCAATGCCTCCGATTGGCATTTGATGCAATTCGGACAAATGGCCATGTCGAGCGCAGGCCTGTTCATCATTGAGGCCACTGCGGTCAGCGCCGACGGGCGCATCACGCCGCACGATTTGGGCCTGTGGTCAGACGAAAACGAAGCCGCCTTGGCCAAGGTCATCGCGTCGGTGCAGCGCTGGGCCAACGCGAGCAAGATGCCGCTGGCCATTCAGTTGGCCCACGCTGGCCGCAAGGCTTCGAGCGAAGTGCCTTGGCGCGGCGGCCAGTTGATGTCGCCCAGCGAAGGCGGGTGGGAAACGATGGCCCCTTCTGCCTTGGCACAATGGCCCCACGAGGCGCCGCCCAAGGCCATGACGCTGGCCGACATTCAGCGCGTCAAGAACGACTTTGTGCAAGCCGCGTTGCGGGCCCGGCGCATTGGTTTTGACGTGATCGAATTGCATGCCGCGCACGGTTATTTGATGCACCAATTCTTGTCGCCCTTGGCAAACCAACGCACCGACGCGTACGGCGGCAGCTTGCAAAACCGCATGCGCTTCCCCTTAGAGGTGTTTGACGCCGTGCGCGCCGCGTTGCCCGAAAGCTTGCCGGTCGGCGTGCGCTTGTCGGCCACCGATTGGGTGGAAGGCGGTTTGGACTTGGCGCAAACCACCGAATTCGGTTGGGCCCTGAAAGCCCGCGGGGCCTCGTTTTTGCACGTGTCGAGCGCAGGCGTTTCGCCCTTGCAAAAAATTCCGTTGGGGCCCGGCTACCAAGTCGATTTGGCCGCGCATTTGAAGCGTGAAGTCGGGCTGCCCACCATCGCCGTGGGTTTGCTGACCGAGCCTCAACAAGCCGAAGACGTGTTGGCCAAGGGCGAGGCCGACATGGTGGCCTTGGCCCGTGGCATGCTCTACGACCCGCGCTGGCCTTGGCACGCGGCCGCCGAGATGGGCGCCCAAGTCGAAGTGCCCCCGCAATACTGGCGTTCACAACCGCGCCACTTAAAAGACCTGTTTGCGGGTGCATCCCTGGGGCAAAGGTAAGCAGGGTCGGTTTAATGTTGCAATTGCAAACAGACTTATAGGGCAAAGGTTCTGACAATCGAGAGGCGTTTTAACCCTCTCGAAAGAAACTTGTCATGAACCTCAAAACCATCTCCCAAACCCTCCAACTCGGCGGCGTGACCGCCGTCTTGTCCATGGCCTTGGGCGCCAGTGGTGAGGCTTTGGCGCAATCGGCGCTTGTGCCCCACAGCGTCATGTTGAAGCGCAACGACACGGTGTTGTTGTTGGTTGACGAACAGGTGGGTTTGCTGAGCGGGGTGCGTGACATTTCCACCGCCGACTTGTCTCGCAACGTGGGGGCTTTGGTCAAAGTGGCCAAGTTGTTGAACGTGCCCATCATCGTGACGGCGGTTGGACCTGGCAATTTGTGGGGCCCTGTGTTGCCCGAAATCTCTTCGGAATTGCCCAATCTCAAGGTCATCAAACGCACCACCATCAATGCCTGGGACGATCCGAACGTGGTCGCTGCCGTGAAGGCCACCGGCCGTCATCAACTCTTGGTGGCAGGCATTTCGCTCGAAGTCTGCGCCGCTTTGCCTGCTCTTTCCGCCAAGCAAGCCGGCTTTGACAGCCGCGTCGTGTTGGATGCATCAGGCACTTTTTACGAAGCCAAGCGGGTGGCGGGCATTCAACGTTTGACCGTCGAAGGCGTGCCTTTGGTGGATTTCGCCACCGCCAGTGTCGAACTCATGGGCGACAACGCGGACCCCAAAGCCCACGATGTTTACGCGGCTTTGAATATGTCTTTCTCCAACATTGTTTGGGAGTTGAATGCCGCCGCCAAGGCCGACGTCAAAGAACACCCCAAAGCAGGAAATTAAAGGCGCCGCCTCAAGCTAAAGGTAAAGGCGCCGCCTCGATCGCTTCACGCGCTGGATTGAAGGGGGCGCTTCGGCGGCGGGGCCCCAAGTCAAGCTGAACACCTCGGCACGGGGGAGGGCATCGTCCAAGTCCCAATCGCTCAGCACCTCACGGGTCAAGGCTTGGCCTGCGGCATTGTGGCCAAGGGCATGGCATTGGGGTGCGTGGGTGTGGCCGTGGATCAGCGTGGTGCAATCGGCCTCACTCAAAGCTTTCAGAACGGCGTTGGCATTGAGGTCAATCCAGTCTGTCTGGTTTTGCGCGTTCGCGGTTTTAACGCCCATGCTTTGTTCGCGGATGCTTTTCGCCAGCGCCAATCGATCTGCCAAGGGCAGGCTCAGTACGGTGGCTTGCCACTTGGGGTCGCGCACCATTTGCCGAAATTTTTGGTAAGGCAAATCGTCCAGGCACAGCGCATCGCCATGGCTCAACAAAAAGCGTTCACCGCCAAAAGCCAATACCGTCGGGTCATCGAGCCAGGTGATGCCCACCGAGGCGAGTAGGGGGGGGCTTAACAAAAAATCGCGGTTGCCGACCATCAAATACAGCGGCTGGCGCGCCGCTGCAGCCTTGAGCAGGTTGAGTGCCTCAGCCGGAAACCCGCTCTCTGCCGAGTCATCACCCACCCAGACCTCAAACACATCGCCCAACAAAAACACCGCATCAGCGGTGTTGTTTTGCAAGAAGTGGGCGAGGCCCTGAACCGTTTTTTCAAGCGAGGCTTGCAAGTGCAGGTCGGAGATGAAAGCCACCTCCCGCCAAGACGCCGGCGCTTGAAATAGGTGAGGGGGCATTATTCCGAGGCGTCTTCCGATTCGGCGGCATCGTCACCGACGAGGACCACTTTTTCAATCACCACATCTTCTTTGGGCACATCGTCAAACATGCCTTTGCGGCCTGTTTTGACGACATTGATGTCGTCAACCACGTCTTGGCCGGCAATCACTTGGCCGAACACGGCATAGCCCCAACCGTTCGCTGTGGGCGAGGTGTGGTTCAAAAAGTCATTGTTGGTGGTGTTGATGAAAAACTGAGCCGAAGCCGAGTGAGGGGCGCTGGTGCGGGCCATGGCGATGGTGTAGTGGTCGTTTTTGAGGCCATTGTTGGCTTCGTTGTCGATGGGCGCGGCGGTGGGGCGCTGCTTCATGCCGGGCTCAAAACCGCCACCTTGGATCATGAAGTTTTCAATCACGCGGTGGAAAACGGTGCCGTTGTAATGGCCTTTTTTGACGTATTTCAAAAAGTTTTCAACGGTTTTGGGTGCTTTTTCAGCATCCAACTCAACGGTGATGACGCCGACGTCCGCGACGTGGATTTCAACTTGTGGGTTGCTCATGGTGTTTCCTTGGGTTCGTAAACGAGGTCAATGGGGTTCAAGTCATTGAATCAAACTGGCACTGATGATCACCACAGGCGTGACCGGGACATCTTGAAAAGGGTTGCGGCGCGTGGTGGGGACAGTTTTGATTTTATCGACCACTTCCATGCCGCTCAATACACGGCCGAACACCGCATAGCCATTGGCGTTGGGGTGGGTGGTATCGAGGCTGGTGTTGTCGGCCACGTTGATGAAAAACTGGCTGGTGGCCGAGTTGGCGGCCATGGTTCTGGCCATGGCAATCGTGCCACGCTCGTTTTTCAAATCCGGGCTGGTTTCCAAAGGAATGGGCGGACGGGTGGGTTTTTCTTTCAGGTCTGCGGTGTAGCCGCCGCCTTGGATCATGAAGCCGTTGATGACGCGGTGAAACACGGTGCCGTTGTAGGTGCCCTCTTTGACGTATTTGACAAAATTAGCCACGGTTTTCGGGGCTTTGTCGGGCTCCAAGGCCAGCACGATGTCGCCTTCGCTGGTGACGAGCTTGACGCGCACCTCTTCGGCCTGGGCCGTCGTGGCCGCCAATCCGCTGATCATCAAAACGCCGATCAGGCCAAGTGCCGAAAGCAGAGAACGAAAAAATGAAGGGGGCAAAAAAGAAAAAGAGGGAAAAGACATGGGCATTACTCGTCAGCGGACTCTTTGAAGATCAACCAGCGATTGTCGATGCGTTTCAATTCCATCACTTTTTGATGGGTTAAAGACAGTCCGTCGGCTTGGTAGGTTTCTATGAAGGTGGCCACCGCGGTGTGGTCTGTTGGGTACTGAATGCGCAGGTCTTTCAGGCCGACCTGGATGCGCTTTCGGGAAGTGATGCGTTGGTACCGCTCGGTGCGCCATGGGCCGATGGCTTGTTGCTTGGCGGGCTGGAAATCGGGGGCATAGCAGGCCAGGTAAGCGGGCATGTCGCGCAAAGACCAGGCTTTGGCCCAAGCTTGCAGTGCCTTCACCACGGGCTCGTTGGCCAAGTCCGGCGGGTTGGCGCCATCGATGGAAACGGCGGCATTGGCGGCGTTTTCAAACACCTGAGACAAGCGGTCTATTTTGATCGGCAAGGAGAGGCTGGCCGGGTTCAAGGCCAGGGCTTGGGCGTATTGCTCACTGGCCAACTTGGCGTAGACATCGCCCAAATTTTCAATGGCGGTGAGGTAGCGCGGATTGGCTTTGATGGCCATCTCCAAGGCCGCCCGGGCTTTTTCATAAGCCCCCTGCTTGGCGTACAAAGCGGCCAGGTTGTTGTAAGGCTCAGGCAGTTCGGGGTATTCGGCGCGGAGGGTCTCCAGCAGCGAAATGGCTTCCATGGTTTGCCCCTGCTGCGACAGCACTTCGGCCTTCAGCACCCGCATTTGGGGATCGCGCGGGTTGCTGCCGATGTAGGCGTCGGCCAGCGCTTGGGCTTGGCTCAGCTTGCCTGAGTTCATGGCCTGCATGACTTCGCCGTAATGGTTGACGCCGTTGTCGGCGAAAGCGCAGGGGGCACTGAGGCCACAAGCGGTTGCCCAAGCACAGGCCCACAACACCCATGCACAGGCCTTGGAAGGGAAAAAAGAGGGGGCGAATTTCATGGGCAAGCTATACTGAAATGATTGTATCCGAGGGGTTTTTGAGTTTGCGCATCTACAACACACTGGCCCGCCAATTGCAGGTGTTTACGCCTATTGAGCCTGGCCATGTCCGACTGTATGTTTGCGGTTTGACTGTTTACGATTACTGCCACATCGGTCATGCCCGCGCCAACGTGGCATTCGATGTGGTGCAACGCTGGCTCCAAGTTTCTGGATACAAGGTGACTTATGTTCGCAACATCACCGACATTGACGACAAGATCATTCGACGTGCTTTGGAAAACGGCGAGAGCATTCGCGCACTGACCCGCCGCATGATCGACGCCATGCACCAAGACTTTGACGCCCTCAACATAGAGCGACCCAGCTTTGAGCCCCGCGCCACCGACCACGTGCCCGCCATGCTGAACATGATTCAAACCTTGGAGCAAAAGGGCTTGGCCTATCGATCGAACAGCGGTGCCGGCGCGGGCGGTGAGCACGCCAGTGACGTGAACTTGTCGATCCGGCACTTTCCCAACTACGGGCAACTGAGCGGCAAATCGCTCGATGATTTGCGCGCCGGCGAGCGCGTGGCGGTGAGCGAAGGCAAACAAGACCCGCTCGACCCCGTGCTGTGGAAGAGCGCCAAACCCGAAGAACCCGACGACGCCAAATGGCCCAGCGTATTTGGCCCAGGGCGCCCCGGCTGGCACATTGAATGCTCGGCCATGGCCTGCGAATTGCTCGGTAAAACGCTGGACATTCACGGCGGCGGCGCCGACCTGCAGTTTCCGCACCACGAAACCGAAATTGCCCAAAGCGAAGGCGCCAATGGCCAACCCTTTGTGAACACCTGGATGCACAACGGTTTCATCAATGTGGACAACGAAAAAATGTCCAAGAGTTTGGGCAACTTTTTCACCATCCGCGATGTTCTGAAAAGCTTTGACGCCGAAACCATTCGCTTCTTTGTGGTGCGCGCGCATTACCGCAGCCCGCTGAATTACAGCGATGTGCATTTGAAGGACGCCCGCCAGTCGCTGCGCCGGCTTTATACGGCGCTGGACACCGGCCCGGTCGGGGAAACCAAGGTGGCCCACATCGATTGGCGCCACCCCTTCGCCGCCCGATTCAAAGCCGCGATGGACGAAGACTTTGCCACCCCCGAAGCCGTGGCCGTGCTGTTTGACTTGGCGAGCGACATCAACAAAGCCAATGCCGACAAAGCCATTGACTCAACAGCCGCGACGTCACTCAGAACCTTGCTCAAGTCTTTGGGCGCTTGCTTGGGGCTCTTGCAGTCCGATCCACGCGCTTACCTGCAAGGGCTGTTGAATGCCCCTGCGTCCTCAATCGAGGGAGAGGGCCGCGAACTTGCCGCCGGCTTGTCGCCCGCCGAGATACAAGCCCAAATTGACCTGCGAACACAAGCCAAAAAAGATAAAAACTTTGCCGAGGCCGACCGCATTCGCCAAGCGTTATGGGCCCAAGGCATTGCCCTGAAAGACAGCCCCAGTGGCACCACTTGGGAGGCCGTGCCTTGAGCAAAGTGCTGCCAGTTTCCAAAGCGCCTCCTTATTGGGAAGAGGCCTGCAAGCACCTGGTCAAAAAAGACCGCGTCATGAAGCGGCTCATTCCCCAATTTGACGACCTGACTTTAGAAACCCGGGGCGATGCGTTCACCACCTTGGCGCGCAGCATTGTGGGGCAACAAATTTCGGTCAAGGCGGCGCAAGCGGTTTGGGACCGGGTCGTGGTCTTGCCCAAAAAGTTTGTGCCGGCCCAGGTCTTGAAGCTCAAGGTCGACGACATGCGCGCCGCGGGTTTGAGTGCCCGTAAAGTGGAGTATTTGGTTGACCTCGCCATTCACTTCAACGACGGCGCGGTCCACGTCAAAAACTGGAACGAGATGGACGACGAGGCCATCATCGCCGAGTTAACGGCCATCCGCGGCATTGGCCGATGGACGGCTGAAATGTTTTTGATCTTTCACCTAATGCGCCCCAATGTGCTGCCCTTGGATGACATTGGCTTGATCAACGGCATCAGTCAAAATTACTTTTCTGGCGAACCCGTCAGCCGCAGTGACGCCCGCGAGGTGGCGGCGGCTTGGGCGCCTTATTGCAGTGTCGCCACTTGGTACATTTGGCGGGCGCTGGACCCCATTCCGGTCGCCTACTAAAGCCAAAGCCCAAAAGCGCACTGAATTGCACCTTCTGGAGGAAAACCCCATGGCAAAAACCACTTTTTTAGATTTTGAACAACCCATCGCAGAGTTGGAGTCCAAGATTGAAGAGTTGCGTTATGTGCAAAACGAGTCGGCGGTGGATATTTCCGCTGAAATCGATCAACTGAGCAAAAAAAGCCAGCAGCTCACCAAAGACATTTACAGCGATTTGTCCCCTTGGCAAATCACCAAAATTGCCCGTCACCCTGAGCGCCCCTATACCTTGGACTATGTGAACGAGTTGTTCACCGACTTCGTTGAATTGCACGGCGACCGCCACTTCGCCGACGACCTCAGCATCGTGGGCGGCTTGGCCCGTTTCAATGGCAACGCTTGCATGGTGCTGGGCCAACAAAAAGGCCGCGACACCAAAGAGCGCGGATTGCGCAACTTTGGCATGAGCAAGCCCGAGGGCTACCGCAAGGCGCTGCGCTTGATGAAGACCGCTGAAAAATTCAAACTGCCCGTTTTCACCTTTGTCGACACGCCCGGTGCCTACCCCGGCATTGACGCCGAAGAGCGTGGGCAATCCGAGGCCATTGGCCGCAACATTTATGAAATGGCGCAACTCGAGGTGCCGATCATCACCACCATCATTGGCGAAGGCGGTTCGGGTGGCGCCCTGGCCATTTCGGTGGCCGACCAAGTCTTGATGTTGCAATACTCGGTTTACTCGGTCATCAGCCCCGAAGGGTGCGCCTCTATTTTGTGGAAGACCGCCGACCGCGCACAAGATGCGGCCGAGGCCTTGGGCATCACCGCCCACCGCCTCAAAGCGTTGGGCTTGGTCGACAAAATTGTCAGCGAACCCGTGGGTGGCGCCCACCGCGACCCCAAGCAAATGGCGGCCTTCTTGAAGCGCGCCTTGAACGACGCGTGGCGCCAATTGGCCGACCTCAAGCCCAAAGAGCTGCAGGACCGCCGCTACGAGCGCCTCAACAGCTACGGCCGCTTCAATGACACCAAGGCTGAGAGTTGAGCTGGTCAGAACTGCCTGACTTTTCTCCCCGTTTGCCTTTCGGCGTGGCCTACAGCGGCGGCGCCGATTCCACCGCCTTGCTTTGGGCCTGCACGAACCGCTGGCCCGGCCAGGTCCACGCTGTTCATGTGCACCACGGCCTGCAAACAGCGGCCGACGAATTTGAGGCCCACTGCCGCGCCCAGTGCGCTGCTTGGCAAGTGCCCTTGGTGGTGCGCCGCGTCAACGCCCGCCATACCGCGGGCCAAAGCCCCGAAGACGCCGCGCGTTCAGCGCGCTATGCGGTGTTGGCGGAGGTGGCTAAAAACGAATGGGCCGACCTCCGAATTCAAGACATGGCCCTGGCCCAACACGCCGACGACCAAGTCGAAACCCTGTTGCTGGCCCTCTCGCGTGGCGCTGGCTTGCCCGGCCTGGCCTCGATGCCCGCCACCTGGGAGCGACAAGGCATTCGCTGGCACCGCCCTTTTTTGAAAGTGCCCGGCGCGGCCTTGCGCGAAGGCTTGCAGGCTGCCGGTGTCGCCTGGATTGAAGACCCCAGCAATCAAAACCTGCGCTACACCCGCAACCGCATTCGCGCACGGCTTTTGCCTGAATTACAAGCCGCATTTCCCCCCTTCAGAACCACCTTTGCCCGCAGCGCAGCGCATGCCGCGCAAGCACAAACGCTGTTAAACGACCTGGCAGAAATGGACCTCAAAGAGGTCGGTCGGCCCGACGAAAACGCGTCGATCGACCTTAAAAAGCTGCAAACACTTTCCCCTGAACGTCAATCGAACGTCTTGCGTTATTGGCTTTTGCATCAACACCAAACCACGCCCAACACCGCGCAGTTGAACGAACTCTTGAACCAAGTGGCGGCCTGTCGCACGCGCGGGCATCAAATTGAGATCAAAGCCGGGCAGGGCCGAATTGTTAGAATAGCGGGCTTACTTACCTTCACTCCCTATGGCATTGATTGTTCATAAATACGGCGGCACGTCGATGGGCTCCACCGAGCGCATTCAGAACGTTGCCAAACGCGTGGCCAAGTGGGCCCGCGCCGGTCACCAAATGGTGGTCGTTCCCAGCGCCATGAGCGGCGAAACCAACCGCCTGCTGGGTTTGGCCAAAGAATTGGCCCCGAAAAAAACCGAAAGCGCTTACTACCGCGAACTCGACATGCTGGCCTCTACCGGCGAGCAGGCCTCGTCGGCCTTGTTGGCCATCGCGCTGCAAGCCGAAGGCATTGAGTCGGTCAGCTATGCCGGCTGGCAAGTGGCTGTCAAAACCAACAGCGCCTTCACCAAAGCCCGCATCGAATCGATCGACGACAAACGTGTTCGCGCCGATTTGGCCGCTGGCAAAGTGGTGGTGATCACGGGCTTTCAAGGCGTCGACGAAGACCTCAACATCACCACGCTGGGCCGAGGCGGCAGCGACACCTCGGCCGTGGCCGTGGCCGCCGCGCTCAAGGCCGAAGAGTGCTTGATTTACACCGACGTGGACGGCGTCTACACCACCGACCCCCGCGTGGAACCCGAAGCCCGCCGCCTGACCACGGTGAGTTTCGAAGAGATGCTGGAAATGGCCTCTTTGGGCTCTAAGGTGCTGCAAATTCGTTCGGTTGAATTTGCCGGCAAGTACAAAGTCAAGCTGCGCGTGTTGAGCAGCTTCACCCCCTGGGACATCGATTTGCAAGAGGAAGCCACCTCGGGCACCCTGATCACTTTTGAGGAAGACGAAAAAATGGAACAAGCCGTCGTATCCGGCATCGCCTTTAACCGCGACGAAGCCAAAATTTCTTTGGTCAACGTGCCCGACCGCCCCGGCATCGCCTACCAAATTCTGGGCGCTGTGGCCGATGCCAATATTGAAGTGGACATGATCATCCAGAACATGAGCAAGGACGGTCACACCGACTTCAGCTTTACCGTTCATCGCAATGATTTCGCCAAGACCATCGACTTGCTCAAAGGCAAAGTGATCTCGGCTTTGGGTGCCAAAGACGTGGTTGGCGACACCAAAATTTGCAAGGTCAGTATCGTCGGCATCGGCATGCGCAGTCACGTGGGTGTGGCCGCCAAGATGTTCCGCTGCCTGTCGGAAGAGGGCATCAACATCCAAATGATTTCGACCTCCGAAATTAAGACTTCGGTGGTGATCGACGAGAAATACATGGAACTCGCCGTGCGCGCCCTGCACAAAGTGTTCGATTTAGACCAAGTGAAGGCTTGATCGTCGCCCCCAAAGGCTATAATCACTCCACCTGGAAACGTGACCGAGAGGCCGAAGGTGCTCCCCTGCTAAGGGAGTATGCGGTGTAGAGCCGCATCGAGGGTTCGAATCCCTCCGTTTCCGCCATAATTGGGTTTTTTGTAGTCCTACAATGCCCCCTACAAGCCCTGCAAACCTAGTTTTTGCGGGGTTTTCTGTTTTTTAGCGTCCAAGAGGCGGTATTGCCAGCTTGCGCCTTTTGGTGGTATTTCCAGAAATCAACCCTGGCTGGACCAACTCAAAACCAACTTCTTGGTCAACATGAGCCACGAGATCCGCACGCCTGCTGCTCGCCGAAACCGGCATGAAGGTGGAGGTTGCAGGCGACGGCCAAAAAGACCTCGTTCGACCTAATTCTGATGGATGTGCAAATGCCGGTCATGGACGGTCTGGAGGCCACCCGCCAAATCCACCACTGCCCCAGTCGCAAGACCCCCCATCATCGCCCTGACCGCCAACACCTAGGAGACGACTGCAAACGCTGCAAAGAAGCCGGCATGGGCTACTTCGCGGCCATGCCGGTTGACCCCCAGGCCTTGTCCGCCACCTTTCTCAAGTGGCTGCCCAAAGTCAGTGGCGCCGTGCACCTGTCCCGTTTGGATGCCTCGCCCGCGCCCACCAGCCAGGCGGTGGACCCAGCGCTGACGCCCCAACTGCGCGCCTTGCCCGGGCTGGACCTGGACAAAGGCCTGAGCCGTGTGCGGGGCGATGTGGGCTGGTACTTGAAATTACTGCTCGAATTCCTGGCCTTCCACGCCGACGACATGCTCCAGGTCAGGAAGGCCCTGGAGCGCCACCAGCAAAGCGATGCCATTCGCCTGGCCCACACCCTCAAAGGCGCCGCCGCCTCGCTGGGCCTGACAGCCTTGCGGGCCCAGGCCCCGCAATTGGAAACCACCCTGGCCAGTGGCGTAGGGGACGTTCAGACGCAAATTGAGGGCATCGAAGCCACCTGGCAGCAGTTGACCCAAAGCATGCGCCACATTAAGCAAACCCAGGCCCAGACCGCCGTGCCTATTCCCAACTCGAGACCGCCGTTCATGCCTACGAATTTGAAAAAGCCGCCCGCGTCGTCGAAGGCCTGAGCGCCTCCTAAAATCCCCCGCCGAATTTGTCATGGCATCAAGATTGATGCAAAATGGCATCTTTCTTGATGCAGTGAGGTGCCTATGCGAACCACCGTGACCATTGACGATGCTTTGTATTCGCGGGCGATTGAAGTGGCGGACCCCGCCATGGACAAAGCCGACTTGTTCCGTGAAGCCATCAAAACCTTTGTCCGGGTACAGGCCGCGAAACGATTGGCGGCCCTTGGAGCCACCCTGCCGGAAATGAAAGACATTGCCCGCCGCCGCGAGGATGAGCCCGCATGAGGGGGGTTCTGGTCGACACCTCGGTGTGGGTCGATCATTTCCGGCGGCGCAACGCTGGCTTGATGGATCTCTTGGTACTGGACCTGGTGAGGGTGCACCCCTTGGTCCTGGGCGAGATCGCCTGTGGAACCCCGCCCCAACGGCTGCAAACATTGCAGGATCTGGCGCAGTTGCAGCCCAGCCAACAAGCCAGCGTTCAGGAAGTGATGGCCTTTGTCGAGCGCGAAAGTTTGTTTGGCTTGGGCTGCGGTCTGGTCGATTTGATGTTGTTGGCCTCTACGCTGATCATGCCGGGCGTGGCCCTGTGGACCCTGGATCGGCGCCTGGCTCAATTGGCTCAGCGATTTGATGTGGTGCACCGTCCCGCGTTGACATGACTGGCCTGATGTATTTCATGCAGAGACGGATCTTCATGGTGGTGGCACTGCTGGCCTGGCTCCTGGGCGGCTTGCTCGGCTCGGCGCCCACGCCACGTTCGAGCAAGCCCAAGCGGCCCCTTACACCCCTTATGTGGGCGTCTTGAGCAAAGGCTTTAGTCACGACGCCGAGTGGGTGCGACTCACCATAGCCGCCGTGCCCGAAGAGGAAGTCCGTCAAATCGACCACCTGGTCCAGCGCATACGCCCGGTGTTTCTGGACCAAATCACCTTGTACGATCCCTTGGAGTTGGCTCAGGGCAAGCACCCGCGCAGCACGGGCGACTGGACGTCCATGGCAGCGGCTGAGTCCGGCTCTTTGAACCACACCCTGCGGCTGGCGGCGCTGCCAGAGCGGCGCACCGTCTGGTTGCGCTTGCAGACCACCAGCAGCCACCTGATGCGGATCGAGGCCCTGACACCCCAGGAATCGGTGCACCAGGAGTTCATCCCGGGCTTGCTCAATGCGGGCTTGCCCATGCGAATTTCTTCACTTGAGAATTCACCAACGATGGGCGAGAGCAGCATGACTCTGCCAAAGAATGGTTTACTGATCACGCCGTTGGCAGCATCGATCTTGAGGAGATCGGCGAAGAGTGCACTAGAAAATCCGATTCGCGCCGGAAGTTTCGTGGCCGAGTTGCGTGCGCATTGCGAAAAGATTTGTCTCAATCCAGCGGGCTATCGGCGGCGCCCAGAGCTGTCTGATTTCTGGTTAAGAAGCCATCACACCCACTTGCCGAACCAATCGCTTGAGTTCTGGCAAGCACGAGCCACATTTCGTTCCGCATTGCAATTGGTTTTGCAGGACGCCCAAGCGCTCGGTCTCAGGTCCTGAAGTTTGCTGCAAGCAAGTGGTGATGGCGTCTTCACGCACATTTAAACAGCTGCAAATTTGCCGGGCCATCGGCGCCGCTTCTACGGGAGGCTCGCTGCTGGCCTGCAGCCATTGGCGCGCTGTCCAAGGCAAGGCTTGGGCCTGTTCACCTTGGGCCAAAAGGTCTTTCAGCCATGGACCCGATCGGGTGTCACCGGCCAGCGCAAAGCCTTGCAATCGGCGCAGCCCCGAAGGGCTTTCTTGGGCCGTGCTCAAACTCAGCGCCCGCAGCTGCGCCTGTTTAGGGTCTGCATAGCGCAACGTGTCAGCCCCCTCAAGTTGCAAGAGGCTCAGCACCTTATGAACTTTTTGCATCGTCTTGGCACCTTCTGCACCTTCAGCGGCTGAACTCGGCGCTTGCGTCAAAGTGGCTCTGAACAACAAGCCCGTGCGCGGGGTGGCGTCAGCCAAATGGGCGGCTGGGTCGGCGAAGGGCACCAGACTGGCGTAATCAAACTCAGCCATCAAGGATTGCAAGCCGGCGCGGGCTTGCCACACTTCGTCTGCAGGCAGCCACGCCATCGCCAAAAAAGACCAAGTGCTGACGGCCTGCGCGGTCACTTGCACGGCGGCGTGTTTGAGTTCTGGTTGTTTGGAGATGGGGCAAAACTGGGCGGTGGTCAGTCCATTTACGCCCAAGCCGGGCAAGCCTTTGGCATCGCGGCCACTTAGCACCTCAGGTCCCCAATGCATGGCGATGAAGGCTTGCAGCGGCGCCACTTGTTCGCTGGCCTGAACCGGCAGGACCAAACGGCCTCGCTTGCTGCTCACCTGGGCAAGTGCGCCGTTTTTGAGACCTAAACGATGTAAGTCTTGGGGGTTCAGTTCCACACAAGGCTCAGGGCTGTGGGCAAACAGCCGACCCGCGGTACCGGTGCGGGTCATGCCGTGCCATTGATCGCGCAGGCGACCGGTGGTGAGTGCAAATGGGAACTGCGAAACCCGCTCTTCGCTGACAGGTTCCCAACGGACGGCAGCAAATTGGGCGCGTTGGTCTGGCGTGGCAAAGCGGCCATCGGTGTACAAACGGGTTTGGCTTTGGCCGGTTCGGTCGGGGCAGGGCCATTGGGCAGGGGCACGCTCGAGGGAGGCATAGCTCAGGCCCGTGATGTCGAGGTCACGGCCACGGGTGCTTTCGCGGTGTTCGTTCCATATGGCTTCGGGCGTGGTGAAGTTCAGTAACTGCGCGGCTTGGGGACGCTGCAAAGCCACTGCCATTTTTTGGCCAATGTCGCAGGCAATTTGCCAATCGTGCCGGGCTTGTCCGGCGGGCGCAACTGCGGCTCGAACCCGGCTGATGCGGCGCTCGCTGTTGGTCACCGTGCCTTCTTTTTCGCCCCAGGTGGTGGCTGGCAACAACAGGTCGGCGAAGTCGCAAGTGGCCGCGGTTTTAAAGGCCTCTTGCACCACCACGAACTCGGCCCGCTCCAAAGCCCGCCGCACGGTTTTTTGATCGGGCATCGATTGAGCCGGGTTCGTGCACACAATCCACAGCGCTTTGACCTGCCCGTCTGCGGCGGCTTGAAACATCTCGACGGCGGTCAGGCCGGGCTTGGCGGGTACCTCCGGGACCCCCCAAAGGGCAGCGACTTCGGCGCGGTGTTGCGGATTGGACAAGTCGCGGTGCGCGCTCATCAAGTTGGCCATGCCGCCCACTTCACGGCCGCCCATGGCGTTGGGTTGGCCGGTCAAGGAGAACGGCCCGGCGCCAGGTTTGCCCATTTGCGCCGTGGCCAAGTGCAGGTTGATCAAGGCCGCATTCTTGGCGCTGCCGTTGCTGGATTGGTTCAGGCCTTGGCAATACAAACTCAAGGTCGCGGGTGAGGTCGCAAACCAGCGTGCCGCCGTCAGCAAGTCTTCAACGCGGATGCCGCAAATCTGCGCCACGCTGTCGGGCGTGTGGTCAGCCACCAACGCCTGCAGGGCCTCAAAGCCTTTGGTGTGCTCAGAGATGTAGCGTGCTTGTGTCCAGCCTTGCTGCAGCATCACGTGCAGGAGGCCGTGAAACAGCAACACATCGGTGCCGGGCTGAATTTGCAAATGCAAATCGGCCATGTCGGTGGTGTCGGTTCTTCGCGGGTCGACCACGATCATTTTCAGGTTGGGATTCGCACGACGTGCGTCTTCGATGCGCCTGAACAAAATGGGGTGCGCCCAAGCCGTGTTGCTGCCCGCGATGAACAGGCACTGCGCCTCATCCAAGTCTTCATAGCAAGCGGGTGGGGCGTCGGCGCCCAAAGTCATTTTGTAGCCCGCCACCGCGCTGCTCATGCAAAGACGTGAATTGCTGTCGATGTTGTTGGTGCCGAGCAGGCCTTTGGCGAGTTTGTTGAAGGCGTAATAGTCTTCGGTCAGCAGTTGGCCAGAGATGTAAAAACCGAGCGCATCGGGGCCGTGCTGGCGCACAACTCCGGCTAATTTTTGGGCTGCCAGGGCCGATGCTTGATCCCAAGCCAACGCCACAGGCGCTTGCCCGCGCGCCACGCGCAACTGAGGTGTCAGCAACCGGGTTTGTGCGTTGACCTGCGGCGCTGACGTCAAGTGCAAAGACTGGCCCTTGGTGCACAAACGACCGAAGTTGGCGGGATGATCCGGGTCGCCCCGCACGCCCGTGATTTGCGCGCCGCGTGACTCGATGATGACCCCGCAACCCACGCCGCAATAAGGGCAAGTGGATTGGGTTAAGTTCACCGCTTCGGCCCCGCGATGGGGCGTGTCAGGTCGGTGCCGAGGTGGGCCAATTCGGCGGTGTCCAAATACACCACTTGGTCCTCTACTTTCACCGAAAAGCGCGGTGTGCATCCTTCGTCTGGCGCTTGGGCCTTGCCATCGCAAAGGTCGATGGTCCAGTTGTGCATGGGGCAGGCGACTTGCTGCCCAAACACAATGCCTTGAGACAACGGGCCGCCCTTGTGAGGGCAGCGGTCGAGCAGGGCGAACACTTCGTCGGCGTCGTTTCTAAAAATGGCCACCTCGAGCCCGTTTTCACGGGCCACCCGGCGCGAGCCCAAGACCGGAATGTCATTTACCCGGCAAATTGCTTTCCAAACTGTCATGGGGTTTCTCGTTTTGGTTTTACTTCTTAAGCATGGCTGGCGGCTTCCACCGCAACGGGTTCAAACTGTCGTGTGTCCACACGGGCTTTGCTGAATTCAAACCAGGGGTCGGGCTCGCCCTCCAAAGCGTGCTGCAAACGGGCCCACAGCACTTTGCGATTGACTTCGTCATCCAGCACTTTTTGTTTGATGTAGTCCATGCCCACGCGGTGCAGGTAATGCACCGTGCGTTCCAAATACCAACCTTCTTCGCGGTAAAGCTGCATGAACGCGCCGGTGTATTCCAACACTTCTTCCGCGGTTTTGACTTTCACAAAGAACTCAGCCACTTCGGTTTTGATGCCGCCGTTGCCCCCGATGTACATTTCCCAACCACTGTCCACGCCAATCACACCGACGTCTTTGATGCCTGCTTCGGCGCAGTTGCGCGGGCAACCCGAGACCGCAAATTTCACCTTGTGCGGGGCATACATGCGCCACATGGCTTTTTCAAGGTCCTTGCCCATTTGGGTGCTGTCTTGTGTTCCCATGCGACACCATTCGCTGCCCACACAGGTTTTGACTGTTCTAAGCGCCTTGGCATAAGCGTGGCCGCTGGGCATGCCAATGTCTTTCCAAACGTCGAGCAAGTCTTCCTTTTTCACGCCCAACAAGTCAATGCGTTGGCCGCCGGTGACCTTGACGGTGGGGATGTTGTATTTGTCCACCACATCCGCGATGCGGCGCAATTCAGCCGCCGTCGTCTCGCCCCCCCACATGCGGGGGATGACGCTGTAGGTGCCGTCTTTTTGGATGTTCGCGTGGCTGCGCTCGTTGATGAAACGGCTTTGTGGATCATCTTGGGCCTCTTTGGGCCAGGTGCTGATGAGGTAGTAATTCACCGCCGGACGGCAGCTGGCGCAGCCGTTGGGGGTGCGCCATTCAAGCGCTCGGAAGACGTCGCCGATGCGGAGCAATTTTTTATCACGAATCGCATCTCGCACGGCTTGGTGGCTGTTCGAGGAGCAGCCGCACATGGGTTTCAATTTAGGCGTTGCCGAGTAGTCGCCACCAGCGGTGAACATCAAAATTTGTTCGACCAAGCCGGTGCAAGAGCCGCAGCTGGCGCTGGCCTTGGTGTGTTTGCGAACCTCGTCCAAGGTGAACAGACCTTTTTCTTTGATGGTCTTGCAGATGGCGCCCTTGGTGACGCCGTTGCAACCGCAAACCTCATCGGAGTCGACCATGGCAGCGGCTTTGCTCTGGCCCTGATGTCCGACATCGCCGATGTTGGATTCACCAAACATCAGCTTCTCACGGATGTCGGCCACGTTGCGGCCATCGCGCAAGAGTTTGAAATACCAACTGCCATCCACCGTGTCGCCATACAAACATGCGCCGACCAATTGGTCGTTGTGGATGACCAGTTTTTTGTAGACGCCGTCGTGCGGATCGCTGAGCACAATCTCTTCGGTGCTGCCGTCGTCTGCGCCCATGAAATCACCGGCGCTGAATAAATCGATGCCAGTCACTTTCAGCTTGGTCGAAGTCAAAGAGCCGGTGTAGCGGCCAATGCCAAATTCGGCCAAATGGTTGGCCAAGACTTTGCCTTGCTCAAACAAAGGGGCCACCAAACCATAGGCAATGCCGCGGTGTGAGGCGCATTCGCCGACCGCATAAATGCGCGGATCGGTGACAGTTTGCAAGGTGTCGCTGACAACAATGCCGCGCTCACAATGCAGGTGCATTTTTTCAGCCAAAGCGGTGTTGGGTCGGATGCCCACGGCCATCACAACCAGTTCGGCGGGCACGCTGGTGCCGTCTTTGAACTGGACCGCGGCCACGCGTCCGTTGGCGTCACCCAGCAAAGCTTGGGTGTGGGCCGCCATGCAGAATTGCATACCGCGTTCTGCCAGCGAGCGCTGCAACAGGCCCCCGGCCACTGGGTCGAGTTGGCGTTCCATCAACCAATCGCTCACGTGCACCACGGTCACTTTCATGCCGCGTTTCATCAAACCGTTAGCGGCCTCCAGGCCCAGCAAGCCGCCGCCAATCACCACCGCATGTTGGTATTTCGTCGCCGCGTCAATCATCGCTTGGGTGTCGGCAATGTCGCGGTAGGCCAAGACGCCGGCCAAATCGCGACCGGGGATGGGCAGCATGAAGGGGTTAGAGCCCGTCGCCAAAATGAGCCGGTCGTAAGGCGCGCTGCAAGTTTCGCCGGCGGCATTTTTGGCATGCACCATGCGCTGGATGCGGTCTACTTCTGTGACTGTCCAACCGGTGTGCAGGTTGATATCGTTGTCGCGGTACCAATCGAATGGATTCAAAATAATTTCGTCCAGCGTCTGTTCACCAGCCAAAACAGGCGATAACAAAATTCGGTTGTAGTTGGGGTGGGGCTCGGTTCCGAAGACGGTGATTTCATACAAATCGGGTGTGAGCTTCAGGAGTTCTTCCAACGTGCGAACGCCGGCCATGCCGTTGCCCACCATCACCAGTTTGAGTTTTTGGCTCATGCTCTGCTCCCCTCTCTCAGTGTTTTTCAACGTGCGCTTGGCGCGTGTACAAAAAGTCGATCACGGCTTTGCGGTACTGCAGGTAGGCCGGATCGTCGGCCAGCGTGACGCGTGAGCGAGGGCGGGGCAAGTTCACGGCCAGCACTTCGCCGATGGTGGCAGCGGGGCCGTTGGTCATCATGACAATCTTGTCGGACAGCAAAACGGCTTCGTCGACATCGTGCGTGACCATGACCACCGTGCTTTGGGTGTTGGCCACAATGGCCAGCAACTCGTCTTGCAATTTGGCGCGGGTGAGGGCATCGAGGGCCCCAAAGGGTTCGTCCATCAACAGCACTTGGGGTTGCATGGCGAGCGCTCGGGCAATGCCCACACGTTGCTTCATGCCACCCGAAATCTCGCCAGGCCGCTTAAATGCCGCGTGGCTCAAGCCGACCATTTCCAGCGCTGCCTGAGTGCGGGTGGTGAGTTGCTCTTTGTCTTCTTTGGTTTTGCCGTCCACGCGGCCCGACATCCCAAAGACGCGCTCGACGCCCAAGTAGACGTTTTCGAAACAGGTCAACCAGGGCAGCAGCGAGTGGTTCTGAAACACCACCGCCCGCTCGGGGCCAGGACCAGCGATTTCGCGACCCGCGCAAATCAAGGTACCTTCGCTGGGTAAGGTCAGGCCTGCAATCAGGTTGAGTAAGGTCGATTTGCCACAACCTGAGTGGCCAATCAAGGTGACGAATTCGCCTTTGGCAATGCTCAGGTTGATTTCCCGCAAAGCCAGAAAATCGCCTTTGGCGGTTTTGAAGGTTTGCGCCACCTGATCAACTTGCAAATACTTGGCATTCTGTGGGCTGACTGCCGCGGTGTTCAGGGCGGTGCTCATGATTGCACCTCTTCAAAAGTGAAGGCCGTCGCCAGTTTGATGAGGGCGAACTCCAAAATCAGACCCACCAAACCAATGACAAAAATGGCGATGATGATGTTCTTCACATTCAAGTTGTTCCACTCATCCCAGACCCAGAACCCAATGCCAACGCCGCCTGTGAGCATTTCTGCGGCCACGATCACCAGCCATGCGGTGCCCACCGCCAAGCGCACCCCCGTGAGCATGTAGGGCAGCACGGCAGGGAATAAAATTTTGCTGACCACTTTCCATTCAGACAGATCGAGCACGCGGGCCACGTTCAAATAGTCTTGCGGCACACGCTGCACGCCGACCGCGGTGTTGATGACCATGGGCCAAATGGAGCAGATAAAAATCGTCCAAATGGCCGCCGGATTGGCCCCTTTGAATACCAGCAACCCAATCGGCAACCAAGCCAACGGAGACACGGGACGAAGCAAGCTGATCAGCGGATTGAACATGCGTGACAAAAATTCAAACCGGCCAATCAAAAAACCCAGCGGGATGCCCACCAGTGCGGCCAAACCGAAGCCCAAGGCCACGCGCTTGAGTGAGCTCCACACATTCCATCCCACGCCCTGATCGTTCGGACCATTTTTGTAGAACGGATTTTTGAACACCTCCACGGCTTGCCAAAAGGTGTCGGTGGGCGTTGGGAAATTGTTAGTGCTGGTGACCGACACCAGCGACCAAATGCCCACCAGCAATGCCAAACCCATCAGCGGGGGCAACCCGCGTGACAGCATTTTTTTCAAATTCATCGGGCGTCCTTGGTAGAAAAATCAAGCGTGAATCTTGAAACTGTCGGCGTACTTTTTCGGGTCCTTGCCGTCCCAAACCACACCGTCCATGAGCTTGCTGGTGCGCATGACTTCTTTGGGCACGGGCGTACCACTGGCCACAGCCGCTTGCTTGAAGAGGTCAATTTGGTTGATCTCTTTGGCCACTTTCAAATAGTCGGGGTGGTCTTTCAACAAGCCCCAGCGTTTGTGTTGGGTCAAGAACCACATGCCATCGGAAAGGTAGGGAAAGTTGGCCGAGCCGTCATTGAAGAACTTCATGTGGTTCGGGTCGTCCCAGGTTTTGCCCAATCCGTTTTGATAGCGGCCCAAGATGCGCTGGTTGATCACATCCACGCTGGTGTTGACATAAGCCTTGTCGGAGATGGTCTCGGCCATCTTCAATTTGTTTTGCAAGCTGGCATCGATCCACTTGCCTGCTTCCAAAATGGCCGCTGTCACCGCGCGTGCGGTGTTGGGGTATTTTTTGACGAAGTCGGACGTGGTGCCCAACACCTTTTCTGGGTGATCCCGCCAAATGTCTTGGGTGGTGGCGGCCGTGATGCCAATGCCGTCGGCAATCGCGCGGTGGCCCCAAGGCTCACCCACGCAATAACCATCCATGTTGCCGACGCGCATATTCGCCACCATTTGGGGCGGCGGGACCGTGATGACTTTGGCGTCCTTCATGGGGTTCACGCCCGCGCTGGCCAACCAGTAGTAGAGCCACATGGCATGGGTGCCCGTGGGGAAGGTTTGGGCAAAGGTGTAATCGCGTTTGTCAGTGGCCATCAGCTTGGCAAGGCTGGCGGCATCGACGGCGCCTTTGTCGGCTAAATTTTTTGACAGCGTGATGGCTTGGCCGTTTTGGTTCAAGTTCATCAAAACCGCCATGTCCTTTTTGGGGCCTGCGGTGCCAAGGTGGACGCCGTAAATCAAGCCGTACAAAGCATGCGCAAAGTCAAGCTCGCCGTTCACCAATTTGTCGCGCACACCCGCCCAGCTGGATTCTTTGCTGGGGATGATTTTGACGCCGTATTTTTTGTCGATGCCCAGCACCGAAGCCATCACCACGCTGGCGCAATCGGTCAAGGGGATGAAGCCAATCTTGACTTCTTCTTTTTCAGGCTTGTCCGATCCTTGTGCATAAACCGCAGCACGCAAACTCGGAACGATGGTCAAGGCGCCGGCTGTTGCGGCTTGCAAAACTTGGCGGCGGCTCATGGGGCTCTCCAAAAAATCGGTCATGACAAAACTCCTGATAAAAAATTCCGGTGCCAAAAATGGCAAAGGCATCCTCACCGACAACACCTGGGGTATTGGGGTGGGGACGCCTTTGTCCTTGAGCCTTCGTCGGCTCATGAAGTAGTTCAATGCAAGCGGTGTGCCAGAGGTGACGGGCGTTTTAGGGGTTAGAACGCCCCTTGCTGGGGCATTTTCTGAAGAAGGGCTGTGCAGGGCATTCAAAAACGCACCAAATTCCGAACCCACTTCTGCACCAAGTTGGCGCCCCAAATCAGGACAGCAAGTCCGCCATGTCCAAAGTGCGTTGGGCCATTTCGGCCATTTTGAGGCCCTTGTCCATGGCAATTTTTCGGAGTTTGGTGAAGGCTTCTTTTTCGCTAAGGCCTTGGCGCTCCATCAACAAGGCTTTGGCACGCTCGACCACGGTTCGTTCCTGCAAGGCGTTGCGGGCCTCATCGCGCTCATCGCGCAGGCGCTCCTCATATTCAAAGCGCGCCAGCGCCACATCCAAAATGGGCCGAATGCGTTGACTGGCCAAACCATCGACGATGTAGGCCGAAACGCCTACCGCGACGGCGTCTCGAACGTGCGTGGTGTCGCGGTCATCGGTGAACAAGACGATGGGGCGCCGTGCATCACGTGTCGCAAAAACCACGTGCTCCAGGGCGTCACGGGCCTCGGATTCAGCGTCCACAATGATCAAATCAGGTTGTAATTGGCTGATGCGGTCGGCCAAAAAGACGTCTGCCGGCAAGGAGGCGATGAGGTTGTAACCACTTTCCAGCAAGCCAATGCGCAAAGCCCGTGAACGCTCAGCCTGAGAAATGGCATGCTCGTCGGTCGGGTCTTCAATTTCCAAATCAGGCACCACAACCACAATTCGCAACGCTGCCAGAGCGGGGTGCTTGTCTAGTGTCTTTCTAGCCGATTCTGGTTTTGAGGCCTTTTTCTTGCTCATTCTGAGCATTTGCAATTAGCGGGCCAACCAAAAGCACTTTGAAGCCGCGCTCAGGGCTTGGCCTTCAGCGCCTTGTCAATCGCGCTGCTCAGGCTCTTGCCATCGGGCTCGGTGGTGCTGTTGTAGCTGTCGATCAGTTTGCCGTCGCGGCCAATCAGGTATTTGTAGAAATTCCAGCGAGGCGGGGTGGCGCCTTGGGCGAACAACAATTTGAAGAAGGGGTTGGCCTGGTCGCCCTTGACGTGCGAGGCGCTGAGCATGGGAAATTTGACGCCGAAGGTGTTTTCGCAAAATTCGGCGATTTCTTTGTCAGAGCCTTTTTCTTGCTGGAAATCATTGGAGGGAAAGCCCAGCACCACCAATCCTTCCGATTGGTATTTGGCATAGACCGCTTCCAAGGCTTTGTATTGGTAAGTAAAGCCGCAATAGCTCGCGGTGTTCACCGCCAAGATGACCTTGCCTTCGTATTGACAAAGCGACTGGGGTTTTTCATCTTGCAAACGGGGCAGCGTGGCGTTCAAACCAGCCGGACAAGCGGAGGCTGCAAAGGCCCCATCGAGGGCGGCCAGGGCCAAAACACCGGCACACAACCCAGAGCGGAACAGAAACTTTGTCTTCATTTGATGGCCTTGATGTGGTTTTTTTGATCAGAGAAAAGAAAATTTGTTGCAATGCAGCAAAAAAGGCTTGCAATTGTCATTTTGGGGTGCATAATACGAATCATGTTGCAGTGCAGCATTTCTCTAACCCCTTGTTTTTACCTTCCTTTTGGAGATTACCATGACCTTGACCGTAGAACAAATCGTCGCCGCCCAAAAAGCCAACGCTGAAACCCTGTTCGGCCTGACCACCAAAGCTTTCGAAGGCATCGAAAAATTGGTTTCCTTGAACCTGACCGCCTCCCACGCGGCTTTGACTGAATCCGCTGAGCACGTGCAAGCCGCTTTGAGCGTGAAAGACGCCCAAGAATTGTTGGCTTTGCAAGCCGCCATGTTCCAGCCTTTGGCCGAAAAAGCCGCCGCTTTCAGCCGCCACGTGTATGAAATCAGCACCGGCGTGAGCGGCGAATTCTCCAAAGTCGCCGAAGCCAAGACCGCTGAAATGCAAAAAGGCGTTTCCACCTTGGTTGAAACGGCTTCCAAGAACGCCCCCGCGGGTTCTGACACCGCAGTGGCTTTCGTGAAGAGCGCCGTGACCGCCGCCAACAACGCTTTTGAATCCGTTCAAAAAGCCGTGAAGCAAGCCACCGACGTGGC
>CAIKMN010000031.1 GCA_903828535.1 uncultured Curvibacter sp.
GCCTGCCCCGCTGCTCCCCTTGTTTGAGTTCCAGCCGGGCCAGTTCTTGACCCTTCGAGCACAGATTCAAGGACATGAATTGCGGCGCAATTACTCTATTTGCAGCACCCCCAAAACCCTGCATGAAAAACATCAAATAGAGATCGGTATCCGCGCTGTTCCGGGCGGTCAATTCTCCAACTGGGCGGTCGAAAACTTAAAGGCAGGTGATGTGTTGGACGTGATGCCACCGGAGGGCCGATTCGTCTCTAAAAAACCGCACGCCTTGCACCGCGTTGGCTTTGCGGCAGGCTCCGGCATCACGCCCATTTTGTCCATCATGCAGCACAGCCTGGAAACACAGCCCAAGGCTAAATTCAGCTTGGTGTATGGCAACCGCAACATGGCCAGCGTTATGTTCAACGAGACTTTGCAAGACTTGAAAGACCGCTACGCAGACCGCGTCACTTTGTTGCACATCCTGTCCAAACAAGAGCAACCCGCGGACCTCCTCGAAGGCCGCATTGACGCTGAAAAAGTCCGCACCTTATTAAACACCTTGTTGCCTGTGGGCAGCTTGGCCGAGGTATTTGTCTGTGGCCCTGAAGGCATGATCGACGCGACCGAACAAACCCTCTTGGCCGCGGGCGTGTCCGCTGACCGAGTGCACAGCGAGCGTTTTGGCAGCGCCCCTTCCCTGACTTCGGGCGCGTCGGGTTCGGCTCAAGAGACGACGCCAGCGCAAAACGCGCAAAACCCAAACGGAGGCAATGTGGCCTTGACTTTGGTGATCGATGGTCAAACACACGCCCTCAGCATGGCCCCAGATCAACGTGTCTTGGAGGTGGCCTTGGCCGCCGGCCTCGATGTGCCTTACTCCTGCAAAGGCGGGGTTTGCTGCACCTGCCGTGCCAAGGTCATGCATGGCAGCGTCCTTATGGATAAAAATTTCACCTTGGAAAACTGGGAAACCGAACAGGGTTTCGTTCTCTCCTGTCAGGCACGCCCCACCAGCGAGCGCGTGACCCTGAGCTACGACGAGCGTTGAAGAGGGTTTGGAGCTTAGCGCCAGATTCATTTTGGGTGTGACACCCTAAACGCACGACCCAAGGTGAGAGGTGAGGGATATGTGGGCTAGCATGGATTTCCACCTCCTGCGGCCCTTATATGCACCACCATGAATTCCCCGCTCTGTTCGAGCTTCAAGAAGCTGACTTCGAACGAATTGCCCAGTTTGGCCGCGTCATGGGCCCGCACATTGACGAGGTGATCGAACCGCTTTATGACTTTTTAAAAATCGCCCTGGGGCAAGATTTCAACCTGAATTTCCCTGACGAGAAAGCCTTGAAGCGGGCCAAATCCTTGTCCCGGCATGCCTGGTTGGAGTTTTTAAACGGCCGTTGGGATGATGACTACATCAAAAGTCGGGTCCGCATTGGCGAGGTGCACGCACAACTTCAAATCGAGCCCCGACATTACATGGCGGCAATGGACAAGGTCAGCGACCTGCTCGCCGCGTTCGTCGACCAGCTGGTTGAGCCTGCCAAAGCGCGAGCCACTCAAGAAGCCTTGCGTCGCTTGGCCCGCATGGAGTCGGCCTTTGTGGTGGACATTTACGCCAGTCGAACCACCGACATCATCACCAAACAAAGCCGTGCCTTGACGGACATGAGCACGCCAATCACCGCCTTGTGGGATGGCATCTTGATGCTGCCGGTGGTGGGCATTGTGGACAGCCGCCGCGCACAAGACATCATGCAGCGCATGCTGGAGCAGATTTCCGAAAAGCGCGCGACCGTTTTTATTCTGGACATTTCCGGTGTGGCCGTGGTGGACACCGCCGTCGCCAACCACTTGATTCGCATGACCAAGGCCGCGCGCTTGATGGGGTCTTACACCATCGTCTCGGGCTTGTCGCCATCTGTGGCCCAAACCATTGTGGAGTTGGGCATTGAGGTCGGCGAAATGCGCACGACTGGCAATTTGCAAGATGCTTTGCGCATTGCCTTTGACCGCATCGGCAAGGAGCATCCGATTGCGCATCGATGAGAGCCAAGGTGAACACCGCGTTGTCTTACAAAAGTTCAACGAGGTGCTCATCGTGCCCTTGCCTGACCCGGTGAGCGATGGTTTTTTCAAAGACCTGAACACGCGTCTGTTGGCTTTTTTGCGCCTGGATAACGTGCGCGGCATTGTGCTGGACCTCTCCAGCGTCGAGGTCATGGACCACCATGACTTTGAACAAATCAACCGAGTTTGGCAAACAACCCACCTGATGGGCACGCCCTTGGTTTTGGCCGGTCTGAAACCCGGCGTTGCCGCCGCGTGGTCATTGCTGAATGTGACGGACCATTGGGCCACCGGTGCGCTGTCTGTGGAGCGCGCCATGGAAATCTTGGCTGGAAATAAAGCCCGATGAGTTCACAAAGGATGCGCATCCTGACCCCCCAAGATGCCAGTCTGGCGGTCTTGATTGTCAAAGACATCGCCCATGCAGCGGGACTGGGTGGACTCAAAATTTCGGCCCTCACCACCGCAGTGAGTGAGCTCACCACCAACGTTGTCAAATACGCTGAGACCGGTTTGTTGACCGTGCAGGTTTTGGAGCGCAAACAGCTCCGGGGCATCGAGGTCATTGTGGAAGACCGTGGCCCCGGTATTGCGAACATTCCGCTTGCGATGCAAGACCATGTTTCAACCGGAGGCACCTTGGGTTTGGGACTGCCTGGCACCAGGCGAATGGTCGATGAGTTTGAGATTCAATCGACCTTGGGGTCGGGCACCTCGGTGAGGATTGTCAAATGGTCTTGAGCACCGATTTGGCTTTAGAGTCCTCATTTGAAGGCCATTTTGAGCTCGACCACGGCATCTTCGTCCGCTCATACCCAGGTTCACCACGCGGGGGTGACATGGGTCTGGTAATGCCGACGCTCAAAGGCGTTTTAGTGGCTCTGCTGGATGCATCTGGGCATGGCTTGGAGGCCTACGCTGTGGCGCAAAAGGCGCGCCAAGTATTGCTCGAGAACGCCCACCTCTCACCCGCCGATTTACTTCGAGCGATTGACCATAAGTTGCAAGGCAGTATCGGTGCGGCGGCGGCAGTCGCCAAACTGGAAGCCGATCAACTCGCATTTTGCGGCATCGGTAATGTGAATGGCAGGTTGATCGTCGGCGCGCACCAACAGCCATTGAAAGTCAAAGTGGGGGTCTTGGGCTGGCGCATGCGAACCCCCGAAACTCAGTGGGTTGACTTTTCCCACAACGCTTGCTTGGTCTTGCATACCGACGGGGTAACGCTGCCCGAGCGCGTGAACCGAGGCGGCGCCCAAGCGATGGCACAAGCCTTGGTTGAACAGCACGGGAGCTTCCACGACGATGCTTCGGTGCTGGTGTTGCAACGGCAAAGCAAGGTGGTTTGATGTTACTCGGCACATTGCACATTGGTTCCGCAGAAGCACTCCCTTTCGCCCGCGAAAAACTGAGATCTGCACTGATTTGTGGGGGCTTCAAAGCCACGTTGGTGGGTCAATGGGTAGGGCTGCTATCGCAACTCGTGCGCGACCAAGGCCCCTGTGAATTGACCGTTTCGACCGATGACGACCAAGAAGCTGAAACGATTTTGCTCGGCCCCGTTTCTCTCACCGGACGCCTGCAACGGCTGACGTTGCCAACACCCATTGACATGGCCAGGCAACAGCAAATGCAAGCCATTTTGGCGCGCATGAGCCGCGAAGAATTACTGCATGATTTGGAGCGCCAAGTCGAAGAACGCACCGCCGATTTGAATGCCGCACGCGATCAATCTGAAAAGTTGCTGCGAAACATGCTGCCTAATTCGATTGCCAAAAGACTCAAGGAGGGTGAACGCATTGCCGACACGCACCAAGCCTCGGTGGTTTTTATCGACATGGTGGGCTTCACCAAATGGGCCTCCCAACTCAGCGCGGCTGAGTTGGTGGTGCATTTGGGTCAGCTGTTTGGTGAGTTCGATGGCATCACGAAACACCATGGCTTGGAAAAAATAAAAACCATTGGCGACTGCTACATGGCAGCTGCTGGCTTGCCCGAGCCTCAAGCCGATCACGCCGAGCGCGCCGTGCGCATGGGTTTGGAAATCATCAACGCCATGCCGCGAATTTGTAAAGCTTTGAACGCCCCCGTTCAAGTGCGGGTCGGCATCCACACCGGGCCTTTAGTGGCGGGCGTGATAGGCTCCGTCAAGCCCTTTTATGACATTTGGGGCGACACCGTGAACATCGCTTCGCGCATGGAAAGCCACGGCGTGCCGGGCCGCTTGCATGTCTCTGATGATGTTCGCGTTGCTCTTGGCGAGGGATTCGATTTAGAACAACGCGGCGTGATCGACATTAAAAACCGGGGAGCCATGACCACCTGGTTTGTGAACAGCACCATTTAGACGGGCACACCCACCAAATCGTGCCCCTGCACGCCCACGATTCGGGCTTTGGTGAACTCGCCCACCTTGAGGGTCTTGCTGATTTTTTCGGGCGGTAGCAAATGCACAACACCGTCGATTTCTGGTGCATCGGCATAGGTGCGGCCAACGCCGCCCTTTTTGCCTTGGCTCAAGGCCTTGTCAACCAGCACCTGCATGGTCGCACCGACTCGGCGTTGCAAGCGCTGGATAGACACTTCTTCGGCCACCGCCATGAAACGGGCCCGGCGTTCTTCGCGAACTTCGGAGGGCAGCATACCTGGCAACTCATTCGCGGTGGCGCCCTTCACGGGGCTATAAGCAAAACAACCGGCGCGGTCGATTTGAGCTTCGCGCACAAATCGCAGCAGGTCTTCAAACTCGGCCTCGGTCTCGCCCGGGAAACCTGCAATGAAGGTGCTGCGCACGACCAGTTCAGGACAAGCTTCACGCCACTTTTGCAAGCGCTCCAAGTTGCGCTCACCATGGGCGGGACGCTTCATGCGGCGCAACACATCGGGGTGGCTGTGTTGAAAAGGCACGTCCAAATAGGGAAGCACCAAGCCCTGCGCCATCAGGGGCAGCCATTCGTCCACGCTCGGGTAGGGGTAGACGTAGTGCAATCGAACCCAAGCCCCATAAGGCGCCGCCAAATCACCCAAAGCCTGAATTAATTCCTGCGAACGGGTTTTGACGGGCTTGCCGTCCCAAAAACCAGTGCGGTATTTCACATCAACGCCGTAAGCGGAGGTGTCTTGGCTGACCACCAACAATTCTTTGATGCCGCCTTCAAACAAAGCCTGTGCCTCTTTCAGCACATCCCCAATGGGGCGGGACACCAAATCGCCGCGCATAGACGGGATGATGCAAAAGGTGCAGCGGTGGTTACAGCCTTCGCTGATCTTGAGGTAAGCGTAATGTCTTGGCGTCAGCTTGATGCCGGCCACGCCAAACGAATTGATGTCGGGGGCAGGTACCAGATCCACAAAGGGATCGTGCGGTTTGGGCAAATGCTGGTGCACCGCGTCCATGACTTCTTGTGTGGCATGAGGACCGGTCACGGCCAAGACGCTGGGGTGCATTTGGCGCACCAAATTGCCGCCGTCTTGAGCCTGCGTGGCGCCCAAACAGCCGGTCACGATGACCTTGCCGTTTTCAGCCAATGCCTCCCCAATCGTGTCCAAGCTTTCTTTGACAGCGTCGTCAATGAAGCCGCAGGTGTTGACAATCACCAAGTCAGCGCCGGCGAAGGTTTTGGAGGTTTGGTATCCCTCCGCACTCAGTTGCGTGAGAATCAATTCGGAATCGGTCAGCGCTTTGGGGCAACCCAAGCTGACAAAACCGACTTTGGGTGACTGTTGAGAATCAGGGGAAATGGAGATGACTTGGCTCATTCCCCAATTGTCCCAGAATGTCAGCGAAGCCCAACCCAGTCAGGTCGGCTTACTTTGAACAGGTTCATCGCTTGAAGCCAAAAGCCCCCAACATCTGCTCTTGCATTTGCGCCAGCATGTTCTTGGACTGCTCGTTGTAGGTGCCCATCATCCCCTGCAAAACCGGCGACTGGACATTCATGAACTGATTCCACATTTCGGGCGTCACACCACTCGATTTTTCAGCCACTTTGGCTTGCATTTCGGTGAAAGCCAAGATGTTCTTCTCAATAAAAGAGCCCATGAAACTCTGCATGGCATGACCATGAAAGCGAATGATGCTGGACAGCACTTCTTCGGTCAGCATGGGCGCGCCGCCTGCTTCTTCTTCCAAAATGATTTGCATCAGGATCGAGCGGGTCAGGTCGTCTGAAGTCTTGGCATCGCGCACCACAAAGGGTTCGCGCTTCATCACCAAGTCTTTGATTTCAGTCAGCGTGATGTAGGTGGACGTGGTCGTGTCGTAAAGACGCCGATTTGGGTATTTTTTGATGACCCGACGCGTGTCGCTGCCATCGCTTGGAGCAACTGAAGGCTTTTTTGCATTGGCAGTTTTTGGGGCAGGCACGAATCAACTCCCGGTGTTTAGGGGGCCATTCTAGGCAGTTTCGGTATTTAATAAAAACCCAAAGAATCCACCATCAACTTCAGCGAGACCCCCAGCAGACCCAACTGCACGATCCTGAAAAACCATTGATCGTCAATTTTGCGCGTCAGGTAAGCCCCTGTCACTGTGCCCACCAGAGCGGCCGGGACCAAGAAGGCAGCGCTCCACAAGCCCTCCAAGGTATACGGTCGGATGGCGTGGTAAGGGACGATTTTGACCAGGTTAATCAGTGCAAAAAACAAAGTGGCTGTACCGGCGTACTCGGTCTTTTTTAGCTTTTGTGGCAACACATAAATTTGAAATGGGGGCGCGCCAGCGTGCGAGATGAAACTCGTGAAGCCCGCTACAGCGCCCCAGAATCGGCCCTTCTTCGGGTCCGCTGGTTCAGCCTGCGAGACTGGGTTCTTTCGAAGCCACGCATTGAAACAAAAGGCGACGCCCATCAGGCCAATTAAAAAGGTAATGACGTGCTCGGGCATCCAAGACGCCGTGGCCCAACCCATTGCCACGCCGATGATTCCTGCCGGCACCAAGATGCGCAAATTCGCCACACTGAAGTCGTGGCGATAAAGCCATATGCCCACCATGTCGGAGACGACATAAATGGGCAATAGCATCATCGCGGCTTTCATGGGCGGCATTGCCAACGACAAAATGGGCACTGAGAGCATGCCCACAGCTGGCAAGCCGCCTTTGGACAGGCCCACCAAAAAGGCCCCCAAACTGGCCAGCCAGATGTAAGTTGTCGGGTTGAATTCATTCATTTTGATGGCTGGCTTTGGCTAGTGCCCAGTGGTGAAATCTGGCCCTTTGGATTCTGGCCCTTTGAATTCGGGCCATTTCAATCGAAGACCGGTTTGGGTAAAAAGCAAATCAATGTCTTCTTGCGTGTCGACATCGGTGCGGTATCGGTGGTTAGGGCTTGCCCATCGATAAACTTGGCTGGGGTGAGTCGATTGCCACTGCCGCCCGCCCACATCGGGGCCACTGGCCAAGATGTCGTCGCGCACCGTCGCGCTGAACATGACGGGGTTGCCTGGCAAACCAGCCACATCGGGCTGCACAAAGTGCGATCCGTTCGGTCGGTTTTTGTAGGCGTCAATGAGGTCAAAAATCTCTTGCGAAGAAATCAAAGGTTGATCAGCCAAGGCCACGATGGCTGAATCGATCGGCGCTGTGAGCGATTGCAAGCCGAAGCGCAGAGACGAGATTTGTCCGGCGTCGGGGTGGGGGTTTCGAATGAGCTTGGCCGAACAATCGGGGATGACCGCCTCGATGTGGTCTGCGTAATGGCCCAAAACGACCACCACTTCATCGACCCCAGCGTCCAGAAGGGCCCTCAGTTGACGCCGAATTAAAGGCACGCCCTCGAGCTCAAGCAGACACTTGGGCCGATGCCCCATCCGCGAGGCCGAACCCGCAGCCAACAACACCGCGCCAATTTTGAGAGCAGAACCCATATTTCTGTTTGCAACAAGGAAAACGGTCAGATGTTGCCACAGACCCATCGGGATCGTGCTGGGTTGGAAGAGGCAGCAAGCGTCTCGGGGACAATGGCTGCATGAACGCTGAATCACCGTCTTCACCGCCCGCACCCGCTTCAAAAGTGCAACCGCGCAACCCTTTACATGGTCTCACGCTGGAAACCATCGTGACCGCCTTGTTCGAGGAATACGGCTGGGAGGGGCTTGATGAGCGCATTCCGCTGCGCTGCTTTGCCTTCGATCCAAGCGTCAAATCGAGTCTAAAATTGTTGCGCAAAACACCTTGGGCAAGGGAGAAGGTCGAAGGCCTTTATTTGTTCATGTTGCGAGAAAGAAAACGCCAGGCAAACACGCCTTGATTCAGCACTTCGCCAATTTATCTCTGAACACCCCAGCCGGCTCTGGCCGTTTAGCCGGAGGTTAGCCAGCCGAGCAATCCGCGACAATATCGCCTGTCATTGTTCCTTGGCCTCCTGTTATCGCTCGTTATGCAAACCCAGACTTTCCGCCTCAAACCGATCGCCCTCATTTTCACTTGCGCCGTCTCTCTGGCCGCTGGCACGCTGGCGCCCAGCGCCTCCTCTGCCGCCACACACCACGCCGCCAAGGCGGTTCCACCAAAGAAGGCTACCGCTCATAAAGACAAAGCAGACAGCCCCCCCGGTTTAGCTGCGGATGTGGCTTTGGCAGACAACCCGCCGGCCTTACCTGCCAAGGCCTGGTTGCTGATGGACTATGACTCCGGCCAGGTGTTGGCCTCGGCCAATGCGGAAGAGCCTTTGCCGCCCGCCTCACTGACCAAGATGATGACCAGCTACTTGGTCGAGCAAGCGCTGCGCTCGGGAAAATTAAAGCAAACTGATTGGGTGTCCGTCAGCCAAAACGCATGGTGCCGTGGCACGAATACCGAGTCCTGCATGTACTTGCCGCTGAACAGCCAAGCCACGGTGATCGATATTTTGCGAGGCATCATTATCCAGTCGGGGAACGATGCGTCGAAAGCGATTGCAGAGCACATGGCGGGCTCTGAAGAAGGTTTTGCCAAGTTGATGAACGCCGAAGCCCAGCGCTTGGGCATGACGCACACCCATTTTGTGAACCCCACGGGCCTGCCTGACCCCGCGCACAAATCATCAGCACATGACCTGGCTATTTTGGCCCGCGCCATCATCCACGACAGCGCCGATTACTACCCCATTTATGCGGAACGCGAGTTCAAATACAACGGTATCAAACAAGGCAACCGAAACGCCCTTCTTTACACCGACCCCACCGTCGATGGTCTGAAAACCGGCCACACCGACGAGGCGGGCTTCTGCTTGGTGACCTCTTCCAAACGCAGCGACTTGCGCTTGATCTCGGTCATTTTGAACACCAGCAGCGCTCAGGCCCGTGCTGATGAAACCCGCACCTTGCTGGGTTGGGGGTTCAGCAGTTTTGAGAAGAACACCCCGTTCCAACCGAATGTGCTGGTGTCCCAAGCGAAGGTCAATTTCGGTAAGGCAGACTCGGTGTCGGCCGGTTTGGGCGCTCCTTGGCTGTTGACGGTACCGCGAGGTCAGCAAGTACAGACCTCGGTGGAAATTAAAACCGGCTTAGAAGCCCCTGTCGCCAAGGGTGATGTGGTGGGCAAGGTGCTCGCCACTGCCAACGGCAAATCCATTGGCGAAGCACCCCTCGTGGCTCAAGCCGATGTTGAACGCGCCAACTTTCTGATGCGCGCTTGGCAACACATCGCGAAGTTGTTTGTCAAATAAAGAAGTCGCTTAAAAGTGGCTTATTGACGATTGGCTAAAGCCGACTTCAAGGTCGGCAACAACCGGCGCGCTTCATACTCACCGACCTGTCTTGCTTGGTCAAAAACGACTGCGTGGGCCAAGTGTTGTAGCCCATGTCGGGATGAATGACAAAGTCGGCTTGAGCCAACTCCGGGTCAATTCGCTGGCGCCGTTTGGCCTCCCGCTCTCGTTTCGTTGTGGAGGTGTCTGCTGGCTCCGTACCCGGCACGGGGGTGACGTCGACAGCAATCACAAAAGTGGCTCCTGCCTGTCGAGCGGCGCGAACCGCCACGGGCAAAGACTCGTCACCGTCCTCGTATTCAACGCCCTGAATCCCGACGGGCGAGAAAATTTTGCTCACCGCACTCGACGCCCTGACTGCGACACCCGCATTGCCCGAACGAAAGAACACAGGCTGCTTGTCTTGTATGCGTGTTGCCACGGCGATGAATTTTCTGGGCATGGCTTCAATTTGGGGCGTGTTGAGGCGGTCGTTCACAAAATCTTGTAGCCGTTGACCCCGAATCCAGCCTCGGTCTGCAAACAAGGAGAAGTCAAAAACGGTGAACACATCGCCATGTTTTGACAACTCATCAATTTGCTCAGCGCCATAGCCTTGGGCCCAAAAAGCGCCGATCAAAGACCCCACGCTCGAGCCGACCACCAAGTCGTAGTCAATACCCGCCTCTTCCAAGACCCGCATGACCCCAATGTGGGCATAACCTCGCGGCCCGCCACTGCCCAGTACCAGGGCCACTTTGGGGGGCGGTTCCATGGCTTGCAAAGCGGTAAGGGGTTGGGGGCTGTCTGATTGCGTGTAGTTGAAATGAGAGCAAGCCGCCAAGTTAGCAAGAACGAGCGCCAAGCTGGGCAAGCGGAATAATCGGGCAGTGGTTTTATTTGAATTCATTTTTTATAAACGCATCTGATTGACCCGATTCAAGCGCGGATTGAATCATATTCATCATGAAGTCCATGGACTTTTTCTGCACGCCCTTTGACAAGGACAAATGCGTCATGACATTCGATTGATCGATGGTGGCCAGACCATGCAAGGCCGACCAAATGAACATGGCCTCTAATTCAGATTGTTGTTTGGCATTCCTTTTTTCGCCGTGATGTTGGAGCAAGTTTCGGCGCAACACATCAAAGGTGTGAACGGCATACTTGACCAAGTCGGGATGAGCGGCAGGCTCTGGCCAAGGGGTGCCAAACATCAATCGGTATTCAAGCGGGTGTTTGGCGGCATAGGTCATGTAGGCGACGCCCATTCCCCGAAGTTCATCGTCTTTTTTGGTTTTCGATTTTTGATCAAGAAAATGGGCGAAATCCTGGAAACAACGCCGCATGATTTCCGCCAGCAGGTGATCGCGACTCGGGAAATGCCGGTAAGGGGCCTGATGCGAAATGTCCAATTTGCGTGCCACATCTCGCATGCTCCAAGCCTCGACCCCGTGCTCCGCAATCACTTCACGCGCCGCTTGAACACAAGCTTCCTTCAGATGCAGGTCGTTGACTGATTTGGCCATTTTTAACTTTTAGTGAGGCAAATTTTGGGTCATTGAACTCACGATGAATCCCATCATTTTGACCTTCTTTTTGTTGACAATGTCTACACTTTAAATAAAATAGTTGACGCCGTCAACATTCATTTGATTTATGAACCCCCAATTAATTAACTTTTTGCCCAGTTGGCTTGTTTTCGACGAATCCAACCTTTCCATGCCTTCTCAGTGGTTGCTCCTTTACGGCGCTTTTATGTGGCTGGCCTGTGGATTCACCTGGGTCATTTCCTTGAACGATGAACGCACCTTGAGGGAAGTGGGCGTCTGGGTCAAACCCATGAAATTCATGGCGGCCACAGCCTTGTTTGCCTGGACCACGGTTTGGGTGAGCCACATGGCCAATCCTGCCGTGACCCAAGGCCTTGCTTACGCCGGTATTTGCGCCCTGATCATGGTCCCCTCCTTTTTTGAGGTGGCCTACATCACTTACCAAGGATCGCTTGGTGCGGCCTCGCACTACAACACCAGCGATTCGATTCACGCCTTGTTTTTTGGGTTAATGGGATTGGCCGCGGTCGGCTTGACCACCTCTCAAGGCTGGTTGGCTTGGGAAATCTGGAAAGCGAATGGGCCAGCCGAACTCTCAACCACGGCGCTAGGGGTTGTGGTTGGATTGAGCCTGACTTTTGTCCTTTCCACCTTGAGTGGATTTTTGCTGGGGGGCCAGCAACCCCCTGCTGGCCAAGGACTGCCTTGGGTGGGCTGGCACCTTCGCGGCGATGTTCGACCAGCCCATTTTTTAGGTGTTCATGCTCAGCAATTTATCCCCTTGCTGGGCTTTTTGGCAGAGCGCTACCTCGGTCACTTTGGCAGCGCATTTTTGGGGATTTCCTCAGGCATTTATGCCCTGATCTGGGCGCTTCTGGCTTGGTTCAGCCTAGCGGCTTGAAAGTCTATAAAACCAAATGGCGCCTCAAAACTCAGCGTGAACGCGCAAACCACCGATGTTCACTGGGCCGCGTTGTGCGTTGTAACCCGGGTGTGTAACACGCTGGTAGTTCAAAGCCAGGGCTAGCCATTGATTCACTTGCCATTGGTAGTAGGTTTCCACAATGCCCTCAGGGGCGTAGGGTAAATAGCCCTCACCGATCAAAACGCCCACGCCTCCATTTGCAAAATACGATTGCCCCTCTTGACTCAACTCATTGCGGACCAAGGCCAAGCCCAAAGTGTCTTGGGCCCGCTCCCATGCGGCACCGTTTTGCGACAAGCCCACCACCCAGGAGCGGGTTATTTCGGTGAAGTCAAAAGTTTCTTTCTTGCCGCTGTTGGCGCTGGCCCTTGCAAACAAACCCAGCGACGGGGTGACCTCTTGTTCGATCACCAAAGCGGCCCCACTTTGCGACGACCTTTTTCTGACCGCAGCTACGTCAGGGGCTAATGAATTTTTCAGACCCCACTTCACCGCATCGGCATAGCTGGCCATGTCGCCCCGGTTGTAGTAGCCCAACCACTTCACAGACCCTGCCCGTTCACCTAAAGCATGTCGGTGTTCCAATTCAGTGACGATTTCGTATTGTTTGAAATCTGTCCCGAATTCGATGCTGCCCGGCTCTTTGGATAAATTGAAGAAACCATTCCGCCATGTCCATGGGCCTTGGGTCCACTCCAACGCGGCGCCCAGCGTAAAGCCCCAGGGGTCGGCGGCATAGTCAAAACCACCGCTGTCTAAAACAGCCCAATTGAAAAAATCGCCTCTGGGGTCATGCGCATAACGATTGCTGTCAAAAATATCTACCACGCTGAACTTACCCAAAGTGAAGATCAGGTTGTCCGACGTGCGCTTGCCCGCGAGTTGATTGGCATCAGACGCCAGCGCTTGCCATTCGCCCCCCAAATTCAGGGTGTGGCGCACAAAAGCCCTTTGCAGCTTGAGGTAGGGGTTGGCTTCACCCAATTTGTAGGCCGTCCCGCTCGGAAAGCCCGCGATGCCCATGGCATTGCTCAATCCAAAACCTTGGTCAATTTCTGGGTTGATGTAGAACTCGGTCTCAGGCGCCAAATGAACGCCGATGAACAAAGTCACGTCGTTGGTGCTCTCTCGTTGAGGCGTGGACAAAAAAGTTTTCTTGCCTTCTATCAATGGACGCGGACTTTTAAAGCGGCCATTCGCCTGCGTCACATTCGTGTATTGCGCCGTGACGTTCCAGCGCTCAGGCTCCAAGCTATCTGCCCCCGATGCTTCAGGTTTTTGCTGCGTTTCATGCTGCCCTTCGCTTGGCATTGGCTCCTTCGCGTTGGCGAGCGGGGCGCCCAAACAGGCGGCCAGCGCCACCCAAAGGGAGGACGACTTCATGAGGGCTTGAAATTTTGCAAAAATGTCGGATCTTGAATGATTCACTGAAGAAAAAGCGGTGGGTCCTGAGAACCCGTCATTTGGTAATGATAATCACTCTAAATCAGAATATCACCAAAATTTGGTGCCTAGAATCAATTTGACAAGCCATTTATCGGAATCAGGGGTCAAACCCTTGCCAAGGCCGACACTCAAATCCAAGCCTGCCACCTCGGTATCGACCACCGTGAACAGAGTTTTGCTGTTCTTATTGATCGAATCTAAATGGTGAAGGGCACCCAATTCGTTATAGCTCTCGAGACCGAACTCGGTTTTTTCAGCCACTCGGTAGTTGATCTTAAAGTCAACATCGACGGTCGGTGAGCCCGAATGGGGATCCAAAGGCGTGTCGATGTTGAGGTTGGTGCCCAGCGTCCAACGACCTTCATGCAAGCCCCAAATGCCCTTCAACTGCGCATTCCAGGGGTTGGGCGAAACCCGTTTGGCCTGTTCGCCGACTTCGAGATTGAGTCCCCAAAAGAGGCCCTCTTCTGCATGGGGTGCAATGTATTTGAGGCGAACCTTGCCACCATCCCCCGCCAAGTTGCCTTGGCGGTCCAGACTGGACAGCAGGTAAAAGCCCAGCTCCAAGGTGTCGGTCAAACCGATGTTCAACTCGGGCGTCAATCGGTAAACGCGGGCAGGCGCTTGCTCCCCACGGTATTGAGGCGTGGATCGGCCGGAAAAAACGTAGTTGTTGTGCCAATCCACACTGACCTGACCGGCCTCTTCTTTGTCGTCTAAGTAAACTTGAATTTCCTCAGAAGCGCCATAAGCGTTGAACGACAAAAGACCCGCTAACAAGGCCCATGCGGCCCCGTTTTTTATCGCTTTATTGAAAGAAATTTGTTTTGAATTCATGGTGTTTATAGAAGGCGTCTTACAAACGCATGTGACAGAAATTGGGCAAAATAAAACCCTAAGAAACTGAGTCGGCTTTCACTTTAGTATTGACTGGACCTTAGCTTGAAGCTTGGGCAAAACCTCTTGCTCGAACCATGTTAAGTTAATTTGGCGCAGGGTAGTTTTTTGCTAGTAGGTGTGGCACCACAACCCCGATTTTTCGCCGACACCTACTTGCCGTTTCAAAACGATCTGAACAACGAAATTTCGTTCGACTTGGTTCAAAGCCCGTTTTGCAGAAACCCGCAAATTCACGGCTCGGAACCAAGTCCGAAAAAGTCATGAGGTTTTGAGACAAACGGGGTTTGAGACGTCTTTGCCGGGCCAAAGCCACAGGCCGCAGTCAGGAGCCCAAAGCAAAAAGCCCCGCGTGGTGCGGGGCCTGAGGCTGCCTCAAGGCCTGCTGAGCAGGTTTGAGGTCTTTGTACTGGCGGAGAGGGAGGGATTCGAACCCTCGGTACGGGGAAACCGTACGCCTGATTTCGAGTCAGGTACATTCGACCACTCTGCCACCTCTCCTGTGTGTCGAACCTCGATTCTAGCAGGCCAGGCGTTTCGCTTTTAGGCGGCAGTCAAAACGGCCAACCCACCCACATAGGAGCGCAACGCTTCGGGCACCACCACCGAACCATCGGCTTGTTGGTAATTTTCAAGCACCGCCACCAAGGTGCGGCCAACGGCCAGGCCTGAACCGTTCAAGGTGTGTACAAATTCGTTTTTGCCAGCGGCGTTTTTAAAGCGGGCTTGCATGCGGCGCGCTTGAAAGGCTTCGCAGTTTGAAACCGAGCTGATTTCGCGGTAGGTGTTTTGGGCAGGCAACCAGACTTCGAGGTCGTGCGTGCGAGCGGCACCAAAACCCATGTCGCCGGTGCACAAGGCCATGACGCGGTAAGGCAGGCCGAGTTTTTGCAGGACCGCTTCGGCGTGGGCGGTCATGTCTTCCAGTGCTTGATTGCTTTTCTCGGGGTGAACGATTTGCACCATTTCGACCTTGTCAAATTGGTGTTGGCGAATCATGCCTCGGGTGTCGCGACCATAGCTACCGGCCTCAGAGCGGAAGCAAGGCGTGTGGGCGGTTAATTTCAAAGGCAATTCGTCTTCGGTCAACAACACGTCGCGCACGAGGTTGGTCAAAGGCACTTCGCTGGTGGGGATCAAATACAGCGCGGCGTGATCGGGCACTGGTTCGCCGTCTTGACCGCCTTTTTTGGCGGCAAACAAGTCGCCCTCAAACTTGGGCAATTGGCCGGTGCCTTTGAGGCTGTCGGCGTTCACCACATAAGGCACATAGCACTCGGTGTAGCCGTGTTCCTGGGTTTGCACATCCAGCATGAACTGCGACAACGCGCGGTGCAAGCGGGCAATTTGGCCCTTCATGACCGTGAAACGTGAGCCCGAGAGCTTGACGCCCATCTCGAAATCAAGCCCCAAGGGCTCGCCTAAATCGACGTGGTCTTTGGGCGTGAAGTCGAACGTTTTGGGCGTACCCCAGCGGCGCAACTCCACATTGCCCGCTTCATCAGAGCCCTGCGGCACGCCGTCTTGCGGCAAATTGGGCACCGCCAACAAGAGCGCGTTGAGTTCAGGCTGCAAAGCGTCCAAACGCGCCGCAGAGGCGTCGAGTTCGTCTTTCAAAGCAGACACCGCGGCCATGATGTCGTCGACGCTTTCGCCCTTGGCTTTGCGCTGGCCAATTTGTTTGGACAAGGCATTGCGCTGCGCTTGCAGTTCTTCGGTGCGGGTTTGAATGGTTTTGCGTTCAGCCTCCAAGGCTTTGAACGCCTCGACGTTCAAAAAAGCCTGAGGATTTTTGCGGGTGTTGAGTTTGGCAATGACCCCATCGAGGTCTTTGCGCAGAAGGGTAATGTCGAGCATGAGCGGATTTTAAAGCTTGTGCCCTGCCCGCATAGGCCTCGTCAAGCAGGACTCCCTTTTCAGGCCTCGATCCTCAACCCCTTGGGCAGCGGGAACTTCAGGTGTTCTTCAACTCCAGGCAGATTTCTAACGGCGGTGGCGCCCAAAGCTCGCAACTTGGCAATCACTTGTTCCACCAACAACTCAGGCGCCGAGGCCCCAGCCGTCAAGCCAACTCTGGTTTTGCCTTCAAACCATTCCGACTTCAACTCTTCGGCGTTGTCGATCATGTAGGCCGAGGTACCGAGCTTTTCGGCCAACTCACGCAGGCGGTTGCTGTTCGAGCTGGTGGGGCTGCCGACCACAATCACCACGTCCACTTGGGGGCTGAGCAACTTGACGGCGTCTTGGCGGTTTTGAGTGGCATAACAAATGTCTTGTTGCTTGGGTTCGCGCACATGGGGAAAGCGTTGGCGGATGGCGCTGGAAATCTCGGCGGTGTCGTCCACGCTCAGGGTGGTTTGAGTGACCACGGCCAATTTGTCGTGAAGGTCCAAGGGCAACTTGGCCACATCTGCCGAGTCTTCCACCAAATGAATGCCCTGGTCCAACTGACCCATGGTGCCTTCTACCTCAGGGTGGCCTTTGTGGCCGATCATGATGAACTCATAACCTTCCCTGGCCAACTTGGCGACTTCTACATGAACCTTGGTGACCAAGGGGCACGTGGCGTCAAATAGGGAGAAGCCACGGGCTTTCGCTTCGTCTTGGACGGCCCTTGAGACGCCGTGTGCGCTGAACACCAAGGTGGCACCGGGTGGTACTTCCGCCAAGTCTTCGATGAAGACAGCGCCTTTTTGCTTGAGGTCGTTCACGACATAAGTGTTGTGGACGATTTCATGGCGTACATAAATCGGGGCACCAAACTTGGCGATGGCGCGCTCCACAATTTCGATGGCACGGTCGACACCGGCGCAAAAGCCACGGGGTTCGGCGAGCAGAATTTCATTCAGTGGGGACATCGAATCCCCTGAATCCCCGGGATCTCTTGGATCTCGTACTTGTGCGCTCATGTCAGAGAACCCCAATCAAATGAACTTCAAACGCCACGGGCTGCCCTGCCAAGGGGTGGTTAAAGTCAAACAAAACCTCATCCTCGCGCACTTGGCGAACTGCACCGGCATAGCGACCTGAACCATCGGGCGTAGGAAATTGCACCACTTCGCCTTCGGTGTATTGCTCGTCAGGGTCGCCAAATTCAGCGAGAATTTTTTTGCTGACCCACTGCAACATGTCCGCGTTGCGCTCGCCAAAGGCCTCGCCGGGTGCCAACGCCAAGGTGATGCGCGTGCCTTCCGACAAGCCCAATAATTTGGCTTCCAAAGCGGGCGACAACTCGCCTGTGCCCAAGCTCAACGTAGCGGGCTTGTCGCCAAAGGTGTTGATGATGTCACCGGCCGGCCCGCTCAAGCGGTAGTGCAGTGTCAAAAAAGAGCCTGGTTGAACCCGCACCGAAGGGGTGGAATCAGGGGCCGTATCAAGGGCTGTTTTAACAGCCTCAAGGGCCTTGTTGGAAGGGGTGTCTGTCATGAAGATCTCGTTGGAGCAAGCTGTATTTTAAAACCCCACCCAAACCCCCTCCTCATTCACTTGAATAGCCCCCATGCACCACTTGCCTGTCGAATCGCGTCCCCGAGAAAAATTGCTCCAACGGGGTGCTGAAGCCCTGAGTGATGCGGAGTTGATGGCCATCGTGTTGCGGACCGGCATGGTTGGCAAAAACGTGTTGACCTTGGCGCAAGAGCTGCTGGATCGTTTTGGCGGGGTGAGTGGTTTGTTGAACGCCAATGCCGCCGAACTGAAAACCATCAAGGGCTTGGGCGGCCCTGCCAAGCGGGCCTTGGTGCTGGCGGTGCTGGCTTTGAGCCGCCGTGCGCTGGCGGAGCAGCTCAAAGCAGGTCCCGCCTTTGAAGACCCGAAGAGCGTGAAACAATACGTGCAACTTCACCTCGGGCACAAAACGCATGAGGTTTTTGCGGTTTTGTTTCTAAACGCACAGCATCGGCTCATGGCAATGGAAGAACTTTTTAGAGGCAGCTTGACGCAAACGTCTGTTTACCCCCGCGAGGTGGTGCAGCGGGCTTTGCATCATCAAGCCGCCGCGGTGATCTTGGCACACAACCACCCCAGCGGTCATGTGAAGCCCTCCCCTGCCGATTTGAAAATCACCGAAGCCTTGAAAGCCGCTTTGGCTTTGCTCGATGTGCGGGTCCTCGACCATTTGATTGTGGCGCCGGGTTTATCGTATTCCATGGCCGAAAACGGCCATTTTTGACTTAAGCCCTTCATGAACAAACTCCATTCATTCGAAGACCTGAAAAAGGTTCAAAAACAGCTTGCAGTTCAACGCGCCGAAGCCGAGGCCCGCGAAAAAGCCGAACTCGAACGTCAAACGCGATTGCAAGCTGAAAAAAACCTTTTCACCCAAGCCGTGGGCAAGGTGAAGCGCTTGCCAGACAAGCAAATTTTGAACCTGACGCCCGCCCCCCCGCCTCCGTTGCCAAAACAAAAAAAGTTAGACGACGCCGAGGTCATGCGTGAATCCATCAGCGACGACTTTGACGTCAGCTCCTTGCTCGACACCGACGATGCCCTGAGCTTCAGACGACCTGGAATTTCGGTGGAGGTCACCCGCCGTTTGCGGCGGGGCGAATGGGCTATTCAAGGCCAGCTCGATCTGCACGGCTTAAGAACCGAAGAAGCCCGCGACGCCTTGGGGCAGTTCATTCGGGAATCGCATAAAAAGGGCCTGCGCTGCCTGCGCGTGGTGCACGGCAAAGGCCACGGCTCGCCCGGCAAAAGCCCTGTGCTGAAAGGCCGGGTGCAAAGTTGGCTGGTGCAAAAAGTGCAGGTACTGGCCTTCGTGCAGGCCAAACCCGCCGAAGGCGGTGGCGGTGCTTTGATGGTGTTGCTAACCCCTTCTGCGGCCTGAGGCCATTCAGCAGTTTCTTTGAAAGCGGTCTCAGTGGTAATAAACTGAGGTCATGAGCAATACACGGTCCTCTTTGAAAAACGCCAAAGCCACTGGGCCTGTCACCATTGAAATGGTGGCCCAACTGGCTGGCGTTTCATTGAGCACGGTTTCGCGTATTTTGAACGGCACGGCCGTGGTCAGCGACGCGAAGAAGCAAGCGGTCGATCGGGCCATCGCTGAGTTGGACTTTGTTCCTAACCCAATGGCGCGCAGCTTGGCAGGGGGCCGTAGCCACAGCATTGGGGTCATTACCCGCGCCATTGACAGCCCTTTCTATGGTGCTGCATTACGTGGCATAGAAGAAACCTTAGACCCAGCGGGCTACAGTTCTTTGTTTGTCAGCGGACATTTCGATGTCAACCTTGAAAAGCGCTGCTTTGATCTGCTGCGCGGTCGGCGGGTAGACGGCATCATTGTCTTGACTGGCCACCTGGCGGACAGCAACCTCAAGACTTATGCGAAAAATTTGCCCTTGGTGGTTACCGGTCGCACCTTAAAAGCCAAAGGCTTGGTGTCATTGGACTTTGATAACTTCGAGGGCGGACGCCTCGCCACAGAGCATTTATTGAGCCTGGGTCATCAAAAAATTGCGGTCATTTCTGGCGAAGCCAGCCACAAAGACTCGACCGAACGTTTGCGTGGTCATTGCGCCGCTCTGGCGGCAGCGGGCTTGCCTTTTGACCCCCGCTTGGTAGTGGCTGGGGATTATTTGGAGTTGGGAGGTGTTCGCGCCGTCGAAAAACTGCTGGCCCAAAAAAGCCCATTCACGGGCATATTTGCCCTGAACGACCAAATGGCAGCGGGCGCTGCGTTGGCACTGCACCGCTTGGGCAAGCACATTCCTTCCGACTATTCTTTGGTGGGCTTTGACGATCTCCCCCAATCGGTCTATGCCTCCCCACCCCTCACCACCGTGCGCCAACCCGCCTATGAATTGGGCGAATTGGCAGCAGAGTGCATGATTCAACTGCTAAAAGGCGAAAGCCCATCAGTCACCCCCCCTGGGCCCAGTTTGATTATTCGAGAGTCCACGCGAGCCCTCGAACGACGCTGAGGCATTGGGCCACATTGAGGCACACATTGGGGTATCTACCAAGTCCAAATCATTGACAGCTTGAAACCAGCCGCCCTATACTTTTGAAAGCGCTTTCAAAAAGTGCTTTCAAAACCATGAACCCTCAGCGTCGACATTTCAATCTTCTTGCCGCCCAAGCTTTGCTCATGGGCCATGGGCTGGCATTCGCTGAAGGTCAAGCAAAAACACCAAGCCCCACAACCACGCTGGTGGTGGCCGCATTTCCTGCGGTGGATGCCATCGCCAAAGCCGCAGCGCCGGCTTGGGAAATGGCCCACCCGGGCGTCAAAGTGGAAGTCATTTCTCGTCAATACGCCGATCACCACACCGCCATGACCACGGCCCTCTCCACCGGGGTTTATCTACCCGACGTCATGGCTTTGGAAGTGGGTTATCTGGGGCGTTTTGGTCGCGGCGGCCTTCAAGACCTGCGGCAAGCCCCTTTCAATGCGACGAATTTAACCGCCAACTTTGTGCCCTATACCGTGCAGCAAGCTACTGCGAGCCAAGGTTCGTTGGTCGCATTGCCTACCGACATTGGGCCTGGCACGTTGCTGTACCGAGAAGACCTGCTCATGCAAGCAGGCGTGACGCCAGAAAATTTGACCCGATCATGGGAAAGCTATTTGGAGGCGGGGATTCAGATCAAAGCGAAAACCGGCGCTTACCTGCTGGCCCACGCCAGAAACCTCAAAGACATTGTGATTCGTGCAGGCATCCAGCCCGCCGAGGGGCTGTATTTCGATCAGAACAACCGCGTACTGGTGCAGTCGCCCCGCTTTGTGCGCGCTTTTGAATTGGCCCGCAAGGTGCGACAAAACAACTTGGACGCCCGGGTCAGTGATTGGTCCAACGAATGGTCAGAGGGGCTGCGTCGAGGCACGCTCGCCACCCAACTTTCTGGCGCCTGGTTGGTGGCCCACCTGAGTCATTGGCTGGCGCCAAAAACCAAGGGCTTGTGGCGAGCAGCTCAACTGCCCGAAGGGAACTGGGCGGCTTACGGTGGCAGTTTTTTGGCCATTCCCAAAAACACCGACCCAAATAAGAAAGCCTTGGCCTGGGATTTCATTCAATATTTGACCTTGCAACGCAGCCAGCAGTTGAGTGCCTTTACCCAATTTGACGCCTTCCCCTCCCTGTTGAGCACCTTCAACGACCCCTATTTTGAAGCCCCAATCCCTTTCTTGGGTGGGCAGCCAGCTCGTGTGCTTTGGCGCGAAGCGGCCCAGCACATTCAAGCCGTGGCCGTACACCGACAAGACACTTTTGCCGACGAGGTCATCAACACCGAGTTGGACAAGGTGCTTGACCAAGGCAAAGACATCCCGACCGCCTTGGCAGATGCAGCGCGTTTGTTAGAGCGGCGTGCGCTGCGTTGAGGTGATCATGAAGCTCAACCAAGCCACGCCCTATTTGTTCATCAGCCCTTTTTTGATCTTGTTCGCTGTCTTTGGGCTGTTCCCTTTGCTGTTTTCACTTTACCTCGCTTTTCAAAGCTGGGAGCCCACGTCGGGTTTGGGCGGCATGCAATTTGTAGGCATCGACAACTTCACCTTTGCGCTCAACGACGAGTGGTTTTGGAAGTCGCTTGGGAACACCGGTTGGCTGGCCGTGGCGTCGGGCTTACCCCAGCACTTGGCGGCCATTCCATTGGCGGTTTTTATCCACCGCTATTTGCTGCGCAGCCGGAACTGGGTCATCGGGGTTTATTTCTTGCCTTACATCACCTCCACGGTGGCGATTGCCATCATGTTCAGCTCTTTGTTTTCAACCGACTTTGGCCTGATCAATTTGGGCTTGACGCATATTTTCAGCTTCTCGCCAGTGGATTGGATGGGGAGCGCCATCCACATCAAGCCGGCGATTGCATTCATTGTTTTTTGGCGCTATGTGGGCTTCAATGCCGTGCTTTATTTGGCCGCCTTGCAAACCATCCCGAGCGATTTGTATGAAGCGGCCACGCTTGACGGCGCCTCATCTTGGCAGCAGTTCTGGCACATCACCTTGCCCAGTTTGAAACCCATGATTTACTTTGGCGTCACCTTGTCCGTCATCGGGGGGTTGCAATTGTTTGAAGAGCCCTTCATTTTGACCGGCGGGCGGGGCGGCTCAGATCAGGCAGGCATGACCACCGCGATGTACCTTTACAGAATGGCTTTTGACTTCAACGATTTTGGCGCCGCCAGCGCCATGTCGTGGTTGCTCTTCTTGATTGTGGTGGTGCTGACTTGGCTCACCAACCGCGCCTTTCACCCAGCACGTCGAGTGAAGAAAGGAGGCCTCGCTTGAACGCTAAAAATAGCTTTCAACCCAGCTTGGTTCTGGCCTACCTGACAGTGGGCATCGGCAGCCTGTTGATGTTGGCGCCCTTTTATTTCATGTTTGTATTTGCCACTCACGGCAGAAGCGATATTTTTCAACTGCCGCCACCGGTTTGGTTTGGGGCTGAGTTTTTTAGCAACGTCGGCATCCTGACCCAGCACCTGCCGTTCTGGGTCAACCTGATGTGGAGCATCTACGTGGCGACCTGTTCTACGGCGTTGACCTTGATATTCTGCTCGATGGGCGGCTACGCCTTTGCTTGCTTTGAGTTTCGTTTCAAGTCAGCACTGTTTGGTTTGGTGCTAGGAACCATGCTCCTGCCCAGCTTTATGAACATGATTCCAAGCTTCATGGTGATGGATGCCTTGGGCTGGATCGACCAAGCCCGGGCGCTTTACGTCCCAGGCGCAGCCAGTGCCTTTGGTATTTTCTTGATGCGGCAGTTCATCAGCAGCTCTGTCCCCAAAGACTTGATTGAAGCGGCGCGTTTGGATGGCTGCTCTGAATTCGGCATTTATGGTCGAATCGTCTTGCCTCTTTTAAAACCGGCTTTGGGCACGCTGGGGTTAATCACCTTCATTGCCTCATGGAACAACTTCATGGGTCCATTGATCGTGATGCGCTCCCCCGACCACTACACCCTGCCTTTGGCCCTTCGAAGCCTCCAAACCCCGACGGACACAGAGTGGGGGGCCTTGATGGCCGGCTCGGCCATTGCCACCATTCCCTTGATGATTTTGTTTGCCCTTTTCTCTCGTCAACTGATCGCTGGCCTCACCAGCGGCGCTGTCAAGTAAAGACTCACCATGAATGCTTCACCTCCCAGCCACTTGTTGTCAGACGCTTTGACCTCTTGTGCTCGACTTATTGATCCCTTATCCGACTTTCCGCCTGGTTTTCAGTGGGGCGTTGCCACCAGTGCCTTTCAGATTGAAGGCGCCGCGCAGCAAGACGGTAAAGGCCCGTCTATTTGGGATGCCTTTTGCGAAAAGCCGGGTGTCATTGCCGATGGCAGCAATGGCAACGTGGCCTGCAATCATTACCTCCGACTAGAGGATGACCTCAATTTGATCGCCAGCTTTGGCGTGGACATCTACCGCTTTTCAACCGCCTGGTCACGTGTTCAACCCAAGGGGCATGGCGCATGGAATGAAAAAGGGTTGGCATTCTATGACCGACTGATTGATGGCTTGTTGCAGCGCGGCATCAAGCCCTATCTGACCCTCAACCACTGGGATTTGCCACAAGCTTTACAAGAAAACGGGGGCTGGGAAAACCGCGACACCGTCCATCGTTTTGTCGACTATGCCCAAGGCATGGCGCGCCGTTTTGGTGACAGAGTGGCCAGCATGACCACCCACAATGAACCCTGGGTCATCTCCATACTTGGACATGAAACCGGGGTGTTTGCCCCGGGTATCAAGAGCCTGGCTTCGGCCCTGCAAGTTTCTCACCACTTGCTGCTGAGCCATGGCTTAGCCCTGCAAGGCATGCGCGCTGAAGGCGCCCGAATGCCCATGGGCATTGTGCTCAATCTCTCGCCAATTCACGCCGCTACAAACAGCCAAGCAGATCTAGACAAAGCCCGCTTGGATGACGGCAAGTTGGTGCGCTGGTACATGGACCCTTTGTTCAAAGGCAATTACCCTGTCGACATGCTCGAAGCCTTCGGTGCTGCAGCCCCCCAAACACAAGCGGGAGACATGGCCAATATGGCGACGTCCATGGACTTTTTGGGCATCAATTACTACACCCGCTCCATCGCCTCTGCCGATGACTCTTGGGGAGTGGCTCAGGGCGGCCGACGTTTGACCGACATGGGCTGGGAAATCTACCCCGAAGGGCTGACCGAATTGCTGCTGCGTTTGCACCATGATTACAGCTTGCCTGCCACCTACATCTCTGAAAACGGGGCGGCTTTTGATGATCAGCCTGTCGATGGGCAAGTCCACGACCTCGACCGAATCGATTACTTGGCCAGTCACATTACCGCCGTCCACGAGGCCATTCAACAAGGGGTTCCCATGGCGGGTTACATGGTGTGGAGTTTGATGGACAATTTTGAATGGGCATCGGGTTATGAAAAGCGCTTCGGCATTGTTCACATTGACTACGACACCCAAAAAAGAACCCCTAAAGACAGTGCGCTTTGGTACCGTGATTTCTTAACGCGTCAAAAAGCCTTGCGCCAAAAAAAGGCGCCCCTGAGCGCCGAGGCCAGGGGCTGAGATGGGAGCCGTCACATTCCGCGAGGTGCGAAAAAGCTACCCCAAGTTGGGGGGGGACAAGGGCGAACAAACCCAGGTAATTCAAGGCCTCAATCTTGATATTAAAGACGGTGAGTTCATGGTGTTCATCGGCCCGTCGGGTTGTGGCAAGTCCACCACCTTGCGCATGATCGCGGGCTTGGAAAGCGTGTCTTCGGGTGAGTTGCTGATTGACGGCTCCCCTGTCAATGACACCCCGCCTTCACAACGCGGCGTTGCGATGGTGTTCCAAAGCTACGCGCTTTACCCCCACATGACGGTAGCTGAAAACATGGGCTTTGCTTTAAAAATGGATGGCATTCCCAAAATCGAACGCGTTCGCCAAGTTGGCCAAGTGGCTGAAGTTTTGCAAATCACCCACTTGCTCGACCGCTTGCCCAAAGACCTTTCTGGCGGTCAACGTCAGCGGGTGGCGATTGGCAGAGCCATTGTTCGCAAACCCAAAGTCTTTTTATTCGACGAGCCGTTGTCCAATTTGGATGCGTCACTGCGTGTTCACATGCGCATCGAGCTGGCGCGCTTGCACAAAGAGATGGGCACCACCATGATCTATGTCACCCATGACCAGGTCGAAGCCATGACCTTGGGCCAACGCATTGCAGTCTTCCATGAAGGGCGGATTGAACAAGTGGGGGCGCCACTGGATTTATATGAACGCCCTGCGAATGAGTTTGTGGCCGGCTTTTTGGGCTCGCCCAAAATCAATTTGATTGAGCGCCCAGTTGCCCAAGACTCGCTTGCACACCGTTTGCTGTGGCAGAAGCTGCTCAAAAATTTGAGCCCGGATTCGACCCTCCAAAATCCCGATGAATTACAAAAAATGGGGGTCAGAGCCGAGCATTGGCATCTGACCTCGCCTACGTCGGGCTCGACCGTTCTTGGATCTGGCGAATTTGGGTCCGGTGTGCCCTGCGAATTGGTTTTATCTGAACACTTGGGCGACAGCACTTTGCTTTACCTGAAAGTGGACGGCATCAAGGAATTGATCACCGCCCGCTTGAGCGGCGACGACATGCCGAATCGGAATCAATGGGCTCCAGGACAAGCCCTGAGCCTCGAAGTCAAGCCCCATAGAACATTGGGTTTCAAATACTAGGGAAAGCGATGAGTTTTATCCCTTGCCATTTCATTAGCAGAGATGTACGCTTCATGAAAGCGCTTTCAGAAAACCTTTTCAGACAACGCTTTCATGGGATCAAGGATTGGTTACTTGTTTTTATTACAGCAAAGGAAGTTTGATATGAGACATACCCTAAATTCATTTATGGCGCCTGCCGCGGTCATTGCGGTATCGGCAATAGTGGCAGCATGTGGTGGTACTGGTTCTAGCTCGCCGAGTCTGACGGCGCAAACAATTTCATTCTCAGCCCCCTCCACTGCGGTTTTGGTCGGCCAAACAGTCACATTGAGTGGTTCAGCGACATCCTCATTGCCATTGAGCTACACCTCAAGCACTGCCTCTGTTTGCACCATCAACTCTGCGGGCACTGGCGTCACCGGTGTTAGCGCTGGTTCATGCACCATTACAGCCAATCAAGCGGGTAATTCAACCTACGCAGCGGCCACCGCGGTTCCTGTCACCTTCAACATCGCTTTAGACCCTCAAACCATTTCCTTTTCAGCACCAACAGCCCCTGCTGTGGGAGGAACGGCCAACTTAACGGCTACCGCCTCCTCTGGCTTAGCGGTCACCTTCGCCTCAAGTACAACTTCGGTCTGTACCGTCAGCGGCTCTACATTGACAGCTGTGGCAGCAGGCACTTGCACGGTGACAGCATCACAAACAGGCAATTCCACCTACGCCGCAGCCGCTTCTGTGCCACAGTCGTTCAATATTGCATCTGCAGCGCCGACAGTAGCCGTCTTTTCAACTGGTTTTGCTTCTGCAAGTGCCACTGTTCAGGGGGGTGGTTATGGCGGTTATAGCGGCAGTAATATTGATGGCTGGAATTGTGGTGCCCCGGCATCATGCGGATCTGGTGGTGGCTATGTCAGCAGCACCATCACACCTGCACAAAGCTACTACTATTATTACTATCAAACCCCCACTCCAGCTACTGGGCAGTACATGGGTATTTTCATCCAAGCACCTGGTGTGACTGCACTGAGCACCACCACCAACACATCTGGCTTGCAACTGACCAACCAAACCACCATGACTTTCACGCTCAATCAGAATCCTGAATGGGCGGGACAGGCAAATCACAACATTGCCATCTTGCTGACTTTGGGCAAATATTATTCAGTGGGCGGTAATGCCTGCAACATCAAACTTCAAGCGGTGATGACCCCCACTGGAGGCAGCACATCAACGACCTACACCATCCCATTGAGTTCCTTCGTCGTGTCACAAAATTGTGGCATCGGTAGCCTGACGCCTTCTTCAGTAACCACCGCCTTAACAGCCGCTGTAGGCGGTCCTGTGGCTCAAATTGACTTCCAAGGCGATGGTGGCAGTGGTGTAGCGTTGACCACGGGTTCCTTGACCTCAAGCGCTAACTCAACAGTCGCCAACGGTGGCGTTTATCCCACCACGATTGCTTTCAACGGTGGGATTACCTTCCAGTAAGCTGCTTGCTTTCGATCAAAAAGGGGCACCTGGGTGCCCCTTTTTTTTACTCATTATTGGGATAGCCAAGTGAGCACAGATCTTCCTGAGACTTTCAGCTTCCATGATGGCTGCAAGTTTTCAGACGGCCAGTTGATTGACAACTCAACCACCAGATCCTCATCGCTCTGATTCATTCCTACCACCACGGTGCTGCCGTCTGGGTTCACAAAGGCTGAACAGATCAACGTTTCTTTGGTGGAGGAGCAGACCACTCGCCACGCGCCTGGCTTCACGAATCGGGCCAGGTGCCCTAAAAAGTCAAATGAAGGCTGGTGGAGCAACTCACCTTGGGCCGAGGCCAAGATGGGGGCGCTGCAGAAGTTGCCGACATGGTTGGGGCCGCCTTGCTCATTGAGCAACAGGTTCCAGTCGATCCACCCCACGGTCCAACGGTTCAAGTCGTTCAGGATGTTGCGACCGTAGCGCTCGCCCACCGCCCATGAGTCCAAGTGTGGGCCGCTTTCTTGACAGCCTTCTGTGAACAAGAGGTGCTTGTCGGGCCAGGCATCGTGGGTGAGCTGAACTTGCTCAAAATGGGGCTCACCGTACCAATGAAAGCCTGCACCCCACACATATTGAGAGGCTTGAGGGTCGCTGTACACGATGCTGGCGCGGCGCAAGAGTTGATCTCGGTTATGGTCCCACACCACCACTTTCACGTGGCCCAAGCCAGCAGACTGCAAGGCGGGGCCTAAGTGATCTCGCACAAAATCCCGCTCTTCTTCTGCGCTGTAAAGACAAGAGTCCCAAACCTGCTTGGCTTCGGGCTCGTTTTGAATGGTGACACCCCACAGGGGCACGCCCTCTTGGGCATAAGCTTCGATGAATTTCACGTAGCACTGGGCCCAAGTGTCTCGCCACCGCGGCAAAAGCTGTCCACCGTGATTCATGTGCTGATTGCTTTTCATCCAAGCAGGCGGGCTCCAAGGGGAGGCCAACAACTTCAAGGGTTCTCGTGAAGTAGCCGCCAATTTGGCTTGGGCAGCTTTGATGAAGGGCAGCAAGGCTTGTCGGTCACGCTCGATTTGAAAGCCACTCAGATCAAAACCGCCGTTTTCATCTTCATAGCTTGGTGGGGGCTTGGTCAGGTGGGCGTAGTTGCCCAAGCTGAAATCGCAACTGCCCATGTGCACACGGCAAAAGGTGTAGCCATGACCACGCTCTGCATCAAAGTAGTCGACCAACACTTGCTCGCGCTGCTCTTCAGGCAACGCCAACCAAGTCAGAGCGGCGCTTTCGGTAAAGGCACCGCCAAAGCCTTGCATGACTTGACACTTCCGGCTCGGATCGAGCCAAATTTGAGCTTGCGCTGGCAGGTTTGATGCCAGCGCCTCTAAAGAAACGGGCTCCAGTCGAAGCCCAGACTTCGACGAGACCCAAACCTTAGCCAAGTCCTTAGTTTTGCGTCCAATAAACATTTCCGACCGTGATGGCGCTGGCGCTGGAAGTTGAGTTGCCAGTGGTACCAAAGATGTCAGCAATCACAAATGGCTGACTCACCATGCCCATTTGCAAAGCAGCGCTGTTGGTCGAACCGGAGGCAGGCACGCCGCTGGGAATAAGCGCGGTGATGGGGATCGACACATTCACCCACTGGCCCGAATTGGCATAGCCATAGTTGCCGGGTGACAAAGGCATCAGCACTTGATACAACTGCTGCGCGCCGGTGCCGTTGGTGGCGCCGGTCATGAAGCCCACCAAAACCTTGCCTGAATAGGTGGTCTTGACACTGAAGTTTAAGTGGCCGTTGCTGAAGTTACTGAGGTTGTCGGAGCTGTTGGGCAATGTCAAAGCCATGCCCCAACCCCAGCTCAGGGGGGTGGGTGTGATCTGAATGCAGAAGTTGGCATCGGGGTTGGTGCCGGTCGTGGCGCAACCGCTGTTCAAAACAGAGCCCACCGCGGTAGCGCCACTCTGCCACGCATTCCAAACAGGCAAAGCCGCTGGATTCACCGAGTTGGCCAGGACAGTGGCGGGCGTGGTGAAGATGTTCGAGCGGAATACTTCGTAGTTGGCGGCCGTGACGGTGGAGCCGCTGGTGGTGGGAATGTAATAAACCGCGTTCGATAAAGCGCATTGAGCGCTGGTTTGTTCGGCACTTGGGTAGTTGAACAGACTGAGTGCGGCGCAACGGGCCTGACGGTTGGCGTTGAAGAGGCCCCAACCATCGTCTCCGCCCTTCCAAGCTTCGTCAAACGCTTCGAAGTAGAAAATGTTCACGGGCTTGGCCGCGCTGCCCGACATCCAACTTTGCAGACGGGTCCAGAACATCAGCGCGTTGACTGGGCTGGCACGCTGCACCTCGCCACCCGTGGCCACGGCCTTCCAGCCGGTTTCACCGATGGTGATGGGAAGGTTGGGATAGCCGGCACTGGTGAAATAATTCTTAACCGTCGTGAAGTTGGCTTGGGTGTAGCTCAAGGCGGCATCCATCATGGCGGAGGCGCGGGTGTTGGCCGAAGAGCCTGACTGGCTGGGTGTGACACCGGTTTGTTGCCAATTCCAAGAGCCAGAGGCGTAGACGGAATCGATAATCGCGTAAGAGTGAATCGAGGCAAAGTCGATCACGTTCAGCAAAGAAGTGGAGACATTGGCATAAGCCGCGAAGTTTTCGTCATAAGTAACCGGTTGAGGCACGGCAGCACGAACTTGCTTGATGTACCGCACCAAGTCAGCCACAGCGACTGGTGCGCCAGACCACGAATCCAAGTTTTCGTTGCCCACACTCACGGCCGCCACGAGGTTGGGGTATTGGTTGGCCAAGGCGATGCAGGTTTGAAGCTGAGTTTGATTGGCCGTTTCGTTGGCGGGGGTGGTGCCAGGGTTCGGGGCCAAATAGGCACCCAATTGAACCTTCATGTTCAAGCTCGGGTTGTTGGTCAAAACAGACAAGACGTTTTCAGCCACTTTGTTTTGTGACGAGCAGTCGTACAAGCGCAGCAAGCCAAAACCACCTTGGTGCAATAGCGCCAAGTCTTGCTGGATATTGGCGACCGAGGACAATTCACCCGCATTCGGGCCACCCGCCCGGTAGGGTGAATAAGCGACCGCCAAACGGGTTGAAAAATCAGCGGGCAGGGCGCGCAGTTGCACGCCAGGATAGGGGATGGTGCCCCCGCCGCCGCAAGCCAACAAAGTAGCCGTCACAGCCACCATCAAACCACGCAGCAACCCACTGCGGGTTAATTTCAAAGACGCAAAAGAGGTAAAACTTTTCATGGTGAATTTCTGTTGGGGCTTTTACTTAAAAAGCGTAAACGGTGCCAAGACCCACGAAGTCGCCAAAGGTGGCGATGCGCGAATCCACGTTGGTGCCCGCTGAATTGCTGGGCATGGACAGGGGCGCCAGACCCTTTTGACCATAGCGGACAAAGCCGGTATAGCCATAAAGTTGCCAATAACGGTTCATGTTGTAACGAAGGCCCGCCGTGCTCATCAAAGCCCAGTTGCTTTGGCCTCGTTCCTCGGGATTTTGAGTGGCTGCTTTACCCAAGTAACCAAAACCAGCGTAGGCCTCAAAACGATCATAAAAATAACGGGCCCCGCCCATTAGGTCATTGGACTTGGCGCCGTAGCCTGGCGAGCAAGTGGTGCCAGCACTGTTGACTATGGTTTGATTCCAGTCCACATTGAACATGTCATTCCATTGGGCATTGTTTTGACCGGGTTGAGAAGGCACCACGATGCACGCATTGGCACCTGTCCACTGGTTGTGCCTAAAACCACCAGACACCTCGACGGAGGGGTTAACTTGGTAGCGGGCCAATACCATCGAAACGGCTTGACCGGATCGGCTCAGCAGGCTGTCGTTCGCCGGGAAGGGCGTCAAACCCGTAAAAGGCCCATGGCTCCATGCACTGGGTGTACCGTTGTGGGTCGTTTGCAAAACCCCTTCCACGACCAGATCACCCTGGTGGTATTGCGCATAAAACTCCCAGAAGCTGGGCCTGTTTTTAGTGAAAGACCGATTGCCGCCAGAAAAAGTACTTTCCAAAACCAAGTCGCCGTCCAGCACATCCAAGCGGGGGGACGTGTAGCGAACCGAGTCGGTTTTCAGCAAGCCATAACCCGCCCCTGAAGCGCCCCAAAAGTAAGCTTGACCTAAAAAGGTGCCATAAGGGTAGTCAGCTAGGCTCCAAGCCCGAGTCGTCATCGCCCCCACTGCGAGGCGTCCGTAGTCTTCGTGACTCAGAGCGGCGTTCTCTTCGTACACAAAACCAGGAATGTCTTCTTTGCCATTGCGCCAACGCTGGCTCAGCATGCCATCAAGCTTAAAACCATTCCCTAAGCTGAAGTGAGCCCCGAGCCAAGGCTGAATCAACAAAGTGCCTTGCTGCGAAGTGCCGTAAGGCGTTCCTGGCACCAAGGCATCTGCCCAGGACTGGTCTTTTGAAGCAGAAGGAAATCGTTGGCAGTTGCTGCAGGTGTTGCTGGTGCTGGTCGCCTCGTATTTGGCAAATCCGTTCAGACTAAAGGGGCCCCATTGGTAAGTGTCGGCAGGACCGAAATCGTAGGCCTGGGCCAGCGAGCCGATCATGGCAGTCAATAACAAGGCGCCGACCTGTCGGGCTTTTTTAGATTGAGGACCCTGAAGTGATGGCATGTGGAAATTCTCCGTTGTGCGTATTTTTTATGAAAGCGCTTTCACGAATTATGCAATGCGCCTCAAGTTCGTCAACTGATTTCAATATCGGGTTTTCCCTAGATGTGTTATTAATGCCTCAGTGTTTCACCCTATATTGCTTTTTGAAAGCGCTTTCATTAGCATAGGCAAGCACGTTCAAACAAGTCTACCCCCATCATGCAACAAGCACTGCCAAGCCCCTTCTTGACCAACTTAGCCAAATGTTCATTTTTGGGAGCCGCCCAAGGCCGCCTGCTGGGCGCCTTTTTGTTCGGGCTCTTTTTAACAATCGAGTGCACAAATTCTGCGAAGGCAGAGCTGGTTTCCGTAGGCGCTGGTGCCTACGTGACAGCCCCTCGCGGTATCGACGTTTTACCTCCCCCCGCCCTGCATCGCACCACCAGCATGGCGAACCAAGCCGCCCCAACCAACCAGTGGTACTCGTCCATCCTCTTCAGCGACTCGCCTGAAGTCGTTTTTGTTCAGCCACTGGCGGTCAAATTTGCGCGCACCGGATTTGAGCTTTCACGCCCTGTCAAAACGGTGGTACCTACCGAGCGGCGAGACGTCGAAATCCATTACCCACACAGCCCTGCCCTGACCTTCACGCCGACCGCCTTCAAGCTTGGAACCGCCCAACTCGCCCAGCGTGGAGACTGGTCGGTTGCTGTCAGCCAAGCCCCCGACATCAACCCGGACCTCTCCGATTTTCAGGTGACCCTGGCCCATGGCAGCCCCTTTGCATCGATAAAGTTGAGCCAGGGCGATCTTCGGCTGGAATTACCCAAAAACTTGCCCGCACAGCGCTTGGACAATGGCCTAGACCCCGAAGTCATTGCCCTCAAAATAGCCGGTGCCTCTTATGCCGTTTTCCTACCCCAAGGGGGTTCTTGGGAGCGCAAAAGCCCAACTGAATGGATCGCCCATTTGCCCAGTGGCAAAGGACTCGTGGCCGCCGCCTTACCCGATGAAGTGATCTTGGAGGGCAGCGAACGCCTGAACCCCAGCCTCTTGCCAGCGGTGCTCGCGACCTTCAAGACCCATGCGTTTGCCTTCATTTCGGACACGCGAGTCGACTGGCGCTTCGACCCCAAGCGCAGTCAAGTGACCACTGAATTCAGCGTCACGGAGGCCCACAACGCAAACAGCAATGCAAACAGCAATGCAAATGCGGTTCCCCCACTTTTGGGGCTTTACCCACACCAATGGTTTAACAACCCCAGCGTAAGCAAGGCGCTAGAAGACACCAATTTGAGTTACCAAACCCTGCGCGGCAAGATCCGTTTGATGGCTGCCACGCACTTTGAAACCCAAATGACGTACACCGGTTTTGTCCCTTATTGGCCGGCAGTCAGCAACCCAGTCAAAGCAGGTGATAAAACCATCGACTTGAGCGATCTATTGGCTAAAGACATCGCCAAAGCCCGCCCCATGATGCTGGAAATTGGCTCTGGCCCCTACTGGCAAGGCAAGGGCCTTGAACGCATCACACAACTCATGAATGTCGCTGAGCAGCAAGGTGATTTGGCGGGTCGAGACAAGCTCCTGAAGTTGCTTAAAGAGCGTATTCAAAAATGGTTTTCGGGCCAAGACAGCAAAGATTATTTTGTTTACGACAAATCTCTGGGGACCGTGGTGGCATATCCCGAGGAGTACTTTGCGGTGAAGCAAATGAACGACCACCATTTCCATTACGGTTATTGGATTCGCGCCATGGCCGACATCGCCTTGCGCGACCCCGAGTGGGCCAGTGATGCGCAATGGGGTGGCATGGTGAACTTGCTGGTCAAAGACATTGCCACGTCCGAGCGCGGCCGTTCAGACTTCCCCTTCCTAAGAAACTTTGACCCTTATGAGGGTCACTCTTGGGCGTCCGGTGTAGGGCTTGGGCCGTTTGGCAACAACCAAGAGTCGTCTTCTGAAGCGGTCAACGCTTGGGCGGGTTTGATTCAGTGGGCCGAGTTCAAAGGGGATGCCTCATTGCGAGACTTGGGCATCTTTTTGTACACCTCTGAAATTAACGCCATCAACCATTATTGGTTTGACATCCATCACCAAGTGTTCGCACCCGAATACAAAAACGCCGAGGTCAGCATGCTGTTCGGCGGCAAATACGCCCACAACACATGGTGGATTGATGAGCCTCGTCAAATACACGGCATCAACCTGCTGCCCATCACCACCGCCTCCAACTACCTGGCCACCGACCCTGATTTTGTAAACCGCAATTTAGCCGCCTTGGTGCCTGAGATGGCCATTTACGCGGCCCGAGGAAAGCACGCGCAACCCGAGGACATTTGGCAGGACATCTTTGCAGAATACCAGGCCTACTCAAACCCCCAAGCCGCCTTAGCGCGATGGGATCGTTGGGGCAGCTTCGAGCTGGGCGACACCCGCAGCCATGCCTTACACCTCATGGCCTGGATGCAAGCGCATGGAACACCCGATTTATCGGTGACGTCCGACACCGCTTTGTACAGCGTTTTTAAATTACCCAGCGGACAAAAAACGCACCTGGCTTTCAATTCCAGCAACACACCGATTACAGTTCACTTCAGCGATGGCGTTGTGATGGACGTCCCTGCTCACAAGCTCAAAGGCGACCTTTAATCAGCCCCTGGAACCCTGAATGTTTGAATCCATTGACCCCCTTGCGTCGTCTACTGACAGCACCTTTCCCCGACTGCTGGGCGATATCGGTGGCACGAATGCTCGGTTTGGCTGGCAAAGGCAGGTCGACGCGCCTGTTGAGGCCGTCATGGTGCTCCCTTGTGCAGAGCACGCCTCTCTGAAGAACGCCACTGAAACGTATTTAAAGTCACAGCATTTGCCCCAGCCCGCTTGGGGCTCCTTCGGTATTGCCAACCCGGTGTCGGGCGATGCCATCGCCATGACCAACCACCACTGGACGTTCTCCATCAGCGAGTTGCGCCAGAGTTTGGGGCTTTCGCGTTTGGTGTTTCTGAATGACTTCACTGCTTTGGCTTTGGCTTTACCAAGTCTGCCGAGCAGCTCCAAAAGATTGGTCGATCCCAACGGCAGCACCCGATTGGGTGTTGATGCACCGATTGGTTTGATCGGCCCCGGTACGGGGCTGGGGGTGTCCGGTTTGATCCCACATCAAGGACGCTGGTTGCCTATTTCTGGAGAAGGGGGGCACGTGACTTTAGCAGCCACGAACAGGCTCGAATTTGAGATCTTCCAGTTGCTGCAAAAACGCCATGGCCACGTATCGGCAGAACGGGTGTTGTCAGGGCCCGGCTTGATTGACCTTTTCCACGCATTGGCCGAAATCAAAGGTGAAGGCGGCTGCGAGGTCACCAGTGCGGCCCAGGTTTTGTCGATGGCCTCTTCGATTCCTGGCCATGAATTGACAACGGGGGCGGTATTGACCGCGCAAGAAACGCTCAATTTGTTTTGCGCCTTTTTGGGCGGCACAGCAGGCAATCTTGCTTTGACCTTGGGGGCTCGTGGTGGCCTCTACCTCGGCGGAGGCATCGTGCCTCGCCTAACGGATTGGCTTGAAAAATCCGATTTCCGCCATCGGTTTGAAACCAAGGGACGCTTCCAAGCCTACCTAAAAGAAATCCCGGTTTGGATCATCGACAGCCCAGTGTCACCCGCTTTGCAAGGAGCAGCTGCTGCTCTCGGCGCCTGATTTCAGGGCCCTTCTTCAAAAGCGGCGCCTTGTTCAAACCCCTTTATTGCGCATCCAATCTGCGGTTTGAAAAAAGCTTTGCTCTAGTCGCTCGCGCAAAGCTTGGGGCACCTTGGTTTCTTGCATGGCTTGGGTCATGCAAGCCAACCATTGATCGCGTTCTTTGATGCCAATCTCAAAAGGTAAGTGGCGCGCCCGCAGCATGGGGTGACCAAAACGGTCGGTGTAGTAATTCGGTCCTCCCAGCCAACCACACAAAAACCAAAACAAACGCTGACGGGCGTTGGATAAATCGGTGCCATGGGCTGCGCGCAAATCGGTGTAGGCAGGCTCCAATTCCATCAGGTCATAAAAGCGCTCGGTCATGGCGCGGACGACGTCCTCGCCCCCGATCCATTCAAAAGGGGTAGTGACTTCTGTATCGGACATTCTTAAGATCTCTTTAAGCTCAGGCTTTTATTCGGCGGCCAATCGCAAGGTCTGCATCACAGGCCGTTGCAAGATGCTGCGCAGCCCCCACCAGCCCGCCGTCCAAGCCAGCAAAGCGCCGAGCAAGCTGCCGCCAATCAGTGCCACCCAGGACGGTTGCCATACAAAATCAAAAACATAATGCGCCAAGGCCCAACCCACGGCATTGGCCACCCCACTGGCCAAAAAGCCGGCCAAGAGGCCGACGCCAATCAATTCGGCTTGTTGCACTTGCCGCAACAAGACGCCGCTGGCCCCGACCGCGCGCATGATGGCAAAGTCACGGGCGCGTTCGTCCCGAGTGGCGCTCACCGCAGCAAACAAAACCACCATTCCAGCCGCCAAGGTAAAGCCAAATAAAAATTGCACCGCACCGATCACTTGATCGAGCATGGTTTGAATTTGGTTCAAGGTGGAACTCAAGTCCACGCTGGTGATGTTGGGAAATTCGCGCACCAAAGCATTGTCGAAACGGCTGGCTTCAGCGTTGCTTCCACGGGCTTTGTAGGCGGCCAAATAAGTGACTGAAATGGGCGGCACTTGCGCTTTGGGGTACATCACAAAGAAGTTGGCCCGCATGGAAGCCCAATCGACCTTGCGCAAGGAAGTAATGCGCGCCTCGCTAAGGGTGCCACCCATGTCAAAGCGCAACACATCGCCGAGTTGCAGTCCCAAGGTCTTGGCGAGGCCTTCTTCGACGCTGATGGCCCCGTCTTCTTCCGCCACCCACTGGCCCGCCACAATTTGGTTGTGGCTGGGCAATTCTGCGCTGTTGGACAAGTTGAATTCGCGCTCCACCAATTGCTTGGCACGTTCGTCTGTGAATTGATCGGCATTGAGTGGTTGACCGTTGCGTGACAGCAAACGGCCTCGGAACATGGGAAACCAATCAAAACGATCCACCCCCGCTTGACTCAACGCCTTTTGAAAAGCCTGGCTTTGCTCTGGCAGCACATTGATGACAAAACGATTGGGGGCCCCCGGCGGGCTGGATTGTCGCCAACTGTTGATCAAATCGGTGCGCAACAAAATCAGCAACATCAAGGCCAGCATGCCCACAGCCAAGGCGCTGACTTGCACCACGGATTGGACGGGACGTGCCGTCATTTGCCGCGTCGACAAGACCAACCAACGCGGCGCGGTGGACTCGTTGACGCTGCGCCGCAAAAGCTTGAGCGCCAAAGCAGCCAAACCGGCAAACACCAAAACGGCTCCGGCAAAACCGCCCACCGCAATCAAGCCCAATTTCAAATCGTGGCTGAGTACAAGCAACAACGTTGCAAATCCGAAAACACCCAGCGCCAAAACACCGATTGAAGCGGGCCTGATGGCGCCGAGTTCTCGGCGAATCACCCGCAAAGGCGGCACTTGGGCAAGTTGCAAAACGGGGGGCAAACCAAATGCCACCAACAAGGTCATGCCCAGCGCCAAGCCCAAGCCCGCTGGGGCCCAAGAAACGCTGGGCAATTCCGTCGACACCAAGCCTTGCAGCAACCACACAAAAACATGGTGCAAACCGAAGCCCAACAACAAACCCAAGCCGCTGGCCAAAAAACCCGCCGTTAAAAACTCAAACGCAAACGTGGCCGCGATGCTGCTTTGACTTTGCCCCAAAACACGTTGCAATGCGCAATCGTCCAAATGCTTGGCCGCAAAACTGCGAGCGGCCAAAGCCAAAGCCACTGCGCTCAGCAAGGCCGCTAACAAGGCCACCAAGTTCAGGAACTGGGCGGCTCGGTCGAGGGTCTGCTTGACTTCGGGGCGCCCCTTGTCGAGGGTCTCGAGTTGAATGCCACGAAGGCCTCTGGGGGCGCCCTCTTTCAGCGTGAGCTCAGCCCATTGAGTGAATGTTTTCACCGCCTCCGGCTGGCCAATGGCGGCCCATCGATAGCGCAGGCGGCTGGCGGGCTGAACCAAGTTGGAGGCCGGCAAATCGGCTTGATTCACCATGACCCTTGGCGCTAAATTCATAAAACCAGCGCCCCGGTCCGGCTCTTGAAACAACACCTTGCTGATGCGCAAGCTGCTGTCGCCCAAAGCCAAGTCATCGCCCAGGTGCAAGCCCAAGGCGGTCAGCACAGCCTCATCCACCCAGGCTTGTCCGGGAATGGGTACTTGGTGGGTGGCATGGGGTGTGGCCATTTGACCAAGCAACTGACCGCCCCCATTTTGAGGGGCTTCAGCGATGGCCTCGCTCACCTGCAATTCACCCCGCAAAGGGTAACCGGAGGTGACAGCCTTCAAAGACACCAAGCGCGTCGCGCCGCCCAGTGACTCTGGCGCGCGGGCCATGGTTGAAAAAGTCAAAGTCAAATTGCTTTTCAAACCCGCTGCGGTGGCCTGCTCGGCAAACTCGGGGGGCAGCAGGTGGTCGCTGACCAGCACCACATCACCGCCCAGCAGTTGGCGGGCATCGCGTTGCAACCCCCCTTGCAATCGGTCAGAAAAAAACCCCACCGCCGAGACCGCCGCCACCGCCAAAGTGACGGCCAGCACCAAAAGTCGGAGCTCACCGGCGTGCCAATCGCGCCAAAGTGAGCGCCAACCCAAGCGCCAAAAAGACGGGGCGCGGCTCAAGGTTCGCCCGCTTTAAATGCCAGTTCTCGGCCTGCCGGCAGTCCTTGCTCGACCATCGACATCATCAAGGCCAAGGTGATGTAGGTGCCGGTGACGACGGACAAATCAACCAGTTGCTGCTCTGTGAACAACGCTTTGGCGCGCGCGTAGGTGGCGTCTGAGAGTTTGTGGGTTTGGGTCAGCTCGTCGAGCATGTCGTAGACCACGGCTTCATCGGGCTGCATTTTGGCGGGGCGCTTTTGTGCCTTTAAGTCGGCCACCACCTCGGGTGACAAACCGGCCTTGATGGCGAGCGGCGCGTGCGCAGCCCACTCCACTTGACTGCGCCATTGGCGGCCAACGATGAGGATGGCGAATTCATTCAGCCTCAGCGGCATGGACGAGTTCCAGCGCAGGTAGTACAACAAATCAAACATCCGCTGACCCATCACTGGGCTGCGCAGCAAGGGGTTGTAAGGCCCGCCAATCCCCACACTGGACACCTTCATGACCTGCTCGCCCAAGGGCTTTTGATAAACATTGAGCTGCTCCAAAGTGAGCTGTTCAAAGCGAGGGGGGTGCTCAGCGCTCTGCTCTTTAGCGACTTCTTTACCCCCATCGGCCCAAGCCGTCGAAGCCACTCCAAAAACAGTCCACAAACCCAGTGTCATGGCGGCCACCAAGGGCCGACATGTCGATTTTTTTGAGATAAAAGAAGGGCAAGAAGCCGTCATCACACGAAATAATTTCATCAAGAACCTTTCAGGTGAGCAGGGAAGTCAAAGAGGGCCGCAGCCCTCGGCCAAGTAAGCCCGATGTTGAACCACCGACTCTTGTGCAAAGGGGAGAAGGTCGCAGGCCTGCTTGGCATCAAGGGTTTGCAAAAATTGGGCGCGCAGGGAGGGCGCCCAGAATTTGCGCAAATGTTCTGCAAAGTCGTGCAGGGCTTGGGGTCGATTTGGCTGGCTTTGAAAAAACTGGCTGATCTGGTTGGCCATGTGGACCAGGTTTTGCGCCGCCTCAGCCGGACTGTAATGGCTCATCAAAGGGCTCCCAAAAAGAAATCAAACATCATTCAAAAAACGCTCAGGGTGGGCATAAACACCGAAATCTTGTTGTCTTACAAAACCCGCCAAACCCACGCCCGTGGCTTGTGCCGTCTGAATAGCCAAGGTGGTCACCCCCGACACGGCGGCCAAGACAGGCACCCCTGCAGCCGCTGTTTTTTGCACCATCTCGTGGCTGGCGCGGCTGGTCACCAGGACGGCGCCGCTGGAAACAAGGTGCTCACTTTGGCGCGCCAAAGCGCCAATCAGCTTGTCCAAGGCATTGTGCCGACCCACGTCTTCCCGCACGCAGTGAATGTGGCCTTGCGCATCACACCAAGCCGCCGCATGGGCTGAACCGGTTGACGCCAACAAGACTTGGCTGGAGCGCAAATCGCCCATGGCGTTGAGCAAGGCCTTGACTGAAAAAGCTTTTGAAGAACCCGCCTCACCCAGCGCGGGCAAGGGAGGCAAATGGCGCACCGCTTGATCCAGCGAGGAGGCCCCACACAAACCGCATCCGGTCCGGCCTGTCATGGCCCGGCGTTGGTCTTTGAAGCGGGCAAAGCAAGCGGACGTCACTGTGATTTGCAGGGTCACGCCCAGAGGGCCTGGCAACACCTCACAGTCCAAGCATTGATCGGCCCGATCAATCAGCCCTTCGGTCAAAGAAAAACCCAAAGCAAAGTCTTCCAAATCGGTGGGGGTGGTCATCATCACGGCGTGCGAGATGCCGTTGTACTCCAGGGCCACGGGGACCTCTTGCACCACCGAGTCTTGAGCCTCACCGCCTTGGCGCCAAACCGGCACCGACTGGACGCCGGACAAATCAAGGTCTTGGCGGCTCACACTTTTTCCACGGACTGCGACGCCACTTGCAAAAATGCCATCTGCTGTCGGTCAAAGTGCGCGTAGTCCTTTTGCCATTCAGACGGCTGCGTCACTTTGCTGACGTTCACCGCGGTGACTTTGTATTCGGGGCAATTCGTGGCCCAGTCGGAGTTGTCGGTGGTGATGACGTTGGCCCCCGATTCAGGGAAGTGGAAAGTGGTGTAAACCACGCCGGGCGCAACTTTTTCAGTCACCGTGGCGCGCAACACCGTCTCACCAGCGCGGCTTTGAATGCCGACCCAATCGCCTTGTTGAATGCCGCGCTCCTCGGCGTCGTGCGGGTGGATGTCCAAACGGTCTTCGTCGTGCCACTCGTTGTTGGCGGTGCGGCGAGTTTGTGCCCCCACGTTGTATTGCGACAAGATGCGCCCAGTGGTCAGTAACAAGGGGAATTTGCGCGTCACTTTTTCTTCTGTCGGCACGTATTGGGTGACGATAAAGCGGCCTTTACCGCGCATGAATTTGTCGACGTGCATGATGCTCATGCCAGCCTCTTCGGTATCGGCATTGTTCGGCCACTGCAGGCTGCCGTGGCGGTCGATTTTTTCAAAACTCACGCCGTTAAAGCTCGGCGTGAGTTCGGCAATTTCCGCCATGATTTCTTTGGGGTGGCTGTAGTTCATGGGATAACCCAGCGCATTCGACAGCAGTTGCGTGACTTCCCAATCGGCATAACCCGCCAGCGGCGGCATGACTTGACGCACCCGAGAAATGCGGCGTTCGGCGTTGGTGAAGGTGCCGTCTTTTTCCAAGAAGCTCGCGCCGGGCAAAAACACGTGGGCGTATTTGGCAGTTTCGTTCAAGAAAATGTCTTGCACCACCAAACATTCCATGGCCTTTAACGAGTCGGTGACGTGTTGGGTGTTGGGGTCACTTTGGACAATGTCTTCACCTTCGCAATACAGGCCCATGAAGGTGCCTGCCTGGGCGGCGTCAAACATATTGGGGATGCGCAAGCCAGGTTCGGCTTGCAAAGAAACGCCCCAAGCCGACTCAAACAAGTGGCGCGTGCTGCTGTCAGACACGTGGCGGTAGCCAGGGAATTCGTGCGGAAACGAACCCATGTCACACGAACCTTGGACGTTGTTTTGACCGCGCAAGGGGTTCACCCCAACGCCTTCACGGCCCACGTTACCGGTGGCCATGGCGAGGTTGGCGATGCCCATCACGGTGGTGGACCCTTGCGCATGTTCCGTCACGCCGAGGCCGTAATAAATGGCCGCATTCACTTGCGCCTTCCAAGCGCCGCGCTTGACGCCTGCTTGCGCCCCAACGAGGCCCGTGGCGTACAGTCGTGCTGCTTCCCGCAACAGGGCTGCGGGCACGCGGGTTTCGGCTTCCATGGCCTCGGGCGAATTTTCTGGGCGCTCGATAAAGGCGCGCCAGTCTTTGAAGGATTGGTCATCGCAGCGCTCGGCAATGTAGGCTTCGTCGAGCAACCCTTCGGTGGCGATGACGTGGGCCATGGACGAGATGACAGCCACATTGGTGCCAGGACGCAATTGCAAGTGGTAGTCGGCACGGATGTGAGGCGACTTGACCAAGTCAATTTGGCGGGGATCGATGACGATCAGCTTTGCGCCTTCACGCAAGCGTTTTTTCATGCGCGAACCAAAGACGGGGTGCGCGTCTGTGGGGTTGGCGCCCATGACCAAGATCACGTCGGCTTTTTCAACCGACTTGAAAGTTTGTGTCCCCGCCGAGGTGCCATAAGTTTGGCCCAAACCGTACCCCGTGGGTGAGTGGCAAACGCGCGCGCAGGTGTCCACGTTGTTGTTGCCAAACGCAGCGCGGACGAGTTTTTGCACCAGGTAAGTTTCTTCGTTGGTGCAGCGCGACGAGGTGATGCCACCGACCGAGTCAACACCGTATTTGGCTTGGATGCGTTTGAACTCCGACGCGGCGTACTGAATGGCAACGTCCCAAGACACTTCTTGCCAAGGGTCGTTGATGCTCTTGCGAATCATTGGCTTGGTGATGCGGTCTTTGTGTGTCGCATAGCCCCACGCAAAACGCCCCTTCACGCAGGCGTGTCCTTCGTTGGCTTTGCCTTCTTTCCAAGGCACCATGCGCACGACTTCGTTGCCTTTCATTTCAGCTTTGAAACCGCAACCGACGCCGCAATAAGCACAAGTGGTCACCACGCTGTGCTCGGGCTGGCCCAATTCGATGATGGATTTTTCTTGCAAAGTGGCCGTCGGGCAAGCCTCAACGCAAGCGCCGCAACTCACACAGTCTGAGCTCATGAAGTCTTGGCCATTGCCCGCTGTGACGCGGGATTCAAAACCACGGCCACTGATGGTCAACGCAAAGGTGCCTTGCGTTTCTTCGCACGCGCGCACGCAGCGGTTGCAAACAATGCATTTGGAAGGGTCGTAGCTGAAGTAAGGGTTCGAGTCGTCGACCTTGGCTTTGCTGGCCCCCTTGAAGTGGTTGTGCAGTGGAAAAACACCTTCGCTTTTTTCACTGTAGGCCGTATAACGCTCTTCGCGCAAGCCGGTGACACCGGCCATGTCCTGCAACTCACAGTTGCCATTGGCGGAGCAAGTGAGGCAATCGAGCGGGTGGTCGGAAATGTAGAGCTCCATCACACCTTTGCGCAATTCTTGCAGCTTGGGCGTCTGGGTGCGAACCTTCATGCCGGCTTCAGCAGGCGTCGTGCAAGAGGCTGGAAAGCCACGACGACCCTCGATTTCAACCAAACACAAACGGCAAGAGCCGAAGGGTTCCAGACTGTCGGTCGCGCAAAGTTTGGGCACCCGAACCCCTGCGTCAACGGCAGCGCGCATCAAGGAGGTGCCCTTGGGCACGGTGACGCTTACGCCGTCAATGTCCAGCGTGACTTCCTGTTCAGACACCCTCAAAGGGGTGCCGTAGTCGGTGGTTTTCAAATGATCGAGCATGGGGATTCATCAGGCCGTCAGGCCAAAGTCTTCGGGGTAATGGTTCAGGGCCGACAACACGGGGTAAGGCGTCATCCCGCCCATGGCGCACAACGATCCATTGAGCATGGTGTCGCACAAGTCGCGCAAAAGTTTGACGTCTTGATTTTTTCCTTGGGGGCTCTTGGTTTGCTGCAGACGCACCAAAATTTCTTCGCCCCGCGTCGACCCAATGCGGCACGGCGTGCATTTGCCACAAGATTCCAAGGCGCAAAAGGTCATGGCGTAGCGAGCCAAGTCGGCCAAGTTGGCGCGGTCGTCGTGCACCACCACACCGCCGTGTCCAACCACACCGCCAAAGGCGGCATAGGTTTCGTAGTCAAGTGGCGTGTCCCACTGGCTTTCCGGCACATAGGCACCCAGCGGGCCCCCAACCTGAACGGCTTTGACGGGTCGACCACTGGCGGTCCCCCCGCCAAATTCGAACACCAATTCACGCAAGGTCAGGCCAAAGGCTTTTTCGACCAAACCGCCGTTTTTGATGTTGCCCGCCAATTGGAAAGGCAAGGTGCCACGGGAGCGGCCCATGCCGTAATTTTTATAAAACTCAGCGCCTTTGGCCAAAATAATCGGCACACTGGCCAACGTGATGACGTTGTTGATGACGGTGGGTTGGCCCCACAACCCTTCAATGGCGGGCAATGGCGGCTTAGCGCGAACGATGCCGCGTTTGCCCTCCAGGCTTTCCAGCAAGGCAGTTTCTTCGCCGCAAACATAGGCGCCAGCCGCCATGCGAACTTCCAATTCAAAGACCTTGCCGCTGCCCAAGAGGTTCTGGCCCAAGAAGCCGGCGGCGCGGGCCAACTGAATGGCTTGCTCAAACTGCTGCACCGCATCGGGGTATTCCGAGCGGATGTACACATAGCCCTTAGTGGCCCCAACAGCGATTCCCGCAATCGCCATGCCCTCAATCAACAGGAAGGGATCGCCCTCCATCGTCATGCGGTCGGAGTAGGTGCCTGAGTCACCTTCGTCGGCGTTGCAAACAATGTACTTTTGGGCATGGCGGGCGGAACCGGTTGTGGCAGAAGCGCCCAGCACGGTCTTCCATTTGATGCCCGCTGGAAAGGCGGCGCCGCCGCGACCGCGCAGGCCAGACTCGGTCACCTGCTGGACGATGGCTTCGGGCGTTAACGCCAGCGCTTGACGCAAACCCACCCAGCCGCCATGGGCTTCGTAGTCGCTCAGGCTCAGGGGTTGGGTGATGCCCATGCGGGCAAAGGTCAATCGCTCTTGCTTGGCCAAGAACGGGATTTTTTCAACCCAGCCTTGGCACAACGGGTGAGTCAGGGCTTTTTCTAGGGCACTTGGGTGGTTTTCCAGGTCCAGCAAGCCCGCTTCCAACAGGCTCTGCACATCCTCTGGGGCCACAGGCCCGAACCCCAAGCGACCTTGAGCGGTTTGCACTTCGAGCAAGGGTTCCAACCAAAACAGACCGCGCGAACTGTTGCGCAGCAAGGTGGCATTTTTGCCGCTGGCCAAAATGGCATTTTGCAAACGGATCGCGACCTCGTTGGCGCCGACGGCTACCGCGGCGCTGTCTTGAGGCACATACAGCTTGGCCGTCGCGGTGCTCATGTCGAAGCCTCCAAAATTTGATCCAACCGTGCGGGCGTCAGGCGCGCATGGACACGGCCATTCACCGCCATCGCAGGGGAAGAGGCACACAAGCCCAAGCAGTAAACCGCTTCAAAACCTACTTTGCCTTGTTCTGCCGCGTTGGCGTGGGCCAAACACGCATGCGCCCAGAGCGCTTCGCTGCCCATGGCCTGGCAGGCCTCGGCCCGGCAAATTTGCACCAAGGTTTGGGCGGCGGGCTCGGAGCGGAAGTGGTGGTAGTAGCTGACCACGCCGTGCACCTCGGCACTCGACAAATTCAGACCCTCAGCAATCAGTGGCACCGCCTCTTTGGGCACATAGCCCAATTGATTTTGCAGGGCATGCAAAACCGGCAGCAAAGCGCCTGGGAGTTGACCCAAATGGTCTAAAACCGATTGGACAACTTCAGCCAACGCCTGAGGCGGTGCAGCCAAGCCGCTGGCGCTTGGTGAATTTGAGGAGGTCGAGGCAAGGGTCATGAACAATCAGACTCAATGAAGAGGTCTTAACTAATAAGCAATAAAGAAAAAGTCAATGCACTCAAGCAAACAATTTGGCAGCACTCAGCAGGGTGCGGTAGATGCCCCAGGCCAAGGGCAAGCCCACCACGGCCCAAGCCAAAGCCACGGTCAGCGGGGCGGTCTTGTGGCGGGACGCGTTGCCGTCCGCCGTGGCTTGGTTGTCGATTGCTTTATCGTGGGCCGTCAGCTTGGCTGCAGCCAGTTCTTCGTCGGTCATGAACCACTTTTCAGCGACCGGGCGAATGGACCAATTGCAGATCAGGCCAATCACCAACATGCCCACCAAGATGTACATGGTTTGGTTGTAAACCTGGTTGCGGGGCAAGCCCAAACCGAGTTGGTATTCGCGCATGTAGTTCACCACCACAGGGCCCAAAATGCCGGCGGTGGACCAAGCGGTCAATAAGCGGCCATGAATCGCGCCGACAAACTGGGTGCCGAAAAGGTCAGCCAAATAAGCGGGCACCGTCGCAAAGCCACCGCCGTACATGCTCAAAATAATGCAGAAAGCGCCTACAAATAAAGTGATCGACAGCACCGCGGCGCTGCTGGGCACGCTGGCATACAGCAAACCACCCAGCACAAAAAACACAGTGTAGGTATTTTTTCGGCCTAATTTATCGGACAGGCTGGCCCAGAAAAAGCGGCCGCCAATGTTGAACAGCGAAATCAAGGCGGTGAACCCTGCGGCCACGCCGGCAATGGCCTTCAACTGGGTGGCATCGAGTTGGCTGAATCTGGCGTCCACCCCAATCAAGCTGCCCCCAAACACCTCTTGCAACATCGGTGAAGCCATGCCAATCACCCCAATGCCAGCGCTCACGTTCATGCACAAGACCATCCACACCAACCAAAACTGCGGAATTTTGAAGACGTTTTTCACGTCGACGCTGCGCGAGGTGATCATGGCGTTTTGCGTTTGTTGCACCGGTGGGGTCCAACCTGCTGGCTTCCAATTGGAAGCCGGGATACGGTAACCCAAAGCACCGCCCATCATGAAGACGAAATAGACCAAGGCCATGACGACAAAGGTTTGCGCCACGCCGACGTCGGTGGGTGTGGCAAAGTACTTCATCATGTCAGCGGCCCAAGGCGAACCGATCATCGCGCCGCCGCCAAAGCCCATGATGGCCATGCCTGTCGCCATACCTCGGCGATCTGGGAACCACTTGATGAGGGTGGAAACAGGGGAGATGTAGCCCAAGCCCAGGCCAATACCGCCAATCACGCCGGAGCCCAAGAGCATCATCCAAAACTGATGCAGGTGCACGCCCCAGGCCGAGAACAGCATGCCGCCGCACCAGCACAAAGCCGCCACGACACCGGCTCGGCGTGGACCGACCCGTTCTAGCCAGCCTCCCCAAATGGCCGCGGAAGAACCCAGGAACACAAAGAACAAGGTGTACATCCAACCCAACGTCGCAATTTTCCAATTGCAGTTAGAGACAAAGAGTTCTTGCCAAAAAGTGATGTCTGGCGCGCATTTGACGGCGTCAGAAGTGCCCAAGGCTTTGGACAAGGGGAGCCAAAAAACTGAAAACCCATAGGCCATGCCGATGCACAAATGAATGGCCAAAGCTGCTGGGGGTACAAGCCAACGGTTAAATCCGGGGCCCGCAATGGTGTTTTCTTTGTCAAGAAACTTGAACATGGAATGCTTCCTTCAATGATGTTGTCGCCGTTTTTGTCTTTTTTTCATCTCGCGCACAGGATCGGCACAGTGATTTTGAATCCGCTGTCTCTGCTTGGCAAATTAGAAATAGCTATGCTTGGATTCAAAAAGCTAATCTATCACCCTGATCCCTAAAACGGGGAGGTGCTGGGTAAGCAATAGAACGTAAGGGTTTAACCTAGCGGTGAGTGGTTAAACGAGCTTGAGCGATCCGCTGTGCGAGGCCAGCTGTTTTTGCCAAAGCGGGTCTTGAGCCAACTGCCAAGCCGCCTGAATGACCCGGCCGGGTTGTTCGGTCGCCTGGCACAGCCAGCCCACCGGGGTCGCCAGTTCAGGCTTGACGAGGGGCCGAATTTGCAACTCAGGAATTTGCATCCAAGTCGCGGCCAAAGCGCCGGGCAGAATGGTGGCCATGCTCGCCACTTGCCCCGCCAGCACACTCACCGACAAGGCAGAAACGGCATTGGTTTCGAGGGCCGCCACGGGCGCCACCCCGGCTTTTTTGAAAGCAGCGTCTATCAGGCTGCGGTTGTGCATCTCGGGCGTCAGCAAGCAAAGCGGCAACTTGGCGGCCTCGGCCCAAGCCAAGGGCTGGCCCCTGACGGCGCCACCGGCCCGCTTTGAAAGGGATTGGTCATGACGACTCAGCAAAAAATAGCGCTCATCAAAATGGTGCAAAGTCTGTAAGCCACGCCCCGCTCGGTCCATATAGCCCAAGCCCAAATCCAAGGTGAGTTGCTCCAATCCGAGCTCAATGGCCTGTGACGACAAGGCCAAGACCATCGGCTGGATGCCCGGAAACACTTCCCGCAGGTGAACCGCAAAACGAGTGGCAATGGGAATGGCCGTGGGCACCGAGCCAATGCGCAGATGGCCTCTGGGTTGATCGACTTGGCTTTGCAACTCCTGCTTGAGCAAGGCGTGTTCTTGCAGCATGAGGCGGGCCGTGCTCAACACCTGTTCGCCTTCGGCGGTGAAGCCCGAAAACTGACGGGCCCGCTTGACAATCACCACGCCATATTCGGACTCCAAGGCCCGCAACGCGTTCGACAGCGCAGGTTGGGTGATGTGGCAAGCCTCCGCCGCCCGCCCAAAATGGCGGTGCTCGCTCAGCGAGACCAAATAGCGGAAAGAGGCCAGCACGTTCATGGCTCAAGTGCCTTGGCTGATTTTGATGGTCGGGAACTTAGACGAAAAATCTTTGGCTTGTTGAGCCACTTTGAGAGCGACTTTGCGCGCCAAGGTTTTATACAAGCCCGCGACCTCGCTCTGTGGTTCGGCCACCACGGTGGGCATGCCGCTGTCGGCCTGCAAACGAATTTGAATGTCGAGCGGCAATGCACCAAGGTAGTTGAGGTTGAAATCGATCGCCATCCTTTGGCCGCCGTCGGCGCCAAAAATGTGCTCCACATGGCCGCACTGGCTGCAGACATGGACAGCCATGTTCTCAACGATTCCCAAAATCGGCACACCGACTTTTTCAAACATTTTGATGCCCTTGCGCGCATCGAGCAGCGCAATGTCTTGCGGCGTGGTCACCACCACCGCGCCGGTGATGGGCACCCTTTGCGCCAGCGTCAGTTGAATGTCGCCGGTGCCGGGGGGCATGTCGACGATCAAATAATCGAGGTCTTTCCAGTTGGTTTGACGCAGCAATTGTTCCAGGGCTTGGGTGGCCATGGGACCGCGCCAAATCATGGCTTCGTCTTGGGCCACCAAAAAACCAATCGACATGACCTGGACACCGTGCTTCAAGTGCGGCTCCATGGTTTTGCCGTCCAAGGTTTCGGGCTTGCCAGACAAGCCCATCATCATGGGTTGACTGGGGCCATAAATATCGGCGTCCAACAGGCCCACGCGGGCGCCCTCGGCGGCCAAGGCCAAGGCCAAGTTAACCGCCGTGGTGCTCTTGCCCACGCCACCCTTGCCGGAGGCCACGGCAATGATGTTGCGGACCTCCGGTAACAAGGGCACGCCGCGCTGCACTGCATGCGGCACGACCCGACTTTTGACCTCGACCTGTGCCTCCATCACGCCGGGCACGCCGAGCGCAGCTGCTTTCACTGCCGCCTCCAGAGCGGGCAACAAGGACTTGGCGGGGTAGCCCAATTCGACTTGGATGTGGGCCCGACCTGAGTTCAATTGCACCGATTGAATGGCCTTGGCATTTTCATGGGCCAAGCTTTGCCCAGTCAAGGGATCGAGAACCGTTGTCAACGCTTGCTGGAGTGCCTGCAAAGTGGCGGTGTCGTTTGGGGCGGAAACGGCGGACGAGACGGGGGGCTGAGTGGACATGGTGTTGAGGCTGCGACTAAAAATCGAGGAAAAAGGGACTCAATGAGACAGTCAGATTGTTTTAAACAGGCCACCAGTTTAGAGCGAACCCAATGCTTGCCAAGTCTGGCTGGGGATGGGGCCTAAAATCGGCTTGTTACGCTTGTCACTTGGGGGAATTCCTTCTCCGAGTCTGTCTCCGTTGCCTCTTTGGCTGAACTTCTGAATCCATTGCCTTGCCCATGACCCGCCGCTTGTTTGTCACCACCGCCCTCCCCTATGCCAATGGCAACTTCCACATTGGCCACATCATGGAGTACATCCAGGCGGACATTTGGGTGCGCTTTCAGCGCATGCGTGGGAACGAGGTTCATTTTGTTTGTGCCGACGACGCCCACGGCGCGCCGATCATGATTGCCGCTGAGAAAGCCGGCGTGACACCGCGCCAATTTGTCGACAACATCGCTGCGGGACGACCTCCTTATTTGCAAGGCTTTCACATCGAATTTGACAACTGGAGCCACACCGACAGCGAGGAAAACCACGCCCTTTGTCGAGAAATTTACTTGGATTTGCAACAGGCCGGCTTGATTGAAACGCGGGAAATTGAGCAGTTTTTCGACCCCGAAAAAGGCATGTTCCTCCCCGACCGCTTCATCAAAGGGGAATGCCCCCAATGCGGCGCCAAAGACCAATACGGCGATAACTGCGAAGTCTGTGGCGCGGTCTATGCGCCCACCGATTTGAAGCACCCTTTCTCGGCCTTGAGCGGCGCCACACCGGTACTCAAAACCAGCCAGCATTATTTTTTCAAGCTGTCCGATCCCCGCTGCGCCGCCTTTTTGAAGCAGTGGACGCAAGACGGCAAGTTGCAACCCGAGGTGGCCAACAAAATCAAAGAGTGGTTCGAGCCCAAGAAAGACGAGAACGGCCAGCCTTTGAGCCAAGCCGACTCCGGCTTGTCCGACTGGGACATTTCCCGCGACGCCCCTTATTTCGGCATTGAAATTCCAGGCGCTCCGGGCAAGTATTTTTATGTCTGGTTTGACGCCCCCATCGGTTACTTGGCCTCATTGAAGAACCTCATGACGCGCCGGGGTGAGGACTTCGACGCCTTCATGGTCGACCCTTTGGTCGAGCAATACCATTTCATTGGCAAAGACATCGTGACCTTCCACACGCTGTTTTGGCCCGCCGTGTTGCACTTCGCCAAGCGCAAGGAACCCAACAACATTTTTGTGCATGGCCACCTGACGGTGAACGGTGAAAAAATGAGCAAGAGCCGAGGCAACGGCATTGACCCACTCAAGTACCTGAGCCTGGGCATGAACCCCGAGTGGCTGCGCTACTACATTGCCGCCAAATTGAATGCCCACGTTGAAGACGCCGACTTCAACACCAGCGACTTTGTGACCCGCGTCAACAGCGATTTGGTAGGCAAATACATCAACATCGCCAGCCGAGCGGCCGGCTTTTTGACCAAACGATTCAACGGCCAACTTGGCAAGGTGTCGGCCGATGGCCAGGCCTTGTTGACCCAACTACAAGCGGGCATCACGCCCATTGCCGCGTCATTTGAAGCGCGCGAATACGGCAAAGCCCTGCGCGACACCATGCTTTTGGCCGACCGCGTCAACGAGTATGTTGACCAAAACAAACCGTGGGAATTGGCTAAGCAAGAAGGCCAAGAAGCCCGTTTGCACGATGTCTGTACGGCCTGTATTGAAGCCTTCCGCCTTTTGACCTTGGTCCTCAAACCCGTGCTGCCGTCTTTGGCGCAACAGGTGGAAGCGTTCTTGAACATCGCGCCCATGCGCTTTACCGATGCCAACCACTTGCTGGGCGAGGGCCACGCCATCCAGCCCTACCAGCACCTGATGCAGCGGGTCGACCCCAAACACATCGAGGCCTTGTTTGAAGCGCCCCCCGCCTTGGCAGCAGCGTCAGAAAAGGCCGAACCCACCGAATCGACCTTGCCCGGCGGCGAGGCCATCTCCCCCTCCATCACCATCGATGACTTTGCCAAGGTGGATTTGCGCATCGCCAAAATCGTCGCTTGCGAAGCCGTGGAGGGCTCCACAAAATTGCTGCGCCTCAGCCTGGACGCCGGCGAGGGGCGTCTGCGCAATGTATTCAGTGGCATCGCCAGCGCCTACAAGCCTGAGCAACTGGTGGGCCAACTCACCGTGCTGGTGGCGAACTTGGCACCTCGAAAAATGAAATTTGGCGTCAGCGAAGGGATGGTGCTGGCCGCCAGCCACGCCGATGACAAAGCCCATCCTGGCATTTACGTCTTAACGCCATGGCCTGGGGCTCAGCCTGGCATGCGGATCGGCTAGGAAGCCCTTTTAAAACGCACCCTATTTTTCTATGAACTGGCCCCTTGCCCACTTCCACCCCCGGTTGATAGACAGTCTGAAGCACTACTCTCGGTTGCGCTTTTTCAAAGACTTGGGCGCGGGTGTCACCGTGGGCGTGGTGGCGTTGCCCTTGGCCATGGCCTTTGCCATCGCCAGTGGCTTGCCCCCCTCAGCGGGACTTTGGACCGCGATCATTGGGGGGGGCTTGGTGTCTTTGCTGGGCGGCTCGAGCGTCCAAATTGGCGGACCTGCCGGTGCCTTCATTGTGGTGGTTTACAGCATCATCGAGCACCATGGCGTGGCCAATTTACTGCTCTCGACCGTGTTGGCGGGCCTGGTGCTGTTCGCCATGGGCCTGCTGCGTTTGGGTTCTTTGGTGCGTTTTGTGCCGGTCAGCATCATTGTGGGCTTCACCAATGGGATCGCTGTATTGATTGCTTTGTCGCAACTCAAAGACCTGCTGGGTTTGCAAATTCAGCACATGCCCGCTGAATTTTTCGCCGTCCTTCAAGCCTTGTTCACCCATTTGAACAGCTTTAACCCTTGGGCCTTGGCACTGGGTTTGGGGAGTTTTTTAGGATTGCTTTTTTGGTCAAAATTAGGGGGACCTAACCCAGCGCAGACAGCCAAATTGCGTGAACTTTTGGGTGATTTACCTGGCTTCAGAGGGACTGCCAACACCCTGCAACGCTTGCCCGGTCCGGTGGTCGCCTTGTTCAGCCTGACTGCCTTGGCCTGGTGGTTTGAGTTGCCTGTGGACACCATTGGCAGTCGCTTTGGCAGCATTCCGAGTGGCCTGCCGGCCTTTGCTTGGCCTGATATATCTTGGGGCAGCGCCCGCAACCTGGTTGCGCCCACCTTGACCTTGGCCCTGCTGGGGGCGGTTGAGTCTTTGCTTTGCGCCCGTGTCGCAGACCAAATGGTCGACCCCCACACCGACCCCAGTTACCACCTCAAACGCCACGATCCCAATCAAGAGCTGATGGCGCAAGGGGTGGCCAATTTCGTCACGCCGTTTTTTGGCGGTATGCCTGTCACCGGCACGATTGCCAGGACCGTGACCAATTTGCGCGCCGGCGCCACCAGCCCGGTCTCTGGCGTGATCCATTCACTGACCTTGGCCGCGATTGTGTTGCTCGCCGCGCCCTTGGCGATGCACATTCCTTTGGCGGTGTTGTCGGGCATCTTGTTGTCAGTGGCTTGGAACATGGGCGAGTGGCACGCCTTTGTTGACCAGCGCGCTTATTCTTTGCACTACAAACTGCTGTTGCTGGGCACCTTTGTTCTCACTGTGGTGCTCGATTTGACCGTCGCCATGGAAGTCGGCCTGGGCTTGTCCTGCTTGCTGTTTGTGCGCCGCATGGGCTCCTTGTTCGAAGTGCGCGCCAAAGCGAACCCTCCCGCCTTGGACAACACCTCCGACACGCCCCGTCTCCAACAATTCGATCTTTATGGCGCACTGTTTTTTGCAGCGGTTCACCGCATCGACGAGTTGATTGAGAAAGTCACACCCAACACCACTTTTTTATTGGATGCGCACCAACTCATCAACTTGGACACGTCGGGCATTGATGCGCTGCGGCAATTAAACCAAAACCTGATTCAGCAAGGCGGCTCCTTGCGCATTGTTCGCCTTCAAACCCAGCCCATGAGCCTGATGCAACGCTCGGGCTTAGCCCAAGAACTTTCTGAATGCAGTGCAGAATCGACGCCTGAATTCGCAGCAGAATAAAATAAACCCTTCTTCCCGAGGAATCTACATGCCTTTCTTTCGCCGCCCCGATTACGCCTCTGAAACGACTCAGTTTTTGCATTCCTTGGCAGAGAAAAACCCCCATTTGCCTGCCGAACAACTGGCTGGGCGTGCCTTGCTGTGGGACAAGGCCATTGACCCGCAACTTCAAGCCGAATTCAAGGCCGGCCGGGTGGATCAAACGCCTTATGTTTACATCCCGAAAAAGCAAGCCGCCTGAGCAACTTGATGCGGCGTCATCCAGCCCAACCGACTTTGCGATTTAGCCCGCGATTCTCAGGGTCGAGGTCACCGAAATGACCGCAATGGCCGAGATGGGCGCAGAAACCACCGTCGTCGACCACGTGGCCGTGGCGCGCCTTTACGGCGAGCCGCTGTTCAACCTGCCCAATGACCTTTACATCCCACCGGACGCGCTGGAGGTTTTTTTAGAGGCTTTTGAGGGGCCGCTCGATCTGCTGCTTTATTTGATCCGAAAGCAAAACTTCAACATCCTCGACATTCCGATGGCGAGCGTGACGCGCCAGTACTTGGTCTATGTGGACGAAATTCGCAACCACAATTTGGAGTTGGCTGCCGAATACCTGTTGATGGCGGCGATGCTGATTGAAATTAAGTCGCGCATGCTGTTACCCCCTAAAAAGGTGGCCGAGGGGGTGGAGGCCGAAGACCCCCGCGCCGAGTTGGTGCGCCGCTTGCTTGAATACGAGCAAATGAAATTGGCCTCCACGCACCTGAACGCCTTGCCCCAAGACGGCCGAGATTTTTTACGCGCCCAAGTGGTGATCGAGCAAAGCCTGACGCCGCGTTTTCCCGACGTCAATGTGCTCGACTTACAAAGCGCTTGGCAAGATATTTTGAAGCGCGCCAAGTTGGTTCAGCATCACAAAATTACCCGTGAAGAACTGAGCGTTCGGGATTACATGAGCCGCTTGTTGCGACAGTTGCAAGGGCAAAAATTTGTCGAATTCGAAAACCTATTTGACCCCGAGCAAGGCAGCACCGTGCTGGTGGTGACCTTTATCGCCCTGCTCGAACTCGCCAAAGAAACGCTCATCGAAATTACCCAGGCCGAGGCGTTTGCGCCCATCTATGTGCGCTTGTCTTACACGCCCGTCTAATTTTCAAGCGCCGCTGCGCTCCGCCTTGGGGCCTCGTCCCATCAACCGCGCCACGGCCTCATGGGGCTGGCATTGGCCCTCGAGCAGGGCCAAAACAGCCTGCGAAATCGGCATGTCCACCCCCAAGGCCACAGACCGTGCGACCACCGTGCGGGCGCTGTAAACCCCTTCAGCGACATGGCCCAAAGAGGCCAAGGCTTGGTCCAGGCTTTGGCCTTGCGCCAAGAGCAAGCCCACCTGACGGTTCCGGCTCAAATCGCCAGTGGCGGTCAATACCAAATCGCCCAGGCCTGATAAACCCATGAAGGTTTCAGTTTGAGCGCCCAAAGCCAAGCCCAAGCGGGTCATTTCAGCCAAGCCACGGGTAATCAAGGCCGCGCGTGCGTTGAGCCCTAAAGACAGGCCATCGCACAGGCCCGTGGCAATGGCCAATACGTTTTTGACGGCACCGCCGACTTCAACGCCGATCAAGTCTCCACTGGCGTAAACACGCAACTGGGCGCTGTGCAAGGCGTTGACCATCAAGTCTCTCAGGTGGGCGTCTGCGGCGGCGGCCACCAAGGCGGTGGGCAATCCCAAGGCCACTTCTTTGGCAAAGCTAGGGCCACTCAAGGCGCCTACTTGGCGCTTTGGGGCGACTTGGGCCGCCAATTCGTGGCCCAAACAGCCGCCGGCTTCAAACCCTTTGCACAGCCACGCCACTGGAGCGGATTGATCGGCCAAGGCGCTGAGGGTTTCTCTCAAGGCGGCCATGGGCGTGCCAATGACCACCAAGTCGGCACCTTGGACAGCCGCCAAGAGGGAACCCGAGGCCAGTTTCAGCCCGTCAGGAAAAAGAATCTGAGGCAGGTAACGGGCATTCACCCGTTCGGCGTTCATCTGTGCGATTTGCGCGGCGTCTCGACCCCACAGCGTGACGTCATGGGTGCGCGCAGCGGCGATGGCCAAGGACGTGCCCCATGCGCCAGCGCCCAAAAAAGCCAGCTTCATGTCAATTCAAAGGCGTCAGTTGACGGTGGTGGTGTCGGCCGACTGAACCGCCGCGTTTTGCGCCTGTTGTTGCTCGTACATGGCTTGGAAGTTGATCTCGGCCAAATGCACGGGCGGGAAGCCACCCCGCTGCACCACGTCGGCGACATTGCCACGCAAATAAGGGTAGACGATTTGGGGGCAAGCCACGCCAAGGATCGGGCCCATTTGCTCGTCGGGGATGTTGCGCACTTCAAAAATGCCCGCTTGTTTGGCTTCAATCAGGAAAACTGTTTTATCGTTGATTTTGGTGTGCACATTGGCCGTCACCGTAACTTCAAAGACGCCTTCAGCCACGACTTGGGTGTCCACGCTCAATTGGATGTCCACACTGGGCTGCGTCTGTTCCAGAAGGATGGCCGGCGAATTGGGCTGTTCCAATGACAGGTCTTTGAGGTAGACGCGCTGGATTTGGAACACGGGGTTGTTGTCGCTGGTGTTGGTGGAATTGGTGGAATTGCTGTCGGCCATGAAACGCTTTCGATCGAAAAAAAGACCAGCCCAATACCCAATAAGCCTAAGAGGCCAAGAAGCCCAAGAAGCCTGAGTACTGTTCTGCTGGTGGAGTTAAAAAATGAATTATGTCAGTTGTCTAAGACATCAGTCTGGCAGGGCGGAGATTCAAACGGAATGGGCATTCAAAAGGGGCAATAAGCCCCCCCGCGCCTCCAAGGCCATGAGGTCGTCGCAGCCGCCCACATGGGTGTCGCCAATGAAGATTTGGGGCACCGTACGCCGGCCGGTCACGTCCATCATGTGCTGTCGTTGTGCCGGGTCGGTGTCGACCCGAACTTCTTCAATCTCAGCCACCCCTTTAGACTTCAAAATTTGCTTGGCACGCACACAATAGGGGCAAACGGCCGTGGTGTACATCTTCACTGGTTGCATCTCAATTTCCTTTCACGTCCATCATGCACTTTGGGTGGGCAAGTTGGCCTCTTTCCAAGCCGCCATGCCCCCTTGCAAAACATGGGCTTGTTGATAACCCAGCTTTTGCGCCAGCCCCAAGGCTTGGTTGGCGCGAGCGCCCTTGGCACACACCAACACCAGCGGCAAGGTTTTATTTTTGACGGTTTCAGGCAGGCGTTTTTCCAAGTCACCCAAAGGCACGTTGCGTGAACCCACTAAATGTGAGGCGATGAACTCATTGGGCTCGCGCACATCGACCACCACCGCTTTTTCGCGGTTGATCAGCTGCACCACTTGGTTGGGGCTCAGGCCGCTTTGGCGGGCCTCCATGAGCATTGGCCACAACAACAGGGCCCCTGAAAAAAGGGCAATTGTCACCAACAACCAGTTATCAATCAGAAATTGCACGAGAGTCCTTCAGAACAGCAAAGTGGTAGATTCTAAAATGTCGGCTGGCTTTATTTTTTAACCCCACTGTCTGACCCGCTTTCTTATGTACCAACTTGTGCTCATTCGCCACGGAGAATCCGTCTGGAATCTGGAAAATCGCTTTACCGGCTGGACCGATGTGGAATTGACGCCCACGGGTGTCGCCCAAGCACAAAACGCTGGGCGTTTGTTGAAGGCCGCGGGTTTTGATTTTGATGTGGCCTACACCAGCGTCTTGAAGCGTGCCATCCACACCCTGTGGCAAACCTTGGACTCCATGGACCGCACTTGGCTGCCAGTGGTACACCACTGGCGCTTGAACGAGCGCCACTACGGCGCCCTCCAAGGCCTGAACAAAGCCGACATGGCCAAACAATATGGTGACGCCCAAGTGCTGCAATGGCGCCGCTCTTACGACACGCCGCCCCCGGCACTGGAAGCCACCGACCCGCGCAGCGAACGCGGCGATCTGCGCTATGCCAAGTTAAACCCCGAAGATGTGCCCTTGACCGAATGCCTGAAAGACACCGTGGCCCGCGTTTTGCCGCTGTGGAACGACTCCATGGCCCCAGCCATTTTGGCGGGCAAACGCATCGTGGTGGCCGCCCACGGCAACTCCATTCGCGCCTTGGTCAAGTACCTGGACAACATCAGCGACGACGACATCGTTGGCTTGAACATCCCGAACGGCCAACCTCTGGTCTATGAGTTGGATGCGCAACTCAAGCCGATTCGCCACCATTACTTGCAAGACCCCGTCTAAACCGTTTCTGGACAGGGACATTCACCCGAGCCGTCAGGTCCGCGCCTTCGCTCGGTGTATATTGACCGCTCAAAAGGGACTGTATGGGTGAAAAATTAAGAATCACGGCGTGGGTTTCGGCCGGCATTTTGGCGGGCGCGCTGACCACGGTGTCTTTGCAAACCGTGGCTCGCGGCAATTTGTCGCCCTTGCCGCTCGAAGAATTGCAGCAATTGGCGGCGGTATTTGACATGGTCAAGAGCGACTATGTGGAGCCGGTCGACGAGAAAAAACTAATTTCTGACGCCATCGCAGGCATGGTGGCAGGCCTTGACCCTCACTCACAGTATTTCGACAAAAAATCGTTCAAAGAATTTCGCGAAGGCACCACCGGCTCGTTTGTTGGCGTGGGCATCGAAATCACCCAAGAAGACGGTTTGGTGAAAGTGGTGTCGCCCATTGAAGGCTCACCGGCTTTCAAAGCCGGCCTCAAGCCAAATGACTTGATTACCAAGGTAGACGAAGTCGCGGTCAAAGGCCTGAGCCTGAATGAAGCCGTCAAACGCATGCGCGGTGAGCCCAAAACCACTGTGGTTTTGACGGTGTTCCGCAAAGACGAAAACCGCACCTTCACGGTGTCGATTGTGCGCGACCAAATCCGCACCCAGTCGGTCCGCGGCAAGGTGATTGAGCCTGGTTACGCTTGGATACGCGTTAGCCAATTTCAAGAGCGCACAGTAGAAGACTTTGCCCGGAAAGTTGAAGAAATTTACAAACAAGAGCCTCACTTGAAGGGTTTGGTGCTGGACTTGCGTAACGACCCCGGTGGCTTGTTGGACGCGGCTGTGGCCATTTCAGCGGCCTTCTTGCCCAACAATGCCGTTGTGGTTTCAACCAATGGGCAGTTGCCAGAGAGCAAGTCGGTTTTCAAAGCCTCTCCTGAGTTTTACCAGCGGGGATTGGGGTCAGACCCGCTCAAGGGCTTGCCGAGCGAGCTGAAAAAAGTGCCGTTGATCGTTTTGGTCAATGAAGGTTCCGCCTCGGCCAGTGAAATTGTGTCGGGCGCTTTGCAAGACCACCAACGCGCCACGATCATGGGCAGCCAAACATTTGGCAAAGGCTCCGTGCAAACCGTACGGCCTTTGGGTCCGGACACCGGCCTGAAAATCACCACCGCCCGCTACTACACACCGAGCGGCCGTTCCATCCAAGCGAAAGGCATCGTGCCGGACATCTGGATCGATGAAACGGCCGAAGGCAGCCCCTTCGCCGTGTTGCGCATGCGTGAATCTGACCTCGACAAACACTTGAACAGCGGCCAAGGTGAAGAGAAGGCCAGCCCCGACCTAGAAAAAGCCCGCGACGAAGCCCGCAAACGCTTAGAAGAAGAGGCCCGTAAGCCTTTGTCTGAGCGCAAGCCCCCTGAAATGGGCAGCGACAAAGACTTCCCCCTGAGCCAGGCGCTGCAAAAACTCAAGGGCTTGCCCGTCACGGCCAGCAAGAGCCAAGTCGAACGCAAAGAAGCCAACAAAGACGAATGAACGACGAGCAACTGCTGCGCTACTCGCGGCACATCCTGCTCGATGAATTCGGCATCGAAGGCCAAGAGCGCCTGCTTGCGTCACGGGCTTTGGTGATTGGTGCGGGCGGTCTAGGCTCTCCTGTTGCCTTGTTTTTAGCCTCTGCCGGCGTGGGCCATTTGGTGTTGGTGGACGACGACACGGTGGAGCTCACCAACTTGCAGCGCCAAATAGCCCACACCATGGGCCGCGTTGGCCAAGCCAAGGCACTTTCTGCAATGCAAGCGGTTTACGACTTGAACCCCGAAGTCGAAGTGACCCCACTCATTGAGCGAGCAGGCCCCGAGTTGCTGGACCGGCAAGTGCCCTTGGCGGATGTGGTGCTGGATTGCTCCGACAACTTCACAACCCGCCAAGCCATCAACCGCGCCTGCGTGCAGCACGGCGTTCCCTTGGTGTCGGGCTCGGCCATTCGCTTTGATGCCCAGGTGAGTGTTTTTGACCCCAGACGCATCGACAGCCCTTGCTACGCCTGTATTTTTCCACCCGATCAGCCCCCAGAAGAGACAGCCTGCGCCACGATGGGGGTTTTGGCCCCCTTGGTCGGCACCATCGGTAGCCTTCAAGCGATGGAGGCCGTGAAGCTGCTCAGCGGGGTGGGTGAAGGATTGATCGGCCGGCTGTTGATGCTGGATGCCTTGCAAATGAGTTGGAACACGCTGAAACTCAAGCGATCGCCCCATTGCTCCGTTTGTCAAAAGTAGGAAAAGTCCTACATCCTTTCCGCCGAAAGGTGTTGACAATTAAACATTCGGCTGAAAAAGCCTTCCGCACCACAGAAAGTCCGCTTGTCTTTACGCGCCTTCATCGTTGAAGACCACCCCACCCTTCGCTCCGATTTGGTGGCCATGCTGGAAGACTTAGCGAATGTGGAAGTGGTGGGCTGCTTTGAGAACGAGACAAGCGCCAAGGCTTGGTTACAAATCCAAGAGACTGAAAAAGAACCCGTTTGGGACTTGGGCATCGTCGACCTCTTTTTGCGGGAAGGGTCCGGTTTGGGCGTGATCACCGCGTGTCAACAGCGCTTAAAGCACCAAAAAGTGGTCTTGATGAGTAATTTCGCCATCAAAGAAGTGCGTGACAGATGCATGCAGTTGGGCGCCGACGCGGTGTTTGACAAATCAAATGAAATCGACGACTTATTGGACTACTGCCGCATGGTGCAGCGGGCTTGGGCTAATCGATGAGTTTGTTTTTAAGGGCGTAATACGTGAGATCGCTGTTGCTGCTCAGGTTCATCTTTTCCATCAACCGGGTGCGGTAAGTGCTGACCGTTTTGACACTCAGGGACAGCGCATGACCAATTTCAGTGGGACTGACGCCTTGCGCCAATTTCAGGAAAATCTGGAACTCTCGTTTGGACAAGCCTTCGTGCAAGGCCACGTCCTCGCGCCGATTCAAGTTGTCCGCCAACATCTCGGCCACAGCCGGCGTGATGTACCGTTTGCCCAATGCCACCGTGCGAATGGCGTCGACAATTTGGGCCGGTTCGCACTCTTTGTTCAAATAGCCGCTCGCCCCTTGACGAATCAGGCTGACGGCATAGTGTGCTTCAGGGTAACCCGACAGAATCAAGATGCCGACCTGCGGCGCTTTGGCCCGAATCATCGCCAACACGTCCAGACCCGATTGACCCGGCATCGACAAGTCCATCAACAAAACGTCTATCTCCACTTGGCGCACCAAATCGATGGCCTCGCGTCCATTCGCAGCATCCCCCACGACGCGAAGATCGACAAAGTCGGCAAAAAAATTCCGCAAGCCCGAGCGCACAATGGCGTGGTCGTCGACAAGGCCAATTCTGATCATTTCTTATTAGTTCCCATCATTTTTAAGGTGGGCGCCCCATGATTGTTTCATCTTCAAGCCGTTCCAAAATTCTTCATCAAGGGTTGGGCATTTGGCCCAGCTTCGTGGGGCTGGCGCTCTGTTCGTGCCTGATTTTGGTCGTGATTCTTCAACTCACCGACACTCAATATTTTCACGAATTTTTCACACAGCCCGAATTAAAACAAACAATGGGCGCTTTGGGTGAATTGTTACAACTCGACCGACTCCAAGCCCAGTCGGAACGACATAACTGGCTGAATGCCGCCATGGGCTTGATGGTCGGTATCGCTGGCTGGGGCCTCTGGGTTCTGTTAAAACGCGTCGAACAATTGCGCCTTCAAGACGAGCAAGGGTTTCTCCATGCTTCCGAGGAACAAGCCCGCTTAGAGGCTTTGTTGACCGAACGTTCAGACAGCTTGGCCAAGCTCGCCACCCATTTGCAAAACGTGCGCGAGGAGGAGCGCGGCTTTTTGGCCAGAGAACTCCACGATGAATTGGGCGCTTTGCTGACCGCCGCTAAGTTTGATGTGGCCCGCGTCAAAGCCAAATTAGAGGCCCAGCAAATCGACTTGGCGATGGAGCGCCTCAGCCACCTGACTCAAACTTTGAATTCAGGCATCGCCCTTAAACGCCGCATGGTGGAAGATTTGCGGCCCTCTTCTTTAGACAATTTGGGCTTGGTCTCTGCGTTGGAAATATTGGCCCGTGAGTTCTCCGAAGGCTCCAAATTGCCCGTGCACACGCAGCTCGAAGAAGTCAAGTTGTCAACCGACAGCGCGCTCACCGTTTACCGCTTGGTTCAAGAATCCTTGACCAACATCGCCAAACATGCGCAGGCCAAAAAAGTGGCGATTGAACTCGGCCAAACCCAAAGCGACGTGAGGGTGGTGGTGACGGACGACGGCGTAGGATTTCCGACCTCAGAAATCAACCCCAAATCACATGGCCTGGCTGGCATGCACCACCGGGTCACGTCAGCAGGAGGTCGTCTGCGCATCAGCCGAGGCGGCCCTGAGGGCGGGACTCGGGTAGAAGCTTATTTGCCCTTTTGAAATAACCAAGCGGTTGGGCTTTAAGCCCCTTTTTCAGAGGCCAATTTGCGTTTCAACGCGGCCAGCACTTCAGGGGGCACGAACCGATCGACCGCCCCTCCCAACTTGGCAATTTCACGGACCAAGGTGGAGGATATCGATTGGTATTGCGGGCTGGGCGTCAGGAACACCGTTTCGATGTCGGGCTTCAAGACTTGGTTCATGCCTGCCAGTTGAAACTCATAGTCAAAGTCGGTCGAGCTGCGCAAACCGCGCACCATCACCTGGCCGCCTTGTGCCGCGACATAGTCGCTGACCAAGCCCTCAAAAGCGGCCACGCTCACGTTGGCAAGGGGGCTCACGACTTGCCTGACCAGCGCCAAACGTTCTTCAAGGCTGAACAAGGTTTTTTTATGGTGAGCGATGGCCACCGCCACGATCAAATGATCAAACAAGCCCGCCGCACGGCGCAACATGTCCGAATGGCCCCAGGTGATGGGGTCGAACGTGCCGGGATAAACGGCAATCACTTGGCGGCTCATGCGGGGCTCCTGTCTTGGGTTGGTGATTTTGCAGGGCAATTATGCTGCTTTGGGCACCGCATTTTCGGGCACTCTTTGGAGCAAGTGCGCATGCACCTGGCCCGCTTTCAAATGGCGAAGAACGCGCCAAAGCGCCCTGGGCGCAGCGGTCGGGTCGTCTTGTTTTAGTCCCGGACAGATTGTTTGGTTCAGGGCCTCTTCATCCCAGACTTGAGGCGCTTCGAGGTAAATAAAACCCGCTGGCTTGACGGCCGCAGCGGCCAGTGGCAAGGCCTTGACGACCGCGTCACTGTCGTAAGGCGGATCAAGAAAGACCAAATCCAATGCGGCTTGGGTGCCCCATTGCCTCAGCTGCACCAGGCCATCGCCGCGCACCACCGTCACGCCTTTGGCTTGCAAAAGCGTGACAGCGGTTTGCAAGTAGGCGGCCAAGTCACGCGACTGCTCGACCAAACAAACGCGTGTCGCCCCGCGTGAGGCCGCCTCCAAGCCCAGCGCGCCCGTGCCCGCAAAGGCGTCCAAGCAATGCCAGCCCGTGAGGTCTTGGCCCAGCCAATTGAATAAGGTTTCACGCACCCGGTCGGGGGTTGGCCGCAAGCTCAGGGATTCGGGTGCGGTGGGCACCTTCAAACGGCGGCTTCGCCATTGACCCCCGACGATGCGTACCTCGCCCGCGTGTTCCTTTCGCTGGGGTCTCAAGGCTGGGCCCCCACCAAGACCGTGGCCATTCGATTGGGTTGCAAATGACGGGCCATCGCGGTGCGCACTTCGGCCACCGTTAGGTGCTGAATCTGCTGCGTCCAAGTGTCCAAATAATTGAGCGGTAACCGATGTCGGGCCATGTTGGCCACGTTGTCCAATAATTTGCGGTTGCTGTCGATGCGCAACGGGAATCCGCCAATTAAATTCTCTTTGGCGGCCTGTAATTCCGCCTCGGTGGGGCCTTCCTGCAAGAACGTGTCAAGCACTTCACGCGCGACCTTCAGGGCTTGATCGGCTTGGTCAGGTCGGGTTTGAAAACCGATGCTGAAAGCACCTTCGTGCAAACCTGGGCTGAATCCACTGGAAATGCTGTAGCTCAAACCCCGCTCTTCTCGCACCGCTTGGGTCAGTCGAGAAACAAAGCCGCCTCCCCCCAAAATGTAATTGCCCACCAACAAAGGGAAATAGTCGGGGTCGCTGCGGTTGATGCCCGGTTGGCCCATGATCACATGGGCTTGGGCCGAGTCAAAAGGAATGCGCAAAGTTTGCGCCGCTTGCAAAGGGGCCACCCCCGGGATGGCGGGCAAGGCATTCGAAGCACAGTCTTTTCCTGAATGGGCATGGACTTCGGGGCTCAAACCTCGTGTGAGCTGATTCACCGCCGCTTCAGCTTGCGCACGACTCAAGGCCCCCACCACCGTGGCGGTGGCTTGGCAGGGGTTCAGGGTGCGCTTCAAGTATGCCTGCATGTCGCTGATTTGAATGGCGCCCAAGCTCGCTGCTGTGGCTTTTTGACCGTAGGGGTGATCGCCATAAACCGCCGGGCCAAAGGCTTTGGCGGCCACCGAGCCGGGTTGGGTTTCTGACTCTTTGAGGGCCGCTTGCCAACGCTCTTGTTCGCGCTGCCAAATGGGAGCAGGTAGGCTGGGGTCGGTCAAAATTCTGGCCGCCAACGCCAAGGCGGGCTTCAGCTGGGCGGGGTCGGTCAAGGTGCGCAGCGAATAACTCAAGCGGTCGCCGCTGGCAGAGGCGCCAAAGCCCGCGCCCAAATCGGCCCAGGCTTCGCCCAATTGGTTCTCGTCCAAAGCCGGCCCTGCGGCTGAGGCTTTGACACCGAGACCCACGAGGTTGGCGGTGGCGGCCGCCAGGCCCGCTTGGCCTTTGGGGTCTCGCCGTGAACCCCCGTCGAATTCGATCAACACATCGACCATGGGAATGGCAGGGCTCTCCACCAAGAACACTTCAACGCCGTTGGCCTGTGTCCAATGTTGAACAGGAAGACCTGCTTGCACCGTGGTGGCCGCCGCGCCCAAAAGCAGGGTGATCAGGACACTTCGGCCCCTCCCCTTCATTTGCAAAACAACCGGATTTAAAAACGAGCGCATCAGATTCACCTTATCAGTCATGGCGGTGTTCACCCACGGCCCGTTTGGGGCGGTTGGGGTCCAAGGGCTGGGGCTTCAAAACACCAATGGTTAAGCCATCGTCACCGAAGTAGCGTTGCGCCACCGATTGCACTTGCTCGGGGGTGATGGCTTTCAAGGCCGCGATCAGGCGGGGACTGGCGTCCAAGGGAAACCCCAGGGCCCAGTAGGTGCCGAGTTCTTGCGCTTGGTTAAAGACCGAGTCCAACTTGTAAACCTCACTGGCCACCCACTGCGTTTTGACGCGGTTCAACTCTGACGGGCTCACCCCTTTTTCGGCCACTGTTTTGACTTGTTCGCGCAACGCCGCGATCACCGCTTCCACGGATTGCCCCGCCGCAGGCACTGCATCCAAGGTAAACAATTGCGGCCCACGGCCCATCATGCCGTTGCTGGCACCTGCACTGTCGGCCAAGCGCTGGGGGCCTTGGGTCAAGGCCTTGTCCAAACGGGCACCTGCATAGCCATCGAGCACGGCAGACAGAACGGTCAAGGCCAAGGCGTCTTGAGCGTTTTTCGACAACGGGGCGTTCAAACTTTCTAATTGAGGCACTTTGAAAGCCAGCGCCACATAGGCCTGCTCAGCAGGGGCTTTGAATTCAAAACGACGCATGCCCTTTTGTTCAGGCTCCAAACGGGGTTTGCGAACCGCCAAAGGGTGATCGGCGATGGGTTCGTAGTATTTTTTGGCCAAGGCCAGCGCCTGCTCTGGCGTCACGTCACCGGCAATCACCACTGCGGCATTGTGAGCGGCATACCACTTCTGCCAAAACTGACGCGCGTCGTCGGCGGTCATGCTGTCGAGGTCGCCCATCCAGCCAATCACCGAGCGGTGGTAAGGCGAGGCCAGAAAAGCCTGGGCATTCAACACCTCATGCAAGGCGGCACGCGGGTTGTCGTCGGTGCGCATGCGGCGCTCTTCTTTGATGACCTCAATTTCTTTGTTGAACTCCGCATCTGGCCACTGCATGTGGGCAAAACGGTCGGATTCCAAGGCCATCACATCGGCCAATTTATCGGCAGGAATTTGCTGGAAAAAAGCGGTGAAGTCTTCGGTGGTGAAGGCATTTTCGCGCCCACCCAAACGCGCGACCGCACGCGAAAACTGCCCGGCAGGGACGGTGGGCGTGCCCTTGAACATCATGTGCTCCAGCGCATGGGCAATGCCGCTGGTGCCATCCACCTCGTCCATCGCGCCGACGCCCACCCACAGCATGTGGGCCACCGTGGGCGCTCGGTGGTCAGGCTTGACGATCAGGGTCATGCCATTGGCCAGCTTGTACTCGGAAAGGCCTTCGGCTTGCGCCAGGGAGGCTGACGGCGTCACCAGGCATGTCGAGATGAGGGCCAAAAACAAGGCCACATGGTGAATTTTAAGGAAGGGCAAGGTGGGCATTTGCATTTTCATAGAATGGGTCATTCTAAGAACCAATCCATGTTCTCCTTTTTCAAGAAAAAAATAGCCCCAGTCTCGGCCCCTGCTTCTGCCCCAGCTTCTGCTGAGGCACAGGTCTCTTCACCCACAACCCCTTCACCCACAACGGCCGAGGTGGCGTTGGCTTCTGAACGGCCTCCAAGAGAAAGCTGGCTGCAACGCCTCAAATCCGGGCTGCGCAAAACTGGCGGACAACTGGCGTCGGTGTTCACCGGCACCCAGATCGACGAGGCCTTGTATGAAGAACTCGAAACCGCCTTGTTAATGGCAGACACGGGGGTCAAGGCGACCACCTACCTGCTCGACGACCTCAAGCAACGCGTTAAAGACACCAAGGCCGTCGAACCTGCGCAAGTCAAAGCCCTCCTGATCGAAACCTTGACGCAACTGCTCCAGCCGCTCGAAAAACCACTGCGGATTGGCCCTCAGACCCCCACCGTCATCATGGTGGCAGGGGTCAACGGCGCCGGCAAAACCACCTCGATCGGCAAACTGACCCAACATCTGGCCCAAAACGGGGCGGCAGTGCTGCTGGCCGCTGCCGACACCTTCCGCGCCGCCGCACGCGAACAACTCGGTGTCTGGGCTGACCGGAACACGGTTGAAATCGTCAGCCAAGCCGGGGGCGACCCCGCCGCCGTGAGCTTTGACGCCGTCAACGCCGGCCGAGCCCGTGGCAAAGATGTGGTCTTGGTGGACACAGCCGGCCGTTTGCCCACCCAAACCCATTTGATGGAAGAGCTGAAAAAGATCAAGCGGGTCGTCACCAAAGCCGATGCCTCCGCGCCCCACGAGGTGCTGCTGGTGATTGATGGCAACACGGGTCAAAACGCCTTGGCTCAGGTCCGTGCTTTTGACGAAGCGCTGGGACTGACCGGCTTGATCGTGACCAAACTCGACGGCACAGCCAAAGGCGGCGTCTTGGCGGCCATTGCCCGTGAACACCCCATTCCGGTCTATTTCATCGGCGTGGGCGAGCAATTGGAAGACCTGCAGACCTTCAAGGCCCAAGAATTTGCGCAGGCGCTGCTGGAATAAAGTCTAATCCGGCTGGAACCAGCTTAAATTGGGGTTGATTGGGGTTGATTGGGGTTGAACGCCTCAGAACGGCGCTTGTCGACTGCAGCCTTTCAACGGCTCTAAAGGGTCAGTCATCGACAATGTGGCTTTTTTGCCGCTTCCTTGATTAGCACTCAGTCAAAGAGAGTGCTAATATAGAGTCTACCGAGGTAAAATGCCTCTCAAATGACTCGAAAGGATGCCGGAATGTCCCTTCAAAACCAAGACTTAACGCCCGCACTGGCGCTGCCTGTCACTCAAAAAGAAACCGCTGCCCTGAGCTGGGGCTTGTTGCCCCCGCTGGGCAACCTCGACGCCTACATCACGGCCGTTAACCGCATGCCGATGCTGACGCCCGCTGAAGAGCAACAATTGGCCCGCGACCTGCGCGATCACAACGATGTGGAAGCCGCCGGCCGTTTGGTCATGTCCCACTTGCGCTTGGTCGTGTCCATTTCACGCCAATACTTGGGGTATGGGCTGCCTCACAGCGATTTGATCCAAGAAGGCAACCTTGGCCTCATGAAGGCCGTCAAGCGCTTTGACCCCGACCAAGGCGTGCGCTTGGTGAGCTACGCCATGCACTGGATCAAGGCTGAAATCCACGAATACATTTTGAAAAATTGGCGCATGGTCAAAGTGGCGACCACCAAAGCCCAGCGCAAATTATTCTTCAACTTGCGTTCCATGAAGCAAGGCTTCAAAGCCGATGCTGCTGACGACGAGGGCACCCACCGCGACACCATGACCGAGAGCGAGGTCACACTGATGGCCCAACGCCTCAACGTGAAGCGCGAAGATGTGCAAGAAATGGAAATGCGCTTGTCGGGCGGTGATGTGCTGATTGACCCCAGCCCCAATGAAGATTCTGAAAAGGCGTTTGGACCGATCGCCTATTTGAGCGACGCGCACCACGAGCCCACCGCCATGCTCGAAGCCCAGCACCATGACCGCTTGACCAGCGAAGGATTGGCATTGGCCTTGGAAAGCTTGGATGCCCGCAGCCGCCGCATCGTCGAAGAGCGCTGGCTCAAGGTGAATGACAACGGCACCGGCGGCATGACGCTTCACGAATTGGCGGCTGAATTTGGTGTGAGCGCCGAGCGCATCCGCCAAATCGAAGTGGCGGCCATGAAAAAGATGAAGACCGCTCTGGTTGAATTTGCTTAATCCGTTTAATCCGTTTAATCCGCTAAAAGCAGTTGGACGTCGTCCAACAACGCTTTCGCGCCAATGCCGTAGCGGCTGAACAACCTGACCCGGCCTTGCGGGTCAAACAGGTAGGTGCCCGCCGTGTGGTCGAGGGTGTAGGTGCCCGGCGTCTTGCCCTCGACCTTTTTGTAATAAATTTTGAAGGTCTTGGCAACCGCTTCCAATTGCGCGGGGCTGGCAGGGCGAAGGGCCACAAAACCGGCATTTGCACCTGATTCGCCGCCCTGCTCCGCAAAACCCGCCATATAGGCTTGCAACACCTCGTTCGTGTCGCGCTCGGGGTCTAGTGAAACGAATACCACCTGCAAACGCTCACCGGCCTTGCTGGCGACCTTCGACAATCCCCTTTTGACCTCAGCCAACTCAGCCAAGGTGGTGGGACAGACATCCGGGCATTGGGTGTAACCAAAAAAAACCGCCACCGCTTTGCCCTTGAAATCGCTCAAATGGCGCACTTGACCGGTGGTATCCGGCAATTCCAGTTGGTTGGCGTAGTCGGCGCCGGTGATGTCCACGGACTTGAATTGGGGACGCTCAGAATGGCAGGCGCTTAAACCTAAAGTCATTAGACAGAGGAGCGCCCAAAGGCCCGACTTCAAAAGCAAAGACAGATCAGACTTCATGGGTTCAAACGGCAAGGCTTCAAAGATAGTGGTCCACCAAAAAAGCGGCGAACAACAAGCTCAGGTGGTACAAGGAAAAGCGAAAGGTGGCCCGCGACAGCTCATCGGAGTAGTTTTGCCACAATTTCCAAGCGTAACCAATGAACCCCAGGCTCAAGAACACGGCACAAACCAAATAAAAAACGCCACTCATGCCGTAGGCAAAGGGCATCACACACGCTGCGAACAGCACCAAGGTGTAGAGCAAGATTTGCAAACGCGTGAAGGCGTTGCCATGCGTGACGGGCAACATCGGCAAGCCCGATTGACGGTAATCCTCGACGCGGTAAAGCGCCAAGGCCCAAAAATGGGGCGGTGTCCACAAGAAAATAATGAGGAACAAAATCAAACTCTCGGCGCTGACCTCGCCCGTCATGGCCGCCCAGCCGAGCACCGGGGGCATGGCACCAGAGGCCCCTCCAATGACGATGTTTTGGGGCGTTAGGGGTTTCAAAATCACGGTGTAAATGACGGCATAACCGACAAAAGTAGCGAAGGTCAAAAGCATCGTCAGGGGGTTCACCCAAACATAAAGAATCACCGAACCCAGGCTGCAGAGCACCGTCGAAAAAACCAAGGCTTGCCAATCACTGAGCTGGCCTTGGGCGGTGGCACGCCAAGCCGTCCGGCGCATTTTGGCGTCAATGCCTTTTTCCACCAAGCAGTTGAACACCGCCGCTGCACCCGCCACCAGCCAAATGCCGACGCAAGCAATCAAGGCGAGTTGAACGTCGCCCCAACGGGGCACGCCAGGCACGGCCAGCACCATGCCGATGAGGGCGCAAAACACAATCAACTGGACCACGCGTGGCTTGGTCAGTTGGTAGTACTGGCTGAGCAATGACAGCCTGGACAAAGGAACGACAGCGCTCATTTAAAAATACCCATCAAGACCATTTATTTCGTTGTCGACTTGTCATACATCCGAGGGACGCCCAAGCACCCCACCAACACGGCCACCAAGGCCGCTGCGCCACCGGTGTGCATCACCGCCGCCACCAAGGGCCATCCCAGCACCACATTGCTCAAGCCGGTCAGCGCTTGCAGGCACAATAAGGCGCCCAAGACCCTCGCCGCTTGGCGCTCATAGCGGGCCAAGCGCCAAGCCATGAAACCGACAAAAGCAAAGACCGAATAAGACACCAATCGGTGAGTGTAATGAATCGCCGTGAGCGCCGAGAAGACCAGTGGCTGTCCGTTGCTGCCCATCCCCAAGGGGCGCCAAATTTCAAAGCCTGCCTGGAAATTCATTTCTGGCCACCAAGCCCCTTGGCATTGCGGAAAGGTGTTGCAAATCAAAACAGCGTAGTTGGTACTGACCCAACCACCCAACAGCACCTGCAAGGTCACCAACACCAAAGCAGCCCCCAGGCCCACCTTCATCCGTCGCGACAAAAAGGCGGCAGGTGCAGACCGCTGTTTCGCCATCTGCAGCACCAGCAAGGCCAGCAAGACGATGCCGCCCAGTAAGTGCAGCGTGACGATGGCAGGTCGTAATTTCAAGGTCACCGTGAAGGCGCCAAAAGCGCCTTGCACCAGCACCCAGAGCAGCGTGAGCGTCGTGAGAAAAAGGCCCCGACCTTCCGGGCCATCGCGGTGCTCGCGGCGCTCGCGACGCTTAAACAGCGCCCCCAACCACGCCAGCACGATCAAGGCGCCGACGGCAGTGGCCAAATACCGGTGCACCATTTCGATCCAAGCCTTGGACTCGCTCACGGCCCCGCTGGGCAGCGCTTCGTGGGCAGCGGTGATGTCTGACATGGCGGCGAGCGGGCTGGCTTGGCCGTAGCACCCTGGCCAATCTGGACAGCCCAGACCGGAGTCAGTGAGGCGGGTGTAGGAGCCGAACATAATCAAATCGAAGGTCAAAAACACGGTGGTGACCGTCAAAGCCGTCCAAAATGATTTTTGTTGACCTGTTTTTTGCGTCCACATTAACCAGGCCAAGGGGCACAATGCAAACAGGGTGCCGACCAGCGCCACCCGGCCCAGGGGGGCCAGGTTGAACAAACTCAGGGAAGAAGCGGCGTCCATGTTCTCAACGACCCTCGGTGTCCCAAGAGGCAGAGGCGCGCAACAAGCGGTCTAAGTCCTTTTTAGCCAGCTTGGCTTGTCCAGCGTCGGCCAAGTCCAAATTCGCGGGAAAGCGCATCATCCAATGGCCCATGGGGTCCACCAAATAGAGGTGATCCGCCAATCGATGATCGGCCGCTGGCGCCAGCCAAGACTGCAGGACCTCGGGCTTGACCCGAAGTACCGTGGCTTCTGTCAATGCGGGCTTCAGTCGCTCCGGCAGCGCTTGCGTGTCGGGCACCAACCAAACCCAATCGACCCGCCCCTTTTCGGCCCCCAAAGACTCGCGCATTTGGCGTTGTAAAAAGAGGTGTTTTTCACACGCCGGGTCACAAGCGGCATCGGCCACACTGAGCAGCAGCCACTGCCCTTTGAGGCGGGGTAAATCGAGGGTGGCGCCCGTTTGAGGACCGCTCAGCACTTCCGCCTGTGCAGAAGGCAAGCCTGGTTGGCCAGAAATCAACTCGCCATAGCTGTGAAATGAATTCGGCCGAATGAAGTAATAAGTGACATAAGACGCGATGACCGGTGAGGCGCAAATCAACAGCACCAAGAGCATTTTGAGGCGTCCCATGCGGGTGCGCTCGAACGGGATGGCGGTGGGCGATGGCAGGTTGTGCACAGTCAATTCGAGCACGTGGTCTTGATCATGCACCGTGGGGACAGCGGAGGTCGCTGGGGAATTTTCAACAGTCACGATTGCCACTCTTTCGCCACTCTTTCGCACTCTTTCGCCACACTTTAAAAAAAGCAAACCAAAAAAACCAAACCGCAGCCCCCAAGGCCATGGCAAACCATTGGAATGCATAGCCCTTGTGTTTTGCGGTGTCGGCAGCAGGCTCAAACCAGTTGCGCAAAAGGGCATCGGAAGCGCCCTCCGGGGACAGTTGCACCAAGGACCCACTCAGAAGATTCAAGCCTGTTTCGAGGCGCACTTCAGATTCATCCAGATTCTGCCGCAAATGGGAAAACCCTGGAGCGGGGGATGTTGAACCCAGTTCCATCAGCTTCGAAGGCGCCAGAGCGATGCGCGCTGTAAAGCTGACTTGGCCGCTCGACGTGAGCACCTCCGGCAGTTGGTCGCGTTGCAGAAAATGACGCGGCAACCACCCGCGTTGCACCCAGATGGCTTGATCGCTGTGGTCGAGTTGCAACGGCGTGAGTAAAAAGAACCCCACCTTGCCGTCCATTTGCCGGTTGTCCAAATACACATTGAACTGCGGCAACCAAGTGCCCCGAACCCTGACTCGGCGGTGCAACAAGCGGGGTTGACCCCAGTCTTTTATCCATTCTTCGGTTGATGCGGGGTTCTGGCCCTGACTTGGGCTCATGTCCAACACCGGCAAATCGCGCTGGGTGGTCATGGCCGTTTGCCATGCTTGTTTTTCTGCCGCACGGTCCAACTGCCAAAACCCCAGACGAACGGTGACCGAGACCACCACCAAGGTCGCCAAGGCCAGGCCCCAAAACTGAGCAGCACTCAGGGGCTTTGGCGACGGCTTTTCTGCAGGCTGATGGGGTTCGCGTGATAATGAGGCCATGACTTATTTGGTAATTGCAGCGTTTGTCGCTATCTTGGCCAGTTTAGGGGCCGCTCTGTTTTTCATGATGCGCGGTTCGGGTTCTGAGGAACAAAAAAACAACCGCATGGCCCGGGCTTTGGCGTTGCGTGTGGGGTTTTCAATTTTTATTTTCCTGACCATTTTGTTGTCTTGGTGGATGGGTTGGATACAACCCACCGGCATTCAGCCCGGACAATAAAAAAGCGCCGCGAGGCGCTTTTTTTTGGGGGGTTGGCCGCCTCTTACATCCAGTAAACCAAGATGTACAAGCCCAACCAAACAACGTCCACAAAGTGCCAATACCAAGCTGCCCCTTCAAAACCAAAGTGCTTGGTGGGTGTGAAATGGCCTTTTTGCAAACGCAAGGTGATGAACAACAGCATCAACATGCCGATGAAAACGTGGAAGCCGTGGAAACCGGTCAACATGAAGAAGGTCGAACCATACACACCTGAGGTGAGTTTCAGGTTCAATTCAGAATACGCGTGAGCGTATTCGTAGCCTTGAACAAACAAGAACACAATGCCCAATGCCACTGTCAACCACATGAAGCCAATGGTCTTGGACCGCTGACCGGCGATCAAAGCATGGTGAGCAATCGTCAGCGTCACCCCAGAGCTCAACAACAACGCGGTGTTGATGGTGGGCAACCAGAACGGTGTCATGGTTTGGAAAGGCTCAACAATGTCGCCGGGCGAGGCCGTAGCGCCAGGCATGACGCTGGGCCACACGGCCTTGAAGCCGGGCCACAGCACCTCGTTGGCCAAGTTGCCCAAAGCCGGCACCGAGTGCATGCGGCACCACCACAAAGCGGCAAAGAAGGCGCCAAAGAACATGACTTCAGAGAAGATGAACCAGCTCATGCTCCAGCGGTAAGACAAATCGATCTTGCGACCGTATTGGCCTTCTTGGCTTTCAGAAATGGCGTCAGAGAACCATTGGAACAAAACCACCAAGAACCAAGCCAGGCCAGCAAACAAGATGAACTTGCCGTAATCTTCACCGTTGATCCATTGCGAGGCACCAAAAATGACGCCCAACAAACCCACAGCGGCCATGAAAGGATGGCGCGAGCTGTGGGGAACGTAGTAATAAGGCGTTCCACTGTGCGGGGTCGAACTCATTTTTTTCTCCTACCTCTTAAAACAAATCACTCAAAATTTCAAATCAGATAAACGCCAGACCCACGTCAAGCGGTTACCCAGTGAACCAATCCAATCAGGCTGACGACGAACAGCAGCACAGACACCAAAGCCACAATCACCACAGGCACCAGGCCTATTGCTTCACCATCTTTTTGCCATTCGGCGCCCTTGCGGATGCCCACAAAGGACCACGCAACGGCTTTGAAAGTGCGCAACCAATTCATCGGACCGCGCCCTTAAACACCAATGGGTGCCGGTGGCGTTTTACCACCCACTTCAAAGAAAGTATAGGACAGGGTGATGGTCTTGACGTCTTTGGACAACTTAGGGTCAATGTAAAAAACCACCGGCCAAGACCGTTTCTCGCCAGGCTCAAGGGTGTATTGGTTAAAGCAAAAACACTCCAACTTCGTGAAATACATCGACGCTTGATTCGGGGCATAGCTCGGAATGGCCTGCGCCGACATGCGCCGGTTTTGCACATTCTGGAACTCATACATCACCGTGGTCAACTCGCCTGGATGGACGACCACGGAGCGGGTTGCCGGCTGGAAACGCCAAGGACCCCGGGCATTGGCGTCAAATTCAACGGTGATGTTCCGAGTCAGGTCAATCTGTGTGTTCGAGGGCACCGAAGCCCCCTTGCTCGAAGCCGAGTTGCCCGGCACATCACGTTCCGTCAAGGCCAAAATATTGATGCCGGTGGCTTCACAAATTTGTCGGTACAAGGGCACCAAGGCATAGCCAAAAGCGAACATACCCAGCACGACCACAGCCAATTTAACGACCATGTTCACATTGTGACGCGAGGAGGCAAGCATGGGAATGTGAGGCCTGTCCTCCCTTCAGGGGTGGGACAAGAGGAAACCCTTGGCGATAAAACCAATGAAAAACACCAGGGCCACTGAGGCCAAGATCAACGCCATTTTGACGTTGCTTTTCTTTTGTTCTGGTGTCATTTGAGCCACGTTAAGTACCAACCGCGTTCGATTAACCGATGACGCGGGTGGCGTCAGCGTTCAACTTGGGTGGGTTTTCAAAGGTGTGGAAAGGCGCTGGAGAGGGCACTTCCCATTCCAAACCTTCGGCACCTTCCCAAGGCTTTTGGGTCGCTTTTTCACCCTTGCCGCGCATGGCGGGCAAGACGACAAACAAGAAGAAGTAAACCTGCGCGAAGCCAAAGAAGAACGCACCCACCGACGCCACGGCGTTGAAATCAGCGAATTGCATGGGGTAGTCGGCATAGCGACGGGGCATGCCAGCCAAGCCCAAGAAGTGCATGGGGAAGAAGGTCACGTTGAAGGCGATCAATGACACCCAGAAGTGAATCTTGCCACGGGTTTCGTTGTACATCACACCTGTCCACTTGGGCAACCAGTAGTAGACGCCGCTGAACATGGCAAACAAAGAGCCGGCCACCAACACATAGTGGAAGTGAGCAACCACGTAGTAAGTGTCTTGCAATTGAATGTCGATCGGGGCCATGGCCAAGATCAAACCGGTGAAGCCACCCATGGTGAACACAAAGATGAACCCGACTGCAAACAGCATGGGGGTTTCAAAGGTCATGGAGCCACGCCACATGGTGGCGATCCAGTTGAAGATCTTCACGGCGGTCGGCACGGCGATCAGCATCGTGGCGTACATGAAGAACAACTGACCCGTTACCGGCATGCCGGTGGTGAACATGTGGTGAGCCCACACGATGAAAGACAAAATCGCGATCGAAGAAGTGGCGTACACCATGGAGGCGTAACCGAATAACTTCTTACGGGCAAAAGCAGGCACCACTTGGCTGATGATGCCGAAAGCCGGCAAGATCATGATGTACACCTCGGGGTGACCGAAGAACCAGAAGATGTGTTGGTACATCACCGGGTCGCCGCCGGCAGCGGGGTTGAAGAAGCTGGTGCCGAAGTGGCGGTCGGTCAAGGTCATGGTGATGGCACCGGCCAAAACGGGCATCACAGCGATCAGCAGGTAAGCCGTGATCAACCAGGTCCAAGCGAACATGGGCATCTTCATCAGGGTCATGCCAGGCGCACGCATGTTCAGAATGGTGACGATGATGTTGATCGAGCCCATGATGGACGACGCACCCAAGATGTGCATGGCAAAAATGCCGCTGTCCATTGTGGGGCCCATTTGCAGAGTCAAGGGCGCGTACAGCGTCCAGCCAGCAGCAGGCGCGCCACCGGGCATGAAGAAGGAAGTGACCAGCATCAAGGCCGCAGGAATCATCAACCAGAAGCTGAAGTTGTTCATACGGGCAAAAGCCATGTCAGAAGCACCGATTTGCAACGGAATCATCCAGTTAGCAAAGCCCACAAAGGCGGGCATGATGGCGCCGAACACCATGATCAGACCGTGCATGGTCGTCAATTGGTTAAAGAACTCAGGGTGAAAGAATTGCAAACCCGGTTGGAACAACTCCAAGCGGATCATCAAGGCCAACACACCGCCCACCATCAGCATGGTGAATGCGAACAAGAGGTACAAAGTACCGATGTCTTTGTGGTTGGTGGCGTACACCCAACGGCGCCAGCCGGTCATGGCGTGGCCGTGATCGTCATGGCCGTCGTGGGCATGGTCGTGGTGGTCAAGAACTGCGCTCATGGATTCTTCCCCTTAATTACTTGCTACGTTGAGCCAGCACTTCGGCAGGCTGAACCAATTGACCGGTCTTGTTAGACCAGTTGTTTTTGGTATAGGTCACAACAGCGGCGATGTCGGTGTCAGACAAAGCTTTCCAAGAAGGCATGGCGCCGTTGTTTTGACCGTTCAACAACACTTGAATTTGCTTGGCGTGGTCTTCAGCCAAGACCACCGCTGCGCCGTCCAATGGCTTGACAGCGCCGCCACCCTTGCCGTTTTGCTGGTGGCAAGCCACGCAGTTGGTGGCGTAAACCTTTTCGCCGCGCTTCACGATTTCTTCGTAAGTCCAAACCTTGCTTGGATCATCGGCTTTGGCCGCCGCCTTTTTCAGCTCGGCTTGCACCCAGGTTGAGTAATCTTCCGCCGACAACACCTTCACAGTGATGGGCATGTAAGCGTGCTCTTTACCACACAACTCAGAGCATTGACCGTAGAAAGTACCGGTCTTTTCAGCCTTGAACCAAGTGTCACGCACAAAGCCAGGGATGGCGTCTTGCTTGACACCGAAAGCGGGCACCGACCAAGAGTGAATCACGTCGTTGGCGGTGGTGATGATGCGCACTTTTTTGCCAACGGGGACCACCAAGGGGTTGTCCACGCGGAACAGGTAGTCCACAGGAATGGCGCCTTTAGCACCTTCATTGGACAGGTTGCGCTGATCGGTATCCAAGGTGGAAATGTAGGAGAGGCCTTCGCCCTCACCCTTGAGGTAGTCATAACCCCATTTCCACTGATAACCCGTTACTTTGACGGTCAAGTCAGAGTTGGTGGTGTCTTTCTGGGCCACCAACACTTTGGTGGCTGGCAGGGCCATGAAGATCACGATGATGAAGGGGGCTGCTGTCCAGAGCACTTCCACCGTCACGGATTCACTAAAAGTAGCGGGTTTATGACCCACCGATTTGCGGTGCTTCCAGATGGAATAGAACATGACCGCAAAAACGGACACGAAAATCACCAAGCAAATCACCATCATCATGGCGTGCAGGAAGTGCTGCTCCTCGGCGATTTTGGTGACTGCAGGCGTCAGATTCATCTGCATCACGGCAGGACCGCCTGGCAAGTTTTCAGTGGCTTGCGCCACACCCGTACCGAAGGTAGCTAGAGCACCCAAAAGGCCAGCGGCCATGGGATTGGAAATGCGCTTCATCATGTTTACTTTTTCAAATTAACAACCAACCCAGAGCAGCAGAGCTGCAACCAGAAGCAGGCGTTTGAAGAGGCTAAACCCCTCCTCAAAGCCCTCGAATTTTGACACAAATCAATTGTCTCTAAACGTGTTTTTAAAAAAATTCCCCTTTAGGGCCTTGATGCTGCCGCAAAGCGGTCTTCATATCGTCCAAAGAAATGACCGATTCAGCGGTCATTTTGTTGCGCGGCAGGGGTTTCATGGCGTGTCCATAAATCACTTCAAAGGTCAGCTGCAATGGCTTAGAAGCCTGACTGGCCGTGATTTCTTGCAGCAATTCGGCCTTCCATTGCCGCCCTCGACAAGCGCCAAAACGCTGCGGATTTAAATTGCGTCCCAATTCGCGCAGCTCTTGCAACAAACGTTCTGGGGTGTCGAAGGTCAGGACGATGCGTTCCATGTCCATCACCGGCTCCGCAAAGCCCGCCTCGACCAACATATCGCCCCAATCGTGCATGTCGGTAAAGGCTTGAGCGGGCGCGGGCCATCCTAATTTTTCATAAAGGGTACGAAGCTCGATCAAGGTGTCTGGGCCCAGGCAAGAAAACATCAGAAAACCATCCGTTTTCAAGGTTTGGTGCCACGTACTCAACCACTGCCCTGGCTCGGCCGTGGCGTGCAAGCCCATATTGGCCCACACCATGCCCATGGACTGTGGCGCTGGAAGGCCAAAAATGGGTTCAAACCCGGGCATTAAAGCAGGCTGGGACGTGCTTTTCTTAAAGCGTTTTTTAAAGCCTTTTAAAAGAGAAATCCATTGAAGCCCCCCGCCACTTTGAGGCGAGCCCCCGGCTTGTCGCAAAGCACCTTCGGTTTGCCACCGGCGCACTGAGGCAGGCTCATGAACCCAACCTTGTGCAGCTGGATAAAGGGCTTGCACCTGTTGATGGGTTGCCAAGCCACCCCGAGCGGGCGCCCAATCGAGCCACGCATCGGGGCGCAAGGTGATCCACTGGAGACGCTCTGCCATGCGACGGCCAACCTCTTCATGCAGCCAAGGGCTTATTGATGCCCCTTTGGACTGGATGGCGGAGCTTGGGCGGCTTGTCGGAGGCGTTTTGAGGTTTTGCCAGCGTTGAGCCGCAATCGGGTCGAGTGGCGGTGGGGCAAGGTCTGAAAGGGACATCCTCTCAGTATATTGAGGCCATGCCTCTCTTGGATCTACTGCCCAGCGTGTGCTGGGTTTGCCACGCCTGGCCCAGCCAAGCCATCTGCCCCGACTGTGTGCAGCGCTTTGCCTCACCCCAACCCAGGTGCCAGCGCTGCGCGCTGCCTTTGACACAGGCTTTGACACAGGCTTTGACACAGGCATCCCCTCTTTGTCCGAGCTGCCTCGATTTAGGCGGGCTTCACGCACCCGATCGGTCTGACGCGCTCGACTCCTGCACCGCCTGCGTGGACTATGACTTCCCTTGGGCCAGTTGCGTGGTGGATTTCAAATTCCATCAAGCCCCCGCTTGGGCACCCGTGTTCGCGGCCTTGATGCAATTGAATCCTTTGTTGGAAGCCCAACTGGAATCCGTGGCGCACGTGCTCCCCATGCCTTTGTCCAAAGCCAGTTTGCGAGAACGCGGCTACAACCAAGCCCTGGAACTCGCCCGCGCCCTGAGTCCTGAAAGGACTCGCCCTCATTGGTTGATGAAATTGCGCGAAACCGCCCCCCAAAGCGAATTAAAAGGCGCGGCGCGTTTGCGCAATTTACACGGCGCTTTGGCTTTGGAGCCCTTGGTTCAACGTCAAATTGAAGGGGCTCGGGTGTTGCTCGTTGATGATGTGATGACCACCGGCACCACGCTGCGTGAAGCGGCACAACGGCTGCGCCAATGTGGCGCCAGCGAAGTCCATGCAGCGGTCTTTGCACGCACCTTGGCCCCTGGCTCGGGCTGGGAGAGCTAGGCGACAATCCCAATATGTTTCATATTGTTCTTGTTGAGCCTGAAATTCCGCCAAACACCGGCAACGTCATTCGCTTGGCCGCCAACACCGGCTGCACCTTGCACTTGGTTGAACCTCTCGGGTTCTCCATGGAAGACCGCTACATGCGACGCGCCGGATTGGATTACCACGAGTACGCCGAGGTCAAAAAACACGCCGATTGGCAAGCTTTTTTGGCCACCCAACAACCCCGTCCCGAGCGGCTTTTCGCCATGACCACGCACGGTTCCAGGCCGCCCTTTGAGTTGGCTTTTTTACCGGGTGATTACTTTGTATTTGGCTCCGAAACCCGGGGCTTGGCGCCCGAACTTCGAGCACAATTTCCATCCAATCAAAGGTTGCGCTTGCCCATGCTGTCGGGTCAGCGCAGTTTGAATTTATCGAACGCCGTGGCCGTGACTGTTTACGAGGCTTGGCGTCAGAATGGTTTCTCGAGTTGACACTCAGGCGTATTGACGCGCCACGCTCTCTGCCACGCAGACCGGCTTGTCGCTGCCTTCGCGCTTCACCGTGACTTCCCAGGTGAATTGGTAGCCATTGCCCTCCAAAGGGTCGGCTAGTAACAATTTCAAACTGGCCTGCAAGCGGCTGCCCACCGGCACCGGTGCGGGAAAACGAACTTTATTCAATCCGTAATTCACGCCCATGCTCACACGGCGGACATTCATTGCATTTTGAAAAAAGAAGGGCAACAGGGACAAGGTCAAAAAACCATGCGCAATCGTGCCGCCAAAAGGGCCCGCCTTGGCGCGCTCCACGTCCAGGTGGATCCACTGGTGATCGCCCGTCGCGTCGGCAAACTGGTTCACGCGCTCTTGACTGACCGTGATCCATTCGCTCTGACCAATGTCCTGCCCCACGCACTGGGCCAACTCGTCCAAAGTTTCAAATTGTCTCATTTCAACTCCTTCTCACTTTTATTTATTTAACCAAGCACACAGGGGCTGCCACTGGAGCCAGTCTTTCTCCAGACGTGTCGTTTTCACATCAAACAAACTCAAACCGCGAGCCGCCAAATGCACGTAGTTTTGCGTGTCTCGCAGCAACGCAACCACCGGATAGCCCAATTGCGACACAAATTCATTGAGCTGATCGGCAGCAATGGTGCGCTCATCCACGCGCATCCCGACCAATCCGACCGACACTTTGTCGATCTTTTTCAGGTCTTGCAGTCGGTCTAAAAAATCTCGCGTGGCGTACATGTCAAAGATGCTGGGCTGCATCGGGATGATGACCTGGTCGGCCAGCTTCATCACCTCTTTCAACTTCGAGCCGTGTAATCCACCGGGCGTGTCCAGCACCACCTGACTGACGCCCTTGGGCACGCGAGCGGTCAAATCGTCGCCAATGTCCCAAGGCCGAATCGGCCGCGCTGCCGCAGGCCGCAGGCCCAACCAGGTTCTGGAAGACTGTTGGCGGTCCACGTCGCCAAGCATCACCGAGTACCCTTGACTGGCGAAATAGCCGGCCAAATTGGTGGACAAAGTGGATTTACCCACCCCCCCTTTGGGATTGGCCACAACAACCACAGGCATAGCAGCTCCTGTCAAACACAAAAACCACATCCTAGCCGCTCTTGGCCAGCCCGATGAGACACGATAATGACAATCTATGTTCAACCCATCTCAAGAAGAGGTGCGGCGTTTTTTTTGCGCTGCCCACCAAAAAGCCAAAACCAATGCCCCCATGGAGGCCATCGAGGTCTTGGCCGCTGAGTGGATTGCGGAACACCCCGAATACCATGCCGACCTGGCCGATGCGGACGCGGCGGTGGCTCGTGTTTACGACGGTCAGAATGGCAACAGCAACCCGTTTTTACACCTGTCCATGCACTTGTCCATCAGTGAACAATGCAGCATTGACCAGCCTCGGGGGATTCGGCAATCGGTGGAGTTGTTGACCCACAAGCGCAACTCGTTGCACGAGGCGCATCACGCCGCAATGGCTTGCTTAGGACGCATGTTGTGGGAGGCCCAAAGCAGTGGGCGCAACCCGGATGGTGAGAGTTACGTGGCCTGTGTTCAGCGCCACGCCACCCGGGATTGAGAACGCGGTGACAGCGTCAGTTAGATTATGTCAGGCTCAATGGAAGCGTGACTCGGTCACGGTCTTGACGTCGCCGTCCAAACCACCCAAGTAGCCCGCAATGGCCTTCAATTCGTTGTTGCTGAACTGTTTGGCAACGCCGCTCATGATGCCGTGGTTGCGACCCACACGGCCATTGCCTTCTGTTTTGTAAGCTTTGAGTGCCACGTACAGGTAGTCGGCATTTTGACCCGCCAACTTGGGGTAGCTGGGGTCAATGGGCTTGTTGAAGTTGGTGCCGTGGCACGAGGTGCAGGCCCCCTTGGTGATCAAAGCCACGACGTCGGCGCTGGGGGCTTTGGCAGGGGTTTCAGGCAAGTTGGCATCGGCGATTTTGCCCAAAACGCTGTAGTAAGCGGCCAAATCGGCCATGTCCTGATCGCTCAAAGAGGCGGCAACCGCCTTCATTGTGGGGTGCTTGCGGTCGTCCTTGTGGTAGGCGGTCAGCGCATTGGCGATGTATTTTTCGTTTTGGCCTGCAATCTTAGGCACTTTGTAAATTTCAGGGAAAGTCGCTTGATAGCCAGGGATGTTGTGGCAGCCCAAGCACATTTGAATTTTGAGGGCGCCCGCTTTGGCGTCCCCTTTGATCTCGTCGGCTGCAGCGGGGGTAGCCGTCAAAGTGAAAGCCGTCACAGAAGCGACAGCCAGAGCAAAGAGGGGGGTCATCAGCTTATTCATTTTGGAAGCACAATCAGTTAATCCACACGGATTATATAAATCGATTGACCCCCTTGAACACTGAAAAAGCGCTTTCCATGAAATTTAATGGCTCACAAAACTACGTTGCCACACAAGATTTGATGCTGGCAGTCAACGCCGCGATGACTTTGAAGCGCCCTTTGCTCGTCAAAGGCGAGCCCGGCACGGGCAAAACCATGCTGGCCGAGGAGGTCGCTGCGGCCATGGGCATGCCGCTTCTGCAATGGCACATCAAGTCGACCACCAAGGCCCAACAAGGCCTGTATGAATACGACGCCGTCAGTCGCTTGAGGGACTCACAAATGTCGATGGTGGCTGGCTCCGACACCGGTGAGCGGGTCAAAGACATTCACAACTACATCGTCAAGGGGGTGTTGTGGCAAGCCTTCACCTCGGAAGAACCGATTGCGCTGCTGATCGACGAAATCGACAAGGCCGACATTGAATTTCCCAACGACTTGCTGCGCGAACTCGACCGCATGGAGTTTTATTGCTATGAAACCCGGGAGCTGATTCGCGCCAAGCAACGCCCCTTGGTGTTCATCACGTCCAACAATGAAAAAGAGCTGCCCGACGCCTTTTTGCGCCGCTGCTTCTTCCACTACATCAAGTTCCCCGAAGCCGACACCATGAAGCAAATCGTGGACGTGCACTTCCCTGGCCTCAAATCCGAGTTGTTAAGCGCCGCCATGAAGACCTTTTATGACGTGCGCAACCTGCCCGGCTTGAAGAAAAAGCCCAGCACCTCCGAATTGTTGGACTGGCTCAAACTGTTGGTGGCCGAAGACATTCCGCTCGAGGCTTTGCAATCGACCGATAACAAAGTGAGCGTGCCGCCGATGGTTGGGGCTTTGCTGAAGAACGAGCAAGACGTGACCTTGTTCGAAAAACTGGTCTTCATGAACCAGCGCAATCGCTGAACTCAAGCGCCCCTTGATCCATGCTGATTGACTTTTTTTATACCCTGCGTGCGGCCAAGTTGCCGGTGTCCGTCAAGGAATTTCTGGTGCTGCTCGAGGCCTTGAAGGCCAACGTAGCCGGGCCGAACTCCGACGACGCCTTCAAGATCGACGACTTTTACTATTTGGCCCGCACCACGATGGTCAAGGACGAAAAGCATTTCGACAAATTTGACCGCGCTTTCGGTGCTTATTTCAAAGGCGTGGAGCTGATTGCCGACTTCACCAAGGAAGTGCCTCTGGAATGGTTGCGCAAAAATTTGGAGCTTGAACTCAGCCCCGAAGAAAAAGCCAAGATCGACAAGCTGGGTTGGGATGAGTTGATGGAAACGCTGAAGAAGCGTTTTGAAGAACAAAAAGAACGCCACGAAGGCGGCTCCAAATGGATCGGCACCGGCGGCACCAGCCCCTTTGGTGCGAATGGCTACAACCCGCAAGGCATCCGCATCGGCCAAGAAAAAAGCCGCAACAAGAGCGCCGTTAAAGTTTGGGACAAACGCGCCTATCAAGACTACGACGACAGCCAAGAACTGGGTACCCGCAACATCAAGGTGACGCTGCGCCGCTTGCGTAAATTTGCGCGTGAAGGCTCGGCTGAAGAACTCGACTTGCCCGACACCATCCGCTCGACCGCCGCCAACGCGGGTTGGCTCGACATCAAGATGATTCCTGAGCGCCACAACAACGTCAAAGTGTTGTTGCTGATGGATGTGGGCGGCACCATGGATGAGCACATTGCCCGAGTGGAAGAAATGTTTTCTGCTGCCAAAGCCGAGTTCAAACACTTGGAGTTTTATTACTTCCACAACTGCGTTTACGACTTCATGTGGAAGAACAACAAACGACGCTTTGCCGAAAAATTTTCAACCTTGGACATCATTCGCAAATACAACAAAGACTACAAGTTGATTTTCATTGGCGACGCCACCATGAGTCCTTATGAAATTTTGCAACCCGGTGGCAGCGTCGAATACAACAACGCTGAAGCCGGCGCCGAGTGGCTGCAACGCTTAACCAATGCCTTCCCCAAATTTGCTTGGATCAACCCCGAACCCCAAGGCGTCTGGCAATACCGCCAAAGCATCGCCGTGATTCAGCAACTCATGGCGCAGCGCATGTACCCCCTGACCCTGCGTGGCCTCGAAGAAGCCATGCGACTGCTGTCAAAATAGAGGGCTGACTGCCCCCCGTTTGTGGGCCGTCTCCTCGTAGTTCAATGGATAGAACGAGTGCCTCCTAAGCGCTAGATACAGGTTCGATTCCTGTCGAGGGGACCATGAATGACCCAGCAGTGACCCAGACTGCGGGTTTTCCCCCAGAAAATGAGTGGGTCTTTCTGAAATATCACATCTAAAATATCACGTTCAATATTGTGATATTTCATGATGAAATTTTCAGACACCCCCATGACCAAGACTTTACCCCCCCTCAAATCTGCTCTGGGTTGGGCTGCTTTGCTGGCTCTTTGCGTTTGTAGCTCACTGGCTCAAGCCCGCACTTTCCGCTCTGCTGATGTGCACGCCAAAGACTACCCGACGAACAAAGCCGTGGTCTTCATGGGTGAAGAACTGAAAAAGTCCTCCAATGGCAAGACCTCGGTCAAGGTCTTCTCAGACAGCGCCTTGGGTTCTGAAAAAGACACCATCGAGCAGGTCAAGATCGGGGCTCTGGACATGGTTCGCTCGAACGTTTCTGCTTTTCACGGCATCGTGCCTGCGTCTCAGATTCCCTCGTTGCCCTTTATTTTCAGAGATGTTAACCACTTTCGCAGCACCATGAATGGGCCAACTGGGGACAAAATTTTGGCCTCATTCGAAAAGGCAGGTTTTGTTGGTCTGGCTTTTTATGAAAGTGGTGCCCGCTCGATTTACAGCAAGAAACCCATCAAAAACGTGTCCGACATGAAGGGCCTGAAGATACGTGTTCAACCTTCTGATTTGTCGGTCAGCTTCATTTCGGCGCTGGGTGCGTCTCCTACCCCGATGCCCTACTCCGAGGTCTACACGGGCATGAAGACGGGCTTAATCGACGGTGCTGAAAACAATCTGCCTTCTTATGAAGAGTCCAAACACTTCGAAACCGCCAATGTGTTTTCTGAAACCCAGCACATGATGTCGCCTGAAGTCTTGGTTTTTTCCAAGAAAATTTGGGACACCTTGACGCCTCAAGAACAAGCGTCTGTGCGTGACGCTGCCAAGAAGTCGGTGCCTTTCTACACCCAATTGTGGGAAGCCAAAGAAAAGTCTTCCAAAGAGGCTTTGGTCAAAGCCGGTGTGAAATTCGTTCCTGCTTCAGAGGTCGACCACAAAGGTTTTGTTGCGGCTGAAAAACCAGTGTGGGACAAATTCGCCACCACCCCTGAGTTGAAGGCCCTGGTGCAAGAAGTGGTCAACGCCAAATAAGGGGACTGAGATGGCGACTTTTCAGCGCTTGTGCGCCGGCCTTTCAGCCTTGTCATTGAACCTGGCTCGGCTGTCCTTGGCCCTGTTGGGATTGGTGGTGATCTTTGGTGTGGTCATGCGCTACGCCTTCAACGATGCCCCGCCCTACATTGAACAAGTGGCTCTGATTTTGGTCATTTCGGTGGCCATGTTTGGGGCCGCTTCGGGTGCCCGCGATGGCGGTCACATTGGCTTGGACTCCGTCATCAAAATGTTGCCCCACCGTGCAAAGCGGGTCATGACGCTCTTGGTCGATCTGATTGGCTTGAGCTTTGGATTGATTTTGCTGGCGGGCAGCTACCAAATGGGGCACTCCACCTTGCACGATTTAATTCCCACCTTGGGCATCTCTGAGGCCTTCCGCTACTTGCCCTTGTCCCTGGCCTCTTTCTTGATCGCGCTGTTCTCGATTGAGCACATCTTGGCGATCGATTGGCACACCACCGAACCTTCACTGGAATCTTAAAGTGGAACTTACCGTACTCTGTTTGAGCTTTTTGCTCTTTTTGGTCATGGGTGTGCCCGTGGCTTTTGCCATTGGCTTGAGCTGCATCGCCACCTTCTTTGTGGAAGGCCTGCCCTTTGAGACGGCCATTCAAATGATGGTGTCGGGCATGAATGTGTTTTCATTCTTGGCCATTCCCTTCTTTATCTTCTCGGGCGAGCTGATGCTGCACGGCGGCATTGCCGACAAAATTTTGGACTTCGCCCGCAGCATGGTCGGCCACCTCCGCGGTGGTTTGGGCTTGGCCAATGTGGTGGCCAGCACGTTGTTTGGAGGCGTTTCGGGCTCGCCCGTGGCCGACACCTCGGCCATGGGCGGTGTGATGATTCCGGTCATGAAGCGGGAAGGCTACAGCGCTGACTACGCCGTGAACGTGACCACCCACGCCTCCTTGACCGGCGCTTTGATGCCCACCTCGCACAACATGATCATTTATGCCTTCGCCGCACAAGCCGCTGTGGGCGTGATTGATGGCCACACCATCAAAGGCGTGTCGATTGGTGATTTGATGTTTGCCGGCTTGATCCCTGTTTTTTGGATCATGGTCTGCATGCTGCTTGCTGCTTACTGGCAAGCCCGTGTCAAAGGCTTCCCCAAACGGGCCGATGGCAGCTCCATGCTGGAAGTTTTCCCGGGTTGGGGTACTGTCTTGCGCACCTTCATTGCCGCCCTGCCCGGCTTGGGCGTCATTGCGGTGATTTTGGGTTGCGTGATGGGCGGGGTGACCACCGCCACAGAAGCCGCTGCGATTGCGGTCACCTATTCCTTGCTCTTGACGTCTTTTGTCTATCGCACCATGACTTGGAGCAAGATCAAGTTGTCGTTGGGCAAAGCGGCCAAAACCACGGGGGTGATTTTGTTGCTGATCGGCGTCTCCAACATGCTGCGCTGGCAGATGGCCAATCTGGAAATCCCAGAGGCCATTGAGAGCGCCTTGTTAACGGCCACACAAACGCCTTGGCTGATGCTGTTGTACATCAACATGATTCAGGTTTTCTTGGGCATCTTCTTGGACATGGCGGCGCACATCTTGATCACAACGCCCCTGTTTTTGCCATTGGCGATTCAGATGGGCGTGGGACCCGTTCAATTCGGCATGATGTTGCTCTTGAACTGCGCGCTGGGCTTGGTCCATCCGCCGGTGGGGACCGTGCAATTTGTGGGATGTGCAATTGGTGAAATCTCGATCGACCAAGCCACCAAAACCGCTTGGCCTTATTACTTGGCGATTTTCACCGCCATCAACTTGGTGACCTATGTGCCGATGTTCTCGACCTGGCTGCCCACGCTGATCTCAGGTCACGTCGTCTTGTAAAAGTTCAAGGCTTCGGGGCGATTCAAAGCCCCGAGGGCATTGCCGTCAAAGGAATGATGGCCCCGGGGTGTTGAATCACCACAGAGGCCAACAAATTCCCTGAAAGCACCGCTTCATGCGGTGCTTTTTCTTTGAGGCGAGCGGACACATAACCCGCAGCAAATGAGTCGCCTGCTGCTGTCGTGTCGACCACTTTGGGGACCCGTTGAGTCGGGATCGACAGCGGTGCCTGACCGCTTAAAAACAACAAGGTGGGCTCCGCCCCCCGCTTCACCACCACTTCCGCGCAACCCGCATTGGATAAAGCCTGTGCACGAGCCACGATCTGCGCCTCGCTGGCCCCTTCACCGCTCTCGGCCCAAACAGCCTGTTCGTCATTCAAGGTGATCAAGGCCACATCAGCGCAGGCATAAGCTTGTGCGTAAGCCGCCTGGGCTTCTTGAACCGAAGCCCAGAGTCGGGGGCGGTAGTTGTTATCAAACACCACCTTTCCGCCCTGCGCACGCAGAGACGCCAAGGCCTTGAAAAGACGTTGACGTCCTTCAGGGGGCAAAATCGCCAAAGAGATGCCGCTCAAATACAGCACGTCGACCTGCGCCAAGCCTTGCTCTAACAAGCTGGGGCCTTCATTGAAATAGTCACGGGCGGGGCTGTTTTGACGCCAGTAATGGAATTGCCGCTCCCCTTGCTCGTCCACCGTGATGGTGTACAAACCCGGCAAGCGGTTGGGCGGGCGGTTCACAAAACGGGTGTCGAGGTGTTCTGCCTTCCAGGCGGCCAACATCTCGTCGCTGTAGGGATCGTCAGCACCAAGGGCCGTGGCATAGCCGACTTGGTAATGAAAGGGAGGAAAGGGGGTTTGTGACGGCGATGAACTTTTCGACAAACGTGCCAAGTAAACGGCGGTGTTCAAAGTGTCACCCCCGTAGGCCCGGGACATGCTTGCTGAACCGGTGTTGCGCAATTCAATCATGCACTCACCCACCGCCACCAACAGGGGCTGGGCCCGACCGGGCCTAGAAAACGTCAAACTCATGATGCGCTGGGGAAAGAAGAATCGTTGGGTGTGCGGTTCACAAAGAACTCAGGGCGGAAAGCCCGCGTCACTTCCACCACGGGCAGCACATGGCCTAAATGCTCCCGCATGGCGGCAGCCGCCAGAGCCCCTTGGCCGCGAGCCAAAGCATTGACCACTTCGGTGTGCTCATGCACCACGCCCTCCATGCGGCCTGTCAAAGGCAGCGTCAAGTGGCGGAAACGGTCAATTTGAATTTTGGCTTGCTGGATGGTGGCCCAAATGCCTGGGAAACCCGCAATGTCAGCCAAAGCCGAATGAAACGCTTCATCTGCCTGGTGGAAGCCTTGGTAATCCATCTGGATCACGCATTTTTGTTGCTTTTCCAGAATGGTCCTCAAATGGGTCATGACCTCAGGGGTGGCGCGATCCGCCACGCGTTCAATCACCGCCACTTCCAGCGCGGTGCGCACCAGCATGGCCTCTTCCAACCCATTGATCGGGATGCGGGCCACAAAGGTGCCCACACGCTGAAAAATTTCAATCAAACCTTCATCGGCCAGCCGTTGAACCGCTTGGTGGACAGGGGTACGGCTCAGGCCCATTTCAGCGGCCAGTTCGTGCTCTGAAATGCGTTGACCGGGCTCCAAGGTCAAATCCAAGATGCGCTGGCGAATCAGTTGATACGCTCGTTGCGCCGCATTGGCGACCAAATCTTTCGATTGGCTTCTGGGCTGACGTCCACTGGGTTTCATAGAGGGCGATTGTAAGTTGAGCGCCCTCTCCTCAGAGCGCAATGTTTGAAAAGTCATACAAACCTCAAGCCGATAAAACGGTGGTCAGGACCTGCTCACCCATGCGTACATTTTTGAGTTGGATGGCCTGCGCATTGAACAAGAAATAGGGGTTGGCCACATTCGCTGGGTGACCGAAATCACAGTCAGAAATCGTCACATTTCGGATAGGGAAAATTTCTGCATGGGCTGGACTGCCGTTAAAACTGGCCGGCACCGGCCCCAACAACACAAAGGCTTGGTAACAAGAGGCCTTGACGCCGTCTTTCACGACATCGCCCACTTTAACTTCCGAAATATGCACCTCTGAAACCTGCGGTCGACGGGTTCTCACCGTGTCCTTGGTGGGTGCATAGTCGCAGTCAAAAGTAACCACCGCCCCGGCAGCCGAAGCCACCGTGCGGGTGCGCAATGGGGAGCCAGGCAATGAGCTGTAAAAGGACGGCGTTGTTTGAACCCCATTGGGCAATTGAATGCGGCGCACATAAAAATGCCGCAAATAACCACCGCGGTTCATATTGGTTTTCAAACGAATCGCGGTGTTCAAGGGGTTGGTCTGCCAATGGCTGTTTTCCATCAACAAGTCCTGCACAAAAACCCGCTCGATACCGGCCGCCATCTCACTGCCCAAAGTCACCGCGCCGTGGCCGCTGTGCATGGTGCAATTTTGAATCACGATGTCTCGGGTCGGCCCGAATTGAGTGTCTAAATCTTTGCCCGCTTTGATCGCAATGCAGTCATCGCCGGTGTCGAATAAACATTTTTCAACCAAGACTTGGGTGCATGACTCGGGGTCAAAACCATCGCTGTTTGGCCCCAGGCTGTTGGCGTGCACACCGCGAATCACCAAACCGTGGCAATTCACGGGATGGTGTTGCCAAAAAGGTGTGTTGGTGACTTGGTAGCCTTGCAGCAAGACGTCTTTGCAATCCAACAAATGAACCATGGAGGGGCGCAAATAATGCCCCAGACCAAACACCCGCTTGAGCGGCTCGACACCGGCCTCAGAGAGCACCGGTAAAAAATACTCGTCGGCCATCCAACGACGGCCTTCACCCAAAATCATCGCCTTTTGCTCAGCAGACAACTGAGGGGCCAGAACCGCCAAGGTATGCTCATTCAGCGAGTTGGGGCTGTCGCAAACGGGTTGATCGTTCCCCGCGGTTCCATTGCCTTTCCAAGACCACCAAGCCCCTTGCCCGGGGCCCATCGGCATGCCGCCTTGGCCATTCAGGATGCTGGTCCAGTCTTCGCCGGTCAGGGCAATGTGCTCTTGCCCATCGGCGTAAATCATGGAGGCAAAGTTCAAACAGTCATTGCCTTGCCAACGGGTTCTCACCAAATTGCCGCGCGGACCGCAGGCGTACTGACCATACTTGGCGTAGTCCTCCGGTTGGTTACTGAAATAGATCTGCGCGCCCGCCTTCAAATGCACATGCACGTGCGACAAGAGCACGATGGGGCCAGCGCAATACCAACTCCCGGCCGGTATCACGACACGACCACCCCCTTTTTCGTGGCAAGTCTGAATGGCTTTGGCAATGGCTGGGTAGCAATCAAAAGAGCTTGGTACGGGTGTTTTTTGCAGGGCTTTTTCATGGTGACCAATGAAGCCCATCACGGAGGTGAGTTCGCAAGGCTTGGCACCAAAACGGGTAACTTCAAAGTCCTCGTCTCTGAAAGGAGTGGGCTTGCTGAGGCGCGCCACGATGTCAGCCGCTTCTTGCCAAGGATCCAGTGAATTCGATGGCGTTTTGGTTTGCGCCGTTGCGGTGATCGGGTTGGCACCCAGTGCCAAACCAGAAGCCCAAAGGGCAGACGCGTTCGCCGCGGCTAAAAATTCTCGTCGTTGCATCAAAGTCCTTTGTTTTGGTATTCGGCCATAAAAATGGCGGCCGTCGGGTCTGGATTGCTGCCAATCCAACTAAGGTCATCATTGGGAAAAGCCTGCTCAAGGTTTTTCAGAAAACCGCCTCGGTCAAATTGAGCAGGCCGATATGAGAGCTTGCCTCGTTGGTTCCAATCGGCCCAAGGGTGAGTGGGGCTCAAATGGGTGCCGAGTTGGGAGTTCATGACCACCACCTTGCCCACAGTTTTCAGGGTTTCTGGTCGGATCGTCCCTTGAGAACCATTGAACCCATCGGCCTTGGCCAGTTGGCAAGAATAGGACTCTAAAGGCACGGGGCCATAAGGCGTGCATTTCTGGTTGTGAAACCATTGCCGCGCCAACCGATAGCGCCCCTGCAAAGCAAGGGGACTGCCGTCGTGGGTGAAGTTAACTTGGTCAAAAACAAAGCCGTAACGGCTGTCCAAATGGGTGCTGGGTGCGGCCACATACGCCTGATCGCGACTGCCCAAGGTGTTGACTTCGGAGCGGTAAAAGTAAGCCGTTGCATCCCCGAATATAAAGTCAACATCGCCTTGGATGAATGCGTTGACAAAGAACGAGCGCGAGGTCCGACCGCCCTCACGGGCCTTCAGGTACAAGGTGTCTTGCAACGCCAACAAACGCACTTGGTCAAACACCGATCGATCGGCCCCGTCCACCATCAAAGCAACCGCCTGGTGCATGCCCGGGGGGACGGGATTCGGGCGTACGTAAGCGTTCTCAACCGTCAAATTTTTCATTTGAAAACCCCTGTTTTGGGTCCACACCGTGGCGGTGCCAAAAGTGGTCAATATGGGGCGCTCTTTGAGGCTGTCAAACATGGCGCGAATGTCGGCATCCGCCTGCGTGAATTCAGCGCCATGGCGTCGTACCAATTCAGCGCCTGAATCAGCGGCTTCTAATGAAGCGGTGATGACGGTGTCTTGGGGTTGAGCGCCCGCGCCGATTAACCAAATGGGGGCAGACAGCGCCGGCACATAAACAATTTCTTCGTAACGCCCTGGCTGAATCAGAATTCGGATGGGTGCCTGGCGACCAGTCAGTTTGGCCTCCTGAACCGCTCGGTTCACCGCCGATTGAACGGTTTTGAAAACCGACTTCGCGTTCGCTGCGGCGCTGTTGCTTGATTTCTGAGGCCCGACGACATAGTCAACTTGGGCCCCATTCTCGGCCCCTTTCTGAATCACTTTCACGTCCGTGACGCCGTCTGGGAGGGGATCCCAAGGGTCCAACTGCTCACGACCGGGCAGACCCGCATAAGACATCACCTCGCTCCATTTGAAGTGCGCTGCTTGCGCTGCACTTAACTGGGGACGCACACTGGACGGGCCCGATTCGCCAACAGGGCCAATCGTCGTCTGCGCTTGTGACTTGGGAAACAAAGGAAATTGCCCCGCACAACGGCCAGATTCAAGTTGTGTCAGGGGTCTGAATTGAATCACGCCTTGTGTTTTTGCATTCATCACTTGGTGATGACCCTGCCCCGTGAGCCACACGTCTTTGAATTGAACTTGAATCGGCAAGGCTTGGCTGTAACCCAACAAAGTCAAATCACCCGGCGTCAAACTGGTGACCGAGTCGAGTTCGATCGCTTGAAAAATCGGGGGCAAGTCGCCGCTGGAAATTTTGTTGTAAAAAGCAGAAAAATCAATGGGCACTTTGACATCACGCAGGCAAACTTGCTCGTAGCGTATGCGTTCCACCAACCCGCCACGAGACGCGTTGCTTTTGATGCGCAGGCCTGAGGTGCTGCCCTCCATGCTCAATTGCCTCACCAACACATCACGAACCCCGCCATAAGTTTCACTGCCTATCGACATCCCGTGACCGTTGTAAAAATGGTTGTCGATGATCGATATTTTTTCAGAAGGTCCACTGGCGTTTGACTTGATCGCCACGCCGTCATCCCCCGTCGCAATGAAGCTTCGGGTCACGGTGATGTTGCTCGATGAAATGGGGTCAATGCCATCGGTGTTGCGGGCGGTTGCCGGCGTGTCCAGCACGATGCCCCATGCCGTGAAGCCATCGACGCTGTTCAAGGTCACATGAAAGTTCGGCGAATTGGCCAGTCTGATTTGATAGAGCGTGAACTCTTTCGATTGGTTAACTTCGATCAAGCGAGGCACATTGTGCTCAGACACTTCACGTTGAGCGCGCCGCGCAATTTGCCACCATGATTCGTTTTGCCCTTGCAAGGGCTGGCCGCCTTGGCCATCAATCGTCCCTTTGCCCATGATGCCGCTGTGGGCGGTGTTTTGTGCGGTGATGAAATTGTGGCAACCATGCCCTTTTTTGCCCAATGTCCCACAAGTTTTTACACCCCGGTCATATCGACTGGGGTCGGTGCTGGCGTACAGCGTGACCCCCGCATCGACCACTAAGGTCACGCCTGTTCTTAAGTTCAATGGGCCTGACGTGAAGGCGTTTTGTTCATTGCTCTGAACAAGGTAGACACTTCGCCCGATCGGGCAACGGTCAATGGCCCGTTGAATGCGGGCTTGATCGTCATCCAACTTTTGCACCGGCCCCGTGGCTTGTGCCACCAAAACGTCACAGGCGGGTGGCACTTTGGGCTCCGTGACGTTTCTAGAATCTTGGGCTTGGGCGCCAAGGGACAAAAAGCCCAAAGCCAAAGCCAAAGCCAAAGCCGCATGGCCACATCGTGAGGTTAGGTTCATGGCTTTTGAATTTGAAAATAGGGTGGCCACTCAGGCAAGGCTTTCTGCATCAGCGCTTCCATTTGTTCAGCAAAAAAAGCCGCCCCTTTGGGCCCCACATGGGTGTGATCAAAGGCGCTTTTTTGGGGGCTTACAGGCTCCAGCTGGTTCAGGTCCACCTTGACCGGGGTGCCAGCGACGCTGGTGTCTTGTGAACTGCCTTGAATTTCAATTTGGTGAGCCGCTGGGGGCGGTTCTACCGCCAAGGTATCCGCCTGTGCATGCCCCAAGGTTTGGATGGCCGCTGAGCTGACTTGAAGCAATTCAAGCACGGGGACTTTTTCTTGTAATCCAACTTGACGTGTGGCATCGGCCCAGGGTTCTAAATCGTGGACCAATTGGTCGCCTTTGAAATTGCGCCGCGTCAAAGGCGTGGCCAACAAAGGTTGCCCGCCCAAAGCGCGAACCTCTTGCACATAGTGGCTGAGGTTGCGGGGGAATTCTGTCACCAAATCGGTGGATCGTCCGGGTTTGCCGGGTTGGTCGTTGTGCCCGAACTCAATCAGGACATAGGTCGGCAATGCACCTTGGGCTTGCTTCAACAAGTCCAGCACACTTTGCCAAGAACCCTCTGCACGGTAACTGCCCGAGCTGCGGCCATTTTTGGCCAAATTAATGCACTTCACTTGAGGCACAAAGCGGGCACACAGGGCATCGCCGTATCCATTTTTGGGTGCCAAAGTGGAGTCACCCACCAAGATCACTTGGATGGGTGACAAAGGGGGCGGTGAAGCCCAGACCGTTATTGAAAACGCCCAGAGCCACACCGATAACAAGCCGGTCAACCAATCCCTTTTTGTATAGGTATTCATGTTGAGCCGGCCTTTTGGGACCGCTGCTTAGAAGCGGTAGGTGGCCGTCATCAGGTACGAGCGCAACAAGGGGCTGGCGTTGCTGCTGACGTAACCGTTGCTGTAGGTGCCCGTGTTGTTGGTGGCGGGGGGCAAACGGTTGAACACGTTGTTGACACCGGCAATCAAAGTGAGGTCTTTGATGCCACTGTAAGCCACACTCAGGTTCACCAAGGAGTACGAAGGAATCGTGTGGTTCGAGCACGAAACACCGTTCACGGTCACGCCGGTGCAGGTGTTTTGGTCCTGGTAGCTGGAGGTGAACAACTCGGTCACGCGGGTGGTCCATGCCCCGTTGGTCCAGTCGGCGTGGAGGTTATGCCTCCAACGGAAACCCAGCGTCGGAGAGTTGGCGATCGGCGCGTTGGTGACGTTACCGAATTGACCCACGTTGTTGACCCAAGCCGCGCCAGGCGTGACTTGGTTTTCAAAGTTGAGCAAATAAGTGCCGTCCAGACCGATGCCAAACTGACCCACTTCGGGCACCAAGAAGCGGTAGTTGCTGGTGACGTCGATGCCGGACTCGCGCAATGAACCCAAGTTGGCCGTCACGTTGTTGATGTACAACAAGTTGTTGTTGGCATCACGCACGAACAAATTGGAATACGCAGCTGGGTTGGCAGCCACGGCGGTCATGGGCAACGCATTGATCACGTTGTTCATGCCAATGTGCCAGTAGTCGAACGACAAATTCAAGTCCTTGGCAGGCTCAAAAACCACGCCCAAGGTGAAGGTCTTGGAGGTTTCTGGTTTCAGCAAAGGATTGGAACTGGTGCGGGTGGGCAGGTTGTTGGCCTTGGTCGTGCCATTAACCGTGGTAGAAGCGCAAGAAGCGTAGTTTTGGCCTTGCGAGGTGTTGCCAGCGTTATAGCCAGACAAGGTGGTTTGCGGCACGCCGTTGGGGCACAGCAAGGGGTCGTTGATGGCAATACCGGCGGTGTTCGTCGCACCAGGGGTTGAGTAGCCATGCGAGTCATTCATGCTGGGCGCGCGGAAGCCGGTGCTGGCAGCACCCCGCAAGATCACTTCTTGCGAAGGTTGGAAGCGGAAGCTCAGCTTGGGGTTGAAGGTGTTGCCCACGTCGCTGTAGTGGTCGTCACGCACCGCGCCATTCAGCGTCAACTCTTTGGTCACGGGGGCGTTCAACTCAGCAAAGGCCGACAAAACATTCCGGTTATCACCCGCCAACGTGGGCGCGGTATAACCAAAAGTCGAGTATTGACCGGCAGCCAACTTTTGGTCGTGGAAGGTGCCATGCAAAGCGTTGGCACCCAAGGCGATGGCCAAAGGCCCCCCATCCAATTCCATCAACTCACGGCTGCCTTGGGCATCCACACCGGTGATGGTGGTGCGAGCGCGGCGAACCGCCGTACCGTCAAGACGTGCTGCATCTAAGGCCGCTTGGCCCGTGGCATTTTGAGTGGCCGAGAAGGGGTTGATCGATCCATTCAAAAAGCCCTGTTGGAGCAAAGAGCCATCAAAGACATTGTGTGCGGCAGAAACGGTGCGGTCAGAGGAGCCTGCAACGAACCCAGCCTTGTAATCCCAACCCTCCAAACGGCCTTGGTCGTTCAAGACAAAACGTTGGTTGAGCTGGGTGTCAATTTGCTCTGCCATACCGCCGGGGGCTTGCCACAACAGCGTGTAAGCGGTTTTATTGGTGGCAGCGGCCGAAAGACCCGAAATGGCAGGCACACCACCACTGCCGCCGGGGAACCAAGGGCTGGCGGTGGTGATGGTGAAGCCGGGTACCGAAGTGGGGTAATTGGCAGGCAAAGCAGAGCCGGCCAGCGCACTGAATGTCGAACCCGAACCCGCCGAGGTGCCCGGGTTCTTCAAGCTGTCAATCCAAGTTTGACCGCGGTTGTACTCGGCATAAAGCGTGTGGTCAGCCGAGATCTTTAGCGTGCCCTTGGCGTAAAAGTTTTCTTGCTGGTTAGGGTAGATGGCCACATTGGTGGCGTTGGGGTCCAAAATGCACCCGCCCAAACTGTTGCCACTGGCGGCGCCTGTAAAACCAGGGGTGCAACCTGTTGACCCATACGGGTTGAAATAGGCCGTGCCCACCTTGATGTTGGCGGGGTTGCCATAACCCGACGAGCCAACGCTGGTGGCCGCAGGGCTGCCCTGACCCAACATGGGGCGGTCTTTTTCCAGCAACAGGGCTTTTTGGTGGTGATTAAAAGTGGCGTAAACGTTCCAGCCGTCTTTGTTCAAATCACCCGTACCCGCGGTGATTTTGAAGCCTTGCTCATTGCCACCACCGCTGTGTTGGGGCTTGCTGGCTTGGCCCGAAATTTCAACGCCTTGGTATTGGCGTTTGGTGATGAAGTTGACCACACCGGCGATGGCGTCAGAACCGTAAGTTGACGACGCACCGTCGTTCAAAACTTCGACACGCTCCAAAGCGCTGATGGGCAAGATGTCGATGTTGGCCAAACCGTCGGAGGTGGGCTCGTTGGACAAACGACGGCCGTTCAACAACACCAAGGTGCGGTTAGAACCCAAACCACGCAAGTTGATGATGGTGCCAGCGCCGGCATTGGAAGGCAGCAAGGACAAGGCTTGCGGCAAGGCTTGCAGCAAGTCGCCCAAAGTCGTGATGCCGGCCTTGGTGAAGTCTTCGGCCTTCAAAACGCTCACCGGCAAAGCGGCTTCGTTTTCGACGCGACGGATGCTGGAGCCCGTGACTTCAACACGCTCCAAGGCAGCTTCTTGCGCCTGGGCCTGCGAGCAAAGGCCCAACACCGCCATGCCGACGGCGGACAGCAAGTGTTGTGATTGTCTCAAGTTCTTTTTCATATTAACGACTCCTTTAGTAAGATAAAAAAATTCAAGCAGCGACGACCGCACCGCTGGAATGGGTTGCCTTGAGTGCTTCACGGGCGCCCAGGTTTTGAAGCATCACCAAATCCTTGGTAAGGGCTTCGATCAAATCTTCATGCAGCGACAAGACGTCGCCCCACACATTCTTTTTGGCCATCCACGTGCTGACCATGTCGCGTGCGCTCAGCTCACCACTGTCGAACCGCTCCCAGGCGGTTTTCCACCATTCGAGGTGAGTGGCTTCATCAGACAAAGCAATCACCTCGCCTTTGTAGAGGTGCATGGTGGCGGCCAGGGCCAGCACCATGTGCGGCGGCCAACGGTCCTGCAATTGGTGAAACTGACGCATCTGCGGCATCACCCGGACCGCAAATTTTGACCAGCTGTTCAAAGCAATGGAGGCCAATCGGTGTTGGATAAAGGGGTTGCCAAAGCGCCGCAAGACCTCGTTTGCAAACTCGGTCAACTCCTCTGCGGGCAAGGGCAGCGCTGGAATGACTTCATCAAACAAAAGGCCCTTTAAAAACGCCGCAACGGGCTCGTCCTTCATGGCCTGTCCCACGGTGCTGAGCCCTGCCAGTAAGGCGATTGGCACCATGGCCGTATGGCCTGCGTTCAAAATGCCGACTTTCCGCAATTTGTAGGGGGCAATGTCATCAACCAGATGGATGTTTAAACCCGACCCTTGCAACTTGAGCAATTCCGCCACTTTGGCGGGCCCTTGAATCAACAGCAAGTGGTAGTACTCGGCGGTCACCAAAAAGGGGTCAAGGTAGCCGAGCTCGGTTTCCAGTTTTGGCATTTCATCGGCGGGGTAACCCGGCACGATGCGGTCGACCAGCGTCGAGCAAAAGGTACAGGCTGTTTGGAGCCAATCTTCAAAGCCAGCACCCAAATCCCAACGCTTGGCGAAGAACTGCACGGCGGCCTTGAGGGCTTCGCCGTTGTGGTCAATCAACTCCATGGGCAACAACACCACACCCGAGTCGGCTGAACCGGCAAAGTGCTCAAAACGCGCATACAACCAACGGGTTAACTTGGCGGGGAAAGCGCTGGGCGGTGCATCGCTGAACTGATCTTGGGTATTGGTGGCAATACCGGCTTCGGTGGTGTTGGAAACCACGAACTGAATGTCGGGATTTTGGGCCAACAACAAAAAATCGGCCATGTGGTGGCTAAGGTCCAGCTCGCGCTGTACGCAGGTGATCAGGCGGTGGTTTTGCACCGCCTGCCCCTGTTCGTCCAAACCGCGAACCACGGTGGTGTAAAGGCCGTCTTGACTGTCCAACAACGGGGCCGTTGAACGCGAGGTGGGGCGCACAATCACGACCCCGGCATTCAAACCACAACGCTCGTTCAACAGGTCGATTTGCCAATCGAAAAAGCCACGCAGAAAATTACCTTGACCAAACTGCAAGACCCGGATGGGCAGATTAAAAGGCGTGGTGCGCTGAAGGATGTTCATGGGCTTGCCGCTCACAGCGAAATGTCTTGGCGCCAGAAAATGAAATCGTGTTGCGCCAATCGATCGGCCTTCGATTGGTAGCGACCACTGGCGGTGTCGATGACTTGGTTCAACAACGCTTTGGCGACTTCAGGAATGGGTTGGCCATCGACCACAGGGCCGCAGTCAAAGTCAATCAACTCGTTCAACTTGGTCGCCACTTTGGTGTTGCTGGCAATCTTTAACACGGGCACGATGGGGTTGCCCGTGGGCGTGCCCAAACCCGTGGAGAACAGCACCACATTGGCACCCGAGGCGACCATGCCAGTGACAGACTCCACGTCATTCCCGGGGGTGCACAGCAATGACAAGCCCGGCTTGTCCATCAATTGACCGTAGTTCAGCACCGACACGATGGGCGAGGTGCCGCCCTTTTTCGCGGCGCCAGCCGACTTCATGGCGTCGGTGATCAAGCCGTCCCGGATGTTTCCAGGACTGGGGTTATCGGCAAAGTGGGTGCCCACGGCTTCGGCCTTGGCCTCAAATTCACGCATCAGCCCCAAGAAGCGACGCTTGTCGTCGTCGTGGACGCAGCGCTCGATCAAGTTGCCTTCGACGCCACACAACTCAGGGAACTCGGCCAAGACCGAGGAGCCGCCCAAGGCGACCACCATGTCAGACACATAGCCCATGGTCGGGTTGGCTGAGATGCCCGAAAAGCCATCAGAGCCACCGCATTTAACGCCAATCTTGAGGTGCGACAAAGGCACGGGTTGGCGCACCACTTCATTCGCCTTGGCCAATTCTTTCAGGGTGTCTTGCAACACCTGCTTCATCATCGCTTGTTCGCCGCCATCCCACTTTTGCTGCTCATAGATCAGGCAGGGTTTGTCAAAGTTTGGGTTGAGCTTTTTCAGCTCTTCTTGGAACATGCTGATTTGGGCGTTTTGACATCCCAAGCTGAAGACGGTGACGCCCGCCACATTCGGGTGATCGGCATAGGCCGACAACACTTTGCACAATTCACGAGCATCTGCGCGGGTGCCCCCACAGCCGCCGTTGTGGCTGATCATGCGCACGCCATCGACTTGGGGGAAAGGACGCTGAGGCGCCGATGCCGCACCCTGGCTTTGACCCAACAGGTCTTGGGCAAAGTTTGTCAATTCATCGTTGCCGTAACCCAGACTTTTTTCCAACGCCCTTTGCAACTGTTCGACGTTGCGGTTTTCACAGAAAACCAAGGGAAAAATCAGCCAATAGTTGGCCGTACCGACTCGGCCGTCGCTGCGCACCACGCCTTGGAAGGTTTGTTCGCTGTAGTCCGCCACCCAAGGAGGCGACCATTGATAGGGTTCGCTGGCGCCAATTTCGACCTCGGCCGCATAGTGGGTGAGGTTTTCGGTGGTCACCGCTTCGCCTCGGCGAATGGGGCTCAAGGCTTTGCCGACGGGCACGCCGTACAACTTCAAAACTTCACCGGCTGCGAAGCTGCGGCGAGCAAATTTGTGCTTGCGAGGAACCGGCGTTTGAATCAGGTAGATTTCACCTTCCCAATCAACGACTTCGCCACTGGCCAAATCGACCAAGGCGACCAGCATGTCGTCCTCGGGCTGGATGCAGAGCACTTTGCTGTTGTTAGGGGTACTCATAGACCGAAATAGTTTTTGGCGTTGTCGTAGCTGACACCGCGCACAATTTGCGCCAAGGCATCGAAATCGTTGGGGGCTTCGCCGGCCTCCACCCACTCGCCCAACTGACGGCACAACAGACGGCGGAAATAGTCGTGGCGCGGATAGGACGCAAAACTTCGTGAGTCGGTCACCATGCCGACTGAGGTGCCCAAGACGCCGTGCTGCGCCAAAACCTGCAGTTGGCGCAGGTTGCCGTCTTTGTGGTCGTTGAACCACCAAGCAGGACCAAATTGCAATTTGCCAAAGGTATTGCCGTCTTGGAAGGCCCCAATCAAGGTGGACAACACCTCGTTCATGGCCGGATTCAAGTTGAACAACATGGTTTTTGGCAACTGATCGGTGCTGTCCAGTGCATCCAAGAACGAAGCCAGGCCGGCGCTGTTGGTCATGTCTGAAACAGAGTCATAGCCGGTGTCTGGACCCAGCGCGCCCAGTTGGCGGGTGTTGTTGTTGCGCTGAGCACCGATGTGCAAACACAGGGTCCAACCCAGTTCCGCATAAGCACGACCCAAAGCTTCCAGCAACAAGCGTTGGTAGACACCCAACTCGGCGTCGGTCAGCAAAGCGCCTTGGAGTCGTTTGGCAAACAATCGCTCGCCATCTAGGGGGTTCAAGACGCCGGCCGCCAAGGACGTGTCAATCGCATGGTCTGAAATGCGGGCACCTTGAGAGTGGAAGAACGCGAGGCGCTCAATCAAGGCTTTGACCAACTGGTCAAAGCTGCCAATGTCCTTGCCCACGACGCCACCCAACAATTTCAGGTAGTCGAGAAAATCGTCGCGGTTGGCTCGCATGGCACGGTCTGGCCGATAAGCAGGCAAGACCCGGGTTTTTAAAGCGGACTTGGCGATGTCGATGTGTTGCAACAAATCATCTGCAGGGTCATCGGTGGTGCAGGCAATTTCGACTTTGGCTTGCTCCAAAAAAGACCAGGCATCCATGTTGCTTAATTTGGCGTTGGCCTGCTCCCAAATTTGAGAGGCATTGCGCTCGTTGATGACCAAATCGACCCCCAACAAACGCCTCAACTCCAAATGACACCAGTGATGAATGGGGTTGCCCAAGGCCAACGGCAGCACTTTGCAGAAAGCGCGGAACTTGGCCTCATCCGATTCAGGGCCGGTCACCAAGCGCTCAGGAACGCCCGCACTGCGCATCAAACGCCATTTGTAATGGTCGCCCGACAACCACAACTCCGTGAGGTTGCGAAACTTCTTTCGCGCTGCAATTTCGCTTTGCTGCAGATGCGAGTGGTAGTCGATGATGGGCAAGTCTGCGGCCACTTGCTGGTACAAATCACGCGCCAGCGGGGTGGTTAGCAGGAAATTCTGATCAATAAATTCAGCCATGGTCTGTCAAAAGGAATCCAAAAGAGAGTCAACTCCTGATATATCAGAAGCGCATTATTGGTATTCTAGACAGATATTTCAGTTTTATGTACTGAAAAAACCTAGGTGTAAACCAGAATATCAGCCCCTGGATGGGCGTAAAAAAACCCACTTCGCCGAGGCGGGTGGGTTGATGAAAAATGGTGCCGGATGTCGGATTTGAACTGACGACCTACCGCTTACAAGGCGGGTGCTCTACCCCTGAGCTAATCCGGCGAATTTTCAAGGTTTAAATTCTAGCAGTTACTTGACTCGTTTTAAGGTGAACTTGCTGCCCCCAGCGCTTGGCGGCGGCGTTTCAGACGGGTTCTCTGGACTGGACAAAACCGACAGGGGCACCCGAGTCGGCGAGGCCCCAGCGCCAGGGGTTGGCGCCGAGGTGAGCGCCGGGGAGACCGAAGAACCCGAGGAGCCCGAGGAACTGGATGGCCCTGCAGCGGAAGCACTCGGGGCTTCTACACCTGGGAAGGCCATGCCTTGCCCATTTTCTCGGGCATAAATGGCCAAAACGCGGCCCACGGGAACCACAATGTCGCGGGGCACACCGCCAAAGCGGGCTTTGAATTCAATGAAATCGTTGCCCAAGCGCAAGTTGCTGGTCGCATCGAGGCTGACATTCAACACAATTTCACCGTTTTTGACAAATTCACGCGGCACTTGAACCCCGTCATCGACCGATACTGCCAAGTAGGGGGTGAAGCCGTTGTCGGCGCACCACTCGTGCAGGGCACGAATCAAATAAGGGCGGGTCGAACTGATTTCAGGGGCATTCATCATCGGCGGCTGTTTTGTAAGCACAAATTTACTTGCGCATGACCTTTTCAGAGGGCGTTAACGCTTCGATGTAAGCCGGGCGAGAGAAGATGCGCTCTGCATATTTCAGCAAAGGGGCCGCGTTCTTGCTCAACTCGATGCCATAGTGGTCCAGGCGCCACAACAAAGGCGCAATGGCCACGTCGAGCATGCTGAAGTTTTCGCCGAGCATGAATTTGTTCTTTAAGAAAACAGGTGCCAATTGGGTCAAGCGGTCACGGATGTGGGCGCGGGCCTTTTCAATGGCTTTTTCATTGCCCTTGGTCACGCGGTTTTCCAGCGTGCTGACGTGCACAAAAAGCTCTTTTTCGAAGTTCAGCAAAAACAAACGCACTCGGGCGCGGTCGACCGGGTCGCCTGGCATCAATTGGGGGTGAGGAAAGCGCTCGTCGATGTACTCATTGATGATGTTCGATTCGTACAAAATCAAGTCGCGCTCGACCAATATCGGCACTTGGCCATAGGGGTTCATGACGCTGATGTCTTCGGGCTTGTTGTAGAGATCGACGTCGCGAATCTCAAAGTCCATGCCTTTCTCAAACAAGACAAAACGGCAGCGATGAGAAAAAGGACAAGTGGTACCCGAATACAAAACCATCATGGTCAAAACTCCTAAAAATTAAAAAGAGTGGGCCGCACATGACGAGCCCACTCTGCGCTGCCGTCGCCGCGGTTCGCGGCGCTGTAGGCAGGGAATGACAACTATATTACTTGATGTCTTTCCAGAACGAAGCGTTCAAGCGCCAAGCAATGATGGAGAAGCCCAACAAGAAGATCAAGACCCACACGCCCAAACGGATGCGGTGGTCTTCGTTGGGTTCGCCCATCCATTGCAAATAGTTCACCAAATCAGCCACCGTTTGGTCGTATTGCAAAGGGGTTTGGGTACCGGGTGTGAGTTGCTCCCAGCCCTTGAACACTTCCACTTCGTGGCCATGTTCTTCCTCTTTTACATAGACGGGGCGGCGTGAGCCTTGCAATTCCCACAGCACATGGGGCATGCCCACATTGGGGTAAGCAATGTTGTTCCAGCCGGTCGGACGGGTGTCATCACGGTAGAAAGTGCGCATGTAGGTGTACAGATAGTCGGCACCACTGCCTGAATCGCTGGCGCGTGAGCGGGCAATCAAAGTCAAGTCAGGCGGATTGGCGCCAAACCATTCTTTGGCCTGACGGGGGTCAATCGAGGCCTTCATGGTCTCACCGAGCTTGTCAGTTGTGAACATCAAATTGTCTTTAATTTGCTGCTCGGTCAGACCCAATTGGGTCAATGCCACATAGCGGTTAAACGCAGCCGAGTGGCAGTTCAAGCAGTAGTTCACAAAGGTCTTGGCGCCGCGTTGCAGCGAAGCCAGATCGTTGGTGCGCAGCGGGGCTTTGTCCAAAGCCACGCCTTCGTGGGCCACAGCCTGTCCTGCCATGCCCAATGCAGACACGGTCAAAGTGGTGGCCAAAGCCCATTGCATGAATTTTTTCAACATAGGATGTTCTCCGGGCTCAGTGGGCTTCAAAGGTGACACGATCGGGCACCTGCTTAAAGGTGCCGATCTGGCTCCACCAAGGCATCAACAAGAAGAAACCAAAATAGAACAAGGTGCCAACTTGAGAAACGCGACCACCAATTTCTGATGGCGGTTGCACGCCCAAGTAACCCAATACCGCAAACACCACCACAAAAACAGCGTAGAGGTATTTTTGCCAATCGGGGCGATAGCGAATGGATTTAACAGGGGCGTTGTCCAACCAAGGCAGGAAGAACAAGATCACCACCGCGCCGCCCATGACCACGACACCCCAGAACTTGGCGTCAATCGACAACATCATGGCAATCACGGCCACACATGCCACCACCGAGACGGCTTTCATAAAGCTGGGCATCTTGGATTTCAAGGCAGCAAACAAACCAGCCCCGAAGACGCAAGCAATCAAGGCATACATCATTTCACTGGTGATGGCACGCAACATGGAGTAGAAAGGCGTGAAGTACCAAACCGGCGCAATGTGGTTAGGTGTCTTGAACGGATCGGCTGGAATAAAGTTGTTGTACTCCAAGAAGTAGCCGCCAGCCGTCGGTGCGAAGAAGATGATGGCAGAGAAGGCCATCAAAAACACGCTGACGCCCAAAATGTCGTGCACGGTGTAGTAGGGGTGGAAAGGAATGCCGTCCAAGGGGTGGCCTTGGGCATCCTTGGGTGCTTTGGGGCCCTTGATTTCAACGCCGTCGGGGTTGTTAGAACCGACTTCGTGCAAGGCAATGATGTGCGCCACCACCAAGCCCAACAGAACCAAAGGCACAGCGATGACGTGGAAAGCGAAGAAGCGGTTCAAGGTGGCGTCAGACACCACATAGTCGCCACGAATCAGCAAAGCCAGGTCAGGACCCACAAAGGGAATGGCCGAGAACAAGTTCACGATCACTTGGGCGCCCCAGTAGGACATTTGACCCCAAGGCAACAAGTAACCCATGAAGGCCTCTGCCATCAGGCACAAGAAAATGGCGCAACCAAAAATCCAGACCAGTTCACGCGGTTTGCGGTACGAGCCGTAAATCAGGCCACGGAACATGTGCATGTAAACCACAATGAAGAAGGCCGAAGCGCCGGTCGAGTGCATGTAGCGGATCAACCAGCCCCAGGGCACATCGCGCATGATGTATTCAACGGAGGCGAATGCCACCGCTGCATCGGGCTTGTAGTTCATGACCAAGAAAATACCGGTCACAATTTGAATCACCAGCACCAACAGGGCCAACGAGCCGAAGAAGTACCAGAAATTAAAGTTTTTAGGCGCGTAGTACTCGGACAAATGCTCTTTGTACAACTGCGAAGCCGGGAAACGGTTGTCAACCCAGTTCAACAACCGAGCGCCAGCCGAAGCATTGGGGGAGATTTCTTTGAATTCAGCCATTTTTCAGTGCCTCATGCTTTTTTGTCATCACCGATCAGGATGAGGTCATCCGACAGGTACATGTGGGGAGGCACCGGCAAGTTGTCAGGCGCCGGCTTGTTTTTGTAGACACGGCCAGCCATGTCAAAGGTCGAGCCGTGGCAAGGGCACAAAAAGCCGCCTTCCCAATCGTCGGGGAGGCTGGGCTGAGGGCCCGTTGTGAATTTGTCGCTGGGTGAGCAGCCCAAATGGGTGCAAATACCCACCACCACCATAATTTCAGGCTTGATCGAGCGGTGCTCGTTCATCGCGTAAGGCGGTGTGTACTCATCGGGATGGCGTTCCGACTTGGGATCAGCCAATTTGCTGTCCAGCTTGGGCAACTCGGCAATTTGCTCGGGTGTGCGCTTGATGATCCAAACTGGCTTGCCGCGCCATTCAACGGTCATTTTTTCGCCGGGTTTGAGGCGCGAAATATCGGCTTGGACGGCAGCGCCCGCCGCCTTGGCTCGCACCGAGGGGGACAAACTGCTGACAAAGGGAACGGCGACTGCACCAGCGCCGACTGCGCCTGCACAGGCAGAAGTGATTAGCCAGGTGCGCTTGCTAGAGTCGATGGCCTGGGAATCGACTGAGGTGTCACTCATGGGGATCCTTGATGAATTACTCGGACGAACTTTCGCGGGCATTGTAACGGAGTGAATCCGCCTCTCGCGGCTGTTGCGACAACTTTTGGGCCATTTTTAGCGCCTCGACCAAGCTGGATTCACTGGCCAAACCCGTTCCAGCCTTGTCAAACGCCGTTCCATGGTCGGGGCTGGTTCGCACAAAGGGCAATCCGAGGGTCACATTGACCCCTTCGTCGACCCCCAAGTACTTGACCGGAATCAAACCTTGGTCGTGGTACATGGCCACCACCACATCGAATTCGCCCGAATGGGATGGCGAATTTCTGGCCCGCATGAAGACCGTGTCGGGAGAAAGCGGCCCCACTGCATCCAGGCCCAGCGCCACCGCTTGCTGAACCGCCGGTTCAATGACTTCGATTTCCTCGCGGCCAAACAAACCGCCCTCGCCGGCATGCGGGTTCAAGCCCGCCACGGCGATGCGGGGCGATCGTCCCAACAAACGGCTCATCGAGTCGTGGGTGATGCGCAAGGTTTGCAGCAGATTCTCAACCGTCACCGCCTCCAGGGCTTGGCGCAGGGACACGTGGATGCTGACCAAGACGGTGCGAAGCTCGGTGTTGGCGAGCATCATGCGCACCGGCACCTCCGCGATGGAAAGGCCAGAAAAGGTGGCCGCTTCGGCTTGAAGCAACTCGGTGTGTCCGGGAAAGTCGACCCCGCCCGCGTGCAAGGACTCTTTGTGCAAGGGCCCGGTCACCACGGCCGACACTTGGCCCGCCAAAGCCGCTTGAGCGGCTTGCACCACGGCAGCCGCCGCTTGTTGTCCTGCCAAGGCGCTGACTTGGCCCCAACGGGGCAAAGCAGCATTCAATGGCTCGCTCAGAAGGGGCCATACAGGCAGCACCTGAGGCGGGAAAACGGGCCAGCCGGCGGTCATCCATTGACTCGGCTCCACCAACACCACTTGCCATGCGCTCGCCTCAGGCATCCTTTTTGCGACGGCAGCCACCGCACGCCGCATGACCTCGGGCGAGCCCACCACCACCCCTTGACGGGTTAATTCCGGTTGGCTTAAAAACGCTTTGACGAGGGTCTCCGGGCCAATACCGGCGGCGTCCCCTTGGGTCATTGCGATGGGCCGGCTCATTTTTGGGGCAGTCATTCCCGTTCAGGCCGGGTTGTCGATGTCAATGAATTCATGGTGAATGCCCAACTCCCGGGCCAAGGCATCGCCCAAGGCCTGCACCCCATATCGCTCTGTGGCATGGTGGCCAGCCGCCACGTAGACCACGCCGCATTCACGGGCGTAGTGGGTTTGAGGCTCCGACAATTCGCCCGTCAAAAACACATCGGCGCCCGCAGCGATGGCGTCTTCGAAATAACTTTGAGCCCCTCCGCTGCACCAGGCCACGCGTTTGATGGGGCGACGGCTTTCACCGACCACCAACGGTGTGCGCTTGAACGTTTTGGACACCCGCTCCACCAATTCGTCTAGGTTGGAGAAGTTGGCGTCGGCCATGCAACCGAGTTGCTGGTCACCAAAGTAGGCGTCACATTCCCAGCCGAACAACTGACCGATGCGGGCGTTGTTGCCCAAATGGGGTTCGGCGTCGAGAGGCAAGTGGTAGGCCAGCAGCGAGACATCGTTGCTCAGCAAGCGTTGTAAACGCTGCTTCATCCAACCGGTCACGCAGGCATCCTGACCCCGCCAAAACAGGCCATGGTGAACCAAAATGGCGTCGGCCTTGGCCTCAAGGGCCGCTTCAATCAAAGCCAAACTGGCGGTAACGCCTGTCACCAATCGCCGAACGTCATGTCGCCCCTCGACTTGAAGGCCATTGGGGCCATAGTCTTTGAAACGTTCTGGCTGCAAAATTCGATTCGCTGCCGCCAACAGGTCGGCGCGGGAGATGACGTTATCGTTGGGGTGCATGGGGGGACCAGGTCTGTCTTGAATTCAGGTTCGATGAACCTATATGGAGTGAATTATGAAACGCTTTTGGCTCACTTTCTCGCAAGCAGTCACGGTGTTGTTGGCCGCCTATTTTGTTTTGGCCACCTTGCAGCCTGGCTGGGTCCAAGAACTCAGCCGTCTTGCCCTGCGTTCCACAACCGTCCCATTGAACGCCCCTTGGAATTCAGGGGGGCCTTTGACTTTAAGCGAGAGGCAGCCCAACGTTTTACCGGATGCCGCCCTCGGCCCGAGGCCGGGCAGCTTGCGTTCGGCCGCGAAAATCGCGGCCCCTGCCGTGGTCAGCGTGACGACCCATGAAACCGTGTCTGCACGACCCCTGCACCCTGCGATCCCAGGGCTGTTTGGACCCTTCGTCGAGCAGCCCCCCAGGGAACAAAACGGCTTGGGGAGTGGCGTGATCGTCTCCTCAGAAGGTTGGATAGTCACCAACCACCATGTGGTTGGCGGGGCCGATCAAATCAAAGTGACCTTGAACGATGGGCGGCAAACCATGGCCAAATTGGTGGGAGCCGATCCCGAAACCGATTTGGCGGTGCTCAAAATCAACCTCAAAAACCTGCCGGTGATTCAGTTCGCCAATGCCGAGTCGGTGCAGGTTGGCGATCGGGTGCTGGCCATTGGCGACCCCTTTGGGGTTGGCCAAACCGTCACCAATGGCATCGTCAGTGCCTTGGGTCGTAATCAGTTGGGTTTGAATACCTTTGAAAATTTCATCCAGACCGACGCTGCCATCAACCCCGGCAATTCAGGCGGTGCCTTGGTCGATGTGGATGGCCATTTGCTCGGCATCAACTCAGCCATCTACTCACGCAGTGGCGGCAACATGGGCATTGGCTTTGCCATTCCCATCAGCACCGTGAAACAAGTCCTCAACGGCATTTTGAAAGAAGGCCGAGTGGTCCGGGGCTGGATTGGCATTGAACCCCGCGAGCTCAGCGACGGCGAAGACAACAGCGGTCAAGGGGTCTTGGTGGGCGGTGTTTTGGCAGACGCGCCAGCCGCCAAAGCAGGGCTCAAAGCGGGCGATGTGATTTTGAAGGTCAACCAACAACCCGTGCGCCGAGTGGCTGAATTGCTGAACCAAGTGGCCGCCTTGTCCCCCGGTCAAGCGGTGATTTTTGCGATCCAACGGAACAACCGAATTTTGGAACTCAGTGTCACGCCAGACCAACGCCCCAACCGCAATGTAAGACGCTAAAGAAGCCCCGAAGACCGAGTTTTCAAACCACGTCGATCGAATCCGGCGCTTGGGTTTTCTTCAAGAAAAGATGAGCGGCCCAGATGCCCACTTCATACAGACCGCCGACGACAGCCAACAGGACCAGCATCGACCCCGCGTCGGGCGGCGTCACCACTGCGGTGACCACGGCGGCAATGACCCAAAAATAACTTCGGTATTGACGCAGTTGGTCGGTGGTCAGGACGCCCATGCGAACCAACAGCACCACGGCCACGGGGACCTCAAAGGCCAAACCAAAGGCCAAGAACATGCTCAAAACAAAGTCTAAATAGGCTTCAATGTCAGGCGCAGCCGTGATCGATTTAGGGGCGAAACCTTGAATAAAGGCAAAGACCTTGCCGAAGACGAAAAAATAACAAAAAGCAATGCCCGATACGAAGAGCAAAGAACTCGACACCACCAAGGGCAAGATCAGTCTTTTTTCATGGGCGTACAAGCCCGGCGCCACAAAAGCCCAGACTTGGTAAAGCACCGCAGGCAAAGCCAGGACAAACGACGTCATGACCAAAATTTTGATGGGCACGACAAAAGGCGAGACCACATTGGTGGCGATCAAATGGGTGCCGGCAGGCAGGGACGCCACCAAGGGTTGGGCCAGCAAATCGTAAAGCGCTGCAGGACCGGGATAGAGTGCCAACACCAGCACCACCACCGCCACCGCCAAGGCGGCCTTTACCAAGCGGTCGCGCAACTCCATCAGGTGTTGCACAAAGGGCAACTCAGTGCCACTCAACTCGTCTTTTTTGGTCGAATCTTCGGACATTTAACCTAATTTCTGAGGACGGTATCGCGCCACCCGAGCGGCGCCTGACAAGGCCTTCGTCCGCACCCCAGAGCGGGCCTTGAACCACTGTGGCGTGGCGCTGCGCTTCAAGCGCCAGTTCTTGCCCGGATGCTGGTAGCTGGGAGGGGGGGCTTCGACGGGGGCTTGCCATGACTGCGTGGCGGCCAGAATGTCGGCGCTGGTCTCAGACCAGTTCTTATGAATCGATTCTTGCGCGGCGTTAAACGACTGATTCACCTCTTGGACCGCACTCGTGACCGATTCTTTGGCTTTGTTGAGCTCGTCCATGGCCATGGAACGGTTCACCTCGGCTTTGACGTCAGACACATAACGCTGGGCCTTGCCCAACAGCGTCCCCACCGTGCGCGCCACACGGGGAAGCTTTTCTGGGCCAATCACGACCAAGGCAACGACGCCAATCAGCGCCAATTTCGAGATGCCAAGGTCAATCATGCGGGTTTAAAAGGGAAAGCCTGGGCTCAGGCCTTGGGCTTGGCTTCCACGTCGACCGTGGTTTTTTCAGCAGCGGCAGCCGTCGTTCCGGGCGCAACAGGCGCAGCGACTTGGGCGGTGGTCGTGGTGGCAGCAGCAGGCGCTGAGGCGTCAGGGCCTTGCGTGCCGTCCTTCATGCCGTCTTTGAAACCCTTGACCGCTCCACCTAAATCAGAACCAATGTTCTTCAGCTTCTTGGTGCCGAAGACCAGGATCACGATCAGCAAAACGATCAACAAATGCATTGGGGAAAATGAACCCATGGGAATCTCCTTGAGAAATAGCTTGAAGCCTGTCTTTGATTCTAGCCGCGCAGCCAGGGCCGTGGGCCCCCCATGACGTGAAAATGCAAATGATGCACCTCTTGGCCGCCTTGTTCGCCGGTGTTGGTCACCAAGCGATAACCCCCTTGGGGATAGGGCTCACACCCCTGCTCCAGCGCCAGCTGGGGCACCAGCAACATGATCTTGCCAAGCAAGGCCTGGTCAGCGGTACCCACTTGGGCCATCGATGGAATGTGGCGTTTGGGAATGATCAAAAAATGAACGGGTGCCCAAGGATGGATGTCGTGAAAGGCGAAAACATCGTCGTCTTCATAGACCTTGCGGCTGGGAATTTGGCCAGCGATGATTTTGCAAAAAATACAGTTTGGGTCCGCGTTCAATGTGCTCATGGTCAGCTCACTCACTCTTTCCTGTCAATCGGCTCAATCCATCTTGGTTGGCCTCACGTGCCAGGGCTTTGCGCAAGGCTTTTTCTTCGAGGCCGCTGAGTCCTTCACGGCGCGACAACTCCGCCAGCACGTCGGTGGGTGAGAGTTCGTAATGCCCCAAGGCCACCAAGCAGTGGAACCAAAGATCGGCCATTTCATTGACGATTTTGGCCTTGTCAGCGCCGTGGTCCGCGTCTTTCGCGGCCATGACCACTTCCGTGGCTTCTTCGCCGATTTTCTTCAAAAAGGCATCCGGGCCCTTTTGCAGCAAGCGCGCCACATAACTGGCATTGGCATCGCCGCCATGAGCGGGTTTGCGAGATTCGATCACCGCGGCCAATCGGGCCAGTGTGTTCATTTCAGATGAATTTTTTTCTGCTTCAGACATGACCATTTCCAGAGGCATAAATTTCGGAGGGGTCTTTCAACACCGGGTCGACCGCCTTCCAAACACCATTTTCTAGTTTTTGGAAAAAACAGCTGTGGCGACCAGTGTGACAAGCGATGCCCGGCTCATGGCCTTGTTGTGTGATTTTGAGCAGCACCACGTCGTTGTCGCAGTCCAACCGAATTTCGTGAACGGTTTGGTCGTGCCCCGATTCTTCGCCCTTGAACCAGAGCTTTTTGCGCGAGCGACTGAAGTAAACCGCGCGACCCAGTTCTGCGGTTTTTTGCAGCGCTTCCCGGTTCATCCAGGCGAACATGACCACGTCGCCACTGCCCTGCTCTTGGGCGATAACGGGCACGAGGCCCTGCTCGTCCCAGCGCACATCGTTCAACCAAGACACAGGCAAAGCGCTCATGTCAACCTGACCGGAATGCCGCGCTCGGCCATGCGGCACTTGGCTTGTTTGACGGTGTATTCGCCGTAATGAAAAATGCTGGCGGCCAAGACCGCGTCTGCGCCGCCTTGCTGGACGCCGTCGGCCAGATGGTCGAGGTTGCCCACGCCGCCAGAGGCAATCACAGGGACACTGACCGCATCGGACACGGCTCGGGTTAAGGCCAAATCAAAGCCCGATTTGGTGCCGTCCCGGTCCATGCTGGTGAGCAAAATCTCACCAGCACCGCGTTGAGTCATTTCTTTTGCCCAAGCCACCGCATCGAGGCCGGTGTTCTGGCGACCGCCGTGGCTGTAGACGTCCCACCCTTCGCCACGGGCGATCAAGTCGTCACCTTGGCGGCGCTTGGCGTCAATCGCCACGACGATGCACTGGGCACCGTAACGCGATGAGGCGTCGGTGATGACTTGCGGGTTGGCAATGGCGGCGGAATTAAAACTGGTTTTGTCTGCCCCGGCATTGAGCAAACGACGAACGTCTTCGACTGTGCGCACCCCGCCACCGACCGTGAGCGGAATGAACACCTGAGAGGCCACCGCTTCGATGATGTGCAAAATTAGATCACGGCCATCGCTGGTGGCCGTAATGTCCAAAAAGGTCAATTCATCCGCGCCTTGGTCGTTGTACCGAGCCGCAATTTCAACCGGATCGCCAGCGTCACGCAACGCTACAAAGTTAACGCCTTTGACGACGCGCCCACCGGTCACGTCCAAACAAGGAATGATGCGTTTAGCCAGCATGAAAAAACCCCAGGCCGCTCAAAGGCCGGCCAGTTCGTCGGCGCGGGTTTGGGCGGCGGCGAAGTTGAGGTCGCCGGTATAAATGGCACGGCCGCATATCACGCCTTGCACCCCTTCGCTCTCGACGGCGCAGAGTTGCTCAATGTCGAGCATATTGGAAAGACCACCAGAGGCAATGACGGGGATCGTCAAGGCCTGCGCCAGCTGGACCGTGGCGTCGATGTTGATGCCAGACAACATGCCGTCGCGGCCAATGTCGGTGTAGATGATGGACTCCACGCCCCAATCTTCGAATTTTTTGGCCAAATCCACCACTTCATGACCGGTGAGTTTGCTCCAACCATCCGTGGCCACTTTGCCGTCTTTGGCATCCAAACCGACGATGATGTGTCCCCCGAAAGCCGTGCAGGCGTCGCGTAAAAAACCAGGGTTCTTCACGGCCGCGGTGCCAATAATGACGTAGCGAATGCCGTTGTCGACGTATTTCTCAATGGTGTCCAAGTCACGAATACCGCCGCCGAGTTGAACCGGAAGGTCATCGCCCACGGCTTTCAAAATCGATTTGATGGCATTGAAATTTTGTGGCTTGCCGGCGAAGGCCCCATTCAAATCAACCAAATGCAAGCGCCGAGCGCCCTCGTCGACCCACTTGAGGGCCATGGCCGCAGGGTCTTCGCCGAAGGTGGTGGATTGGTCCATATCGCCTTGTTTGAGGCGAACGCAATGGCCGTCTTTTAAGTCAATCGCAGGAATGAGAAGCATGGCGCTGGGGGCAGCAAAGGTTGAAGATAGAAGGAATAGAAATCAAGGCTGCCAGTTCAAGAAGTTCCGGTAAAGCCTTAGACCAAATTGGGCACTTTTTTCAGGATGAAATTGGGTGGCAAAGAGATTATCGCGCGCCACCGCGGCTGTAAAGCGGCCACCGTAGTCGGCTTGACCTGCACTTTGGCGCCAATCAGACGGTTTGGCATAAAAACTGTGCACAAAGTAGAAGTAGCTTTGATCGGGAATGCCGTCCCACAAAGGGTGAACGGCATGGCCCTCACCGCTGCGCGCCTCGGGGATGAGGGGCATTTCAAACACTTGATTCCAGCCCATTTGCGGCACTTTGAAGCGGCTGCCATCGGCTTGCAAGCGGGGCGCATCGGCGGGCGCGGAGAAATCAAACTTCAGCACCTCGCCGGGAATTAAGCCCAAGCCCGGCGTGTTGCCTTCGGCGCTGTGGTCAAACAACATTTGCATGCCCACACAAACGCCAAACAATGGTTTGGTGGCGGCCGCCTCCAAAACAGGTTCGAGCAGTCCGGATTCGCGCAGCTCGCGCATGCAGTCGGGCATCGCCCCCTGACCTGGCAAAACGACACGCGCTGCATCACGAACGACTTGCGGCGATTGGGTGATGACCACCTCCAAGCCAGTGCCTTGCGCGGCGGTCTTCACCGCTTGCGCCACCGAGCGCAAATTACCCATGCCGTAATCGACGACCGCGACCCAACTCAAAGCGACCCCTTTGTCGAGGGAATGCTGCTCAAAGCCCGGGGATCGAGTTCCAGCGCCGCGCGCACAGCCCGGCCGAAGGCCTTGAAAATGGTTTCACACTGGTGGTGCGCGTTTTGGCCCTTGAGGTTGTCAATGTGCAAACTCACGCCCGCGTGGTTCACAAAACCTTGGAAGAATTCGTAGACCAACTGCGTGTCCAGTGCGCCAATCATGCCGGCGGTGAAATGAACGTCCATCTCCAAACCGGGACGACCCGAGAAGTCGATCACGACGCGAGACAGCGCTTCGTCGAGTGGCACATAAGCGTGGCCATAGCGACGAATGCCTTTTTTGTCGCCGACCGCTTGGGCAACCGCTTGACCCAAGGTGATGCCAATGTCTTCCACCGTGTGGTGGCCATCGATGTGCAGATCACCTCGGCATTGCACGTCGAGATCGATCAAACCATGGCGGGCAATTTGGTCCAACATGTGGTCTAAAAAACCAATGCCTGTCGCCAATTGGGCTTGGCCGGTGCCATCCAAGTTGAGGGCCACGCTGATTTGCGTTTCAGCCGTTTGGCGGCTGACCTTGGCCACGCGTGGCTGGGCAACGGTCAAATGGGAGGCAAGGTTGTCGGACATGGAATCCATTCTGTTCAACGTTCAGTTCAATTAAGCAAAGGAGGACGCACCGTTCAAGGCCGTCTTCAAGGCGGCGATTTGGGCGCGGTTTTCTTCGGGCGTGCCCACCGTTAAACGCAAGCATTGATCCAGCAATGGATGCATTTTAGAAACGTTCTTAATCAGCACGCCTTGGGCCTTCATGGCTTCAAAGATTTTGGCGGCATGGGGCACCCGCACCAGCACCATGTTGGCCTGGCTGGGCCAAACCTTCACGCCGGGCAAGGCCTGCAAGGCGGCGACCAACACATCGCGCTCCTGTCGCAGCGCTTTGGCTTGCTGTGCAAAAACGGGGGCATGCTCCAAAGCAAACAAAGCGGCCTCGGTGTTGAGCACGCTGACGTTGTAAGGTGGGCGCACTTTGTCGATCTCACTGACCAACGCCGCGGGGCCGATCAGGTAGCCCAAGCGCACCCCCGCCAAGCCAAATTTACTCAAGGTGCGCATCAGCAGCACCCGGGCATTGGCGCTGGGATGGGCCTTGATTTCAGTCAACCACGTGTGGCTGGCGAAGGGTTGGTAGGCTTCATCCATGACCACCCACCCCCCCATGGCCGCTGTGGCTTGGATGACTCGACGAATGACGTCGACGCTCCACAGGTTGGCGCTGGGGTTGTTCGGATAAGCCAAATAGACCAAGGCGGGTCGGTGCGCTTCAATAGCGGTCAACATGGCGTCAACGTCCAGCTCAAAGTCTGCTGTGAGCGGCACGCCCACGTAATGCAGCCCCGCCAATCTCGAACTCATGCCGTACATGACAAAACCAGGCTCGGGCGCCAACGCGGCAGCGCCAGGACGAGCGCAGGCCATGGACAGCATGGCAATCAATTCATCAGAGCCATTGCCGAGCACCAAATCGTAACCAGCGGGCAACGGGGCGTCTTCCTGAACCGATTGCAGCAAGGCTTTTTTCAGGTCGTTCACACGCGGGCCCGGGTAGCGGTTCAGGGCCACCGGGGCCAGTCGTTCACCCAATTTTTGCTGCAACTCAGGCGGCAGTGAAAACGGGTTCTCCATGGCGTCGAGTTTCACAAAGCCGGCAGCGTCTTGCACCACATACGCATGTAAAGCGCGAATATCAGGACGAACCACGTCGAGGCCATTGACAACGGTCTGGCTTCCTTGAGTCGCATCGCCACTTTGAACATCCACGACGGGTGAGCCGACTTCAATGTCAGGTGATTTGGATTTCCGAAGGCGCATTTCGGCCGCTCTGGCGTGGGCTTGCAGGCCTTCGCCGTGACCGAGCACCGAGGCAATTGGGCCCAACACCTGAGCGCCCAGCTCGCTCACTTCAATCAAGCTGCTGCGCTTTTGGAAATCCATGACGCCCAAGGGCGAACTGAAGCGGGCGGTGCCGCTGGTGGGCAGCACGTGGTTGGGGCCCGCGCAATAGTCGCCCAACGATTCGCTGGTGAAGGCACCCAAAAAGAGGGCGCCGGCGTGCTTCAGCAAAGGCTCCCAGCGGTGCGGCTCGGCGCTCGACACCTCCAAATGTTCAGGGGCAATTCGGTTGCTGATGGCGCAGGCTTCTTCCATGCTTCGTGTCAAGATCAAGGCACCGCGGTCGTTCAACGACTTGGCGATGATGGCAGCGCGGGGCATGTCATTCAACAGCCGATCCATGGCGGCTTGGACTTCAGCGATGTAGGCCGCATCGGGACAGAGCAAAACGCTTTGCGCCAGCTCGTCGTGCTCGGCTTGGCTGAACAAGTCCATCGCCACCCATTCGGCCGGCGTGCTGCCATCGGCCAAGACCAAAATTTCAGACGGCCCTGCGATCATGTCGATGCCGACGGTGCCAAAGACGCGTTTTTTAGCGCTGGCCACATAGGCGTTGCCGGGACCGGTGATTTTGTCGACCTTGGGCACGGTAGCGGTGCCGTATGCCAAAGCGCCGACGGCCTGTGCACCGCCCAACGTGAAGGCGCGGCTCACGCCGGCCAGATAGGCGGCGGCCAATACGAGGGCATTTTTTTCGCCACGGGGTGTGGGCACGACCATGATGATGTCTTCGACACCTGCCACATGCGCAGGAATGGCGTTCATCAACACACTGGACGGGTAAGCCGCTTTGCCACCGGGCACATAAATACCGACGCGGTCCAAGGGCGTGACTTTTTGGCCGAGCCACGTGCCGTCTTCATCACGGTAGCGCCAGCTCTCGCCGCTGGCGCGTTTTTGCGCCTGGTGGTAGCTGCGAATGCGCTTGGCTGCTTGCTCCAAAGCGGTTCGCTGGACGGGTGGCAAGCCCTCAAAAGCCGCTTTCAATTCAGCCTGGCTTAACTCCAGGTCGGCGACCGAGGTGGCATTCAAACCATCAAACTGTTGGGTGAAGGCGAGCACGGCCGCATCGCCGTCCTTTTTCACCGCACTCAAGATGTCGGCCACTCGCTGCTCAATGGCCGCGTCGGTGTCCGACGACCAATGCAACCGCGCCGCAAACTGGGCTTCAAAAGAAGCATCGGCGGTCGACAGATAAAGAGGTCGGGCTTGAAAAGCAGGCATGAGGGGATGGGGTTTAAGGGGCTTTATTTTGCAGGCGCTTTGACAGCCGCTGAAAAGGCTTCAATCAGGGCACGGATGGGGGCTTGCTTCAACTTCAAAGCGGCTTGGTTCACCACCAAACGCGAGCTGATGTCCATGATGCGCTCGACCTCAACCAAATGATTGGCCTTCAAGGTACTGCCGGTGGAGACCAAGTCGACAATGGCGTCGGCCAAGCCCGTCAAAGGCGCGAGCTCCATGCTGCCATAGAGTTTGATGAGGTCGACGTGCACGCCCTTGGTCGCAAAAAAGTCCCGCGCGATCGTGGTGTATTTGGTCGCCACCTTGAGCCGAGAGCCTTGTTTAACGGCGTTGGCGTAATCAAAGTCGGCGCGCACCGCAACGCTCATGCGGCAACGCGCAATGTGCAAATCCAGGGGTTGATAAAGGCCTTGCGCACCGTGTTCAATCAAGGTGTCTTTTCCGGTCACGCCCAAATCTGCACCGCCGTATTGCACGTAGGTGGGCACATCGGTGGCACGCACCAAGACCACGCGAACCTGGGGTTGGTTGGTCGGCAAAATCAGCTTGCGCGATTTTTCAGGGTCTTCCAACACTTCAATGCCAGCGGCCTTCAGCAGCGGCAAGGTTTCGTCAAAGATGCGGCCTTTGGACAAGGCCAGTGTGATGGTGGAGTTGCTCATGTCAGGTGAATGGTTTTATTTCAGGCGCTCAATATCGGCGCCCAAACCTTGCAGCTTGTGCTCCATTTGGTCGTAGCCGCGGTCCAGGTGGTAGATCCGCTCGACCACGGTTTCACCCTCGGCGATCAAGCCGGCAATGACCAAGCTGGCCGAGGCCCGCAAGTCGGTGGCCATGACATTCGCACCAGACAAGGCCGCACCGCCTTCAATCAAAGCGACCTTGCCATCGGTTTGGATGCGGGCGCCCAATCGAACCAGTTCTTGCACGTGCATGAAGCGGTTCTCAAAAATGGTCTCTGTGACTTTGGAAGCCCCTTGGGCCACGGTGTTCAGGGTCATGAACTGGGCTTGCATGTCGGTTGGAAAGCCGGGGTATTCAGTGGTGCGAAAGCCTTGGGCTTTCAATTGCCCAGACGCGGCGCCGGGCGAACGAACCCAAATGCCTTTTTTTGTGCCTTGGTCGGGGCCTGCGGCTTCGGTCTGTTCAACCGCGCGAACTTCGACACCGGCTTCAACCAGTTTCTCAATGACCGCATCCAAATGATCGGCGCGCCCATGATGCAAGAAAGCCTCGCCGCCGGCGGCCGCCACAGCGCATAAAAAAGTGCCCGCTTCAATGCGGTCAGCCACCACTTGGTGCGTCGTGCCCTGCAAAGCGTCTACGCCCTGAATTCGGATTCGGCTGGTGCCATGGCCTTGAATTTTGGCGCCCATGGCAATCAACATCTCGGCCAAATCAACAATCTCGGGCTCTTGGGCGGCGTTCTCCAAAACCGTCTCACCCTCGGCCAAGCAGGCGGCCATCAAAAAGTTTTCAGTGCCCGTCACTGTCACCATGTCGGTGGTGATGCGAGCGCCTTTCAAGCGGCTTCGCCCGGCGGGCAGTTGGGCCACCATGTAGCCATGCTCGACCACGATTTCAGCGCCCATGGCTTGCAGACCTTTGATGTGTTGGTCTACGGGCCTTGAGCCAATCGCACAGCCACCGGGCAACGACACGCGGGCGCGGCCAAAGCGGGCCAGCAACGGGCCCAACACCAAGACCGAGGCGCGCATGGTTTTGACCAGCTCATAGGGCGCTTCGGGCAAGTTCAAGTCTGCGGCATTCAACAGCACGGAGCCGTCTGCTTGACGTTGAGTCGTCACGCCCATGTGGGCAATCAGCTTGAGCATGGTGGCCACGTCTTGCAAGCGCGGCACATTGCGCAACACCACGGGGTCGGCGCTCAAGAGAGCCGCGCACAACTCGGGCAATGCCGCATTCTTGGCGCCAGAAATTGACACCTCGCCCTTTAAAGCGCGTCCACCGCGAATTTTCAATCGATCCAACTCAGGCCTCGGCTTGTTGCGCCCACTCGGCAGGCGTGAAGGTTTTCATGGACAAGGCGTGCACCTCGTCGGTTTTGATTTTTTCGCCCAAAGTGGCATAGACCTTTTGGTGCCGTTTGATCAACCGGCAGCCCTCAAATTCGGCCGAGACGATGGTGGCATACCAATGCCGGCCATCGCCCTCCAGCGCAATGTGCTGGCAAGTCAAGCCTCGGGTGATGGTGTGCTTAAGTTCGTCTGCGGTCATGGCCAAATGCAATAAGGGGTTCAGTGAATCGATTGGGCGTTCAGGGCATGGTTCAGGGCATGGATTAGTTTCGGATTTTGTAGCCAATCTTCAGCAGGTGCAACGCCAAGGCGCTGGCCAGCAAAAAGGTGGTGCCCACCAAGCCGAGGCTGAGCCAAGGCGACACATCGCTGGCACCAAAAAAACCGTAGCGGAACCCGTCAATCATGTAAAAGAAGGGATTGAAATGGCTGGCCGCTTGCCAAAAGGGAGGCAGCGAATGCACGGAGTAAAAAACCCCGGCCAAAAAGGTCATGGGCATCACAATGAAGTTTTGGAAGGCCGCCATCTGGTCAAACTTTTCAGCCCACAAACCAGCAATCAACCCCAAAACGCCCATCAGACCCGCGCCCAACAAGGCGAATAAGACCATCACCAGTGGGGCTTCGAAATGGGGAAACGCAAAAAACGAAGTGATGAAAAAGACCCCAAAACCCACCATCAAACCACGCACCAAGGACGAGCCAACATAGGCCAAGAACCAACCCCAGTGCGACAAAGGCGTGAGCAAAACAAAAACCAAATTGCCCATGATCTTGCTTTGAATCAGACTCGATGAGCTGTTGGCAAAGGCATTTTGAAGCACGCTCATCATGACCAAACCGGGGATCAAAAACGCCGTGTAGGAAACGCCGGGACTGACCTCGACGCGGGAGTCCAACACATGGCCAAAGACCAGCAAATAAAGGACGGAGGTGAGGACCGGTGCGGCCACGGTTTGAAAGCTGACTTTCCAAAACCGGAGCACCTCTTTTTTGAACAAGGTCAGCCAACCCATGCCAGTGGCTGGATGCGCTGGCGGCAAGGGCTCCACGAGCTCAGAAAGGGATTTTTCAACCTGGGCGTTCATGCTTTTTTACCCTTTGCGGCGTTCATGACGGCGATGAACACGTCTTCCAAATCGGCTTTACGGACTTCGATGTCTTCGGCCACCAAACCGGCTTCACGCACCGCGGCCAAACGCGACTCGATCTCAGTGGCGTTGTGCACTTGCATTTGCACAATGCGGCCAGTGACACGGGCCTGCTCTGCCAATGCAGGGGGCAATTCGCCGTCCAATTTGAAGCGCAGCACATTCCCGCTGGCCTGCGCCAATAAATCGCTGGTGCGCTCAAGCGCCACCACTTCGCCTTGCTTGAGCATCGCGATGCGGCTGCACAAAGCCTCGGCCTCGTCCAGATAATGGGTGGTGAGCAGCACGGTGTGGCCTTGCTTATTGAGCTTGGCGATGAACTGCCAAAGGGTTTGGCGCAGCTCCACATCGACACCGGCGGTGGGCTCATCCAGCACAATGATGGCCGGACGATGGACCAAGGCTTGGGCCACCAGCACACGGCGCTTCATGCCACCGGAAAGTTGGCGCATATTGGCATTGGCTTTGTCGGTCAGGCCCAAGCTGTCGAGCAGCTCATCGATCCAAGCGTCGTTGTTCTTGATGCCGAAGTAGCCCGATTGAAAGCGCAGTGCTTCACGAACATTGAAGAAGGGGTCGAAGACGAGCTCTTGGGGCACCACCCCCAAACGGCGGCGTGCCAAGGCGAATTCTTTTTGGACATCAGCGCCTTGAACCAAAATTTGGCCCTGGCTGGGATGGGACAGTCCGGCCAAGATGCTGATGAGGGTGGTTTTGCCAGCCCCGTTGGGTCCCAACAAGCCAAAAAACTCGCCCTCTTGGATGTCAAAACTGACTTGGTTGAGTGCCTTCAGAAGCCCGCGAGGGGTGTTGTAGGTCTTGCTGACCGATTGAAAAGAGATGGCTGACATTGGCGTTATTTTACGCCCAGCAACCACTCCGCTACGCCGTAAACGCGCGCCAATTCATGAAGATGGGCCGAAGCCCCCTGAACCGAGAAGCTGGCCCCCGCACTAAGGGCCTGGCGCTTCAAGTCCATCAAGACGGCCAAGGTGGCAGAGTCAATCACCTGAGTCGCTTGTGCGTCCACCACCCACGCCCCTGCCCCCTCCCCAGCGTTCAATCCAGCGGGCAATCCACGCAGGAACGCCATGGCATGGGTTTGGGTCAGGTTGACGGGCAGTTGAAGCAGCATGGGGATCAGGACCGATTCAGTCCTTTTTGGCGTTGGCTTTGTTGCGCTCGGCCAAGGCGTCAATCAGGCCGTCGATGCCCTTGGCATTGATGGTTTGGGCAAATTGGCTGCGGTAGTTGTCAACCAGCCAAATGCCCATGACATTGAGGTTGTAAATGCGCCAGCCATAGCCTTGGCCTGGGGTTTTAGCCAAGCGGTAGTCCAATTGAACCGGGTCACCTGTGCCTTTGACTTCGCTGCGAACCAAGACTTCTGTATCCTCAGGTGCAGAGCGCAAGGGTTTGATGGTCAAAACCATGTCAATCACCTGGGAAACCGCGCCCGCATATGTTCGCACCAGCAAAGTCTTGAATTCTTCTTGTAGCCGCGCTTTTTGCGTGGGCGTCGCCTGACGCCAGGCAGGGCCTACTGCCGAAGCGGTCATGCGCTGAAAGTCAACGTTGGGCATGACCTTGGTGTCGACCAAGGCCATTAGCTTGGGCATATCGCCTTTTTGCAGCAGCTTGTCGGTCTTGATGGTGGCCAAGACATCATCGGCCATGGTTTTGATGAACACATCCGGGGCCAAATCAGCCGCTGGTGCAGCCGCTGACGAAGCTGCTTGGGCCGTCGAATTAAAACCGGGCAGCGTCAAAGCACCCGTGAGTACCAGCACCCATCCTTGAAATAAAAAAAGACGTCTCATACTTTGAAAAAATTAAAATCAGGGGGCTGAGGGAGCGACCATCGGTTCGTCCTGATCATAGCGTTCGGAGTCCATGGATTTAAAAATGTCCGGGTCACGACTTTGCAAAAAGGCGTCGCGTAAAAAAGCGTATTCATCGAGTGAAGCGGAGCCCAACAAATCGCCTGCCTGCAAGAGGTTGGCACGGGTGTTGACGAATTGAGTCGCCGTCAAACTGTTGCGCAGGGCGATGTCTTTTTCGCGCTCCAGCAAGTTGCCTTTGTAGTCAAGCACCAACGCACTGCCATCGCGCACCGAGGAGGGGCCCAACAAAGGCAGCATCAGATAAGGGCCTGCGGGAACGCCCCAGTGAGCCAGGGTCTTACCAAGGTCTTGTTTATGGGCGTCAATGCCCAAGTCTCTCGCCACATCAAACAAACCAAAAACACCAAAAACCGTGTTGGTACCAAAACGGATGACGGTCTCAGCGGCTTCGGCGACCTTCCCTTGCAACAAGTTGTTGGCAAAAGACCAAGGCTCGGCCAAATTGGCAAAAAAGTTGGTGACGCTTTGTCGAACGCCACTCGGAAGCGCGTCTTTGTAGGCGGTCGCCACGGGCTTTAAAACCGCCTTATCGACCGTGGTATTGAAGTCATAAACCGAACGGTTTAAGGGCTCCAAGGGATCGTTCGGGTTGGCATGGGGTCCACTGGCACAACCACCCATCGCGCCCAAGACCGCCACGAAGAACGCCAAGGCCAAAGAGCGAAACCCGCAAGGCCAGCGTGCGCTGGTGGGGGTCGGGGCGAATAATTTCACTTGCTGTCACCTGCTGATTTAGTGGGGCCATCCGCCGCCTTGCTGTACAGGAATTGGCTGATTAAGTTTTCCAGCACCACGGCCGATTGAGTCGATTGAATGCTGTCGCCAGAAACCAAGTTTTTTTCATCAGCACCCGCCTCCAATCCCAAGTACTGCTCGCCCAACAAGCCGCTGGTCAAAATTTTCAAGGAGCTGTCTTTGGGAAAAGTGAAGCGCGAATCCAAGGCCAACACCGCCAATGCTTGAAAGGATCGGTCGTCAAAGGTGATGGATTCGACGCGTCCTACGACCACGCCGGCACTCTTGACGGCTGCTTTGGGCTTCAGGCCCCCGATGTTGTCAAAGCGGGCACTGATTTTGTAAGTGGGCTGAAAGCCCAGATTCAACAAATTAGCGGCTTGCAAAGACAAAAACAAAACAGCGGCCAAACCCAGCAGGACAAAAAGCCCAACCCATACGTCAATTTTGGAGCGTTGCATGCTTGACTCTCCCCTCTTTCGCTTAAATACTGAACATCAAGGTGGTGAGGATGAAATCCAACCCCAATACCGCCAGAGAAGCCGCCACCACGGTGTTGGTGGTGGCCCGAGAAACACCTTCTGGGGTGGGTTGCGCTTCATAGCCTTGCAGCAAGGCCGTGAAGGTCACCGTCACACCAAAAACCAAACTTTTTAGCAGGCCATTGCCGACATCCTGCCAGGCGTCGACGCCACTTTGCATCTGACTCCAAAAAGAGCCTGAATCAACGCCAATCAAGCCAACACCCACCGCCGCGCCCCCGAGCACGCCCACAGCGCTGAAGACCGCACTCAACAAAGGCATGGCGATCACGCCGCCCCAAAAACGGGGCGCCAAGATGCGCTGAACCGGGTCAACGGCCATCATTTCCATCGCGCTCAATTGCTCGCCGGCTTTCATCAGCCCAATCTCGGCGGTCAAGGCCGTTCCAGCCCGACCCGCAAACAACAAAGCGGTGATAACCGGGCCCAACTCACGCACCAAGGAAAGCGCGACCAACAAACCCAAAGCCGAAGAAGAACCATAGCGCTGCAAGGTGTAATAACCCTGCAAGCCAAGCACAAAGCCCACAAACAGACCCGACACCGCGATGATCGACAGCGATAAATTGCCCAAGAAGAACAGTTGATCGCGCACCAAACCGAAGCGTTTGAGGCAGGCGGGCAAGGTGCTCAACAGCCTGAAGAACAAAGCAGTGGCCGACCCGATGCGGGCCAAGCGGGCACGCACCCCAGCACCCAGGTGGGCCAAAAGGGCTAAAACGTCCAACATTTTGTCAAACCGCATGCCGTGGGTGCTGTTGGGCTTGCTGGGCTTGCTGGGCTTGTTGTTATGGGAGTTGGGGCTCATGAATGCGTCCCTTTTTCACCCAAGTTGGCACGCACCTTAGCCCCTGAATCTGAGCCAAGGTCTGAGCCCGGGTCGGAGCCAAAGTCCTGCGCCACACTGGGGCCCGGGTAATGGAAACGCACCGGCCCTTCCGGCAGCGCATTGACGAATTGGTGCACCAAGGGGTCTAGACTGGCCCTCACTTGCGCGGGCGACCCCTCAGCCGCCACCTGGCCATTGGCCAAAATGATGACATGGTCTGCAATGCTGAAGGTTTCGTCTAAATCGTGCGACACCACGATGCTGGTCAAGCCCAAAGCATCGTTGAGTTGCCGAATTAATCGGGCCGAGGTGCCCAGCGAAATGGGGTCCAAACCGGCAAAGGGCTCGTCGTACATGACCAATTCGGGGTCAAGCGCAATGGCCCGGGCCAAGGCCACGCGGCGGGCCATGCCGCCCGAAATTTCGGAGGGCATCAAATCCCGGGCACCACGCAAACCGACCGCATTCAGCTTCATCAACACGATGTCCCGGATGAGTTCGGGCGACAAATCGCTGTGCTCACGCAAGGGAAAAGCGACGTTGTCAAAGACACTCAAATCGGTGAACAAAGCACCAAATTGGAACAACATGCCCATGCGACGGCGTGCCTGATAAAGGGCTTTTCGGTTGGCCGTGTCCACACGCTGCCCGTCGAAAATCACTTCACCACTTTGTGGGCTGATTTGCCCGCCGATCAACCTCAAAACCGTGGTTTTACCGCCCCCAGAAGCCCCCATCAGGGCAGTTACTTTGCCTTTTGGAAAGCGCAAACTGAGGTCACTCAAGACGGGCCTGCCCCCATAACCAAAGGTAAGGTGCTTGAGTTCGACCAGCGTTGAAGAAGCGGCTTGAGAATTCATGTTGGAGATCGGGGGAAACCCGAATCTCCGATGATAACTGAGCCCGATCGCAGGTGGCTGCCCGGTTTCCCCACAACCACTGGTTTTTAGCGAGGCAGTTCGCTGTGGCCCATCAAGAACTGGTCGACCGCGCGAGCGGCCTGCCGGCCTTCGCGAATGGCCCAAACCACCAAGCTCTGGCCGCGACGCATGTCTCCAGCCACAAAGACCTTGGGCACGTTGGTGGCATAGCCCCCCTTTTCTTCAGTGCTGGCCTTGGCATTGCCGCGGGCGTCTTTGTCGACCTTGAAGCCTTCCAGAATGCTGGCAACCGGGTTCACGAAACCCATGGCCAAGAACACCAGATCGGCCTTGTATTCTTTTTCGGTGCCCGCAATTTCCACCAGCTTGCCGTCTTTGAGCTCGATGTGAACGGTTTTTAAACCCGTCAGCTTGCCGTTTTTACCGATGAATTCTTTGGTGGAAATGGCAAATTCGCGCTCACACCCTTCTTCATGGCTGGAGCTGGTGCGCAGCTTCAGCGGCCAATACGGCCAAACCAAGGGTTTGTTTTCTTGTTCAGGGGGTTGGGGCATGACTTCAAATTGGGTCACGCTGGCCGCACCGTGACGGTTGCTGGTGCCCACGCAATCAGAGCCTGTATCGCCACCGCCGATAACAATGACGTGCTTTCCGTCAGCGCGCAATTGGCCTTTCAGCTTGTCGCCGGCATTGACCTTGTTTTGCTGTGGCAAGAATTCCATGGCGAAGTGCACGCCTTCGAGCTCACGGCCAGGAATCGGCAAGTCGCGCGACTGCTCAGAGCCGCCGGCCAACAAGACCGCATCAAAGTCTTTTTCCAATTGGGCCGGCGAAATGGTTTCCTTGGCCCAGTTGGTGACCTTGCTGCCTTTGGGTAATTCGCCCACGATGACGCCGGTTCGCACCGTCACGCCTTCGGCTTCGAGCTGCTTCATGCGGCGGTCAATGTGCGACTTTTCCATCTTGAAGTCAGGAATGCCATACCGCAGCAAACCGCCCACGCGGTCGTTCTTTTCAAACAAAGTCACGTCGTGCCCGGCGCGAGCCAATTGCTGAGCGGCCGCCATGCCCGCAGGGCCAGAGCCGACCACCGCGACTTTTTTGCCGGTTTTGTGTGAGGCCGGCTCGGGCTTCACCCAGCCTTCGGCCCAGGCTTTGTCGATGATCGCGTGCTCAATCGACTTGATGCCAACGGCATCGTCATTCAAGTTCAAGGTGCAAGCAGCCTCGCAAGGCGCGGGGCAAATGCGGCCGGTGAACTCGGGAAAGTTGTTGGTGCTGTGCAGCACTTCAATGGCCGTTTTCCAGTCTTGGCTAAAGACCAAGTCGTTGAAGTCCGGAATGATGTTGTTGACGGGGCATCCGTTGTTGCAAAAAGGCGTGCCGCAGTCCATGCAACGCGCCGCCTGCACCTTGGCCTGCGCGTCGTCCAAACCAATGACAAATTCTTTGTGGTTTTTAACGCGTTGGGCGACGGGTTCGTAACCCTCTTTGATTCGCTCAAACTCCATGAAGCCGGTGATCTTTCCCATGATGGCTGTCCTTGTTCTTGGTTTGATTAGGCGGTCACAGCCGGTTGAGCTGCTGCCGATGCGGATTTTTTCTTGGCGTTGATTTCGCCCAAAGCCCGTTTGTATTCGTTCGGGAAAACCTTCACGAATTTCGTGCGGCAGCTGGCCCAGTTGTCGAGCAGCTCGCGGGCCCGCTTGCTGCCTGTCCAACGATTGTGGTCTTCCAGCAGTTTTTTCAATTGCGCTTCATCGCTTTGGTCCCGGTGCCAAACGGCGCGGTCCACTTGGGCTTCTTGCTCGGCCGTGGTCAACACCTTTTCCAAGGACACCATGGCCATGTTGCAACGCGAAGCAAAGCTGCCGTCTTCGTCGTAAACATAGGCAATACCGCCACTCATGCCGGCCGCAAAATTACGGCCGGTTGGGCCCAACACCGCCACAGTGCCGCCGGTCATGTACTCACAACCATGGTCGCCGGTCCCTTCGACCACCGCCGTCGCACCGGAGAGGCGCACCGCAAAACGCTCGCCACCAACGCCGCTGAAATAGGCTTCGCCCGAGGTGGCACCGTACATCACGGTGTTGCCCACAATGATGTTTTTAGCCGACTCACCACGGAAGTCCAGCGAAGGACGCACCACCACGCGGCCACCCGACAGTCCTTTGCCGGTGTAGTCGTTGGCGTCGCCAATCAAATACAAAGTGATGCCCGCCGCCAAGAAAGCACCGAACGATTGACCGCCCGTGCCTTCAAGTTGAATGCGGATGCTGTCGTCCGGCAAGCCTTCGGGGTGAACCTTGGTCAAAGCACCCGACAACATGGCACCGACCGAGCGGTTCACGTTGCGCACCGCTTCAATGAAGTGCACCTTTTCGCCCCGCTCGATGGCGGGACGTGATTTTTCAATGAGGCGTTGGTCCAAGGCTTTTTCCAAACCATGCTCTTGCTCGGCCACGTGGAAGCGAGGCACTTCGGCGTCGGTCGTCGGTACGGCGAACAAACGGCTGAAATCGAGGCCTTGTGATTTCCAATGGTCCAAGCCTGGGCGCATGTCGAGCAAATCGGCACGACCGATCAAATCGTCGAACTTGCGGATGCCGAGCTGGGCCATGATCTGGCGCACTTCTTCAGCGATGAAGAAGAAGTAATTCACCACATGCTCAGGCTTGCCCGAGAACTTGGCGCGCAAAACGGGGTCTTGCGTGGCCACGCCGACGGGGCAGGTGTTCAAGTGGCATTTGCGCATCATGATGCAGCCTTCCACCACCAGAGGCGCGGTGGCAAAGCCGAATTCGTCAGCGCCCAACAAAGCACCGATGGCAACGTCGCGGCCGGTCTTCATTTGGCCATCCACTTGAACGCGGATGCGACCGCGCAGGCCATTCAGCACCAAGGTTTGTTGGGTTTCAGCCAAGCCGATTTCCCAAGGACCGCCGGCGTGCTTGATGGATGACCAGGGCGAAGCACCGGTGCCACCGTCGTGACCGGCGATCACCACGTGGTCGCTCTTGCACTTGGCGACACCCGCAGCAATGGTGCCGACGCCGACTTCGGACACCAACTTCACACTGATGCTGGAATGGGGTGAGACATTCTTCAGGTCGTGAATCAGCTGGGCCAGGTCTTCAATGGAGTAGATGTCATGGTGGGGCGGTGGCGAAATCAGGCCCACACCAGGCACCGAGTAGCGCAGCTTGCCGATGTAGTCGGACACCTTGCCGCCTGGCAGTTGACCGCCCTCACCGGGCTTAGCGCCTTGCGCCATCTTGATCTGAATTTGATCGGCGGAGCTCAGGTACTCCGCGGTGACACCAAAGCGGCCCGAAGCCACTTGTTTGATTTTCGAACGCAGCGAATCGCCAGGCAACAAAGGCATGTCGACTTCAACTTGAGCCGCACCAATCACGCTCTTCAAGGTGGCGCCTTGGGCAATGGGGATGCCCTTTAACTCTTGGCGGTAACGGGCTGGATCTTCGCCGCCTTCGCCGGTGTTGCTCTTGCCACCGATGCGGTTCATTGCAACGGCCAAAGTGGCGTGTGCTTCGGTGCTGATGGAGCCCAGCGACATGGCGCCAGTGGCGAAGCGTTTGACGATTTCCTTGGCAGACTCAACCTCGTCCACCGAGATGGCTTTGCTCGGATCGAACTTGAACTCGAACAAGCCGCGCAGGGTCAACTGGCGCTTGGTCTGGTCGTTGATGATTTGCGCGTATTCTTTGTACGTGTTCCAGTTGTTGGCGCGGGTCGAGTGTTGCAGCTTGGCAATCGCGTCGGGCGTCCACATGTGTTCCTCACCACGCGCACGCCAAGCGTATTCGCCACCGGCGTCCAACATGTGGGCCAACACGGGGTTGCCCGCAAAGGCGCTGTCGTGCATGCGCAAGGCTTCTTCGGCAATCTCAAACACACCAATGCCTTGCACTCGGCTGGCCGTGCCCGTGAAGTACTTGGCGATGGTTTCGGTGTTGATGCCAATGGCCTCAAACAACTGCGCTCCGCAGTAGCTCATGTAGGTGCTCACCCCCATCTTGGACATGATTTTGGACAGGCCTTTGCCGATCGCTTTGATGTAGTTGTAGATGGCTTTGTCGGCCGATAAATCACCGGGCAAGTCTTTGTGCAAAGACGCCAAGGTTTCCATGGCCAGGTAGGGATGCACGGCTTCGGCGCCATAACCGGCCAAAACCGCAAAGTGATGCACTTCGCGGGCCGTGGCGGTTTCCACCACCAAGCCAGCGCTGGTGCGCAGGCCTTCGATCACCAAGTGCTGGTGAATGGCGGACAAAGCCAACAAAGCCGGAATCGCCACTTGGGTGGCGGTCACGCCACGGTCGCTGATGATCAGAATGTTGTGGCCGCTCTTGATGGCGTCCATGGCTTCGGCGCACAGCGAGGCCAGTTTGGCTTCAACACCTTCACGACCCCAAGCCGCGGGGTAGGTAATGTCGAGTGTGTGGCTCTTGAATTTGCCTTGTGTGGTGTGGGCAATGTTGCGCAGCTTGGCCATGTCGCTGAAATCAAGGACCGGCTGGCTGACCTCCAAACGCATGGGGGGATTCACTTGGTTGATGTCCAACAAGTTGGGTTTGGGGCCAATGAAGGACACCAAGGACATCACGATGGCTTCGCGAATCGGGTCGATCGGCGGGTTGGTCACTTGGGCGAACAACTGCTTGAAATAGTTGTAAAGCGGCTTGCTGCGGTCACTCAAGACGGCCAAGGGGCTGTCGTTGCCCATGGAACCCAGGGCTTCTTCGCCATTGGCGGCCATGGGGCTCATCAAGAATTTGATGTCCTCTTGGCTGTAGCCAAAAGCCTGCTGCAATTGCAACAGCGGTGTACCAGAAGCCGAGGCCGAGGCCAGCGCTTGAGGTGCAGCTTCTGAGCCCGCGACATCGTCTAATTTGATGCGCAGGTTTTCAATCCATTGTTTGTAGGGCTTGCTGTTGGCGAGGTTGGATTTCAGCTCTTCGTCATCAATCATGCGGCCTTGTTCCAGATCGATCAAGAACATCTTGCCGGGCTGGAGGCGCCATTTGCGAACAATTTTGTTCTCGGGCACGGGCAAGACACCCGATTCAGAGCCCATGATGACAAAGTCCTCATCGGTAATGCAATAGCGTGAAGGACGAAGCCCATTGCGGTCCAGCGTGGCGCCAATTTGTCGGCCGTCGGTGAACACGATGGACGCGGGGCCGTCCCAAGGCTCGAGCATGGCGGCGTGGTATTCGTAGAAAGCCTTGCGGCGCTCGTCCATGGTGGTGTGCTGTTCCCAAGGCTCAGGAATCATCATCATCACCGCTTGGCTGATGGGGTAGCCGGCCATGGTCAACAACTCGAGGCAGTTGTCGAAAGTGGCGGTATCGGATTGATCGGCGAAGCTGATGGGGTAAAGCTTCTGCAAGTCGGCGCCCAAAACGGGCGAGGCCATCACGCCTTCACGCGCCTTCATCCAGTTGTAATTGCCTTTGACGGTGTTGATTTCACCGTTGTGGGCCACATAGCGATAGGGGTGAGCCAGCGGCCACTCAGGGAAGGTGTTGGTCGAAAAGCGCTGGTGAACCAAGCCCAGCGCCGAGACACAACGCTCGTCTTGCAGGTCGAGGTAATACGTGCCCACTTGGTCGGCCAAAAGCAAGCCTTTGTAAACCACCGTGCGGCTGGACATGCTGGGAACGTAATATTCCTTGCTGTGCGTCAAACCGAGGGCCTGGATGTTGGCGCTGGCGGTTTTGCGGATCACGTACAGCTTGCGCTCCAAGGCGTCTTGCACGATGACGTCGTTGCCACGGCCGATGAAGACTTGGCGCAAAACAGGCTCTTTGGCGCGCACGCGGGGGGACATGGGCATGTCCAAATTAACCGGCACATCGCGCCAACCGAGAAGGACCTGGCCTTCGGCCTTGATGGCGCGTTCCATTTCTTGTTCGCAAGCCAACCGGGAGGCATGCTCTTTGGGCAAGAACACCATGCCCACGCCATATTCGCCTGCGGGCGGCAAGGTCACGCCGCGGCGGCCATCGGGGGCAATGCCGTTGGTGGCCATTTCTTCGCGGTACAAAGCATCGGGCAATTGGATCAAGATGCCCGCGCCGTCTCCCATCAACTTGTCAGCACCGACCGCACCGCGGTGGTCCAAGTTTTCCAAAATTTTGAGCGCGTTTTGGACGATCGCATGCGACTTCTGACCTTTGATGTGCGCCACAAAGCCCACACCACAAGCGTCGTGCTCGTTCGAGGCGGCGTACAAACCGTTTTGTTGCAAATGTTGAATTTCGGCTGCCTGGTTCATGGCGATTCCTGAAAAATTGGAGGGCATAGAGTCCCCAGTGACACAATGTTTATTCCGCGAGGGCAATAAGGGTATTCCATTGCAACAAAAATGCCAAGCGCTTTAAATAAGGGTCAGATAACAATTAACAAACACAGACTTTGCGTGATTTGTTTATTGGGGGCAGATTAAATCAGGGGCGGGGTGCTCGGGGTCGCCCCGCTTTGGCAGGGGTCAAGCGGCGCGCCGTCTGGCCCTGTAAAGCGTCAATGAATTCAGGGTCTCCCAAGACCCAACCCTGCCGAGTGGTGGTCTCAATTTGCTCAATCTCCGCAGCCGACAAGCCCGCCTCCACTTGAGCCGCATAAGCGGCCTCACGCGCAAAAGGGGTGTTGCCCAAGGCCCAATAATCGGCATGAGGCCCCCATCCGCGGCCCAACATCGATTCGGGCAAATGGGGGGCCGGACGTCCAGCGTAGTGCGCGCCAGGGCTCCAAGCGGGTTCAAAAGGGTGCATGGTCAAGCCCTCGCGCACCGAGAGGGTGTCTAAAAACACCATGACAGGCAAAACAAATCTTCCCGGTTGCAAGGCGCTGACGCGGTAACGCCCCTCCCAAAGGGTACCGCTGCGGCCATGACGGGCGTTGTATTGGCGTGTGTATTTGCGGCCCAGGGCCTGCATAAAAACAGACAAGGCCTGTGAGTGCGAAGGCGTCAACAGCCAAAAAACCCGGTTTTCGGTGAAGGCCCAAGCGTGCACTTCAACCCCTGAGTCAGCGGCGTAGTCTTTGGCGACTTGCAGCAGGCTCCGACGGTCGGCATCGTCCACAAAAACCGGCGCACCGTTGTGCCCCGACTGCATCACCAAGTGCGGCAAACCGGGGAGAGATAAACGGGGAAGGCGGGCCATGACGTTGGTAATGAGGGGTTGTGAGTGACTTGTTGTGAGTGACTTATTTTGAAAGGCTTAAACGGTCACCATCAACCGGCCTCACTGGCCACTGGAAAGCGGGTGGCCGCCAACGCTTGCAAGCCAAACTCAGCCAGCAATGCCTGCAAGCGCTCCGCCGCAGCCAAGGCCCTTTGCCCTCGGGGTTGCCCAACCCCAGCAGGTTCTTTTTTGGCCAAAATCAACTCGTTCTTCATGCTGTGTTCCCAACCGACCAGCTCGGTCACGGTCACTTCATAGCCTTGCGACTCCAAATACAAACAGCGCAACACATTGGTCAATTGGCTGCCCATTTCACGCGTATGCAAGGGATGGCGCCACAACTCGGCCAGGGGGGTTTGCTTCAAAAACAAGGCCTTGTTTTGACGCAAATGGCTCGCTAACTCGGCTTGACAGCAAGGCACCAGCACCATGTAGCGGGCCTGCTTGGCCAAGCCAAAGGCGATGGCGTCATCGGTGGCGGTATCGCAAGCGTGCAAAGCGGTGACCATGTCGATGCGCTCGGGCAACCGAACATCGCTCGTGGCTTCGGCCACGGTCGTGTCAATGAACGACATGCGATCAAATCCCATCTTTGCGGCCATGACTTTGGAGTGCTCGACCAACTCGGCGCGGGTTTCGATGCCATAGATATGGCCACGACCCAAGGCCTTGAAAAACAAGTCGTAAATGATGAAGCCCAAGTAAGACTTGCCCGCGCCGTGGTCGGCCAAGGTGGGGCCAACCGGTTGATGGGCAGCAGGATGCGTTGGGCGTTGTGGTTCGCTTGCCAACCACTCTTTCAACAAGGTTTCGATGAACTGAAACAAGTGATAAACCTGCTTTAATTTGCGCCGAGAGTCTTGGTTCAAGCGGCCTTCGCGGGTCAGGATGTGCAGGTCCTGCAGCAAGGCAATCGACTGACCGGGCCGAATGACCTCGGCCACAACGGGATCGAGGTCAGGGCGTTTTGATTTCATGGACTTCATTGATCGGGCTTTAATGAGTTGGCTTTAATTATTTGGCTTTATTGACTGGGTGTCGGTTCTTGGCCGTCATCGGAGATGAGGCCCCGATGACGGCCCCAACCCCAAGGCCTGCCAACCGGCGTTGCCCATTTCCCGCAACAAAGCCAGGTTGCGCTCGAAAATGGCCTCGGCTTCTGGAAAGGCCGCAACAGCCCGCTCAATGCTGTCTTCGCGCAACAAGTGCAATGCGGGATAAGGCGCTCGGTTCACTTTGTGCCCCGGGTCATCGGGTGGGGCGTCAAAAAACTCAAAGCGTGGGTGAAAAGGGGCAATTTGAAGGGCCCCCTCAAAACCCAATTGGCGCAGGGTGCGTTCGGCACGGGGCAAAAAGGCGTGCATTTCCAAAAATTCTGGCCATGCGAGCGGCAGCACCAAGACGGTGGTGTCGCGCTCAGTGGCTGAAGCGGCTGCCAAGGCCGTTAATTCTTGCCTCAGGGCGTCGAGCACATCGCCCTCTTGTGTGGCCAAACTGAGCTGCCAATAGATTTGTTTTTTGACGTGCACCGCTTTGGCAAAGGGACAGAGGTTCAAACCGATCACGGCCCGCTCCAACCAGCCCGTCATGTCTTGCAAAACGCGGTCTTCATCGAGGGGGTTCATGCCGTGCCACCCAACCACTGGATGCCCGTCAAACGCTCGTGCTCTCGGAGGGCAAAGCGGTCGGTCATGCCCGCGATGTAATCCACCACGGCGCGCAACACATCGGCTTGCGTCGCAAAATGGGCCTGCATTTCAGCGGGGCTGTCGATGTAGAGGCGAAACAAATCTTGCACCACACCGCTGGCCCGATCGGTGGTCGCCATTACCTGAGGATGGCGATAGAGGGCACTGAACAAAAACCGCTTCAGTATTTTCGATTCCTGGGCCATGCGCTCACTGAAACACACCAACGGCGGGGCTTGCCGCACCGCTTCGAGCGAGTCAATGCCGTGCGAATTCAAGGCTTCAGAGGTGGCGGCCATCAGGTCATAAATTTGGGCGCTGAGCATGCGACGGATGGTTTCATACAACAAGCGACGACCGCTTTGGGGCTGAGACAAATCAGGAAACTCCGCCAAGGTGGCGCGACGGTGTTCGTCAAACAAAGGCACATCGGCCAACTGCGCCAGCGAAATCAGGCCGGAACGAACGCCGTCATCGATGTCGTGGGCGTTGTAGGCGATTTCATCGGCCAAGTTGCAGAGCTGGGCCTCTAAGCTGGGCTGGGTTTTATCGAGGAAGCGCCGACCCACGCCGCCCGGCTCCAGGATTTCAAGGGCCCTGGCGTTGTTCAGGGAGCAGTGCTTCAAAATGCCTTCGCGGGTTTCAAAGGTCAAATTCAAACCATCAAAGGCGGGATAGCGGTGTTCGAGCTCGTCGACGACGCGCAAGCTTTGCAGGTTGTGCTCAAAGCCGCTCAGGGTCTTGGTGCCTGCTGTGCCCACGGGGGCCGCTGGCTTCAATTGCTGCACACATTGGTTCAAGGCATCTTGGCCCGCATGGCCAAAGGGGGTGTGGCCCAAATCGTGGGCCAAGGCAATCGCCTCGACCAGGTCTTCGTTGAGTTGCAAGGCCCGTGCAACGGAACGCCCCAATTGAGCCACTTCCAAAGAATGGGTCATGCGGGTGCGAAACAAATCGCCTTCGTGGTTCAAGAACACCTGCGTTTTGTAGACCAAGCGCCGAAAGGCCGATGAGTGGACGATGCGGTCTCGGTCGCGCTGAAAGTCATCTCGCGTCGGGGCGGCCGCTTCAGAAAATCGACGACCGCGCGAGCGGGCTGGCTGACTGGCGAAAACGGCAAGGGTCATGGCCGTGGGTCTGAAAAGGGAAAAGCAGGTTTCAAGCTTGGCAACAAGCGTCGATGACTTCACGCACCAGCGCCTCTGGCGCACTTTGCACCACCGCGGTCCCCGGCTTTTGGATCAGCACGAATTTGATATCGCCTGCCTCTGATTTTTTATCGTGGCGCATCAAGGCCAAGTAACGTCCGGCGTTGTCTTGAGGGTCCAAAATCGGCGCATTGACCGGCAAGCCAGCCCTTTGAATTAAGGCGCGTAAATCGGCGACCCACTGCGCGGTGACAAAGCCCAAGCGCTGCGACAACGTCGCGGCCATGACCATGCCGCAGCCGACCGCTTCGCCGTGTAGCCACTCACCAAAACCCAAACCCGCTTCAATGGCGTGGCCAAAGGTGTGTCCGAAATTCAGAATGGCCCGCAAACCGGCTTCGCGCTCGTCCTGACCGACCACTTCGGCCTTGATCTCACAGCTGCGCTGGACCGCATGGGACAGGGCAGTGGGTTCCAAAACAAGCAAGTCATCGATGTGCTGGTTCAGCCAAGCCAGAAATGCCGTGTCAAAAATCGGTCCGTACTTGATGACCTCAGCCAAGCCCGCCGACAACTCACGCGCTGGCAGGGACTTGAGCAAAGACAAATCACACAACACGCGCTGAGGCTGATAAAAAGCCCCAATCATGTTCTTACCCAAAGGGTGGTTGATGGCGGTTTTGCCGCCCACTGAAGAGTCCACTTGGGCGAGCAAGGTGGTGGGCAATTGCACAAAGGGCACGCCGCGCATGTAGCTCGCGGCGGCAAAACCCGCCATGTCGCCAACCACACCACCGCCCAAGGCATAGATCACCGTTTTACGGTCACAGCCGTTGGCCAAGAGCGCATCAAAAATCAGATTCAACGTCTCCCAAGTTTTGAAGGCCTCGCCGTCGGGCAACACCACTTCAAACAACTGGGCATGACGTGTTCCCAAAGCCAACTTGAGTCGCGCCGCATACAACGCAGACACCGTCGTGTTGCTGACAATCAAAGCCGAGTGGCCCTTGAGTCCCTCAAAGCTGACCGGGTCCGATAGCAAAGATTCACCAATCAGAATGTCGTAGCTGCGCTCAGCAAAATCAATTTGGATGCGCTTTGCAGGAGAGGTTAAAGCGCCTGAGGGGGCTGCAGCGCTTGGCACCGAATGAGACAAAGACGCCATGGTCAAAAAGACCTTTCCGTTTGGTGCGCTGGCTGACTTGATTGAGATTGCACTTTCTCAGGGTCAGGCCAAGGCAGGTTGAACCGATTCGAGATGTCCCGCACCAACAAATTCATGGAAGGCCGTCCGGTCTCAAGGATCAAGGAAGCCGAAGCGGTGTACCAGGCGTCTCGTGCGCTGAACAATTCTTGCAGTTTGGCCATCGGATCGGCCACCTGCAACAAGGGGCGCAGCTTGTCGTGGCGCAGACGGCGCATCAATTCTTCGGGCTTGGCCCGCAAATAAACACTACGTCCACAGGCTTTTAACAATTCACGGTTGGGGGCTTGGGTCACGATGCCGCCGCCGGTGGACACCACGCCAGGGTGGTTCTGCATGACCTCCGCCAGCACCTCGGATTCAAGCACCCGAAAAGCCGCTTCGCCCTCGCGCTGAAAATACTCGCGAATGGAAACGCCCAAACGCGCTTCAATGATTGCATCGGTGTCGGCAAAAGGCACGGCCAAGCGTCGCGCCAAATGGCGACCCACTGTGGTTTTGCCGGCGCCCGGCATGCCGATCAAGACACAAAGCATCCCCTCATTGTAAGTTAGCCCCTGCAGACGGCGCCTGCGCTCAATCCGCGGCCTCCACTGTCCCCGCCGCCTCCACGATGACGCGGGGTGAAATGAAGATCAGCAACTCCTGCTTGGATTGCGTTTTGGTTTTGGTTCTGAACAAGGCCCCCAAAACTGGCACATCGCCCAGCAAAGGAACTTGCGTCTGACTCAGCACCTCGTTGGTTGAATAAATCCCGCCGATCACCACCGTGCCGCCGTTTTCCACCAAAACCTGGGTCCGCACGTGCTTGGTGTCGATGGTGATGCCGGCCGCGGTGGTGGTGCTGGGACTGTCTTTGTTCACATCCAGCTCCAAAATGACCTTGCCGTCGGGGGTGATCTGGGGCGTGACCTCTAGGCTCAAAACGGCTTTTCTGAAGGAGACCGAGGTGGCGCCACTGGCAGTCGCTTGTTGATACGGAATCTCAGTGCCTTGCTCAATCACCGCCTTGGTTTGATCGGCGGTGACGACCCTTGGACTGGACAAGACATGGCCTTGACCATCGGCCTCCAAAGCGGAAATTTCCAGATTCAAAATTTGACTGGTGCCTGCTTTAAAAATAGAGACGCCCAAACTGGCTGGCGGGTAACCGCCCTGGCCCACCGCCGGCAAACTAATAAAAGTGGACGTGCTGGCCAAAGGCACGGCTGGCGTCGCACTGCTGCCCAAACCCACCTGAGTGCCGCCCTTGGACCCGAGCAAGGCGCCGCCGCCCAAACGAACACCCAGTGAACTGCCAAAGCTGGCATTGGCTTCCACAATTTTGGCTTCAATCAGCACCTGGCGCAGCGCCACGTCCAACTTTTTGATCAAAGCCGCCACGGCCACTTGCCGTTGCGGGGTATCGGTCACGAACAGTTGGTTGGTCCTCGGCTCGGCCATGACGACGCCTCGGCCTGATAGAAATTTGGCGCTCGAGCCGCCCCCGCCCGCAAACCCACCCCCACCCCCACCCCCAAGTCCGCCACCGCCTCCGCCTAAACCGGCACCGCCACCGCCACCGGCAGGAAAACTCCCCACGGAGGGCGATCCACGCAATTGACCCGCCAGATCGATGGCATGGGCGTAGTTGAGTTGATAAGACTCAGTGACCAAGGGTTCTAAGCGCTCCTGCCACTGCGCCGTTTCCCATTCGCGTTTGATGCGCCCCTCCACCTCACTGATGGGGCCAATCCAAATGACATTGCCTTGGACATGTTGGGTCAACCCTTTGGCTTCCAGAATGATTTGTAAGGCTTGGTCCCAAGGCACCTCTTTGAGCCGAAGGGTCAAGCTGCCCTTGACTGAATCAGAGACCACCAGATTCAGATGGGTGAAGTCGGCCAACACCTTAAGGGCAGAGCGCACATCGATGTTTTGGAAATTCAGGGTGATGGGCGCACCCTCAAAATTGGATTTGAAAGAAACCGTGGGGATTGCCAAAGGGAAGGAAGCGCTTAAAGTGGCGAATTGAGGGGCCGCCGTTGATAAATTCGGCGAAGGCTGGGGGCGGGTCATCGGTGCCATTTCTGCAGCCAGCGCCCCACTCAACAGAAAAACAAAATGGGCACCCATACCGACGCTTTCTCGCCAAACCCAGCGCCGTGGTTTTTTGATGATTTTGATGCTCATGGCACAACGTCCGTGGCGGTGACCAAAGACAAGGTGAGGCTTTTTTGCTGCCAAACCAAAACCCCTTGAGGCGTCCTCGATTTGAGGCGATGGCTCAGTTGCACCGTTTGCTCGGCAATGTGTTCCAAACGCCATTCTGAGGTGACCCAAGCACCGGTTCGCCATGCACCCAACTGTTTGTTCACTTGAATCAAGGCCGCCCGTCCCTCAGCGTCTTGCCACAAGCCTTTCAAGGTCAGCTGCGGCGGCTGATCTGTGAAGGAGGGGCTGGATGGGCCATCAGAAGCCCATGCTGGGTTAGACGGCGGGCTTGTTTTCGGGCTCTGAAATGGGTCTTTTGACGCCGCAAATCGAAAAGCTTCGGGCACATATTCAGGGGTCCGAAGCCGCTCGGACTTCAGAAACGGTTCCCCCATCACCTCACCTTTAACCTCACCGTTCTCCCCGTCAAAAGGCGGTCTTGAAACGGGCTCGGTTTGCAGTTGCCCCTGCATCCAGGCTTGAACGCCCTCTGGACTCTGAGGGGCCCATGAGGTGGGTTTGAACTCGCCACAACCGAACAGACCGGTCCCGCACAGAAACCCCAAAACCACAGCCATCCAAAGAGGCCTGCTCATGGGGCCTCTCCGACAAAACGGTAGGTACTGGCACGCACATTCCACAACAACCGCTCACTTTGTGGTGCGGGCTCACGAACCAAAGTCCATTGGTTCAAGGTCACAATTCTGGGCAACCTGGCCACGGCGGCACAAAACAAGGCCACATCGACAAAACGACCGGTCAAACGCATTTGAATGGGCACCTCAATGAGGCCATTTTCCAAATGTTCAGCGCCTGGCTTCAGCCATTCAAATTGCAACTGGTGCTGGATGGCCAACTGGTCCAAGGACAGCATCAAATTGGGGAGCTCGGCCTTTTGGGGCAACTGCTTCTCGAGTTGATGAAGGCGGCTCTGCAAAGCTTCCGACTGCTGATGCACAGATTGCGCCTCGCGCCACAGCACCAAGCGGCTGATAAACTGGGTTTTTAGTTGCTGTGACTGCGCCTGCGACTTCTCTAAATCGGCCTGAGCGGGGTCTACCAGCAAGGGCCAACCCAAGGCCAGAACCAGCGCAAAAATGAACGCGCTCAAACCCCATTGCATCGCCTTCGGCCACTCTCCCCCCTGCCGCCAGGTGAGGCCTTCAAACGCGGTTTGGAAACGCCCATGTAGCCTGTCAAAACCAAGTTGAAGTCGCCCCTTTAATTCAGGAACAAAACGGTTCATGGCGTTCGCTCTTTCAAATCTGCCCAGCGCAAGTGGGCGCGAAGACTGAAATTCAAGGGCCCAAACGACAACAAGGCCGCCGGATTCGACGAGGGAGGTGACGAGGGCTCCGAGGCCTCTTGGCGGGCCAGGTCTAACCATTCAACTTGATGAAAAGCGGGTGATTCGTTCATGGCATGAAACAACTCGGCCACCTGAATTTGCCGTTGGGCGTTGCCTTGCAGGTCCACCTGCAGCCCTGTCAAACTGAGTTTGCTCAAAGTGAGGCCCGGGGCCAGGAGTGGAAGAAGTTGGTTTAACAAATGCACGGCGGCGTTGCGGTCTTTTTGCAAGGCTTGGATGGCGTCCCAATGGGCATTGACCTCAGCCAAGGTGGGTTTGACGTTGGACAAGGCCTCAGTCTGTTGGGTTAACTTTTTAATGCCCCCTTGAAAAATGAGCTGAACTTGCTTTTGCCCCCTTTCTTGATAAGACAGTCCAAGGTGGAAGATGACCAATGCGCCCAAGGCCAATCCGGCGCCGACCCCCAGCCGACGCCAAAAGTTTCGACGCCGTTGTGCTTGCTCCCACACCCGGTGTGGCAAGAAATTAAAGCTGAAGCTGCGCTGGGGCTTCATGTTTTTTGTGGCGCCTGGTTGTCGAGTTGCACCAAGCCACAGGCCACACCAAAGTGCGGCGCGTCACGTCGTTCTTGGTGCGCCATTAATGGCGCAAAGAGGAAGACGTCAACCGCCCGGGATTCAACCTCTGATTCAACAGGATTTCCCAAATGCCCATCATGGCCATGATGGCCATTCAACTTCAGCTGTCGTTCCGCTGGTGGCAAATCCAGCCACCAATCCGGCAGCGAGCCACCGACATAAATGCCCGCCCATGCGGGCAAGGCTGGGGCGACTGGGGTCCCTGTTGTTGGGTCGACTTGGCTTGGCTCATTCAACTTTTGTCCCTGCAAAAAACGGTTCAAAACGCCTTCTATGGCTTCAGGGAGCGTCCCAGGCCCGGACTCTCGGTTCAAACTGGGATCTGATGGTGGAATGACCCAGTGTCGCGAACCCCAGGCCAAGGTCTGCTCCTCGAGCAAGACCCATTGCGACCCCGTGCTTTGCAGCAACTGCAATTGCGTGGTGTCCTGCGACAGCCAACACAAAGCCAAGAGTTGACCCAGGGAGGCCCCCGTTGGGGATCGAATTGGAGACCGAACTGGCCGCTTGGTTTCTTGTGCCATTGGGCTCTCAAGCACCGCTCGACGATAAGCGCAGGACTCTGTTTCTAAAACACACAAGGTCAAACCGGCCGCCTCCGACAACGACAAGGCCTGCGTGACCCGCTCCAATCGGGTGGCCGCCACCCAAACCGCTTGAGGCAAGCCCCCCTCCTCCGATGCATCATCGCCCCGAGGTGGCTTCGCCATCACCGCTTCATTCAAAGCCGCCTCCAACACCATTTCACTCAAGGGCAAAGGCAGCCAATCGGTGGCTTGTTCACGGCAAAGGGCTTGCAACGCGGCCTCGCTCAGGTGCGGGGGCACCCAGGTCCGGTGCATCAGCACGGCCGAACTGGGCAAGCTCATGGCCACGCGCGCGGGGGGTTTGGCGCCAGTTGCCCTCAAGGCCAATCGGTCCACCAAGCGAATCAAGGCCAACTGCACGGGCTCTAAGGCCACGATCAGTCCATTGACCACCCAGCCAGGCTGCAAAGGCTCGTGCGCCACATCGAAGCCGCCCTGACGACTCGCCTCAGCCCAACGCCAAGCGTCGTCAGCCAAAGCCAGGCCCGCCAGCATCGGGGCTTTGCGTCCCAACCAACGCCTATCAAGCCTGGGGGTGTTCATGCGTCCATACTAGGGGCTATTCAGCCCGCCCAAGACACCGCTGCCCAGGCCAATCCAACCGCCTGAATCCAGGCCCCGCGCCTTTTGGCTTGATTTCTATAATTCAGGCCTTCAACCCAAAAGCATCTATGGCCAATTCAGACCCCAAGGACCCCAAAACCCCAGCCAAAGGCGCTGCGCCCAGCTCGGCTCCCAAGCCCTTGCGACCTTGGTGGTGGAAGCTGGTTTTCGGTTTGCTGGGTTTGGCCGTCGCGGGTGTTTTGAGCTTGGTCATTTTGGTATCGGTTGCCATGGTGGCGGCCATCCCCAAACTGCCCGATATTTCAGACCTGCGCAATTACCAACCCAAATTACCCCTGCGGGTTTTGGCTTCAGACGGCACGGTGTTGGCAGAGTTCGGAGACGAACGGCGGAAATTAACGCCGATCAATGAAATTCCGCAAATCATGAAGGACGCCGTGATCGCCACCGAGGATGCGCGCTTTTACCAACACGATGGCATCGATTATTTGGGCGTCCTGCGCGCGGGCATTGCCAACTTGGGCCGAGCCAAAGGCCAAGGCGCCTCGACCATCACCATGCAGCTGGCGCGCAACACCTACCTCAGTTCAGAGAAAACCTACACGCGCAAGATCTACGAGATGTTGCTGACCTACAAGTTAGAGAACATGTTGACCAAGGATCAGATTCTTGAGATCTACATGAACCAGATTTACTTGGGCAACAAGGCCTATGGCTTTGGGGCTGCCGCTGAAACTTATTTTGGCAAACCACTGCAAAACGTCAGCATCGCAGAAGCGGCCATGCTGGCGGGTTTGCCCAAAGCCCCTTCGGCTTACAACCCCATCAGCAACCCGGAACGCGCCCGCATCCGCCAGCAATACATCATCAATCGGATGGAGGAAAACGGCTTCATCACCGAGCAAGAGGCTCAAAAAGCCCACAAAGAAGTTTTGCATATCCGCAGCCGGGCCGAGGCTTTGCCAGTGCACGCCGACTACCTCACGGAAACCGTTCGCCAATTGGTGGTGGCGCAATATGGCCCTGAAGCTTATTCGCGGGGATTGAACGTTTACACCACCGTCAATGCGGCCCAACAAGAGGTGGCCTACAAAGCCTTGCGTCAAGGTTTGATGGACTATGAGCGACGTCAAATTTACCGCGGCCCCGAGGCTTTTGTCGACTTGCCCACCAACGCGTCTGAAGAAGAAGACGCGGTGGACGATGCCTTGGCCGATCACCCTGACAACGGCGATGTGTTGGCCGCGGTCGTGTTGGAGGTGACGCCGAAAAAAATCAGCGCCAAAATTTCCGATGGCAGCTTGGTTGAAATCAGCGGTGAAGGCCTCAAACCGGTGCAGTCGGGCTTGTCTGACAAAGCCCCGCCGAACATCAAAATTCGCCGTGGTGCGGTGATCCGGGTGGCGCGTACGCCAAAGAACACCTGGGAGGCCACTCAGCTGCCCGATGTAGAAGGCGCGTTTGTGGCCATGGACCCCAACAACGGCGGCATCCGGGCCTTGGTCGGTGGCTTTGACTTTCAGAAAAACAAGTTCAACCACGTGACCCAAGCTTGGCGTCAACCCGGCTCGAGCTTCAAGCCTTTCATATATTCAGCCGCCCTTGACAAGGGCTTTGGACCGGCCACCGTGGTCAACGACGCGCCCTTGTTTTTTGAAGCCGGCAGCACGGGCGGTCAAGCCTGGGAGCCCAAAAATTACGACGGTAAGTTTGAAGGCCCCATGACTTTGCGTCATGGTTTGGCCAAGTCGAAAAACATGATTTCAATCCGCATTTTGGAGGCCATTGGCCCTAAATATGCACAAGAGTGGATTGGCAAATTTGGCTTTGACCCTGAAAAACACCCCCCCTACCTGACCATGGCTTTGGGGGCGGGCTCGGTCACGCCCATGCAGATGGCCAGCGCTTATTCCGTATTTGCCAATGGCGGCCACCGCGTGAACCCTTGGATCATCGAGCGCATCACGGACCAAAAAGGCAAAGTGCTGGTGCAAACCCAGCCCGCCGAATTGAATGAAGACAACCGAGTCATCGAAGCCCGCAACGCCTTCATGATGAACAGCCTGTTGCAAGAAGTGGCCCGTGCCGGCACCGCCGCACGCGCACAAGCCACCTTGAAGAGGCCCGATTTGTATGGCAAAACAGGCACGACCAACGACTCGATGGACGCTTGGTTCGCCGGCTTCCAACCCAGCTTGGTGGCCGTCACTTGGATTGGCTACGACACCCCGCGCAAGCTTGGTGACCGTGAAACCGGTGGTGGCTTGAGCTTGCCGGTGTGGATCAGTTTCATGCAAGAGGCTTTGAAAAATGTGCCGGTGCAAGAATACCTACCGCCCTCAGGCGTGGTGTTCAGCAATGGCGATTGGTATTTCAATGAGTACGCCGGCAACGGCGGCGTGACCACTTTGGGCGAAGGCCATGCGGCCTCAGCGGCATCAGTGCCCGCAAGCCCAGCGGCGCCCGCCGTGGCAACACCTTCGAGCAATTCGCCACCGCCGAGCAGCCCCGCACCCGCCAACAAGCCGGCTGATGAGCGATCGAAAATTTTGGACTTGTTCCGTTAAAAGAAAAGCACTTACAAAGGTTTGAAGTGAAGGGGCTGGCCCGCTTGCTGGCTGGCCGTTTCGCTCAAGCGGGCAAAAAAGGGCAGACCGCCCTTGGTGTCTTGCCAATCGGCCTCCACAAAACGGTAGTGGTAGCCGCCAGACCGCGCGGCCAACCAGACCTCGTGCAATGGCTTTTGAAAGTTCACCACGATCTGACTGCGATTGGCAAAGGTGAGCGACATGACCCCCCCGCTGCGCTGGACATCGATGTCGAGGTCGGTGGTTTCGTTGAGCCGGTCACAAGTGATCTCGACAGATTTCAGCAAAGCCTCTGCGCGGTCCAGGAATTCAAGGTCATTCATTGGCGGGTACTCTAATTACAATTCAATCATGTCGGGTTTGTTAGAAATTCTAGTCAATCACAGTTCACGCCAAGCCCGAAGGGCCATTGCAGGGTTCCCCATGGTTTTTCGTCTCATCAAAGGCTTTTTTTGGATTTTGCTGTCGAGCGTGCTGATGGGCAACTTGGTCGCCTGCGGCCTCCGAGGTCCCCTGACTCTGCCACAAGACCCCGCAGCCGCCAACCGAGCCACCTTGCCACAAACTTGGCTGCCCGACAGTTGGCGGACTGCTCCTCAAAAAGTACCGCCGCCATCTCCCACTACACCGCCATCTCCCACTACACCGCCATCTTCCACTACAACGTCTCCCACTCCAACGTCTCCCTTGGTGCCCAAGAGCCAGTAACCCCTTAATGCCTCTTAACCCCTTCGGTCTCTGACCTCTTTTTGTAGCCCACCTTCAATGCCTACTCAATCCACCGCATCCTCTGTCCAAAACGAATTGACTGGCCCCCTGCCTGGACATCCACATGTGCACCGCCAACAGGGCCAGCTGTTCGTGGAAGGTTGCTCGCTGAACGACTTGGCGGCCCAACACGGCACGCCGTTGTTTGTGTATTCAAAAGCCGCGATGCGCGGTGCTTTGGCGGCTTATCAAAGGGGTTTCAAAGGCCGGAATGCACAAATCTGCTACGCCATGAAAGCCAATTCTTCATTGGCGATTTTGCAATTTTTTGCCCAACAAGGCTGCGGCTTTGACATCGTCTCGGGTGGCGAATTGGCTCGGGTCAAGGCCGCGGGCGGTGATTTGAGCAAGGTCATTTTTTCGGGCGTTGGCAAAACCCGTACGGAGATGCGCGCCGCGCTCGAAGCCCACATCGCTTGCTTCAATGTCGAGAGCGAAGCCGAGTTGTCGGTGCTCAACGAAGTGGCGCTGAGCCTGGGCCTTCGGGCCCGCATCAGCGTGCGCGTGAATCCCAATGTGGACGCCAAAACACACCCCTATATTTCAACCGGTTTGAAGGGCAATAAATTCGGCATTGCCCACGAAGACGCTTTGTCTGTTTATCAACGTGCAGCCGCCCTGCCCGGTCTGCATGTGGTGGGCATCGACTGCCACATTGGCTCGCAAATCACCGAGGTCGATCCTTACTTGGAAGCCATGGACCGGGTGCTGGATTTGGTGGCTCAAATTGAAGCCGCGGGCATCCCTTTGCACCACATTGATTTTGGGGGTGGATTGGGGATTGACTACAACGGCGACACGCCACCCGCTGCCGATCAACTTTGGGCTTTGCTCCTGGCCAAACTGGATGCACGGGGCTATGGCCAACGCCAATTGATGATTGAGCCCGGTCGCTCCTTGGTTGGCAACGCCGGGGTCTGTTTGACCGAGGTGCTCTACCTCAAGGCCGGTGAACAAAAGAATTTTTGCATTGTCGACGCGGCCATGAACGACTTGCCGCGGCCTGCCATGTACCAAGCTTTTCACCACATCGTGCCGGTTCTAGAACACGCCGCCGAAACCAAACTCTACGACGTGGTCGGCCCGGTTTGCGAAAGCGGTGATTGGTTGGGCCGCGACCGTTTTTTGAATGTCTCGCCAGGCGAAGTGCTGGCCGTGCTGTCTACCGGGGCTTACTGCGTGAGCATGGCCAGCAACTACAACACGCGGGGGCGTGCCGCAGAAATCTTGGTCGAAGACACCCAAGCCCAATTGATTCGACGCCGAGAAAGCATTGAAGACCAACTGGCCCTAGAACAGCTGCTGTGATGTCAGCGGTGGTGCGCACGCCACCCAAACAACGCCAATAAGACCAGGCCATAAACGGCCACTTCATTGAAGTTGTGTTTCGCCGCCCGCATCCAAAAAAAATGCAGCAAAGCCATCACGGCGATGGCGTAAACCAAGCGGTGCAAGCGCTGCCAATTCTGCGAACCCAAACGCCTGATCGCCGCGTTGAAAGAGGTCAGCGCCAGTGGCACCATCAAGAGCCAAGCGCTGAAACCCACCCAAATAAACGGTCGCTTGACAATGTCGTGCGCCATCTCGGCCGCGTCCAGGTCCATGTCAAAGACGGCGTAGCTCAGCAAATGGCAGCTGGCATAAAAGAAAGCAAACAAGCCCAACTGGCGCCGGTAGCGCACCAGCCAGGGCCAACCCAAGAGGTGTCGCAAGGGGGTAATGGCCAAGGTCAACCACAAGGCCCGCATCGTCCAATCCCCGAAAGATCGAATTAAATACTCAGCGGGATTGGCGCCCAAACGCTCATTCAGGACCCCGAAAATCAAACCCAGCAAAGGCCCCAGGCCGAGTAAGAAAAGGCCCGCTTTTCCCAGCTGAATGTAACGTTCCCGGCGTTGTCGAGTTGCCACTGGAAAGGCCACCCTGTCTTAGAAATTGCGCCGCAAATCCATGCCCGAATAAAGCGATGCCACTTGGTCTGCATAGCCATTGAACATCAGGGTTTTGCGTTTTTTCGCGAACAAGGTGTCCTCGCCCAAACGGCGCTCAGTCGCCTGGCTCCAACGGGGGTGTTCGACTTCAGGGTTGACGTTGGAATAAAAACCATATTCCTCAGGCGCTGCCTTGTTCCATGCCGTCGCGGGTTGCTTTTCAGTGAAGCGAATCCTCACCAAGCTTTTGGCACTTTTGAAACCATATTTCCAAGGGACCACCAAGCGCACCGGGGCGCCATTTTGGGGGGTCAGAGGTTGGCCATACATGCCAAAAGCCAAGAGCGTCAGGGGGTTCATGGCTTCGTCCAGGCGCAGGCCCTCCACATAAGGCCAGTCGAGCAAGCGTGAGCCCACAAAGGGCATCGTTTTGGGGTCGGCCAATGATTGAAATTCGACATATTTAGCACTGCCCAAAGGCTCGACGCGGCGAATCAACTCGGCCAATGAAAAGCCTCGCCAAGGCAACACCATGGACCAGCCTTCGACGCAGCGAAGCCGGTAAACACGCTCTTCTTGAGGGGCTAGTTTTTGCAACTCATCCAATGAGTATTGGAGGGGCTTTTTCACCAAACCATCGACCATGACGCTCCAAGGCCGCGTCACCAAGGTGTGGGCGTTGCGGGCCGGGTCGGCCTTGTCGGTTCCGAATTCATAAAAATTGTTGTAGCCCGTTGCGTCTTTGAAGGGCGTGAGTTTCTCAGCAGTCGCTTCAGCAGCCCAGGCTGGGCCGCCTAATCCGGCCATGACACCGGTGACCCCGATCGCGCCACTCGCGGCTTGACTCATCCAGTGGCGGCGCTCCAGCCACACCTTCTCTGGTGTGATTTCACTGGCATTCGGGTGAACAAAACCAGATTCTGACGATCGTATCAACATGGGGGTTCTCCATTAAGGCCATGCAATTTAACATTGCAGCGGCCAAAATGAAGAAACCCTAAATGCCCAAGGCAAATCTATTATTGATTGGCAATGAACAAAGTACGCGCCGCTGCGAGACAGAAAGGCGGCTCGTAGGTGCCGTGGTAGCTGCCGTAGTAAGTGGCGAACTTGGGATCTGTCGGGCCGGGCGCAGCGCCGTTCACACCAAAGGTGGCCTGAATCAAGGGGTCCACATCCACTTTGGAGACGTTCTTTAAGCCCGCTGCGGTCCAAGCCGCATACAACACGTCGCGGTGAATGACAGGGGGAACGGTGGGGTCACCCGCGCCGCCGCACAACAGGGTTTGGGCCTTGGGGGTCCATGCCAGCAAGTCGTTCTTTTTGGCGTCCAAATAAAGGGCGTTGTTGTTGTTGGTGCGCACATCGGTGATGTAGGCCGCTTGGAACAACGCATCGCGGGCTTGGTTGGGCGTTTCGCCGTTGATGCCAGGCAACTTGCCGCTGGTGACCAAGGTGGTGTAGTTGAGGGTCGCGCTTGGCAACAGGTTTTCAATCCAACCGGAATAAGGGGCTTGGAAGGCCTGGCCCACACTGGTGTAAGCGTCGCCATAAACCTTTTGATAGGACGTCACCAAATAAGGCACAAAGAATTGATAACCCGCAATGGCGTCGGTCAACTTGAATGAGCCCGAAAGGTTGTAAGGGCCGGCCAAGTGAGCACCGGCCACCACATTGATTTCAGCCGCGTAGTTGGCTTCGATGGCCGCTTGCGTGGCCGCTGAAGAGTGCCCCCCTTGTGAGTAGCCCGTCAACATGACCTTGCCGCTGAGATTGGCCAAATTGCTGTTTCGCGCCGCGCGAATAGAGTCGATCACCGACGTGGCCTCGGAGTTGGCGTGCAAGTAGGGGTGATAAGGGTAGCTGGATTTGGCGAAACCCAAGTAGTCGGTCGCAACCACCGTAAAGCCTTGAGCGGCAAACATGGCGATCAAAGAGAAGGTTTCTGGGTCTTGCGGATTGGCCAATGTGCGGGGCTTTTGAACGTCGGTCCCTTTGGCATAAGCCACCAAAGCAGAAGGGGTCGTGGCGCAGGTGCCTGCGGGTACCAACATGACACCAGAGGCATCCGTTTTTTCACCCACAGCGCCCTTCGTTTGGTAGTAAAGAGAGACCACTTGCACATCGCATTTGGCGGCGCCGCTGATGCCGATCAGACCACTCGCGGTGGTGGTGGCGTCAATTTGAGCCTTCGTCAAGGTCGTCAGCGTGGCGGGGGTCGCCAGCAAATTGTTGCTGTCAGAAGAGCCACAGGAGGCGAGGAAAGCACTGGCGCCAAGGGCCAACAAGCTCAAACCGATGGATTTAAAGGACTTCATGATTGATTTGTCTCCTAATATAATTAGACAAAAATGATCGCTCAGATCGACACCGCATCTAAGGGGGTTAACCATTAAGCCCAAGACATTTTGATGCGCTGATTTCAAGCACTGACTGACCTGACGCCCGGATGACTGCTCCCCAAAAAGGGGGCTCACCGCACCACAATAGCGGGATGAACTTAAGCGGAATGAACTTATTTTGTTGGGCCGTGATCTTGTCTGTGGGCATGGGGCTTTGCTTGGCGGGTTGTCATCCGTCGATCCCCCCTGAAAACACCGAATCCATGGCCCGTGTGGACTTGAATTTGAGTGGAAGTTCTTGGACTTCGCCCGGCACACCTCCCGCTCAGCTGAATTTTGACGCCGATGGTCAGGCATTGGGCTTTGGAGGATGCAACCACTTCAATGGTCGCTGGCTGGCCGACGGTGCTCAATTGCACTTTGTGGGCTTGGCGGTGACGCAAATGATGTGTTTGGGGCCCGCGGCACAACAGGAGGGCTCGTTTTTAAAGGCCCTAAGCGCCACTCAAAGTGCTCACCGCGAAGGATCTGAACTGATCTTGCAAGACGGAAAAGGCCAAGCACTGCTTCGGCTTCAAGCGGTGCCCCATGACAAAAAGGCCTAGAACCAAGGTTCTAGGCCTTTAGAAGTCGGAACATGACCGCTTCTTTGTATGAGCAGGCTTGAATGACAAACCAGCCCCTGATTTGAAGCTCAAATCAAACGGGATTCCACTCAGTGCAAGCCGGCGATGTAATCGGCCAGGGCCTTGATTTCTTTGTCGCTCAACTTGGCCGCCACACCCGACATTTGTTGGCTGTTCAGGCGAATGCCATCGCGGAAAGCGGTCAGTTGGGCTGCGGTGTAATCCCCGTGCTGACCCGCCAAACGGGGGTATTGGGCAGGAATACCCGCGCCGTTGGGGCTGTGGCAACCGGCGCAAGCGGCCATTTTCTTGTCAGCACTGCCGCCGCGGTAAAGCGCTTCGCCCAGTGCCAAGGTGTCTTTGTTCTTGGCAAAACCAGGTTTTTGGGTCTTGCTGGCCAACCAGTAAGCAATGTTCTTCATGTCGGCGTCGCTCAAACCAGCCGCCATGCCGGACATGATGGCGTTGGCACGGGCGCCCGACTTAAATTCTGTCAATTGTTTGACCAAATATTCGGGGTGTTGGTGCGCCAATTTGGGGTAGGCGGGGGAACCTGAGTTGCCATCCGCGCCGTGGCAAGCCGCGCAAACGGCGGTGTAACGGGCTTCGCCGGCTGCCAAGTCGGGCTTGGTCGATTTAGGGGCTTCCGCTTTTTCCTCAGCGTGGGCCGCAGAAATGGGCAGAAACAAGGCCAGGCTGGTCAGCAAAGTGGCAAAAGTAGCAAGCAGCTTCATAGGTCAACTCGAAGGGTTAAATGGGTCGCTAATCGGGCGGATTCTACAATGAGGCAAAGCCCACTTTGGCGCTTTGCACTGGATCCTCATGATAAATTTACCCGCCACGCCCTCAGACATCACTGGCAAAGAGGCCATGGGCTGGCTGCACACCACCCGTTTTTTGACCACCGCCGCCCAACTTCACCACCTGCCACCGCTCGGCGTGCCTGAAATTGCCTTTGTGGGGCGGTCCAATGCCGGCAAGTCCACCTGCATCAACACCCTGACGCAGCACAAACAACTGGCCTTTGCTTCCAAAAAACCCGGCCGCACCCAACACATCAATTTATTTGCGGTGGGTCGCCACAATGAAACCGACGCCGTGTTGGCTGATTTGCCGGGCTACGGCTACGCGGCCGTGCCCAAGGACGACAAAATTCGCTGGCAACGGGTGATGGCCAATTATTTGGTCAGTCGTCCCAATTTAGTGGGCTTGGTCCTGCTTTGCGACCCCCGTTTGGGACTCACTGAATTGGATGAGAGCCTGCTTGAAATCGTCCGCCCTCGGGTGGAGCAAGGGCTTAAATTTTTGGTCCTGCTGACCAAGGCCGACAAGCTGACCCGATCCGAGGGGGCCAAGGCCCTGTCGATTGCGCGACTGCAAGCCGGCGGCGGAGAGGTCAAACTCTTTTCGGCCTTGAAAAAAACCGGCGTCGAAGAAACGGCTCAATTGCTGTGGCAATGGGCCCACGGACCTGAGGCCGAAAAACTGGTCCTTGAAAATTCGGCCCTAGAAACCAAGGCCTTAGAAACCCACACAGGAATCTCCGATGCAGCCCTCGCCCACCCCGTCTCTGACAGCGAACCCCGGGATTGAAACTTTTCGCGCCGTGCTGGCGCATGGCATCGAATTAAGCTGCCGCGCTTCGGGGCCGAAAGAGGGCCAGGTGTTGTTGTTTTTGCACGGTTTCCCCGAGGCAGCTTTTGTTTGGGACGAACTCCTGCTGCACTTCGCCAAAACCGAAAACGGCGGCTACCGCTGCGTCGCGCCGAATCTGCGAGGCTACGAACACTCCAGCCGGCCAACCGAGGTCGGTGCTTATCGGGCCAAATTTTTGTGTCAAGACATCTACGCCTTGATGGAGCAGATCAGCCCGAAACGGCCCTTGGCCGCCTTGGTCGCGCACGATTGGGGCGGCGCGGTCGCTTGGAGTGTGGCCAACCAACGACCAGAATTGATGCAGCGCTTGGTCATCGTGAACTCGCCGCACCCAGGCACTTTTTGGCGCGAGTTAAAAAACAGCCCCGAGCAACAAGCCGCCAGCGCCTACATGAACTTTTTGGTGCGCCCCGATTCCGCCCAGCTGTTGGCGCAGGACCATTTCAAGCGCTTGTGGCCTTTCTTGATGAACCCAGATCGCCCATCTTGGCTCACCGATGAGGTCATGGCCCAATATGAGCACGTGTGGTCACTGGGCCTAGAGGCGGGGTGCCACTACTACCGCGCTTCTCCCTTGCGGCCTGAAACCGCAGACGACAAAACCATTGTCACCTTGGAACTGCCCCGCAGCATGTTGACCATTTCAGTGCCCACGCTGGTGCTTTGGGGCTTGAAGGACATCGCCCTGCGGCCCGGCTTGTTAGACGGCCTGGAAGACTATGTGCCTCAGCTGACTTTGCGCACCCATGCCCAGGCCAGCCACTGGATGGTGCATGAAGACCCTGTTTGGGTAGAGCAGCAAATGGGCGCTTTTTTGGATCAGTAAACCGACGCCACACCGGGCGGGCGGGTTTTGAAGCGCTTGTGCACCCAGTAGTACTGCGCAGGGTCTTGGTTGATCCAGCCCTCTAAGCGCTGGTTCATCAAGGCCGTATCGGCTTGCACGTCGTCGCTGGGAAAGTGCTCCCAAGGCGGCATGACTTCAATTTCATAGCCGGTTCGGGTGACCCGCGACACCACCGGCACGACCCGCGCACGGCCCAATTTGGCAAAGCGAGAGAGCGAAGGCACCGTCGCGGCCTGTTGACAGAAAAAGGGGACAAAAATCGATTCCTCGGGGCCAAAATTCATGTCAGGCAACAAATACAACGCACCGCCTTTGCGCAGGCTTTGGAGAATCGATTTAACCCCTTGGTCACGGCGCAACATTTGCACCTTGCCAAAGCGCTGGCGGCCCTGGGTCATCCAGTCGTTGATGGCCGGATTCGATTGGGTGGTGAAGATGCTGGTGTAGTCCCGGTCAATCGCCAAAGACATGGCCATCGCGCCTGCCTCTAAACCATAAAAATGGGGTGAAAACAAAACAGTGGGCGTCGGAAGGGGCTCCGAAGTTGTCGCGTCCAACGTGGTCGTTTCAGCCAACGACGCCAACTGGGACCACGCCCCGACCCGCTTCAAGCGGCTCTCAATCACCTCGGCCGAGGCGCTCCACAACCAACCTCGGTCCAACAATGTTTGGGCAAAGTAAATGAAATTTTGCACAGCCCAGCGACGCCGTTGGGCGGCGGAGACTGCCGGAAAACAAAGGCTCAAATTGGTCTGCACCACATGACGACGCCCTGGTGCCGCCGCGTACAAAACCCAGCCCAAGCCCCAGCCCAAGGCGCGCAACACCGGCAAAGGCAAGCGCCCCAGCAGGGTCAAAAGGGCAATGCCCCATTTAGCAGCCATGGTTCATGCCCCCGATCGAGGCGCTTTGTAGCGGTTGTAAGCCCACAGGTATTGTTCTGGGAAGCGGGCAATCAAACGCGCCATCTCCCCATTGATTTGTTGAACCGCGGAGTCTAAATCAGCCGCCAAGGGGTGTGCCAATTCAGCCAGATGAACTCGGTAACCACGGCCCCAAGAGAGCCTCTCGACAATCACCAACACCACGAAGGCGCCTGTCTGCTGAACCAAACGAGCCGCCAAGGTCATCGAGTAAGCGGGCTGGCCAAAAAAAGAGGCCCAAACGCCCTGCCCTTCAGGCGGCACTTGGTCGGGTAACAAACCCACTGTTTCGCCTGCCCGCAGGGCTTTCAACATTTGGCGCACCCCCCCCATCGTGGTGGTGGCGGTTTTTAGTGAAGGGCGTTCACGTGCTGTGGCCTGGACCTCCGCCAAGCTGGCATTGCGAGAAGGTCGGTACAACACTGTAATGGGGCCGAGTTGCGCCGCAAACTGTTTGGCAAAGGACTGCGGCGCCATTTCAAAACAACCCAAATGGGGCGTCAGCAGCAAGATGCCTTTGCCTTTTGCATGGGCCCGGATTAACAAATCGGAGTCGATCCATTCGCAGGGCGGCTGTTCACCCAACCACAGCCTGGGGGTCTCCCCGACCAAACAACCGGCCTGCCCCACGCTGGCCCAAACCGCATGCGACTGTCCCGCCAATTTGGCGTTGGCAAAGAGCCGCTGGCGGTAACTCGGCGAGAGCAAAAAAGTGGCCCAACCCAAGACCCAGCCCAAGGCCTGCAATGCCCACAATGGCCAACGGGAGAAGAATTTGAACAACCAAATCATTTTGAATAGAATACACACGTCGCCGAGTTACTGAACAACTTGCAGGGCGACTTTAAAAACAACTGCTAAAGCGTTCGCCACAGTCACCAAGCTGAGGGGAACGCCCCTTCACTTAACTTGGAGTCTTTTGACATGGCGAACGATTATCTCTTTACCTCTGAATCCGTCTCTGAAGGTCACCCCGACAAGGTGGCCGACCAGATTTCTGACGCGATTTTGGACGCAATTTTCAAACAAGACCCGCGCAGCCGCGTGGCCGCTGAAACCCTGACCAACACCGGCTTGGTCGTGCTGGCCGGCGAAATCACCACCAACGCCCATGTGGACTACATCCAAGTGGCGCGCGACACCATCAAGCGCATTGGCTACGACAACACCGAGTACGGCATCGACTACAAAGGTTGCGCGGTGATGGTTTGTTACGACAAACAATCGAATGACATCGCTCAAGGCGTGGATCATGCCTCGGACGACCATTTGAACACCGGTGCGGGCGACCAAGGCCTGATGTTTGGTTATGCCTGCGACGAAACGCCTGAGCTGATGCCTGCCGCCCTCCACTACGCCCACCGCTTGGTGGAGCGCCAAGCCCAGTTGCGCAAAGACGGCCGCCTGCCCTTTTTGCGCCCCGACGCCAAGAGCCAAGTCACGCTGCGCTATGTGAACGGTGTGCCGCAAAGCATTGACACCGTGGTGCTGTCGACCCAGCACAGCCCCGATCAGAGCGAAACCCCGCACAAAATGAAGGCCAGCTTCACCGAGGCCATCATTGAAGAAATCATCAAGCCCGTGCTGCCCAAAGCGTGGTTGGTCGACACCAAGTACCTCATCAACCCCACGGGTCGTTTTGTGATTGGTGGCCCGCAAGGCGACTGCGGCTTGACAGGTCGCAAGATCATTGTGGACACCTACGGCGGCGCTTGCCCCCACGGCGGTGGTGCTTTCTCTGGCAAAGACCCCACCAAGGTGGACCGTTCAGCTGCCTATGCTGCGCGTTATGTCGCGAAGAACATCGTGGCCGCTGGCTTGGCGAAAAAGTGCCAAGTGCAAGTGGCTTACGCGATTGGCGTGGCCAAGCCGATGAACATCACGGTGAACACCTTGGGCACGGGCGTGGTCTCCGACGAAAAGCTCTCCGCCCTGGTCGCCGAGCACTTTGATTTGCGCCCCAAAGGCATCATTCAGATGCTCGATTTGTTGCGCCCCATCTACGAAAAAACCGCGGCCTATGGTCACTTTGGCCGTGAAGAACCTGAGTTTTCTTGGGAACGCACCGACAAGGCAGCGGCATTGAAGGCAGCGGTTTAAAAATCCATTCATGGATTTTTAGGGCTGACATTTCCCTTCTTTGCGGTGGTCTTGCTGGGCTGGCTGCGCTGGCTGGCCTCCCGGTTAGGGTGGCTGTCCATCGGGCTCATGCCAACCCCCTGAAACGCCAAAATCAAGCCAGCGAGGGTTTTGGCAGGCTCGGTTTGAAGATTTGGCGTTCCGTCTCATGGTGCTTGGCCAGTGCCCAACCCTTTTCCAGCGCCGCTTGGAGCAGAGGCACCCCTTGGGCGGGATCGTGTTGCACAGCCCGCACCACCGCCACGCCGTCGACACCACACGCAGCGGCTTGTTCGACTTGCTCGGCCGACAAAATGCCCCCAATCGCCACGACAGGGCAACCCGCCATTTGCTGCCACCAAGCCAAATTGTGCAGACCCTGTGGCAACCAGGGCATGGCCTTGGTCAAGGTGGGCCAGACGGGGCCGCAGGCGATGTAACGAGGCAACAAGGCGCGTGCACGGCACAACTCCCACAGGCTGTGGGTGCTGATCCCCAAATCGAGCCCACTGGCACTTAAATCTTGGCGTTCTTCGGGGGTCATCGCTGCCAAATCTTCTTGGCCCAAATGAACCGCGGGTGCCCCTTGGGCCAAGGCCTGACGCCAATGGTCGTTGATGAACAACAAGGCGCCATGTTCTTTGGCAAGCGCCACCGCCTGAGCAATGTTTTGATTCAGTTCGTGCCACCAAGCGGCCTCTGGCTCCAGCGGGGCTTTGATGCGCAGCTGTACCGTGCGGATGCCGGCGTCCAACACTTGTTTTAACCACGCCAAATGGTCGACCACGGCATATAAGCCCAAGGCCTTTTGGTTATGGTTTTGGTTCTGCTTCTGGTTCTGTTTCAGCGGCGGCTCCTCGTCGGGCAGCTGCCAGGTGACCTCAGCCGCCCCCCAAGACAATGTCGGTAGCAAACTGGGGTCATTGCCAAAGCCACTTTGGGCCTGTACGGGGCCCGCCCCTGCGCCCGCCGGGTAAGCGTGGCGCAACGCGTGGGTGGTGGCCATCTTGGCCAAGACCACCGCGTCGGCGCAGACAAAACCCAAGGCCAACGCACTGGCCGCGCTGGTCGCAAAAGTGCAACCGGTGCCGTGGTGGTGCACCGTGGCTTCTCGGGGCAAACTCAACCAACCAGAGGCTTCGGGTGTGCTCAACCAATCCAAGGACTGGCCAGGGGCCAAGTCAGTGTCGCCGCCGGTGATGCAAACCGCCTGCACCCCTTGGGCCATCAAACGCCTGGCCCATTGTGGCTCTTGCGGCGATTGCGGCGATTGCGGTTCATCCAAAGGTTTCGGGGGTTGATCTTCGCCCAACAAGCGCATGGCCTCACGCCGGTTTGGCGTGAGGAGGGTCGCTCGGGGCAAGAGCCATTCGCGGTAGGCTTGCACCACGGCTTGGTTGGCAAATGAGGTGCCGCTGGTCGAGCCCAAGACGGGGTCAACCACCAAAGCGAGTGGGCCTTTTTCACGCAGACGGTCGACCCAACGCGCCACCACTTTAATTTGCGCCACGCCCCCCAGCAAGCCTGTTTTGATGGCGCGCGGCGGCAAGTCTTGGGCCAACGCCTGCAACTGGGCGTCTAGCCATTCAGCGTCCATCGGCACCACCGACAGCACCGCCTCAGAGTTCTGTGCCGTGATCGCAGAGACCACCGGGCACAGGTGCACGCCAAAGGCCTGCGCTGCACGCAAGTCGGCAGCCAAACCCGCACCGCCGCCGCTGTCGTTGCCCGCTATGCTCCACACAACCGCCGGCGCTAAATCAGGACCCTGAGTACGGTCTTTTGTAGGACCTTGAACAGGATTGCGGGTCAAGGCGGTGAGCGAATTAAGTGAGGTCGGCGAGGTCAAGTTTGTCGGCGAGGTGGTCATGTTTGCCTGAACGCAAAAAAATTTCAGCAGCCCCGTCAAAGCAACAGGGGTGCGCCGCCCACGGGCGTGCTGGCAACGGCAAAGTCTTGTGGCGGCATCACACCGGCCAAGTAAGCCATGCGTCCCGCCGCAATGGCGGCACCAAAGGCGTGGGCCATCGCCACCGGTGTTTTGGCTTGTGAAACAGCCGAGTTCAACAACACCGCGTCAAAACCCATCTCCATGGCCTGCGCCGCGTGTGAAGGGGCCCCAATGCCCGCGTCGATGATCAAAGTGGTGTCGGGCAAACGCTCGCGCAGGGTGCGCAAGGCGAACGGGTTTAACAAGCCCTGACCAGAGCCAATCGGGGCACCCCAAGGCATCAGCAATGGACAACCCACGTCGAGCAACCGGCGGCAAGTGACGAGGTCGTCGGTGCAATACGGAAACACCGTGAAGCCATCGCGCACCAATTGCTCGGCCGCGCTGACCAACTCGAACGGATCCGGCTGCAAGGTGTGCTCGTCGCCTACCACCTCGAGTTTGAGCCAAGGGGTGTCGTACAACTCCCGCGCCATGTGGGCCAATTGAATCGCCTCACGTGCGCTTCGGCAGCCTGCGGTATTGGGCAGCAAACGAGCCTGACCCTGCTTCAAGGCATTTTGAATGATGGCGATGAAGCCGTTGTCACCTTGCGCGGCCAAAGTGCGCTTGAGCCCAACGGTCACGATTTGGGTGTGCGACACCGCAATCGATTCGGCGAGCACCTGGGGCGATGGATACCCCGCCGTACCCAGCAGAAATCGGCTTTTAAGTACCACGTCGCCGACCTGCCAAAGGTCCGTTGCGTCTGGATTTTTCACGTCACTTGGCGTTGCTTTCATGTCATTGCTTTTCATCAGCCGCCCACAATCGGTTGGAACAACAGCACCGCATCGCCCTTTTGCAAAACAAAAGATTCGCGCTGCGTGCGGGGAACAAAAACCCCATTGACGGAGGTTGCCACGGCTTGGGGCAACTTATCCAAAGAAGCCAGGAGCGCGGACAGCGTTGTCCCCGTGGCCACGGCGTGGGGCTGGCCATCCAGAGAAATAGAGGTTTGAACGGTTATTTTATTTTCCAAGTCAGGCTCAGACATGTTCAGCCTCCCCACGCAATCTGTTGAATTGGGTCAGGGCGTCTGCCACGATGGCCGGGGCCAACAACCAACCATGGCGGAACAGCCCGTTGATTCGCAGCAAGCCTGGCGCCATTTCTGTCAAAGGTTCGTTGTCGGGCAAAGCCGGGCGTAAATTGGTGTCCAATCGCAAAACCCTTGATTCAGCCAAGGCGGGCATCACACTGTGCGCGGCGGACAAGAGTTCCACCACGCTGCGCAATGAAACGGGCGAGCGGTCTTCGCTTTCAATTTCACTGGCGCCCACCAACACGATGTCGGCGGTTCGGGGCACCAAATAAACGCGGTGGCGGGGGTGCAACAAACGCAGCGGTCGGTTGAGTCCATGATTCGGGGCCTGCAACCAAGCCACCTCGCCCCGCACGCCACGCACCGGCCACTCGGGTTTGGCGCCCACCCCGCGCACGTCAATCGCCCAATCAAAACGGGCATTTTCACCAGACGCCAGTTGCAGTTCATTCGGGCTTACAGCCCTTACACGTTGGCCCCAGTGCCACTGAACATTCTGGGCCTTGGCATGCAGCGCCAACAAGGTCGCCACCGGGTTGATTTGCCCCTCTCCCGGCAGCATCCACGCATGGGCCACCCCGTGGACAGCGGGCTCTAGCTCAGCCAGGGCGGTCAGCGTCAGCGCTTGTGCTTGGGGCAGGTCGAGCCCTGAATTCGAGAGGCGAGCCAAGACCCGTTGGGCCGCCCCCAAATCCGAGCGGTGCGCGACCAAACAACTGCCCCGCACTTGCACCAAATCCGGTTGTTCCAAAGCCGCTGCATGGGCTTGCCACAAGGGAATCGATCGCCAGCCCAAACGCGCGACCTCGATGGAGCTGTTGTCCAACTCGGCCAAGGGGCTGAGCATGCCCGCGGCGGTGAAGCCCGCGGCCTGCTGACCATGGACCTGCTGGCCATGAAAGTGGGGCTGCTCGTCCGCCGCCGGGTCGAACACGCTGACGCGGTGCCCGGCCCGAGACAGTTGCCAAGCCAGCAATCGGCCCACCAGGCCCGCGCCGGCGATGCCGATGGACAGACTCGGGCCCGTTGGCATTTCCATGCTCATCAAGATTCAAGCTGGATTGGGATGTAAACCTCATGGCCCACGGCCTTGAACTCGGCCGACTTTTCCTTCATGCCTTGTGCCAAGGCGTCGTTTTCGTCCAAACCTTGTTTGGCGGCGTAGTCACGCACATCTTGGGTGATCTTCATGGAGCAGAAATGCGGGCCGCACATGGAGCAAAAGTGGGCCACCTTGGCCGATTCTTTGGGCAAGGTTTCGTCGTGGAATTCTTTGGCCTTGTCGGGGTCCAAGCCCAAATTGAACTGGTCTTCCCAACGGAATTCAAAACGTGCTTTGGACAGCGCGTTGTCGCGGATTTGCGAACCGGGATGGCCCTTGGCCAAGTCGGCCGCGTGCGCCGCCAACTTGTAGGTGATGATCCCTTCCTTCACGTCTTGCTTGTTGGGCAAACCCAAGTGCTCTTTGGGCGTGACGTAGCACAGCATGGCCGTGCCGTACCAACCGATGGTGGCTGCACCAATGCCGCTGGTGATGTGGTCGTAGCCAGGGGCAATGTCGGTGGTCAATGGGCCCAGGGTGTAGAAAGGCGCTTCGTGGCACTGCTCGAGTTGCAGGTCCATGTTTTCTTTGATCATGTGCAAGGGCACATGGCCAGGGCCTTCAATCATCACCTGGACATCGTGCTTCCAAGCAATTTGTGTCAGCTCGCCCAGGGTCTTGAGTTCGCCCAATTGGGCTTCGTCGTTGGCGTCGTAAATCGAGCCGGGACGCAGGCCATCGCCCAAACTGAAGGCCACGTCGTAGGCCTTCATGATTTCACAAATTTCTTCAAAGTGCGTGTACAAGAAACTTTCTTGGTGGTGTGCCAAACACCATTTCGCCATGATCGAGCCGCCCCGGCTGACGATGCCCGTCATGCGGTTGGCCGTCAAAGGCACGTAGCGCAACAACACGCCCGCGTGGATGGTGAAATAGTCCACGCCCTGCTCGGCTTGTTCAATCAAGGTGTCTCGGAACAATTCCCAGGTGAGGTTCTCGGCTTTGCCATCGACTTTTTCAAGGGCTTGGTAAATCGGCACGGTGCCAATCGGCACGGGCGAATTGCGCACAATCCATTCGCGGGTTTCGTGGATGTTCTTGCCGGTCGACAAATCCATGACCGTGTCCCCCCCCCAGCGGATGGACCAAGTCATTTTGTCGACCTCTTCGTTGATCGATGAGCCCAAGGCCGAGTTGCCAATGTTGGCGTTGATCTTGACCAAGAAGTTACGGCCAATGATCATTGGTTCGGACTCAGGGTGGTTGATGTTGTTGGGAATGATGGCGCGGCCACGGGCAATTTCATCGCGCACAAATTCGGGCGTGATTTGCTCGGGAATGCTGGCCCCAAAATTTTGTCCGGGGTGCTGGCGGTTCAGCAATTTGGCCATTCGTTCGCCCATCGGTCCGGTGGCCTTGAGGGACTCGACATAGTCGGCGCGGCGCAGGTTTTCGCGAATCGCGACAAACTCCATTTCAGGCGTGATGATCCCACGGCGGGCATAGTGCATTTGCGTCACATTGGCCCCGGCTTTGGCGCGACGCGGTTGTCGATGCAAACCCGGAAAACGCAGCTCATCCAACTGGGGGTCCGCGGCGCGCTCAAGGCCGAATTGGCTGCTCAAGGCAGGCAAAACTTCGGTGTCGCCGCGCTCTTCAATCCAAGCCTGACGCAGGGGCAATAAGCCGTTGCGAACATCGATGTTGGCTTGGGGGTCGGTGTAGGGGCCCGAGCAGTCGTATACAAAAATAGGCGGGTTTTTCTCGCCGCCAAAGCCCGTGGGCGTGTCGCTTTGGCTGATTTCGCGCATGGGCACCCGAATGTCGGGGCGTGACCCAGGCACATAAATTTTGCGGGAATTGGGTAAGGGCTTGACCGCGGCTTCGTCCACCTTGGCGGTGGTGGCGATGAATTTGTCTTTTGCGTTCATGGGCGTTCTCCTGCAGTGCTGTGCTCCGAAGATCGCCCTTTTTTCCAACGGCCAAACCTGAATTTTTGCCAGAGGAAGCGGGGGAGAGGCTCTTCTTTCGCCGGTGTGAACCGTATCAAGTTCTCGGGTTTGGTCAAACCATCTCAGCCCACAACATGTGGACACCCCGGAGCGCATTTTTTTAAGTATAGCTCTTGAATTGTCAAAAACATACCTTATCATTAGCACTCGAACGGGTTGAGTGCTAACAATTTCTGTCTCGGGAATATGGCAACCACCCCGTCGCTGGTTTAACCCTTATTTGTTAACTTGGAGATGCAATGAACCTTCGTCCTCTGCACGATCGCGTGATCGTCAAACGCCTCGAACTCGAAACCAAAACCGCCTCCGGCATCGTCATTCCTGACAACGCCGCCGAGAAACCCGACCAAGGCGAAGTCTTGGCCGTCGGTCCTGGCAAGAAAAACGACAAGGGCGACGTCAGCCCCATGGCCGTCAAAGTCGGCGACCGTGTGTTGTTCGGCAAGTACAGCGGCCAAACCGTCAAGATCAACGGCGATGAGCTGCTGGTCATGAAGGAAGACGACCTGTTCGCAGTCGTCGAAAAATAATTTTTCATTTCATCAAATTACCTAATTCGGAGTATTCAAAATGGCAGCAAAAGACGTCGTTTTCGGCGGTGAAGCCCGCGCGCGCATGGTCGAAGGTGTGAACATCCTGGCCAACGCAGTTAAAGTCACCCTAGGTCCCAAAGGCCGCAACGTGGTGTTGGAGCGCTCTTTCGGCGCCCCCACCGTGACCAAGGACGGTGTGTCCGTCGCTAAAGAGATCGAACTCAAAGATAAGTTGCAAAACATGGGCGCCCAGCTCGTGAAGGAAGTGGCCTCCAAAACCAGCGACAACGCTTGCGACGGCACCACCACCGCCACCGTGTTGGCCCAAGCCATCGTGCGCGAAGGCTCCAAGTACGTGGCCGCTGGCCTGAACCCCATGGACCTGAAGCGCGGCATCGACAAGGCCGTGACGGCTTTGGTGGCTGAATTGAAGAAGGCCACCAAGGCCACCACCACCTCCAAAGAAATCGCCCAAGTGGGCTCCATTTCTGCCAACAGCGACACCTCGATCGGTCAAATCATTGCCGACGCGATGGACAAAGTGGGCAAAGAAGGCGTGATCACCGTCGAAGACGGCAAGTCTTTGCAAAACGAACTCGACGTCGTTGAAGGCATGCAGTTCGACCGCGGCTACCTGTCGCCCTACTTCATCAACAACCCCGAAAAGCAAGCCGCTTTGTTGGACAACCCCTTCGTGCTGTTGTACGACAAGAAGGTTTCTAACATCCGTGACCTGTTGCCCACTTTGGAACAAGTGGCCAAATCGGGCCGTCCTTTGCTGATCATTGCTGAAGACGTCGAAGGCGAAGCCCTGGCTACTTTGGTGGTGAACACCATCCGCGGCATCTTGAAGGTCGTGGCTGTGAAGACCCCTGGCTTCGGCGATCGTCGCAAGGCCATGTTGGAAGACATCGCCATCTTGACCGGCGGTAAAGTGATCGCTGAAGAAGTCGGCTTGTCGCTGGAAAAAGTGACCTTGGCTGACCTCGGCTCCGCTGCCCGCATCGAAGTGGGCAAAGAAAACACCACCATCATTGACGGTGCCGGTGTGGCCGCTGACATCGAAGCCCGCGTGAAGCAAATCCGTGTGCAAATCGAAGAAGCCACTTCCGACTACGACCGCGAAAAGCTGCAAGAACGCGTGGCCAAGTTGGCTGGCGGTGTGGCCGTGATCAAGGTGGGCGCTGCCACCGAAGTCGAAATGAAGGAAAAGAAAGCCCGCGTCGAAGACGCCCTGCACGCGACCCGCGCTGCCGTGGAAGAAGGCATTGTGGCCGGTGGTGGCGTGGCGCTGTTGCGTGCCAAGCAAGCCGTGGGCGACATCAAGGGCGACAACGCCGACCAAGACGCCGGCATCAAGCTGGTGATGAAGGCCATCGAATCGCCCCTGCGCGAAATCGTCTTCAATGCCGGTGGCGAACCTTCAGTGGTCGTCAACGCGGTGTTGAACGGCAAGGGCAACTACGGCTTCAACGCCGCCAACGACACCTATGGCGACATGATCGAAATGGGTATTTTGGACCCCACCAAGGTCACCCGCACTGCGTTGCAAAACGCCGCATCTGTGGCCTCCTTGTTGTTGACGACCGAAGCCATGGTCGCTGAAGCGCCTAAGGAAGAATCTGCCGGCGGCGGCATGCCTGGTGGCATGGGCGGCATGGGTGGTATGGGCGACATGGGCATGTAATTCAGCCCCGCGGGTTCAACAACCCGCCAATCCCCAAAACAAAAAGCCACCTTCGGGTGGCTTTTTTTATGGCTTCAAAAAGAGCGGTTAAATCACGCCCAAGCCTTTGAGCCGAGACAGTTCATCGGCTGGTAAGGCCAACAACTCAGCCAGCACGGCTTCGGTGTGTTCGCCCAACATCGGTGGGGCATAACGGATGGGCAAACGCTCGCCGTCGATGCGGTAGGGCGGCGACATCACGTGGGTTTTGCCACCGCTGGCAAAAGGATGGGCTTGCTCGGTGACCAAACCGCCTTGTTGGGCGCGCTCTGATTGCAAGGCTTCGAGGACCCCAAGCACCTCACCACAAGGAATTTGAGCGGCCTTCATGCGCGCCAACATCAAATTGCGGGGACGCGCTTTGATTTCTTTGATCAACTCGGGCACCAAGGTGTCGCGCACCTGGAGGCGACTCAAATTCGTTTTTAGATCGGGGTTATCGGCCAAGTCGGGGCGCTCAATCACCTCGCGGCAGAACCGCTCAAACTGGCTGTTGTTGCCCACCGCTATCACCATCGGCCCATCGGCTGCTTGAAACACGCCGTAAGGCACGATGGTCGGGTGTTCATTGCCGTAGCGCAGCGGCTCTTGCTGGTGCAACAAGGCTTCCAAGCCCACATACGTCGTCATCAGCAAACCCGTGTCAAACAACGCCATTTCGATGTGGCGGCCTTTGAATGCAGGTGCTTCTTGGCTGGCATCCCCTGCATTGACCTTCCCCATTTTTTGCTTTGCGGCTTGGCGCGCCTGCTCGCGCTCAAACAGGGCCGCCAAAATGGCTTGGGTGGCGTACATGCCGGTGAACATGTCGACCGCGGCCACGCCGAATTTGAGGGGTGGTTGGTTCACTTCGCCGTTCAAAGCCATCAGGCCAGCTTCGCCTTGCACCACGATGTCGTAACCAGGCCGGGCGGCTTCGGGGCCGCTGCGGTTGTAACCTGAGATCGAGCAGTAAATCAGCTCCGGCTGAAGGGCTTGCAAATCGGCAAAGCCGAGGCCCATTTTGTCTACACCGCCAAACTTAAAATTTTGCAACACCACATCGGATTGCTTGGCCAACTCGCGCACGATGTGCTGGCCTTCAGGCGTTTGTAGATCCACTGTGACCGAGCGCTTGTTGCGGTTGGCGCTGGCGTAATAGGCGGTTTCGGTTTTGCCAATTTTGACGCCCCAATCGCGCATGTCGTCACCGCGTTTGGGGTGTTCAATTTTGATGACATCGGCGCCAAAATCGCCCAGTGCTTGGGCGCACATGGGGCCGGCCAAAACGCGAGACAGGTCCAAGACCCGCACGCCCTGCAAGGGTAAATGAACGCTCAAACCGAAGGCTCTTAATCGGTATTTTGTTCTTCAGGCCAATCGCGAATGTAGGCTTTGAGCATTTTGTTCTCAAAGTTTTGTGCATCCACCACGGCCTTGGCCACGTCGTAAAAACTAATCACGCCCATCAGCATGCCGTCGTGCATCACGGGCACATAGCGGGCGTGGCGCTCCAGCATCAAGCGGCGAACTTCATCGAGTTCTGTGGTGGGCTCGCAAGTTTGAGGTTGGTCGTCCATGGCGCTGCCGATGGTGGCCTCCCCCACCGAACCGCCGTTTCTCACCACTGCCCGAATCACCTCGCGAAAAGTCAGCATGCCAGCCAACTTGCCGCGCGACATGATGACCAAAGAACCGATGTCTTTTTCCGCCATGAATTCTGCCGCCTTGGACAGCAGGTCTTCCGGGGACATGGTGAAAAGTGTGCCCCCTTTGACTCGAAGAATGTCACTGACTTGCATGGTCGTCTCCTGTGCGCCAAACAGCGCCTGTTAGGAATCGAAATATAGCCCACAATGAAGCTGTTTTGAGGTCCAGATTGAGAGGAAATCACCATGCCCGGTTACGCTGATCCCGGTTTTGACACCTTGGCGCTGCACGCAGGCGCCAGCCCCGACCCCACCACCGGCGCGCGCGTCACGCCCATCCACCTGAGCACCTCTTTTGTTTTTGAATCCAGTGACCATGCAGCGTCGCTTTTCAATTTAGAGCGCTCGGGCCACGTTTATTCGCGCATTTCTAACCCCACCACCGCGGTGTTGGAACAACGGGTCGCGGCTTTGGAAGGCGGCATTGGCGCGATTGCCACCGCCAGCGGCCAAGCCGCTTTGCACCTCAGCATCGCGACGCTCATGGGAGCGGGCGCCCACATCGTGGCCTCCACCGCGCTCTATGGGGGTTCGCAAAATTTGTTGCATTACACCCTGCGGCGTTTTGGCATCGAGACCACCTTCGTGAAACCCGGCGACATCGACGGCTGGCGCGCCGCCGTGCGGCCCAACACCAAGTTGTTTTTTGGCGAAACGGTCGGCAACCCCGGCTTGGACGTGTTGGACATCCCCACGGTTGCCGCCATTGCCCATGAAAACGGCGTCCCTCTTTTAGTGGACTCCACGCTGACATCGCCCTACCTGATTCAACCGCTGGCCTTGGGCGCTGACTTGGTCTACCACTCGGCCACCAAATTTTTGTCGGGCCACGGCACCGTCATCGGCGGCGTGGTCGTGGACGGCGGCAGTTTCGATTGGGATGGCCCCGCCACCAACGGCCGCTTTGCCGAGTTGACCGAGTCTTATGCCGGTTTTCACAACATGGTGTTCAACGAAGAATCCAGCGTGGGGGCCTTTTTGCTGCGGGCCCGGCGTGAAGGCTTACGCGATTTCGGGGCATGCATGAGCCCCCACACGGCGTGGCTGATTTTGCAGGGCATTGAAACCCTGCCCCTGCGCATGGATCGCCACATGAGCAACACCGAAAAAGTGGTGAACTTTTTGGCTGAGCACCCCTTTGTCGAGCGCGTTGGTCACCCGCTTTTGAGCAGCCACCCCAGCCATGAACTGGCCAAAAAATTGCTTCGTTTTGGTCCGCGCGGCGCCGGAGCCGTCTTCAGTTTTGACTTGAAAGGCAGCCGCGAACAAGGCAAAAAATTCATTGAAACGTTGAAGCTGTTCAGCCACTTGGCGAATGTAGGCGATTGCCGCTCTTTGGTGATTCACCCCGCCAGCACCACCCACTTCCGCATGGACGATGCGGCCCTGCGCAGCGCTGGCATTGGGGCCGGCACCATCCGCTTGTCGATCGGTCTGGAAGACCCTGTTGACCTGATTGACGATTTGAAGCGCGCTTTAAAAGCCGCCGAAAAATCAAACCACTGAACTCAGACAGAACCAAGTTATCGGGGGTCTCCATGTTTTTACAAGTCAACGGCGCCACCACCTACGCCTACACAGGCGGCAAAGCCTTCAACCCAGCACAGCCCACGGTCCTTTTTTTGCACGGGGTTTTGAACGACCACAGCGTTTGGATCTTGCAAAGCCGCTACCTCGCCCACCATGGTTGGAACGTCTTCGCGCTCGACCTGCCGGGCCATTGCCGCAGCCAAGGCGAAGCCCCTTCCACCGTCGAGGCTGCGGCCGATTTTGTGGTCGGGGTGATGGACGCCTTAGCGCCTTTGGGCGTTGAAAAGGTGGCCCTGGTGGGCCACAGCTGGGGTTCTTTGTATGGGCTGGAGGCCGCCAGCCGCGTGCCGGATCGGGTCAGCCACTTGGCGCTGATCGGCACTGCTTATCCGATGAAAGTGTCGCCCGCCTTGTTGGAAGCGTCATTGAACCAGCCCGAGCAAGCCATTCAAATGATCAATGTGTTCTCGCGAAGCACCTTGTGCTCACCCAATTCGTCTTTGGGGCCGGGCACTTGGGTGTTTGGCACCAGTGTGGCCTTGGGCCGAAAAGTGCTGCGCAGCAACCCCAACGCCAATGTATTCCACCGAGGCTTCAGTGCCTGCAACGACTACAGCCACGGCTTGGAGGCGATGGCGCAGGTGACGGCTCCGGTGTTGTTCATCTTGGGCGAAAACGACCAAATGACGCTGCCCAAAGCGGCGGTCGGCCTGATCTCAGCAGCACAAAATCGACCTCAGATGGGGGCGAAAACCCAACTGGTTTCACTGCCGGTGGGCCACCATCAAATGACCGAAGACCCTGAGGGCACCTTGAACGCTTTGAAGGATTTTTTAACTGTTTGACGCTGGCAACAACACCTGGGCCAAGGTGGTTTTGCCTTCGTCCCAACCGGCCAAGTGCCAAACGGGAGCCAAAGCACCTTCTGGCTTGAAGAGCAGGGCTTCTAACAAAGGACTCAAGGGCACTTGTGAGGGCTCCACCAAGATCACCCAGCGGGGTTCTTGGTGGCGTTGAGCGCCCACCACGTCATCGGTTTCGTTCAGAGTGGCCACCCAATCGAGCTCCCGCAGGCGTTCTGTCACCAACTCCAACTGGCCTAAATCCAAATCAAATCGGGTGGTCAATTCGGTACTGGTGAGGCCCTTTTGGGGTGTTTGGCGTGCGGTTTGCAAAGCTTGTAAGAGCGTCAATGCCAACTCCAATGGCCAAGCCTGAGATTTCAAACGGGGTTTTTCAGGCTGCAACAAGAAGGGCAGGTAGGCGGCCAACTCCGCCCCCAGCAAGACGACCATCCAAGCCACATAGATCCAAACCAACAAAATAGGCACGGCGGCAAAAGCCCCATAAATCAACGAATAGGTGGGGACTTTGAGTAAGTAGTAGCCCAAAATATGCTTCGCCAATTCCAGGCCCAAGCCGACAAAAAAGCCGCCCGCCCAAGCATCACGCCAGCGCACATAGGTGTTGGGCACATACTTAAACAAGCAAGCCATGCCGCCAGACAACATCAAAATGCTCAAGGGGTCGAGCCACCACTGAGGCGAAGCGTGCGCACTGCTTGCACTTGCGCTGGCACTTGCGCTTGCGCCCCCATTCAAACCGCTGAGGCCATGGAGACTGCTCGGCAGACTCAGGCCCAATTCCGCCCCCCAATCCCGGGTCCAGCCCAAAACCGAGGTGGTGGCAAACAACGTGAAGGCCAAGAGCAAAGGTCCCAAGGTCAGAACGGCCCAGTAAACAAGCACCCTTTTGCCCCAGCTGCGTGCATGTTGCACGCGCCAAATGGCGTTCAGCGTCCCATCAATGGTCATGACCAGGCTCAAAACCGTGACCGTGAAAGCCGCAAAACCGGCCAATCCCAAGCCGCTGGCTTTGGCGGAAAACTGCGTGATGGCCCCCATGACCGGCTTGATAATCGAGTCGGGCACCAAACTGGTCAGCAGCCAATGCTGCAAAGTGGCCTCCACTTGGGAAAACACAGGGAAGGCCGTGAACAGGGCCAAGACCACGGTCACCAAGGGCACCAGCGCCAGCACCGTGGTGAAGGTCAAGCTGCTGGCGGTTAAACCCAAGCGGTCTTCTTGAAAGCGGTCCGCCAAACTTTGCAGGGCTTTGAAGAATGGATTTGTTTTGAATGAAAAAGCAGGCATGACCGGTATGATGCCACCGCTATGAACGTTCATCTCAACCCACAACAAACCGTTATTTGGAGCCGGCGCTTGGCTGTCGCCAGCCTGATGGGTTTGATTGGACTTAGCTTGGCCTGGGAACTGGTGCTGGCCCCGTTGCGGCCCGGCGGCTCTTGGCTGGTGCTCAAAGCCCTGCCCCTGTGCTTGCCTTTGGCTGGTTTGCTGAAAAACCGCATGTACACCTACCGCTGGGTCAGCTTGGTCGTTTGGCTTTATTTCATCGAAGGGGTGGTGCGCGCCTACGGCGATCCTTGGCCCAGCAATGCCTTGGCGGGGCTTGAAATTGCACTTTGCCTCAGCCTCTTCACCGCGGCCGCCCTGCATGTGCGGTTGCGGCTCTATCACGCCGACCAAGTTGGTTTGGGCGATAAAACCAGCCTTTCAAAATCCAGCCACGTTTCTGGAACAGGCACCGAGGCTTCCCCCCACCTTTGAATCACCATGCCGGCATTCACCTCGCTGCTCAACACCCTGCGGGCCTTGCTGGGCCCTGCCCATGTGTTGACCTCAGCAAAGGGCGATGACCTCTTGGCGTATGAGCAGGATTGGCGAAAACGGGCCCAAGGCCGAGCGCTGGCCGTCGTTCGTCCTGGCAGCACTTTGGAAGTGGCGGCGGTTGTCAAAGCCTGCGCCGCTGAAGGCGTTTCGATCGTGCCGCAAGGGGGCAACACCGGGCTGGCTGTCGGCAGCGTCCCGGATGGCAGCGGCGAACAAATTGTCTTGAGTTTGCGCCGTCTGAACGCCATTCGCCATTTGGACGCGGCCAATTTGACGCTCACCGTCGAAGCGGGTTGCATCTTACAAACCGTGCAAGCGGCGGCGGCTCAAGCCGGTTTTTTGTTTCCCTTGTCACTCGCGTCCGAGGGCAGTTGCACCGTGGGTGGCAACCTCGCCACCAATGCGGGGGGAACCCAAGTGCTGCGATATGGCAATGCGCGCGAACTTTGCCTGGGTTTGGAGGTCGTGACCGCCACCGGTGAAATTTGGAGCGGCCTTTCGGGCCTGCGCAAAGACAACACGGGTTACGACCTGCGCGATTTGTTCATCGGCAGCGAAGGCACGCTGGGCATCATGACGGCGGCCACGCTCAAACTCTTTCCCCAACCCGCCGCGACCTTGACGGCTTGGGCCACGGTGGCCTCTGTGGACGCCGCCGTGGTCTTGCTGGGTATGGCCCAACGCCGATTGGGATCCGCACTCACGGGCTTTGAAGTCATGAATGGGTTGTCCCTGAGCTTGGTCGCCAAGCACTTACCTCCACTGCAGGTGCCCTTTTTAGGTTCGCCTTACGCCGTGCTGTTGGAGACCTCGGATGCTGAATCCATGGCCCATGCGCAGGCCCAGTTTGAGTCCCTCATGACCGAGGCCCTCGCGCAAGGCGTGGTGCAAGACGCGGTGGTGGCGCAGTCTTTGGCGCAAGCGCAAAACCTCTGGCAGGTGCGGGAAAATATTTCATTGGCGCAGTCGCAAGAGGGACTGAACATCAAGCACGACATCAGTGTGCCGGTGTCGCACATCCCGGCATTCGTGGCCAAGACCCATGCGCTTTTGGCCAGTGAAGTCCCGGGCGTCCGGCTCGTCACCTTTGGGCATTTGGGCGACGGTAATTTGCACTACAACGTGCAAGCCCCCGAAGGCGTCGATGCGGCGGTTTTTTTGCTTGAGCAAGAAGCCTCGATCAATGCGCTGGTCTATGAGCAGGTGAGTCAATTTGGCGGGTCCATTTCTGCTGAACACGGCATCGGCTCGCTCAAGGTAGCGGCTCTGGCGCAGCACAAATCACCGGTGGCACTGAACCTGATGCGCAGCATCAAAGCCGCACTGGACCCCGACAACCGACTGAATCCAGGCCGTGTTTTGAGCCTTTAACGCGGCAAGCGGTCGGTACCGCCATGCGCCGATGCATTTTCAAGGTGCTGGATGACATCCAAGGTCGTGATGGCCGGGGCTTGATGGCCCCAAGACTGGCGTGTGTGGGTCAAGACATCGGCCACCTCTTTATCGCTCAACAGGGTTCTGAAGGGGGGCATGCCAGGCGGCAAAGGATTCGCAGCCGTGGTCGGTGGAATGCCCCCCAACAAAACCGTATTGATCAAGTTACCCACCTGCGATGTCGTCACATGTCGGTTGCCCGCCAGCGCTGGAAACCCTGGTGGCGAACCTTGGCCCTCTTTGCCGTGACAGCTTTCACAGTGCTCTTTGTAAAGGGCTGCGCCGTGGGAATGCCCTTTTGAGTCCTCAATGACCCCTTGGGGCCCGGGCGCTGCGGGCGAGTTCCCCAAGGACTTGAGGTAGACACCAATGGATTTCGCGTCTGCATCGCTCAAGTACTGCGTCCCTTTGTAAACGACCTCGGCCATGGGGCCACGCACATAGCCTTTTTGAGTCATGCCGTTTTGCAACAGATTAGAAATGCTTTTAATCGATTCATTTTGAACCCCGCCCTCTTGTGGCGATAAGAGGCCTGGCGCCACCCATTGCCCTTGAGAAGCCAACACCGCGCCCTTAAAAGCGCGGTCACCCCTGCTGGCTCCCAAGGCATTGCGGGGCGTGTGGCAAGCGCCGCAATGCGAGAGGCCGTTGACCAAATAAGCGCCCCGATTCCAATCGGCGGTTTGCTTGGGATCGGGCTTGAATGCTGTTGGTTTGAAGTACAACGCCCGCCACACTTGCAGCGCCCACTGGGTATTGAAAGGCCATGACAAGGTATTGGGCTTCACCTCATTCTTTTGTGGCGCCAAAGTCTGCAAGTAAGCGAACAAGGCATCCGCGTCCTGGCGTGTGACTTGGGTGAGATCGGTGAAAGGAAATGCAGGCGTCAGCAGGTGCCCGTCTTTGGAGCGTCCTTCATGCAAAGCTTGCCAAAAATCGGCCGCTGACCAACGGCCGATGCCGGTCTGCGCATCGGGGGTTAAGTTGCTCGAAAAAACCACCCCGAACGGCGTTTCAATGGCTTTGCCGCCCGCCAGGGGGACGCCCCCTTGGGCGGTGTGGCAGGCCTGACAATTCCCGATGCGGGACAAATAAAGCCCCTGACTTTGCTGGGGCGACAGTGGCGCCTCATTCCGAGCCTGAACGCTGCCACACTTCAAAGCGGGTGAATCTGGCTGTGGGGCGGCTTGCACCCCTGATTTTGGCCCCTGCTTTAGGGCAACTTGTGTGGCCAGCCAGCGGGTCACGGCGTTGATGTCTTGCTCGGTCAGATTTTTGGCAATCGGTGCCATGCAGTCGGGCTCGCGGGCGTGGCGTTGGTCGGTGCGCCAATTGCCCAATTGTCCCAACAAATAATCACGCGGCAACCCCAACAAGCCGGGAATCGCCGGTGAAACGCCGCCGCTGAGTTGCTGGCCGTGACACGCCGCACAAGCGGGAATCTTTCGGTCAGGGTCCCCGTGCATCGCCAATTCATGGCCCCGATTCAACTGAGGCTGAGGGGTCGAAAAAACCGCAGGCGCAGGATAAGGAATGTCTTGCTTGGCAAAAAATTGGGCCAGCTGTTGCAGGTAAGCGGCATTGACGTTTTCAAGCAGGTAACCCATCTGAGCGTAATGGCGTCGACCCGCTTGGAAATTTTGCAACTGGTTCAACAAATACGTCTCGGGCTTGCCCGCCAGCCTCGGGAAATAACCATAGGGGGTCGAGCGACCCTCGGGCCCGTGGCACACCGTGCAAGCCTTCACCAGCGCGTCGTCAACCTCTTTTTGAGCGGCGCGCTCGGTGGCCCCCAAGCCGAGCGAACTGAGGAGCAGCAGAGAAACAAAAAGGGGGCGGAAGTTCAACATCCAGAAATTATGGACTGAGCACCCGATCAACGCTCCTTCAAACCCCTTTGAAGGGGTTTTCAATGGGAGTGGGCATCGGCCGAGTCACCCGACAACAGTTCGAGCACGGCGGCGGGGTACTTCAAGTCAGACAACTTTTGACCGGCCTTGGGCACCTCCACCCAATCCATGCGGCCCTGTTCACACACCTGCTGAACCGGCCAATACAACAGGCCTGCTTGCTCGGGCAAAGTGCCGACCAAAACGAATTCATCGTAAAAGCCGTTGGGCAAGAAATCTTCAGGGGTCTTGGCCGTCCACGTGATGCGGCTGACGTCCTCCGTGATGGTTCGGCCGTGGCTGGTGTAGGGCTGCGTCAGTTTTTCATGTGTGACGTCGATCTTCCAACCCGGCTTGGGCATGGGCTTGGCGCCTTGCACCCCCGCGGGCAGGTCGACCACCATTTGCCGCGTGGGTGAGGCGCCGCAGCCATGGCCCACCTTGAATGTGGCTTTGTAGCTTTTCCCGGCGGTGGCGACTTGGTATTCGAGCACGGTATGGGCAGAGGCCGAGGCCCCTACCGTGGCCAGGCTGGCTGCGACCAGGCCGAACGCCAAGGTCTGTGCCAATGAGCGTGGCCCTGCGTGTGTGAGCGCGGGTGCGCCCATCAAGGTGGTTTTGAATTTCATAGACGTTCTTAGGATCAAAATTAAATTTAAAAGTCGTAATGCACGTTGGCCACGAGTGTGCGCTGGGCAAAGGGGTGGTACAAAAAGTACTTGCGGTCCAGCAGGTTATCGATGCCCGCCGAGGCCGACAACTTGTCGTCAAAGTGGTAATGCGCCTTGAGGTCAAACAAGCTGTAGCCGGAGAAGCCTTGGTAGGTGTTGGCGTTCACATCGTTGTTGTCAATCGACGAGTAAAACTGCTTTTGGTAGCTGCCGGCCAACGCCAATGACAGTTTGTCATTCGGGCGGTAAGTGGCGACGAACTTCAGGCGCAGCGGCGACACCCCGGGGGTCTTGTTGCCGGCCACCGACTTGCCCAAGCTTGTGACGCCGTCGTTGGCGGCCATGACCGAGTCAACGACCGTGAGCGAGGACACCAAGGCCAACTCGTCAACCCAGAACTTTTGCACCTCGCTGCTCAATTCCAGGCCCCGTGAGCGCACCTTTTTGACATTCAACCAATAGCTGTAGAGCCCATTGGGTTGAGCGGGGTTCAAAGGGCCATACTGTGCAATTAAGGCGTCTTTCACGTCTTCTGCAAAGAAAGAAACCCGGACGTTGGCGTGGTGGAGCGGCTTGGCATAGGTCAGCTCAAATGAGTTGACATTCTCCGGCTTGATGGTGGCGGGATTGGGCGAATAGGGAAAAGCTTGATTGCCCGTGCACCCCGTTGTGCAGGTGGCCACGTTGTACAACTCACCCACCGTTGGAAAACGCGCCGCATTCGCCAAGGACGCCTTGACGGAGGCGCCGTCATCCAAGGACCACAAGGCCGACAATTTGGGCGAGAAATGATCCACTGAAACCGCCGGCTGAGTCAGAGCGCCGGTGCCACTGGCAAAGACACCGCCGTTGTTGGAGCGCCAATTTTCAAAACGCCCCCCGACAGTCGTTAGCAAACGCTCGGAGGCTTGGTACGCGTCTTGAAGCCAAACCGCCTGGGTTTGATTCGTGCCTTGCGCCAAGCCCGTCACCGTGCCTGCGTTGGTGTTTTGCCAGTCCAACACGTTGTTGGTCTGGCTCTTCAATTGGGTGTTGTCGAGGTGGTAGCCCAGGCTGATTTGGTGGGCTGGCGCTTGCGTGGGTCGGTAGATGCCCTTGGCGTCGAACTGGCTCCATTGGGTGCCCGACATGTCACGAACGCTGCCTGGTTTACCGGTCACATTGTTCACCGCCGAGCCATCGTTGTTCAAATAGCCTGCGGTTCTTTGGACATCATGCAGATAGCGGAAGTTGGACCATTGGAGGCCGTAATCCCAAACACCTTGGGTGTTCGTTTTAAGCGAGACCCCATTGACCCATTGTGCTTGCTTGTAACCATAAACGCCGCTGGCCAAGGGGGTGCACGAACCGCTGCCTGTGGCACAAAATCCATTGGCCATATAAGACTGCGCGCTTGAATCGGTGTCAGCCAAAAAGACGCCTGAACTGAGCGCCAATTGGGTGTCGCGGTTCAAATCCAAGGTGACTTTGGCGTTCACGTTGTCACTCACGCCGTGCAGTAATGCGTTTGCCCCCAAGTAGTAGCCGCCGTTGCTGCCGTCTTTTTTAACATAAGGAAAAGCTTGGTCGCTGGGGATAGAAGAGGCCCCAGTCGCAAAAGTTCTTGGTTGTGTGTGGGCGTCTTCGTGGTTGAGGTTCAAGCGCCAAGTCAACGCCTCGCTGCGCCCGCCCAGCAGGGCTGCGGCTTCCTCTGTGTGGTAGTTGCCTCGGGTGTTGAACAGGCTGAACGACTGGGTCGCCGAGGTCATGCTGAGGGCGCCCTCGAACGCTTTGGTGGGCCGCTTGGTCGTGATGTCCACCAAGGCCCCCATGGCATTGCCCGAGTCAGCCGCCGAAAAAGGGCCATACATCACATCGATGTGGTCAATTTCTTCTGGCGATACCACGAACCATTTGGGTGGCCCATAGTTGTTGTCATTGAAAAGCTGGTTCGAAATGGGCATGCCATCGACAATGACCGTGCTTTTGGCGCTGTAAGAAACGCCCCAAATTCGAGTGGCCAAGGTCGCGCCCCCATAGTCGGCCGAGTCGCGTTTTCGGACCATCAAACTGGGCAGGTATTTCAAGGCATCTGGCGTGTCCAACAGGTTCACGGTATCGGCTATTTTTTCGGCGGTGATGCCCTCCACGGTGTTGGGGCCAGCGAATGGCGGTGCGGTGCTTCGTTCTGACGTCACGTTGACAGAAGGCACCTCGGTTTGCGCGAGGGCACTGCGGCCAAGGGCAATCGCCAGCAAGGGCAATAAAGCCGACAAAGTCGACATCTGGGATTTTTTAAACCAGCTCAATTTCATTCTTTTCATCCAAAACAGACTCAGTCATCGCGAGTCGCCTGCTGCAGGCCATGGCCAGTCAGGCACCCGGGTTAACCAAGGGAAATAACCAAGAGAAGTGCAAGCGCGAAGTTGGCCAAGCCAAAGCGCTTAAATAAGGGTCAGTTGGGGATCAAGAATGAAGCGGAGGGCCGCGGGGCGGCAGGGGGGAGCGGGTCAACCAGGCAATGTGGGCTGACGGTAGAGGGCGGGTGGCGTAGGACAACGCGCCAGAGGCGTCAAAGTGGGGGGCGCTCAGGGCTTGCGGGGGGCAGACTTGGGTGCACAAAGGGCAATCCAACTTGCCCGCTAAAGAGGCCTTGCTCCCCGAACCCGTGTTGCCGGCAGATCCGGCTTGGTCGCCATCGGTTTTGTCATCCAAGCTGACCATTTTGAGGCCACCCATGGCAGAACAAACCAGTTGGGAAGGATCCGTGCTGATGAAGGGCGAAGCCAGCGAGACGCCAACATAAAGCGCAAACCACACCAACACAAAGCGGGCGATGAGGTGGGCTTTTTGTAAGCGTTGCATGGCTGTATTATAGCTTTATCAATAGAATGTTCTGCATGGAAAGCCCTTTGACCTTGCAGTTGAACGCCCAAAAGACCGAAGACGGTTGGGCCTGGTGCTTCAAACGGAACTGCTCTATTTCGCCCAACCAGTTGGCCACCATTTTTGCCCTGCTGGGTTTGCTTTCGGTGGCCATTGGTTTGGCTTTTTACACATTGGGGGCGACGCTCATCCTGCCCTACTCCTTCATTGAAATCACCGCTTTGGCGCTGGCGTTTGCTTTCACAGTCAAGCATGCCAGCGATTACGAAAAGCTCGAGGTCGGCCCCTTGCATTTGACTTTTGAATATCAGAATGGTTTTTCAAAAAACAAACTCCAAATGAACCGAGCGCTGACGCGGGTGGAGGTTCTCAAAACCGAAGGCCATTTGATCAAATTCAGCCAGGGAAAAGAATCGGTTCTGTTTGGTCAACACGTTCATGCCCATTTCAGGGAAAAGCTGACCCGGCAAATTTTGAGCAAAATTTGACCCATTAAATCAAGGTCCATTAAAAGAGGTCCATTTAACGAGTTCGATTTAACGAGGTCGATTTAACGAGGTCGATTGGGACAGGCCAAAGACCAACGGACCGAACAAAGGAACGCTGGGCGTTGAAAACTGGGCTTTAGAAACTGGGCTTTAGAATTTGTGCATCCCCTACTCCGACTTATTCCGACCTACTCCGACCTGCTCGACCTGCTTTCACCATGATCTCTGACCCCAGCGCCCCCCCCCTTGAAGGCCAAACGCAACGCCCCGTGCGCTCGCAATACGAAGACTTCATGCGCCATGTGGCCGAACACGGGGTGCAAAAATCCGACCGCACCGGGACGGGCACCACCAGCGTGTTTGGTCACCAAATGCGCTTCAATTTGAACGAAGGCTTTCCCCTGGTGACCACCAAGAAGGTGCACCTGCGCTCCATCATCCAAGAATTACTGTGGTTCTTGACCGGCTCCAGTAACAACCACTGGCTGAAAGAGCGCAACGTCAGCATCTGGGACGACTGGGCCCGCGAAGACGGCGACTTAGGTCCTGTGTACGGCGTGCAATGGCGCAGTTGGCCCACCCCCGACGGTGGCCACATCGACCAAATTGCCGAGGTCATCAACACCCTCAAAACCAACCCCGATTCACGCCGCATCATCGTCAGCGCTTGGAATGTCGCCGAGCTGTCCAAAATGGCCTTGATGCCTTGCCACGCCTTTTTCCAGTTTTATGTGGCACCCGCCACCGAGCCCGGCGGCCGCGGTCAGTTGTCTTGCCAGCTGTACCAGCGAAGTGCCGACATCTTTTTGGGTGTTCCCTTCAACATCGCCAGCTATGCCTTGCTGACCCACATGGTCGCGCAGCAGTGCGATTTAGAGGTGGGTGACTTCATCTGGACGGGCGGCGACTGCCACCTTTACAGCAACCACGCTGAACAGGTCAAGACACAATTGGCGCGCACGCCCTTTGCTTACCCCACGCTTCACATCAAACGCCGCCCAGCGTCCATTTTTGACTACCAATACGAAGACTTTGAAGTGCTTGACTACCAATGCCACCCCGCTATTTCGGCGCCTGTTGCGGTTTGAACTGACGCGACACCGATGGCCATTCATTCCAATTTAAACCTCATTTATGCCCGCGCCCGCAACGGCGTCATCGGCATTGAAAACCGCCTGCCATGGCACCTGCCTGAAGACTTGGCCCACTTCAAACGCACCACGCTGGGTTGCCCGGTCATCATGGGGCGCCTGACCTGGGAGTCGCTGCCGCCTGCCTTTCGGCCCTTGCCGGGTCGACAAAACTGGGTGCTGACTCGCCAGGTCGGTTGGCTGGCCGAAGGCGCCACCACCGCCCCTTCCTTGGCTTATGCTTTAAGTCAACTGCCCTTAGACCAACCCCTCTGGGTGATTGGCGGCAGTGCCGTGTATGCACACGCTTTGCCCATGGCGGCCCGGGCGGTGGTCACCGAAATCGACCAAGAATTTGCAGGCGATGCCTATGCACCCGAACTGGGGACGCATTGGCGCGAGGTGGCCCGTGAGCGCCACACCAGCACGAGTGGCCTCGGCTATAGTTTTGTGACTTACGAACAAGTTCAAGAACAGATTCAAAAACAAACTCAGGAGACCTCTCATGTCCAGTGATGGCTTTCACGTGCACGGCCCCCATGACCACGCTTTGGAACACGCAAGCCAAGGCCACGCCAACGACGGCGAGCACGGCGGCCACGGCGACGCCATGGTCAACCAGATCGCCATGTTCACTGCCGTCTTGGCCACGGTGGGCGCTATTTTTTCCTATATGGGGGGGTTGACCCAAGCCAACTCGACGATTGCTAAAAACGACGCTGCGATTCAAAAAACCGCCGCTTCAAACCAATGGAACTATTACCAAGCCAAAAGCACCAAACAGGCTTTGGCGGAAATGGCACGTGACTTAGCGCCCGCCGACAAAAAAGAGGCCTACCAAGCCAAGGTCGACCGCTACGAAAAAGAAAAAGCCGACATCAAGGTCAAGGCCGAGGCCTTGGAAGAAAAATCGCATGAATTTGACGAACAATCTGAGGCCGACATGCACCAGCATCACCGCTGGGCCCAAGCCACCACGGTGTTGCAAGTGGCGATTGCCTTGGCGGCCATTTCTTTGTTGACGCGCAAACGCTGGCTGGAATACGCCATGTTTGGCACCGCGGGCGTGGGCGTCTTGGTCGGCGTGGCCGCCGTCATGCACCTTTAAGGCTTTGGGGTTAAGTCACCCGAGGCTGTTTTTGTGCCCAAAGCCACAGGGCGATACCGATCAAAACCATCGGCACGCACAGCCACTGGCCCATGCTCAGGCCCATCGACAAGAGGCCTAAAAAGGCATCGGGTTCTCGAAAATATTCGGCCGTGAAGCGCATCACGCCGTAGCCAACCAAAAAAGCCCCGGACACTTCGCCCAAACGACGGGGTTTTCGGGCATAAAGCCAAAGCAAGACAAAGAGCAGACAGCCTTCCAACAAGAACTGGTAAATTTGCGAAGGGTGACGCGGCAGCATTGAACCGCTCTGGGGAAAGACCATGCCCCACGGCAAATCAAGCGGGCTGAAGCGGCCCCACAACTCGCCGTTGATGAAATTGCCCACGCGCCCCGAAGCCAAGCCCAAGGGCACGCAAGGCGCCACCAAATCGGTCACTTCCAGCCACGACTTGCCCCGCGCACGCGCAAAGACCGCCAGCGCCACCAGCACCCCAATCAGGCCGCCATGAAAGCTCATGCCGCCATGCCAAACTTGGAAAATCTCCAAAGGATTTGCGGCATAAAAGGCTGGCTTGTAAAACAAGCAATAACCCAAACGGCCACCGAGCACCACCCCGAGCACGCCGTAAAACAGCATGTCTTCAATGTCTTTTCGATGCCAAGCGGCGTCCCCCTCAAGGGCAGCGTAAGGCCAGTGGTGCAAGCGCCTGAATCCCAGTTGCATGAACAGGCCAAAAGCCACCAAATAGGTCAGGCCATACCAATGAATGGCGAAGGGCCCTATCTGCAGGGCCACGGGGTCGAAGTGCGGGTACATGAGCATGGTCGAATTGTGCCGTGAATGCAATCCATCCACTGAATGACCCAGCAAGAAACGCGATAATGACCAGTTAGCCAACCGCTGAGATTCACAGACATTTATTCTTTGAGACACGCCATGGAAAACAAACCGATTCAAATCAACCGCCGCTCGGCCAACATTGTCGAAGGCAAATCACGCGCGCCCAACCGCTCCATGTACTACGCCATGGGCTACCAGGAGAGTGATTTCAAGAAACCCATGGTCGGCGTGGCAAACGGTCACAGCACCATCACACCATGTAATTCAGGCTTGCAAAAGTTGGCCGACGCCGCCATTGCCGGCATTGAAGAGGCGGGTGGCAATGCCCAAGTGTTTGGCACCCCGACGATTTCAGACGGCATGGCCATGGGCACCGAAGGCATGAAGTACAGCTTGGTCAGCCGCGAGGTCATTTCGGACTGCGTCGAAACCTGCGTGCAAGGCCAGTGGATGGACGGTGTGCTCGTCGTCGGCGGCTGCGACAAGAACATGCCCGGCGGCCTGATGGGCATGCTGCGCGCCAACGTGCCGGCCATTTACGTTTACGGCGGCACCATTCTGCCGGGCCGCTATCAGGGCAAAGACCTGAACATCGTCAGCGTGTTTGAAGCCGTCGGTGAAAACGCCGCTGGCAAATTGAGCGACGCTGACCTGCTCGAAATCGAAAAGCGCGCCATCCCCGGCACCGGTTCTTGCGGCGGCATGTACACCGCCAACACCATGAGCTCGGCTTTTGAGGCCTTGGGCATTTCTCTGCCTTACTCGTCCACCATGGCGAACCCGCACGATGAAAAAGCCAACTCGGCCAAAGAGTCGGCCAAGGTGCTGATCGAGGCCATCAAAAAAGACATTCGGCCGCGCGACATCGTGACCCGCGAAGCCATTGAAAACGCCGTGGCCGTCATCATGGCCACCGGCGGCTCGACCAATGCGGTGCTGCACTTCTTGGCCATTGCCCACGCGGCCGGCGTGGAATGGAGCATCGACGACTTCGAGCGCGTTCGCCAAAAAACCCCGGTGCTGTGCGACCTCAAGCCCAGCGGCAAGTACTTGGCGGTGGATCTGCACAATGCCGGCGGCATTCCTCAAGTGATGAAAATTTTGTTGAAGGCGGGTTTGCTGCATGGCGACTGCTTGACCATTTCAGGCCAAACCATCGCCGAAGTGTTGGCCGATGTGCCTGACGAACCCCGCGCCGACCAAGACGTGATTCGCCCCATCAGCAACCCAATGTACGCCCAAGGTCACTTGGCCATTTTGAAGGGCAACTTAAGCCCCGAAGGCGCAGTGGCCAAGATCACTGGGCTGAAGAACCCCGTCATCACCGGCCCCGCCCGCGTGTTTGATGACGAACAATCGGCCCTTAAAGCCATCTTGGACGGCAAGATCGTCGCTGGCGATGTCATGGTGCTGCGTTACCTCGGCCCCAAAGGTGGCCCCGGCATGCCTGAAATGCTGGCCCCCACCGGCGCCTTGATTGGTGCCGGCTTGGGTGAAAGTGTGGGCTTGATCACCGATGGCCGCTTCTCTGGCGGCACCTGGGGCATGGTGGTCGGCCACGTGGCGCCTGAAGCGGCGGCCGGAGGCACCATCGCTTTCGTTCAAGAAGGCGACAGCATCACCATCGATGCACATCAATTGATTTTGGAACTGAACGTGCCCGAAGCCGAACTGGCAAAACGCCGCGAAGGTTGGACCGCACCCGCACCGCGCTACACCCGCGGGGTACAGGCCAAGTTTGCTTTCAATGCCTCCAGCGCCAGCAAGGGTGCTGTGTTGGATTTGTTCTAAGCGGCTCTTCGTTGCTGTCAGAACCGCCTCAGAAAGTCGGCTTCACACCGACTTTCTGACCACTCAGTGGTCGGTTTCTAAATAGCTGGGGGTCTTGGGCAAGCGCAAGCTGACCAAGAAAGCCACGGCCATCATGAAGGTCACGTAGCCATAAAAAGCAGACTCCACGCCGGCGTTCTTCAAGGCCAAAGCAACATATTCGGCCGAACCGCCAAACAGCGCGTTGCCAACGGCGTAGGCCAGTCCGACGCCCAAGGCGCGGACTTCGATGGGGAACATCTCCGCCTTCACAATGCCACTGACCGAAGTGTAAAAGCTCACCACGGCCAATGCAGCAATGATCAACCCCAACGCCATGTAGGGGTCAGACTCGGTTTGTAGCAAGGTCATGAGGGGCCACACCGTCAGCACGCCCAGACCACTGAAAAACAACATGCTTTTGCGACGCCCAATGCGGTCAGACAGCGCGCCAAACAAAGGCTGCATCAGCATGAACACAAACAGCGCCGCCAACATGACGTTACTGGCTGTTTTGACCGGCATGTGAACGGTATTCACCAAAAACTTTTGCATGTAGGTGGTGAAGGTGTAAAAAATCAAGGAGCCCCCTGCGGTGTAACCCACCACGCTGAAAAAGGCGGCTTTATGGAACTTGAACAGATGGCTGACGCGGCCAGCCCCTTCTTTGGAGCGGGCGTTTTCGTCAGCCGTTTCAGACAAAGTGCGGCGTAAAAACAAAGCCACCACCGCGGTCATGGCGCCAACCACAAACGGGATGCGCCAGCCCCAAGCCTTTAGCTCGGGCTCGCTCAAAAATTGTTGCAAGATCACCACCGTGCTGACGGCCAACAACTGGCCCCCAATCAAGGTGACGTATTGGAACGAGGAGAAAAAGCCACGTTGCCCCCGCAAGGCGACTTCGCTCATGTACGTGGCGGTCGCTCCGTATTCGCCCCCCACCGACAGGCCTTGCAACAGCCGCGCCGCCAACAAGATGGCGGGCGCCCATGCGCCGATGTCAGCATAAGTGGGCGTTAAGGCGATCACCATAGAACCCACGCACATCATGCTGACGGAGAGCACCATGGAGGTCTTGCGTCCTTGGCGATCCGCCAACCGACCAAACAACCAACCCCCTATCGGGCGCATCAAAAAGCCCGCTGCAAAAATGCCGGCGGTGTTCATCAGTTGAGCGGTATCGTCGGATTTCGGGAAAAACGCGGGCGCAAAGTAAATGGCGCAAAAGGCGTAAATGTAGAAGTCAAACCATTCGACCAAGTTGCCAGAACTCGCCGCCACGATGGCAAAAATCCGCTGGCGTTTTTCAGCGGCGGTGTAGGGGGTGTAAGGGGTGTAAGGCGTAGAGGGCGTGGTGTCTTTGTTCATGGCGCGATTCTAGGCACGTCCAACTCCGGCCCATGCTGTGGAAATCCCTCACTGCATCCTGGCCCCGACCTGTTTATGGGTAATTGCCGCGGCAACTGCTGGGCAGGTATTTGGCGTCAATGGTGGTGGCGCCTGCAAAAGGTTGCTGCTCGCTGGAGGCCCCGCAGACCCAGCCCACAATCGCTTGCCCGCCGTCGGTGCTGCCATTCAACACCCGCACGCCGCCGCCAGCCACACCCACCAGCGGCGTGAGCGTCAATATGTTGTTGTTAGGGGCCAGAACCGCCAAGTTTTCTACATTCGCGTTCACGATCACCATGCCGTTGGCACTGCTCGTCACGTCGCTCACATATTGCGTTTGGGTGGTCTGGCAAAGCGACTTGGCCGTGTCGTTGGGGGAAAATAAAAGTGCCGAAATATTGGCCTTAGACGCCGTTTGTACCGTCTCACTGACGGCCATTTTGCAGGGCGTCGCGGCCAACAGCACTTCGCTCATTTTGGCGCGAACGGTGTAACTTTGGTAAGCGGGCAAGGCCAAGGCCGCCAGAATACCAATGATGGCGACGACCACCATCAGCTCGATCAAGGTAAAGCCCAAAACCCACCAAGTGGCGGGGCACTGCGTCGATGATTGGGCCTGGATTGGCGCTAAAGGTTGAGGGCTCCGTTGGGTGGCAGCGGGGTGCATGGTGGCCTTTGGTGTGGGGGACAATCTGATACCCCCAACACTAAATCCCAGCCCGGCCACCGCGGGCGCCCTCTATCCAGCCAATCCCACCTCGCGTAAAAAAGCCCTCAATTCCCTGGGCGCCCTGTGAGCGTAAACCGTTTAGAAAGTCTCGTCCAACTGCGTCAGCACCGCTGGATTTTCCAAGGTACTGGTGTCTTGCGTGATCGCCTCGCCCTTGGCCAAGCTGCGCAGCAAGCGGCGCATGATCTTGCCAGAACGCGTTTTGGGCAGGTTTTCACCAAAGCGGATGTCTTTGGGCTTCGCAATCGGACCAATTTCCTTGGCGACGTGGTCGCGCAATTGCTTGGCGATGGCCTTGGCTTCGTCGCCATGGGGACGGGGGCGCTTCAGCACGACGAATGCGCAAATGGCCTCGCCGGTGGTGTCGTCGGGACGGCCCACCACCGCGGCTTCGGCCACCAAGTCGGTGCAGCTGACCAAGGCCGATTCAATTTCCATCGTGCCCATGCGGTGGCCCGACACGTTCAGCACGTCGTCGATGCGGCCGGTGATGGTGAAGTAGCCGGTCTTTTCGTCGCGAATCGCGCCGTCGCCTGCCAAATAGTATTTGCCTTGGAAATCCGCTGGGTAATAGCTCTTGATAAAGCGCTCAGCGTCGCCCCAGATGGTGCGGATCATGGAAGGCCAAGGCTTCTTGACCACCAAAATGCCGCCCTGCCCGTTCGGCACGTCTTTGCCCGTTTCGTCGACGATGGCGGCTTGAATGCCAGGAAAAGGCAAGGTGCAAGAGCCCGGAATCATGGGCGTCGCACCCGGCAAGGGGGTGATCATGTGGCCGCCGGTTTCTGTCTGCCAGAAGGTGTCCACGATGGGGCAGTTGTTGTTGCCCACGTGCTTGTAATACCACTCCCAAGCCGCAGGGTTGATGGGCTCGCCCACCGATCCCAACAAGCGCAGGCTCGACAGGTCGTAGCTCTTGGGGTGCACCGCGTCGTTGGCTTCGGCGGCTTTGATGAGCGAGCGAATGGCGGTGGGCGCGGTGTAAAAGATGCTGACCTTGTGGTCTTGAATCATCTTCCAGAAACGGCCAGCATCGGGGAAAGTGGGCACGCCTTCGAAGACAATTTCAGTGCCGCCCAAGGCCAAGGGACCGTAGGTGATGTAGCTGTGGCCGGTGACCCAACCGATGTCGGCCGTGCACCAGAACACGTCGTCGGCCTTCAAGTCGAAGGTCCACTTGGTGGTCAGCGCCGCGTGCAACAAATAGCCCCCGCTGGAATGCTGAACCCCCTTGGGCTTGCCGGTCGAGCCCGAGGTGTACAACAAGAACAAGGGGTGCTCGGCATCAACCCATTCAGGTTCGCAGGTGCTGGCTTGGTTGGCGATCAAATCAGACATCCAAACGTCGCGGCCAGCGGTCATGGGAATGTCGGCGCCGGTGCGTTTGACGACCACCACTTTTTGAATCGACTCGCAACCGCCCATGGCAAAGGCGTCGTCCACAATGGATTTCAGCGCCAAGTTTTTGCCGCCCCGAACCTGCTGATCGGCGGTGATGATGGCTTTGGCACCGGTGTCTTGAACGCGGTCGCGCAAAGACTGTGCTGAGAAGCCACCGAACACCACCGAGTGAATCGCGCCAATGCGGGCGCAGGCTTGCATGGCGGCGACGCCTTCAATGGACATGGAGATGTAAATGACGACGCGGTCGCCTTTGCCCACGCCAATCGACTTCAGGCCGTTGGCGATTTGGCAGGTTTTGGCCAGCAGGTCTTTGTAGTTGATCTTGGTGACTTCGCCGCCGTCGGCTTCAAAAATGATGGCGGTCTTGTCGCCCAAACCGTTTTCGACGTTTCGGTCCAAACAGTTGTACGACACATTCAACGTGCCATCGGCGAACCACTTGAAGAAAGGCGCGTTGCGCTCATCGAGCACTTGGGTGAAGGGTGTTTTCCAGGTGATGAGTTCGCGCGCCAAGCGGCCCCAGTAACCGGCGTAATCTTTGTCGGCTTCCGCGCACAAGGCGTTGTAAGCGTCCATGCCCGATACATGGGCGTTTTTGACAAAGGCCTCGGAAGGCATGTAAACGGGAAGGGCTTCGCTCATGTTTTGTCTCCAAATCGATTTAAGGCATACGGCGCTTATTCAGACCGTTAATGTGGCTTTTGGCACTTACAAGCCACTGACACCCAGTGACGCCAGCGTGACAGTCGCTCCGAATCAGGTTAACCCAGCGCCGTCGAAATTAGAATAAGCCATTCGCCCAGACTTACCCTACCTCCGCTTTAAGACCGCCCTCACCACCATGACCACCATCCATCAAGACGACCTCATCGAATCCATTGCCGCTGCGCTGCAATACATCAGCTACTACCACCCCGCGGACTACATCGAGCATTTGGCTCGTGCCTACGCGCAGGAACAAAGTCCCGCCGCCAAAGACGCCATGGCGCAGATTTTGACCAACAGCAAAATGAGCGCCATCGGCCACCGCCCGATTTGCCAAGACACCGGCATCGTGAACGTCTTCCTGAAGGTCGGCATGGAGGTGCGCTGGGCGGGCTTCACGGGCAGCTTGGACGACGCCATCAACGAAGGCGTTCGCCGGGGCTACAACCACCCCGACAACACTTTGCGCGCTTCGGTTGTGGCCGATCCGCAGTTCGCCCGCAAGAACACCAAAGACAACACGCCCGCTGTCATCGTCACCGAGATCGTGCCGGGTCATGAAGTCGAAGTCACCGTGGCAGCCAAGGGCGGCGGCAGCGAAAACAAAAGCAAGATGATCATGCTCAACCCCGGGGACAGCGTGGTCGACTGGGTGCTCAAAACAGTGCCCACCATGGGCGCAGGCTGGTGCCCCCCCGGCATGCTCGGCATCGGCATTGGCGGCACGGCAGAAAAGGCCGTTTTGATGGCCAAAGAAAGCCTGATGGAAGACCTGGACATGTACCAACTCCAGGCCAAAGCCGCCGCGGCCCAGAATGGCGGAGAAGCCCTCAGCCAAACCGAAGCCCTGCGCTTGGAACTCTTTGAAAAGGTCAACGCCTTGGGCATTGGCGCACAAGGCTTGGGGGGCTTGACCACGGTGCTCGACGTCAAAATCAAGATGTACCCCACACACGCGGCCAGCAAGCCTGTGGCGATGATTCCCAACTGTGCGGCGACCCGCCATGCCCACTTTGTTTTGAAGGGCGAAGGCCCGGTTTATTTAGACCCTCCCAGCCTGGACACCTGGCCCGATGTCGAGTGGCAGCCTGACACCAAGAAAAGCAAGCGCGTCGACCTCAACAGCTTGACCAAAGAAGAAGTCGCCAGCTGGAAGCCCGGTGACACCCTGCTTTTGAACGGCAAGATGTTGACGGGTCGCGATGCCGCGCACAAACGCATTCAAGACATGTTGGCCAAGGGCGAACCGTTGCCCGTTGACTTCACCAACCGCGTGATTTACTACGTCGGTCCCGTGGACCCCGTCGGCAACGAAGCCGTCGGCCCTGCCGGCCCCACCACCGCCACGCGCATGGACGGCTTCACTGAAATGATGTTGGCCAAAACCGGCTTGATCGCCATGGTGGGCAAGGCCGAACGCGGCCCGGTGGCCATTGAGGCCATCAAGAAACACCAGTCCGCCTACCTGATGGCCGTGGGCGGGGCCGCCTATTTGGTATCCAAAGCCATCAAGGCCGCCAAGGTGGTGGGCTTTGCCGACTTGGGCATGGAAGCCATTTACGAATTCGACGTGGTCGACATGCCCGTCACCGTGGCCGTGGATGCCGGAGGCACCAGCGCCCACATCACCGGCCCCGCTGAATGGCAAAAGCGCATCGCCACAGGCGAGTTCAAAGGCATCAAGATTTCATGACCAACGCCCCCATTGGGGTCTTTGACAGCGGCTTGGGCGGTCTGTCGATTTTGCAGGCGCTCAAAAAGCGCCTGCCCGCTGAGCACTTCGTGTATTTCGCCGACAGCGGTCATGCGCCTTACGGCGAGCGCGACGACCCCTTTGTGTTGTCACGGGCGCTCAACATCAGCGAGTTGTTGGTGGCGCAAGGTTGCAAAGCCTTGGTGGTGGCCTGCAACACCGCCACGGCGGCTGGCATCAGCGCCTTGCGTGGGCGCTGGCCCCATCTGCCGCTGGTGGGTGTGGAGCCGGCCCTCAAACCCGCGGTGGCTTTGAGCCAAACCGGTCACGTCGCCGTGCTCGCCACGCGCGGCACATTGCAGAGTCAAAAATTTGAGACCTTGGTGGCGCAGCTTCCCCCACTGCCCGATGGAGAAGGCGCCGTGCTCAAAACCCAAGCCTGCGACGGCTTGGCAGACGCCATCGAGAACTTTGATCACCCCAAAATTGAGGCGCTGATTGCGCAATACCTTCAGGCCTGCGGCCCCTTGGGTCAAGGGGTTGGCCAAGTGGACACCGTGGTGTTGGGCTGCACCCACTACCCCTTGGTATTTGACATTTTCAAGCGGCTGGCCCCGAACATTCAATTTCTGGACACCGGAGAAGCCGTCGCGCGTCAGACCGAACGATTGCTCAGTGAACAAAAGCTGCTGAAGCCAACGAACGAGGGGTTTGAACCGGGCCCCACCACGTGGCTCGGCAGCGGGGACCCCGAGCTTTTGGCCCGTGCGGTCGCGCAATGGAAAATTTAATGCAAATGCCGAGGCCGTCTGCCGCCGCCGTGGCCTGAAGCACCCCCGGCGCCGCCTGATCCGCCGCGGGGGTAACGCCCCACTTCCAGCGAGTTCACCAACTCGTCAAAGCGGTGGGTGAAGAGCTTGTCGATCTCAGCCACGACGCCGCCGAGTTCGGAGCCATCGAAATGGCGCTCCATCATGTTGATCACGTCTTGCACCAACAAATCGCGCTGCACTTGCATGATGGCCGCTGGGTTTGGGCCGACAAAAAGCATGACAAAGTCATCTCGCGACTCGCCTTCGCGGTCGTCCTCTTCTTCGTCAAACTCGGCATCGTAAAAAGTCACTTCGATGGCCGCGCCTTGGGCCGACACATCGTTCAGGTTCATGCACAACTCGTCAAGCGACTGACGGAAATCTTCATGGCCGCGCACCGTCCAGCAAAGCTGGATTAAATGCTCACGGGCATCGAATTTAAGGCCGGGCTCTTCCTCATAGGCACTCACCGCGCCCGCGCTGAAACTGCGCGCACCCGCGTAATGCCACAAAGGCTTGAGGGCTTCTTGCACCTGCTCCAAACCCACATCGGGGCGCAAAGCCACTTGGCCGTGCAGATGGATCTCAAAGGGGGGGTGATAACTTGACATGTGCCCATGTTAATACCAGCCAGCGAAGAATTTCAACGACTTCAAAAAAGGAGGGTTCGTTTCCGCTATAATCTCACTCCTCACGCGGGAATAGCTCAGTTGGTAGAGCGCAACCTTGCCAAGGTTGAGGTCGAGAGTTCGAGACTCTTTTCCCGCTCCAAATTGCAAAAGGGAAGCTGAAGTTAAACTTTAAGCTTCCCTTTTTCATTGCCCCGATGGTGAAATTGGTAGACACTGCGGACTTAAAATCCGCCGCTTTCGTGAATAACGGGCGTGCCGGTTCGATTCCGGCTCGGGGCACCAAGTTGAGTCACCCTTTCATGATTCGGTGATATCGTGCACGGCATTGGAACCAACCCAGCCGCACCCTCATGAACGTCCTTAAACGCCTTCTCAAAATTCTGGCCTTCGTCATCTTGGCCGCCGTGTTGTTGTTCACCGCTTACACCTATGTGGTGCTCCATTGGAGTTACTCCACGGGCGAACGGGCGGGTTATGTGCAAAAAATCTCTAAAAAGGGATGGATTTGCAAGACATGGGAAGGCGAGCTGGCGATGGTGAACATCCCGGGCTCGCTGACCGAAAAATTTGAGTTCACCGTGCCCGAAGACGCCGTGGCTGAAAAAATCAACCAGACCATGGGCGAAAAAGTCTCCCTGACCTACGAGCAACACGTGGGACTGCCGCCAGGTTGCTTTGGCGAAACTGGCTACTATGTGGTCGCCGTCAAGACGCTGCCCCTCAAAGACAAAGACGCCAAAGAGTAAGGCCAGGCTCGGCCTTATGCCAAGCCCAGCAACCTGACCGCGTTGCCCTTCAAAATGCCCGGCATGACTTCAGGTTTGAAGCCGGCGACTTCAAAGTCTTTCATCCAACGCTCAGGGGTAATCAGCGGGTAGTCGCTGCCAAACAAGACGCGGTCTTTCAACAACGTGTTGGCGTATTGGATCAGTTGCTTGGGGAAATATTTGGGGCTCCAGCCCGACAGGTCAATCCAGACATTGGGCTTGTGCGTGGCGACCGACAAGGCTTCGTCTTGCCAAGGGAAACTGGGGTGCGCCATGACAATTTGCATGTCTGGGAAGTCAATCGCCACGTCGTCCAAGTGCATCGGGTTGCTGTAGGCCAAACGCAAGCCACCGCCGCAACGCATGCCGCTTCCAATGCCGCTGTGGCCAGTGTGAAAAATGGCGGGCAGTTTGTGTTCGTTGATGACTTCATAAATGGGCCACGCCATCTTGTCGTAAGGGTGGTAGCCCTGCACCGTGGGATGGAATTTGAAGCCCCGAACCCCGTGTTCCAAGATGAGTTTTTCGGCCTCTCGTGCGCCCATCTTGCCCTTGTGCGGGTCGATGCTGGCAAAGGCCATCATCATGTCGCTGTTGGCTTTGGCGGCTTCAGCGATTTCTTCGTTGGGAATGCGGCGGCGACCCAATTTTGATTCACTGTCGACGGTAAACATCACCAAACCAATTTTCTTTTCACGGTAATACTTGATGGTTTCTTCAATTGTCGGGCGGCGGTTTGAGCCAAAGTATTTGTCGGCGGCGCGGTCGTATTCTTCGCCGTAGTTGTCGAAGGGGTTCCAGCAACTGACCTCGGCGTGGGTGTGGATGTCGATGGCGATGAGGTTTTCGTGATCCATAGGTTCTGCCTTAAGTTCAGCCTTGAATGAGGGTTTATCCCGATTATTTGGTTATTAACCATAACTATGATCGGTTTCAAGTTAAAAATCAAGTTCGAGAAAACCCCTACATGACGCTGACCATGACCCCCAACCCCGACATCCATTTCGAAATGCGCGGCGACATTGCCGTGGTTCGGCTGACGCGCCCCACCAAGCGCAATGCCTTGAATGACGCGCTGATTGCCTCGATTCGCCAGATTTTTGAAAACCTGCCTGACAACACCAAGGCCGCTGTGATTGCTGGCGACGGTGACCACTTTTGCGCAGGCCTCGATTTGAGCGATCTGAAAGAACGTGACGCGGGGCAAGGCATGCACCATTCGCGCTCTTGGCACGTGGCGCTCGAGCGGGTGCAATACGGCCCCGTGCCGGTCATTGCCGCGCTGCACGGCGCGGTCGTTGGCGGTGGCTTGGAGCTGGCCAGCGCTTGTCACATCCGCGTGGCCGATGACACGGCTTTTTATGCGCTGCCTGAAGGCACCCGCGGCATTTTTGTTGGCGGCGGCGGCTCGGTGCGCATTCCCCGCTTGATTGGCGTGGCACGCATGACCGACATGATGTTGACCGGCCGCGTCTACAACGCGGCCGAAGGCGAGCGCGTGGGTATGGCGCAGTATTTGGTGCCCGCAGGCACCGCCTTTGACAAAGCGTTTGAGTTGGCGCAGCGCATTGGTCAAAACGCGCCCCTGACCAATTACGCCTTGACCCATGTGCTGCCCCGCATTGCCGAGCAGCCCGCTGACCAAGGCTTCATCACCGAGTCAATGATTTCGGCGATTGCCCAGGCCGCGCCAGAAGCCAAACAACGCGTGCGCGATTTCTTGGAAGGCCGCGCCGCTAAAGTGCAAAAGAGCTGAAGCGGATCGTCGCAAGGAGCACCGGACCCATGAGCTATGTCAGCAATGTCAAATACCGCGACATGACCTTCGGGGTGACCCGAGTCAACATGCGCGAGACCCCGAAGGGCCATTTGTACCTCTCGGCCGATCAACCACTTGCGCCTTATGCCGAGCGCATGACCGACCGGCTGATTCATTGGGCTAAAGAAAGGCCCGACCAGACGCTGTTTGCGCGCCGCAAGAAAAACGCAGATGGCAGCACGGGCGATTGGCAGTGCATCAGCTACGCGCAGGCGCTGGAAGGGGCGCGCCACATTGCACAAGGGCTCATCAACCGCGGGCTGTCTGTCGAGCGCCCGGTCTTGATCGCGTCTGAAAACGACCTCGAACACGCCTTATTGGCCCTGGGTTGCTTGATGGCCGGTGTGCCTTATTGCCCTGCCTCGCCCGCCTACTCAACCATCAGCCAAGACTACGACAAACTGCGCCACTTGGTGAACACCTTGACGCCTGGCTTGGTCTTTGCCGCCGACGCGCAGCGCTACGGCAAGGCCCTGAAAAGCACGTTGGGGGCGGACGTGGAAGTGGTGTTGACCCACGGCACTTTAGAAGGCCGCGAAGGCCAAACCAGCGCCTTTGCAGAGTTGCTTGCCACGCCCATCACGCCCGCAGTTGACGCCGCTTGGGCCGCCACAGGGCCGGACACGATTGCCAAGTTTTTGTTCACCTCGGGCTCGACCAAATTGCCCAAGGCCGTCATCAACACCCACCGCCTCTGGTGCTCAAACCAACAACAAATGCGCCAATCGATGCCGCTGCTGGCCGATTCGCCAGTGCTGATTGATTGGCTGCCTTGGAACCATACTTTTGGCGGTAACCACAACTTTGGTTTGGTGATTTACAACGGCGGCACGCTTTACATCGACGACGGTAAGCCCACCCCCGCGCTGATTCAAGAAACCCTGCGCAACTTGCGCGAAATTGCGCCGACTGTCTACTTCAACGTGCCGACTGGCTTTGAAATCATCGCCCAAGTCATGAAGACCGACGCGGTGCTGCGCAAGAACCTGCTCAGCCGCGTGAAGATGTTCTTTTATGCGGGGGCGGCCTTGGCCCAACCCATTTGGGACAGCTTGTTTGCCAGCCAAGAACAAGAGGTGGGTGAGCGCATTGCCATGACCACGGGTTTGGGCATGACCGAGTCCGGCCCCTTCGCCTTGTTCGTGACCAACGTGCACGTCAAGAGCGCCGATTTGGGCGTCCCCACGCCGGGCATGGAAATCAAATTGGTGCCCAACAACGACAAGATCGAAATTCGATACAAAGGCCCCAACATCACGCCTGGATACTGGCGTGCCCCTGAAGAAACCCGCGGGCATTTTGACGAAGAAGGCTTCTTTTGCACCGGCGACGCGGTGACCTGGATCGACCCCAACGACATTCACCAAGGCCTGCGATTCGATGGTCGTATTGCCGAAGACTTCAAGTTGGCCACTGGCACCTTTGTCAGTGTTGGCCCGCTGCGCGCCAAGATCATCGCGACCGGTGCGCCCTACATTCAAGACGTGGTCATCACGGGCTTGAACCGAAAAGAAGTGGGCGCCCTGATTTTCCCCACGCCCGCGGTGCGGACTTTAAGCGGCTTGGCACAGAACGCGGGCCTTGCCGAAGTGCTGGCCAGCGCGCCGGTGCAAGCCGACTTTCAAAGGGTCCTCAACGAATTGGCGGCGCACGCCACCGGCAGCGCCTCGCGCGTGGCACGGGCGTTGCTCCTAAGCGACCCGCCTTCCATTGACAAAGGCGAAGTCACCGACAAAGGGTCCATCAACCAACGCGCCGTGCTGAAGCACCGCGATGCGCTGGTACAAGCCCTGCACGATGGTCAAGCCCCCCATATTTTGTTGCCCCAAACCACACCCTAAGGAACCCCCATGAAAATCGAAGGACAAACCGCCTGGGTGACCGGCGCCGCATCCGGTCTCGGCGAAGCCACCGCCCACGAGTTGGCGCGCTGCGGCGCCAAGGTCGCTGTGATGGACGTGAACTTGGCACAAGCCGAACAAGTTGCTGCGGCCATCAACGCCACTTACGGAGAGGGCCGCGCCGTGGCCTGCGCCTGCGACATCACCCAAACTGACAGCGTCCTAGCGGCCATGGCCAAAGCCAAGGCGGCCTTGGGTGCTGCGCGAATTTTGATGAATGTCGCCGGCATCGGTACCGCCAAGCGGGTCGTTGGCAAAGACGGCCAAGCGGCCCCGTTGGAAGACTTCAGCCGCGTCATCCACGTGAACCTGATTGGGGCTTACAACATCAGCCGCTTGTTTGCCGCCGATTGCGCTCAATTGAGCCCCGGCGAGGACGGGGAGCGCGGCGTGATGATGTTCACGGCCTCGGTTGCCGCCTTCGACGGACAAGTGGGCCAAGAGGCTTACAGCGCGAGCAAAGGCGGCTTGGTGAGCATGACCCTGCCCATGGCGCGAGACTTGGCACAGCACGGCATTCGGGTCTGCACCGTCGCCCCAGGTCTTTTCAACACGCCCTTGATGCGCACGCTGCCCGAGCCTGTGCAGCACTCGTTGGCCGCCTCGATTCCCTTCCCCTCGCGCTTGGGCAAGCCCGAAGAATTTGCCCAGCTTGCATGCCACATCGTCACCAACGGCCATTTGAATGGTGAAGTCATTCGCTTGGACGGCGCTTTGCGCATGGCCCCCCGATAATTAAATTTTCACACAAGAGACCTCCATGAAATTCAAAACCAAACTCATCGCCGCCACCGTCACCACCGCCTTTTGCAGCTTGATCAACCCCGCTTGGGCCGACATCAACATTGGCGTCAGCTTGGCCTTGACCGGCCCCGGTTCTGGCCTGGGTATTCCCATGCAAAACCAGTTGAAACTTTTCCCCAAAACCATTGGTGGCGAAAAGGTCAACCTGATTGTTTTGGACGACGCGACCGACCCCGGTAAAGGCGCCAGCAACGCCCGTCGCTTTGTCACCGAAGACAAAGTGGATTTGATCTTGGGTTCTTGCATCACCGCCGTGGCCGCCGCCATGAGCGACATTGCCACTGAAGCCGGCACCGTTCAAATTGCTGGCTCTCCCGTGGGCCTGCCCGCTGGCAAAGACAAGTGGGTGTTCCGTTTGCCACAGTCCAACACCGTCATGGGCCACGCCATGGTCGAGCACATGAAAAAGCAAGGCATTAAAACCGTCGGCTTTTTGGGCTACACCGATGCGTATGGCGAACAATGGCTGAAAGAAATCAGCCCCCAACTGGAACAAGCGGGCATCAAGTTGGTGGCCGTCGAACGCTTTGCCCGCCCCGACACCAGCGTCACGCCACAGGCCCTTAAGCTGACCTCGGCCAACCCCGATGCGATTTTGATCGTGGCCTCAGGCAGTGGCGCGGCCATGCCTGAGTTGGGCATCTTGGACCGCGGTTACAAAGGCAAAATTTACCAAACCCATGCCGCTGCATCGCAAGACTTGGTGCGCGTTGGGGGCAAGGCCATGGACGGCACTTTTGTGGTGTCAGGCCCTGCGGTGATTGCGGAGCAATTGCCCGACAGCCACCCCTCCAAGAAGGTCGCTATCGACTTTGTGCAGCAATATGAAAAAGCCAACGGCGCCGGCTCACGCAACCAATTTGCTGGCCACGCCTATGACTTCCAAGTGGCGATGGAAAAAGTCTTGCCGATGGCACTCAAAAAAGCCAAACCCGGCACCCCTGAGTTCCGTGCGGCCATTCGCGACGGCTTGGAAACCATGGGCCGCACCACCTTCGCGCATGGCGTGATGAACTGGAGTGCAGCGGACCACTGGGGCTACACCTTGGAAACCGGTGTCATGTTGAAGGTGGTGAACGGTCAATTCAAGGTCGAATAAAAATGGACTTTTCAATAGCCAGTATCCTGTTGCTCGATGGCATGACCAACGGGGCGGTCTACGCTTTGTTGGGATTGGCCACGGTTTTGGTGTTTACCGTGACGCGGGTGATCTTCATCCCTCAAGGTGAATTTGTGTCTTACGGCGCACTCACCTTGGCCATTTTGCAAACCGGCAAAGTGCCCGGCACGGTCTGGCTGTTGATGGGTTTGGCCTTGGTGGCGGCCATCATGGAGTGGCGCAGTTCGGGTTTGAAATCAGGCCTCAAAACCCTGCTGCTGCCGGCCTTGGCCTCGGGTCTCACTTGGTGGGCGGCGCCGCTCCAATTGCCCTTGCTGATTCAGGCCATCTTGAGCATTGCCGTCGTCACCGCGTTTGGCCCCTTGGTTTACCGCGTGGCCTTTCAATCGCTGGAAAGTGCCTCGCCCTTGGTGCTCCTGATCGTGTCGGTGGGCGTGCACTTTGCCATGACGGGTTTTGGGTTGGTATTTTTTGGCGCCGAAGGCTATCGCAGTCCGAGCTTCTGGGACACCCGATTCAATCTGGGCAGCCTGACCTTGACGGGGCAAGCCTTGATTATTTTCATCGCCGCCTTGGCCTTGATTGCAATGCTCTGGCTGTTCTTTGAGCGCACCTTGTTTGGCAAAGCTTTGCGTGCCACCGCAGTCAACCGAACAGGCGCCCGATTGATGGGCGTTTCAACCCACACCGCGGGTCAACTGACTTTCTTGTTGGCGGCCATGATCGGTGCCATTTCGGGTTTGCTGATCGGCCCCAGCACCACTGTGTTTTACGACTCGGGTTTTCTGATTGGCCTGAAAGGTTTTGTCGCCGCCGTGGTGGCCGGTTTGTCGAGCTACCCCGTGGCCTTGGTCGGCGCTTTGTTCGTCGGCGTGGTGGAGTCTTTTGCCTCTTTTTGGGCCAGTTCATTCAAGGAAGTGATCGTGTTCACTTTGATTTTGCCGGTGCTGTTGTGGCGCTCCTTGACCACGGTGCATTCAGACGAGGAGCACTGACGTGTTGAATTTTTTGACTTCTTGGAAGTGGTTCATCCTCTTCGCCTTGGTGCCCTTGGTGGCGGCGCTGCCCTTGCCCGATTTTTGGATTGTTCAACTCAATTACATCGGCCTCTATGCCTTGACCTGTTTGGGTTTGGTGTTGCTGACGGGTGTTTCCGGCTTGACCTCATTTGGCCAAGCGGCTTTTGTGGGCATGGGCGCCTACACCACCGCATGGATCACCCTGAACTTGGGGCTTTCCCCATGGATTGCCCTGTTCATCGGCTTGGCCCTCACGGGCGTGGCGTCTTTGCTGGTGGGATTGCTCACGCTGCGCATGTCGGGGCACTTTTTGCCACTGGCCACCATCTGCTGGGGTTTGGCGCTCTACTACCTAATGGGCAACTTGGAGGCACTGGGTAAATACGATGGCTTGTTGGGGCTCAAAAGCCTCTCCATTGGCGACTTTGATTTGGGCCAAGGCCGCGCCTTCTTTGTGCTCACTTGGTTGATACTTTTGACGGCGGTGGTCGGCGTGACGCATCTGCTCGATTCACGCGCCGGGCGTGCGATTCGCTCTCTTAAAACCGCCACCCAAATGGCCGAGGCGATGGGCATCAACACCTTCCGCTACAAGGTCACGGTCTTCGTCTTGGCCGCTTGGTTGGCTTGCATTGCCGGCTGGTTGATGGCGCACTTTCAGCGCACCGTGAACCCATCGGCCTTTGGCCTGAAAATGGGCATTGAGTATTTGTTCATGACCGTCGTCGGCGGCGTGGGGGCCGTTTGGGGGGCTTTGATTGGCTCTGGCTTGGTCAAGTTGCTCGACGACCAACTGCAAACACTGCTGCCGAAACTGATGGGCACCAGCGGCAGTTATGAGGTGATTGTTTTTGGCATCGCCATGGTGCTGATTTTGAAATACTTGCCCGATGGTCTTTGGTCCTTGGTCGCCCGCTTCTTGCCCAAAAGCCAGCGCAAAGAAGATTGGGCCGAGGCGGCCGCCTTGCCTGAGCGCAGCAAACCCAAGACCGGCGAACTCGTCCTGGACGTGCACGACATCCGCAAACAATTTGGGGGGTTGATGGCCGTGAACGGCATTGGCTTTCAAATCAAAGCAGGGCAAATTGTCGGCTTAATTGGCCCGAATGGTGCAGGCAAATCCACCACCTTCAACCTCATCACAGGCGTTTTGGGTTTGACGGCAGGGCAGGTTCAGTTTAGGGGCGAAACCATCAGCGGCAAGAGCTCGCGCGAAATTGCCCGACGTGGCATGGCCCGCACCTTCCAGCACGTCAAGATGGTGGCCGACATGACGGTTTTAGAAAACGTCGCCATGGGCGCTTACAGCCGTACCCACCGAGGTGTGTTGGCGGGCATGTTGCGCACCAATCGCCAAGAAGAAAAACAACTTTTCAGAGAAGCCCAGCGTCAATTGGAACGCATCGGCATGGGTCCACTGATGCACGAATTAGCCGGCAATTTGGCCATGGGGCCACAACGCATGATGGAAATTGCCCGCGCTCTTTGTGCCGACCCTGCCCTGTTGTTGCTTGACGAGCCGGCGGCTGGCTTGCGCCACAAAGAAAAGCAAGCTTTGGCCGATGTGCTGCGCCAATTGAAAAAAGAAGGCGTTAGCCTGTTGTTGGTCGAACACGACATGGACTTGGTGATGGCTGTTTGCGATCACCTCGTGGTCATGGAATTTGGCACCTTGTTGACCCAAGGCACGCCGGCTGAGATTCAACAAAACCCCGCCGTTCGAGCGGCCTATTTGGGGACGGAACACTGACATGGATGCACCCTTTTTTGAAGTGCGCGATTTGCGCGCCGGCTATGGCAAAGCCCAGGTGTTGCAAGGCCTGAGCTTGAAGGCGCAGAAAGGCCAGGTCATCACCGTGATTGGACCGAACGGGGCTGGCAAGTCCACCTTACTCAACAGTTTGATGGGGTTGCTACCCCACCAAGGCTCGTTCTTTTACAAAGGCCAAGACATCGGCCCGCTTTCGTTGGAAGAGCGCGTCATGATGGGCATTGCCTTGGTGCCCGAAAAACGCGAGTTGTTTTCCACCATGACCGTGCAAGACAACTTGGAGCTGGGCGGTTTTAGGCAAATGCGTTTGGGCAACCGCCAATGGCGTGACCGCATGGCCGATGTGTTTGACCTGTTTCCTCGCTTGCAAGAACGGCGCGACCAACTGGCGGGCACCTTGTCGGGTGGTGAGCGTCAAATGTTGGCGGTCGGCCGGTCGCTCATGTCGCGCCCCGACGTGCTGATGTTGGATGAGCCCAGCCTGGGCTTGGCGCCGCTGATTGTGAAAGAAATTTTCAACATCATCAGCACCTTGCGCCAAACAGGGGTGACGATTGTGCTGGTAGAGCAAAACGCTCGCGCCGCCTTGGCTGTGGCCGATGTCGGCTATGTATTGGAGATGGGCGACGTCAGTCTGCAAGGCGCCGCCAGTGATCTGGCCCAAGACCCGCGCGTCATCGACACCTATCTGGGCGCCGCCCGCTGAAACATTTTTCCATGCGCGATTACAAAACCCGTCTGGCCGATGTGGCGTTCATTTTGAACCAGGTCGTGCACGCGCCGCAACGCATCGCCGAACTGCCGGTCTTTCAAGAAGTCGACGCCGACCTGATGCACCAAGTGTTGGACGAGGCGGGTAAGTTTGTCGACGATCAAATCGCTCCTTTGAATCAATTGGGTGACGAAGTCGGCGCCCAATTCCAAGCCGGCCACGTGACCATGCCGCCTGGATTCAAGAGCAGCTACCAAGCGTTTTGGCAAGCCGGTTGGGTCTCATTGAGCACCGCCATTGAGGATGGTGGCCAAGGGTTACCGGCGGTCCTTGACAGCGTTTTGTACGAATGGTTGTCGGCTGCCAACCACGGCTGGACCATGGCGCCCGGCCTGCTTCACGGGGCCTATGAATGCATCAAACACCACGCCAGCGACACCTTGCAGGCTGAGTTTTTAGCCAAAGTGGGCACCGGTGAGTGGTTGGCGACCATGTGCCTGACCGAGCCGCACGCGGGGAGCGACTTGGGTTTGGTCCGGACCAAGGCCACGCCTTTGTTGGAGGTCCAGCGCCATGAAGCACGTCATGATTTTCGTCATGGCGACTATTCACTGAGTGGCACCAAAATATTTATCTCCGGGGGTGAGCACGACCTGACCGACAACATCGTCCACTTGGTCTTGGCCCGCCTGCCGGGTGCACCGCCTGGGCCCAAAGGCTTGTCCCTGTTTTTGGTGCCCAAGTTCTACGCGGATGGGGAGCGCAGCGCGACCCACTGCGACCGCATCGAAGAAAAAATGGGCCTTCACGCCAGCCCCACCTGCGTCATGCGCTTTGAAGGCGCGCAAGGTTGGTTGGTGGGCGAACCCGGCAAAGGCCTCAGCGCCATGTTCATCATGATGAATGCCGCCCGCTTGCATGTGGCCCTACAAGGCGTCGGCTTGCTGGATGCCGCTTGGCAAAAAGCCGATGCCTATGCCCGTGAACGGCGCCAAATGCGGGCACCCAAATCGGCTGGCAACCCGCCAGACTTCATCATTGAACACCCGGCCATCCAACGGATCTTGGACACCCAACGCGCTTGGGTCGACGGTGCCCGCGTGCTGGCCTATGAAACCGGCTTGGCCTTGGACGAAGCCCACCATCACCCTGAGGCGGCCAAGCGCGAATCAGCGCAACGCTGGTGCGCTCTGATTACCCCCATCTTGAAGTCGGCGCTCACTGAGCAAGGCTTCAAAGGCGCAAGTGATTGCTTGCAAGTGTTCGGCGGCCATGGCTATGTCCGCGAATGGGGCATTGAGCAAAACGTGCGCGATGCCCGCATCGCCATGATTTATGAAGGCACCAATGAAATTCAAGCCATTGACTTGTTGATGCGCAAGGTGCTGAGCGACAACGGCAACGCCTTGAGCGCCTTACTCGATGGCTTGTCGGCCCCGCTTCGCTCGGACCACGCGGGTGAGGCCAGGGTCTTGCAGTTGTTCGCGACTTGGCGTGAGGTCACCCAATCGGCCCTCCGAACACAGGCACTTGCAGAGGGTGCGGTTCGAATGAACTGGATTGCGGGTGACTATTTGCGTCTGGCCGCCTTGACCTTACTCGCTTGGGCATGGCAGCGCATTGAGAATGCGGCGAAAGCCAGTTCTGCAGAGGATGCCCCCCGTTGGCAGGCGCCTCATCAGGCCTTGCTCGATTGGGTGCTTCCCGAATTCCAGATGCGTGCCGACATGATCGAGCGCTTTCTGGAAAGCGACACCGTCTGCGCATGAACGAGGCCCTCGATACCCATTATTTAGAGAGCTTGCAGGGCTACAACACCCGTCGTGCCGCCCTGACCATCATCAACACCTTCATGCAGCGCATGGAGGCCTTTGAGCTCAGCACCGTCGATTTTTCGATTTTGTCGCTCATCCACCACAACCCTGGCGTGACTTCTCGCCAGCTGTGTGACGCACTGGGTTTGTTGCCCCCGAACATGGTGGTCTTCTTAAAGCAATTTGAAAAGCGAAATCTGCTCATGCGCTCGCCCCACCCCAATGACGGCCGCGCCACCGCCTTAACGCTGACGCCTGAGGGCAAACAGTTGATGAAAAAGGCCGAAAAAGCCGCCGCCCTGTCCGATCAAAGTGCGACCGCTGCACTCACGCCGAAAGAACAAGAAACCCTGCAGCGGCTGCTGCAAAAAATCTACTTAAGGCCAGCGGAATGAGGCCATCGGACTGAGGCCATCCATGGTTAAAGCGGCCTCAATGCCGGATTAGGCAAAAGCCTTGGCCCGCAGGGTGTAGAGGACGCGTAAGGCCGCGTAAATGCCCTTGAGCACAACGGGATCACAAGCGTCCAAAAGGGCTTGCTCGCGAGAAGGGTCGTTGAAGAATTCTCGGCAAGGCGCCAACAGCGCCATCATGGGCTGAAAGCCCATCTGCTTGATCATGTAATCGGCTACCGGCGAATGTTTGACGTCGTAATGCGTTTCAGCAGAACGACCGCGATGGATCAAGTCCATGACCAACGCTTCTTGCGGCGTTTGGGGTTGGTAAGGCTCTGCCACTGGGGGCAAGTGGGTTTCCAATTGCATGTTGTCATCGCCTTCGTTGGGCAATTTACCCATCAAAGCGGCCAATGAGGTATTGCGACCCAAACGCAGCGACGTGGCTTCAAGTAAACCAATCGAGATCAATTTGGCACGCAAGTAAATGCGGGCTATTTCCAGATTGCGAGCGCAATTTTGTTGCATCTTGGCGTATTCTGCGTCCTCCGGTTCAGTCAGGTATTGACGGAAAACGGTGGGTGACTGCAGGAAACTCAAGAAGCCTTCCATTTTTTGCAGAGAGTTCCGATACCCCTTCACTGTGAAAACATTGATTTGAGCCAACTCGTGGTTGGTCTCGGGTATCAAGTTCCAGGTGTTGCTCAGGAAGTCTGCCGGGTCTTCACTGGCAAAGTTACCCACATCGCGGTTGGCGACACTGACCGCCTTCATGACCACTTGATCGATCTCGGCGGTGCTGAAGTGGAGGCCACAGTGGTCAGAAATCGCATGCAAGCGCTCGGCCAATTGTTGCGAGCAGGTTTTATCAGGCGCGACAGGGCCTCGAAAAGGAATGGTGGCCTCGATGCAGGCCGCAATTTTGACCAATTGGGCCAGCGGCAAAATGCCCTTCAAGGCTTTGACTGCCACCAAAGCGCTCAGAAATTCATTCTGCCCTGCGAAGGGCGATAGCTTTTGGCCGTATGAAAAACCAAACAACTGCAGGCACATCTCAAAATCAGGGTCCTGCAGGCCTTCTTGGACCTGAATGCTCAAGACCCCAGACTCTTCTTGCAAAAAAGGGGTCAAATAACGGGACAAATTGAGGTTAATGCCAGAGTCAACTTGGACATAGACCAAGTCGTGGAACAGGGCGGCAATCACCTCGGTGGGGCTGCCACCAGCGCCCACTTCAAAAATGTGATCTGGGGTATGGAAAGAGCGCCATTCGCCCGTCATGGACTGAATGATCAAGGCCGCGACACCGGGCAACTTGGAAGACTCGGCGTCTCCCCCCAATGCAGCGATGCTGAGTTTTAGTTCGTTGAGGCAACGAGCAAGATGAGCGGAGGCGTCCATTTCTGATCTCTATGAAACAACTTTTACGATTGTTTCACATAAATGGCCTTATTTGATTGCAGCGATAAGACAAAGTTTTCATAGCTTTGGCCCTGCAATGCTTGGGTTAAAACGGCTTTTCCCGCCGCCACGGCGTCCTTGGCGCCCGCTTGTTTTTCGGCCGCCAACATTTGCCTGTACAAAGCGGTGACGGCGGGTAAGGCCTCTCGGCTGGGACAGCGACGCACCGAGTGATAACCGAGCAACTGACCCTTCATGTCGGTGGAGGCCGTGACATTGGCCCAAACCCAGTAATAGCCCCCGTCCTTGCGAACATTTTTGACGTAGGCAAATACCTCTTTTCCCTGCTGGATGGTTTCCCACAGCAAGGCAAATACCGAACGTGGCATGTCGGGGTGGCGCACGATGTTGTGTTGAACCCCCATCACCTCCTTTTCGGTGAAGCCTGAGAGGCTGTAAAAAGTCCGATCGGCGTAGGTGATGCGCCCTTTTACATCGGTCTTGGAGACAATAAATTCACTGCTTTGCAGCTGGGTTTCCTGTTGGGTCAGCCCACTGTGGCGTGCAACCATGAACGTTTCACTTTCTTCAACAAATGACGGAGGGGGATGCGCTCAAGTCCATCCAAAGCGCAAAAAGTCCATCCACACACAACAAAACGCCTGCCAATCGGGTGCCTGCATCGCGGCTCACCCCGATCGCCCCGATCACCCGGGTCAACCGCTGCCACATGGCGGGGCCAGCAACCAAAGCCAAGGCACCTCCTAAAGCAAATACCGCCATCGTGGCAGCGCCTTGCCCAGCGCCTCCGCTCAGCGAGGCCAGCAACAAAGCCGAATAGAGCAGACCACAAGGCATCAGCGCCCAAGCCAGACCGATGGCCATGACCCCCGAGTGCGAGTGCCCCTTGAGAGGCAAGCCCTGCCAAACACGGCGTGCCAAGGTGCTCATCCAAATCGGTTGTCGGCCCAAGATCACCAACGCCAACCCCAATGCCAATAGGCCCGCGTGGAACAAACCCCAAAGAGGATGCCAAGCGGGGCTGTGGCTGGCCAACCAACCGAGCCCATCGACCAGACTGGCAGCCAAGGCCCCCAAGGTGCTGTAGCCAGCCAACCGGCCCAGTTGAAACACCCATTCGCGTGTCGTCGGCCCCACCGAAAGGCGCGCCCTTTGCGCATCGGGATTCAAAAAAATGGGGGTTGAATGAGATCGCGGTTGGGAGGAGGTACGACCCGTGACGGCGGCGCAGGCGACCCCACACATGGCCATGCAATGGGGGCCACCGACCAAGCCCAAGACCAAGGCGCTCCCTAGCAATCCTAAAAAAGCGCCCATCAAAGTCAGCCCTCAAACAATCCGGGAGAACCGGTTGCGGTTCAAATCACGTTGCAGGTACTGGTCAAACACCATCGCCACGGCGCGCACAAAGTACCAGCCGATGTCGGTGACTTCGAGGCTGTTCGGTGTCAAGCGCACCAAACCTTGTTCGGCCAAGGAGGTGAGTGCCGACAACTCTGGTCCAAAGGCACTGGGAAAGTCGATCAACCAAGCTTGCTCAAAAGCCTCGTACTGAACCTGACCTTGGCACATCAAAGCCATGATGACGGCGCGGCGCATCAAGTCGTCCCGCGTCAAACTGAGGCCTCGAACAATGGGCAGGTGACCGCGGTTCAGGTGATCGACATATTCATCCATTGTCTTGGCGTTTTGACTGTAGGTCGTGCCAACACGGCCAATGGCGGAGACGCCCAACGCGATCAAATCGCAGTCGGGATGGGTGCTGTAGCCTTGAAAGTTACGGTGCAGGCGCCCTTGCCGCTTGGCCACCGCCAGCGCATCGTCGGCCAAGGCAAAGTGGTCCATGCCCACATACACATACCCCGCCTCTTGGAAGGCGCTCAAGGCTTGCGCCAGCAAACCCAGCTTGACGGCGGGTAGAGGCAAATCGGCGTCCAAAATCCGGCGCTGCGGCTTGAATCGTTCAGGCAAATGGGCGTAGCCATACAAAGCGACGCGGTCGGGTCTCAAAGCCAAGGTTTGCGCCAGGGTTTCTCGAAAGGTGTCGAGTGTTTGCTTGGGCAAGCCATAAATCAGATCGACGTTCATCGATTCAAAACCAATTTCTCGGGCGCTCGCCATCAGCTCGAAAATTTGCGCTTTGGATTGAACCCGGTGAACGGCTTTTTGCACTTGGGGGTCAAAGTCTTGAACCCCAAAACTCAGTCGGTTAAAGCCCAATTCAGCCAAAAAACGAAGTCGCTCCGGACTGACGGTGCGAGGATCCACCTCAATGGCGTATTCGCCGCCGGGGACCCACTTGAAATGGGATTTGAGCAAATTCAGGAGCCGCGTCAATCCCGCATCGCTCAAAAAAGTGGGGCTGCCACCCCCCAAGTGCACCTGGCTCACCGGCTGTTGGCGCCCGATCTGTTGGGTTTGCAGAATCAGCTCTTTTTCGAGGTAATCCAGATACTCATCGCCCCGCTCCGGGTGTTTGGTGATGATCTTGTTGCAAGCGCAGTAATAACAAAGTGACTCACAAAAAGGAATGTGGACATAAACCGACAAGGGGGGGTTGGCGGCCCGCTCTTTTCTGGGCGCCAGCGCCAACAGATAGTCGGACTCTGTGAAGGCTTCCACAAACCGGTCCGCTGTGGGGTAGGAGGTGTAACGAGGTCCTGCCACGTCAAAGCGGCTCAAGAGCTCAGGGGTTACAGTTCTCATCAAATGTTACGAAATGCGTTTTAAGATCAGGGTTGAACTTTGCCTTCTTGTCAGGGAAGCGTATTGATTTAGGTCAATACTCTCTGGGTGTTTTGAAAAGGTGTTTTGAAAAGGTGTTTTGATGTCTGCTGTTTTATCGCCCACGATATCACCCACGCCCGTGGTTGATTTGGGGATTGCCACGTTGAATCCTCAAACCTTCAAAGTCGCCTGCTCCAACTGCAACCTGCGCGAACTCTGCATGCCCGTGGGGTTGAGCGAGGCCGAGCTGACCCGGGTCGACGAGTTGGTCGGCGCTCGGCGACGCATCAAACGAGGTGAAGTGCTCTTCCGAAATGGCGAAAAATTCAGCGCCCTTTTTGCCATTCGTTTGGGCTTTTTCAAAACCTGTGTCGCCTCTGAAGATGGCCGCGACCAAGTCACGGGTTTTCAAATGGCAGGGGAAATCATCGGTCTGGACGGCATCGTCAATGACCACCACACTTGCGACGCCGTTGCGCTGGAAGACGCCGAAGTGTGCGTCATGCCTTTTGACAAAATTGAAGAACTGTCACGTGAAGTCAACGCCTTGCAGCACCATGTGCACAAAATCATGAGCCGTGAAATTGTGCGCGAACACGGCGTCATGTTGCTTTTGGGCAGCATGCGTGCAGAGGAACGTTTGGCCGCTTTCTTGCTGAACCTGGTGCAGCGTTTGCATGCCCGCGGTTTTTCGCGCTCCGAGTTGGTGTTGCGAATGACCCGCGAAGAAATCGGCAGTTACTTGGGCCTCAAGCTTGAAACCGTGAGCCGCACCTTCTCTAAGTTTGTAGAAGACGGCATCATCGAAGTGAAACAAAGACAAGTCAAAATTATTGAGCCCGATGCCCTCAAGAACATCGTGAACTCACAAACTTGCCTTTAACTGAGACTCATTTCACCTCAAACGGTGACTGCGACAGCAAGGTGGTCAAACCACTGGAGACGCAGGTGCAGCCCCAAAAGATAAAAAAGCCCACGGTGTAAATGGCGTGTCGCGACGCGTTAATGGGTTCACCCAACCAAGTCAGGTCTTGCGGATCGACCATGCCGAACACCAGCATCTCCAGCACACCGGCCACCAAAAAGGCGGGCCAGGCAATCCACATCGCTCTTTGCTTCCACATTGAAGTCCCCTTTTTGTATGGCGCTTGAATCTGATTTTCGTTTGTAAAAGCGTTGGGCTATTTGGTTTCAGGCACATCCTCTGCCGGCAAATTAGCCAAGTTGCGGCCGCGCATCGCCGGCAACATGGCTTTGCTGGCACCCAAGGTTTTGTTGATGTCCAGACCGTGCTGGTAGTACTGTACATCGACCACCGGGTCGGGCCGGGTGATCGCCAAATACAAGGTCACAAAGGAGGCCACGACGACCACAGCAGGCCCCCCAAAAACCATCCACACCAGGGGAAAACGCCACCACGCTTGGGGATTGGGTTGTTTCATTTCGAGCATCCTTTCGTTATTTTTATAGTCATCGAGGCACCAAGAAGGTGGCTTTTTCGGTGACGTGAATGGGTTTTTTCTGGTCAGCGTCGACCTCCGTGACCAAGAACCTCACCGTATGAGAACCACTGTCAACCGAGTTGTCCTCGATTTGCAAACGCACCGGTACCCACCTCGATTCGGCGGGCCCGACTTGAACGTCTTGCTCTGAAGCCACGCGAAGACCGGGCAAACCCTCGGCCGCCAAATGGTAGGTTTGAGGCGATTCGGTGGCGTTCATAATTTGGAGTCGGTACACGTTCTCCAAACGGCCGCCCTCGGCCAAGCGCGCCAAGACGCCGCGGTCTCGAACCACGTCGACCTTCAAAGGCATTCGGTTCAACAAGCCCCCCAGAACCCCTGCGGTCAATGCCAACAAGACCAACAAATAGACACCAACTCGAGGTCGGAAAACGTGCTGCAAGATGTTGTCGGCGCCACCTTGTTCGGCCTGTGCATTTTGGGTGGTGAAGTGAATCAGGTGGCGTTCAAAGTGCACTTTGTCCATGACCTCATTGCAGACATCAATGCAAGCCCCGCAGCCGATGCACTCGTATTGCAAGCCATTGCGGATGTCGATGCCGGTGGGGCAGACCTGAACACACAAGGTGCAATCGACGCAATGGCCATTGGGTTTTGAAATGGCTTTGGCCTGGTCATCCACGTGGTGGGTCAACTTGCCACGAGGCTCTCCGCGCTCGGCGTCGTAGCTCACAATCAGCGTGTCCTTGTCAAACATCGCGCTTTGGAAGCGTGCATAAGGGCACATGTATTTGCAAACCTGTTCACGCATGAAGCCCGCATTGCCATAGGTGGCGAAGCCGTAGAACAGAATCCAAAAAACCTCCCAACCGCCCAGTTGGTGGCCCAGCGCTTCGGCCCAAAGACCGCGAACAGGGGAAAAATAGCCCACAAAGGTGATGCCTGTCCACAATCCGACCCCTAACCACAAAGCATGTTTAGTCGATTTTTTGACGGCTTTATCCAGGGTCATGGGGCCCGCATCGCGCCGCATACGGGCTTGACGGTCGCCTTCAACGTGGCGCTCGATCCAGAGAAAGATCTCGGTATAAACCGTTTGCGGGCAAGCAAAGCCGCACCACAAACGGCCCGCCACAGCCGTGAACAAGAACAATGACAGCGCGCAAATGACCAAAATTCCGGTCAGATAAATGAAGTCTTGAGGGTAGAGAACCAGGTTAAAGATATAGAAACGGCGCGCGTCCAAATCAAACAAAACCGCTTGGCGTTGGCCCCAATCGAGCCAAGGCAAGCCATAAAAAACCAGTTGCGTGATCCAAACCAGCGCCCAACGCCAGCGTGAGAAGAGCCCACTCACCGAGCGGGGATAAATCTTCTTTTGGGACGCATAAAGCGGCACCAACACCTCTTCAACGACTTCAACTGAGGCGATGGGGATGATTTTTCTGCTCGAGTCGGTCACTGTTGTGTGTTTGGTGTTGACTGGTTAGTGTTGAGTGGTTGTAGGGGTCATTTGTTGGACAGGCTCCACACATACGCGGTCAAGACATGGATTTGCTCGGGGCTGAATTTTTCATTCCAAGCGGGCATCACGTTGTTTTTGCCATTCTGGATCATGGCGATGATGGCCTTTTCACCGGCGCCATGCAGCCAGATGTTGTCGGTCAAGTTGGCCGAACCGATGGCGGGGTTGCCTTTGCCTTCAGGGCCATGGCAAGCGGCGCAAACCACAAACTGCGCTTGACCCGCAGCGGCGCGGGCCGCATCGTGTTGGCTGCCTGACAGGCTAAGCACATAGTGAGCGACATTCTTCATGCCTTCATCGCCGCCCATCGCAGCGGCCATGGGGGGCATGACGCCGTTGCGGCCATTGGTGATGGTGGCTTTGATTTGTTCAGGCGAGCCGCCGTAAAGCCAATCGTGGTCGGTCAAATTAGGAAAGCCCTTGGAGCCGCGGGCATCCGAGCCATGGCATTGAGCGCAGTTGTTCATGAAGAGGCGTTCGCCAATCGCCAAGGCTTTTGGCTCTTTGGCAACCGACTCAACGGGCAGACTGGCAAACTTGGCATACAAGGGCGCTTCTTCCGCTGCCGCTGCCGCCATGTCTTTTTTCAAGGCGCCGCGAGAGGTCCAATCCAAAATGCCGGGGTTGCTGCCCAAACCAGGGTAGAGCACCAAATAAATCGCACTGAACACAATCGTCAGAACAAACAGACCGACCCACCACATGGGGAGCGGGTTGTTCATTTCGCGCAGATCGCCGTCCCAAACATGGCCGGTGGTGTTGTCGGCGCTGGCCACGACTTTTTTACGGCCTGTGACGTACAGCAGCACCAAGCAAGCCACGATGCCCAGCACCGTGGTGACGGAGATAAAGACAGACCAATAGTTGTTGATGAAGTCACTCATGATGGGCTCTCAGTCATTCTTGAAAAGGCAGCTGGGCGGCTTCTTCAAAGCCAGCCGCATTGCGGCGTGAGTACGCCCACACACAAATCACCCCGAAAGTGATGAACGACGCCACCGTCGCTATCGCTTGCCAAGTGGTGATGTCGGTTAAGTAGTCGATCAAATACATCACGGTCTCCTTATTTCAGCGACCGGCCAAGAATTTGCAAATAGGCAATCAAGGCATCTTGCTCAGTTTTGCCCTTGACCTCATCGCCACCTTGGGCGATTTGCTCGTCGGTGTAGGGGACGCCCACGGTTCGCAAGGCCTTCATGTGGGGAGCCACATCGCTGGGGTCGACCAGCGCCTCACTGAGCCAGCCGTAGGAAGGCATGTTTGATTCGGGCACCACATCGCGGGGGTTGTTCAGGTGGATGCGATGCCATTCATCTGAATATTTGCCGCCAACACGCTGCAAATCGGGTCCTGTCCGCTTGCTGCCCCATTGGAAGGGGTGGTCATAAACAAACTCACCTGCGACGGAGTAGTGGCCATAGCGAAGCACTTCAGCGCGCAAGGGTCGGATCATTTGGGAGTGGCAGTTGTAGCAACCTTCACGCTGATAAATGTCACGCCCCATCAACTGCAAAGCGCTGTAGGGCTGGAGACCTGTAATGGCCTCGGTGGTCGATTTTTGAAAGAACAGGGGCACGATTTCTACCAAGCCGCCAATGGCGACCACCAGCAAAATCAAAACGATCATCAAGCCATTGTTGGTTTCAATACGGTCGTGGCTCAAACCACGCTTAGTTACATTGTCATCACTCATTTTTTACTCCTGATGGCTTAAGCGTGTTGCGGAATTCGCACTTCAACCACGTGGCCGGTCGAAGCGGTTTTCCAAACGTTCCAAGCCATGATCAACATGCCGCCGAGGTACAACACGCCGCCTGCCACCCGCACCATGTAGAAGGGCAAGGTGGCCTTCACGCTTTCTACAAAGGTGTAAGTCAAGGTGCCGTCGGGGTTGATGGCGCGCCACATCAGGCCTTGCATGACGCCGGCAATCCACATCGCGGCAATGTAGAGCACGATGCCAATGGTGCATACCCAGAAATGGATTTCAATGGCCTTGATAGAGTACATCTGCTTTTGACCAAACAACCGGGGAATCAGGTAATACAAGGTGCCCATCGATACCAAGCCAACCCAACCCAAAGCACCCGAGTGCACGTGGCCGATGGTCCAGTCGGTGTAGTGGCTCAAGGAATTGACGGTTTTGATGGCCATCATCGGGCCTTCAAAGGTGCTCATGCCGTAGAAGGACAAGGACACGATCAGGAAGCGCAAGACGGGGTCATCGCGCAACTTGTGCCAAGCACCCGATAAGGTCATGACACCGTTAATCATGCCGCCCCAACTGGGCGCCAACAAGATCAAAGAAAACACCATGCCCAGGGACTGAGTCCAGTCAGGCAAAGCGGTGTAATGGAGGTGGTGCGGACCCGCCCACATATAGGTGAAGATCAGCGCCCAGAAGTGGACAATCGACAAGCGATAGGAGTAAACAGGCCGCTCAGCTTGCTTGGGGATGAAGTAGTACATCATGCCCAAAAAGCCCGCGGTCAAGAAAAAGCCCACGGCGTTGTGGCCATACCACCATTGCACCATCGCGTCTTGAACACCCGCGTAGGCCGAGTAAGACTTCATCCAACCTGCCGGCACCTCCGCGCTGTTAACGATGTGCAACAACGCCACGGTGATGATAAAAGCGGCAAAGAACCAATTGGCCACATAAATGTGCTTGACCCGCCGAATGGCCAAGGTACCGAAAAAGACCACCGCATAAGCCACCCAGACCACCGCAATGAGGATGTCAATGGGCCATTCGAGTTCAGCATATTCTTTGCTGGTGGTGTAGCCCAGCGGCAAGCTGATGGCGGCCGCCACAATCACAACTTGCCAGCCCCAAAACACGAAAGAAGCCAGTTTGCCGGCAAACAACCTCACCTGACAGGTGCGTTGCACGACGTAAAAGCTGCTGGCCATCAAAACGCAGCCGCCAAAGGCGAAAATCACCGCATTGGTGTGCAAGGGGCGCAAGCGGCCATAAGACAACCAAGGAATGCCATTGATCAGCTCCGGCCAGGTGAGTTGGCTGGCAATGACTACACCGACCAACATGCCGACCACACCCCAAACGACGGCCATGACAGCGAACTGTCGGACGGCCTTGTCGTCATAGACTGCATTTGAAACAATTGAATTCATTAAGCACCTCAAAGTTACGCTTTGAGTGTGCGTGAAGGGGCCGATATAGACCTTGATTCAGATCAATCGTCTTGCAATATCCGGCTGGCTTCTTGATCGATGCCCTCAAATTGGCCCCTTTCGACGGCCCACCACAGCCCGGCCAAAATGGCCAAGACCAGCACGACCGACAAAGGAACCAGCAAGAAAAGAATGTCCATGGGGTGAAGCTTAACTCAGAGCACCACGGGGTTTTCGGCCCGTCCCGACCAAGACAAACGCGCCGCATTCAACACCACGACCAGCGAACTGGTCGCCATCCCCAAGCCCGCCAACCAAGCCGGCAAATACCCCAAGATGGCCATTGGCACGCAGAGGGCGTTATAAAGCGCTGCCCAAATCAGGTTCTGCTTCACCACCCTCAAGGTACGACGAGCCAACTGGATGGTTTTGGGCACCTGCAAGAGTTGGGCGCTCAACAGCACCATGTCGCTGCGCGTGCGGGCAATGGGCACCGCCTCACCAAAGGCCATGGACACTTGGGCACCCGCCAGAACGGGGCCGTCGTTGAAGCCGTCGCCCACCATCAGGGTGCGGTGACCGGCCTTTTGCCAAGCTTGCAATTGGGTCAATTTGTCTTCAGGGGTACAGCCACCAAAGGCCAAATCGGGCGCAATGCCCAACTCGGCCGCCACTTCTTTGGCGGCTTCGGGGCGGTCACCGGACAACAAGGCCACACTCAGGCCCAGCGCTTGCAAGGCCTGGACGGCAGCTTGGGCATCGGGGCGCAGCAGCTCAGCGCCTTCAAAGGTGGCCAACCAGCCTTGTGCATCGCTTAAGTAAACGCGGTGGCGTCCGGGGGCGACCGGCCCACCGGCGGCAGAACCAGGGCTTAAATCGACGCCGCACCAAGCGGCAGAGCCCAAGCGCCAGCCGCCTGCAGCGGACAGCCCTTGCCCAGCGGTTTCGCTGACTTCTTTGATTTCCATCGGCGCCCAGACGTCATGGCGCTCCATTTTTGAACCCGAGCTACCACTGGATGCGGGGGAAGCGGCATCGGAATTTTGGGCCAAAATGTTGACCAAAGGGTGCTTCGACGGGCTGTTTTGCAGCTCGCCGGCCCGCACCAAGGCGCGTGACAAGGGGTGCAATGAATGCGCTGCCAAAGCCGCACCCGCCCACAAAGCTTGCGGGGGGGTCACGCCCTGACGGACCCAGGTTTGATCGATGCGCAAGGCGTCTTGTGTCAGGGTGCCGGTTTTGTCAAACACAACGCGGTCGACGCCGGCCAACGTTTCAAGGGCTTGAAGGTGTTGCACCAAAACGCCGCCCCGAGCCAGTCGCCCGGCGGCCGCCAACATGGCCACGGGCGTGGCCAAAGACAGCGCACAGGGGCAGGTGACGATCAAGACCGACACAGCCACCATCAAACCATGGTTCGGGCTGACGCGCCAGCCAAACACCGCGGCGAAAAAGGCGGCCAACAACACCAACCACAAAAACGGGGTGGCGACGCGGTCGGCCAGCTGCGCGAGACGGGGTTTTTCCAAGGCGGCTTGCGACATCAAATCGACGATGGCAGCCAAACGAGTGTCTTTTCCCAAGCGCAGCACACGAATCCAAACGGCGCTTTGCAGGTTGTGTGCGCCCGAGGTGGTGCTTGCACCGGGGGCGTAGTGCACCGGAGCGGACTCGCCGGTCAGCAAGGCTTCATCGGCCCAAGTGTCCCCACTCAGTACCTCGCCGTCGGCCGGAAAAGCCTCGCCGGGCAAGACCCGGACTTCGTCGCCCACGCGCAACTCGCGCAAGGCCACGCGTTGGTTGGGCTCGCCGTTCTGACCCCGCCGCTCGACGCTTTCAGGCAAGCGGTTCATCAACACATCCAAGGCGCCCGCCGTTCTGTTTTTGAGGCGTTGCTCCAACCAGCGGGCGCTGAGCAAAAAGAACACAAACATGCTCATCGAATCGAAATAAACCTCGTCCCCAAAGACACCGTTGGGATCGAAGGTGGCGGCCGTGCTGACACCAAAGGTGACGAGCAAGCCCAACGCCACGGGCAAGTCCATGCTGATGCTGCGGTGCGTGAGGTCGCGCCAAGCGCTTTCAAAAAAAGGCCAGCATGAAAAGAAAAGCAGCGGCAAGGTCAGCACCCAACCGGCCCAGTGCATCAGGTGCAGGCTGTCGGTGGACATGTCGCCGGGCAGCGCTGAATACGTCGGGTAGGCGTACATCATGACCTGCATCATGCAAAGCGCGGCCACCAACCAACGCCACAAAGCGCGGCGCTCTTCGGTTTTACGCTGGTCCACCAAGCTGGCGTCGTTGGCGGGCAAGATGCCGTAACCCGCGGCTCGCACCGCGCCCATCCAATCCGAGGGCTTGATTTGCCCCGATCGCCAGACGACTTGGGCGCGGCCCGTCGCGGCGTTGACCTGGGCTTGAATCACCCCCGGCAAGGCGGTCATGGCACGCTCGACGGTCAAGGCACAGGCCGCGCAGTGCATGCCTTGAACCGTGACCTGCGATTGCCACGTTGCTGAATCGGGGGTCGAATCATTGAAGGGCTTGCCAAACGCCACCCACTCTTGCGGGTCGTCAAGCACGGCAAAGTCGGCTGTTTGGGCGGCGCAAACGCGGTCTTGAGGGTTGGTTAAAGCGGGAGGCGGACTGGAGTGGGGCATGCGATTGAGCTTAAGCCAAATCCTGAGCCCCTTGTTTGATGTGGGTCAAGCGGTTTGGTGGCCCATCACCTTGCTCAAAAAGACCTGCGTGCGCTCAGCGCGCGCGGCCGGATTGCCAAAAAATTCAGCGGTGGTGCAGTCTTCCAGAATGGCGCCTGCATCCATAAAAATAACGCGGTCACTGACCTGGCGCGCAAAACCCATTTCATGGGTCACGACCATCATCGTCATGCCGTCGTGGGCCAAGCCAACCATGACTTCCAGCACCTCGCCGACCATTTCCGGGTCTAGCGCCGAGGTGGGTTCGTCAAACAACATGGCCTGCGGGTCCATGCACAACGCACGCGCAATGGCCACGCGCTGTTGCTGCCCCCCCGACAACTGGGACGGAAATTTGTAGCTGTGCGCTGCCAACCCGACCCGGTCCAAGTAGGCCAGGGCCTTGGCTTTGGCCTCGGATTCAGATCGGTTCAAGACCTTTTGTGGGGCCAGCATCAGGTTGTCTAAAACACTCAAATGCGGGAACAACTCAAAATTTTGAAACACCATGCCGACCCGGCTGCGCAAAGCGGCTTGGTCGGTTTTGGGGTCGTGCACTGAAACGTCGCCCAACAAAATTTTTCCTTGCTGAATCGACTCCAAGGCGTTGACGGTTTTGATCAACGTCGACTTGCCGGAGCCTGAGGGCCCGCAAACCACCACCACCTCGCCTTTGTCGACCCGCGTGGTGCAATCTTTGAGCACCTGAAATTGGCCGTACCACTTGGAAACATGTTGGATTTCAATCATGCCGCGCCCACTCTTTCTCTTGTCATGACTTTGACCGCACGCGACAAAGCAAAGCAGATCACAAAATAAACCAAAGCCGCCATCATGTAGACCTCAATCGGACGCCCATAATTTTTGCCTGCGGTCTCAAAGCCCTTGAGCAAATCGTAAGCGCCAATGGCATACACCAAGGACGTGTCTTGAAACAGCACAATGGTCTGCGTCAACAGCACCGGCACCATGTTGCGAAAGGCCTGCGGCAGCACCACATAACGAAGCGCTTGCGTGTGGCTCAAGCCCAAAGCCTTGGCGGCGTTGGTCTGCCCAACGCCCACCGACTGCAGGCCGGAGCGCACAATTTCACTGAAATAGGCGGCTTCGAACGCAGTGAACGTGATGAAGGCCGACCACTCGGCGCCAATCGGTTTTCCAATCAAAAAGGGCACCAACAAATAGAACCACAAAATCACCATCACCAAGGGCACACTGCGCATGACGTTCACATAGGTCGCCGCGGCCATGCGCATCCAGGCCACGGAAGAGCGTCGCATCAAGGCCAGGCCCGTGCCAAAGAAAGTGCCCCCCACAGAGGCGACGAGCGTCAAGGTCAGGCTGAACAACAAGCCCTTGAGGATGAAGTCGTGGAACAAACCCCAGGTGTAAAAGGACAGGTCGAGGTTCATGGCTGGGTTCATGCCCATTTCGCCTTGGCGGCGATGCCCGTCATCAGCGCGTAAACCATGAAGGCCGTGAAGGCATACAAACCCGTCACCAACAAATAGACTTCAATGCCGCGGGAGGTTTCCTCTTGGGCTTGCATGGCGAACAGCGTCAACTCCGACACCGAGACGGCAAAGGCGACTGAAGAGTTCTTAACGATGCTCATGGCCTCGCTGGTCAAGGCCGGCCACATGATGCGGCCCACTTGAGGCAACAACACATAACGAAAACTTTGGCCATTCGACAGGCCCAAAGCCGTGGCCGCTGCGCGTTGGCCCTTGGCCAATGCCCCCATGCCTGAGCGCACTTGTTCAGCAATGCGGGCCGAGGTGAACAGCCCAATCGCCATCACCGCCAGCAAGAAGGGAGAAAAGTGCCGAAACACCGGGAACAGCATGGGCAGAACGTGGTACCACAGGAAAACCTGCACCAACAAGGGGATGTTGCGAAACAACTCCACCCAAGCGGTCGCCAAACCGGCTGCCCAACCCTTGTCATTGCCACGCCAAGTGCGCACCAAGCCGATGGCCACCCCCACCACCAGGGCCACACACCAGGCAAGGCCGGCCACCGCCAACGTCCAGCCCCAGGCTGAGAACAGCCATTGCCAATAGGTGGGGTCCGCGCCGCCAGGGTCGTCGAATAAGAATTCCCAGTGCCAAGACATCAGCGCAGCTTGGTGAATGGACGATGTGGGCTTATTTCTTTTGGTAGGCTTCAGCCGGCTTGTCGTTCGGGCTGGCCCAAGCTTGGCGGGTGTTTTCGCTGGCGGCCAAATTCAGGCGTTGGCCTTTGGGTGGGATGGGCTGCATGAACCACTTGTCATACAACTTGGCCAACTCGCCGCTTTTGGCCATGGCAGCGATGGTGTCGTCACCAATTTTCTTGAAAGCGGGGTCGTCTTTGCGCACCATGATGGCAATGGGCTCGATGCTCAAAACTTCACCGGTGATTTTGAAATTGGCAGGGTTTTTAGACAAAGCAATGTTGCCGGCCAAAATTTGACCATCCATCACAAACGCGTCTGCCCGACCAGATTCGAGCAACAAAAAGCTGTCCGCGTGGTCTTTGCCAAAAATTTCATTGAAGTTAATGCCGTCAGCGCGCTCGTGTTTGCGCAGCAACTGAACCGAGGTGGTGCCGGTGGTGGTGGCCACGTTTTTGCCGGCCAATTGGGCAATGGAGTTGATGCCAGAGTCGGCACGCACGGCGGTGCGCACTTCTTCCACATAGGCGGTATTCAAGAAAGCCACGTCCCGTTGGCGCGTGGCGTTGTTGGTGGTGGAGCCACACTCAATGTCCACGGTGCCGTTTTGCACCAATGGCAAACGATTTTGCGAAGTCACCACTTGGTACTTCACTTCCAATTTTTTGCCGACCGCCTTTTCGACGTTGGCAATGATGGCGTTGCACAACTCCACGTGATAACCGGTGTAAACGCCATTACCCAAGGTGTAAGACAGCGCGCCTGAAGAATCGCGAACGCCCATGGTGATGGCACCGGCGGCCTTGACCTTGGCCAAGGTGTCGCTGCTCTGAGCCTGTGCCACAGTACCGGCGGCACAAAAGCCAGCCGCCAACAACACGCTGATTAACTGGCGTTGAAATCCAACAAATGAAGGGGGTTTGAGCCAATGGTTCATGACAAGATCCTTAGAGGTGCCGGGAGGCCTCTAATTTAGCAGAAGCCCAGCGGCTGTTACAAAAAGCATTAAAAGGTTTCTACGACCACTCGACGCAAGGTCGGTGTGATTTCGGGCATCACGCCAAACCACGCCTTGAAAGCGGGACGGGCCTGGTTGAGCAACATCCCCAAGCCATTCACCACGGGATTGCCCCGCAAACGAGCGTGCTGGAGCAAGGCCGTTTCCAACGGAATGTAAATCGCGTCTGAGACCAGGGCTTGCTCAGGCAAAGCGGCCAAGGAAACAGCCAACTCGGGTTGGCCGTGCATGCCTTGGTTGGTGGTGTTCACCAACAAGGCCAAGCCGGCCATGGCGTCGTTGCGCTCGGCCCAATCCAGCACCTTCACACGGGGGCCAAATTCGTCGGCCAAGGCTTGCGCCTTTTCACGGGTTCGGTTGACCAAACGCACTTCAGGTGCGCCTTCGTTGAGCAAGCTCAGCACGATGGCGCGGGCAGCGCCACCGGCGCCCAGCACCAAGGCCGGGCCGGCGTCGCCTCGCCAATCGGGTTGGGCATCACGCAGGCTTTGGATATAGCCAAAACCGTCGTTGTTATACCCATGCAGAGACCCGTCGGGCTGCACCACAATGGTGTTGATGGCGCCCATGGCCTTGGCGACAGGGTCCACAAAGTCCATCATTTTCATGGCGTTGACTTTGTACGGAATGGTCACATTGCAACCCGCAAAACCCAAAGCGGGCAGGCCCCGAATGGCGGCTTCAAAATTTTCTGGCTGAACCGGCAGCAGGGCATAGGCGCCGCGCAAACCGTACTGGGCAATCCAGTGGTTGTGAATCACAGGGGAACGCGAGTGGGCCACGGGCCAACCCATGACGCCCGCCAACACAAATTTTTGATCTGCCATTTATTGCCACGCTGGTTTGATTTGAATGAAATAACCCCGTTCAGTTTACTTTTATTGCTGCAGGTTTTCATTCATCAAAAGGAATGCCGCATCCCCACACCCAGGGACAGGTGATTGGGGTAGGCATTCGACCAAGCCGGGCCGGCCAAATGCCAGAAGGTGGCATTGAAATAAACGTCGGTGCGCTTGCTCAAACGCTCGATGATTTCGCCCACATAATATTTGGCCATGCTGGCGTCAAAATGGCTGCCTGTCGGGCCGTTGAGGCGGGTGGTGCGCTCATAAAACCCGCCGTTCAGGGTGAGAGAGGGCTTGAGCAAATAGCCGGCGCCAATCCAAGCCATGTTCTCATTTCGCGGCAAGGTGTCGTCAAAGTTGTTGTTGCCCAAGGCGGCCCCGCCGCTCAAGCCATTCATGGACTCGTCGATCGCGAAATGGCCCGGCGACGGCGCCAACGCCATGATCCGCTCCCAGCCCCCTTTGAGCGTCAACGCTGGGGTGGCGTCCCACGACGCCAACCCACCCAGCGTCTTGGTGTTGGCAAATTGAACGGTCAAGAAGCCTGCAAAACTTCCCATGGGGGGCAATTGCGCATCGGTGTCCCGTCCACCAATCAAGGCGAGACGGACAGGGCTCAAATCTAAATAAACCGCCCCCGCATAGGCTTGCCGAACGGTACCCGTGTCAGGCAGTCGGTACATCACAGAGGCTTTGAGGCGCTGGTGTGGCGCCAGCGTGTAGTTGACTGAATTTTCCCAACGCGACTCGGAAGTGAAACCGCCGCCGGCATAGCCGCCGTTAAAAGCCAAGGGGTCCATGAAGCCCGAGTTGACGTCAAATTGAGACAAAGCCATGGCCATGGGGTTGGCTTGAAGACCCAAACGCACCTCGCCCCAAATGGCGTTCTTGAGACCGACGTTGGCTTCACGGGCAAACAACTTGCCATCAAAAGGGGCCGATGGCGGATCGGAAACCGTGATGCGGCCATTCGGCGCCTTGCCGTTGGCGGCGTTGAAGCCGGACTCCAAAGTGAACACGGCCGACCAGCCGCCGCCCCAAAGCTCTTGGCCTTTAAAGCCCAGGCGCGAAGGCGACAAGCCGCCACTGAGCAACCCCACGTCGTGGGCTGTGGCCTTGCTCAGGCCCACCACCGCGCCTTGGTGTGACACCCCATTCAGCGCCAGGTCCATCGTGCCGTAAATCTGGCTTTCAGCTTTTGCCAAGGGGGGGGAGGCCCCAGAAAGTGCCCCCCAATACGAGGCAAAAATTCAGGCAAAAATTCACGCGAAACTTTAGGCAGAACTTGGGGCTCGCCTTGTTGGCCATCGCCGAAGCCCGTTGGGGGGTTTTCATGGGAATCAATCTCCGTGGACCTTTTAAGTCTAGGAGCGAGGGCCCCTGGCAAGTTCGAAGCATCTTGCTCGCATGGCCAGCGCTCAGCGTAAGGATTTGTAGCCATCGACGCCTCAACAAACTTCAATCAGGCGTCGGTTTTTAAGGACACCCTCCGCTGACGGTTTAACATTGACAAGGTATTGACCTTGGTGACAGGGCGTCCCACGCAACAAAGTTGAGCCAGCGTGATGAAAGAAGGTGCTCAGTCTCCTCAAAGCATGAAGGACCTCCACTTGAACGCCTATAAAACGCAAGCGCAAACGATGACGCGAACCATGACGCAAACCCTGAAGCTGACGCACTCACTGCTGGTGGGCCTGCTCGCATCGGCGCTGTGCTTGCCCAGTTGGGCCGGCAGTGCGAGTGTTTTTTCAGCGTCGGACTCGGCTTCGACCTCGGTGGGCAGTCTCTCGGAATCCTTGCAAGGCGCCAGCAACAGCGTCTCTAAAACCACCCGTTTGGTGCAAGGGGATTACCTGATTCAAGACATGCAAGTGGTGGTAAAAAAGGGGGCTGCCCTCCTTGACAACAAAACCGATACCCATACCCATACCCATACCCATACCGATATCGACACCGATACCGACAGCAACCCACCACGGGGACTCCCGCAAGTGCGCTTGACTTTGAGGACTTTGCAAGGCCCAGAAGAAAGCCTCGAGCTGACCCTGCCGCTGGCCACCGCCGAGCAAGCGGGGTTGGGGGTCGGGCAAACGTTGCAGGCAAAAAACCGCCCTTACGGCGTGGTTTTGTCCAACCCGATGCCCTTTTTCATTCTGCTCGACGACCGCACTGTGAACGACTTGAGCACCCGTGCCGTGGCGCTTTGATCTGGGCTTTTCTTTGAATGCAGTTCGTGCCCCATTGAAAACACCCCGTTTTGGGCCGCACTGGTTTTTGGGGCTGCACTGGTTTTCAGTGGCTTGCGCTTTGATGGTCAGCCTGATGGCCACCCTTCACCCCACCCCTGCGTTTGCTTTTTCTGGCTTATCTGAGTTTTGCGACGCCCCGCGGACCCTGAGTGCCACCCAAAACGACCGCTTGCTGGGCTTTGCAGCGCTCATCAGGCAAGCGTTGGCCACTCAAGACCCAGGACCGCTTCAAAATCAACAGCCAGCGGCGGCCCTGATTTCACGCTCCGGTTTGGACCTGACTTGGCTTGGGCAGCGTTATTCGCATGCCGGCTGGGCCACCGCCTTGAGCGACCCGTCGGGGGCTTCCTACACAGCCGTCGAGTCGGTCGGCTGGGAGGTTCGACAGCTCTATTACGATTGTCAAGACCACCGACCCCGCCTTTTTGACCAAGGGTTGAGTGCCTTTGTCAAAGGCACCCACAACCCCGATCTGGGTTTTGTTTCTTTGGTCTGGCTGCCCCCCGAAGCCAGTTCCGTCCTGGCCAAGCACGTTGTCAACAAGGCGCTTTCTTTGGTTTTGCTGGGCGACACCTACAGCGCCAACGCATATCCCTTCAGTGAACGCTATCAAAATTGCAATCAATGGGCATTGGAAATACTCGCCGCGGCGCTGGCGAATGAAGAAAAGCCCCTTGAAGATCAAGCAAGTCGTCGGTCTCAAGCCCAGGCTTGGCTAGCAGCCCACGGTTACCAACCCAGCACCGTGCGGCTGCATTTTCCGCCGCTGGTTTGGCTGAGCAACGCGTCGCCCTGGCTCCACAGCGATGACCATCCGCCAAGCGATTTGGCGCTCTCACAGTTCAGCGTCAGCCTGCCGGAATCGCTCGAAGCGTTTGTGCACGCGCAATGGCCGTCTGCGCAACGGATGGAGCTTTGCCACAAAGGCGACCTCGCGGTCATCCACCGCGGCTGGTCGTCTTTGTCAGCAGACTGTCAGGCTGGCGCCAACGATGCTGTTTTGTCTCTCAGCCAGGCCTTTTGAAGCTTGACACCGCTGGCCTTTACCGACAAGATGCGCGGTCTTGGCCCAACTCGCCCAGTCAACTCGTCCAACACAGACCCTCCTGCCCCAACTTCTCCTTCACCACTTCCTCCATGCGTCACTTTGCTCTTAAAGCGCTGAGCGCGCTCGGTATCACTTTGCTTGGTTTTCCGTTTCTTTTTGCCAACGGGGTGCAGGCACAAAGTGCGCCCGCCCATTGGGCCTTTGCGACAAATGAAGGCGACGGCACCGTTTCGGTCATAGACACCGACACCGACACGGTTGTCAAAACCATCAAAGTCGGCGGCAAACCCCGGGGTCTTGCACTTTGTAAAGGCAGCGACCGTTTGTTTGTGACCGAGCAAAACAAGGCCGAACTCTGGGTCATTAACCCCCAAAAACCGGACGACAAAGTCATCGAGCACCGCGTGGCCATTGGAGAATCACCCGAGGCCGTTTATTGCTCACCCGATGGCCGTTGGTTGGGCGTGGCCAATGAAGGCAGCAACAGCATCAGCTTCATTGACACTCAAAAACTGTTGGCCGGTCCTGTTAAAGGCCAAGTTGCCTATTCCATTGTCTCCAAGGGCAAAAATCCTGAACACGGTGTCTTCAGCCCCGATGGTCAGCACATGCTGGTCTCGGCCGAAGAAGCCGACCAAGTGGATTGGCTGGACCTGAACACCCGCAGCCAAGTCGGCGCCATTCAAGTGGGCGAGCGACCACGCGGCATCGCCTTCAGCACCGACGGCAAAACGGCCTATGTGGCGGTTGAAAGCGCCAGCCGATTGGTGGCCATCGACACCGCCTCCCAAAAAGTCATCGCCTCACAAAGCGTGGGCAAACGAACGGCCGGGGTTTTAATGTCGCCCGATGGCAAATTTGTATACGCCAGCAATGGCGGGGATGCCTCAGTCAGCGTGATCGACACCGCCAATTTCAGCGTGGTCGCCACCGTCCCCGTGGGCCAGCGACCTTGGAACATGACCTTCAGCGCCGATGGCAAAAAACTCTACGTGGCCGCTGGCCGCAGCGCTGGCGTCAGCGTGATTGACCTCCAAACCCGCACGCTCCTTAAACAAATCCCCACCGGCAAATTGACCTGGGGCGTGGTTTCCCAATGAACAACAACCTATAAAAGAGCATGGGCGTTTTTCTTATTTTGATGGTCGTGGCGGCCGTCCTGGCCACTTTATTGGCCGTTGGCTTGGCGCGTTCACGTCAGCAGTTGTTGGCCCAACAAGCCAAATGGCGAAGTGATTTAAACCAACTTCAGCACCAAAACGAGGCCTTGTCGGAGTCCGTCGAAGCCGCCCAAAGCGCTTTGAATGAAAAACAGCAAAGCCTGCAGCAATTGCAAGCCGAATTAGGCCAATTGAATGCGGGCAAATCCAAGTTGATGAGCAACGTCAACGACATGACCAGCGTGGTCGAAAAGAACTCCATCACCTTGGCCGAGGTCTCTTGGCAAGCCAAAGCCATCAACAAAGAAATGGCGGAGCTTGCTTCCAAAGGCATGCAAATGGCGGCCGCCTCCAAGTCTTTGTCTGACAACGCCGCCCAAGTGAGCGCCAACGCCAGCAATGTGTCGCAACAAGCCCAACGCGCGCAAGCCGATTCGACCGACGGCCAGCAACAATTGAATAACACCATCACCGGCATGCGTCAGATGAGTAAGCGCACCGAAGCGGTGTCGCACTCCATGGAAAAGTTGCAAAGCAGTTCCAGCCAAATTGGCAGCGTGGTGAAGTTGATTCGCGAAATTGCCGAAAAAATCAACCTGCTCTCGCTCAATGCCGCCATCGAAGCCGCCCGCGCAGGCGAACATGGACGCGGCTTTGCCGTGGTCGCCGATGAGGTGCGCAGCTTGGCCGAAAAAACCCATCAGGCCACCCAAGAAATCGACGCGAGCGTGGGCGGCATTGGCCAAGAAACCCGCCAAGCCGTGGTCAGCATCCAAGCCCTGTTGCACGACGTGCAGCAAAATGTGACTCAAATTGAGCAAGTCGGCCAACGTCTGAATGGCATTTTGAACTTTTCCAGTGTGCTGTCCGAACAAATGGGCGGCATCGTGCACGCGTCCGAAACTTCCAGCCAAGCGGTCGGCAAAATTTCGGATTACTTGGGCGAAATCAAAGACGAGCTGGCCATTTTTGGCGAAGGGCTGGATTCCCAAGAGCGTCAAATTAAGGGCCTGACCGAACTCAGCGAAGGCTTCTTTGACAAAGTCATCGACCTCGAATTGGACTCCTCACACCGCCGCATGTTCCGCATCGCTCGGGGCGCTGCCGATGCGATTCAAGCCACTTTTGAACAGGCCGTGAGCAAAGGCGATTTGACTTTGGCAGATTTGCTGAGCCAAGACTACCAGCCCATCCCCAACACCAACCCCCCGCAATTCCGCAGTCGCTTTGACGCCTTCACCGACCGCGTTTTGCCCGCCATCCAAGAGCCCCTGCTGCAAGCGCATCCCAGCTTGGTGTTTGCGATTTCGACCAACCTCAACGGCTATGTGCCGACCCACAACACCAAGTTTGCCAAGCCCCAAACCGGCAACTACGCGGTCGACTTGGTCAACAGCCGCAGCAAGCGCATCTTCAATGACCCCACGGGCAGCCGCTGCGGTTCACACACCAAAAAGATGCTGCTACAGACCTACAAACGCGATACGGGTGAAATCATGCACGACCTGTCGGTGCCGATTTACATCCAGGGCAAGCACTGGGGCGGCTTCCGAATGGGCTACAAAGCCGATTAATGAATCGACTTGTTACCTGACTAAAATACTTTTCATTCAGGAGAATGATTCATGATTTTGGTCACTGGCGGCGCGGGTTTCATTGGCGCCAACTTTGTGCTGGACTGGCTCTCAGCCGCCAACCCCCTGCAAAACGAGCGCGTCGTCAACCTGGCCAAACTCACCTACGCCGGTAACCTCGAAAACCTCAACCCGCTGCAAGGCGACGCCCGCCACACTTTTGTGCAAGGCGATATCGGCGACTTTGAACTCATTGCCCAACTGCTGGCCCAGCACCAGCCCCGCGCCATCGTCAACTTTGCCGCCGAGTCGCATGTGGACCGCTCTATTCACGGGCCCGAAGACTTTATTCAAACCAATGTGGTCGGCACCTTGCGTTTGCTGGAAGCCACGCGGGCGTATTGGTCGGCCTTGCCCGAGCCGCAAAAATCGGCCTTTCGCTTTTTGCACGTCTCGACCGACGAGGTCTACGGCAGCCTCGCGCCAACGGACCCCGCCTTCAGTGAAACGCACCGCTACGAGCCGAACAGCCCCTACAGCGCCAGCAAAGCCGCCAGCGACCACTTGGTGCGCGCTTGGCACCACACTTACGGTCTGCCGGTGCTGACCACCAACTGCTCGAACAACTACGGGCCGCTGCACTTTCCTGAGAAACTCATCCCGCTGATGATCGTCAACGCCTTGGCGGGCAAGCCCCTGCCGATTTATGGCGACGGTCTGCAAATCCGCGATTGGCTTTACGTGAAGGACCACTGCAGCGCGATTCGACGCGTGCTGGAAGCCGGTCGTTTGGGTGAGACCTACAACGTCGGCGGTTGGAATGAAAAGCCCAACATCGAGATTGTTCACACCGTTTGCGAACTGCTCGACGGCCTGCGCCCCAAAGCCGACGGCAGCAGCTACAAAACCCAGATCACCACGGTCAAAGACCGCCCCGGCCACGACCGCCGCTACGCGATTGACGCGCGCAAACTGGAAAGCGAACTCGGCTGGAAGCCGGCCGAAACCTTTGAGACGGGCATCCGCAAAACCGTGCAGTGGTATTTGGAAAACCCCGAGTGGGTGGCTCACGTGCAAAGCGGGGCTTACCGCGAATGGGTCAGCAAGCAATACACCGCTGGATCCACGGCTGTCACATGAAAATCCTGCTCCTGGGCAAAAACGGGCAAGTCGGCTGGGAGTTGCAACGTGCGTTAAGCGTGTTGGGCGAAGTGACGGCGCTGGACCGGCACTCGGGCACAGAACCCCAAGGCCATTGTGGCGACCTGAATGACCTGGCTGGTTTGGCCCGCACGGTACAAGCCCTGCGGCCTGACGTCATCGTCAACGCCGCCGCCCACACCGCGGTCGACAAAGCCGAGTCGGAGCCTCATTTAGCGCGGCGGCTCAATGCCCAAGCGCCCACTGTGTTGGCCCAAGAAGCCGCCCAACTCGGGGCCTTGCTGGTGCACTACTCCACCGACTACGTGTTCAACGGCAGCGGTGACACGCCCTGGCTGGAAACCGACGCCACCAGCCCCTTGAGTGTTTACGGCCAAACCAAACGGGAGGGCGAACAAGGCATTGCCGCCTCGGGCGCGCCCCACCTGATATTTCGGACCAGCTGGGTTTATGCCGCTCGCGGGGGCAACTTTGCCAAAACCATGTTGCGCTTGGCCTCTGAGCGCGAGGCCTTGTCCGTCATCAGCGACCAAATTGGCGCGCCCACTGGCGCCGAGCTGTTGGCCGACGCCACGGCGCAGGCGATTCGGGTTTTCAAGGGCAGAGGGCCCGATTCGTCAGGTGACTTATCTGGCCTCTACCACCTCAGCGCCAGCGGCAGCACCTCGTGGCATGGCTATGCTCAATTTGTGATTGAGCGCGCCAGAGCCAAGCAAGCTCAGGGCAGCACCCCAAACCAAGTGGGCCAAGCGGGCCAAACAATCAAGGTCGCGCCAGACGCCGTTCAGGCCATTCCCACCAGCGCCTACCCAACACCAGCGCAGCGCCCTTTGAATTCACGCCTCAACACGCAAAAGTTTCAAACCACCTTTGGCCTGACCTTGCCGCACTGGCAGCAAGGGGTGGCGCGCATGCTGGACGAAATTCTTTAAACCTTTTTTACTTTCCCCTCTTCCCTTTTATATGACCCAACGCAAAGGCCTCATCCTCGCTGGCGGCTCCGGCACACGGTTGCACCCCGCCACGCTGGCCATCAGCAAACAGCTCTTGCCGGTCTACGACAAGCCGATGATTTATTACCCCCTCAGCACCTTGATGCTGGCGGGCATTCGGGAGGTGCTGATCATCAGCACGCCCCAAGACACCCCGCGCTTTCAGCAATTGCTGGGCGACGGCAGCCAGTGGGGCATGGACCTGCAATACGCCGTGCAGCCCAGCCCAGATGGCTTGGCGCAAGCCTTCTTGATTGGCGAATCGTTCCTCGGCAACTCGCCCAGCGCCTTGGTCTTGGGCGACAACATTTTTTACGGCCACGACTTTGTGCCCCTGCTGCAAGCCGCCGACCAAAAAACCCAAGGCGCGACGGTCTTTGCCTACCACGTCACCGACCCCGAGCGCTACGGCGTGGTGGCGTTTGACAAAACCGGCCAAGCCTCCAGCATTGAAGAAAAGCCAACGCATCCCAAGAGCAACTTTGCCGTCACGGGTTTGTATTTTTACGACCAACAGGTGGTGGACATTGCCAAGTCAATTCAACCCAGCGCGCGGGGCGAGCTGGAAATCACCACCGTCAACGAAACCTACCTGAAAGCAGGCAGCCTGAGCGTGCAGATGATGCAACGTGGCTTTGCTTGGCTGGACACCGGCACCCACGACAGCCTGCTCGACGCGAGCCAGTTCATCGCCACCTTGGAGCGCCGACAGGGCTTGAAAGTGGCTTGTCCTGAAGAAATCGCCTGGCGCAATGGCTTTATCGACAACGCCCAAGTTGAAAAACTCGCCCAACCCTTGCTCAAAAACGGCTACGGCCAGTATTTGATGAAACTCCTCAAAGAACTAGCCTAAAAACAAAGGCCCAGACCCAACATGAAAGCCATTGAAACCGCCCTGCCCGGCGTCCTGATTCTCGAGCCCCAGGTTTTTGGCGATGCGCGGGGTTTCTTTTATGAGAGTTTCAACCAAAAGGCCTTCGAAGCTGCCACCGGCGTGCAGGCAACCTTTGTTCAAGACAACCACAGCCGCTCGGGTTACGGGGTGCTGCGCGGTTTGCACTTCCAAACCCAGCACCCCCAGGGCAAGCTGGTGCGCGTGGTGAGGGGCACCGTGTTTGACGTGGCGGTCGACATCCGCCCGGGCTCCGCCCATTTTGGGCAATGGGTGGGCGTGGAACTCGGTGAAGACAATCACCGCCAACTTTGGATTCCGCCCGGTTTTGCCCACGGCTTTGTGGTCACCAGCGAATCTGCCGACTTTTTGTACAAAACCACCGACTATTACGCCCCGCAGTTCGAGGGCTGCATTGCCTGGAACGACCCTGGCATTGGGATTCAATGGCCGGAATTGGGAGAAGCCCCAAAATTATCGGCAAAAGACCAACTGGGGAAAGCACTGCTTGACGTTTTAAAGTAAAGTTGGGTGTGCTTACAAAAAGACACAATAACCTTCGTGCTTGGCTGCTTTTAGCAGTTTGGATGGCCTACAGCGCCGCTTGGCTGCTCTGGAACGCCTGGCACGACCCCCAATTTCTAGCCAGCCTCTGCCATTTGTCATGACCACTTCTTCTACACGCTCCAGCGATTCCATCGAAGACATCTTGCGCCCCCAACGCCAGCAAGCCGATGTGCTGATGCTCTACACCACGGCTTTCTTGGCCGTCATCACCTTGGTGGTGGGCGCCGTTCTGGACAACGTCAGCTTGGCCTTGCTGGTCGGCCTGCCCGCCTTGGCGGTGCCGGTGCTGATTTACCGCGGCGCCCCTGGCAGCTTGGTTTCTCGCCTGGCCGTGGCCTGTGCTTTCATGGTCTTTGCGGCCCTGCAAATTCAACTCGGTCACGGCATGGTGGAAACCCACTTTGGCATTTTTGCCCTGCTGGCCTTCTTGCTTTATTACCGCGACTGGCGTCCATTGGTCATGGCCGCTGCGGTGATTGCCGTTCACCACGTGGCATTTGGCGGATTGCAAATGTTGGGCGTTCAAGGCCCGGTGGTTTTGAGCGGCACCGTCAACCCTTGGATCATTGTGCTGCACGCGGCCTATGTGGTGTTTGAAACCGCCGTGCTGGTGTTCATGGCTGTCACGCTGCGGCGCGAAGCCATTGAATCGGCCTTGGTGGCCAAAGTGGCTGAAGAAATTGGCGAAGGCCATTTCACCACCCAAGCCAGCGCGCTGACCCGCGACGCCACACCGCTGCTGCGCAAAGTGATGCAGATGCAAAAGTCGCTCGACTCGACGCTGCGCGACATCGGATCGGTGATGCAAGGCGTTGCCGAAGGCCGATTGAATGGTCGTGTCACCGTGGAAGCCAAGGGCGATTTGGACGCCCTCAAATCCAGCGTGAACAGCAGCATCGAAGCCCAGCAAAAGGTTTTCCAAGACATCACCCAAGTCATGGACGGCGTGGCCCAAGGCCATTTGTCGGCACGCATCACCGCCCAAGCCAAGGGCGATTTGGCCAGACTCAAAGACAACATCAACCAAAGCATTGACTCACAACAAAAGGTTTTCAATGACATCACCTCGGTGATGAAGGGCGTGGCCCAAAACAACCTGACCCGCCGCGTGACCGCCGAAGCCAAGGGCGATTTGGCTGAACTGAAGGCCGACATCAACACCTCCCTAGATGCCTTGCGCAATGCCATGCAAGTCATCAACAACAACGCCCGCCAAGTGGCCACAGCGTCTACTGAAACCAGCCAAGCCATTGGACAAATTTCAGACGGCGCACACAACCAAACCCACGCCATCAGCCAAGTGGCGACCGCCGTGCGCCAAACCGTTTCCTCGGTGGCCGATGTGTCCCGCAACACCGAAGTCGCCAGCCAAAAATCACGCGAATCCTTCGGTCTGGTGCGCTCCAGCATGCAGAAAATGGAAAGCATGGTGCAGGTGGTCAACAACATCGCGGCCAACTCAGAAAAGATCAACAAGATCACCGATGTGATCGAAAAAATTGCCAACAAGACCAACCTCTTGAGCTTGAACGCCGCCATCGAAGCGGCCCGCGCTGGCGAGCACGGCAAGGGCTTTGCGGTGGTGGCCGATGAGGTTGGTAAATTGGCCGTCAACAGCGCCGAGAGCTCGCAAGAAATTGCCGTCTTGGTCAAGCAAGCGGTGGAAGAAGCGAATCTGGCTGTCGCCGCGGTGATGGCGGTGAACAAAGACATGTCCAACATCGAGTTGGGCAGCCAAGAGACCGACACCATGCTGCAGCGCATTGCCGCCGCTTTGGAGCAACAAAGTGCCGCCGTTGAAGAAATCAACGCCAACTTAAGCAACGTTGATCAAATTGCCCAAAGCAACGCAGCGGCCTCGGAACAAATCACCGCGACGGTGATTGAGCTGTCAAGAATTGCAGACGCGACCCGCCGGGAAGTTCAGCAATTCCAAACTTAATCGGTTTTCTCAGCGCCCACCCATCACCTCGGGTGGGCCCATTCACCCCTGCTGCCTGAAACTGCGCTTTTGCAGTTTGCCCACTACTTTCTGATAGAAATCATCGCGCAGGTAAATCACCCGCACTTTGCCGTCTTCGTCGGGCGGGGCCAACTCAATGGTCACCCCGGGCGCTTGAAACCGGACCGGGGCTTGATTGTCCAGATTGGCCTGACTGGGTTTGGGGCGGGCGAGGTGGTATTGGCGGGCTAAATACGCGTAGGCCGGGGCGTAGCGCTCTTCGCCGATGCGCATCAGAACGCCCGCTAATTTTTGGTTTTTATCGAACAAATACACCACACTCGACAACTCGGCATCGCCGTGGCTTTGGCCGGCGAGCCCTTCATCAGAACGCAACTCGGTGCCCCCCGTCAAAGGCTCTGCGATTTGAACCAAAGGGTGCTCCCGCTGTGTCGATTTGGCCTGAACCTCCTGGAGCGTCGACACATCAATCACAAAACCCAACACCTGCACCGGCGGTGGTTTGTGAAAAGGCACCAAGGTTTGGGCATTGCCATCCCCCCAAATAAGAAGGCCCGCACAAAACACCAACGTCAGCTTGAGTGCAAAGTTCATGATCGACCCCTGACTTGATGAAAATAACAACAGATTACATTCATGCACTCATTGTTACCACCAACGGGGGATCTCGCGCGCTTAAAAGCGTAACAGTTTCACTTTCCGACGAACGGCACTTGTTGACGTGGTCAAGCGCTGCCAATCCGGATCTGCCCGTGACCTTCGTTGCCGAGTCTTTGGCTTCCATGGCCGAGCCTCACGAGCAGGCGACCCCGTTTATTCCACGTAGCCGCAAGCAGTGACCCAGGGAAACGCATGACGTTTTCGGCCCTTCAGACCCGTCGATTTGCGCGGCAGTACAAGAAGCTGCACGACAAGGTTGCTGCCGATGTAGATGTTGCCGTGGTCAGTGTGTGCCGTGCACCTCGGGCGGGTGAGCGCAAGAAGGGTGATCTCTCGGACTTGTGGGTTCACAAGTTCAAGAGCCAGGGCCAGCTGTACCTCCTGGGCTACACGTTGGATGAGAACGTTCGGCTGGTCTTTCTTGAGGCCATCGGACCGCACGAGAACTTCAATCGGGACCTCAAGCGCAGTTGAGCGTCCTGCCTGCTGCGTTTTACCAGGCCTGCCGGCACGATCAACAACGTCATCCAATCATTCGGTATTGGGCCTCCGCCATGCGCTCGCACAATCCAGCAGCGTGTCAGGCAAATGGCGAGAGCGTGTACTCAATGTGAACCACGCAAAACAAAGCCACCTTTACGTTTATAGAAAGTCGCTGACACAGTTGGAATGGTAGTGGATGGTTGACCACTCCAGAACTTTCTATTCGCGCTCAAGGGGAAATGGTAGGAAATGAGCGGTAGTCAATCAACCTCACTTGAATTAAATCACAACAACTCTGCCCCGTCAAAAATCACTCGACTTCTGCGCCAAAGTACGCGTGAATGCAGCTCCGTGACATCAAGGAGCGCCCTGAGTGACTACCACACTGAACGAAGTCGAGCTGGCTGCCCGCTGGGGCATGAGCCCCAAAACACTGCAACGCTGGCGCACCCAAAATGTGGGGCCTGAGTACCTAAAGCTCGGCAAAAAAGTCATGTATCCGCTGGCAGACGTTGAGGATTATGAAAAGCTCATCCGCTCCAACTTTGCAGACATCGAAGAAATCTTGCTGTATCTCCAGCAAACTGGCGAAGCCAGCCTTGACCAGATCCAGGCCGCTTGCTTGGGCGGGAAACAGTCACGGGCCCACATCCAAGCCTATTTGCAGCGATTGACCCGGTCGTCACCTCCCCGAGTCAAAGCTCACATGGTTCTGCTGGATCCAGCTTCCCCTGTCATGACCGCCATCTACAGCCCCTGCGCTGACGTGTAACAAGCGCCCCTGATTGATCCGAGTTGCCCAACAGCGCGTTATTGATCATCTCAGCGACATGAGCACCCGACACCAAGTCAACACCCACCGTCGGCGACTTCAAATCCGTCAACCGGAATTGAACCCGCGTCCACATCTCATGTCAGTTCACTTTTTGGCGATCTTCTCTGCGACCTTCTTCTTGAACGCCGTCAATACTTCGGCCGTGATGAACATCGGGTTGACTGCATGAATAGCTTGGGCCGCCTTAATGGCAGCAGCTGCCGTCAGATGCTGTCCCTCTACCAAGGCCAACATGATCTCCAGACCCCAAACCACCTGAACACCTTGAGCTTTGCAAGCCTCGCGCAAAGGCCCGTCGTTAGACAGGCAAGCCCAGCCATTGTCCCTAGCCATTACCAAGCAAAGCTTGTCCTCAAACGACAGGGGACCGCCACGCTGCGAGGCCTCAGTCAGTTGTGCCAGATTGCCTTCAACGACCTTCAAGCCAATGGCATTGCACTGGGCCACGTCCAGTTGTTCAACCTCCTCCAGAACATCTGCCACCACATAAACCGGCCCCACATGCTGAGAGACCAGTCCCAAAATAGCAGGTGAGGTCTTGGCGTAGTCGATCAGAACATTCGCGTCAGCAATGAACCAAGCTGTAGTCGGTTTCAGTTTGCCCACGATTCAGCCAGATCCCGCATGTCATTGAGCTTGACGCCAAGAATCTCAGCACCACGCGCCAAGGTGATGTCGCCACCCAGAGTGGCCTCACGCACCAGACGCCACAAACGGTCACCTTGGAAATCGTGTTTATCCATACCCGCTGGCTCAGGCCCGGCTCTGTGTAGGTCCGACAGCGCGCGGTATGCATCTGCGCCCACGCCCTCCGGCTCGTCCATTTTCAGAAGCACTTTGCTGTTGATTTGCTTGTACGCATTGGCAAAGTGAATCCACAACCGTTTGCGTTGGTTCGGATCAGACATTCCCTCACTCAAGCGAAATAGCACGGTACGCCAACTCACCCGAAACACCCGCTTGACCTTGAGTACGCGATCAAAAAGCGGCAACCCAACAGTGTCGTCCCATTCACGACGGAATACAGCCTCAGGCATCAAAAAGTGAGACGCAAACGCATCGGCATCGCGCTCCTCATCTTTGTTCTCCAACTCCTCGTCTACTTGGTAAGCCTGTAAGTGCAGCAGCAAGTGCGCCAGCTCATGTGCCGCACTGAAAATCCAGTGTTCAACGGGCAGTCGATCCCAGGTGTTGACGATGACAGCTGGGCCACCATCCTCTTCGGATACCGACAAGCCCAAGAACGCATCGGTGGCCATACTGACCGACAAGACCTTGATGCCCTGGTGCTCCAAGAGACCGCAAATGTCATGAACCGGCTCGTCTTCACGCAGGCCAAAGTGAGCCCGCATGGCAGCCGCCGCTGCGGACATGCCCTGCCCCCGAACCTTGGAGGCCACGGCGCGCAACTCATCAAAGTCTTTGCGGTCATTGACTTTGAGCTGGGTTTCCAGCTCAACAAAATCACGCAGCTTTTGACCCACCTCGACCAACACTTGCTCGCGTCGCTTCAGGCGCTTGAGCGATCGGAACCTCACCCGCTTGAGCACGGGAGCCTCCACCAACAACTCAGGAACACGCACGTGCAACGCCTTGGCCAGCGCTCGCACGGTCTCTGCGCGTGGCTCTGCTTGGCATCGTTCAATGTTCAGATAGGCAATACGGCTAATGCCTGCAGCCGATGCGAGCTTGTCCTGCGACAACCCTTGAGAGTGCCGCAAACGCTGCAGGTTGCTGCTCAGAATGTTCAGGCTCATAGTTGGTCTCCGTTAGCCTGCTACGATAACATAAAAACATTTATTGTTTTTTTGTAAAGTCACATGTAAGATTACGTTCAAACAGCAAAAAGCCGAGGCTGCAACCTCGGCTTTTGCCCGAACCGCTACCGGGCCGGGAAGGGACAGATCTGAGAACTGAACTCAACAAGCGCAGTTTGCCACGATTTAGGCTGTTTTTTGTACGCCCGGGAATCCATGCCTATGGCAGAAAGAAACACGATCATGAAAATCGGTCGTAACGCAAAGACCGGGGAATTCACCACGGTCGAACAAGCGCAGAGGCGATCCACCACTCACGTGGTGGAGACTATCAAGCGCCCAACGCAACCCACCAGGCCCGCTCCGTCGGGCCCTAAAGGTCGCAAATAAAGCGTGAGCAAGGAACGCCACAGCGCATTAGTTCTGCGGCGTTCCTTCACTCACCCTCAATCACCCTGGCCACTTCGCCCTGGCATTGCCCGCATTGGCCAGTCAGGATCAAGTCGCCGCGCTCAATACGGCCGGTAAAGTGGGTGATGGTGACGCTGGTTCCGCAGTCCCCACACCAAACATTGCGCAGCAGGCGCTGGCGGATCTCTCCGGGGATGGATTCCCATCGCTTGAGAGCCTGCGGAGTGAAACTGATCGGAGCAGCAATCTTTGGGCTTCTAAATTCTCCAGCGAACAATTCTCGCCACTGCCGTAGGAACAGCATCGCTTCTTCCGCCCCCTCCTCCGCCGCCCAATCAGCAAATTCACGCGGCCCCTGCTGGTCGAATGGGCCGGCCTTGCCCTCGAGCAACACAGCGTCAGGTGTTAGGGCCAGCACCGTGTGCCAAGTCCCAGCGGGCATGTCCACCACGGGGCCAACGCCTGGACCTGCATTGCTTTGTGTGCCGAGTTTGAATTGCTGGACAACCTGACCTACATCATCAAACACCAACACACCCAACAGGCCCTGCACCGCCACCAAGGTTTCGTCCTTGGGCACCAAGTGATGCCGATGGGGCCGAACATAGCTGTCCAGGCCAAAGGCGATGAACAGCCTTTGGAACGGCGCTTCATGGCTGGCGTGGATGTTCAGGTGCTGTCGCAGCCGGGGTGAGGCCTTGGCCTGATCGTGCAAGCCCGTGAATTGGTAGAACATAAAAACGCGAGCGCTCATGAAACTGCCCTCTCCTGTTTGCGGCTTTGAAAACGCCACCAGCCGTTGACCACCAACCAAGCCACTGACACACCCACGGCGTCCGCTGCCAGATCGGCCCATTCGGCAAAGCGCCAGCCTACGGCCCACTGCGCTGCTTCAATGCCTGCGCCATAAGCCAGCATGCCCAGCAACACGCGCAACGCATGCAATGGCCACAGCAGCAAGGCCCAACCGGTCAACACCACAAAGGCCAGGGCGTGCTGAGCCTTGTCCCACCAGTCAAACACCGGCAGCTGCAAATGCTCTATGGGCATCAGCGCCAGCACCGTCACGGCCGCCATTGCGAAATACCAACCGACACGAATCCAAATCACTTCAAACATGTCCAGCCACACGAATTCATACGATCATATGAAAATATTCCACATACTTGCCTTACTCTACCGCCTATGGATTCTTTCATTCCCTCAGCCCTGCGGCGTCAACGCAACCAACGGCATTTGACGCTGGAGGCGGTATCGGGTGCCACGGGCATGTCGCCGCAGCATTTGTCCGAGATCGAGAGCGGCAAGCGCGATCCGCGCCTGTCGTCCATCGAACGCATTGCTGAGGCCATGGACCTGAGTGTCATGCTTGTGCCCGAGCACATGGCCCCGGAAATCCGCCGCTATATCGCCACGCAAGGCCGGGTTTATACGACAACGACCGCCTTGCCTCAGCCA
>CAIKMN010000032.1 GCA_903828535.1 uncultured Curvibacter sp.
GTCTTCCCAATGCAAGGAAACTTGACCACCGGGCCAACGAAGGCCATCGGCCAATTCAAAGGACAATCCATTCGCTTGTAGATCAAAGCCGCCGTTGAAACGGTGGCCCCCCAAACGGCCTTGTAACCAATTCATGTCCATGGCGGGCAGGTCATCGCGCCAACGCACCTTCACATGCGAGAGGGCCAAATCCAAAATACCCCCGCTGAATTGCCCTTGGGCCAAATCAGCCCAGAGTCTTAAACTGCCGTGGCCTTGGGTCAGGTGTTGTCCTAGCTCTAGATAGGGCCCCAACGATTGCAAATCAACGCGGTCAAAATGGGCATACGCCGTGCCCTTCCAAGATTGCCAGTGCCCTCGATGCGGGTCCAACAAAGGTTGGTGGAAATCACCCAACACCGAAAAGCGATCCCCCCAAGTTTCTGGTGGCGTGACTTCGACACGCAGGCTGTGGCTGAGGGGCGTGTTGCGAATCAGCACGTTGACCTGACGCAGCTCGACAGGGGGCAGGGCTTGAAGCTCATCGGTCCAAATCACGGTGCCCTCTTGCACCGCCATGCGGGCCTGTGAGGCCAGCCAGTCAGCAACCCGCTCGTCGGTTTGGGTCGAGGCCAGTCTCAAGCCCGCGACTTCGATGTTGCCGTCCGTCGTGCGTCGCAGGTTCAACGTGGGTTGAAACAAGGTTATCCGCTCAAAACCCAAGCGCAACAACGACTGTGGCGACAGCGTCAGCGCCACCCGCGGCAAGGCCAGAGCCACACGACCCATCGGGTCCAGCAGGGCGACCTGCTCCAAATCAAAGGAAGGAACCCAGCCTTCATGGTGGGCCGTCAGTTGACCAATCTGAACGGGCACGCCCAATGCACGAGAGGCCGCAGCCTCAAGGTTGGGGCGGTAATCGGAAACCCTCGGCAAAATCACCCCGTAGAGAGCCGCCCAAGCCAACAACAAGACCACCGCTAAGCCCAGCAACAACCCAGCCATTCCCTTGGCCAAACGGCCCAACCAAACGCGACCGCCCTGCAGTAAGCTGAAACCCACAGGCGTTTTTTTCTTAACCAAAGAGGACAGGGACGAAAAACTCAAAACTTTTTAACTCAGGCAAGCACAAAATCAACAAAACCAGCACCAAGGAGAATTATGACGTTCAACCACAAACCATCTGAAAGTCGGGCCGCCTATTCCCGCTTTTGGCAGCGTTTGCAACGTCGTTACGCCGATTTGACGCCTTGTTTGCCTGCCGGTGAGCTGAACGCTGTGGCTTTCCAGACGGCTTTGGAAGGCTTGCAATCCCAAGTCCCTGCCTTGGCGGAGTTGGGCTCGGCCTTGCGGGTGTTGCGCCAATTGGTGATGTTGCGCTTGATCAGCGCCGACTGCGACGAAGAAGCCCCTTTGTCCTCCGTCACCCTCTGCATGACCCGATTGGCTGAGTTCGCCTTGTCGCAGGCCTGTGTTCAAGCCCAAAAGGAGCTCGACGACCTGCACGGTGCGCCGGGTCAGAAAGCCCAAATTTGGATCATCGGGATGGGCAAATTGGGGGCCCGTGAGTTGAATGTGTCGAGTGACATCGACTTGGTCTACGTCTACGACTCGGACGGTGAAACCGAAGGCCGGCTGCGCATCAGCAACCAAGAGTATTTTTCCAGGTTGGTCAAACGCATCTACCAACTGATTGGCGAGCCCACCGAACACGGCAGCGTGTTCCGTGTCGATTTGGCCCTGCGACCGAATGGCAACTCGGGGCCTGCTGCAGTGTCGTTGAATGCCTTGGAGGTTTACTTTCAACAACAAGGGCGCGAGTGGGAGCGATTTGCTTGGCTGAAGAGTCGGGTCATCGCTCCGGCCTTTTTGCCACTGGCCAGCGCCAGTGCATTGCGTGCGGTGGTGTTGCCGTTTGTTTTCAGGCGCTATTTGGACTACGGCGTGTTTGAAGCACTGCGCCGACTGCACCAACAAATCCGTGACCATGCGGTCAGCCGCAGCGCTGGACAGGCCGAACGCCTGAACGACATCAAGTTGTCGCGGGGCGGCATTCGGGAAATTGAGTTCACCGTGCAGCTCTTGCAAGTCGTTCGGGGCGGACAGTTTCCGGAATTGCGCTGCCGACCCACTTTGGAGGCACTCGAGCGACTCGCCAAAGCCAACTTGATGCCCCAAGCCACGGCAGAAGCTTTGGCACAGGCCTACCAATTTTTGCGCCGATTGGAACACCGAATTCAATACCTCGATGACCAACAAACGCATCTGCTGCCGACCCAGCCCGATGACTTGCAATGGTTGGCGCTGACTTTGGATTTGCCCGACGCCCAAGCGCTGACCGACACCTTGGCGCATCACCGCGAGACGGTGGCCCAAGAATTCGAGTCCTTGCTGGGAAACCCAAAGTCCAAACCGGCCAAAGCCCCTGACGAGCTGAGCGATTTGTTGCCCGCCTGGCCAAAAGCCATGGCGCAAATGGTCGCCCATTGGCAAACCCAGGGCCGGCTGCAGGCTTTGCGCGACAGTGCCCGCCAACGCTTGTTGGCACTGTTACAACGCACTGCGACTTGGGTCCAAGAAGGGGACATCCAAGAAGCCGCGGCGGTCACGTTTGTCGACTGGCTGGAGCCCCTGCTTCGGCGCGAAAACTACCTGGCTTTGCTCGCCGAGAGGCCCGCCGTACACAGTCGACTCTTGCACCTGCTCGGCGCTGCACGTTGGCCCGCGCGCTACCTGCTCAAGCACCCGGGCGTGATCGACGAACTGGCCACCGAAGCGGTGATGCAAGAACGCTTCAGCGCCAACGAATTTGAAACCGATTTAGAACGACGCCGAGCCTCCTTGCAAACCACCGGCGAAGACGACGAAGAGGCCTTGCTCAATCTGTTGCGCCGGGCTCACCATGCGGAGCTGTTCCGCACCTTGGCCCGCGATGTGGGCGGTCGATTGAGCGTGGAACAAGTGGCGGATGATTTGAGTGCACTCGCCGACAGTGTGCTGCGGGTATCGCTCCGGTGGTGCTGGCAACGCCTCAAGAATCGCCATGCCACGCCTGGCGACCTGCCGCAGTTGGGCGTCATCGCTTATGGCAAATTGGGCGGCAAAGAACTGGGTTACGGCAGCGACCTGGATGTGGTGTTTGTCTATGAAGACGACGATGAGCGTGCACCCGAGGTTTATGCCGCCTTGGTGCGCAAACTCATCACTTGGTTGACCGTCAAAACCGGGGAAGGGGACTTGTACGAAATTGACACCGCGTTGCGACCCAATGGCAACTCAGGGCTCTTGGTCAGCTCGATGGCGGCCTACACCAAATACCAGCAACAACGGGGCTCCAACACCGCCTGGACTTGGGAACACCAGGCCATTACCCGGGCCCGCTGTGCCGTTGGCAGCGCTTCTTTGCAGGCCCACTTTGAAGCGGTGCGAGAGGCCGTGATCATGTCTCCTCGCGACCCGTTGGCCTTGCGCAACGAAATCATGCAGATGCGAGAAAAAGTCCAATTGGCGCACGCCGTACCGGCCGCCGAGTTCGACCTCAAACACAGTCCGGGCGGCATGGTCGACGCCGAATTCGCGGTGCAGTTTTTGGTGTTATCGGCCTCGGCAAAGGAGCCCTTGATGCGGGGCAATTGGGGCAATATTCAATTGCTCGAAAACGCGGCGTTGTCGGGCTTGCTGCCCGTGCCGGTCGGGACTGAGGCGGCCGCGGCCTATCGACATTTGAGGGCAATGCAGCACCAAGCGCGGTTGAATGAAGCCCCAACCCACCTGCCGTTGACGGAGGCCGTTAAAGAGCGGGAGGCAATTTTGCGCCTTTGGCAGCAGGTGTTTGCGGTTTAAGCCGAAGGCATCGGGGCCGTGGCGTTGGCCACAGAGGCAGTGGGCTCGAGGACCGTTAGCTCTTTCCGGTAGCGGTTGAGTTCTTGCACGCTCTTGAAGCTGCGCTCCAGCAACAAACTCATGTTGTGCAAAATGCGATCAACCACCTTGGTTTCCCAGACCGCGTCGAAGTTGATTTGTTGGTCCAACCACTTCTCTAACCAATCGGGGTTGGGCAGGCGGCTTTGAATGGTGTCACGTGGGAACAGGTTTTTGTTCACATGCAGGTTGGTCGGGTGCAGGGCTTGGGCCGTCCGCCGGGCACTCGCCATCAAAACCCCGACCTTGGCGAAAGCCGACTTGGCCTCCAAACCGAAGTTGTTGATTGCGCGCTTCATGTAACGCAAATAAGCACCGCCGTGGCGGGCTTCGTCTTGGCTCAGGGTCGTGTAGATTTGTTTAATGACCGGCTCGTCGTGCCATTCGCTGGCACGGCGGTACCAGTGGTTCAAGCGAATTTCGCCACAAAAATGCAGCATCAACGTTTCCAGCGCCGGGGCTGGGTCAAACTCAAAACGAATGTCGTGCAACTCTTGCTCGGTTGGCACCAAATCGGGCCGGAAACGACGCAGGTATTCCATCAAGACCAAGGAATGCTTTTGCTCTTCAAAAAACCAAATCGACATGAAGGCCGAAAAATCACTGTCGCCGCGGTTGTCACGCAAAAACATTTCTGTGGCAGGCAAGGCAGCCCACTCGGTGATGGCATTCATTTTGATGGTCATGGCCTGCTCGTCAGAGAGCTTGGTCGCCTCAAATTGATCCCAGGGAATGTCTTTTTCCATGTCCCAACGGACGGATTCAAGTTGCTTAAAAAGCTCGGGGTACAACATGGCGGCCATGGGTGAAAAATGCCTCAAACAGGAAAAAACTGTATGCGCTGAATTTTACGCCCTCCGCCTCATGTTGAGTGAGCCCAAAATAAACCTGGCCAAACCCAGGTCACAAAAAGACAGAAGGGAAATGGCGGGAAATGGCGGAAAATGAGGGAAAGAGCGGTCAAAGGTGGGGTTGGGTCTCTACAAAACTGGGACGTTGAGACAGCTTGTCCATCAGCTGGGCCAAATTGGGGTGCGTGGAACGCCAGTCGATCTCAGGAAAACGAAAGCTCAACCAGCCCAAGGCGCTCCCCACGGCCACGTCGGCCAGGCTGAAGTGAATGCCATTGCCACTGCAATAAGCCTTGTCGCCCAAACCCGCTGACAGGGCTTTCAAGCTGTCGTTGATTTTGCCAACTTGACGCTCCATCCAAGCCGGGCTGCGCTGATCGGCCGTGCGGCCGGGCCAAACACGCTCCAAGCGCAACAACACGCCGGCGTCGAGCAAACCATCGGCCAAAGCCTCCCAGGTTTTGACCTCGGCACGCTCGCGGCTATGGGCCGGAATCAGCTTGCCGACTGGGGACAAGGTGTCCAAATATTCGACGATAACGCGCGAATCAAACAGGGCTTCGCCCCCCTCCATCACCAAACAGGGCACTTTGCCCAACGGGTTGGATTGGCCTATGGTGGTGTCTGCGGCCCAGACGTCCTCTAGGACATACTGAAAATCCAATTTTTTCTCGGCCATGACAATGCGCACTTTGCGGACGTAGGGACTGGTGTTGGCGCCGATGAGTTTCATGTTGCGGGGCAGGTGCAAAAATTAAGGATTTTCATTCTAACGACCTACAATGGCAGGATGAATTTTTCGCCCATTTCCGCCCTCTCGCCGCTTGACGGCCGTTATGCAAACCGACTCGCCCCGCTGCGCCCCCTGGTCAGCGAACTGGGCTACATGCACCGCCGCGTGCAAGTGGAGGTGGCTTGGTTCATTGCCTTATCAGATGCCGGTTTTGCAGAATTCAAGCCGCTGTCACCCGGGGCCCGCAAATACCTGTTGGGCTTGGTGAAGAACTTTTCTGAGGCCGACGGGTTGGCGATTAAAGAAATCGAAAAAACCACCAACCACGACGTCAAGGCCGTGGAATATTGGCTCAAATCCAAGTTTGAAGACCGCCCCGAATTAGTGGCCGCGGCCGAGTTTGTGCACTTTGCTTGCACCAGTGAGGACATCAACAACACCAGCCATGCCCTGCAAATCAAGGCCGCACGAGACCAAGTGATCTTGCCTGCACTCGACGGTCTGATCAGCAAGCTGCGCGAGATGGCCCAGGCTTATGCCGCCGTGCCCATGTTGAGCCGCACCCATGGTCAAACGGCCAGCCCGACCACGGTCGGCAAAGAAGTGGCCAATGTGCTGATGCGTTTGTCTGCCGCCCGCGACAAAATCGCCGCGGTGAAATTGATGGGAAAAATGAACGGCGCTGTCGGCAACTTCAACGCCCACCTCTCCGCTTGGCCCGACTTTGATTGGGAAAATTTCAGCCGTCAAGTGATTGAGACGCCCGAGCCCATGGGCTTGGGCCTGACTTTCCAGCCCTACAGCATCCAAATTGAACCGCACGATTACATGGCCGAATTTTTTGATGCCGTGGCTCGCACCAACACCATCTTGGTCGACTGGTCACGCGACGTTTGGGGGTATGTGAGCTTGGGTTACTTCAAACAGCGTTTGAAGGCGGGCGAAATTGGCTCCTCCACCATGCCGCACAAAGTCAACCCGATTGACTTTGAGAACGCAGAAGGCAACTTGGGTTTGGCCAATGCCGTGCTGCGCCACCTGAGCGAAAAGCTGCCCATCAGCCGCTGGCAACGCGACCTGACCGACAGCACGGTGCTTCGCAACATTGGGGTGGCTCTGGGCTATGCAGCGCTGGCGTACCACTCGTTGTCGGTGGGCTTGAACAAGCTCGAATTGAACGAAGAAAACTTGGCCGCCGACCTGGATGCTTCGTGGGAAGTGTTGGCCGAGCCCATCCAAACCGTGATGCGCCGATTTGGCGTGCAAGGCGCTTACGAAAAACTAAAAGAAGTGACGCGTGGCAAAACCGTTCGCGCCGAAGACCTTCACACTTTAATTCGCTCGTTGGAAATTCCCCCAGCCGAGAAAGACCGCTTGCTGGCCATGACACCGGGCAGCTACGTGGGCATGGCCGCCGAGTTGGCGCGCCGCGCTTGACAGCGCCTGATCGACACTGAATGGCCCTCAAATCCACCATCTTCAAAGTCCAGCTGGCCATTGCCGACATCGAGCACGGCTACTATGCAGACCACGCGCTGACGCTGGCGCGCCACCCCAGCGAAACCGACGAGCGCATGATGGTGCGCTTGGTTGCACTGGCGCTCAATGCGCACTGGCTGCAGGACCTTTGCCAAGGCGATGGCACGCTTGCCTTTGGCGCCGGCCTGTCTGACCCCGAAGACCCTGATGTGTCTTTGACCGATTTCACCGGCCAAAAACGGTTGTGGATTGAGGTCGGCCAACCCGAAGACCGCCCCCTCGTAAAAGCTTGCCAAAAGGCCGGCCAAGTCAGGGTGTATTGCTTCCATCACGCCGCCGAGGTTTGGTGGAAAGGCATTGAGTCCAAACTCACGCGCTTGGACAAATTACAAGTTTGGCGGGTGCCGACCGAGGCCTCCCAGGCATTGGCAAAATGGGCTCAACGCAGCATGCAACTTCAAGCCACGGTACAAGAGGGCAGTTTGCTGATGAGCGACGGCCAAGAAAGCCTAGAAATCGAGTGCCAGCGCTGGAAATGAAGTTAAAGCGGACGTCAGCCCATTCAGCTTATTTTTCGACCGCCCGTTCGGCATAACGATTGAACCGCCAAGCATCACCCGACCGCGTGATGCGGTGCCAAGTCTGGCGCTTTTCGCCTGGGCTCATGCTCGGCCAGTGCTGCACCTCTTCAAAAAGGCGTCCGCACCCTTTGCAGACCTCGTCGCCCTGACTGGTGGAGCAAATCGCAATGCAGGGGGTGTCGGGGGTGCTCTGGTACCAAACATCCCAGGCCGCAGCGGCCTTGGCGGGCATGGAAAACTCGTCCACCTCGTCTTCATGGAAATAAACCATCAGCGCATAGACCTCGGCCAAGGCGCGCAATTCGGCAGCCAAGGTGACGCCGTCGGGCGATGGGCTTTTATGCCGCCAATGGTTAATGGCTGCCTCAATGTCGGTGATGTGAATGCCAGCCATGTAGGAGGTGTTTTGAAGTGGAACGCGATGATAGCGCTATGCTTGAGCCCATGAAAATCATTTTGAAATGGCTATTGAGCGCAGCTGCCTTATTGTGTGTGGCCTGTGTCTTTGAAGGTGTTCAGGTCAGCAACTTCAGCGAAGCGTTGCTGGCTGCTTTGGTCATTGGCCTCTTCAACACCTTGGTTCGCCCGGTTTTGGTGGTGCTCACCTTGCCGGTCACCGTGCTCAGCATGGGGCTGTTTTTGTTTGTCATCAACGCCCTGATGTTCTGGGCCGCCTCAGGGCTGCTGAGCGGGTTTGTGGTGGCCGGCTTTGGCGCCGCTTTGATTGGCTCCTTGATTTACTCGGGCCTTGGCGTGCTAATTGACTTAGCGCTGGGCGGCTTGTTCTCGCAACAATAATGTGACTTCGCGCGCCCGGGTGTCCACGATGGAGGCATCCACTTGGTGGGTGCTGTCAGCGGGCCCTTGAGTGCCCTCGGGGTGCTCGCGACCCCAATTTTGTGCTGCCCTGAATCGGTCCAAGGCCCCTTGGTAATCAAAATGCGCAACCTGCACCTCGGCCTCGTCGCGAAGGGCCCTCAAGGTGTAGCCTTGCGCTTGGTTGACGCGCGACAACAAGGCCCAAGCACCCCCATCCCGCGGGTGCAAGGCAACCCAGGTGCGCATCTCGCCAGCCGCTTGCGTCAAAGCGTCCCCCGTTGGAGGGGAAGGGTTTTGCTGATACGACATCAACCGCCCTTGCGTCCCCAAAAACAATTCAGGCCTTTGGCCCTGCGCTGAAACAGTCAAGTTCAAAGCCGCCCGCGGGTCGCTCGCTGCCAAGCCGACTTCCGCCGCCAGCAGCAGTTGCAATCGCTGGGCAGGGGCGTCTTTGGCAACCAATTCACCCAAGCGCTCTGTCCATGCCTTGGCCAAAACAAAGTCCCGCACAGTCAAGGCCGTCAAAAGGCCCGTTGTCAGCCCCGTCACTTGCTTGACCACGGGCTCGTTTTTGAAATCCGAGCGTTGCGGGTCGCGCAACCACTCGCGCTGTTGATCGGGCGCCCGTGTCGCCAGCGCGCGGGCACGGGCGCTGATGATGGCGTGTTCCAAAGTGGCGGGATAAACCGCTTGCATGGGCGGCAACCCACGCAGCTCAAAACGCGACTGCATGTCAGCGATGCGTTCGGTGGTCAATGGGTGGCTGCGCAAGTAAGGAAAGCCCCCCGAGTCGTTGTGCCGAGAGGCCAGCTGCAATTTGTCAAACATCGTGACGAAGCCACGGCCGTCAAAGCCGGCATCGGTCATGACGCCGTAACCGACGCGGTCGGCCTCGCGCTCCATCTCGCGTGAGTAATTCAACTGGCTTTGAATCATGCCGGCCTGACCCCCCATGATCACCGCACCTGCCATGTCGGGGCTGCGGCTGGCGGCAATCAAGCCCAAAATCATGGCGGCCATCATCAAGGGCATTTCGCGCGCTTCCTTGGCCATGGCGCGTGAAATGTGGCGCTGCGTGATGTGGCTGGTTTCGTGCCCCAGCACGGAGGCCAGCTCATCGCGGCTGGTCACCAAGGACAAGAGACCCAAATAAACGCCCATATAGCCCCCGGGCAGCGCGAAGGCGTTCACCTCGCGGTCCCGGCCCAGCAACACCTCCCATGCAAAGCGCTGATCCATGTCGTCGGGCAACTCCCCGCGCCGACGGGCGGCGTCAAGCAAGGGCTTCCAGGTGCTCTCCACGTAATCGAGCAAGATGGCGTCGTCCAAATAATCGCTGTCGCGGTAGAGCTCGCGCATGATTTGATCGCCCAAACGGCGCTCGGCGGCGAGGCTCATTTCGCCTGCATCTCCCAGTGTCGGCAAGCCAAGCGCCCAGACGGTGACCGGCTGGCTCAGCAGCAAAGCCGCGCTGCACAGAAGAATCAAAACCTTTGATAACAATCGACACATGCCCGTATGATTAACCTGTAAAACTTCTACTTGTCATGACCACTTCAACACTCACCCATTTTGACGCACAAGGCCAAGCCCACATGGTGGACGTCGGCGCCAAAGCCGCCACCCACCGCGTCGCGGTGGCTCAAGGCGACATTTTGATGCAAGCCGCCACTTTGGACTTGATTCTTTCAGGCACGGCCAAAAAGGGCGATGTGCTGGGCATTGCGCGCATTGCCGGCATTCAAGGGGCCAAAAAAACCAGCGATCTGATTCCCCTTTGCCACCCATTGGCGCTCACCCGTGTGAAGTTGGATTTAGAAACCTTATCGCCCAACGTGGGCATTGGCGTCCGCTGCACCGCCCAGGTCGAAACCCACGGCCAGACAGGCGTCGAGATGGAAGCGCTGACCGCCGTTCAAATTGCGCTGTTGACGGTCTACGACATGGTGAAAGCCGTCGACCGTGGCATGACCATCAGCCAAGTGAAGCTGATGGAAAAGCACGGGGGAAAATCGGGCAGTTTTGTGGCGTGACGTGGATGGCGGCGGTTTTGAACCGCTCGCCTCAAATGTCAATATTACCGGCCCGCAGTGCGTTGCTTTCAATGAAATCGCGGCGGGGCTCCACCTCGTCGCCCATGAGCATGGTGAAGACGCGGTCGGCCTCGATGGCATCGTCAATTTGCACGCGCAGCAAGCGGCGCACCGCCGGGTCCATGGTGGTTTCCCAGAGCTGCTCGGGGTTCATTTCGCCCAAGCCTTTGTAGCGCTGGCGACTGGTGATGCGCTCAGCCTCACTGACCAACCAACGCATGGCGTGGCGGAAGTCGCTGACTTTTTCTTCTTTCGATCGTTCGTTGTCGCCGCGGATGACTTTGGCGCCTTCGGCCAGCAACCCCTTGAAGGTCTTGGCGGCATCGGCCAGCGCAGCGTAGTCGGCGCCGTGCACAAAGTCTTGCGTGATCACGCTGCTCTTGACGTTGCCGTGGTGGCGGCGGCTGATGCGCAACAAGGGTTTTTCGGTGCGCACATCGATCTCCGCGCTGACCTCGGCGGGCACGCCCGTGGCACTGAGTTCGCGCAATTTGGTTTGCAACACGTGCGCGCAGGCTTCGGCTTGGGCCAAGGTTTCCAAGTCCAGCGAAACACCGTCGGCAATGGCCCGCAGGGCTTCGGCATCCATGAAGTAGCTCAAGCGCAAAATCACGGCTTCGGCGGTTTGGTGCTGGCGCGCCAACTCCCCCAAGGTGTCGCCGGTCAGAATTTGCGGAACCGGCCCCCCCGTGTGAAGGCTGGCGTCTTTCAAGGCGATTCGCAACAAATAGCTGTCCAGGGCCGGGCCGTCTTTCAAATACAACTCTTCTTTGCCCGACTTCACTTTGTACAGCGGCGGCTGGGCAATGTAGATGTGACCGCGCTCCACCAGTTCGGTCATTTGGCGGTAGAAAAATGTCAGCAGCAAGGTGCGAATGTGGGCACCGTCCACATCGGCATCGGTCATGATGATGATGCGGTGATAGCGCAGTTTGTCGACATTGAAATCATCGTTGCCTGTGCTGCCACCGGCTTTTCCGATGCCCGTGCCCAAAGCGGTGATGAGGGTCAAAATTTCATTGCTGGTGAGCAGCTTTTCGTAGCGGGCTTTTTCGACGTTCAAGATCTTGCCGCGCAAAGGCAAGATGGCTTGGAATTTGCGGTCGCGGCCTTGCTTGGCAGAGCCCCCGGCGGAATCCCCCTCGACGATGTAAATTTCGCACAAGGCGGGGTCTTTTTCTTGGCAATCCGCAAGTTTGCCGGGCAGGCCCATGCCGTCCAGCACGCCTTTGCGGCGCGTCATTTCGCGGGCTTTGCGAGCGGCTTCACGGGCACGAGCCGCTTCGATGATCTTGCCGCAAATGATCTTGGCGTCATTGGGGCGTTCTTGCAAATAGTCAGACAACAATTTGCTGACGATGTCCTCTACCGGCGCGCGCACTTCGGAGCTGACCAGCTTGTCCTTGGTTTGGCTGCTGAACTTGGGCTCAGGGACTTTGACCGACAAAACGCAGCAAAGGCCTTCGCGCATGTCGTCGCCGGTGACTTCGACTTTGGCCTTTTTGGCCATTTCAGTTTCTTCAATGTACTTGTTGATGACGCGGGTCATCGCGGCGCGAAGGCCGGTCAAGTGGGTACCCCCATCGCGCTGGGGAATGTTGTTGGTGAAGCAGAGCACGCTTTCGTTGTAGCCGCTGTTCCATTGCATCGCCACTTCAACGCCAATTTGCGTGCCAGCAATCCCGCCGTAAGTTTCAGCGGCGCGCTCCCCGTGGGCGTAGAAGATGTTGGGGTTCAACACCTGTTTACCTTTGTTGATGAACTCGACGAAACCGCGAACGCCCCCTGCGCCTGAAAAATCGTCTTCCTTGCCGGTTCGCTCGTCCAGCAAGCGGATGCGCACGCCGTTGTTCAAAAAGCTCAACTCACGCAGGCGCTTGGAGAGAATTTCGTAGTGGAAATCGTTGTTCTGTTGAAAGATGTCGGTGTCGGGTAAGAAATGCACCTCGGTGCCACGCTTTTCGGTGTCGCCGGTGATCTTCATCGGCGAGACTTCAACGCCTTCAACAACTTCGATCAAACGGTTTTGCACAAAACCTTTGGCAAATTCAATTTGATGAACCTTGCCTTCGCGGCGCACGGTCAAGCGCAGCCACTTGGACAAAGCATTGACGCAGGACACGCCCACGCCGTGCAAGCCACCCGAGACCTTGTAGCTGTTTTGGTTGAACTTGCCGCCCGCGTGAAGTTCGGTCAGCGCGATCTCGGAGGCGCTGCGCTTGGGCTCGTGCTTGTCGTCCATCTTCACGCCGGTGGGGATGCCGCGGCCGTTGTCCGTGACGCTGATGGAGTTGTCGGAGTGGATGGTCACGACGATGTCGTCACAATGGCCGGCCAGGGCTTCGTCAATAGAATTGTCGACGACTTCAAAAACCAAATGGTGCAAACCCGTGCCGTCGGAGGTATCTCCGATGTACATGCCGGGGCGCTTGCGCACCGCTTCGAGGCCTTCCAAAATTTGAATGGCCCCTTCGCCATAGCCTTCAGACGCGCCGGCCTGCTGGGTGTCAATTTTGACAACGGCCAACTCTTGGAAGGCGGCTTGTTGGCTTTGTTCGTGGTCAGCCAGAGGGGTAGCGGGCGTTTTTTTGTTATCGGTCATGAGGGCTCTTGAGAGAATGCACAGGCAGATGGCGCAAGCGAAAAGGGGTGCGAATTTTTAAATTCGCATCGGCATGACCACGTATTTAAAGCTGTCGTTGCTCGGAATGGTGACCAAAGCCGAGCTGTTGGAATCGGCCAAAGACAGGGTCACCATGTCTTGGTCCATATTGCCCAAGGCGTCGATCAAGTAGCTGACGTTGAACCCAATTTCGATGGGCTCACCACCGTAATCGATGTCGAGTTCGTCGCTGGCCTCTTCTTGTTCGGCATTGTTGGCGGTGACGCGCAACATGCCCGGCTCAATGTTCAAACGAACGCCCTTGAACTTGTCGCTGGTCATGATGGCACTGCGCTGCAAACTGGCCAACAACACAGCGCGACCCAAGGTCACGTGGTTGTTGTGGTTGCGCGGGATGACGCGGTTGTAGTCGGGGAATTTGCCTTCGACCAACTTGGTCACAAACTCCATGCCTTCAAAGCTGAATTTAGCTTGGTTGCTGGCGAATTGCATTTGAATTTGGGGCTCGTTATCGCCGCCCGCGTCCGACAACAGTCGCTGCAGTTCGAGCACCGTTTTGCGCGGCAAGATGACTTCTTGCTTGGGCACTTCAACGTCCAAGGTGGCCGAGGTGTAAGCCAAGCGATGACCATCGGTTGCCACCAGCGCGAGCTTTTTGCCCTCAGCCACAAACAAGATGCCATTCAAGTAATAGCGAATGTCGTGCACGGCCATCGCAAAGGAGACCTGGCTCAACAAGGCCTTAAGGGTTTTCTGCGGCACGCTGAAAACGGGGCCGTAGCTGGGCGATTCCTGCACCAATGGAAAGTCTTCGGCGGGCAGGCTTTGCAGCGTGAAGCGGCTTTTGCCCCCCTTCAGAATCAGCTTGTTTTGGCTCGATTCCAAACTGACGGTTTGGTCTGAGGGCAAGGTGCGCAAGATGTCGATGACCTTGCGCGCGCCGACGGTGGTGGTGAAGGTGCCAGGATCGCCGTCCAACTCCGCGTTGGTGCGGATTTGAATTTCCAAGTCACTGGTGGTGAATTGGATGGCGCTGCCGGTTTTCCGAATCAGCACATTGGCCAAGATGGGCAACGTGTGGCGGCGTTCAACAATGCCTGACACCGATTGCAAAACCGACAACACCTTGTCTTGGGTGGCCTTCAAAACGATCATGTCTACCTCTGGTTTTCTATATCAAGTTGTCGATTTAAGTGGTCGATATATGCATTTATCGATGTGCATTGCATTTTCCCATCTTTTGGAGCGTTGTTGGGGTCTACATTGGGGTCTGTATTCGGGCTTTCGGGGTTGCCAGCGGTTTAGCCCTTAAGGGTCTGTTCGAGCACATGCAATTGCTGGTTCAATTCGGTCATTTGTTGGCGCTCGGCAGAAATCTTTCTGACCGCATGTAAAACCGTGGTGTGGTCACGTCCACCAAACATTTCACCGATTTCGGGCAGGCTTTTTTGGGTGAGCTCTTTGGCCAAATACATGGCAATTTGGCGCGGCCGCGCAATGCTGGCGGGGCGTTTCTTGCTGTACATGTCGGCCACTTTGATCTTGTAATAGTCGGCCACTGTTTTTTGGATGTTTTCCACCGAAATTTGTCGATTTTGGATAGACAACAAGTCGCGCAGGGCGTCGCGCGCCAGCTGAATCGACACTTCTTTTTGGTTAAAGCGTGAATAAGCCAGAATTTTGCGCAAAGCGCCTTCCAATTCACGCACGTTGGAACGCACGTTTTTAGCGACAAAGAAGGCCACTTCTTCTGGCATGTCGGCACCTTCAGCGCGGGCCTTGTTGATCAAAATGGCCACCCGCATTTCCAGCTCGGGCGGCTCGATGGCCACGGTCAAGCCAGAGTCAAAGCGGGACACCAATCGCTCGTGAATGTCGGCTAAGCCCTTGGGATAGGTGTCGCTGGTCATCACGATGTGCGACTTTTTGGCCAGCAACGCTTCAAAGGCGTTGAAGAACTCTTCTTGCGTACGGTCTTTGTTCGCAAAGAACTGCACATCGTCGATCAGCAACAAATCCAGCGAGTGGTAATGGGCCTTGAATTCATCAAATGTCTTGCGCTGGTAAGCTTTAACCACATCCGACACAAACTGCTCGGCGTGGATGTAGAGAACTTTGGCATCGGGGCGATCCGCCAGCAGTTTGTTACCGACTGCGTGCATCAAGTGGGTCTTACCCAAACCAACGCCGCCGTAGATGAACAGCGGGTTGTAAAGATGGCCGGGCATGCTGGCCACATGCATGGCCGCCGCGCGGGCCATGCGGTTGGCCGTACCCTCGACCAAGGTCTCAAAAGTCAGGGCTGAGTTCAGGCGGTTTTTGAAACTGTTGAGCGTGGTGTCTTCAGTCAAACTGGCCGTACCTGGGGTCGAGGCAGGGTGGCCCGCCGAAGGCTTGGGGCTAGGTTTGGCGGGGCTTTCACGCGGAATGAGGGCCAACTCAACGGCCACGGACTGGCCGCAAAGAAGCGCCAAAATTTGCTGGATTTTTTGGCTGTACTGGGTGCGAACCCAATCCAATTTGAAACGATTGGCGACCAGAATAGTGACCTGGGTCAGGTCGTCTGAAACCCGTACGTTGAGCGGTTTTAGCCACGTATTGAACTGCTGTTCAGGCATTTCTTGGGCCAACTGTTCTAAACAAGAGCGCCACAATTGAGGGCCTAAATCAGCTGTTTTGACGCTCGAATCAGGTTCTGGCGAAGCGTTTTGGGAAAGGTCAAGGCCCGAATTCATTGGGTTATTTTTCTGTGGATATCTCATCAAGTCAGGCCACTATAACGCAGAAAAATAGAAGTTATCCACAGAATTTTTAGGGCCATCACGCAGCGCAGAGGCGGGCGCAGGAGGGGTGGACTTGTCAGGCTTTGAAAAAGAGGCGATAATCGTTGGCTCTCTGGAATACGAATATGAAACGCACCTACCAACCCTCCAAAATCCGCCGCGCCCGCACCCATGGTTTCCTGGTTCGCATGAAGACCCGCGGTGGTCGCGCTGTGATCAACGCCCGTCGCGCCAAGGGCCGCAAACGCTTGGCAGCCTGAGCCTGGCAGCCTATTTTAGGAGCTGAAGGGTTCTGTGACCGATGTCGCAGAACTGCATGGGCTCCGATACGGCTTGAATCTTTGTGCGTCGCCTTCAATCTCGCCCGCAGTTTCAAGCCGTGATGGCAGCAGGTGTTGTGGCCAAAACCACTCACTTTGCCTTGCACCAATTGAAACCTCAGTTGAATCTTGACTCATCTGAATCTGCCAGCCCTTCGGCCAACGCCCAGGGGCTTTTATCATTCGGCCCCCTGTTCCCCGCTTCGCCTCTGACCCACCCGGCCACTCTAGACAGTTGGCTGGGCGCCATGGTGCCCAAACGTTGGGCCAAGCGGGCCGTCACGCGAAATGCTTTGAAGCGACAAATTTATGCCGTCAGCGCAGCGTACGCGCCGCGCTTACCGAGGTCGGCCTGGGTGGTGCGGTTGCGTTCGACTTTTGACCGGCAGGTGTTTGTCAGCGCCAGTTCGGAGCGCCTTAAACAGGCTGCCCGGACCGAGTTGCTTCAATTATTTAGCCAAGTGATGCCCGCATGAAACGCCTCTTGATGGGCCTGGTGCAGGCATACAGAATGCTGCTGAGTCCCTGGCTGGGTTCGGCCTGCCGTTTTGAGCCCACCTGTTCACGTTATGCCTTGGAAGCCTTGGATGTGCACGGCGCTGCCAAAGGGTCATATTTAACCATTTGTCGTCTGGTACGCTGCCATCCTGGTTGTGCGGGCGGGCTTGACCCGGTTCCCCCCGGCCTTTTTTCTCAACCTTGTTCACATAAGAAGTCTTCATGATCGACATACGCCGCACCGTTTTGTGGGTGATTTTTGGTTTTTCTCTGGTGCTTTTGTGGGACAAATGGCAAATTCACAATGGCAACAAGCCCTTGTTTGCCCCCGGCACGGCGGTGACGCAAACCGCAGCCGCTGACGTGGGTTCTGCTTCTGCTTCTGGCAATTCAACCCCGGCGGGAGCCCATCAGGCCTCAGCAGCAGCGACTGCTGCCAACAATGCCAATTCAAATGCCTCTTCCAGCGCCGCGACGAGCCTGCCGCGCGAACGCATCGACATCGACACCGACGTTTTCAAGCTGACCTTTGACGGCGAAGGGGGCTCGTTGGTCAAGGCCGACTTGAGCCAGTTCAAAGACAAGGCCAATGACCAAGGGCTGATGGACCATTTGCGCAGTTTGATCCTGCCCGGCTCTTACCCTGCACCTGTTGAAAAACTGGGTTTTAACTTGATGGACGACACCGCCCAGCACTATTACGTGGCGCAAACTGGCTTGATTGGCGCGGGCCTGCCCGACCACAAAACGGTGATGCGTTGGGTGCCCGGCGAGCGCTCTCTAAAAGCCGGCGAGAACGAATTGAAGGTGCGCTTCGAGTCGCCTGACATGGGCGGCGTGAAGCTGGTCAAAACCTACACTTTGAAGCGCGGCGCTTATGATATTTCGGTCGAGCACGACATCATCAACACCGGCCGAGACGCCGTGACGCCTCAGTTGTATGTGCAATTGGTGCGGGATGGTCAAAAGTTCTCCAACGACCCTGCCTTCACCTCCAGCTTCAATGGCGCGGCGGTCTACACCGACGACAAAAAATACCAAAAATCAGACTTCAGCGACATCAAAAAAGCCAAGGCCGATTTTGAAAAGCAAGCCAACAATGGCTACGTGGCCATGGCCCAGCATTACTTTGCCAGCGCTTGGTGGTTCCCGGCAGGCGTGGCCCATGAAAACTTCATGGACGCCAAAGACGTGGGTGTGAAAACCCCCGACTGCTGCTACCGCGTTGGCATGGTGACTTCACTGCCGGCCATCGCGCCTGGCAGCAGCCAAAAAACCACGGCCCAACTTTATGTCGGTCCTGAGGAAGGCAAGGCGCTTGAAGCGTTGACGCCGGGCTTGGACTTGGTGAAAGACTATGGCCGTCTGACGATTTTGGCCAAGCCCTTGTACTGGCTGCTCGACCAATTGCATGGTTATTTGGGCAACTGGGGATGGTCGATTGTGGCGCTGGTGGTATTGCTAAAAATTGCTTTCTACTGGCTCAATGCCAAAGCTTACGGCAGCATGGCCAAGATGAAGGCGATCAACCCGCGCATCATGGAAATGCGTGAACGCTTAAAAGACAAGCCGCAAGAAATGCAGCAAGAAATGATGCGCATTTACCGCGAAGAAAAGGTCAACCCCATGGGGGGCTGCCTGCCCATCGTGATCCAGATCCCCGTCTTCATTGCGCTGTACACCGTGTTGTCTTCCAGCGTTGAAATGAGCAATGCGCCTTGGATTGGCTGGATCACCGACTTGTCGGCTTACGACCCTTATCTGATTTTGCCGATCTTGATGACCGCCTCGTCGCTGTTGCAAACATGGCTAAACCCCACGCCGCCCGATCCGATTCAAGCCAAAATGATGTGGATCATGCCATTGGCTTTTAGCTTCATGTTCTTCACTTTCCCGGCCGGTTTGGTGCTTTATTGGTTGACCAACAACTTGTTGTCCATTGCCCAACAATGGGTGATCAACCGCAGACTGGGCGTTGCGTAAACCGGCCAGGTCGCTTCCGCTTTGCTAGCCCGCCAATCCGACCCCATCATCGCGGTGGCGACAGCCCCCGGCAGGGGGGCTATTGGCGTGGTTCGCTTGAGTGCACAAGCCCCCCTTTTGGCGGCTTTTTCTAAGGCCTTGTTGGGCCTTGACTTGGTCCCTCGGCAAGCGACCTTGGTGACGCTGAAAGACGCCGAAGGCGACGCCATCGATCAGGTCTTGGCGCTCTACTTTCCGGGCCCACACTCTTTTACCGGCGAAGATGTTTTAGAGCTGCAAGGCCACGGCGGCCCCGTGGTCATGCAGTTGGTGTTGGCGCGTTGCATGGCTCTGGCGCATCTAGGCGATGAGCGCGAAGAAGGCGCTTTGGGCCAAGTGGGCAAACCCGGCGCCCTGCCGCGCCTGCGCATGGCCGAACCCGGTGAATTCAGCCAGCGGGCCTTCTTGAACAACAAGCTCGATCTGGCGCAGGCCGAGGCCATCGCCGATTTGATCGACGCCAGCACCGAAGCGGCGGCGCGAAGCGCAGGCCGTTCTTTGGCGGGCGACTTTTCGCGGGAAATTCAGAGCCTGCTCAAAGCCTTGATTCATCTGCGCATGCTGGTCGAAGCCACGCTGGATTTCCCCGAAGAAGACATCGACTTTTTGCAGCAAGCCAACGCCCAGGGCAAGTTAATGGCCTTGGTCGATCAACTCAACACCCTGTTGCCGCTGACGCGCCAAGGCGTCTTGCTCAAAGACGGCATACGCGTGGTGATTGCGGGCCAGCCCAACGCGGGCAAGTCGTCTTTGCTGAACGCTTTGGCGGGCGCTGAATTGGCCATCGTCACCCCCATTCCGGGCACGACCCGTGACAAGGTCACGCAGACCATTCAGATTGAAGGCGTGCCCTTGCATGTGGTCGACACCGCGGGTTTGCGCGACAGCGAGGACGTGGTCGAGCAAATGGGCATTGAGCGCGCTTGGGGCGAAATTGGCCAAGCCGATGTGGTGCTGTTTTTGCATGACCTGACGCGCTGGGCCGAGCCGGCTTACCAGCGCGACGAGGCCCAAATCGCCGCGAATTTAAAGCAATGCCGGGGCGGTGAAAACCACAACCAGACACCCCCTTGGTTGGATGTCTGGAACAAATCCGACCAAGCCTCACCCGAGGTGCTAGCAGGCCTTGTTTCGGGCCCAGTTTTATCGGCCAAAACCGGCGAAGGCTTGAATGATTTGCGTGCCCAGTTGCTCCAGCTGGCCGGATGGACCGGGGCGAGCGAAGGCCTGTTCATGGCAAGGCAACGGCATGTGCAGGCTTTGTTGAAGGTGCAAGACCATTTGAACTGGGCCCAAGCACAATTGGCCTCTGCGATGCCCGCGTTGGACTTGGTCGCCGAAGAACTGCGCTTGGGGCAAAACGCCCTGAACGAAATCACAGGCGCTTTCAATGCCGATGATTTATTGGGCGTGATTTTTTCTGAGTTTTGTATCGGCAAATAAAGCCAAATACCAAAGGGTTCAATGCCCATCAAACCCCAGCAGGGTGAACAAGGGCACGCCCGCTTGCAACAATTTTTCTGAGCCGCCGAGTTCGGGCAAATCCACAATCGCGCCTGCTTCCAGCACCTGGGCGCCCAAGCCCCGCAGCAAGGCCACTGAGGCCAGCAGCGTACCGCCAGTGGCAATCAAGTCATCGATCAAGAGCACGCGGTCGGCAGGCTTCACTGCGTCGGTGTGCAACTCAATACTGGCTTGACCATATTCCAATTCATAGCTTTGCACGACGGTTTCAAAAGGCAGTTTGCCTTGCTTACGGATCGGCACAAAACCCAAGCCCAATTCATGCGCGATCACCGCGCCCAAGATGAAGCCGCGTGCGTCCACGCCCGCCACCACCGTGGGTCGTTCTGCGGTGGGCAACGCCTCGTAGCGGGCCACAAAAGCGCGAATCAGTTGTTGAAACGCGGTGCCGTTCTGCAAAAGAGGCGTGATGTCTCGAAACTGAACACCCGGCCGAGGCCAATCGGGCACCGTGCGGATGTGCAGCTTGAGCTGCGATTGGGTGGCCAAATCGGCGTGGTGGTGAACGGAAGAAAGTGAAGCGTTCAAAGGGTTCCCTGCATCAAATAATCTTGCGCCGCCGACAGCGCATCGGGTCGGCCGAGCAAGGTCAAGGTATCGTTCATGCCCAGCACGGTGTCATCGGTGCAGGGCGTTATTTTGCCGTTAGCGCGACGCAAGGTCACCGCCCGCACCTTGAATTGGCTCAAGTTGAAATGGCTCAAAGGGTGGCCGCATGCAAAGGCATCGGCCTCTAACTTAAGGGGCAACAGCCGGGCCTGATCACGCTCGAGCGCTGTGTCGTCGTCGGCGCCGTGAAAATAGCCGCGCAAGAGGTTGTAGCGCGCATCGCGTTGGGCTTGCACCACGCGCAGGACCCGACGCATCGGCACGCCCACCAGAGCCAGCGCGTGACTGGCCAGCATCAGTGAGCCCTCGATGGCTTCAGGCACCACTTCGGTGGCGCCGGCTGCGCGCAGCTGCTCCAAAGCAAAGTCATCTTGGGTGCGCACCACCACCGGCACATGGGGCGCATTTTGGCGGGTATTCGCCAAGACTTTCAAAGCCCCCGGTACGCTCAGGTAAGTGACGACCACGGCGCTGGCGCGGTTCAAGCCCGCGGCCATCAACGAGGTCAAGCGTGCCGCGTCGCCAAACACCACATGGTCGCCGTTGGCGGCGGCTTGTCGCACGCGGTCCGGGTCCATGTCGAGCGCAACATAGGCTATGCCTTCTTGCTCCAACAAGCGCGCCAAGTTCTGCCCACTGCGGCCATACCCACAAATGATCACATGGTGATCGGTGTTGATGGTTTTTCGCGCAATTTGAGTCATTTGCAGCGACTGCTCCAACCATTCACTGGCGACAAAACGCATCACCCAGTCGTGGCTGTGTTGGATCAAAAAAGGCGTGATGAACATCGACAACACCATCGCGGCCAGCAGGGGCTGCAACCAGGAATTTGGCAACAAACCTTGTTGCGCGCTCAAGCTCAACAAGACAAAGCCAAATTCACCCGCTTGCGATAAATAAATGCCTGTCCGCAAAGACACCCCTGTCGATGCGCCGAGCGTTCTCGACAGGCCAAAAACCAGCCCCAATTTGAGCATGCTGGGGACCAAGAGCAATAAGACAACCCAGCCGCCCCTTTGGATCACGACTCTGGGGTCTAAGACCATGCCCACGGTGATGAAGAATAAGCCCAACAACACATCGTGAAAGGGTTTGATGTCGGCCTCCACCTGCCATTTAAAGTCAGTTTCGGACACCAAGACGCCGCCCAAGAAAGCGCCCAAGGCCAAACTGAGTCCGGCCTTTTCGGTCAACCAGGCCAACCCCAACGTGATGAGCAAAAGATTCAGCATGAACAGCTCAGAACTTTGCCGCCTTGCCACGGTGGTGAGCCACCAGCGCATGACTTTTTGGCCGCCGACCAGGAGCACCGCCACCAATAAAAACCCTTTGAGCAAAGCCACGCCCAGTTCATTCGCCAAAGCCGGCGCCGGGCTGGCCAAGGCAGGAATCAGCACCAGCAAAGGCACGACCGCCAAATCTTGAAACAACAAGACCCCCATCACCCGCTTGCCGTGGGCCGACTCCAATTCCAAAGCCTCGCCCATCATTTTGGTGACGATGGCGGTGCTGCTCATGGCGAGCGCAGCGCCCACCGCCAAAGCCGCTTGCCAACTCAAAGTCCACGCGTGGGGCAGGCCGTCCTGCCACCAAAGGCCCATCAACCAAAAACCGGCGGTCACGGTGAGCAAAGTCAAGATGACTTGCAGCGTGCCGAGACCAAACACATGGCGCTGCAGGGCGCGCAATTTGCGCAGGTTGAACTCCAAGCCGATGATGAACATCAAGAAAACCACCCCAAATTCACCCAAATGGCTGACGCCCACCGAAGCCGGCACCAAGGCCAATCCATGCGGGCCGATCAACACGCCAGCGCTTAAGTAGCCCAAAACGGCAGGCCACTTGAACCAGCGGCAGACGGCCACACCGAGTACGCCAGCGAGCAAATAAAGCAAGGTGAGTTCGAGTCCGTCCATGAGCCTATGCTAGCCGAGGATCGATGACGAGATCGATAGAATCAGCGCATGCCCATCGACAACTCCTCCCTGCTGCGCCGAGCTCAAGATACTTTTGAAATTGAGGCCCAAGCCCTCAAGGCCGTGGGCGCACGCGTCGGGCCTGCTTTTGTGGCGTCGGTTCAAGCCATCTTGGCCACCGAGGGACGGGTGGTGGTGACCGGCATGGGCAAGAGTGGCCACGTGGGCCGCAAAATTGCAGCGACCTTGGCCTCCACCGGCACCCCCGCCTTGTTTGTTCACCCGGCCGAAGCCAGCCACGGCGATCTCGGCATGATCACCGCGCGCGACGTGGTGCTGGCCATTTCCAACAGCGGCGAGTCTGCTGAGCTGGACATGATTCTGCCCGTGGTCAAGCGCTTGGGCGCCACGCTGATTGGCATGACGGGCGGCGCTCAGTCCTCGTTGGCGCGTTTTTCTGATTGGGTGTTGGATACCCGCGTGGACAAAGAAGCTTGCCCCTTGAACCTCGCGCCGACCTCCAGCACCACCGTGCAAATGGCCATGGGCGATGCCCTCGCCGTGGCGCTTTTAGAGGCACGGGGTTTTGGCGCCGACGACTTTGCCCGCTCGCATCCTGGCGGTTCTCTGGGGCGCAAACTTTTGACCTTGGTGAGCGACGTGATGCGCCAAGGCGATGCGGTGCCCAAAGTGTTGCCCGAGACACCTTTTTTTGAACTCATGCGCGAGATGAGTAAAAAAGGGTTGGGCATGGCCGTCGTGGTCAACGACCAAGACCAGGTGCAAGGTGTGTTTACCGATGGCGATTTGCGCCGATTGCTCGAACAAGGCGTCGAGCTGCGCAGCGCCACAGCCGCCCAAGTCATGCGCACGCAACCCCGTTTCATTGCGCCTCAAGCCTTGGCCGCTGATGCCGCAGACAAAATGGAACAGCACCGCATTACCAGCTTGTTGGTTTGCGAATCCAAAGCTGGCCAAGGTAGCCAAGTTGAGCAAGGCGAAGTTGCTGGGGATAGTGCAACGCAAGGTCCCGTTTTGAAATTGGTCGGTACGCTTCACATCGGCGACCTGATGCGCGCGAAGGTCATTTAAATGAGCCCTGTGAATCAAGCCCCCCCTTCAACCCGTGCGGTCTCCATGGCCAGTCCATGGCACGCCGATGTGTTGGCCCTCGCACGCCCCGTTAAAGTGGTTTTTCTGGATGTGGACGGCGTGCTGACCGACGGCGGTCTCTACATTTCTGAAGCCGGAGAAACCCTCAAACGCTTCAACACCTTGGACGGCCATGGCCTCAAATTGCTGCAAGAAGCGGGCGTGGTGCCCGCCATCATCACGGGCCGCGATTCACCCGCTTTGCGCCACCGTCTGAGCGCTTTGGGCATTGTCCATGCGCGTTACGGCACGACCCAAAAAGTACCCGCCGCTGAGTCCATTTTGAAAGAACTGCAACTTGCCTGGTCACAAGCCGCCGCCATGGGCGACGACTGGCCGGACTTGCCCATGTTGCAACGAGCGGCCCTGGCCGTGGCCCCCCCCAACGCCCATACCGAAGTTTTGAGCCGGGTACACGCCGTCACGAAACAAGCAGGTGGCCATGGGGCGGTGCGTGAGTTGTGCGATGGCGTCTTGATGGCCCGTGGCGATTACGGTCGTTTGTTGGCACAAGAGGTCGGTTGATGCCATTCAAGGCGCTTTGGCAACAGGCTGCCAGCCATGCTTGGGGACGCGCCACGGTTTATTTGCCAGTGGCCTTGATGGCGCTGTTGGCCCTGCTGACTTATTGGCTTGTGCACAGCACCCCGACCCTCACGCCCAGTCCATCGACGCGGCCGGTGCGCCACATTGCCGACTACAGCTTGCGTGATTTCACCATCGCCACCTACGCGCCAGAAGGGCGCTTGCTCAACCAACTCTCAGGCGAAAGCGCGCGGCACTTTCCGGACAGCAACACGCTAGAAATTGAAGTCGTCAAGATCAAATCCTATCCATCGGCCAGCCGCGAAACCCGAGCCTCCGCTCAGAAAGCCTTGGCCAACGGGGACGGTTCTGATGTGCGGCTCTTGGGCAACGCGCTCATCGAAAATGAAGACTTGTCAAATCCCACCCCTCCCTTGAGGCTGCGAGGGGAGCAGTTGGAAATTTTGAGTCACCCTCAGCGTTTACAAAGTGAGTCCCCTGTTGTTTTGCAACAAGGGAAAAACCAATTTACGGGTGACCGCCTCAATTACGACCACCTGAGCAGCGTGGTCGAGATGCAAGGCCGGGTGCGAGGCGTCTTGCAACCCGGGGCAACAAAAAAGGCCCCTTAGGGCCTTTTAGATCAATAACCGCCGTTATCGCCGCCGCCGTAACCGCCGCGACCGCCGCCGCCATTGCCGTTACCACCGCGTGGGCCAGCGCCGTAGGGGCTGCGGAAACCGCCTTCGCCACCACCGCTGCGGCCACCGCCGAAGCCGCCGCCGCCACCGCTACGGCCACCGCCGTAACCGCCGCCGCCGCCAAAACCACCACCACCACCACCAAAGCCACCGCTACGGGGAGGGCGCGCTTCCATGGGACGGGCTTCGTTCACGACGACGCTGCGGCCGCCCAAGGATTGACCGTTCATGCCATTGATGGCAGATTGCGCTTCGGCATCGCTGGCCATTTCGACAAAGCCGAAACCTTTGGAGCGACCCGTATCGCGCTCCATCATGACCTTGGCGCTGGTCACAGCACCAAATTCACCAAAGGCTTGCTCCAGATCACTGTCGCGCACTGAGTACGGCAGATTGCCGACATACAACTTATTGCCCATTAAGGGACTCCTCAAAAACACAAATAAAAAGCGATGGAGTCCCGAAAACGCACACTTTCAGACGCAAACCTGACCACCGATCACCGCAAACACGCATGCTTAAACGCATACTCGCTCATTAGAACTATGAAATACCAAAAAACGCAAGCTTTTTTTAGAACTATTTGAAAATAAATTAAAAAAATCGGGTCGAGAGGTCATAAAAGTGGTTTTTCAACCCCATTTCTGTCTTTTCAAACCCAGCACCGGCGCTTGCTATACTTTTTTATGACTTTCTTTGTCAAACCGCAAACCCTGTCCTTTGACAGCCCCTTGGCCTTGCAAAGCGGGGCGGTCATGCCCCCGTATTCCTTGACCTACGAAACCTACGGCACGCTGAACGCAGAGCGCTCCAACGCCGTGCTGGTTTGCCATGCTTTGAATGCCTCCCACCACGTGGCAGGCAGCTACGAAGGCCAGCCCAACTCGGCGGGTTGGTGGGACAACATGATTGGCCCAGGCAAGTCGGTCGACACCAACCGCTTCTTTGTCATCGGCGTGAACAACCTCGGCTCCTGCTTTGGCAGCACCGGCCCCATGCACGCGCATCCTGAAACCGGGCGCATTTACGGCGCCGACTTCCCCGTCTTGACCGTGGAAGACTGGGTGAACGCCCAAGCGCGCTTGCTCGATGCCTTGGGCATTCAGCAATTGGCCGCCGTCTTGGGCGGCTCGCTGGGCGGCATGCAGGCCTTGAGCTGGACCTTGCAATACCCCGACCGTGTGCGCCACGCCGTGGTGGTGGCCAGTGCCCCAAACCTGAACGCTGAAAACATTGCCTTCAATGAGGTCGCGCGCCGCGCCATCGTCACCGACCCCGACTTCCACGGCGGGCATTTTTATGAGCACAACGTGGTGCCCAAACGCGGCCTGCGGATCGCCCGCATGATTGGCCACATCACCTACCTCAGCGACGATGTGATGAACTCCAAATTTGGACGACATCTGCGCCAAGCGGCCGAGGGCAATGCCACGGGCTATCAATACACCACCCAAGACATTGAGTTTGAAATCGAGAGCTACCTGCGCTACCAAGGCGACAAGTTCAGCGACTACTTTGACGCCAACACCTACTTGTTGATCACCCGCGCGCTGGATTATTTTGACCCTGCGCGCAGCTATGGCGGTCACTTAAGCACAGCCTTTGCCAGGGCCCAATGCCAATTCATGTTGGTGAGTTTCAGCACAGACTGGCGTTTTTCCCCCAAACGCAGCCGCGAAATTGTGCAAGCCCTGCTCAGCAACCACCGCACCGTGAGCTACGCCGAAATTGACGCGCCGCATGGCCACGACGCCTTCTTGCTTGACGATCCGCGTTACCTCGGCGTGATGCGCAGCTATTTTGAAAAGCAGGTAACGACATGAGCCAAGAGTGGACCCGCTTTCGCCAAATTGCGCGGCTCGTGCCACAAGGTGCACGCGTGCTCGATCTGGGTTGTGGCGACGGCGCCTTGCTGGCCTTCCTACAAAAAGAGCGCGGCTGCACCGGCTACGGCGTGGAGTTGTCCGACGCCAATGTGCAGGCTTGTGTGGCACGAGGCGTGCAAGTGCTGCAGCTCAACTTGGATGAAGGCCTGTCGATCTTTGAAGACCAATCGTTTGACGTGGTCCTACAAATCGACACCTTGCAGCATTTACGCAACGCCGAAACCATGTTGCGCGAAACCGTTCGCGTCGGCAAAACCGGCATCGTGGCCTTTCCAAATTTTGCCCATTGGCCGAATCGATTGAGCGTCTTACTGGGCCGCATGCCGGTGACCAAGCGATTGCCCTACGAGTGGTACAACACCCCGAATATTCGGGTCGGTACCTTCGCAGATTTCGTGACCTTGGCTCAAAAAAACCAACTGCAGATTGAAGATGCCTTTGGCCTAGAAGGCGACGCCTTGATGCGCTGGGGAGCCAACTGGCGCGCCAGCACCGCTGTTTTTAAATTAGTAGCCCCATGAACGCACGACTACCTGACCCCGCATTCAGCCCTTTTGACGCCCAGGCGGCTTTGACACACGCCAGCGCACAGTGGGACCGCGACTTGGTGGGTCAAATTAAAGACTACATTGCCATTCCGGCCAAATCGCCCGCCTTCGCCAGCGACTGGGCCGAGCAAGGCCTGCTAGAAACGGTGGTGCGCAATGCGGCCAACTGGATTGAAGCGCAAAAAGTGGCTGGGCTCCGTTTAGAAATCATCCGCTTGCCCGGACGAACGCCCGTGTTGTTTTTTGAGGTCGAGGCCACCACCGACACCGCGACAACCCCCCACACGGTGCTGATGTATGGCCATTTGGACAAACAGCCCGAGTTCTCTGGCTGGCGCAGTGACTTGGGTCCATGGACACCCAAACTGGAAGATGGCAAGTTGTATGGCCGAGGCGGCGCCGATGACGGCTACGCGGTCTACGCCAGTGTGGCGGCCTTGCAAGCGCTGAAGGCCCAAGGCACGCCCCACCCCCGGGTTGTTGGCTTGATTGAAACCTGCGAAGAAAGCGGTTCCTACGATTTATTGCCCTATGTGGAAGCCTTGCGCCCAAGGCTCGGGGAGGTGGCCTTGGTGATCTGCCTCGATTCAGGGGCAGGCAATTACGACCAACTGTGGCTGACCACCAGTTTGCGGGGCATGGCCAGCGGCACCCTCAGGGTGGAGGTCTTGAGCGAAGGGGTGCACTCTGGAGATGCGTCGGGCTTGATCCCTTCCAGCTTTCGCATCATGCGACAGGTCCTAGACCGTTTGGAAGACAGCGCCACTGGCCGCTTGCTGCCCGCCTCTTTTCATTGCGAAGTGCCGCCTGATCGCTTGGCGCAAGCCAAGGCCACAGCCGCCATTTTGGGCGATGAGATTCACAGGCGCTTTCCCTGGGCCCACCATGACTGCGGTGGTTCCACGCTGATGACCTTGCCCACCACGACCGATCCTTTGCAAGGCCTATTGAACCGCACCTGGGCTCCCACCCTGAGCGTGACAGGCGCAGAAGGACTGCCTGCCTTGAAAGACGCAGGCAATGTGCTGCGGCCCTACACGGCTTTTAAACTCAGCCTGAGGCTACCGCCTTTGGTGGCCGCCGACCAAGCGGTGGCCGAGTTGAAACGCTTGCTGGAAGACAATGCCCCTTACCAAGCCAAGGTCACATTTGAAGGCGCAGGCGGTGCCTCGGGTTGGAATGCGCCGCCCACGCAACCTTGGTTCGAGCAGGCCTTGAATGCCGCCTCGCAAGCGCACTTTGGCGCGCCTTGCGGCCACATCGGGCAAGGGGGCACCATCCCGTTGATGAACCTGTTGTCCAAGGGTTTCCCTTCTGCGCAAATGATGGTCTGCGGGGTCTTGGGACCGAAAAGCAACGCCCACGGCCCCAATGAATTTTTGCACCTTGATTACGCCAAGAAACTCACCGCTGCTGTGGCCCAAGTCATCGCGGCCAGCGTTCAAACCAGGGCCGGCGGCGATTCGGTGTGAGCGCTCTGCTGTAACGACCACATCCGAGCATAAACACCGCGGCCGCCGTTCATGGCCAACAAGTCGGCGTGTCGTCCGCGCTCGACGATGCGGCCGCTTTCCATCACCAAAATCTCGTGGGCATTGACCACGGTCGAAAGACGGTGTGCGATGACCAAAGTGGTTTTGTTCTGAGCCACGCTTTGCAACTCGGCTTGGATGGCGCGTTCATTGGTCGAATCAAGGGCTGAGGTGGCTTCATCAAAAATCAAAATAGGGGGGTTTTTTAGGAGCGTGCGGGCAATCGCCACGCGCTGCTTTTCGCCGCCTGACAACTTCAAACCCCGCTCGCCAACCAAGGTGTCGTAGCCCTTGGGCGAAGCCGCGATGAAGCCATGGATGTTCGCCGCCTTCGCCGCCTCCTCAATCTCCGCTTGACTGCTGCCAGGACGGCCATAGCCAATGTTGTAGGCGATGGTGTCGTTGAACAACACGGTGTCTTGCGGAACAATGCCAATGGCCTGGCGCAAGGACGACTGGGTCAGCTGGCGCAGGTCCGTCCCGTCGACCCGAATAGCGCCTTGCTGTAGGTCATAAAAACGGTAAAGCAACCTCGCCAAGGTCGATTTGCCGGCACCAGAGGGGCCCACCACGGCTACGGTTTTGCCGGCGGGCACCACAAAAGAAAGTCCTTGAAGAATCGGACGAGCGGAGTCATAGGCAAAGTGAACATCCTCAAAGCGCACCTCGGGCGGTTGGCGCCACACCAAGGGCTTTGCGTCAGGCGCGTCGGCAATCTCACGCTCGCGTTGCATCAGGCCAAACAATTTGTCGAGGTCGGTCAGGCTTTGTTTGATTTCTCGGTAAATGGCGCCCAAAAAATTCAAAGGCACGTAGAGCTGAATCATGAAGGCATTCACCATCACCAAGTCGCCCAGGCTCATCCGCCCCGCCACCACGCCCTGAGTGGCACGCCACAACATGATGATCAAGGCCGTGGCGATGATCAGCTGTTGCCCCGTGTTCAGCATCGACAAGGTGGTTTGAGACTTCAAACGAGCACCGCGCAGGCGTTCCAAACTTTGGTCGTATCGACTGGCCTCAAAAGCCTCGTTGTTGAAGTACTTGACGGTCTCGTAGTTGAGCAAAGAATCAATGGCGCGGTTGTGTGCCGCCGAATCAAATTCATTGGCCTGTACCCGGTATTGGGTGCGCCAACGGGTCACTTGAATGGTGAACACCATGTAGAACACCAAAGCAACACCCGTGATGATGGCGAACCAAGCATCAAACTTAACACCCAAGATCGACAACACCAGCACCACTTCGACCAGCGTCGGCAAAATGCTGTAGAGCGAATAAGAAATCAAGGACTCAATGCCCCGAACACCGCGTTCAATGTCGCGGGTCATGCCGCCGGTTTGACGTTCTAAATGGAAGCGCAAACTCAGGGCATGCAAATGCTCGAACGCCTGCAAAGCAATGCTGCGAGAAGCCCCTTGGGTGGCTTTGGCGAACACCAATTCGCGCAACTCTGTGAACAATGAAACGCTAAGACGCAAGCCACCGTAAGCCAGCAGCAAACCCACGGGGACGACCAGCAGTGCTTCTGGCTGGCCGGGTTGGATGTTCAGCGCGTCGATTAAATTTTTGAGGAGGACGGGGACGGCCACGTTGGCCGCTTTGGCGCACAACACAAAAAGCAACGCCGCCAGGACCCTGGCCTTGTATTGCCAAAGGTAGGGCAGCAAGCGGCGCAAAGTAGCCCAGTCGCCCACGCCGGCAGGCGAAGTGGAGGAAGAGGGCGAAGGTTGCGAAAGTTGCGAAGAGGGGGAAGAAATCGAAGAACGGTGACGCATCGTAAGGAGAAAGGGCCTGCTGGACCCTACACCTTACCAGCTGTCGTCGCCGCCACCACCACCGCCGAAATCACTGCCGCCGCCCGAGTCCCACGAGTCGTTGCTGCCACTGCCAGCGTCGAAGCTGCCGTAATCGGGGGTGGCGTTGTTTGGAATGGCCCCGCCGGCGGCACCGGTGTAACCGCCATTGTCGATGTAATTGCCGCCTGAGCGGTCCCCGTGTTCCATGGCCTTGGCGAGTTCATAACCCGCCACCGCGCCAACCACGCCCGTCAGCGCAGCGCCGCCCAAACCCATGCCGCCGCCCATACCGCCAGGACCATAACCGGGGCCGGGGCCGTAACCAGGGCCCCCTGGGCCACCAGGCCCCATGCCGCCACCCATCACACCGGCGCCGCCAGCGGCCGGCAACACCATCACCGGGGGAGACAACAAGCGCTGAGCGATTCGCCAAACCAGCCAAACGCCGCCAAAGGCCAACAAAATATAGACCCAAGTGGGCATGCCGCTGCGGTGTGCAGGGGCTGCTTCATAGGCAACCGCGGGGCTGGCCGCGGGCGCCACGACAGCCCCCGAAGCAGGGCGAGCAGGACGGGTTTCTTGGGCCGGCAACTTGTCCATTTGTTCCCGGAACTTCGCTGGGCTGCTGGCAAAACCCAAAGAGGGGTCAATTTGTTCGGCGCGCAGCAACGCTTGACGGGCTTCAGCGTTGTGGCCCTCACGCGCTAGCACCTCGCCCAATTCGTAGAAAGCCTTGGCACTGTTGGGGTGCTCTTTGAGTACCTCGCGCAGCATCATCTCGGCTTGGGGCAAATTACCCGCATTGACCGCTGCGGCGATGTCTTTGGGTGTCGGCGAGGCCCAAGCGACCGCGCTGGCTAGGCACAGCACCGCACTCGCCAGCCAAGACGACACCGATAAACGGGTTTTAAAGATCAGCATAAAACACTCCTTTGGCCATTTTTGAAACCTGCCGCCATGATATTGGGTTTGGATGTCCGCTTACAAGACCCGAAGACAGCAAAAAAGTAAGTTCTTAGCCAAAGCGTAATCCATGGCACTCAAACTTGGAAACCCACACTCAAGAGCAGTCCTTCGACCAAATCTTGTGCGAAGCCTGGGGCGACCGGTACAAAAGCGGTCGCGCTCGCACGCTCAGATTCAAACCAAGTGGTGAACTGTTGAACCTCGGCGGGGTGGTGAAAGGCAAACATCAATTCGTAGTTCAAGAACAGGCTGCGGCTGTCAAAGTTCGCCGACCCCGCCAAGGCCAATTGACCATCGACAATCACCAATTTGGCGTGGTGCATGGTGGGCGCCAAAAAAACATGCCCCCCAGCGGCTGCCAACGCGCGCAGAGGCCGGGCCCGCGCGACATCCGAGAGTACATGGTTCGACTTGGCGGGCACCAACAGCGCCACCCGCACCCCCCGTCTGGCTGCCAGACACAAGGCGTCGCTCAGCGCGACGCTGGGGACGAAATAGGGCGTCAAAATCGAAATGTGATCGCGGGCCTGATAAATCGCCATCGTGAGCAAGGTGTGGATCGTGTCGTCACTTTGATCGGGACCCGAGACGATCAACTGGGCTTGTTGACTCGCGCGAGGGGTGAGCCTCACTTCGCCGGTCAGTTCGCCGGTCAGTTCGCCGGTCACCCCGCCATCAGGCTCCGTCGGTTTTTTCAAGACTTGGTCGGCCAGTGGCGACAACACCGGGTCGGTGCGTCCCCTGGACTCGGCGAAGGCCCAATCGCGGTCGAATTGACTTTGCGCCTGATCCACCGCGGGACCCGAGAAATCAAAACTCAGATCGTGCCAAGCCGGGGTGCTGGCATCCCCCTCAAAATACTCAACCGCCAAATTTCGGCCGCCACACCAAACCCGAGCTTGCGGCGTGCCGCTGTCCACAATCAACATCTTTCGGTGATCGCGCAAATTAATGCGCCCCCGCAACGCCCAACTTTTAAGGGAGCCCAAGGGCGGCGCAAAAATCAAGGTTTTCCCGCCGGCGGCTTGTAAGGGCTTTAAATCGGGTGGCTGTCCCATGACGCAGCCCATGCCGTCCACCATCAGCCTAACTTGAACCCCTGCCCTGGCCTTCTGACTCAAGATGCGCAAGGCCTCCAGACCCACCTCGTCGTTTTTAAGAATGAACGTGCACAGGTCGATGCGGTGCTGAGCGCCTTCCAAAATGGCTTTGAGCGCCTGCCACGCAGTGCGGCCATCTGGTTGCAAATGGAAGTCCGCATAGGCTTGGGGCCTGACTTGACCCAAAGCGTCGGTGGTTTGCAGCAACCAAAAGGGCGCTTCTAACTGCTGATCCATCTCCGACAAAGGGGTCAGCTGACCTGAGGCGACTGTGGTTTGGTTGTTTTCAGGACGCCGTCGTTTGCGAGCGCCAAAAATCAGAAAAGCCGGCAAGGCGACATAAGGCGCCAACAACATGAACAAAATCCAGGCGATGGCGATGCCTGGCGGACGCTTGCGCTTTTGGACGTGGGCCGTCGCCACGTAAATCAGAAGAGAAATGGCCGTGACGGCGGCGTGAAGGGAGAGCCGATCAGGAAGGTGTTGCGCGACAGAGTCAATGAGGGTCAAGGTATTCGTAGCCAGGTTTGAGTTCGCCAAAATGGCCCTAAAGAGCCTCGAACTTCCAGCTTACGCCCGCCCTCAACAGGGGTTAGTCGCACTTTGTAAACTTTGCCATTGTTGGGGTCCAATATTTGTCCCCCATCCCACCATTGGCCTTGCTCAGCGCGGCGCACCCCACGAATGATTTCCATGCCGCTGATGCGTTGACCGCGGCGATCGTCTTTGCACGCTTCGCAAGTCACATCGTCCTCGGCCACCAAGATTTTTTCAATGCGCCCAATGAGCTGCCCGGCGGCGTCCAGTTGAATCCGCACCTCGGCCTTGGCTTGTCCCGTTTCATCGTCGATGTTGCGCCAAAGCCCGACAGGAGAGGCTGGAGAGGCTGGAGAGGCTGGAGAGGCTGAAGGGGCTGCAGGGGCTGTAGGGACGGGTTCTGCCCAACCCAACAGGGGGTTCACCAGCAGCCAAAGAGAGCAAAGCGTGAAGACAGCGAAAAATCGTTTCATCTTGAATCCATCAAATCAAGTAAGGTCGCAAAATATTTTCAAAGCCACGTTGCACCCTTTGGGTCGCGTCAGGGGCCTGCATGAAGCGGGCTTCATAGTGCAAGGCCAAAATCAAGCCGTGGATTTCAAACAACAGTTGGGCTTCATCGACCTCTGAGCTCAAATGGCCTTCGGTCACGGCCAGTCGAATGGCCCTTCTCATGGCTTGATGCCAAACTTGCACGATGTTGACCAAGGCATCGCGCACGGGCCCGGGGCGGTCGTCGAACTCCACGGCGCCGCTGATGTAGATGCAGCCGGAGTCAATTTCGATAGAGGTGCGCTTGGTCCAATTCTCAAACAGGGCGCGCAAACGAGGCAAGCCTTTGGGTGCGGTCAAAGCCGGATAAAAAACCTCTTGCTCAAAGCGTTGGTGGTATTCACGGATGACCGAAATTTGAAGTTCCTCGCGAGAGCCAAAATGGGCAAACACGCCCGACTTGCTCATTTGAATGACCTCGGCCAAAGCCCCAATGCTCAAGCCTTCCACCCCAAAGTGGCTGGCCATGGTGAGTGCCGCCTCCAAAATGGCGGCCTTGGTTTGCTGACCCTTCTGCAGATTGCGGCTGCGGGCAGCAACGGGCGGTTCACACGCCAGCGATTCGGCCGATGCGGATTTGAAATCGGTATGCATATTTCAATTTTGCAGGAAAAATATTTTGCGGTGCCCGAGTATTTATTACATTTAGCAATGTTTACTCAGGCCATTCCCTAAAGCCACCCCACAAATTGACGCTAAGGTGACGCGATGAATCCAAAGTCCACCTCTCCCTTCATCGCCTTGCCCGCCATCAACCCCGAGGCACAAAAAAAACACCTTGAAGAACACAATGCGGGGCGGGACCCAGAACGCCTGGCGATGAAATACGCCAAGATGCGCAGCAGCCCATTTGTGTTTTTGCGCGGGGCTTGTTCGCTGTATTACGACGCGTTGCCCGACCTGCCCTGCTTGTCGAAGGCGCCTTTGGCCTGGTGTTGCGGGGATTTACATTTTGAAAACTTAGGCAGCTACCCAGGTTGGGATGGTCAAGCCTATTTTGACCTGAACGACTTTGACGAAGCCGTGCTGGCGCCCTGCACCTGGGACCTCATTCGACTCCTCAGCAGTTTGATCTGTGGGGCCGATGAGTTAAAAGCCAAACCGGAAGAAATCAACCAAGTGGTGCAAGAGTGCTTGCTTGGCTACCGCGATGCACTGCTTAAAGGCAAACCCTTGGCGGTGGACAAAGGCAACGCCAAAGGCATGATCAAATCGCTGCTGGAAGAGGTGGCCGAGCGCAGCCGGGCAGATTTCTTAGACCGCCGCACCAAGCTCGTCAAAGACCATCGACAACTTAAATTAGACGGCTTGAAAGCGCTGCCTGTTTCCCCAGAAGAGCGTGCTCAGGTGGCGGCCTTCATGGCTGACTTTGCCCAGACTCAAAAAAACCCGCATTTTTTTGAGGTCATCGACGTGGCGCGCCGCATCGCGGGCACGGGCAGCTTGGGGTTGATGCGCTATGTGATTTTGGTGCGGGGCAAAGGCTCGCCGAACGGCAATTATTTGCTCGATTTGAAGGCCGCCCAAAGCTCGGCGTTGAATGCACGGCTGGCTAAAGTGCCGGTGACTCAGCCGCATTGGGCCCACGAAGCCAGTCGGGTGGTGGCGGTGCAAAACCGCATGCAGGCTTCTGACAATCGGTTCATCTCGGCGGTTGAGTTTCAAGGCCATTCATGCGTTTTGAGGCGCTTACACCCTTCGGAAGATCGGGTGGCGATTGCACGATGGGGCAGCCACTTAGACCACTTGCTGGACGTCGCTCGGACGATGGGACAGCTCTCCGCATGGGACCAACTCAGGGCCAGTGGCCGACAAGGATCGGCCATCGCTGACGACTTGATGGCCTTTGCCGAAAACCCGGACTGGCCTCAGGCGTTGGCGCAAGCCGCCGCTTACATGGCCAACGTGACGCAGTTGCAATGGGCGGCTTTTTTGGAAGCGCCCCCTCGGCTCGAATAAGCCGAAACGAGGCGGCGAAAACGCCCCTTAACGACCGCAAGGTCGTTGATGCAGGTTAGCGGTTTCTGGCGTTTGCTTCACTTCACGGTTTTCGCGTCTTGGCCAAACAACACTTTTTTGGCCGCTTCATCCACCGTCGCAACGGTGTTGATGCCCTTGGCCAACTCATAAGCCTTTTGCGTGGCGGGACGCTCGGCAATGCGCTCAAACCAAGATTTCAAATGCGGGAAGTCGTTCAAATTTTGTTGCTGACGCTCGTGCGGCACGATCCAAGGGTAACTGGCCATGTCGGCAATCGAGTAAGCCTCCCCTGCAATAAACGGACGACCATCGCTCAGGCGCTTGTTCAACACGCCGTAGAGTCGACCGGTTTCTTTGATGTAGCGCTCCATGGCGTAAGGCAGTTTTTCAGGTGCGTATTGAACGAAGTGGTGGTTCTGACCGGCCATGGGCCCCAACCCGCCCATTTGCCAAAACAACCATTGCAGCACCTCCTGGCGACCCCGCAAATCGGACGGAATGAACGATTTGGTTTTGTCCGCCAAGTACAACAAAATCGCGCCCGACTCAAACAAAGACAACGGCGCGCCGCCATCCGCCGGGGCGTTGTCCACGATGGCCGGAATGCGGTTGTTGGGGGCAATTTTTAAGAACTCAGGCTCAAATTGCTCGCCTCGGCCAATGTGAATGGGGACGATGCGGTAAGGCAATTGCGCCTCCTCCAAAAACATCGTGACTTTGTGGCCATTCGGCGTCGTCCAGTAATACAAGTCGATCATGGTGTTCTCTTTTAAGGTGATGAATTTGCAGGGGAGAGGTGAGGGGTTGATGACGTTATCTGGAAACCCTGGCAATTGACCGCGTCGCGTCAAAGACGGTGCGTGCGGTCACCGTGCTTAAATCCAACTGAATCCCACCCCAATGGGGTGCCACGACTGAGACAAAGCACTTTGAAGATCTCGCCCATTTCGTGTTCGTTGACGAGCTTTAGAACGCGGCTGTGTTGAACCACATCGCCAGGATACTGGGTTTGAAGTAAATCCATCAAGCCGCAATTGAACAAAAAATGCGCCTGCGAGGTGTACCCAACGACGTTCAACCCCGCCCTTTGCGCGGCCAAGGCCACGCCGGTGAAGTTGACATGGGCCGTGATGTCTTTGTCGCCCACCGCCACCAAGGGATCGGTGTCCGCGCGGTGGCCTTGGTGACACATGACCGTCCCGCTGATGCGCTGGGGGTGGTAGTACTCGGCCTCGGGAAAACCGTAATCCAACAGAAAAACCACGCCGCGCTCGAGAAGATCGGCCAAAGTGCGCACAAAAGCCTCGCCTTGTGCATGGATTTCGGTGAGGTAGTCGTGCGCTCCCTCGACTTCGATTGAGGGGCGCAACGGGGTGGGCCGATCCGCCCAGACCCAAGGGGCAGACGAGGCGTTTAAAACTTTTGAAGTATTTGAACCTGAAGCCAACGCCACGCCGCGCTCAAACCATTCGCCGTTCCGGCGGGCCAGCAATTGCACCGGCATGGCGTCCAAGACCTCGTTGCCGATCACCACGCCGTTGAACCGTTCGGGCAGCTCAGTGAGCCAACGCACCTTGTCGGCGAAAGGCGCCAAACGGGCCTGTTGGCGGTCGCGCAAGCTGCCCGACAGATCCACAATCGTGTAGCGGTGCAGACGCGCACCCAAAGCACCTAGCAATTGTTCGGCCAAAGCCCCGCTGCCCGCGCCGAACTCCCAAACTTCATCGGTTTGGCTGGCGCTCATCGCCTCGCTCACGGCCACGGCCAGCGTTTGGCCAAATAATGGGGTCAGTTCGGGGGCGGTCACAAAGTCGCTGCCCGACTCGGGAAGGTGCCCAAATTTGGGCGAGCCATGGTCGTAATAACCCTGGCCTGGCGCATACAAGGCCAAACGCATGAACTCGTCAAAACCCAGCCACCCGCCTTGGGCTTGAATGGCATCCGCGATAATTTGTGTCAGCATGTCCCTCAGATTTTAGGTGGAACCTCTCGCATGACCGACCCAACCCCTTTGCCCAACGCCAACCCACCCAGCGTGTTGGTGACGGGCGGTGCGCACCGCTTGGGCGCCCTGTTGTGCGAGCAATTTGCGCAGGCCGGCTGGCGGGTTTGGTGCCATTACCAACGATCGGCTGAAGCGGCCGACGCCTTGTGCGCCCAGTTAAGAGCGGGCGGCGCACAAGCCCAAACCATCGGCGCCGACCTGGGCAACGAGACCGATCGCGAGCGCATGATGCGGCACATTGCGGCGAGCGATTGGCCACTGACTTGCTTGGTCAACAACGCGTCGAGCTTCGAGCCCGACAGCGCCAGCACTTTGGATTTGAACGCCACCCGCCGCCAACTCGAGGTCAATCTTTTAGGGCCCCTGGACCTCGCGCGCTGGATGGCCGTTGGCATCGCCGACACCGCCCCGAACAGACATCGGGGCGCCAGCGTCATCCATGTGTTGGACCAAAAAGTGTTCAACCCCAACCCCGATTATTTTTCTTACAGCATCAGCAAAGCCGCACTGGAGCGCGCCGTGGTGTTGCAGGCTCAGGCGCTGGCGCCCCAAATTCGCGTTTGCGGCGTGGCCCCCGGGCTGATGTTTTTGAGCGGCCCCCAGACCCCTGAGAACTTTGCGCACGCCAGCCAAATGAACCTAATGCGCCAAGCGCTGGACCCCAAACAAGTAGCGGCAACCTGCGTTTTTTTAGCGCAAAACGCCGCCATCACCGGCATCACGCTGGCGGTGGACAACGGGCAGCACCTGCTGCCGTTGCCACGCGATGTCATGCACGTAGTGGACGATTGGCTGCATGAAAAAGTCAACCGCCAATAAAGAAAAACACCCCAGAATCAGGCCCCAGATGAACGCCCCAAGCAGCAGCCCCTCAGACCCGCATCCGGCCGCCAACCTGGCTTTGCAATGCCGCAAACTTTTTTTAAAGAACCATGTGTTGCCGGTTCACATTGGCGCGCATGACTTTGAAAAAGGCGTCAGTCAACGCTTGCTTTTCAATGTCGAATTGTGGGTGCCTTATGCCGTTTCAACGCCCAGCCAAGACACGCTGAGCGAGGTGGTGGATTACGACTATGTGCGTCAAGTGATTGGCGAGCGCGTGGCACGAGGGCACATTACTTTGCAAGAAACGCTTTGCGATGAATTGGCTGCCAGCCTGCTGGCCCACCCCGGCGTGCAGGCGGTGCGGCTGTCGACCGCCAAGCCCGATGTCTACCCCGACTGCGAGGCGGTTGGCGTTGAGGTCTTCAAAATCAAGAACCCTTAAAACAACAAGAGCCCCCTATGAACGCCACCCAAGGCCTGCAAACTCTCACGCTGAGCGGTCTGCGCTTCGATGCCAATTTGGGCATCTTGGACCACGAAAAAACCCACCCCCAACCGATTCAGGTTGACGCCGAACTGAGTTTGGGCGCCCAACCCCTGCTCCCCGTAGATGACGATATTTTGCGGGTTTTGGACTACCGCAAGGTGCGGCAGATCATCATCGCCGAGTGCACAGCCGAGCACATCAATTTACTCGAAACACTGATTGGCAAACTCGCCAACCGCTTGATGCAATTGCCTGGCGTCAAGGGCGTGCGCGTCAAGATTGCCAAGTTGGAAATTTTTGAAGACTGCGAAGTCGCCATTCGCATGGAAACCGGCGATTGGTAAGCTGATCGCGAAGGCACCCAACCACACAAATGCGACAATTAGCCCCATGAATGCCCCTTGGATTGACGACGAACAAGCCGCCCTGCAGGCCGCTGGCAGCCCCGAAAACGGCTCTGCCACGCCGGTGCAAAAGGCCCTGAAAATCGAGCGCGAAACGCACAAACTCGAAAAGCGCCTGTGCCGCCAAGTTGGACAAGCGATTGTGGACTACAACTTGATCGAGGCTGGCGACCGCATCATGGTCTGCATGTCCGGCGGCAAAGACAGCTACGGCATGCTCGACATTTTGCTTAAGCTCAAGGCCCGCGCCCCCGTTGACTTTGAGTTGATCGCCGTCAACCTGGACCAAAAGCAACCCGGCTTTCCCGCCGAAGTCTTGCCTCGTTATTTAGAGCAACTCGGCGTGCCTTTTCACATCGAGACACAAGACACCTACTCCATCGTCAAAGACAAGGTGCCCGAAGGCAAAACCATGTGCAGCCTGTGCAGCCGCTTGCGGCGCGGCATTTTGTACAAGGTAGCGCGCGAGTTGAAGTGCAACAAACTCGCCTTAGGACACCACCGCGATGACATGCTGCAAACCTTCTTCTTGAACATGTTCTTCGGCGGCAAGGTCAAGGGCATGCCGCCCAAATTGGTCAGCGACAACGGCGAGTTCATGGTGATTCGACCGCTCGCGAATGTGGTTGAAAAAGACCTGATTCGTTGGGCCGAACACCGCCAGTTCCCCATCATTCCTTGCACCCTATGCGGCAGTCAAGAAAACCTGCAACGCAAGCAAATAGGCAATATGCTGCGCGAATGGGAAAAGAAGTTTCCCGGTCGCATCGAAAACCTATTTGCCGCCTTGCACAATGTGGTCCCGTCGCACCTGATGGACAACCGCTGGCACGACTTCAAGAACCTGAAAACCACCGGCATTCCCGACGCCAATGGCGACACCGCCTTTGACGAAGAAAGCTTTGAATCTGCTGCCTTTCCCAGTGCAGGCGAAGGCTTGGGCACCATTCAGGTAGTGCAGCTTTAAGGTCAAGTCTTGAAGCCATGAAGTCCACCCGCATCATTGCCATTCGGCACGGCGAAACCGCTTGGAATGTGGACACCCGCATCCAAGGTCAATTGGACATTCCTTTGAACGAGGTCGGCCGCTGGCAGGCAGAGCGGGCGGCCTTGGCGCTGGCCGATCAAGGCGTTCAGCACCTCTACGCCAGCGACCTCACCCGCGCTTGGCAAACGGCACAGGCCATTGCGGAAAAAACAGGGTGCTCTGTGCAGGCTGAAAAGGGTCTGCGCGAACGGGGCTTTGGCGAATTCGAAGGCCTGACCTTCGATGAAATCGAAACCCAACGGCCCGAACAAGCCTTGCGGTGGCGCCAACGCGATCCGCATTTCGCACCCCCTGGCGGCGAGTCTTTGCTGACATTTCGCGAACGCATCATCAGCACCACCTTGGCTTTGGCTGAACGCCACGCCGGTGAGCACTTGGTGCTGGTGGCCCATGGCGGCGTGATGGATGTGCTGTACCGCGCCGCCACAGGGCAAGACCTGCAGGCCCCACGCACCTGGCATTTGGGCAACGCCGCGTTGAACCGTTTGCTCTGGCACCCCGAAGGCTTGAGCCTGGTCGGCTGGGGCGATGTCGGTCATTTGCAAACGAACGGGTTGGACGAGATTTCAAGCTAAGTCTGAGGGCGCCTGAGTCCCTTGAACTCAACCCCCAAATAAATCCGTCGCTTGCTTAGAAGGCGTGACCCCTAAATGGCGGAATGCCGCCAAAGTGGCCATGCGGCCGCGTGGGGTGCGCTGCAAATAGCCTTGTTGGATCAGATAGGGCTCAATCACATCTTCGATGGTGCCGGGCTCTTCGCCAATGCTGGCGGCGATGTTGTCGAGCCCCACCGGACCACCGTCAAAGCGGTGAATCACGGCTTCCAATAACTTGCGGTCCATGACGTCAAAGCCCTGCGGATCGACGTCGAGCATGGTCAACGCCGCCTCGGCGATGGCGCGGGTAATGCGGCCATCGCCCTTGACCTCGGCGTAGTCACGCACACGGCGCAGCAAGCGATTGGCAATGCGTGGGGTGCCCCGAGAACGACGCGCCATCTCAAACGCACCTTCTTCATCAATGGGGGTGTTGAGCAAGCCCGCGCTGCGGTGCACAATGCGTTGCAATTCTTCAGTGGTGTAAAACTCCAACCGCGCGACGATGCCAAAGCGGTCACGCAGCGGGTTGGTCAACATGCCGGCTCGGGTGGTTGCGCCCACCAAGGTAAAGGGCTGCAAGTCGAGCTTGATGCTGCGCGCCGCAGGACCTTCGCCAATCATGATGTCGATCTGATAGTCTTCCAAAGCGGGGTACAAAATTTCTTCGACCACGGGGGAGAGGCGGTGAATTTCGTCAATGAACAGCACATCGTTTTTTTCGAGATTCGTCAACAACGCTGCCAGGTCTTTGGGTTTCTCCAATACCGGGCCGCTGGTTTGCCGAAGGTTCACGCCCAACTCCGCCGCAATGATGTGGCTGAGGGTGGTTTTGCCCAAACCCGGCGGGCCAAACAACAGCACATGGTCGAGCGCCTCGGAGCGCTTGCGCGCCGCGCCAATGAAGATATCGAGTTGTTCACGCACCTTGGTTTGGCCTACATAGTCATCGAGCAACTTGGGCCGCAGCGCGCGCTCAATGGCTTCTTCACGAACCGATTCGGGGGCCGCTGCAATCACCCGGGCCGCGCTGGCATCAAGGCGGCCGCTGTTTTCGGGCATCAAAAAATCATCGGTTTGAATGCTCATTTTGCCAACGCCCTCAAGGCCAATTTGATGCCCTCAGACACCCCCACCTCTGCCGGCAACGCTTTCAAGGCGGCAGCGGCCTCTCGGTCGTTGTACCCCAGTGCCAGCAAGGCTTGTTGAATATCGCCTTGGTTGTCGCTGGCTTGTCCTGCTTGGTTAGGCAGGTTCAGGTCGGGGCCCAATTTGCCTTTGAGCTCCAACAACAAACGCTCAGCGGTTTTTTTACCGACGCCGGGCACCTTGGTGAGGCGGGCGGCGTCTTGGCTGCTCACGGCTTGAGCCAGTTCAGTCAGGCTTAAACCCGACAACACACTCAGCGCCATGCGCGGTCCAACGCCTGAGATTTTGATCAATTGTCGGAAGGCCTCACGCTCAGCGGGGGTGGCAAAACCATACAGAAGCTGAGCGTCCTCGCGCACCACAAAATGGGTCAACAAGGCGACCGACTCGCCCAAAGCAGGCAAGTTGTAAAAGGTGCTCATGGGCACGTCGATCTCGTAGCCGACCCCGTGGCAGTCCACCAAAATTTGCGGAGGATGCTTGTGCACCAAAGTGCCCACTATTTTGCCAATCATGTTTTGCCGATCCTGGTTTGCCTATCATTGGGGGTTTATGAATACGCACAACTGGAATTATCAGCTTGATTGTTAGACACACCTTCACTCCGCACAACAACCTTCGTTTGGGCCATTTGTGCGGCCCCATGGATGCCCATTTGCGCACCATCGAAGTCGGCTTGCAAGTCAACATTGCCCACCGGCACGAACAGTTCAAGGTCGATGGCCCCAAGGCCAAAGCCACGCAAGCGATGGAGGTGCTGCAAGCCCTTTACGAAATGGCCGAGCGCCCGATCGAAGCCGACACCGTGCAGCTCATGCTGGCCGGTGACAAGGCACTGAACGAAGCCTCGGCAGCGGCGGCTCCCCTGAGCACCCGGCGCACCGATTTGCGCGCCCGAACGCCAAATCAAAGCGTGTATTTAGACAACATCGCCACCCACGACATCACCTTTGGCATCGGCCCCGCCGGGACCGGCAAAACCTATTTGGCCGTCGCCTGCGCGGTGGATGCGCTGGAGCGCAGCGCCGTGCAGCGCATCGTCTTGACGCGCCCCGCGGTCGAAGCCGGTGAGCGCCTGGGGTTTTTACCGGGCGACTTGACGCAAAAGGTAGACCCTTATTTGCGCCCTTTGTACGACGCACTTTATGAGCTCATGGGTTACGATAAAGTGATGAAGGCCTTTGAGCGCAATGCCTTGGAAATTGCCCCGCTGGCCTTTATGCGCGGGCGCACGCTGAACAACGCTTTTGTGATTTTGGACGAGGCTCAAAATACCACGCCCGAGCAAATGAAGATGTTTTTGACGCGCATTGGCTTTGGCGCCAAAGCGGTGGTGACGGGCGACGTGAGTCAGATCGACCTGCCCAAAGGCGCACCGAGTGGCCTGATCGAAGCCGAGCGCATTTTGAAGCGCGTGAAAGGCATCGCCGTCACCCGCTTCACCAGCGCCGACGTGGTGCGCCACCCCTTGGTGGCGCGCATTGTGGACGCCTACGACGCCGCCAGCAGTGCACCGCGGCGTTCCGCTGCCGGCGCCAGCCCTGCTTAATGGGCTCATTAGCGCCCCTACCCCCTTATGAATCGCCTTCCTGAGTTGAGCTTGTCGCTCCAATTTGCCAAACTAAGCGATGCCAAGCGTCACCGTTTGGCGCTTCCTCGACGCCGTGTGATCCGCTACTTGCGACACGCTTTGCCGTTCAATGCTGAAATGACCGTTCGCATCGTCGATGAAGCAGAAGGGCGCGCCTTGAACCTCAGTTACCGTCAAAAAGACTACGCCACCAATGTGTTGACCTTTGACTATGCGCGGCCCCCGATGTCAACCCTGCTGATGGCCGATTTGGTGCTCTGCGCCCCGGTGGTGGCGAGAGAAGCCAAAGAACAAGGCAAAACACTGGCGGCACACTACGCGCATTTGTTGGTTCATGGCACCCTGCACGCAGCCGGCTACGACCACGAAACCAACGAGCGGGATGCCTTCGAGATGGAAGCCTTGGAAATTTTTCTGCTGGGTGCACTGGGTTTTAAAAACCCTTATTGACCACTTGTCCGCTCGTTTCATGGAAAAAATTTCCCCCCGTATCCTCTTACTGAACATGGCGGCGGGGCTGTCAGTGGCCAGCTTGCTGCTGCCTGAAAGCGTGGCTTACTCGGCCATTGCAGGTGTTCCACCGATTCACGCCTTGGTCGCCACCTTGATCGGGTTGTGTCTTTACCCCTGGGTCGGCAGCAGCCGTTTTGCGGTCATGGCCCCGACCTCTTCGGCAGCGGCCATTTTTGCGTCCATCGCTGCCCAAGGGGGTCCGGGCATGGGCTACGCCTTGGCGGGCTTCACGGGTTTGGCTTTTTTAGCGGCGGCGGTGCTGCGTGCCGGCTTCTTGGGTTCGTTTGTGTCCCAACCGGTCATGCGGGGCTTTACCTTGGGGCTGTCGATCACCATTGTGATCAAACAATTGCCCCACCTGCTGGGCGTTTCGGTCAGCGGCACCACGGTCGGGCCGATATTGGCGCAATTGTGGGCTCAACACCCTGAATGGCAAGGCTTGAGCATGGGCATCAGCGCGGTGTCGTTGCTGCTCTGGCTCTCCCTGTTCCATGGGCTCAAACGCTGGAAAGTCATCCCGGTTTCATTTGTCGTGCTGGCTTTGGCTTGGGCAGGCTCTTCGCATTGGGATTGGGGCGGGCAGGGCGTGGCCTTGGTCGGTCGAATCGAGCTCAGTGGTTTGTCCTTCAGCCTGCCCGAACTCAGCCGCAATGAATGGCTGCGTGCCGCCGAATTGGCGCCTGCTTTGCTGATGCTGGTATTCGCCGAATCTTGGGGGGCGGTGCGCACCTTGGCCGCGCGTTCAGGCGACACCTTGGACGCCAACCGGGAATTGTTGGCGCTGGGCGTCGGCAACTTGGTCTCGGGGCTTGTACAAGGATTGCCGGTGGGTGCCAGCATGTCGGCCAGCATGGCCAACCAATCCACGGGTGTTGCCGGCCGCTGGACAGGCTTGGCAACGGCTTTGGCCTTGGCAGTTTTGCTCTTAGAAGCCAGTCATTTTCTGGCGCTGTTGCCCAAGGCCGCCTTGGCGGCGGTGGTGGTGGGCATTTTGTCCGACCACCTCAACCCCATGCCGCTGATTCGCAGCCTGCGTTGGGGCCGTGACGCCTGGATTGCCGTGGTGGCGGCCGTCGGCGTGTTGGTTTTTGGGGTTCAATTTGGCATGTTGCTCGCGGTGCTGATGTCCTTGCTGGTCGCCCTTAAACAATTCTCTAAGCCCGATGTGGCCATCTTGGGTCACCTGCTCGGCACGCACGACTACCTCGACAGCGCCAGCCATCCCGAAGTGGTTGTGCCGAAGAATTTGCTCATTGTTCGGCCCGAACAACCGCTGTTTTTTGCCAACGTTGAACAGGTCTTGAAGTGGGTCGGCGATCGCGCCTTGAGGCTAAAGGTTGCCACGGTGGTGATGAGCCTCGAAGAATCCAATAATTTGGATGTCACCTCGGTCAACTTACTGGCCGAGTTCAAACAGTTTTTGGACAAAAACCAAATCACGTTGCTGCTGGCACGCATCAAAGACGCCCCCCGCGAGGCTTTGTTCTACCAAACACAGGCGGCCCATTTGGGCACCGCCCCCGCTTGCTACTGGAGCGTCTCAGACGCCGTTGCAGCGGCGGCGGCAGCGACAGGTAAAACGGTCTGAGCGGCCAATTCGGCCAATTCAGCCAACACGGCCAACACGGCCACAACGCCAGAAGCTTAGCGTCCAGCAATGCCGAGTAATTCAATGTCGAAGTGCAAAGTCGCATTCGGCGGAATGACCCCCCCCGCTCCGCGCGTGCCATACGCGATATTGGCCGGGCAGGTGAGTCTCGCTTTGCCGCCCACCTTCATGAGTTGAACGCCTTCGGTCCAACAAGGAATGACACGGTTCAAAGGAAACTCTGCCGCTTGGCCGTGTTTGTAGGAACTGTCGAACTCTTTCCCATCCAAAAAAGTGCCGCGGTAATGCACCTTGACGCTGTCTGTGGCCACCGGAGAGGCGCCGGTGCCTTCTTTGACCGATTCAAACACCAAACCCGACGCCGTGGTGACGGGCGCCTTGGCTTGGGCGGCCCCTGGAGGGGTTTGCGCTGAAGCCGAAAAGGGCATCCAAGCCATGACAGCCGCCATGGCCAGCGTGCGTTTGAAAATGGGTTTCGAGATGGGTTTCGAGATGGGTTTCATGTGCCGTGTTAATTTCATCAAATGGGTCCTTTTAAACCATCCGTTTGGCCACTTCTTCCAGCATGACTTCGGTGGCCCCGCCACCGATGGCTTGGATGCGGGCATCGCGGGCCATGCGCTCAATCGGGGTTTCGCGCAAATAGCCCATGCCACCGTGGAACTGCAAACAATCGTACAGCACCTCGTTCACCAAGGTGCCAC
>CAIKMN010000033.1 GCA_903828535.1 uncultured Curvibacter sp.
GGCACAGCTAGTGAAGGCCGCATAATTGAACGGCTAAGAGGTACGTCTAACAGGGGCAGGTTCAGGCAGCGTCACTTACACCATTGATTACACCTAGAAATTACACCTAGAAATTGCACCTAATTTGAGTTGACTTTGTTCTGGCGACCGGTTTTTTGTTTTGATTTGTTAACAAATTTCCTGTGGTTAACAAGCTGAAACTTTTCTGAAATTGGGTGAACTTCCTCTCGCTACATTCGCCCATATGAGTGTCTGGCCCAACAGGGTTTTTCAGTCATATGGCCTCTGCAAAGAGGATGTTTTTTCACCAATTTCAAGGATTTCAGAATGAAGAAAATTACCGCTGTTTCCGCACTCAGCACATTGGCTGTTGCTGCTTTGTTTGTCTCTGGCAATGCTTCGGCAGGGAACGATGGCACCGCCACCCTGAACTTTTTAGGCGCGTTGACCGCTGTGACTTGTACCGTGACTTCCGGTACAGGTGCCAGCAACACCACCACGTTGCCGACCATACCGACTTCGTTGCTCACGGCCGCTACCAACGTGGCGGGTAAAACCCCTTTCACGATCAACGTGAGTGGCTGTGCCGGCGTCAACTCCTCTGGCAATAACATCACTGCTGCCATGCCTTACTTTGACATCACCAGCACCAACATTCTGGCTGACAATAATTTGAAAAATGCAATGGCTCCAGGTGCCAATGTTGCCTCAAATGTAGAGCTCCAAATTTTGGATACGGGTACCAATGCCCCAGTGCTTTTGTCCGCGCCTTGGGCGGGGGGCAATGGCAGTTCGTTGCCAACGGCAGCTGCAGGTCAAAAAGTGACCAAGCAGCCAATAGTGGGGGGCGTTGCCGCTTTCCCTTTCTATGTTCAGTACTACGCGACAGCGCTCACCACAGCCGGTCAAGTGAACAGCAGCGTGCCCGTCATCATGCAGTACGAATGAGCCTGACGTTTTTCTAACCCAAGCATTCTAAAAATTAACCCAGGAGCAGCTCATGCGCATTTCTTCCTATCGTCGTTTTTCCCTGCGCGCCGCTTTGGGCATGGGCGCTTTTTCAGCGGCCTTGCTTTGCGGTGGCACCGCCTTCGCCTCGGATGGCACCATCACCATCAACGGCACCATCAAGGCCACCACCTGCGCCGTCACGGCTCAACTGGGGACCACCATCCCCACGACGGGCTCGACCCCCAACTTAACCGTTACTTTGCCCACTATTTCGTGGCAGTCGATATCAGCCCCAAATGCTTGGTCGGGCAACACGCCGTTCAGTATTGGTGTTTATGGATGTGGGACCTCGGCCAACACCATGACCGTGAATTTTGACACCGCCAACACCAACATGAGCGCTGCAGGTGTCTTGACTACCACCGGCCTCGTGGGCAAGTACATGCGTTTGTTGAATGCGGATCAAACCACGGCGGTGGTGCCTGGAACCCCCTTGGCCGGTACACCCATCAGTTCAGGCGGCGCTGGACAAACGTTTTATGCGCAGTGGTACAACGGAACTGGCGCCACATTGACCAGTTCGAATGTGGGCAATGCCTCTGCCTCCTTGGTCTACACAGTGAACTACACCTGATTTGAAGTGTGGGTTCTAAACACCTCAACTCCCTGAGGAGTTGAGGTGCTCGATTTTTTTGCAGGTGCTGAGGAGTTGTTATGCGTTTAAGAATGCGGTGGACATTTGGGCTGGTTCTGGTTTTTTTGGCCATTCAAACAGCCCAAGCCGCTGTCACCGTCATGGGGACCCGTGTGGTTTACAACGCCACCGACCGGGACGTCACCATTCAACTCTCCAACGCGGGCACGACGCCTTCTTTGGTGCAGTCTTGGGTCGATTTGGGTGACCCCAAGGCCTTGCCGCAAGACATTGATGCGCCCTTCGTGCTGTCGCCCCCCATGTTTCGCATCGACCCCAACCACAAGCAAAACCTGCGTTTGGTGTTCACTGGCAAAGAATTGCCCAAAGACCGAGAGTCTTTGTTTTGGCTGAATGTTTTAGAAATTCCCCCCAAGCCCGGCGAAGCCGCTGGCGAGAATTATTTGCAGTTCTCGGTGCGAAGCCGTCTCAAAATCTTTTATCGCCCTGCTAAGTTACCGGGTGACGCCAACGCCGCTGCCAAATTCGTTAAATGGTCTTACAAGCGCGAAGGGGATAAGGGCGACACGATTCGAATCGTGGCCGACAATCCCACGCCCTATCACGTGTCCTTTGCCGACATTCGTTTGAACGCGTTGCCCAAAAACCAGGCCCAAGGCGAAGACAACGAAGCCTCCCAAGCCGCCGCCGTGGCGGCCAGCATTGGCCCCGGTGTGAGCGGCATGGTCTTGCCCCTTTCTAAGGCCGAGTTCTTGGTCACTGGTGTGGCTGCAGGTTCGCCCCAGACCGCAAACGCCGCTGTCCCTTTGTCCATTCGCTTCGCTGCTGTGAACGATTGGGGCGGCTTTGTCTACAACACCGCTGACATTGTTCTTGCACCGTGAAAGCGCCTTTCCCCCTTTCAACCTGGTGCTTGGGTATGGCGCTCCTCAGCGCCACCACTGGGGCCATTGCTGAAGAAAAAACGGCACAAATCCAATACGCCGCTGAGTGGGATCCCAACATGCTCAAGGGCATCGGTGCCAATGAGAACATTGATTTGAGTCGATTCAATCTGGGCAATCCGGTGTTGCCCGGGAGTTACCGCGCCGATGTTTACTTGAATTCCCAATGGCTGGGTCGGCGAACCATCAAAATGATTGCCAACCGCAGCAATGCCAAAGCCCCTGCAGTGGCCTGTATCGACAAAGCCTTGTTTGACTTGTTCGGCGTCGACCCCCTTAAAGTCACCCCTCAGGGTCAGAAAGAGCTGACCGATAGCCAAACCAATCCCACCTCCAATGCCTGTTGGGAAATCGAGCAACTGGTGCCAGACTCATCGTCAACTTATGATACTTCAGAGCAAATTCTGAACATCAGCATTGCGCAGGCGAACTTGCGTCGACAAGCCCGTGGTTATGTGCCGCCTGAGTTGTGGACGCAAGGCGTCACCGCAGGCACGCTGGCTTATCAATTTAACGACTTTGCCACCCATGCTTCGGCCAATGGCGCTGGGTCCACGACCAATTCAAGCTACTTGGGCCTGAACGCGGGCTTCAACGCCGGCCCGTGGCATTTTCGCGAAACCGCTTCACTGCTTGCTGGCTCAGGACAAAAAACCCAGTTCCAACAATCGCAAGCCTATGTCGGTCGCGACTTTCCCGACATCAAATCGCAAATGATGGTGGGCAACGTTTACTCTGATGGCCAGTTGCTCAACAGTTTCTCGGTCATTGGCGCCACCTTGATGTCCGACGATCGCATGTACCCCGACTCAGAGCGCGGCTTTGCGCCCGCCATTCACGGCGTGGCCTTGAGCAACGCCAAGGTGCAAATTCGGCAAAACAACATCGTCATTTATGACGCCGTGGTGCCCCCCGGCCCCTTCAACATCACCGACCTTTACCCCACAGGTTTCGGCGGCGACTTGGTGGTCAGCGTCACAGAGTCTGACGGTTCGGTGCGCACCTTCAACGTGCCCTTTTCGGCCGCCCCCATGTCGTTGCGCGAAGGGCGCCTGCGCTACAGCTTGGTGGGTGGCAAGCTCAACCACACTTCCGTGCGAGGCGACAAGTTCGTCGCCGAAGGCAATGTGCAATATGGCCTGAGCAACACCTGGACGCTGAATGGCGCTTTGCTTTCCGCCTCCCGTTACAACGCCGGTTTGGTGGGCGCCGCGGTGAACACCGACTTTGGCTCCGTGGTGAGCAACCTGACCTTTGCCTCGTACAACAAGCCCAGCCAAGGCAACCAAAATGGGGCCAGTGTGAATGCCGCTTGGTCTAAACTTTTTACAGGCACCAACACCAATCTGAGTTTCGCCGCATACCGCTATTCATCGGCCAATTTCTACACGCTGCAAGACGCCATGTCGTCGCTGGCCGCCGAGCAAAACGGCAACTCCACCTACAACCCCAACCGCCAGCGGCAGCAAATCAACATGAACGTGTCTCAAAGCTTTGGGCGCTATGGAACGCTGAACTTTTCGGGCAACTCCACCAACTTTTGGGTCAACCCCAACTCGGCTTACAACCCCGGCACGCTGACCGGTTACAGCGCGAGTTACGGCTTTAACACCTACGGCATTGGTGTCTCGACCTCGGCCACGCGCACCTATTCTTCTTTGGCGGGCAGTGTGCCGGTCAATACCATCAGCTTGGGCGTCAACATTCCTCTGAACTTGGGCGAGCGCAACTTCTCGATGGTCAATGGCCAAGTGACCCACAACTCAGACAGTGGCACCACCGAGCAAGCCAACTGGAGCGGCTCCTTTGGCAACTTGAACGAATACAGCGCGGGTCTGTCAGAAAGCCACACAAGCTCTAAATCCAGTGGCGCCAGCACCAGCACCCTGGTGAACGGCTCCTACCGCGCGCCACTCGCCCTGCTCAGCGCCTCGGCGGGCACCGGTTCTGGTCATTCACAGGCGTCCTTCTCGGCCTCGGGCGGTTTGATTGTTCACGAAGGCGGCGTCACCTTCAGCCCCATGATGGGTGACACCATGGCCTTGGTGCACGTGGAAGACGGGGAGGGCATTGAAATTGCCAACTTCCCAAGCGCGCCGGTGGACAGCAATGGTTACACCATCATGCCGTTTTTGTCGCCTTACCAACAAAACACGGTGAGTTTGGATCTGTCCAAGGTGAGCCTGCAAACCAGCGTTGAAAACGCTTACCAACAAGTGGCCCCCCACGCGGGTGCGGTGGCCATGCTGAACTTCACCAAGGCCAAGGGCATCTCGGTGTTCATTGAAGTGAAGCTTCTCGATGGCAAACCCGCGCCCTTTGGGGCCACGGTGCTCAACGAGGTGGGTGAGCAAGTCGGCTCGGTGGGTCAGTTCGGCCGAATCGAAGCGCGGGTGGAAGACCGCAAAGGCCGCTTGGCCATCATCTGGGGCGACAGCGCCGACCAAACCTGCTTGGTCAGCTACGCGCTGTCCGCCGAGAAAAAAGACACCATTCAAAACATCACCGCCACCTGCAGACCCGTTCAGCCCGAAGCCCCAACGCGGGTGGGGATGTTAAACAGGGTCGGTAAAGAAAATCTTGAGGGCAATAAGCCATGAGGACCTTATATGGATGCCTCCCGGGTAGCAAGAGAAATTTGTGTCGTGTTGCGAAGAAGTCGGCTGCTCTCTTATATCCGGCCTTGATTGCGTGGTCCGCCTGGTTTCCCAGACTCGCCCGCTGGCCCCGATGCATATCCGCTGA
>CAIKMN010000034.1 GCA_903828535.1 uncultured Curvibacter sp.
CGATCTATTGCAAGCAGGAAAGGTCAATCTTTTGACCCGCGAACACTTTGTTGGGGTTGGCAATGCCATTGGCCTTGGCCAGCTGACTGACCATTGCAAATGCTTGTGAAGCCGATAGTTCGACACCTTGGCTGGCCGCTTGTTGTTTGATGACCCCCGTGAGCGTGTCACCTGAGACCAAGGTTTTAGACCAACCGCCCTCGTCAATTGAACTTGAATTAAAACTTGAATTCAAGCTTGTGTTGGCTTGAGATTGCTTCAAAACTTGAGCGAAATGGCCATATGACCCTGAAGACGGCTTGGCATTTTGCGGATTAACCCGGGCATAAGCGCGCCCTTGCATGGCCACCAATTGGGAGGGGGCCATGTTGGCGGTGACGAGGTCATTTTGGCTCATGATCGTGGTCTCTTCCGGGCTTGGGGCTTCTGGTACGTTTCTTGCAAATTTCGGCTTATGCGAATCAGTTCGTGTCAAAAATTCAACACCTTGGACTCACTTATGCAAATGCTGTGCCGACCTTTTAAGTCACTGCGACAAGCGCCCTCCGCGTGGGCTTGTAGTTTGGTTTTGGTCTTTATGCCCCTGGTGGGAGGAGCGGCGGACGCCAACCAAGAGCTGCTGTTCCGACAAGTGCGTGAATGGGAGGCCCAAAATCGCCATGTTGCACCAGACCAAATCGAAATGGCTTCCCTCGACCCGCGTGTCCAAGTGCAGGCCTGTCCCAGGGAATTGCTGCTCGATCACCCTTTTGTTTCACAAGAAACCGTTCGTGTCAGGTGCCCTGCCGAGGGTCCCTCGCGGTCTGCTCAGACCAAACCGCCCGTTTGGCAGCTGTATTTGCAGATCAACAGCGCGCCTGCGACAGTGACCACGGTCGCCCCTCCCGAACGCACCGTGGCACCCTCCCCCCCGGCTGCGGCACCTCGAGCGGTACTGGTCGCGAAACAGTTGATCGTCAGGGGCAGCCGCATCGACCCCTCCCTGCTGCAAGAGACCCTACAACCCGTGGTGGGCAGTGATAACCAGTTGTTAACCAGCGCCAAAGATTTGGAATCGGCCGAGGTCACTCGAGACATTCCACCAGGCACTTTGCTCCACACTTACGATGTCAAACGCTCGGTTTTGGTCAAACAAGGGCAGTCTGCTCTGCTGAGCATCAGCACAGCGGGCGCCTTTCAAGTCACGGTGCAAGCAGAAGCTCAACAAGATGGCTATTTAGGGGACCAAATTCGCTTAAAAAATGCCGACTCAGGTCGAATCTTCTATGGTGTGGTGACGGGCCCAAACGTGCTTCGAGGGCTTTGAAAAGTCACCTTTATTGAAAATTTTTCTTTTTTCTTATCAAAATCACTTAAGTTTTAATATTCTGTTCCGATATAGACGATGTAGAGTAGCGGCTTAGCTGCTCCCTTTGGAAAGAGAGACCCCCAATGACCGATGCCATTTCACAGTTTGCCAATTCACCCCAGGTGAACAGCCCTGTGCGCAACGCTCAGGAAAAAAATTCATCTGCTGCCGTGGCGAACAGCGACGCCAACCATGCAGTTGCGGCCAAAACAGCAGCCAACGCGCCCTCGCCCGCGACAACGGCCCAAGCAGAAGCCAGCTCTGGCGCCAGTGCCGGTGCCGACACCGTGGTGTTGAGCACTGCCGCCCAAGTGGTGGCCAAACCCAACACAGCGTCCAGCGACGGGGTGTTTGACCGAAACAAAGTGGATTCGATCAAAACAGCCATTAAAAATGGTCAATACGCCATCGACCCCAGCCGGGTGGCACAAAGCTTCTGGTCCATCGAACAAATGATCCATGGCTGAACCCATTCCTGGCAATCCGCAAGCATTGCCATTGGCGCAAGACCTGGAAAGGGTCTTGGAAATGGAATTTAAGGCTTTGCAAGAACAAAATTTAGAGAATTTTGATTCGCTCCAACCAGGTAAAGCGGAGTTGTTGGCGGCCTTGACTGCCCTGTGTCCGCCAGCCGATCAGCTCCAAGAGAGCCCCCATTGGGCCGACTTCATCGACTGCATGCGCCGCTGTCGAGATGCCCACCAAAGAAACGCCTTGATCATTGAACGCAAACTCGACGCCATTCGCGGGGCTCTGCAGAGTTTGCAAGTCAGTGCCGTGACCAGTGGCGTCGAGGTTTACGACAAGCTTGGCAAATTGGCCCGCTTCTCCAAAGCCAAGGCTTACAGAGACGCTTGATCGGAATACGGATCAAACGCTGGCGCTTTCTCATCCCCAGGGCGCATGCCCTTGAGCCAATAGACCCAGGCCAACACCACGGCCACCGCTGAATAAAGCTCTGGCGGAATTTCTTGATCCACTTCCAGTCGACTCAGCAAGGCCAATAGCTGCGGGTCTTTGCTGACAAAAATCCCCAACCGTTTCGCTTGCTCCACCATGGCCTGCGCCACATCCTCTTCTCCTTTGGCACTGACCACCGGGGTGGTGTGGTGTCCATAAGCTAAAGCAATGGCTTGGTGGCGGGCGGGTGACATGGGCTGCGCCTTCTTAAGCGGCAATGTCCACCACCAGGCCGCGCCCGCTGGGAACAAACTCACCCGGGGTCTCAGGACGGGGGCCCGGCAAAATAGCCAAATGCCCTACCGCCAAACCGGCCTCATGAAGTGTTTGGGTCAAAAATTCAGCGCCATCCTGGGCCCGCTCCATCACCTCAGGACGGTTGGCCCACATCGTCAGGTCCACATGGTCTTTAGCGTGAAGATCGGTTTTTAACCAAACAGGCCCCAAAGCCTGACTTTCTGAGTAAACATTGACCGTCATGCCTGACGACTGACCCCATTGGTTGGACGTGCGTCTAAAGGTCAAATGAACCGGCTCTTCATTTTTGAAGGGCAACACCATTTTGAACAAAACTTCGTTTTGGGCTTGCGCTTGAACCGCCCGGACCTGAGCCGACTCTAAATCTTCCAACGCCCCCCGAACCAAGGGCAATTTAGACAGGACCTGATAGGACAGCCCTGCCCCCGGCTTCAGGCCCTGCTCCAGAGTCGACAACAATCGGTGCAGCAGCCCCTTCATGTCTTTGGCGGGGAGTGGCCGCCCCTTGGCCAACCAAGCTTCTGGCCCTAAAAAATTCCTCACCACTTCACGCAGCAAGCCAGGCGATAAAGCCGCTTCTTCAATTTGCATGCTTTCCCAAAGCTGCAGCAAATCAGGCCGTGCCAACGCTTCGAACAGGTCATTCAACACCCCAGGTTGAACCAGTTCACTGAGGTCGCTCATGTTCTCAGGCCGATACAAGAGCTTGGCGATGTTGGAGATGCCAGACTGCAATTCGCCCGTGAACAAAGGCGCCATTTGGAGCCTCGGCGAGGTGTCTTGGGGACCGACCTCGATGACTTCCGCTTCCTCTGCCTTGCCAGGCAAGGGGGTCAAGTTCCAAGTGCCATTCGGGTTGGGTTTGGCCTTGAGCGAATAGCGCTCGCCTTTGGACATTTGGGCCAATTGCGCTTGGCCTGACGGATTCAAAGACAACGCCTGGCCTTGGACCATCAAGCCCAAAACGCCTGAGGGCATGGTCTCGACCATGGCCAATACCACCTCGTCTTGGCTCAGGCCCAGCGCCTGGGCTTGTTCGGCTAAGAGAACGATGGGCGAATTTAAGCGCGCGCTGCCCCCGCCCATTTCAGCCAGGGCACGGCCACTGGACAGAGCGGTTTCAGCGCGGGCAATCAAGGGAAGTGCACCCAGCGGCGGCGGGTTTGCTCGTCATTCGGACCATGGGCCTCGGCGCTTTGCAGCAGGGGACCCACCGCTTCTTGCAGCACTTTGCCCATGTCAGGCAACTGCAGCACTTGGCCAGAACGGATGCGGTAACTGCCCGGACGGGGGAACGCCTCTGGGTTAGCCCGGACCACAGCGTCACGCAAGAATTCAATTTTCAAGGGACTGTTGGGCATGGCTTTTTGAATCACCCGGTCCAGGGTGTCGCCTGAACGAACCACATAGGTTTTGCCTTTGCCAGGTTCGCTGTTGTCCTGAGCCAATGGAGGGGCGGCTTTTTCCGCATGGGCTTCATGCGCACTTTCGTTGGCCCAAACCGTCGACGTCAGGCACAAAGCCAAAAACGCGCCCACCCACAACAGGGGCTTGGTGATGTTGAAAGACGGGTTCATGGGGGTCTTATATGGATGCCTCCCGGGTAGCAAGAGAAATTTGTGTCGTGTTGCGAAGAAGTCGGCTGCTCTCTTATATCCGGCCTTGATTGCGTGGTCCGCCTGGTTTCCCAGACTCGCCCGCTGGCCCCGATGCATATCCGCTGA
>CAIKMN010000035.1 GCA_903828535.1 uncultured Curvibacter sp.
CGGCAGTCACAACTGAGCCTGTTGTAGTGGTAAAAAAATAGGGTGACCTATATGAATCAACAGCTTGCGTCACTTGGTGTCGAACCCGGGTGTGCAACCCTGACCAATGTCCAAAAGTTAGATGGCGTCAAACCCCGGTTTGTGAGTCGTCAGCATGGGTATGTCGGTTTGGGTTCTGCTGTTGGCCTTCTGGGTCCGGCAACGGGGGCTGCTATTCTGATTGGCTCAGTGGTTGCGATGGGGGCCGAAGTCGCCGTGAACAGATCAAATGGCAACAAAGATTCCGAGGATCACACCTATTTGGTCACCATGAAGCCAGATTTTGGGGACGAGTTCGCAATTGAGTATTCCTTCGGGCGGGACCCCGCAGTTCCAGCACTGTTTCCCGTTGGCAGTCGTGTTCGTTATGGCGGCTATCCTCGCGCTCCCAATCAATCCTTCAGTTTGGAGTTGGCCCAAGCGCCTGCCTGGGAAAAGATCAACGATCCCGTAGAGGGCATTGCAAAGGTTGAATTTGACGTTCGAGCTGTCAATGCCAAGGGCAACGAGGTCAAGTACCTCTATGGCTGCTACGGTACTGTGGCAGCCGGTACTCAACAACTTATCTACGATCCAAATACACGGCTCTTTGCGTGGCAAGACCCCCCCGCAGCCATTACGCGAATTTTGGACAACTGGAAGTAATGGTGTCGGGTGAGCCGGTCATCTACGCAATATGAAAAGTGTCTAAAGGTTTGAGGAAATGCCACAGTAAGATTTATGGGTTTATCAAATTTCTAAACCAGCGGAGACCCACAGTGAGCCGAAAATCAGCCCCCTTCTTGACCAAATGCTTGGTCTTCACCCTGGCCCTTGCAGCCAGTTTATTGACTGCTTTTTCTGACGCAAGCGCCATCGAATCCGCAACGCCAGCATCTGTCGGGCTGTCAGCTGCCAAGGTCCAAGACTTCAAGACGGAACTTCAACGTCGCATCGATGCCGGCGAAATGCCTGGCGCAGTGTTGATGGTCGTCAAAAATGGCAAGGTGGCAGTCAAAGAGGCCCTTGGATTCAGAGATCGGCCAAGTGCTGCGCCAATGACCGCCGACGCCATTTTCTTGGTGGCGTCAATGACAAAGCCGATTGTCTCGGTGGCCGTGATGCAACTTTTGGAGCAAGGAAAATTAGCACTCAGTGACCCGCTTTCCAAATACATTCCAGAATTCAAAGACATGAAGGTCGGCGTCGAAAAGACCAATGCAGAGGGAAAATCGGAGTTGGTGTTGGTCAACGCGGTTAGAGAAATCACCATTCAGGACCTCCTGAGGCACACTTCGGGACTCACGTACGGCTATTTTGACGACATGCTCGTCGACAAGGCCTACCTTTCCAATAACCTTTATGACCCGGACCTCAACCTAGAGCAACAGGTGGCAAAGTTGGCTAAGTTGCCACTCAAATACCAGCCCGGAACAACTTGGAACTATGGCTTGTCAACCGATGTTTTGGGTCGCGTGATCGAGGTGATTACAGGAAAGTCTTTAGACATTGCGCTGCAGCAAATGGTGACTGGGCCATTGGGGATGCAAGACACCAACTTTTGGGTTGATGAATCCAAGTACTCGAGAGTTGCTTTTTCAAACATCAACCCTGCAACGGGCAATTATTTAACCAAGCCCCCATTGAAGATGAAGCCCACTCGACTGAGCGGCGGCGGCGGCCTCTACACAACCGCAGCTGATTATTCGCGATTTTGCCAAATGCTTTTAAACAAAGGGCAGTTGGAAGGCGTACGGATTTTGTCGCGTAAAAGCGTGGAGCTGATGACGGCCAATCACTTGCCCCCAGGTGTGCGCGCGGTGAAGACTTCAGATGTTTCCCCCACGCCAGAGAACGGGCTGGGCTTTGGCCTTGGTTTTGCCGTTAGGGCGGAGGCAGGGCTTACTGGTTATCTTGGGTCAAAGGGTGAGTTTTTTTGGTTGGGTTCATCGGGTACCAACTTTGTCATCGATCCTGTAGAAAAAATGATCACGATCCTGTTGGTACTGCAACCCGACAAGATGTATTCAAATCTTCGTTTGATGCGCAATATGGGTGAATCAATGATTTCGGATTGAACCCGCGCACTGAGATGAATGGGACTCAAAACGCCCCAAGACTGAAGTCAAACGCGCCAATGAAAATGCGAAGCGGCTTGTTCAGCCATGAACAGAGCCGTTTTCTTCGGGACTTCTTCCAAGTCTCCATTGACAACGAACACCGACATCAAGAAATACTTTGCAGATTTATTTTCAAGCTACGCCACTGTCAATGTGGAACTTGGAGCGCATTACATCAATGAGCTGTCAACCACCAGTGCCGTGTTAACGGGCTTTGATAAATGGACTGTCTCAAACGGTGACCATAAAAGAGAGGCGATTGGGCGCCTCACTGTCGCCGTTGCGCAGCGTGATGGAAAGTGGCAGATCGTTGGCTTTCAAAGATCGGCCATGCCCAACTAGACTCTTGGCTAGTCAGCTCCCTTTTGAGCGAGAGAGTGGGGCGCACAAAGGAGCCAACGCAAAGATGGCCCTTGCCCCTAAAAAACGTATTCCTAGCGGATGGGTAAAAAACAGTTTTGGAGAGACGGAAATTTGCATCCAAACTGAGCCACTTCATTGCGCAGTTGTTTATCGCAGTGAGACGGTAGGCAGGGAGCAGGTCAATGGGGCAGTGTGCCGGCGGATAAACTCGGTATGGATGGCCATTGCAAGCCAAGGCCAGTAGCAATCCCGATGCCCTTGCGCGTCTCTTCTTAGGAGCCCACCATGACCTCACACATCACAATCGATTTTGTCTCTGACATTTCTTGCCCCTGGTGTGCTGTGGGTCTCTCCGCTCTGAATAAAGCCTTGAATCACATCAAGACCGATGTAACGGCTACGGTGCGCTTCCAACCGTTCGAGCTCAATCCCCAAATGAAGCCGGGCGGACAGGACATTGCCGAGCACTTGACCCAAAAGTACAGGTCCACACCCGAACAACAGGCCCAGATGCAGGAGACCATTCGCGAGCGTGGGGCTGAAGTTGGGTTTACTTTTAGCCAAGACGGTCGGGGTCGTATTTACAACACCTTCAACGCCCACAGGTTGCTGCATTGGGTGGGTGAAGAACACCCTGAACAACAGCCTCAGCTCAAAATGGCGCTGCTGAATGCCTGCCATCGGGACCGCCAGGCCATGGACGACGCAGCCGTTTTGGTACGAGCAGTTGAAACGGTCGGATTAAGCGCAGACCGTGCGCGCGAAATTTTGGCCGGAGATGAGTTCAGTGCAGACGTGCGTGAACGCGAGACGTTCTACACGAATGCAGGCATTCATGCAGTCCCAGCCGTCATCATCAACGAGCGTCATCTTCTTTCGGGTGGGCAACCTGTTGAGGTTTACGAGCGGGCGATTCGTGAGTTGGCTTCGGGTTAACGCCCCGTTTAGTTCTTTGCCTGAGATTAAATCCAATTGAAACCACAAACCACGCCCATTTTTTCTACCTTGTTGCGATTCGCACTGCCCAATATGGTCGCCATGTTGGCCACTGCATTGGCGACGATTGCCGAAACCAGTTATGTCGGCCGCTTTGGCACCCCCGCTTTGGCCGGTATGGCCTTGGTGTTTCCATTTGTCATGCTTCAAACCATGATGTCGGCTGGCGCCATGGGGGGTGGGGTATCGTCAGCCATCAGCCGAGGATTGGGCGCGGGCGAGACCAATCGAGCCAATTTGCTGGCGGTGCATGCTCTCTGGATTGGCATTGCTTTGGGCACAGTTTTTTTAGGGGTGATGGAACTCTTTGGCCCCTTTTTCCTTGATGCTCTGGGGGGGCGAGGGGAGGCCCTCACGCAAGCGCTGGCGTACGCCAAAGTGTCCTTTGCAGGCTCCATTTTTGTTTGGATCGTGAATACGCTGTCCTCGGTCATTCGAGGCAGTGGCAACATGAAAATCCCCTCTGTCACTTTGCTCGCGTTGTCCATTGCACAAGTGCTTTTGGGCGGCATTTTGGGCTTGGGCTGGGGGCCGATTCCTGCTTTTGGCATGGGGGGAGTGGCGGCAGGCAGTGTGCTGGCTTACGCGGTGGGGGCTGTATTCCTGTGGCATCACTTGGCCTCGGGCCATGCCCGTGTGAGCCTGCCGATTCACGGCACCCGCATAGACCCCAAATTGCTAAAAGACATTTTGCGGGTGGGTGCGGTGGCGTGTATTTCGCCCTTTCAAACCGTTTTCACCATCTTCGTGATGACGCGATTGGTCGCCGAGTTCGGCCCCCAAGCACTGGCGGGTTACGGCATTGGAACGCGTCTTGAATTTCTGCTGGTGCCACTGGCGTTTGCCATCGGTGTGGCGTCAGTGCCAATGGTGGGCATGGCGATGGGTGCCGGTGATATTAAAAGGGCGCGTCAATCGGCCTTTACCGCTGCCGCGTTGGCCGCTGCCTTACTCGGCATGATTGGGCTGGGGGTCATCTTGGCACCCGATGCGTGGACAACGCTGTTCAGTCAAGACGAATCGGTTTTGTTATCTGCCAGAACCTACTTTTTGTGGGCAGGCCCTTGCTACGCGCTCTTTGGCTTGGGTCTGTCGCTTTACTTTTCTTCCCTCGGGGCCGGTAAAGCATTGGGCCCGGTTTTGGCCGGCACATTGCGTTTGATTGTGGTGGCGGTGGTCGGCTTTTGGTTGGCTTCTAGGCATGCACCGACTTGGGCGCTTTTCGCGCTGGTCGGTTTGGGAATGGCCGTTTACGGCGTGAGCACGTTGCTCATTGTTCGATTCACAAGTTGGCAACCCAAAGCCGGTACTGCTTAGTCTGCTGGGCTGTCTTGATCTGCTGAGTCACCAAAGCCCACAGCGGTGAAATACGCGGGTTGGTGACTTGGCCATGGCTCAATTTCTTGAGTTGGTACTTCACCCTCGCCATCGTGGCGAGGGCGGCCATCGTCTTGTTCTTCCACGTCATTGGCGACAACTCGGGCGATACACCGCGGCCTGCAAGCCAAGCCTGGGGTAGGTGGGGGTCAATGGCCAAAGCCGTTGCGATACCGACCATTGAAACGCCGCTTTCCAGCACCTGTTCGGCCACGGCCTTGCGGCGAATCCCACCCGTCACCATCAAGGGCATCTGGGCGGTGGCCAACATGTTTTGTGCGAACTCTAAAAAATAGGCCTCACGCGCCAAGGTGCGACCATCTCGGGCTTGTCCTTGCATGGCGGGGGCTTCATAGCTGCCGCCAGAAATTTCTACCAAATCAACGCTCAATTCGTTCAGCATCTGCAGCACTTGCTGAGCGTCTCCGGGGCTGAAGCCGCCGCGCTGAAAATCGGCCGAGTTCAACTTGACCGACACCGCAAATTGAGGGGACACCACCGCGCGAACTGCCTTCACGATGTCCACCAAGAGCCTGGCTCGGTTGTCAATACGGCCCCCCCAAGCGTCTTGACGCCGATTGCAAAGGGGCGACAAAAATTGGCTCAATAAATAGCCATGCGCACCGTGAATTTGCACACCGTTGAAGCCAGCCCGTTCTGCCAGTTGCGCCGTGCGCACAAAACGTTGAAGCACCTCTGCAATGTCCGAAGGCGTCATGGCTTTGGGCACTGAAAACTGGTTTGATAACTTGCCCATGTCCAGAGGCACCGCCGAGGCCGACCAAGTTTCTTGCCCCATTGAGGCCATCATTTGACGACCCGGGTGGCTGATTTGCATCCACACCTGAGCGCCGCCCGAACGGGCCACTTGTGCCCATTCCTTGAAGCGGTCTAAGTGCTGGTCGTTTTCCAAAACCACGCCGCCGGGGCCCGTCATGGCAAGGTGATCGACCATCACATTGCCCGTCAAAATCAAACCCGCTCCGCCGTCTGCCCAGGCTTGATAAAGACGCAACAGCGCGTCTGAGGGGGCATGCTCGGCGTCGCACATGTTTTCTTCCATGGCGGCTTTCGCAATGCGGTTTGGGACGCGGGTGCCATTGGGCAGGAGGAGGGGGGAGAAAAGGGTCATGTATCCAATTTTATGGCGCCTCCACATCGCCCCATGAACCCCAGCCCGATGAGACGCAGCAAGCGGCCGTTCATCCGTTGTCCTCTTCTCAACTCAGTCAATGCCCGTAACCTGATTCAACGGGCGGTCCTTCAAGTCGTTGGTTTGCGAGTCAACCAGCAACTCATGGCCTTTCATGATTTAAGCGATGGAAGAAAGTCAAAGATGTCGAGGTTTGAAGAAAAAGCGCCCCAGCAGCGCGCTCAAAAAATGTCCATGTGGGTCACATGCTTGTTGCTGTGTATACCGGTGCTGGGGCAAGTCATTGGCTTGTTCACCGTGCTTCCGATGTTGATGTTTGGCATCTACACCCAGTCAAAGCACCGATTTTTGGATTACGGACTGCTGATCGTTTTTATAGTGCTCTATTTCCTCGTCCCCATTGCCGTGCTTCAGTTTTTTGAGACCAAGGGCCTGTCTTGGCAAGTCGGTCACACCTTGTCCATGCCGCCGATTGCCATGGCCTTGTTGGGTCAATTCGCCTTCACCTACTTGGGCCTGAGAAGATTTTGGCGGTTTACAGCCACATAAGTTCAGAATCAAACGGCTTTCACTTTCAATCAGTCGTTAATCAACCTTCTTAAGACAAGCCAAAATTTCCTCGAGCACCACGAGTTCTTGTGATTTTTCAGGTGCTGGGGGAGGGGCCTCTGGCTCGATGACCACTTCCGCTTGCGCATCCGCTTTCTTCAGTTTGTTGATCTGTCGAACCATGACAAAGATAATAAAAGCCAAGATGATGAAGTTGATGGCGATCGTGATGAAGTTGCCATAGGCAATCACAGCACCGAGCTTTTTGGCTTCAAGGAGCGTCGGCGCGACTTGCCCTGAAAGAGGGAGGTAGTAATTGCTGAAGTCCAGCCCGCCTAGGCCTTTGCTCACGACCGGCAAAATCAGATCACTCACCAGCGAGTCGACGATCTTGCCAAACGACGCGCCGATGATGACCCCAACGGCCAAATCGATCACATTGCCCTTGAGCGCAAATTCTTTAAATTCTTTTAATAAGGCCATGGCATCACCCGTTGTTTCAATCGCCGCCATTATTGGGTCAGGAGCGCCTGTCGATGAAGCCAACGGCAGTCGGCAAACCACCGTCTGTCGGACTTGATGAAAGATCCCTTTCCAAAGCACAATCAAGCCATGTCTTCGACCCCCGGTTTTGCCCTTTTCTCAGGCCTTTTTGGCGAGTCCACTGAATTGCCTGACCTGGTTCATTGCGAAACCATTGCCTCTCGTTCTTCATTGCACGATTGGGAGTTGGCCCCGCACCAACACGACCGATTGCACCAGTTTTTGTTTGTGGCCTCTGGCGACGGAACTGTTTTTTTTGAAGGCGAGGGGCGCCCTTTGACGCCGCCTTGCATTGTCAACGTGCCCCCCGGAACGGTTCATGCCTTTGTTTTTCAACCGGGCACCGAGGGCTTTGTCGTGACCTTGGCCGATGAAATGTTGGACCTGATTTACGAAGGCGCTCAGGCTATTCGTCAGGTCTTGTCACAAGCCGCGGTGGTGATGACCCACCACGCGATGGAACTCTGTGTTCAACAAATTTGGCAGGAATACAAACAAGCCTTCAGCGAGGAGTTTCATGGCCTTTCGCGTGCGCGAGACCTGGTATTGAGGGGTTTGTGCAGCGCTTTGGCAGGACAAGTGGCGCGCACGGTGGTGGCGCAAGCCGAAGTCCCGGTCATGGTTGCCGCGGGGCGCCATCAATTGTTAAAAAACTTACAAGCGTTGATCGAAGCCCATTTTTTGGCGCATTGGGGTGTGGCTGACTACGCTGAGGCCTTGGCCATTTCGGCCACGCATTTGACTCGGTGTGTAAAGGAGGCGACGGGACAGCCGGTGTCACGCTTGATTGAGGCACGGTTGTTGCGAGAAGCCAGGCGCCAACTGACCTTCACCAACAAGCGATTGGCCTCCATTTCCGATGAGTTGGGTTTTGCCGATCCGGCCTATTTCAGCCGATTTTTTTCCAGAAATATGGGCCTGTCACCGCGCGCATTTAGACAACGCGGGTCTTAAAAACCACCCTGATTTTCAATCAGCCATGACTCCATGTTCATGACTCAATGTTCATTACTCAATGTTCATTACTCAATGTTCTGAACTTGCTCGCGCATTTGTTCGATCAAGACCTTCATGTCCACGCTGATGCGGGTCAACTCCAAAGCCGGCGATTTGGAGCCTAAAGTGTTGGCCTCCCGGTGCAGTTCTTGAATCAAAAAGTCCAGGCGTTTGCCCAATTCGCCGCCGGTTTGGAGCAGGCTTTGCAATTCGTCCAAGTGTGAGTTCAAGCGGCTGATTTCTTCGGCCACATCAATGCGAATGGCAAACGCAGTGGCCTCAGTGAAAGCGCGGTCCTGTGCCGCCTCTAGAGTGCCGTTGGCCATGTTCAAGGCTTCGTGCCATTTGGTCAAAAACTTTTGTTGCTGTTGGGCCACCAATTGAGGAACCAAGGGCTCAGCTTGGGCCGCCAGCTCTCGCAATTTGACCAAGCGGTCGACCAACATCTCGGTCAAGCGAGCGCCTTCACGGGCGCGGGCCGACAACAAATCTTTCAACACTTTTTTGGCCAAAGCGAGCACGGGTTTGGCCGTTTCTGCGTGGGCTGGTAAAGCGCTGGCGTTGTTTTGAGTCGCCTCGGCGCTGGCCAAACGAATGACATCGGCCACGCTCAAAGGCGCCGCCTTGGGCAACCACGCCGTGACTGAGTCTTGAATGCTGCTCAGGCGTTGCAGTTGTTTGACTGAAGGCTCAGGAATGTCCGACGCATGAGCGCGTTCAATGCTGCCACGAACCTCGACCTTGCCGCGTTTCAACTGGCTGGTGATGAGTTCGCGCAAGGCGGGCTCAAAAGTGCGCAGGTCTTCGGGAAGCTTGAAGGTTAAATCGAGAAAACGACTGTTCACCGAGCGAATTTCAAGCCCCAGTTGGAGGGCTTTGATGGGGGTCGCTGAAGTGTTTGATGGGCTGTTCGTGCCGCCGGCTGCCAACTCTTGTTGGGCACTGGCGTAGGCGGTCATGCTGTAAACTGGCATAGGACTTAAATGCTGAATTGTCACGCATTATGGGTCCATTTTTTTGCACCGCCATGAACACCAACGCCACCCCCAATTCCCCCCTTTTTCAACGCGCTGCCGGACGTGGCCTCGATCAGTTGCGCCCGGTGCGCATCACCCGTGGCTACACCATCCACGCTGAGGGTTCTGTGTTGATTGAGTTTGGCAACACCAAGGTGCTGTGCACGGCCTCGGTGGAGGAAAAAGTACCGCCTCACAAACGCGGCACGGGCGAAGGTTGGGTCACCGCTGAATACGGCATGCTGCCCCGCGCCACCCACACGCGCAGTGACCGCGAGGCCGCTCGAGGCAAACAAACGGGCCGTACCCAAGAAATTCAACGCTTAATTGGCCGCTCCTTGCGCGCCGTTTTTGACCTGAAGGCCTTGGGTGAACGCACCATTTCCTTGGACTGCGACGTCATTCAAGCTGACGGTGGCACCCGCACGGCAGCCATTACCGGCGCTTTCGTGGCGGCCCAAGACGCCGTGAACTTTTTAATCAAGAACGCCAAATTAAGCACTTCGCCCATTACCGGCCCGGTCGCCGCGATTTCGGTGGGCATTGTTCAAGGCACCCCTTTGCTTGACTTGGAATACACCGAAGATTCAGCTTGTGACACCGACATGAATGTCGTCATGACCGGTGCGGGCCATTTTGTCGAAGTCCAAGGCACGGCAGAAGGCGCTGCTTTTAGTCGCGCTGAAATGAACACCTTGCTGGCTTTGGCTGAAAAGGGCATCGGGGAGTTGGTCATAATGCAAACGCAAGCTTTGCAAACCCAAGCTTTGCAAACGCAAGCTTTGTAATTCGAGGCTCAATGACTGCCATGATGAAACTGGTGTTGGCTTCCAATAACAAAGGCAAATTGTTTGAGTTGCAGGCTTTGTTTGCGCCCTTGGGCATTGAGCTGATCAGTCAGGGTGAATTGGGCATTCCCGAAGCCGCTGAACCCTTCAAAACCTTTGTCGAAAACGCCTTGACCAAAGCCCGCAATGCCGCTTTGCACAGCGGCTTGCCCGCCTTGGCCGACGACGCCGGCCTCTGCGTGGACGCCTTCAACGGCTTGCCCGGTGTCGACACCGCCTTCTACGCCACCCAGTTTGGTTACCCCAAGGGCGATGACAACAACGTCACCGCCTTGCTCGAGCAAATGCAGCATTTGCCTGAGGCGCAACAACGCCGCGCCGCCTTGGTCAGCACCTTGGTGGCGGTGCGTGCCCCGTTTGACCCGGAGCCCTTGATCGCCGTGGGCCGAGCGGTCGGCCAAATCACGCGGGCCCGACGGGGTCAAAACGGCTTTGGCTTTGACCCGGTGATGTTTTTGCCCGAACTCGGCATGACCTTTGCCGAAATGAGCGAAAGCCAAAAAAACGCCAACAGCCACCGGGGCAAAGCCGCCCAGCACATGTTGGCCTTGATGCGTGACCGCTGGCTCAACAACGATGTCTAAAGTGGTGAATGCGCCTTGGCCGACCTGCTACAACACACCCGCTTGGGCACCTTGAATCTGACGGCGTTGCCGCCGTTGTCGCTTTATGTGCATCTGCCTTGGTGCCTGAAAAAATGCCCCTATTGCGACTTTAATTCGCATGAAGTGCCAAGCACCTCAGCCTTAAATGACGCTGTGGTGCCCGAACAACGCTACATCGCCGCCTTAATGACCGACCTGGAAAGCGCATTGCCCTTGGTGTGGGGCCGCTCGGTGATGAGTGTTTTTATCGGCGGCGGCACCCCCAGTTTGTTCTCTCCGGCGGCCATCGAGACCTTGATCAGTGGCCTTCGGGCCCTTTTGAAGCTCACACCGGATGCGGAAATAACGCTGGAGGCCAACCCCGGTACCTTTGAAAAAGACCGCTTCAAAGCTTTTCGCGCTGCGGGGGTGACTCGGCTTTCGATTGGCGTTCAAAGCTTTAACGACGCCCACCTGAAAGCCTTGGGGCGGGTTCACAACCGTGAACAAGCCTTGGCCGCTGTCACTGAGGCTGCCAGTGCCTTTGACACCTTTAATTTAGACCTGATGTACGCCTTGCCAGGTCAAACCCTGGCCGAACTGGCGCAAGACTTGGACACTGCTCTGGCTTTGAAGCCGCCTCATTTGTCGGTTTACCACCTGACTTTAGAGCCCAACACCTACTTTGCCAAGTTCCCGCCCGTGCTCCCCGATGAAGACACGGCCTACGCCATGCTCGACCTCATCATTGAACGCACGGGTCAACTGGGCATGGCCCGTTATGAGGTCTCTGCTTTTGCCCAACCTGGACATGGCTGCTGGCACAACCAAAACTACTGGCAGTTCGGCGACTACTTGGGCATTGGTGCGGGTGCCCACGGCAAAATCAGCTTTGCACATCGGGTCTTGCGTCAAGTGAAATGGCGAGACCCCGTGGCCTATTTGCAAAAAATTGAGGCAGGCGAGGGCGCCTTGGCCCAAGAACATGAAGTGAAGCGGCGCGAACTGCCCTTTGAATTCATGCTGAACGCCTTGCGCCTGCGCGAAGGGTTTGCACTGCAAGATTTCACCACCCGAACGGGCCTGCCTATGAGCGCCATCGAGGCGGGTTTGAAGGCGGCCGAGGACAAAGGCCTCATCGAGCGAAATTGGGAGCGGGTCAAGCCCACCGAGCGGGGCTTTGACTTTTTGAGCGATTTGCAAGCCTTGTTCTTGCCGCCCGAAACCAAGGAGGCGCCATGAGGTTCTTACTCGCCATCACAGCGCCCGTTGGGGCTCGCTTCTCAAGGTTTTAATTTCAGAGTCGATTAACAAGCATGAACTTTTTTCGCATCACTGGATGTGGTTGGCCGGGCGTCCGGGTCTTTGCCACGGCTTGTTTACTTGGGTTGGGAAGTGGCCTGACCGCGCCAGCGTTTGCCTTTGAATGCGACAAACCCGACAACCCCCTCGACACCGCGGTTTGTGCTCAACCCAAGTTGCGGGAGAAGGCAGAAAAAATCGATGAAGCCGTTGCACACATTTCGCACCGCTCGGCTCATCCGGAGCACATCAAAGAAAACCAAAAAAACTGGTTGGGGCTGGCCGACCAATGCGCCCAAAACCTCAGGTGCTTGAACGAAATGCTCGAACGCCGATTGGAGCGTTTAGAAAAGATTGAAGCGGTTCAAGCCGCCGCGCCGCCCAAGCATGAAGTGCACGCCCCTGCAAAAGCAGGTGAGCACGGTGAAGCCCATTCAGATCCTCATTCGGCGCCCCACGCCGAGGAACCTGCAGCTGCAAATTCACATGCAAATGAGCATGCAAATGAAAACGCAAATGAAAATGCAAACGAACACCCCTTGGCGAAAGAAGGCGAACAGGTCAAAGCGGATGGGGGTCATGACCATGGAGACGCTACCGGTTCTGATGAAAAGTCAGCTGAAAAATCTGTAGAGAAATCCGGCGAAAAACACGCTGAAAAAATGTCTGAAAAAGACGACGATGAAGAGGCGCAACCTCCCCGTGCCTCTGGTTTATCGGCCCTTGGCGCAGCGGTGGCCGATTGGGTCAAAGCCCACCCCTTCTTGATTGTGGCCCTCTTGGTGGCTTCGTGGTTGATCGTGGGGGCCCTGTTCGTGGTTCAAAAAATGGGGTGGCTGGCCCGGTTTGGCGTCTCATTGGGCAAGAACAACGCCTCTGCCAAGGCCCCTTCTGCATCGTCTATAGCCGCGACAACGCCGGGCAAGCCAGCCCGCGTCTCCGGCAAGGTCAGCAAGACCACACCTGCTGAAAAGGGCAACCCCCCCACCAAGTCGGGCAAGCTGCCACCAGCGGCCGCTGCCAAGCCGGCTGACCAGGGTTCTGTTTTATCAAAGTGGTGGGACCGATTGGGTGAAAAGTTTTCTTGGTGGCGTTTTTTCATCAAACACCAATTTCGCAACCACCCCAAGCGGGCTTATGGCATTTCGTTGCTCTTGGTGCTGACTTTGAGTGCAGTCGGTTTTGGTGTGACGCAGTGGACGGCGCCATTGGCATCATCAGCACCCAATGCCACTCTGAAACCCGCGCCAGCCCCAGAAGAAACCACCACTCACGATAAGGCCGAAGCGCCGGTTGGTGAACCAGAAGTAGCGAAGGAAGCGAAGGAAGCGAAGGAAGCGAAGGACGTGGATGAGGACGCTGAAAAATCCCATGAGGCTCAAGGCAAAGAACCTGTTGTAAAGTCTGTTCACACAGAGCCAGCTGAACATTCAAAACATTGACATGAACTACTTGATCATTTACCCCGAGGATCTGCTGCTTGAAAAGAAGGCGGATGGCAGCATGAAGGGGGATTTCACTTTTGAGATCGAGCAGTACGGCCTGCGCATCAAAAAAATGATTTGCTCGGTGGAACTGGTCTACACCACAGAAGAGGGTGCGCTGTTACCGAAAATCGTTATCCATCAAAATGCAGACTTGGATGGGATTGGGAATTTGGGGCACATCCTGAATGTTTTCTTGTTCCGCCAGCTGAATGTGGAGCCCAAGTTTGAGTTGAACAAGAACCGCCTTGAGTGGCATTACTTTTTCCACGACGTTTACTTTGACCTGATCAAAATGCTGATCAAGAAGAAGGTCAAAGACAAATAAACAAGCAAGAAACCAGCGCGATACCAGCCTGTTTCCACGCGTTAAAAAAAAGCCGGGTGTTGGAGGCAACACCCGGCTTTTTAACGATTGAAAAATCAATTATTGCTTGACGGCTTCAACTTGGATCACCAAATGAACGTCTTTGGGAAATCCGTATTGCACGCCGTAGTCCATCCCGAAGGCGGTGCGGTCGATGGTGGTTTCGAAGTCGCCACCGCAAACTTGGCGCTTGAGCATGGGGTGGTCGTAGCAACCGTAGTTCAAGGCTTTCAAGATGACCGGGTTGGTTTTGCCACGAAGTGTCAAGTTGCCGGCCACTTGGGTGACTTTGTCGCCGTTAAAGCTGAACTTGTCGCCCACAAAGCGCACTGTGGGGAATTGGGCCGCGTCAAACAGATCGGGGCTTTGCAGGTGTTTGTTGAAAGCAGCGGTGCCGGTATTGACCGAGTTGACTTGCAGAGTCAAGTCCACTTTGCCGGTTTTAGCGGCGGTGTCCAATTCCACGGTGCCCTCTTTTTGGTCAAAACGGCCGCGGTTGGTGCTGGTGCCGAAGTGGCCAATTTCGAAGGTCACAAAGGTGTGGGTGGGCTCAATGTGGAAGTGGGTGGTTTCGGCATGGGCCGACAAGTTCAAAGACAAGGCGGCTGCCGCAGCCAAAGCCGTTTTGGAAAGCGAAGAAAAGCGCATGGAAAACTCCTGGTTAAAAAGTAGCAAGAAAAAAATTAAAACTTGGCCACGCCGCTGAGCGCGAATTTGAACTTGATTTGTACCTCATCGGCCACCAGTGACGTGTCTGACCACTCGCCGTCGCCAATGTGAAAGGCGTTGCGCTTGATCGGCACCACGCCGCTGGCCAAGGTGGTGGCCCCATTGGCAGTGAGGGTCACGGGGAATTTCAGGGTTTGGGTCACGCCCCTGAGAACCAAGTTGCCAGTCACGTCAAACTTGCCGCCCCCCAAGGCCTTGACCGAGGTGGACTGAAAAGTCGCTTGTGGGAATTTGGCGGCGCCGAACCAGCCCGGTTTTTTCAACTCATCGTCCACGATGGGGTCGCCCATGCTGCCACTGCCCACCTCCACGCTCAAGTTGATTTTGGCGGCCTCGGGTTTGGCGGGGTCAAAAGCGACTTGGGCATCAAATTTTTTGAAATGGCCTTCGACGGGCACGCCCATTTGCTTGCTCACAAAGACGATGTCGCTTTGTGTGGGAATGAGTTTTTGATCGGCGTGAACCGCTGAGGTCATCAAGCCCAAAGCCAAGCAAATGGGGGCCAGCAAAAGGCTGACAAGGACGCTGTTTTTTGAAGGGGTGTTCATCTCGGTTGTTCCTGGTTTTTGGGCGTTGGCGCTTTTATCTCATGCGTTGCAGCAAGCCATCGCGGTCAACAAAATGGTGTTTTAAGGCCGCTCCCACGTGTAAGACGACCAAGCTGGCCAGCACCCAAGCGCTGATTTCGTGCCAGGGCTTGATCAACTCGGCCAGCGCTTTGTCTTTAGGCACCCAGTCGGGTAAAGGCCAAACGCCGAACAAGACCACCTGAAAACCCGCGGCCGAGCTGTAGGCCCAGCCCACCAAAGGCACGATGAAAAACATGGCATAAAAACCCCAATGCAGGGCGTGATAAAAGGACAATTGCCAAGGTGGCATGGCCTGCTTTACCGCATCGGGCAAGGCGGGGGGGCGATGGCTGAAGCGCCAAAGTAAACGCAACACGCTCAAAATCAAGACGCCAATGCCGGCCCATTTGTGCCAGTTGAACAATTTGATGCGCAGGGGTGACAAAGGCAAATCGGCCATGTAGAGGCCAACGCCAAAGAGGCCCGCCAAGGCCAACGCCAGTATCCAATGCAAGGCCACTGCCGTGCGCGTGTAGCGGGTTGTCAGGGAGGAGGACGTGCCATTCATAGCCGCCAGTGTAAGCAAGCGGGCGCTGGGGCGGTTGAATGGACTTAGTCGATTGATTTCAAAATTTTTGAATGAGTCGCTCAACCGGCGGACATCATTCGTTCCACATAACGGGCCACGGTGTCCACTTCCAAGTTAACCAAGGCGCCTGTGGTGAGTGTGGAGAGGGCGGTGTTTTGCACGGTATGGGGAATCAAGTTAATGCTGATCTCGGTGCTGGATTCGCCGCTGGCGTCTTTCTCCAAATCGGTGACTTGGTTCACTGTCAAGCTAACGCCGTTCACGGTGATGGAGCCTTTGTAAGCCAAAAACTTGCCCAAAGCCTGGGGCGCTTTGATGCGCAATGCCCAGCTTTCGCCGATTGGACCAAAGTGACTGACCAGGCCCATCCCGTCCACATGCCCGGAGACGATATGGCCCCCCAAGCGGTCGCCAGCACGAAGCGCTTTTTCCAGGTTCACCAAGCCAAGTTGGGTCAGGCCGCAGGTTTTGTTCAACGACTCGGCCGACACATCGACGGTGAATTGGTGGCGGGTGGTGTCCAAGGAGGTGACCGTCATGCAAGCGCCGTTCAAGGCAATGCTGTCGCCCAGACCAGCATCATCCAAGTAGCCCGCAGGCGTCTCGAGGGTGAGTCGTTTGCCGTGCTCGGGGCTGGCGCCCAAATCTTGAATGTCGATGATGCGGGCAACGCCCGTGATGATGCCGGTGAACATATTGGGAGGGGTTCCGAAAGAAGGTAAGAAATAAAAAATTTTAAGTGTCGCTGTCGTAGAAACGCTGTTGCACAAAGCTAGCGGCGGCGCAAACGAATCCGCAGATCTGGCCCCACCGCCTTGGTTTCGATGAATTGCCAAGCGGATGGGGGCTTAGAGAGCTGAGTGAGTTCAGGCAACTCGGCCAAGGGCCGACCGGGGCCTAAAAAGGTGGGGGCCAGGTAGAGCAAGACCTCATCGACCAAGCCGCCAGACAACAAGGCACCTGTCAAGGTAGCACCGGCCTCCACATGCAACTCGTTGATGCCACGGCGGCCCAATTCGTCCAACACGGCGCCGAGATCGCTGGGGTCTGCTTTGACCCACTCAGCGCCTTTGGCTTGCAAAAGGGAGGCGCGGTGGGCGCGTGAGTCGCGGGCCGTTTCCTCTTGCGGGGACTCGGGTTTATTTGTAACTTCGGGTGCAAAAAACCAAAGGCTGCGCGGGGCGGCCGATTGGGCATTCAGTGTGAAAATTTTGGCGTCCGCTGGCGTGCGCCAGGCTCGGTCAAGAACCACCAAAGCGGGCTGAGTACGGGGCCCATTGGTACGAACGTTCAACAAAGGGTCATCACCCAGGATGGTGCCCACACCGGTCAGTATCGCTTGGGCACGAGCGCGCCACAGTTGGCCATCAGCGCGGGCTTCGGGGGAAGTGATCCATTGGCTGACGCCGTTATTCAAGGCCGTTCGTCCGTCTAAAGACGCGCCTACTTTGCACCGAACCCAAGGCCGACCCGTGCGCATGCGGGTTAAAAACCCCCGTTGGATTTCTTCGGCTTCAGCGGCGTGGTCGCCGATCTGCACCTCGACGCCCGCGGCACGCAATTTTGCAAAGCCTTGCCCCGAGACCAACGGGTTGGGGTCTTGCAAAGAAGCCACCACCCGGTGGACGCCAGCGGCGATCAAGGCATCGCAGCAGGGGCCTGTGCGGCCTTGATGGGAGCAAGGCTCAAGCGTCACATAAGCGGTAGCGCCTTGGGTGTCGTGCCCGTGTTCAGCGGCGTCCTGCAACGCCCTGATTTCAGCGTGCGCGCCACCCGGCGCCTGGGTTTGGCCTTGGCCAATCACCTGGCCTTGAGGGTTCACCAGCACGGCACCCACAGCGGGGTTGGGGGCGCAGTCACCGCGATCAAGCGCAGCCTGAGCCAAGGCAACGGCCAAAGCCATGGGGCCGTCGATTGATTGGCCCAGCTTCCCGACTGTCTGCCCAAGGGCCCCACTTCGCTCTGATGGCTTGGGCGAATCGGACAGAGTGCTTACGGTGTGATGAATGAAATGGCCTGAATTGTTCATGAGAAAGAAGTCGGCTCCACGGGCCCATGAGGGATTGAACCGGGGCGCCACTTTGTTGGAAGCAATGATATCGGTAGTTGTATTGGCCGTGGGCAGCTTGGGGTTGATTCGCTTGGACTTGGGTTCGATGCAGCAAGCCCAGCGCACCCGTCAGAACGATCAGGCGTGGCACCAGGCCTTGAGTCGGCAAGAAGAAAACAGAGCCCAAGGAGCGCCCCTAAAGGCCCATGTGGGCGGCTTCACGTTGGTAGAACTCTTGATTTCCTTGGTGGCTTCGTCTTGGGTTATTTTGGCGGCCGTCGCTTTATTTGCGAACGGCGTGCAGCAACGCGAATACCAAACCGCCAGCAATTTATTGCAAGAAAACGAGCGCTATATCAGGGAGGTGTTGACCCGCAGCGTCCACCAAGTGGGTTTTGAAAATCAACTCGAGGGCGGCGTCTTGCGTCCCCGATCAGACCCCTCCGAAGCGACAACCGACCTGGTGGCCTTCAACAACTCGGGGCTGGACACCGAGCCGCCTTGGGATGTTTTCGATGGGGTGTTTCTGGCAGCCAAGCAGCGTCAAAACACGGCCAAAAACCGTTATTTGAACAACGATGTTTTGATGTTGCGTTTTCAAGGCATGGCTGACCCCACCGTTGCTGGTTCAGGAGGAGTGGCCGTCGCAGTCCCAGTCGCAGACGGGAGCATGACCAATTGTGTCGGGCAGAGCGAATCGGCCACCCTTTCTGCATCGGCATGGCGCACAAGACCTTGGGTGGCTTACGGCGTGGTAGCGGGCGCCAACACGGGGGATGAGCCTGAATTGACTTGCCGCTATTTAAATCGGACCGCGTCCAATGCGCTCAATTGGGTGGCCAGGCCCGTGGCTCGCGGGGTGGAGGTTTTTCAAGTCGTGTTGGGGGTGCCTCCCGAATGGGGGGCGGGCTCGAACGGCGGTCTGCGCTGGCTGGCGCCAGATCGAGTGGCCGAAGAAGGGCTTTGGCAGTCGGTGTTGGCGGTGCGCTTTGGCCTTGTTTTGCGTTCGCCCAATCGGGTTTATCAAGCAGGGCCGACTCAACGGGTCTGGCAACCCGCCAAAACCCCATTGACGCCCATGGGCACTGCTTATACGAACTCAGAAAGCGTTGACCCCGGTGCTCATTTCACGCCGCCTGAAGATGGCCGCTTGCGACGCGTCATGGCTTTCACGGTGAGCCTGCGCAACCCTTTGTCGACCGAGCCGGGTTGAGCCCATGACCTTGCTTTCCGTGATGTTGGTTTTGTCGGTGTTGGCCTTGATGAGCATGGGCGCGGCGCGCTTGGCCATTTGGGGCGAGCGTTTGTCGCAGGGTGAACTCGATTTGGCGGTGTCATTTGAAGCGGCCGAAGCGGCCCTATGGGACGCCGAATGGGACGTCATGGGGGTGGACAACTCGGCATCGGCTCGGCATTGTGATTTTGTGGCGTCGTCCTTTTTGGCCAACAGAGAGACGACAGGTGGTGAGGCGCGTTGTGGCGTGGGGCCACACGCCGGTGTTTGTTTTGACGCCGACCATCCGGGTCAAGCCTGGCGTCGGCTGACGGACGTGATGAAGTCAGAAAGCGGACAGGGTGCGCAAAACCAAACGGTGGCCTATGGTCAATTCACGGGTGCTTCTTGGGCCTCGGTTTCTTTGGGGGGCCTGGTGGCGCAGAACCCATTGCACCAAGTTCATCAAGTACAGCCTCCGCGCTACTTGGTCGAGTGGGCGCCTCTGGTGACGCAAGACCGCGATCAGCCCCGTGCTGGCTGGGTCGTCACCGCTGTCGGATTTGGCCTCAATCCCGCCACCCAAACGTGGTTGCAAGTGGTGCTGAACAAACCCGGCCCCGCCGTGCAAACCCCTTGCAAGCCGCCTTCTCTGGCGTCACCGAACCCAGCTGACGTGCAAAAGCCCTGGGTTTATTTGCCCCCACGCTCGGCCTCGGCGATGCCCCATCGCTGGCGCTGCCATGAACAGGCAACCGAGGAAACCCAAGGAAGCCCCCCAAGCCCGGCGAAGTCAACGATTTGCGGGCGTCTCAGTTGGCGGGAATTGGCGGTGGGAGGTTCCGGATTCACCCTGATCGAGTTGCTGGTGGTGGTGGCCATTTTGGGGGTCTTAAGCGCCGTGGCCTATCCTCAGTTCGCCCAGCACTTAACGCGGGTCAAGCGCAGCAGTTGCCAAGCCCTGGTGATGCAGACCCTGCAAGCACAAGAGCGGTACAAAAGCGAAAACGCCACATACCGCCTGCTGCCCCTGGCCCCCTCGGGTTCATCGAATGGCGGACCGAATGAAGAGTCGCCGGCGTGTGCGGTCGGCGCCAGGGCCTGCGCGGTTGGGGTTGGGGTTGACGTGGGTAGCAGAAATTCAAAAGGCAGTTCCTTGGCGGTCTGCATTGAGGTGTTCGCCCAGCCGCTCTATCAACACAGCGATTGGGCCGAAATGAGTTTGGACAGCCAAGGGCGAACCCGCTGTGTCATGGACGATTCAAAGGGGGCCTCCAATTGTTGGCCATAAAGCGACACCACGGCCCCCAAAAAAGGACTTTGCCAAGTGGTTTTACCTTGATAGAGGGGTTGGTGGTCATGGCCGTTTTGGGTTTGTTGACGACAGCGGGCTTGGCGGGTTGGCAGCGTTTTTGGATCAACCAACAAATGAGCAGCGCCGCCACCGAACTGGCCGCCAGTTTGACCTTGGCCCGCGCCGAGGCAGTGCATGCGCGCAGGGAGGTTTTGGTCGAGCCTTTGGACCCTGTGGACGGTTGGGCTTCGGGTTGGCGCGTCCATGCATTGGACAAAGAAGGAGATCAAGACTTCAGCCGATCGCCGCCTTTGAGCCCACGCTTGGTTCAAGACATCCGCACCACGGGCTCTTTTAAAAACAGCACCAAAGGCGGGGCCTTTTTTGCCTATTCGCCCAAGGGTTTTTCGCAGCGCATTTCCAGTCGCTTCAATGCCATGCCAACCGGCAAGGTCTGGTGGTCTTCAGCAGACACGCCACAAGAGCGGGTGGTGCTGGTGGATTGGGTCGGCAGGGTGCGGGTTTGCGACCCCTCAATGGACAAAAAGCGATGTGGAGATTGACCCCTAAAACAAACCCAAAAACGATCTGCGACAATAGAGTTGTTAGAACGTCCAGAAAAATAAGTTTAAATGAGCACATTGACCTCCGTTGACATTCGCCCTGCCACTTTGCGGGACGCCAAAATCGTTTCAGAAATCCACGCCCAAACCGCTCAAGCCGCTTTCCGTGGTCTGGTCCCAGACGACGTTTTAAAGAGCATGACCGCCGACAAGCGAGTCGCTCAATGGCGTGAAGCCATCGAATACTGTGAGCCCCAAGTCCAAGTGGCCATGGAAGATGGCAAGGTGGTTGGTTTTGTGGGCTTTGACCGCTCCCGTGACCCCAAGTCGCGCCCCACCACTGGCGAAATTTGGGCCATTTACGTCCTGCCCAGCCATTGGGACAAAGGCATCGGCGTGGCCTTGTGGGACGCGGCCCGAGAAGGCTTGTCCGAAGAAGGTTGCACCAATGTGACCGTTTGGGCGCCTTTGCAAAATGAACGAGCCTTGCGTTTCTTTGAGATGGCCGCATTCAAGCGCGAAATGAACACTGCCAAAACCGTGCCTGTGGGCAGCATTCGCATCGAAGAAATTCGACTGAAACGCGATCTTTGAACGACGCGCTCCCCCCCGAATGCCTCACTTGGCAAGACGCACAAGGTCAAGAACACCAAGCCCTTTGGCACTCTGAATCGGGCGTGGCCTTGCCCACTCGATTTCAGCTGGCCGACGACACCTTGACCGCCGACAGTGCTTTGCGTTTGGCTTCCTCGGGTGTCTCCCTGATTTGGCAGGGGGACTTTCACAACGCCAAAATGCTGTTGCAGGCCATGGGCCGTCGTTTGGCGGCGCGCGCTGAAAAATCGAAAAAACCTTCAAAGAAAAAAGCGCCAGCGGCTTTCTCGCAAGCCGCTCCGCCCGACTCTCCCCATGCTTTTCCCCATGCCTTTCATCTTTACCGACAAGCCACCGCGCAGCGAGCCCAGATTTTGGGTCGCTTGTTGGTGCCCCTGACCTCCGACTGGGAAATCCCTTTGCGCCGAGCGCCCGACATCCAAGCCGCGGTGCAGCAGGCTTGGGGCTCATCCTCTCAAACCAAAGCAAACGCAGAGGTTGTGGCGCCCACAGATCACTTGGTGTCGCTGCGAGAATTACAGGGCTTGATCGGGGCTTATGAGTGGCGCCGTCAAGGCGTTGAAATTCCGGCCTTGAACCCAGGCCCCAACAACCGCATCTTTCCCCATTACGGTGTTTTTTCGCCCATTCGTGGTGAGTACATCGATTTGGTTGCGGATGCCCCATTGCCCGTTTTACCCATTTTGCCTGAGGGTGCCCGTTCTCTGCGTGCCTTCGACATTGGGGTGGGCACCGGCGTTTTGTCGGCGGTATTGGCCCGTCGTGGCGTTCAGCACATCTTCGCCACCGACCTCGACCCCCGTGCGCTGGCGTGCGCTGCGGACAACTTGCAGCGCTTGCGTTGCTCGGGCGCTGTGACCTTACAGGCGGCTAACTTGTTCCCCACCACCGCGCCACCGCAAGCCGACCTGATCGTTTGCAACCCGCCTTGGCTGCCCGGCAAACCCAGTTCGCCCATTGAAGGCGCCATCTACGACTTCAACAGCCAGATGTTGAAAGGCTTTTTGGCTCAAGCCAAAGCCCATTTGAGCCTGCATGGCGAGGCTTGGTTGATTCTTTCTGACTTGGCCGAACACCTGGGTTTGCGCACCCGCGAAGCGTTGCTGGGCTGGATAGCGGCAGGCGGTTTGCAGGTATTGGGGCGGATTGACACCCGCGCCAAACACCCCAAAGCCATGGACCCGACCGACCCCCTTTACGCGGCGCGCTCGGCTGAGCTGACCAGTCTTTGGCGTTTGGGGCACATGGCTTGAGTCGGCTTGCATGGCGTTTAAGTGCAGGCCAAAGTCGCTAAAAGCGTTTGACTTCTAAGGGCATGTAACACCTGCTCACGCAAGCGTCACGAAGCCCTCTTACACTGCAGCCAAATTCGAGACAAAAAATGCCTGATTCAAACCTCCGCCTTGATGCACTTTCCCCAGCCCGTCTGGGGGAAATTCGCCGTGGCGTCGAAAAAGAAAGCCTGCGTGCGCTGCCCAACGGCCAACTCGCGCTGACCCCGCATCCCCTGTCTTTGGGCGCGGCTTTGACCCACCCCAGCATCACCACCGACTTCAGCGAGTCTCAGCTGGAACTGGTCACCGGCGCGCATGTGCGCGTAGAAGATTGTGTCGACGAGCTTCAGCAATTACATCAATACGTTTACCGCAACTTGGCCAAAGAGGGCAAAGAAATGTTGTGGGTATCGAGCATGCCCTGCGATTTGCCCGCCGACGAAACCATTCCCATTGGCCGCTACGGCTCGTCGCATGTGGGCCGAGCCAAAAGCGTTTACCGCATGGGTTTGGGCCATCGTTATGGGCGCCGCATGCAAACCATTTCGGGCATTCACTACAACTGGTCTTTGCCGGGTCTGCGCAGTGAAGATTATTTCGGGCTGATTCGCAACTTCCGTCGCCAAGCTTTTTTGTTGTTGTACCTGTTTGGCGCGTCGCCGGTTTTGTCGCCTACCTTTGTCACGGGCCGCAAGCACGGTTTGCAAAAACTCAGTGCCAAAGCCCTGTATTTGCCCTATGCCACCTCTTTGCGCATGGGCCGGCTCGGTTATCAAAGTGATGCACAAGCCAGCTTGGCCGTCAGCTACAACAGCTTAGAGGGCTACGCGGCCTCGCTTCACGAGGCCTTGGTCAAGCCTTATCCCGCCTATGAGACGATTGGCATTCGCAACCCCGGCGGCGACTACAACCAGCTCTCCGACACCTTGCTACAAATCGAAAACGAGTTTTACGGCACCATTCGGCCCAAGCGCACCATCCAAACGGGTGAGCGCCCCTTGCACGCCTTGCGCGAGCGCGGGGTGGAATACGTTGAAGTGCGTTTGATGGACTTGGACCCCTTTGAAGAACTGGGCATCAACGCCCAAACCATGCGCTTCTTGGATGTGTTCTTGCTCCATTGCTTGGTCACCGACAGCGCGACCGATACGCCTGCCGAGGTCGCCGAAATTCAATACAACCAGCACCAAACAGCCTCTGCAGGACGCCAACCGGGCTTGTTGTTGAAGCGCGATGGGCAAGAAGTGACCCTGCAAAGTTGGGGCGCCGAGATTTTGGCCCAATGCCGACCCGTCGCCCTGGCGCTCGATGCCGCTCACCAAAGCCCCGCTTACACCGAGGCCTTGGACATGGCCGAGCAGCGTTTGCAAAACCCTGAACTGACGCCTTCTGCCCGCGTGTTGGCCGCATTGAAAGAGCACCACGAAAACAGCTTCTTGCAATTCGGTTTGTTGCAATCCGCTAAAACCCAGGCCCGCTTGATGGCGCTGCCTTGGGGGACTGAGCAGCAAGCTCGATTGGACGCCGCGAGCCAAAAATCGCTGCAAGACCAGACCGCCATTGAGTTGGCCGAAGACGAGTCGTTTGAAGACTTCCGTCAAGCCTATGTTTCTGAAGCCCGACTGGGCCTCTGAGGCGCTGGTGCGGACGATCGGGATTTAAGCATGGCTATTCAATGGTTCCCCGGCCACATGCACCTGACCCGACAGGCCATTGCCGAGCGGGTCAAAGCAGTGGATGTGGTGATCGAAATGCTCGATGCCCGGTTGCCCGGCTCCAGCGCCAACCCCATGTTGGCCGATTTGACCCACGCCAAGCCCAAGTTGAAGCTGCTGGGCAAACAAGACTTGGCCGACCCGCTCCAAACCGAGGCCTGGCTGGCGCATTACCAAGCCCAAGACCAAACCCACGCCATTGCGCTGGACGCCAAGCACCAAGCGCCTGTGAAGACGTTGCTGGACGCATGCAGACGCCTGGCCCCCACTCGAGGCGAGAGTTTGACCAAGCCCATGCGCGTGCTCATTTGCGGCATTCCGAATGTGGGCAAAAGCACCTTGATTAACCGAATGGTCGGCAAAACCGCCGCCAAAGCCGCGGATGAAGCGGGCGTTACCAAACAAGAAATGCGTTATGCCTTGACCGACGCTTTTTACCTTTACGACACGCCCGGTGTCTTGTGGCCGCGCATCATCGTGGCGCAAACCGGTTTCAATTTGGCCGCCAGCGGTGCGATTGGCCGCAACGCCTTCGACGACATCGAAGTGGCTTTGGTCCTTTTGGATTACCTGAAAACCCATTACCCGCAAGCCCTTCAAGCGCGCTACAAACTGGATCATCTGGCGGCTTTGATGGCCTTGGAGGATGAGGCCTTGTTGACCCACATCGGCAAAGGTCGAGGCGGCTTGTTGTCGGGCGGTCGGGTGGACATGCAAAAAGCGGCCGAAGCCGCTATCCACGATTTCCGTTCAGGCACTTTGGGCCGAATTTCCCTAGAAACGCCCGCAGAATTTGCCGAATGGCTGGCCGCCGGAGAAGAACTGGACGCCGAGCGCACCGTTCGCAAAGAGGCCTTTGCACAAGCCAAGGCCGAGCAAAAAAAATCAGGGCAAAAAAAGCGCTGGTGAAGTCTGGGTTAAGCAAACAAAGCTTAAACCCTCCACCTTTAAACCCCTAAACGCGATTGGAGTAAACGGCTGCTCGTGGTGTATTCCAGTCGCACGGTTTGATCTGGGAACACCCTCGCTGCTGCAGCGAATGCGGCCAAAGTGGCTTCGTGAAAGGCGCAGACGATCAGTTTGCGTTTGCCGGGGTAATCATTGATGTCGCCAATGGCATAAATGCCTTCCAGATTGGTGGCCATGCTGGCGGGGTCCACCCTGATCTGGCGTTTGTGCATCGAAAGGCCCCAACCGGTCAATGGGCCGAGTCGGGGCGACAGGCCCAAGCAGACAAACAAGTCGTCCAAGGGCAATGTGACCTCGGTGTCGTCGGCTTTGGCGACCCGCAGCTGTTGGGAATCGAGGCCAATCGGTTGACCCAGCACCACTTGAATTTGCCCGTTTTCACGCAGGGCCGCCAAGGTTTTCAATTCAGGCTCTGTGGCCTCGAATTCGTCTTTGCGGTGCACCAAGCTGACGCCCTTGACGGGGCTTTGTGCCAAGGTGATGGCCGTGGCGACGGCAAGACCTTCGTTGCCGACGACCACGCAACGGGCGTTTTTGAATCGGCTGGTTGAGTGGATGGGATTGCTTGGATCGAGATTGCCAATCGCTGCGGTATGAAGGTGCTGGGCATCGAAGCCCGCTTCCCCCTCTAACTTTAAAGTCCGGGGCACAAAGGCGCCCACACCAGCGGCGATGAACACCGTTCGGGCTTTGAAGACAGGGCCTGCTGCATCGGCCCCGCGGGTGCTGACGGTCCAAGCGTTCTGAGCGCTTTCTGAGGCGTCATTGCAGCGCATCAGACCGACCACTTCATGTCCAAAATGAAACTGCGGTGCAAAGGGCTTTATTTGTTCCAACAAGCGCTGGGTCAGCGCTAAGCCCGAGACGCAGGCGAGGGCGGGGATGTCGTAAATGGGTTTGTCGGGGTAGAGCGCCGCGCATTGGCCCCCGGCTTGGGGCAGCACATCGACCACGTGGCAGCGAATGCCTTGCAGCCCCAATTGAAAGACCTGAAACAAGCCCGCCGGGCCCGCCCCAATCACCAGGGCATCGGTCTCAACAGCGGGCATGAAATGGCCTTAAAAATGGGGTGGCCTTAAAGGGTGGGCTTAACGAATCAGGTTCGCCAGTTTGCCGGGTTTGTTCAACCAATCGTCGGCGTCGGCCGGCGCGGGCTTGCGCTTGGTGATGCTCTTCCAACCGCTGGCTTGGGCCAATTCGGCGTTCAACTTGATGAAGGCCAATTGGTCCTTGGGCAAGTCTTCTTCGGCGTAAATGGCGTTGGCTGGGCATTCAGGAATGCAGACCGCGCAATCGATGCATTCATCGGGATCGATCACCAACATATTGGGGCCTTCGCGGAAGCAATCCACGGGGCACACATCCACGCAGTCGGTGAATTTACATTGGATACAGTTTTCAGAAACGACGTGGGTCATGGTTTTTAAAGAAGGACTAGGGGGGTCGCAAAACGCTTGATTTTATTGGCTTTTCAGAACCAACACAGCGCCCGAGGTTTTGTGGCTGGCGGTGTCCACCAAAATCATCGCGCCCAGCGAGCGGGCTTGGGCAAAAGGCAAGGTGGCCAAGGGCTCTTGGAACGCCAGTTCAATGTGTCCAATCGTGTTGGGGGCCAATTGGCTGGCGGCTTCTTCGGCCAAGGTGTTGACGTTGAGTTGGTGCACGATGCGGCTCACCTTGGCCTTGACCCAACGGTGGCCGTGCAACGCCCAGTAGACGCGACCGTGCACCAAGGGTTCGTCGTCCATCCAAGCGACGGTGGCCAACAGTTGGCGCTCGGCCAGCAGTTTGCCCGGCTCTAACAACCAGTCGCCCCTCGACACGTCGACCTCGCGGTCGAGAACGATGCCGGCACTGTGGCCGGCTTCGATGCCAGCAGGTTGGCGCGCATGGTCCAAAACCTGGGCGACGACGGCGGTCTGCCCGCTGGGCAAGACGCTGATGCTTTGGCCGGGCTTGACCGAACCGGCAGCGACACGGCCCCAAAAAACACGGCGGCCTTGGCTGGTGTCGGCCGAGCTTGAAAACTTTTCGACCCACTGCACTGGAAAGGCAAAGGGTTGCTCCACATCGGCATGGGTCACCGGGAGTTGTTCCAGCAACTCGAGCAGACTGGGGCCTTGGTAGCCGCACCAATCGGCCTGGGCATCGACCACGTTCCAGCCTTTGAGGGCCGAAACCGGAATCGTGGCGCGCACTTGGATCTGGGCAGCTTGTGCAAAGCGCTGCAGTGCGCCGCTGATGTTGGCGTAAGCCAACGCCGGGTTGGCCACAGCGTCCAATTTGTTGACGGCAAAAACCAGCGAGGTGACGCGCAACAAATTGACCAAGAGGCTGTGTCGGCGCGTTTGTACCAGCAGTTCCAGTGCGGGGTTTTGCCAATCTAATTTGGTCGCGTCAACCAACACCACAGCGGCGTCGGCACTGCTGGCCGCGGTCACCATGTTGCGGGTGTATTGTTCGTGGCCAGGGGCATCCCCAATGATGAACTTGCGCGTTTCAGTGGAGAAATAACGGTAAGCCACGTCAATGGTGATGCCTTGCTCTCGCTCGGCCGACAGGCCGTCGGTCAACAGCGCAAGGTCGGTTTCGCCTTGACGTTGCACGCCCGCCAAGTGGTCTTGCAGCACGGCTTTGCTGTCGACCAGCAAGCGGCCAATGAGCGTGCTTTTGCCATCGTCGACCGAGCCGCAGGTGATGAAGCGCAGGGCGGGCTTGAGTTCAGTGGCATTCAAGGGGGTTGGGGTGCTCATCAGAAATAACCGTCCTTCTTGCGTTTTTCCATGGAGGCGTCGGAGGTTTTATCGTCCATGCGGGTGGCGCCACGTTCGCTCACGTCAGCGGCCAGGGTTTCAATCACGATGTCAGCGGGCGTGGCGGCGGTGCTTTCAACGGGGCAGGTGCAGGTGATGTCGCCGACGGTGCGGAAACGCACGTCGCGCAGTTGCACGGTTTCGCCGTCTTTGGCAGGGGTGAGTGGGGTCACCGGCACCAAGAGGCCACGGCGGTCGACCACGGGGCGTTGGTGCGTGTAATAAAGCGAGGGCAAGGCAATTTGCTCGCGGTCGATGTACTGCCAAACGTCAAGCTCGGTCCAGTTGCTGATGGGGAACACGCGGAAGTGCTCACCAGGGGCCAAACGGGTGTTGAACAGCGTCCACAACTCGGGGCGCTGCGCCTTGGGCTGCCACTGGCCAAAGCTGTCGCGGTGCGAGAAAATTCGTTCCTTGGCGCGGGCTTTTTCTTCATCACGACGGGCGCCGCCAATCAGGGCATCAAAGCGGAATTCTTCGATGGCTTCGAGCAGCGTGACCGATTGGTGCACATTGCGCGATTCGCCGGGATGCGCCAAACGCACGGTGCCCCGCTTCATCGAGTCCTCGACGTTGCGAACGATCAATTCGGCTTGCAATTCCTGCGCGCGCGAGTCGCGGAAGTCGGTCACTTCCGGGAAGTTATGGCCGGTGTCAATCATCAACAGCGGGTACGGAATTCGGCCAATGCCAAAGGCTTTTTCAGCGCACTTCAACATCACCAGCGAGTCTTTTCCGCCAGAAAACAGCAGGGCTGGGCGCTCGAAAGCCGCAGCCACTTCGCGCAGGATGAAGATGGTTTCTTCTTCGAGCGCATCGAGGTGAGCGGTGCTCAGTTTGTGAACAGTCAGTTCGTTCATTTCAGAAAGGTCAGTCATAGGGGGTCGGGTGTCGGGGGGCCGTGATCAGTGCGCCGCTTGGATAGGAATGACGCTTGCCACGTGCAAGCCGCATTCTTTGGCGGAGGCTTGTTCCCACCACCAGCGGCCGCTGCGGAAGTCTTCACCCAGGGTGACGGACCTCGTGCAGGGCGCGCAGCCGATGCTGGGGAAAAACGCATCGTGCAGCGGGTTGTAGGGCACGTTGTGCAGCTCAATGAAGCGCCAGACATCGCCTTGTGTCCAGTTGGCCAAGGGGTTGATCTTGGCGCGGCCACTTTGGGTATCGCTGGTGTCGATGTCGGGCACTTCGGCGCGGGCTTCGGATTGTTCGCGGCGCAGGCCCGCAATCCAAGCTTTTTTGCCGGCCAAGGCTTGCGCCAAGGGTTTCATTTTACGAATGTCGCAGCAGGTTTTGCGCAGTTCGATGCTTTGGTACATGGCCTCTTCGCCGTTCCTCGCCACGAAGTCGGCGGCTGCCTGTGAGTCGGGACGGTAGACCGAAAGTGGGACGCCGTAATGGGCCTCTAAACGGGCCATTAAGGCCAAGGTTTCAGGGGGGAGCTTGCCGGTTTCCAGCACAAAGATGCTCAAGGCGGGGTGGCTCAGCCAGCCTGCTTGCTTCAAGAGTTCGGTGATGACCATGTCCTCCACCCCCAAGCTGGAGGCTTGGGTGACCAAGCCGCCGTCGCGGCTGAAGTCGGTGAGGGCGGATTGGAGTAAAGCCAGGCTGTTTTGAACCTTTTGTTCAAAGTCTTGGGAGGCCTGATGGGCATAAAGAGAAATGGCGGACATGGCTGCTTTTTGAGGGGCGATCAGGAAAAAATGGCCTGTGGGTTCGACGCATCGGCTTGGTAAAAGCGGGCGTAGCGGTCAAATTGGGCTTGTGCATCGGTGGCATCCACCCCGGCCTTGAGGACCGCCACGTCAAAACCACAGCGGCTCATTTGCACCAGCTGGTCAATCAGCACATCACCGGTGGCGCGAATTTCGCCTTGAAAACCCAGGCGACGGCGGAGCCAAAAGGCTTGGCTGTAAGCGCGGCCATCGGTGAATTTGGGAAAGTGCAAATCCACTCGGTGGATGCCTTCGAGTGAGGCTTCGCGAGGATCCGCATCGTTGGGCAAACTCAGAACGCCCGCGTCCGGTTCAGGCAAGTTGGCAGTCAAAATTTTCATGGCAAAAAATCGCAGGGTGTATCGGTGAGTTTGAATCGATGAACTTGAGTTCTGGACAGCGTTAAACCGACGCAGACGCGCTGTGGGCAGCGCCTCGTGCGGTTGAATGGCGAGCGCCATTGGCAGCGGTTTTGAATGGCTCGTGGCCCACGCGGCGAAGGGTGGAGATGAAGTTCTCACCGGGAGCCCGATGGTCGCGGTAGGTGTTCAAAATGGCTTCCAGCACTTCGGGCACTTCGTCGCTGGCAAAGGAGGGGCCCACCACCTTACCAGGCACAGCAGCACCACTCAAATCCGATCCATCAGAGCCGCCCAAGGTCACTTGGTACCACTCCTTGCCGTCTTTGTCGACACCCAAAATCCCAATGTGGCCGCTGTGGTGGTGCCCACACGAGTTGATGCACCCGCTGATGTGCAGGTCGATTTCGCCCAAGTCGTCGAGCTCGTCCAAATCTTGGTAACGCTCGGTGATGGCCTGTGCAATCGGCAGCGAACGGGCGTTGGCCAAAGCACAAAAATCGCCGCCGGGGCAGGCAATCATGTCGCTCAACAAATGCACGTTGGGGCTGGCCAAGCCGGCGGCTTTGGCGGCTTGATAAAGCGCTTGTAAATCAGCCGCGGCGACCCAAGGCAGCAAGATGTTTTGATCGTGGGTAACGCGGGCCTCACCGGCGCTGAAGCGGTCAACCAGGTCGGCCAGTTCGTTCAGCTGATCGGCACTGGCGTCACCGGGGTATTGACCCCGCCGTTTGAAAGACAGCGTGACGGCGCGCAGTGCGGGGTTCTTGTGGGCGGCCACATTGCGAGCCATCCAACGGGCAAACAAAGGCTCGGCATCCGCTGCTTGGCGCAGGGCTTGCTCAGTCGCTTCGGCGCTCTGTGGGTTGGGTTGATTTTGTAGAGCGGCTTTGAGTGGCGGCGGCACAAATGACGCGCTGATGCGGGCCAACTCGGACTCGGGGACGGTGTGAACGCCACCGTCGTGTTCCACAATTTGCTTGAACTCGGCCTCGACTTCGTCAAAATAGCGTTGGCCTTCGGCCTTCACCAAAATCTTGATGCGGGCTTTGTAGATGTTGTCGCGGCGACCGAAACGGTTGTAGACCCGAACGATGGCTTCGAGGTAATTCAAAATTTGTTGCCAAGGCAAAAATTCGCGAATCAAGCTGCCAATGAGGGGCGTGCGGCCCATGCCGCCACCGACCCAAACTTTGAAGCCCAATTCGCCGGCCTCGTTCTTCACCACTTGCAATCCCACATCGTGCCAACCGATGGCCGCACGGTCTTCGGTGGCGCCAATGATGGCGATTTTGAATTTGCGCGGCAAAAAGGCGAACTCAGGGTGCAAGGTGCTCCACTGGCGCATGATTTCTGCAAAGGGGCGAGGATCGGCCACCTCGTCGGGGGCAATTCCGGCGCGCTCGTCACTGGTGATGTTGCGAATGCAGTTGCCGCTGGTTTGAATGCCGTGCATGTTGACGCTGGCCAACAGGTCCATCACATCGGCCGATTTGTCCAATGGAATCCAGTTGAACTGCACGTTTTGGCGCGTCGTGAAGTGGGCATAGTGGGTCGGCAGAGGCGCGCTGCCATGGCCGACAGCACCGGCGGGCAGGTGCTGGCCAATTTGGCTTTGAGTGGCCATCGCTTGTTGCAGCAAGTCGGCGCTGGGGGCGTCAAAATCGCGAGCGATGGTGGCGAGTACACGCAGTTGAGCGCTTGACAACTCGCCGTAAGGCACCGCCACGCGCAACATGGGCGCATAGCGCTGCACATACCAGCCGTTTTGGAGGCGCAGGGGACGAAACTCTTCGTCGCTCAGTTTGCCGGCTTGCCAGCGGGTGAGTTGGTCGCGGTGTTGAGCGGCGCGGCTTTGAACAAATTGCCGATCAAATTCGGTGTATTGGTACATCGTAGAAAAAATGAAAAATTAAATGGCCAGCAATTTGGTACCGGCATAAGCCAGCAACAAGGAAAGCAAACCCCTGATGACCCGCTCGGGTAATCGATGGGTCAGGTGGGAGCCAATCCAAATACCAGGCAAGCTACCCGCCAACAACTTGGCCAAAAGCAGCCAGTCTACTGTGCCCAGACCCGCGTGGCCCAATCCGGCCACCAAGGTCAAGGGTACCGCATGGGCAATGTCGGCAGCCACGATGCGCGTCAAAGGCAGGCGAGGATAAACCATCATCAAGACCAACACCCCAATGGCGCCTGCGCCAACCGAGGTCAAGGTCACCAAGGTGCCAATGGCGGCGCCAAACAAAACGGGCAGCGCTGGGTGCAGGGGCCGTGTGGGTGCATGCGTCTGCGCGGCGGGCGCATGGGCGGGAGTGGACTGAGATTTTATGGCCTTGTAAAGGGTGGCCACCGCCGTCAGCATCAAGGCCACCCCCAAAGTGGTGGTCATGACATGTTGAACTTCGGGGTTGGTCGCGCCCAGTTGGTCCAACGCATAAAGTGTGACAAGACAGGCAGGAATGCTGCCCATCGCCATTTGGCCGACGACGATCCAGTCAATTCGTTTGGCTCGAGCCAACTGAACAGAACCGCCAAATTTGGTGCCCGCCGCAAATAACAAATCGGTGCCAATGGCCAAGTGCGGCTTCATGCCGAAGAAGAAAATCAAGATGGGCGTCATGAGCGAGCCACCGCCCACGCCGGTCAAACCAACCACCAAGCCCACAAATAAGCCTGCCAATGAAAACGCTAAATCTTGCATGGCGTGCAATGTACGGGGCCAGCTTCAAAATCCAAAATACTTATTTATTGGTTTTATATAACCAAAAATAATTAAGAGGCATTTTCTTTTTTCTACCGCCGATTTCTGCTTGCCAACAGCGCCCTCGCGTGAGCGGCTTCTAGGGGCAACGGCTCGCCCGTCGCCCATGAGCCCAGCAGGTCTGCACACAGCAGGGCCCAACTTAAACCCCTTGCGCCCATGGCCGTGCAAAGCCAAAGTCCTGGCAGGTGTTCTTCATCCACCGGCCCCACCCAAGGCAGTCGATCTGGCGAGGTGCAGCGGATGCTGGCCCACGCTTTGAGCGCTGATTCAGTTTGATCGGGCAGCGCCGGTAAATGGGGAAGCAAAAACTGTAATTTCTTTAAGTTCTTTTGAGTATCCAGCGCTGCGACAGGCGTGGCCTGGTTCAAGTGATCTAAGCTGGCCAAGTCGGGCTGACCCGGGCGGCGGTCGAAGGTGGCGCCGGTGTACCAAGCTGTTTGAGGCCGGCCATTTGAGACGTCTTTTCCAGATGAGGAAGAAGGGGCGTCTGTGGGAATTTGGGCAATCAAGCTGCCATGGCCGTTGACTGGAATGGCAGGCCAATGACGAGGGTCATTCGTTTCAGCCCATGTGACTTGTCCGCGCACCGCATCCAAGGCCACTCTTTGGGCACTGGTTTGAGGGAGCAAACTGGGGCTAAAAGGGCCACCCGCCAAAATGACCCAGCGGGACTCAGCCAAAGGTTGGCCCTCTGAGTTCAATGCTTGCCACGCTCGAGTTTCCGATCTGACCAAAGACAGCACAGGACAATGGCGCCTGAAATCAATCAGGGGGTGATTTAACAAGAAACGCACCAAGGCGGGCGGCTTGATCCAGCCTGCATAGGGATGCCAAGTCACCGGGGCCTGCTCTAAAAGGCCCAAGCTTTGTTTTTGGACCTGGGTCGCTTCATGGCTGAACAGGTGCTCCGGATGCGTTGAGGTCGTCCTTGAAATTTCAGAAACAAGACTGTCAACACCCGCCCGACCATGCAGCCGATGTTCGAGCACACCGGTGGGAGACCAGTCGACGCCCTGCTGCAAACCCCTTTGTGCGGCTTGCCAGGTGTGGCGAACGCCATGGCGGGTGATCTGAGACAGGCGGCCATCGTCTTTGGAAAAGTGCGGGCCAAAAATGCCCACGGGCAAGCCGGACCCCACCGTGGCGGGTTCAGGCGCTGCGTCCAGCACGGTGACAGACCAGCCCCGATCGGCCAATGCACGGGCGCAAGCCGCGCCAGAAAGTCCCGCGCCGATGACCAGCACGGGTTCTGTTGGCGGCGGCACTTCTCCCCAAGGGTTGACCAGCGGCGGAGCGCGTCTGGGTTCCCAGCGGGGGTCATAGGTCACCGACCACGTCTCCGTTTGGGTTAATTCTGGCAACACAAAACCAACGGCTTGGAGTCGGGTTTTTTGTTCTGCGGGCTCAGCCGCCGCCAAGCTGGAATTCATGAAGGCGTTTGTCTTTGGCCACAGAAGTCTCGCGCCACGGCGGCACAACTTGGCCACCTGTTTCAAGTCTTCGGTTTGACCGTCCCAAAAGACCAGGTCGGCTTGGAAGTCCAGTTCGCGCAGCACTTTGTGGCGCGGCCCCAAGCACAAGGTCAAAATGACTTGCTGGTCCTCAAACTGCAGCCGATGAAAGCCCGCTTGCAAGCCCCACCATTGGGACAATAAAGTCTCTACCAAGCCTGGATTCCAGGCTGGATTCAAGGCCTGGGGTGGGGGGCTAAAGAGTTGGTCTTTTAATTCCGCCTGGCTCGGCGCTCGAGGTAAAACGGCCACGTGATGCAGCCGTTTTTTTCTGGATTTAGACGTGTCTTTCCAAGCTTGCCAAGCGCCGAGAAAATGCCGCCCGAAGCCAAAATCAAGGTCTAAGTGGATCAAGAAAACATCAATGAAGCCGGGGAGAACGACGCCGTGGCGAATTAAGCGCTTGGCGGGGGCACATAGCCCTGAGCCGCGTCAGCGCCACCGCCAAAGAAATGGTTTTCCATTTGACGGGCCAAATACTGGCGGGCGCGTTGATCGGCCAAGTTCAGGCGGTTTTCATTCACCAACATGGTTTGGTGCTTCAACCAAGCAGCCCAAGCTTCTTTGCTGACGCCTTCCCACAAGCGCTTGCCCAACTCGCCAGGGTAGGGCGGAAAGTCCAAGCCTTCAGCTTCTTGTCCGAGTTTGATGCAGTTGACCATACGTGCCATGGGGAATCCTCAATTGGTGAAATGTCTTGGGCCAGATTATCCCAGCTTCAAATTGGCCTTGAAAAAAGGAGGCCTTGAAATTAAATGACCCGAAAACCGTGACTGGCATCGCGACCCAGTTGTTCGACCAGTCCGAATTCCCAATCCAAATAAGCCTGCATCGCCTCACGTGGCGCATCGGTGCCTTCATAAGGCCGACGATAGCGGTCGATGCGGGGGGAGGCCAGACGGGTTTCGCCTTGCTCGACCTGGAGGCCAGCTTGTCGCCAAGCCACGTTGCCGCCTGTCAATAAAGCAACCGGCAGGCCAGAGATTTGGGCCACTTCATGTGCCGCGTAAGGAGAGACAAGGCCAGTTTCACAAGTCAGCACCACTTGCTCGTACGGCTTGGCGATGTCCAAGAGCGCGCGCATGTCTTGGGCGATGCGAGAGCGCAAAATCCAAGCAGCCCCTGGCACATGGCCTTTTACATAATTGGCACTGGTGCCTAAATCCAAAACCAAGGTTTTAAGAAGGTTCTTTGAACCTTGGTCCAAGATGGCCATCATCGCTACCATGCCCGCCAATTCAGCCGGAGAAATGGCGTGTTGCGGTGGAGCGGGCACAGGGAGTCTGAGCGGCGCGTGGCCCGTTTCGGTCAGTTCAGATAAAGAAACGCCGTCAAGCACAGCGACGTCCCAATTCATTTGCGCTAACCAAGAGGCGCTCATATTGGCGCGCACACCGTCGTCGTCAAAAAGCACGATACGCGCGCCGCGAACGGGTGCTGAAAAGTCGGTCTCTTGCACCAACTGGCCGCCTGGTGCGCTGCGAAAGCCGGGCAGGTGGGCGGCTAAAAACTCTTCAGGGGTGCGCACATCGAGGCAATAGGTGGTGCGTGTGGATTCTCGCTTTTGAATCGCGAGTTGATCTAAAGAAACGCGCTTCACACCAGCGCGGTCAGCGACGGCGAGGGCGCGCGAGGCGGCTTGTTGACGTTCGGTTTCGGTCACGGGTTTGAACTTTTCTTGCGCGCCACGCACCAGTTCTTGTCCTGCCAAGGTCCAGCCAATCGTGCCGTTACGCAGCGCTGTGATGCGGTTGGGCAGCCCCGCATTGACCAGAGATTGGGTGCCGATGATGCTGCGGGTGCGCCCCGCGCAGTTGACCACAATGTGGGTGCTGGGGTCGGGCGCCAAGGCCGCGGCCCTGAGCACCAACTCGGCCCCAGGCACGCTGATGCCGCTGGGAATGCTCATGGTTTGGTACTCGTCAAAGCGACGCGCGTCGAGGACCACCATATTGGCCTTTTGGTCGATCAGGGCTTTGACTTCGGGGGCCGACAGGGCGGGGGTGTGGCGCTCATGTTCAACCAGTTCCCCAAACGATTTGCTCGGTACATTCACGTCTTTGAAAACCTCGCCGCCGTCATGGATCCAGCCTTGTAAGCCGCCTTCAAGCAGGCTGACTTGGGTGTAGCCCAGCGCCTTCAATCGTTCGGCGCCCACGGCGGCCAAGCCTTCGCCGTTGTCCATCACCACCACCGGCGTGTCAAGGCGGGGGATGCGCGTCCAGGCGTCGACCTCCAACCTGGCCAAACTTAATTGAGCCGCAAACAAAGGATGGCACTGGGCAAAAGGGTCTTCTTCGCGGAGGTCGATGAGGGCGATTTCTTGCCGCTCACGCAGGGCTTGGTGGACTTCAGCAAAACGGGTCATAAGATTTCTTTGGAACGATCCCACAAATTGGGCATCTGGGTGTTGCTGTAGCCTGAAACAAAGGGTTTTGATAATCCCTCAGGCTTGAAAACAGAGCGGCGCACGGCGCCAATGTTCGCGCCGTAAACATGGATGCTGATGCTGGGTGAATCGCTCAGGCCATTGGCGACTTGATGGACGTCGCCCAGGCGCGGCGAAACCGCTTCGACTTGACCGGGTCGGAGTCGGTTCAAGGGGCCGTGAGGCATCCATTCACCTTGGTCATTTTGTTTGAAGGGCTGTGACGTTTCTTCACCGCGCATCAAACCGACCAAGCCCCACACCGTGTGGTTGTGGATGGGCGTGCGCTGGCCGGGGCCCCAGACAAAACTCACCACTGAAAAACGCTCTTGCCAATCGGTGTACAGCAAATACTGCTGATAGTGCTCGGGGTGCGGTTGGGCGAATTCTTCGGGAAGCCAATCGTCGTGCGCGATGAGGTCGGCCAACAGGCGCTCGCCCTTTTGCAGCAAATAGACCTCCGCTTGGTCATCGGTTGAGCTGGTTTCGACTTCGCACCACGCGCTTTGCTCGATCAGCAAAGAAAAATCCTGCACAAATTGACGCAGTCGAGGCAGGTTCGGCGGTATGGGGTGGCTGGACGCTTGGGGGGGCGACATGGTTTGATGAGAAGACTTTGCTTTTAAGATGGCAAGCTGGATTGTGATGAAAAAATGAGGTTCCTCAAATGGGATGGAATGTCTTGGTGAAGCATGCGCGACAGTGCTTGCTCTGGATGGCCTTGGCCTGCGTGGGCTTGTTGGCTTTCGGCCTGTATTTGCAAGAGGTGGAAGGCTTGGTGCCTTGCCCCATGTGCATTGTGCAACGCGACGCCATGGTCGCCATTGTGGTGGGGGCCTTGGTGGCGGCCCTTTTCAAAGGCAAGATCAATCGGGGCCAACCGGCGCCAGGCGCTTGGATGGCCGGGGCTGCATGGGTTTTCCTCGCCGCTGGCTTTGGGGCATTTGTGGCCGCCCGCCAAAGTTGGCTGCAGTGGTACCCGCCCACCATTCTCACTTGCGGACGAGACTTTTACGGCATGATTGAAGCCTTCCCCTTGCAACGCGTGGTGCCGATGATTTTCAAAGGCAGCGGCGATTGCACGGCGGTGACGTGGACCTTTTTGGGCGGCTCGATCGCCAATTGGTCATTTTTGTGCTTTGTCGGCTTGGCCGTCTTGGCGCTGGCCTTGCTGTGGGCCCTGGTTAAGCAGCGTTTGGGTACCAAACGCCACGGGTTTGATTAAAGGAACGCCACGGGTTTGTTTAAAGCTTCTTGACCAAGACTTGGCTCTTGCGGTCCCAGTTGTATTTTCGCTTGCGGGCGTCGGGCAACCAATCGGGATCCATCACTTGGAAACCGCGCTTGATGAACCAGTGCATGGCGCGTGTGGTCAGTACAAAAATACTCTTTAAGCCCTGCGCTCGGGCCCGCTGCTCGATGCGTTTCAAAATCTTTTCACCGTCGCCTGTGCCCTGGCTTTGCGGCGAAACGGTGAGGGCGGCCATCTCTGCGGTTTGGGCCTCGGGATAGGGCGTTAGCAAAGCGCAGGCAAAAATCACACCGTCGTGCTCGATGACGGTGAAGTGTTCAATGTCGCGCTCAATTTCAGTGCGGCTGCGTTTGACCAGAGCGCCTTCTTGCTCGAAGGGTTCGATTAATTGCAAAATCCCACCCACATCGTCCGCAGTGGCCTCACGCAGTTCTTCCAGCTTTTCATCGACCACCATGGTGCCGATGCCGTCGTGCACATAAACCTCCAACAGCAAAGCGCCGTCAACGGAAAAAGGCAAGATGTGGCTGCGCTCCACGCCGGCTTTGCAGGCTTCGACGCAATGTTTTAAATAAAAACCGATGTCGGTGGGCTGATAAGCGGGCGGCAGTTCGCGCAGCAATTTTTCAGCGGCAGCCAAAGGCAGTTCGGTATCGATGGGGTTGTCTTCGCTTTCTGGTGCCAAGGGGTCTTGGCGGATGCCGGGCACTTCGGTCAAGAAAATCAACTTGTCGGCTTGTAACTCGGAAGCAACCCGCGTGGCCACGTCTTCCATGCTCAGATTGAAGGCCTCGCCGGTGGGCGAAAAACCAAAAGGTGAAATCAAAATCATCGCGCCAAAATCCAAGGCATGGTTGATGCTCAGCACATCGACTTTGCGGACCATGCCCGTGCTCTTGAAGTCCACGCCGTCCACAATGCCCACGGGCCGTGCGGTGATGAAGTTGCCCGAAATCATGCGCACGGTGGCGCCGGCCATGGGCGTATTGGGCAAGCCCATGCTGAAGGCGGCTTCCACTTCATAAAGCAGCTGTCCAGCGGCTTCTTGGGCGCAATCCAGTGCCAACTCATCGGTGATGCGGATGCCGTTGCAGTATTTGGGCTCTTGTCCTTTTGCGCGCAGTTGTTCGTTGACCTGCGGCCTGAAGCCGTAAATCAGCACAATTTTGACGCCCATGCTTTGAATCAGCGCCAAGTCTTGCGCGATCAAAGACAACTTGCCGGCGGCAATGGCTTCTCCCGTCAAACCAATCACAAAGGTTTTGCCTCGGTGTGAATGGATGTAGGGCGCCACCGAGCGAAACCAAGGCACAAAGGTGAAGTTAAAGACAGCGGACATGGTTAAAACTGCAAAGGCATTAACGTTAAAGGAAAAGGGCGGCTAAGAGGCGTCTTGGCAATGCCAGGGCTCAGGTGATGTCCACTTGGTGAAAGCCAAAATGGCCGCCACGGCGGTCTTCAAAATAACGCTCCAGCGTCACTTTGACGGTTTTAAAGGCAATCTCATCCCAAGGAATTTCGGCCTCGCTGAACAACTTGGCTTCTTGGGTTTCAAAACCCGGGTCGAACCGATCACTGAGCAATTGGGCGAGGTAGAAAAAATGCACCTGGCCCACGCGGACCACGTTCAGCAAAGAAAACAGGGCTCGCATTTCAATCTGTGCGCCAGCCTCTTCGATGGTTTCGCGCAAAGCCCCCTCGGCCGTCGATTCGTTCAATTCCATGAAGCCTGCGGGCAATGTCCATTTCCCCAAGCGCGGCTCAATGTTGCGTTTGCACAGCAAAACCCGATCGCCCCAAAAGGGCAATGTGCCCACCACATTCAAGGGGTTTTCGTAGTGCACCGTGCCGCATTGGGGGCAGACGGCGCGCAACTTGTCGTCCCCATCATCGGGCAGGCGGTAATCGACGGCGGCACCGCAGTTTTTGCAATGTTTGATGGGGGGGCGCAAGGTCATGGGTGTTTAAACGATTTTTAAATTCAATTCAGGCAGGCCGTCAACGCCCCCCAACAGCACATCACCGGACTTGACGGCGGCCACGCCAGCTGGGGTGCCTGTGAAGATCAAGTCCCCCGGGGCCAGTTCCCAGGCAGCAGAGAGGTGTTCCAGGATTTCACCCACGTTCCAAATCAATTGGCTGATGTGGCTGGTCTGACGGGTTTCGCCATTGACCTTGAGCCAAATGGCAGCGTCCTTCTGACCCGCTGATTGAGCCCATTGATCCCATTGAGCGGCCGGCAACACCGGCCCCATGGGGGCGGATTGCTCGAATGACTTGCCAATTTCCCAGGGGCGGCCTTGTTTTTTCATGTCGTTTTGCAAATCGCGGCGGGTCATGTCCAGGCCGACGGCATAACCATAAATATGGGCTGGGGCTTGAGCGGCTGACATGTTTTTGCCGCCGAGCCCCACAGCCACCACCAATTCGATTTCGTGGTGCAGGTTTTGGGTCAAAGAGGGGTAGTTCATGGTGCCTTGGCGGCCCGCCTCGATGGGCACCAAGGTGTCGGCGGGTTTCATGAAGAAGAAGGGCGGTTCACGGCCGGTGTAGCCCATTTCTTTGGCGTGCTCTTCGTAATTCCGACCCACACAAAAAACACGACGAACGGGGAATCGTTTTGTTTCGCCCAGCACGGGCAAGCTAATGGGAGGAGGGGCCGGGATGACAAATTCAGTTGAGCTCATGGGGGTGTCAAAAGCAGTGAGAATTGAGTGCGTGAAAGAACAGCGTGACAGTCTACCCTTTACCAACCCTGAACCAGCGAGAATTAGCATGACCAGGCTTTATCCAACGATACCCTGGTTGCAGCCCGATTGGCCAGCGCCCGAATGCGTGGTGGCTGGGTGCACCACGCGGCGGGGCGGCGTGAGCGAAGCGCCCTGGGACCACTTGAATTTGGGTGACCACGTCAACGATGCGGAAACCTCAGTTCAAGAAAACCGCCGCCTATTGCAGCAACAAGTTCATCAACTGGGTGCGGGTCAGTTGGTTTATGTGAAGCAAATCCATGGGGTGGAGGTGCTCGAAATCGACTCGGCTGATCTGCCTGAGCAAGCGGTTCAGACAGCCGATCGGGCCTTTAGTGGGGCAGCGCAAGGCATCAAAGGCGTTAACGCCGCTCCAACAGGTTTAACCGCAGATGGCACGCTCACTCAAGACCGGGGTGTTGCCCTCATCATGATGGTGGCCGATTGCCTGCCCATTTTGTTAACCGACCGAGCTGGCCGAACCGTGGCCGCGCTGCATGCGGGCTGGCGCGGTTTGGCGGGGGCGTGCCAAGCCGGTGGTGAGACGGTGGTGAGTCAAGCCTTGGCCGTGTTTGCCAGAAAAGGGATCGATCCAGCAGATTTAATGGCTTGGTTGGGTCCTTGCATCGGCCCTGACGCCTTTGAAGTGGGGGACGACGTTTGGCAGGCTTTCACACCCGCTAAAAACGAAACGTTCTACAGATCTGCGTGGACTCAAGAAGCTGCTTCTTGCTTTGTGCCTGCGCCCGCTGAGAAGCGACCCAAGGGCGAAATTCGGTCAAAGTGGCGGGCGGATTTGGCCGGGCTGGCCCGTCGCGCCCTGAGGCAAGCGGGTGTCACGGCGGTGTATGGCAACGACAGTTCCCCCGCCTGGTGCACAGTGACCCAGGCTGATTTATTTTTCTCGCACCGACGCGATGCCGCTCGTCTCGGCGCCAGCGGCCGCTTCGGCGCCTTCATTGGGCTGCGCCGCTGAGGGTGAGGCGGCCTGGGCCTGCGCCTCGCTTTCCTTTTTGGCGCGCTTTCTGGCTGGGCCGCCCAAGACATACATCAAGATGCCCAAAGGCAGCAGGCCGTACAGCAGCAAGGTGAAAAAAGCGCCCAATAAGGTGCCTTGGGGGTTGGTGGCTTCGGCCAAGGCCATCATGATGGCGACGTAAAGCCAAGCGATCGGAATTAGATACATTTTGAAGTTAAATTTTTTTGATGGAATTGGGCCATTCGACAAGATGGTGTCAGAAATGCAGATTAATATCTAAGCCAATTTCACCTGACTCGATGTCTCTGTGTTGACACTCAGGTGATTCCAGAAAAAATTTGGGAAGAACACCATGGATTTTGAAGGCAATTTTGGCCAAAGCGCCGAACAGTTCCAACAAATGCTCAGTAAAAGCTGGAGCCAGGCCTTGGATTCCTTCAAAAGCATGGGATTGCCCGCTGCCGATTTGGGCGCCCCAAACGCCACCACGCCGGCCATACACTTTGACGCAGCCCGGCTTCAAAAAGTTCAAGAAGATTATTTAGAAAGCGCCACAGTGCTTTGGAATGAAGGCATCAAGGGCAATTTTCACTTTAAAGACAAGCGATTTTCGAGTGAGGCTTGGCCTCACAACCCCATGGCCGCCTATGCGGCAGCGGTTTATTTGCTCAACAGCAAGACCCTGAACCAGCTGGCCCACGCGGTCGATGCCGACGAAAAAACCCGTGCCCGTTTGTGCTTCGCCGTTGAGCAATTTGCCGCCGCCTCAGCACCCAGCAATTTCTTGGTATTGAACGCCGAGGCGCAACAAAAAGCCATCGAGACCCAAGGCGAAAGCTTGGCGCAAGGCATGCAAAACCTGTTCACCGATTTGCGCCAAGGCCACGTGAGCCAAACCGACGAATCGGTTTTTGAAGTGGGTGTCAATGTGGCGACTACCGAAGGTGCCGTGGTGTTTGAAAACGAGCTGTTCCAGCTGATTGAATACAAACCGCTCACGGCCAAAGTGCACTCGCGGCCCTTTTTGTTGGTGCCACCTTGCATCAACAAATACTATATTTTGGACCTGCAACCCGACAACTCGTTCATTCGTTACGCCGTTGCCCAAGGACACCGCACCTTTGTGGTCAGCTGGCGCAACCCCGATGAATCCTTGGCCTCCAAAACCTGGGACGACTACATTGAAGACGCCGTTATAAAGGCCATTGATGTGGTCAAAGACATCGGTCAAGCCGACAAAATCAACGCGCTGGGCTTCTGCGTCGGTGGCACGCTGCTCGGGACGGCCTTGGCGGTGTTGGCGGCGCGTGGCGAGCAACCCGTCCAATCGGCCACTTTCCTGACCACTTTCCTGGACTTCTCCGACACCGGCGTGTTGGACCTGTTCATCGATGAGGCGTTTGTGCGTTACCGCGAAACCCAAATGGGCCAAGGGGGTTTGCTCAAAGGCCAAGAACTCGCCTCCACTTTTAGCTTTTTGCGTCCGAATGATTTGGTCTGGAACTACGTGGTCGGCAATTACCTCAAAGGTGAAAGACCCCCGGCCTTTGACTTGCTCTACTGGAACAGCGACTCGACCAATTTGCCAGGCCCCTTTTACGCTTGGTATTTGCGCAACACCTATTTGGAGAACAACCTGGTCAAGCCCGGTGTGGCGGAGGTCTGTGGAGAAAAGATCGATTTCCGTCAGGTCAAGTTGCCGGTTTATTTGTACGGTTCGCGTGAAGACCACATCGTGCCCATCCAGGGGGCCTATGCCTCAACGCAGGTTTTCCCCGGCAAAAAACGTTTTGTCATGGGCGCTTCCGGCCACATTGCCGGCGTCATCAACCCACCCAGTAAAAACAAGCGCAGCCATTGGATTCGCGAAGACGGTCAGTTGCCCGCCTCCTTTGAGGGTTGGCTGGAAGGGGCGACCGAGTTGCCCGGCAGTTGGTGGCCCGACTGGGCGGCGTGGCTCAAGGGCCAATCCGGTCCATTGAAATTGGCGCCCAAGGCCTATGGCCACGCCCAATACAAAGCTTTAATGGCGGCCCCTGGCTCCTACGTCAAGGTGAAGGCTTGAGGGGCATTTTTATTTTTTAATGAGCGATTTTTGTTGATACCGATTCACACTGGAGACTAAAAAATGGAAGACATCGTCATCGTTGCGGCCACCCGCACTGCCTTGGGTAAATTTGGTGGTTCGCTGGCCAAAATTCCTGCGACCGAGTTGGGGGCCATCGTATTGCGTGACTTGATCAAACGCACTGGCTTGGAGGCGGGCCTGGTCGACGAGGCCATCATGGGCCAAGTGTTGGCGGCAGGTGCCGGCCAAAACCCGGCACGTCAGGCGGTTCTGAAGGCAGGTTTTGACCAACGCACACCGGGTTTGACCATCAACGCGGTTTGCGGCTCCGGCCTCAAGGCCGTGATGTTGGCGGCGCAGGCGGTGGCCACGGGCGACAGCGACATCGTCATCGCGGGCGGACAGGAAAACATGAGCGCTTCGCCCCATGTGTTGAACGGTTCACGCGATGGTCAACGCATGGGCGATTGGAAGATGGTCGACTCCATGATTGTCGACGGTCTTTGGGACGTCTACAACCAATACCACATGGGCATCACGGCTGAAAACGTGGCCAAAAAATACGGCGTCACACGCGAACATCAAGATGCTTTGGCGCTGGCTTCACAAACCAAGGCCGCGGCCGCTCAAGATGCGGGCCGTTTCAAAGACGAAATCACCGCGGTTGAAATTCCCCAGCGCAAGGGCGACCCGGTTATTTTCAACACCGACGAATTTTTGAACCGCAAAACCAATGCCGACGCTTTGGCGGGTTTGCGTCCTGCTTTCGACAAAGCGGGTTCGGTCACCGCGGGCAATGCATCCGGCATCAACGACGGTGCCGCCGCCGTGATGGTGATGACCGCCAAGCGCGCGGCACAACTTGGCTTGACGCCGCTGGGCCGCATCGCCAGTTATGCCACCACCGGTTTGGACCCCGCCTTCATGGGCATGGGCCCCGTGCCCGCCTCGACCAAGGCGCTGCAACGCGCTGGCTGGAAGGCCGCCGATTTGGACCTGCTCGAAATCAACGAAGCCTTCGCCGCCCAAGCCTGTGCGGTCAATACGGAGATGGGCTGGGACACCAGCAAAGTCAACGTCAATGGGGGCGCCATCGCGCTGGGCCACCCGATTGGTGCGTCGGGCTGCCGCATTTTGGTGACGTTGCTGCATGAAATGCAACGCCGCGATGCCCACAAAGGCATCGCCTCCTTGTGCATCGGCGGCGGCATGGGCGTGGCCTTGACCATCGAACGTTAAACTGATTTCGTCAACATCTCATTTCTGCAAGAAAACAAAGGAGCCAATATGAGTAAAAAAGTAGCCTACGTCACCGGCGGCATGGGGGGCATCGGAACCGCCATTTGCCAACGCTTGTTCAAAGAAGGTTTCACCGTGGTGGCCGGTTGTGGCCCGACCCGTGACTTTGATAAATGGCTGAACGAACAAAAAGCCCTGGGCTACACCTTCTACGCTTCGGTGGGCAATGTGGGCGATTGGGACTCCACCGTCGAGGCTTTTGGCAAGACCAAGGCGGAGCATGGTTCTATCGACGTGCTGGTGAACAACGCCGGTATCACCCGCGACCGCATGTTCCTGAAAATGACCCGCGAAGACTGGGATGCCGTGATAGAAACCAACCTGAACAGCATGTTTAACGTGACCAAGCAAGTGGTCGGTGACATGGTTGAAAAGGGCTGGGGTCGGATCATCAACATCTCGTCCGTCAATGGTGAAAAAGGCCAAGCGGGTCAAACCAACTACTCGGCGGCCAAAGCCGGCATGCACGGCTTCACCATGGCCTTGGCACAAGAGCTGGCCACCAAGGGCGTGACCGTCAACACCGTCAGCCCTGGCTACATTGGCACCGACATGGTCAAGGCCGTGCGCCCCGATGTGCTTGACAAAATTGTCGGCACCATTCCCGTCAAGCGATTGGGTGAACCCAGCGAAATCGCGTCGATTATTGCTTGGCTGGCTTCGAACGAAGGCGGCTACAGCACCGGCGCTGACTTCTCCGTGAACGGCGGTCTGCACATGGGTTGATGTGAGCGCCAGCTCCTGGCGCGTGGTTGACGCTCTGTGATCCATAAAAACCCTTGGTGTCTCCAGCTCTAAGGGTTTTTACATTTTTAAAGCGATGACATCCTCCTAGAATCGCCTAGATTCATTTAGCGTCAGGAGTGTGACCATGTCATCTAGCCGTCCTTTGTACAAATCCTTGTATGTCCAGGTTTTGTTTGCCGTTTTTTTAGGCGTCATGCTGGGCCAGTTTTATCCCGCACTGGGCACTGACATGAAGCCCTTGGGCGATGGCTTTATCAAACTCATCAAGATGATGATTGCCCCCATCATCTTTTGCACCGTCGTGACCGGCATCGCGGGCATGGAAGACTTGAAGCAAGTGGGCAAAACCGGCGGCTTGGCCCTGCTTTATTTTGAAGTGGTCAGCACGGTGGCTTTGGTCATTGGTTTGGTCGTGGTCAACGTGCTGCAACCTGGTGTTGGCATGCACGCCGACCCCGCCAGCATTGATACCAAAGGCATTGCGGCCTACACCGCCCCGGGAAAAATGAAGGGCACCGTCGACTTTTTGATGGACATCATTCCCAATACCGTGGTTGATGCTTTTGCCAAAGGCGAAATTTTGCAAGTACTGCTGTTTGCCATTTTGTTTGGCTTTGCCTTGCACCGCTTTGGCGGACGCGGCACCCTGGTGTTTGACTTGATTGAAAAGGTTTCTCACGTCCTCTTCCAAGTCGTCAACATGATCATGAAAGTGGCTCCCTTGGGTGCTTTTGGCGCCATGGCCTTCACGATTGGTAAATTTGGCTTGGGTTCCTTGTTCAGCTTGGGCAAGTTAATGGGTTCTTTTTATGTGACCTGCTTGTTGTTTATTTTTGTGGTGCTGGGCTTGATTGCGTTTTTCAACGGATTCAGTATTTTTAAATTCATCCGCTACATCAAAGAAGAACTGTTGATCGTCCTCGGCACCTCGTCCTCTGAATCGGTGTTGCCTCGCATGATGGAAAAAATGGAGGCCCTGGGCGCTAAAAAATCGGTCGTTGGCTTGGTGATTCCCACCGGTTATTCGTTCAACCTGGACGGCACGTCGATTTACCTGACGATGGCCGCGGTGTTCATCGCGCAGGCGACCGACACGCCCTTGAGTCTGATGCAGCAACTGACCCTGCTGGCGGTGCTCTTGTTGACCTCTAAGGGCGCTGCCGGTGTCACCGGCAGCGGTTTCATTGTGTTGGCTGCCACGTTGTCGTCTGTTGGCGGCGTGCCCGTCGAGGGGTTGGCCTTGATTTTGGGCATTGACCGCTTCATGTCTGAAGGCCGTGCCCTGACCAACTTAGTGGGCAATGGCGTGGCCACGGTGGTGGTAGCCAAAATGACCGGCGACTTAGATTCTGAAAAAATGCGCCAGGTCTTGAACTGATTTTTAAATGGCTTTGAACTGAATTAGCTTGGGTTCACCATCACCAGCTTGCCCATCACGCTGCGGGAACCCATTAAAGCGTAGGCGGCTTTGAGTTCGGCCATCGGCAAGGTGCGGTCGATGGCCGGCTTGATCTTGCCTTCTTGGTACCAAGTCACCAGTTCTTGCATCATGGCCGCGTTGGCTTGGGGTTCACGGCGTTGGAAGTCGCCCCAGAAAACCCCCACCACCGAAGCGCCCTTGAGCAGCATCAAATTCCATGGCAAGGCGGGAATGGGGCCGGCGGCAAAACCCACCACCAAATATCGACCACGCCAAGCAATCGAGCGAAACACGGGCTCCGCAAAATCGCCGCCGACGGGGTCATAAACCACATCCGGGCCACGTCCCTGGGTCAACTCTTTGATGCGGTCGCGCAAGGTGGTGCTGGGCGTATCGCGGCCGTAATTAAGCGTGACGTCGGCGCCGAGTTGGCGGCAGAGTTCGCATTTTTCATCGGTTGAGGCAGCGGCAATCACGCGCGCGCCCATGGCTTTGGCCACTTGAATGGCGGCCGTGCCCACACCGCCAGCAGCGCCCAAAACCAAAACGGTTTCGCCCGCTTTGAGTTGGGCCCGGTCGACCAGGGCATGCCAAGTGGTGGCGTAAATCATGATGAAAGCCGCTGCGTCTACCGATGAAAACCCTTCCGGCAACTTCAGGCAGTGGGCGGCGGGGGCCAGGGTGTGGGTGCCAAACCCCCCCGTTCCCGACAAGCAGGCGACCCGGTCGCCCACTTGCAAGTCAGTCACGCCGGGGCCCACCGCTTCGACCACGCCCGCATATTCGGAACCTGGCACAAAGGGCAATGGTGGCTTCATTTGGTACTTGTTTTGAACAATCAGCAGGTCGGGAAAGTTCAAACTGGCGGCTTCAATCCGCAGCAGCACCTCACTGGTTTGGGGTGTTGGGGTGGGGCGTTCTTGCCAAGTCAGGGCGTCAACGCCCACGGGGTTTTCACATAGCCAAGCGTGCATGTCGGGAATCTCCAATTAGGATCTAAATCATAGAGTCATGCGCCTGGTGGGCTCTGTCGCTGCAGCGACCGGGGTCCTTCATGGGGCCCTACAATGGGTCTGACAGACTCGGTTTTTCCCCCATTTCCCACCGGCCCCTTGACTTGAACGCCCATGAGAATTTTGATTTGTAACGACGATGGTTACCAAGCGCCCGGCATCGTGGCGCTCTACCAAGCCTTGCGCGGTTTGGGTGAGGTGCAGGTGGTGGCCCCCGAGCACAACAACAGTGCCAAATCGAATGCCTTGACCTTGAACGCGCCCTTGTATGTTCATGAGGCCCACAACGGCTTTCGCTACATCAATGGCACGCCGGCCGATTGCGTGCACATTGCTTTAACCGGCTTGTTAGCGCACAAGCCCGACTTGGTGGTGTCGGGTATCAACAACGGCGCCAATATGGGCGACGACACCATTTATTCCGGGACGGTGGGTGCGGCCATGGAGGCCTATTTGTTTGGTATTCCTGGCATTGCTTTTTCTCAAGTTGAGAAGGGCTGGGGCGAATTGGCTGCTGCGGCCGAAAAAGCCAAACAAATCGTTCAGTGGGCCCTGACGCACCACATGGGCCAGCCTGCGCCCTGGCTGCTGAATGTGAACATTCCAAATCGCCCCTTGGACCTCTTGGGCTCCCCTCAGTTTTGCCGTTTGGGTCGACGACATGTGGCCGAGCCCGTCATCACCCAGGCCAACCCCCGAGGCGAAACCATGCATTGGATTGGCGCTGCGGGGCCCGCCAAAGACGACGCGGAAGGCACCGATTTCCATGCGGCCCTGAACGGCCACGTCACGATCACGCCGCTGCAGGTCGATTTGACCGACCACGCCGGCTTAAAGGCCTGGCGCATGGGGGCGCCCCCGGCCTCTCCCAACCCCTCGCGTTGAGGGGTTGAATGAACACCCGTCGCCCTCGTTTTCCTGCTGACTTGACGGCCTCACCCAAAGGGAATGGGCGGAGTCCGGCTGCCCCTGGTCTGTCCATGCCTGCTTCCGCCAGGGTGGTGAGTGCCACTGCCACCAGGGGGCTGGGTTTGGACTCAGAGGCCGTGCGAGAGCGCATGGTCAGTCGTTTGGTCGAGCAGGGCTTGTCCTCCAAGCGCGTGGCTGAGGCGATGCGGCAGGTGGAGCGACACCGCTTTGTCGATTCGGCCTTGGTCAACCAAGCTTACGAAGACACCAGCTTGCCGATTGGCCTGGGCCAAACCATTTCCAAACCGAATGTCGTGGGCCGCATGTTGGACCTCTTGGTGCAAGCCCCGGTGTTCACCCAAAGCGCCCATCCCTCGGGTCGACTCGCAGGACGGGTGCTCGAAGTGGGCACCGGCTGTGGCTATCAGGCTGCGGTATTGAGTCATTTGTTCGCCGAGGTGTACTCCATGGAGCGCCTCAAAGGCTTGCACGAAAAAGCCCGAGACAATTTGCGCGCCTTTCGTCTGGCGAATGTGCATTTGTTGCTGGGAGATGGCATGCTGGGATTTCCGCGTGGGGCACCCTATGCCGCCATTATTTCGGCGGCCGGCGGTGACGATGTGCCTTCGACTTGGACCGATCAGCTGGTGGTAGGCGGGCGTTTGGTCGCCCCCTGCACCCAAAAAAATGGTCAACAAGCCTTGGTGGTGGTGGACAAAACCGAGTCGGGTTTGTCCCATTCGGTCTTGGAGGCGGTGCATTTTGTCCCTCTAAAATCAGGCTTGGCTTGAAGGAAAACACAAAATGAATGGGCGTTTGTTCTTGAAAAATTCAATGGGTACTTGGGTTTCCCTGGCCATGGTTGTGTTGTTAACGGCTGCCTGTACCTCCAGGCCTTTGACTGTCCAAGCCCCTGTAGAAGACCGCCACCATGGTGGCTCTAAAACCAATCTAGGCCAGTCTGCCGGCCCAAGCTCCGCTACTGAGGCCTCAAATGCCGCATTGAAGCCCCTGCCTGGCGCTGAAAATGCCGGCAAACCCGGTTACTACACCGTCAAGCCGGGCGACACCCTCATCCGCATTGGCCTTGACAACGGCCACAACTGGCGCGACATCGCCCGCTGGAATGCCTTAGAAAATCCCAACACCATTGAGGTCGGTCAGGTTTTGCGCATCGTGCCCCCTGGCGCGGTGGTGAGTGAAAACGGCGTCGTCACCCGCCCAGTCGGTTCCGCCTCGGTCGAGACCGTGCCGGCTTTGCCCAATGCAGCAGCACCTGCCAAGACGTCGACAACCAAGCCAACCCCCGCTTCAACGTCCTCTGCAACGCCTCCTGCCTCATCCACCGCGACCTCGTCGGTGGCGGCCGAAGCCGATGAGGCGGCTTTTGCCTGGCCGCTCGCTTCCGGTTCAAGCGCGCCTGTGCTCGCCACTTTCCAAGAAGGAAAAAACAAAGGCATTGATTGGGGCGGCCAAGCCGGGGACGCCGTGCTGGCCGTTGCCGACGGGCGTGTGGTTTACGCTGGCGCTGGCTTGCGGGGTTACGGTAACTTGATCATTTTGAAGCACAACGAGACCTACCTCACCGCCTACGCGCACAATCAAAAACTTCTGGTCAAAGAAGAACAAACGGTCCGCAAGGGGCAAAAAATTGCCGAAATGGGCAACACCGACGCCGATCGGGTGATGCTGCACTTTGAAGTGCGCAAATTGGGCAAACCGGTTGACCCGAGCCGTTATTTACAAGCACGTTGACCTTGGGGTGGGTATGAGTGAAATACGAGACCGCCTAGAGGCGGTGGGCGCCAGTGGAGAGGTGAATGGGGACAACACCTGCCTGCCTGATCACGGCATGCCGCCCGACGCCTTGCAAATTGAATCCCTTGATTTAGAGGCCCAAGGCGTTGCCCGTCGGGCCGATGGCAAGGTGGTTTTTGTCGAAGGTGCCCTGATGGGGGAGTGGGTCACGGCCCAAGTGCACCGAAAGAAAAACAACTGGGAGCAGGCCAGTCTGCAAACCCTCTTGCGCGAATCTCCTCAGCGCGTTGAGCCTGGTTGCCCCCATTTTGGTATGCATGCGGGGGCATGCGGTGGCTGCAAGATGCAACACCTTCATGCCCAAGCGCAAGTCGCCGTGAAGCAACGCGTGCTGGAAGACCATTTGTGGCATTTGGGTAAAACCAAGGCCGAGCGCATGCTGCGACCCATCGAGGGCCCTGCGTGGGGTTACCGATACCGAGCCCGTTTGTCGGTGCGATACGTCGCCAAAAAAGGCGCTGTTCTGATCGGTTTCCACGAGCGCAAAAGCCGCTACGTGGCCGATATTCAAAGCTGCGCGGTGTTGCCACCGCATGTCAGTGACTTGCTGTTGCCCTTGCGAGATTTGATCGGCCGCTTGCAAGCGCGAGACACCTGCCCGCAGATTGAGTTGGCTGGAGGCGATCAAGTCACGGCCTTGGTCTTGCGTCATTTGGAGCCCTTGAGCGAGACTGACTTGGCTCAGTTGAAGGCTTTTGAAGAGGCGCATGCCGATGTGGGTTTGCAATGGTGGTTGCAACCCAAGGGGCCCGATACCGTCGCCCTTCTGAGCCCAGAAAAGGGCCAAGCGTTTCCTGTGGAGCAGACCTTGTCTTACCGACTGCCCGAGTTCGGCATTGTCATGCCGTTTCGACCCACCGACTTCACGCAGGTCAACCCCCACATCAACCGCGTCTTGGTGGACCGAGCGCTGCGTTTGTTGGCTGTTCAAAGCACCGACCGCGTGATCGATTGGTTTTGCGGTTTAGGAAATTTCACGTTACCGCTGGCCACTCAGGCAAGGTCGGTATTGGGTGTGGAAGGCAGCGAGGCCTTGGTGGCTCGCTCCCGGAGCAATTTGACCTACAACCAAGCCCAGCGAACAAATTCTTCCCATCAGGCCTTGGCCCCCACCGAGTTTGTCGCGCGCAATCTGTTTGAAATGACATCAGCCCAGTTGGTGGCCGACGGGGTGGCCGACCGCTGGTTGATCGACCCCCCCCGCGAAGGTGCTTTTTCGTTGGCCAAGGCCTTGGCTGATTTGCAAATTCAACGCCGAGGTGAAACCATCAACTCGGAAAACACGGCGTTGTTGCCAACCGATTTAAAGCAATGGACACCGCCCAGGCGAATTGTTTATGTGAGCTGCAATCCAGCCACTTTGGCCCGTGACGCGGGTCTTTTGGTGCACCGAGCGGGTTACCGATGCAGCATGGCGGGCATGGTCAACATGTTCCCGCACACGGCGCATGTGGAAAGCATGGCCGTGTTTGATTTGGCTGAATAATCGTTGAGAAGGGCCGACCAGGAAAGCGGACCCTCTTGGGCTTACTCGCGCTCGCCGCCGAAGATGCCCAACAACGAAAGCAGGTTCACGAACACGTTGTAAACGTCCAAGTAGATGCGCAGTGTGGCGGAGATGTAATTGGTTTCGCCGCCTTCCATGATCTGCTTGAGGTCATACAAGATGTAGAGGCTGAAAATGGCGATCGCCAGCATCGAAATCACCAACATGGCGCCTGTAGAGCCCACAAAAAGGTTGATGATGCTGCCCACAATCAAGACCATCAGGCCCGCCATCAGCCACTTGCCCAAACCTTCAACACTGGTTTTGATGACGCTGGCCAAAGTAGCCATGCCAAAAAATACGCCCGCCGTCCCGGCAAAAGCCGTCATGATCAACTCAGGCCCGTTGCGAAAACCCAAGGTGTGGCTGATCAAACCCGACAGCATCAGGCCCATGAAAAAGGTAAAGCCCAACAACACGGTGACGCCGGTGCTGGTGTGTTTGGTTCTTTCAATGGCGACCATGAAGCCAAAGGCGCCGCCCAAAAACACCACCATGCCCAAGATGCCGCGCAACATTTGGCCAATTTGCAGTTCAACGCCCAACCAAGCGCCCAGAACGGTTGGCACCATGCTCAGGGCCAACAACCAATAGGTGTTGCGCAAAACGCGTTGGCGCTCCGTGGGTGTCAGGACTTGGCCGTAGCCAACTGGGTAAACAAAACCGTTAACGGGATCATTCATGATGTGCTCCTCTTACAAATGCACCCTATCAGGGCGATACAGAAATTCTAGATGGGATTGGCTCTTTAGAAAACAAGGGTCTACCACAACAAATAGGGCATTTGACGTCGCTATGATCTGAGGCAATTCTCCATTTTTTAAAACCTGTTGGAACCCGCCTGATGAAAACCAAACCCACCCTCGAACTCAGTGATTTGAAACGCATCGCCGCTGCAGCAGAAGCGGAGGCGCTGAAAAACAACTGGCCCGTGACGATTGCGATCGCCGACGACGGCGGCAACCTGCTGTGGTTGCAGCGCTTGGATGGCGCGCCCCCCATTTCTGCTGACATTGCCCCGGCCAAGGCCAGAACAGCGGCTTTGGGCCAACGCGAAAGCAAGGTTTACGAAGACGTGATCAACAATGGCCGTTATTCTTTCCTGAGTGCGCCTAATTTAGTCGGACCTGCAAAATTCATTTTTCAGAATTTCAGTAAAACTTGAGTGTTCAAATTTCTGTTTTCAAACTGGAATTTGATTTGTTTGGAAATATTGTGCTCAAGTTCCCTCAATTGCGTCAATAAATC
>CAIKMN010000036.1 GCA_903828535.1 uncultured Curvibacter sp.
GCCAAACCGTCTCGATTACAGGCCCAGTTGGGACACGCCCAAGGCGTTCTGAAAGCCGACCAAATCGATGTGGCGGCCTTCGGGGAGCTGCTGTTGCGTGTGCCTGCCCCAGTCGAGTTACAAAAGGCGGTGAAAACCTTCGCGCCGCAAGGTCGATTGGAGTCGGTGCAAATGAGTTGGGTGGGCAATCTCGATCCGTTGCCGGCCGAATTCAAACTCAAGGCGCAACTCAAAGGAGGCGCTTGGTCGCCGGGCAATGGGATGCCAGGTTTGCAGGGGCTTGATGCCACCTTGGAGACCAACCAAAGCGAGGGGCAGGCCAAGTTGAGCCTCACAGCAGGGGCCTTGGATTGGCCTGGCCACTTCGATGACGCCAAATTGCCCTTGGACCAACTCCAGACTGTTTTGAAGTGGCAAATTGAGGGGCAAGGACAAAAAATTCGGCTGCAAATACCAGAGTTGACCCTCGCCAATGCCGACCTCAAAGGACAAGCTCGTTTGGAGTGGCACACCGATGACCGCCAACCCAACGCCCCCTTGTCACAACGTTTACCAGGGTATTTGAATTTGCATGGCAGCTTGTCGCGGGGCGAGGTCAAGCAGGTGGCGCGCTACTTGCCCAAGAGCGCCATGCCCGAGACACGTGATTATTTGAAGCAAAGTTTGTTGGGCGGCCGCATCACGCAGGGCCAGTTCCAAGTGCAAGGCCTTTTGAATGACTTTCCCTTCAAAGACAATCGGGGCGGGGTGTTTAAGGTTCAAGCGCAGGTGAAAGACGCCAGCATGGACTTCGCCCCCGCCTCTGGCGATTGGCCTGTGCTGAGCCAGATGGCGGCTCAGTTGGACTTTCAAGGTCAAGGCATGCAGATACGAGCCAGCGCCGCCAAACTGGCGAGCACCGCCTTGGCCGCCGCGCCAGTGGAGGTGCGCATCGCTGATTTTGACCACGCAGTGGTTCAGGTCAACAGCACCGTCAAGGGCCCTTTGAATGACATGCTCAAGGTCGTGGCCAAGTCACCAGTTTCCGATTGGACCGACCAAGTCATGTCCGATGCGCAGGCCACAGGGGCCGCAGAGCTGAAACTCAAGCTCTCTTTGCCGCTCGAACAAATGAGCCGGAGCAAGGCACAAGGGAGTGTTTTATTGGCAGGCAACGAGTTCAAGCTGATGGCAGAGGTGCCGCGATTGACCAAGGTGCGGGGTTCGGTGGCCTTCACCGAGTCCAATTTGACTTTGGCAAATCTGCAAGCGCAGGCCTTGGGGGGCGATGTGAAGCTGGACGGCGCCATGAACTTCAAGGTTCCAAAATTGCAAGGGTCGCAAGGGCAAATCCGTGTCGGCGGGGCATTCAGTGCCGAAGGTTTGAGACAGGCGCCTGAATTGAAGGCATTCGTTAAACCTTTGGCACAGGCCAGCGGCAGCGCCCCTTACGCCTTGCAAATCAGCGCCGTTGAAGGCGGCATCAATTGGCAATTTGACAGCAACTTACAAGGCTTGGCTTTGGATTTGCCCGAGCCTTTTGCAAAAACAGCCGAGATGAGCACGCCGCTTCACGTTGAGCGACGCTTGGTGAAGTCCCGCGCCACGGGTGCCCGGGCAGGTGCCAATCCCAACAACGGTGGCAATGCCAGCGCCGCCAACGCGGGCTGGAATGACCGTCTGCAGCTCAAATGGGGCGATCAGTTGGCCCTGAATTATCTGCGCGATGTGAGCGGTCCAGAGCCCAAGGTCTTGCAGGGTCGGTGGCTGCTTGGGACGCCCTTAAAAGAGGCCGTCTCACCAAGACCCGAAGACAGGGGGGTGTCGGCCCAAATTAACCTGCCCAAATTGAACTTAGACCGGTGGAGTCAGTTGAGCTTGCAAACCGGTGTCACGGCGACCTCGGACAATGGCAAAGCCGACCTGACGAGCGCACCCTGGAATCCCTATTTGCCCAGCCAAATCAGCGTGAATACGCCGATTTTGGTCTTTCAATCGCGCACCCTGAACAACCTCAGTTTGAGCGCCAAGCGAGAAATGGCCGAGGGTGAAAAGGCGACCGACAAATTCCCACTCTGGCGCGCCAAAGTGGAGGCCAAAGAATTGGCTGGCAACATCGAATTTCGTCCGGCATCTGAGGGCAAAGACAGCACCAACCCCGAAGGTCGAATTTTTGCTCGGCTGGCCTATTTGAAACTGGCCAAGAGCACCCAGGCCGAGGTGGAAAGCTTGTTGAGCGACCCCCCGGTGAGCATGCCGGATTTGGACATCGTGGTGGACAGCACCGAATTGCGCGGTTTGTCTTTGGGGCGTGTCGAGGTGTTGGCCTTGAACCGCGTCAATGCCCGTGCAGAACGGGAATGGCAATTGGACCGGCTCAACGTGACCGTGCCTGAGGCCAGCCTGGCCTCCAGTGGTCAGTGGCTACCGGGCAAAGGCCTGCACCAAACCCAATTGAACTTCAAATTAGACGTCAAAGACGCCGGTAAATTATTAGACCGATTGGGCCTCACAGGTCAAATCGCCTCTTCCCATGGCAAGTTAGAGGGGGATCTCCTTTGGCAAGGCTCGCCCATGGCTTTTGACGAAGCGAGCTTGGGAGGGCGCCTGAAATTGAATTTGGAAAATGGGCAGTTCTTAAAAACCGAGCTGGGCTCGGCCAAATTGCTCAGCGTCTTGAGCTTGCAATCTTTGCCCAAGCGATTGACCTTGGATTTTCGAGATGTCTTCAGCGATGGCTTTGCCTTCGATTCTCTGCGCGGTGATGTGCTCATTGAAAAGGGCATTGCCAACACCCGGAACTTGCAAATGCGCGGCGTGAATGCGGCGGTCATGATGGAAGGGCAAGTGGACATCCCCAAAGAAACCCAGCATCTGACGGTGGTCGTTATTCCTGAAGTCAACGCCGGAACGGCCTCGTTGCTGGTGGCGGCCATCAACCCGGTGGTGGGTTTGGGCAGTTTTGTCGCGCAATACATTTTGCGCCGTCCCTTCATGGCCGCAGCCACTAAAGAATTTTTGATTGATGGCACGTGGACCGACCCCCGTGTGGTTGAAGTGCCCTTTAAGCCGGCCGCCAATTCAGATGAAGCGCTTGGTAAAAATTGATTGGCGCACACCCAACGTTCAGCGTTGGCTGTTGGTCGTGGTCCTGGGCGTCTTGGTCGTCACGCTGCTGGGCACCTTGATTTATCTGGCGGGTCGGCTTGAAGCCGATCAAATGCAGCGCCAAGTCGAGGCCGAAATTGAAGACGTTGGCAAAGATTTGCGCACGCACCTCGCCGGGGACGTGAAAGCCTTGCAAGCTTGGATGTTGCGTCGCCCGACCTTGTCGCAATGGCAGCATGAGGCCGACGTTTTTTTAGCGCAGCAGCGTGAGATTTTGCGACTGGAGTGGCTCGATGAAAACCTGCACCGCAAGGCTCAGATGGACACCCCTTACCGGCGCAGCTTGGGTGATGACGAGGCGCAAATTGAAGCCTTGAAAGAAATGACGCAGGCTTGTAATCGGGCCCGCCAAGTGGGCGCTGCGGCCTACTCGCCCTCTTATTTTGTACCGCAAGAAGACGGCCTGGGCACTGAAATGATGGCCATGTGCTGGCCTCTGAAAGAGCATGGCCACCTGGTCGGTTTTTTGGTCGCCCGCTATGGGCTGGCGGACATTCTGGCTGACCTGACGGCCCGCAAATTGGCCCGCACCGAACAACTGGCTTTGACCGACGCCGATGGCACCCGCCTCGCGGTGTCAGGGACCGCCCAGCGGGGCGTGCGTTTGTTCAGCGCCCAGAAAACCTGGGAGTTGCCGGGCAATACGATGGTCCTGCATTTGGACAGCTGGCAGGGAACCCCCGACTTGGTGCCCAATTTCTTGACCGCCCTGGTGACCTTGTTGTCCCTGGCCTTGGTGGGGGTCATGGTGATGCTGGTGCGCGACACCCGACGCCGACTCAGTGCCGAGCGCGAGCTGGGCGAGGCCCTGGCTTTTCGCAAGGCCATGGAGGACTCTTTGGTGACGGGCCTGCGGGCGCGCGATCTGCAAGGCCAGATCACCTATGTGAATCCCGCTTTTTGCGAGATGGTCGGATTTACTGTCGAAGAACTTCGAACCCAAATCGACACGCCCCCGTACTGGCCCGATCATTTGGTGGCGGAATACCGCCAAGTTCAGCAACAACGGATCAGCACCCAAGGCTCTGCGCGCGAGGGTTTTGAGGCGGTATTCAAACGAAAATCGGGCGAGCAATTTCCGGTCTTGGTGGTCGAGGCGCCATTGATCAATGCGGCGGGTGAGCAAACGGGTTGGATGAGCGCGGTCTTGGATTTGAGTGAGAAGCGCCGTATCGAAGAGTTGTCCCGCGCCACCCAAGAGCGCTTACAAGCCACGGCCCGCTTGGCGACGGTGGGCGAAATGGCCTCCTTGCTGAGCCATGAACTGAACCAACCCTTGGCCGCCATTTCCAGTTACGCCAACGGGTCCATCAACTTGTTGAAAGCCGGTTTGATGACCGATGAAACCGACGCCGCCGATGTGGTCGGCGACCTTCAGATGGCCTTGGCGCGCATTGCTGAACAATCCGAGCGCGCCGGCCGAGTGATTAAAAGCGTGAACGATTTCGTTCGCCGTCGCAAACAGCAACGTGAACAGGTGGGCGCGCAAGAACTGTTGGCGGCGATTTTGCCCTTGGTGAATTTACAGGCCCGAAAATTGTCAGTGCGTGTGGTGACGGAGCTGTCGCCTCAACTGCCAAAAGTGATTTGTGATCGCACCATGGTGGAACAGGTCTTGTTGAACTTGGCGCGCAATGCCATGCAAGCGATGGAAGAAATTCCGGTGGCGCAACGCATTCTGAAAATTCAAGCCCGGCGAATTGAAATCTTTGACGCCGATGTGCCAACCAAAACCCAATTGGTCTGGCGAGTGGTGGACCAAGGTTTGGGCATCAGCGACGAAGTCGCCGAGCGTTTGTTCACGCCTTTTTTCACCACCAAAAGCGAGGGCATGGGGTTGGGCTTGAGCCTTTGTCGAACCGTGGCGGAGCAGCATGGCGGCTCGCTGGAGGTTGAACCGAATTCGCCACAAGGTTCGGTCTTCATTTTTACCTTGCCTTTGGCGCCAACCTGAGCGCCGCACGGATGTGGCATGATTTTCCTTATGCAGTTGAATTTTGATGCCACCGTGTATGTGGTCGACGACGACGCCGTCGTGCGTGACGGGTTGTCGTGGCTTTTGCGTTCGCGCCGTTTGTTCAGCGAGGTGTTTGACAGCGCCGAAGCTTTCGAGCAGCGCTTTACTGGAACGCCTCAAGACCCCTGTTGCCTGCTGTTGGACATGCGCATGTCGGGCATGAGCGGTCTGGCTTTGTTTGAACGCCTGCGCCTTCGCGGCAGTTTGACTTGGATGCCGGTGATTTTTTTAACGGGGCATGCCGATGTCGCGACCGCCGTGGACACCGTCAAGCGGGGCGCGTTTGATTTTTGCGAAAAGCCTTTTTCCGACAACGCCTTGGTGGACCGCATTGAACAGGCCTTGTGGCAATCACATGATGCGCTGGCTCAGTTGAAACGACGCAATGAAGTGGCCAGCAAATTGGCTGAATTGACCGAGCGTGAGCGTTCGGTCCAGGATTTGGTGATTGAAGGTTTGCCCAATAAATTGATCGCCGACCAGCTCAACATCAGCGTGCGCACAGTGGAAGTGCACCGCGCGCGGGTGTTCGACAAAATGGGGGTCAAGTCGGCGGTGGAGTTGGCCAACCTGATTCGCGAAGACCACCTCAATGTTTGAGGGGTTTGTCTTGATCGGCTGAAAGCGGCACTGTCTTGTCGCCCGGTATTTCACCTTTCGAGCGTCCAGCAAACATGGTCCACCAAACAATCGCCACCAAAATCAGCAGGGCGAGTCCGGCTTCTAGAAAAATCCACATAAAACCCATGATGGTCAAATCGCTCCGGTTGCTTCACGCTATTGTAGAAAGGCGGCGAACCGCCGCCTTCGGTCAATACCAAGCGTTTGCTTTGGCTATTCCCCTTTTTGCGCTTTTGAGCGCGGCCTTTTTGTTGGCCGCTTGTTCGAGTGCGCCGACGACGGGACCGAGCCGCGTCGAAGGGGGCGGTGCCAACGCAGGGGGGGGCGAACCCGAACCCAGAGGCCTGTTGGACTTGTCGGCCTGGGACAAAAACCCATTGCCGCCACCTCGCGAACAAGCCAATAGCCGTTGGGTGGCGGTGCGTTGGCAAGCAATGTCAGGTGGGACGGGCCCTTCGGTATGGCAAGTGGCCGACGCCGATCTTTGGGCTGTTTGGGTGCACAACTGTGAGCGCCCTCCGGCCGCCTTCAAGCCGCTGTGTCCCGAAATCAAACGGTTAAGCACGGCGTCGGTGGAGGACCGAACGCGCTGGGTGTTGTCGCACTTCCAGCCCTACCGAGTAGAGCCCTTGGCGGGCCAAAGCCAAAGCCAAAGCCAAGGTCTGCTGACCGCTTATTACGAGCCGGTATTGGCGGCGCGCCGACTGCCCGGTGAGGGCTTTTCGGTCCCGCTTTACAAATTACCCACGCCATCCTCTTCCCCATCCACCCCCAATTTCACGGCCCAAAGCCCTTGGTTCACGCGACAGCAAATTGAGACGCTGCCTGAGGCCAAAGCGGCTTTGAAGGGTCGAGAAATTGCCTACTTGGCTGATCCGGTGCAAGCCTTGGTTTTGCACATTCAAGGATCCGGCCAGTTGCAAATTACCGAGCCAGATGGTCGCCTCCAAACCGTTCGATTGGCTTTTGCGGGGACCAATGGACAGCCTTACCAAAGCATTGGACGGTGGTTGTTGGATCAGGGTTTGATACAAGACGCCAGCTGGCCAGGTATCCGCCAATGGCTCACCAAGAACCCCCATCGCAGCCAAGAATTATTTTGGAAAAATCCCCGCTACGTGTTCTTCAAAGAGCAAAAACTGCCGACGCCTCAAACAGAGGCTGGATACGGCGGACCCATAGGCGCTCAAGGCCTGCCCTTGACCGCGGGTCGGTCCATTGCGGTCGACCCACGCAGCATCCCTTATGGCACCCCCGTTTGGTTGGTGAGCAAGGGACCCACAGTCAATTTACAAAAATGGGTGTTCGCCCAAGACACTGGCAGCGCCATTCAAGGCGCCGTGCGGGCCGATTACTTTGCGGGCTCGGGGGACTCGGCCGGCGAATTGGCGGGGCGTCTGAAGCAGCCCTTGGCGCTTTGGGTTTTGTGGCCGCATACAATCCCTGGTTAATCCAATCGGGAGACCTTTGTGTTTATTTCTTCTGCTTATGCTCAAACTGCCCCCGCCGCTGCCGCGGGTGGCGACATGATGACCACCCTCACCAGCATGGCCCCTTTGCTGCTGATGTTTGTGGTGCTCTACTTCATCATGATCCGTCCTCAAATGAAGCGCCAAAAAGAAACCAAAGCCATGCTCGAAGCCTTGGCCAAGGGTGATGAGGTGGTCACCACGGGTGGCGTGATGGGCAAGATCAACAAGCTGGGCGAATCGGTCCTTGGCCTTGAAATTGCCCCTGGCGTTGAAATTCAGGTGCAACGCGGTGCCGTGGTGCAAGTGTTGCCTAAGGGCACGGTCGCCAAGTAAGGCAAGGCGCTTTCTTGTGAAACACACCCGGGCCAAGCCAGGCGCGGTTGCCAACTTCGATCAATCATCGTCTGAGTTAGTCCGTTTATGAATCGTTACCCGGCCTGGAAGTACGCGCTCATTTTGGTGGTGCTGTTGATTGGCGTGGTCTACACGCTGCCCAATTTTTTTGGTGAATCGCCGGCCGTCCAAGTATCGTCCGGTAAAGCCACTTTGAAGTTGGACACCAGCACCTTGCAGCGTGTCGAAGAGGTGCTCAAAAGTGCCGACTTGAAGCCCACGGCCATCAGTTTTGACGGCAATTCCATCAAGGCGCGCTTCACGACGACCGACGAGCAGTTGAAGGCCAAAGACGCTTTGCAACGTGCCTTGATTCCCAACCTGAATGAGCCCAGCTACATCGTTGCCCTCAACCTGTTGTCGAGCACGCCGCAGTGGCTCACGTCATTGCATGCCGCACCCATGTACTTGGGTTTGGATTTGCGCGGCGGCGTTCACTTCTTGATGCAGGTTGACATGTCGGCGGCCTTGACCAAGAAGGCCGAATCGCTGTCGGGCGACATCCGCACCTTGCTGCGTGAAAAGGGCATTCGCCACAGCGGCATCAGCCGCAATGGCCAAGCGGTTGAAGTGAATGCGCGTGACGCCCAAACCGCCGAGGCCGCCAAGAATGCCATCAACGACGCCTTTCCCGACTTGAACGTGGTGCAAACACCGACCGGCGCAGAGTTCAAACTCGCTGCCACCTTGAAGCCCATCGCTGCCAGCAAAGAACAAGAGGCCGCTCTCAAGCAAAACATCAGCACACTGCACAACCGAATCAACGAACTCGGCGTGGCCGAACCGGTGATTCAGCAGCAGGGATTGGACCGCATTGTTGTGCAGTTGCCTGGGGTGCAGGACACGGCCAAGGCCAAAGACATTTTGGGCCGCACCGCCACGTTGGAAATCCGCATGGTCGACGAAAGCCCTGAGGCCCGTGGCGCTGAGCGCGGCGACGGCGCGGTGCCGTTTGGCGACGAGCGGTTTTTGGATAAAAACAGCCTGCCCGTCATCGTCAAAAAGCAAGTGCTGCTGACCGGCGACAACCTCACCGATGCCCAGCCCGGCTTTGAAAGCCAGACCCAAGAACCCACAGTCAATCTGACCTTGGACGCCAAAGGCGCCCGCATTTTCCGCGATGTCACGCGTGACAACGTGGGCAAGCGCATGGCCATCATCTTGTTTGAAAAAGGCAAGGGCGAAGTGGTCACGGCACCGGTCATTCGCAGCGAAATCGGCGGGGGTCGTGTCCAAATTTCAGGTCGCATGACGGCCATGGAAGCCACCGATGAATCGCTGCTGTTGCGCTCGGGCTCCCTCGCAGCCCCCATGGAAATCATCGAAGAGCAAACCATTGGCCCCACGCTGGGTGCTGAGAACATTGCCAAGGGCTTTCACAGCGTGAGCTGGGGCTTTATGGTGATCGTCATCTTCATGTGCCTTTACTACCTCGTTTTTGGGGTTATTTCCAGCGTGTCCTTGGGCGTTAACTTGCTGCTCTTGGTGGCCGTGCTGTCGATGTTGCAAGCCACGTTGACCCTGCCCGGCATTGCGGCGATGGCCTTGGCTCTGGGCATGGCGATTGACTCCAACGTGCTGATCAACGAGCGCGTGCGTGAGGAGCTGCGTCAAGGTGCGGCGCCGCAAACGGCCATCCATGCGGGTTACGACCGCGCTTGGGCCACGATTTTGGACTCCAACATCACCACCTTGATCGCTGGTTTGGCCTTGCTGGCCTTCGGATCGGGCTCGGTGCGGGGCTTTGCAGTGGTTCACTGCATTGGCATTTTGACCTCCATGTTCTCGGCGGTTTTCTTCTCGCGTGGCTTGGTCAACCTTTGGTACGGCACCCGCAAGAAATTGAAGTCGGTGCGCATTGGCACGGTTTGGATGGGTTAAGTCATGGAATTCTTCAAGATCAAAAAAGACATCCCCTTCATGCGCCATGCCTTGGCGTTCAATTTGGTGTCTTTGGTCACTTTTTTGTTGGCGGTGTTTTTCTTATTCAGTCGCGGTCTGCATTTGTCTGTGGAGTTCACCGGCGGCACCGTGATGCACGTCACCTACAGCCAACCGGTTGAGATTGAAGGCGTACGCAATGCCGTGACGGCCTTGGGCTACAACGATGTGCAGGTGCAAAACTTTGGCACCGCGCGTGACTTGACCATCCGTTTGCCCGTCGTCAAAGGGGTTTCAACGGCCCAGCAAAGCGACAAGGTGATTGGGGCACTGAATGCGCTCCCCGACGCAGCGCAAAACCCGGTGACCTTGCGCAGCACCGAGTTTGTCGGTCCCCAAGTGGGCGACGAATTGGTCGAAGGCGGTTTGAAGGCGTTGGGCTTTGTGGTGCTCGGCATCATGGTTTATTTGGCCTTCCGCTTCGAATGGAAATTTGCGGTCGCCGCCATCGTCGCCAATTTGCACGACGTGGTCATCATCTTGGGATTCTTTGCCTTCTTCCAGTGGGAGTTCTCCCTGGCCGTTTTGGCCGCCGTGCTGGCCGTGCTCGGCTACTCAGTGAATGAGTCGGTTGTGATTTTTGACCGGATCCGCGAAAACTTCCGCCGCCTGCGCAAATTGAACACCGTTCAAGTCATCGACAACGCCATCACCTCCACCATCAGCCGCACCATCATCACTCACGGTTGTACGCAGGTCATGGTGCTCTCCATGTTGTTGTTTGGTGGCGAAACGCTGCATTATTTCGCCTTGGCGCTGACCATTGGGATCTGCTTTGGTATATACTCTTCGGTTTTCGTGGCGGCCGCCATCGCCATGTGGTTGGGCATCAAGCGGGAAGACTTGATCAAAGGCCCCAAGCGAGACATTGACCCCAACGACCCCAACTCAGGCGCCGTGGTTTGAGGATTTCAGGCCAACCCTCGGCGCTGAAAAAATCCGCCCCCCAGTGGGGCAATTTGATCGCTTAATTCCAAACGCATCAAGGCGGCTTGCAAGGCTGGCGTGGCCCAGCCGCAGCGGGCTTGTAGGGTGTCCAAATCCACCACGTCATAACCCAAAGCGGCCAGCACCGCTTGGTCAGGGTGGCTTGCCATTAACCCTTCAGTGGCCGGTTCACTGAATTTTTCAGTTGCTGTTTCACTTAATCGCGGGGGCGCCCCCTCGTTCGATGACCCGGAAGCCGGCGAAGCGACCGACAACTGGGGCAGCAAGTGCGGTAATTCATCCAAAATGTCTTGCGCTTTTTCCACCAGCTTGGCGCCTTGCTTGATCAGGGCATGACAACCCCGCGAGGTCGGTGAATGGATCGAGCCTGGGATGGCAAAGACTTCCTTGCCCTGCTCCATGCTCAAGCGCGCGGTGACCAAAGAACCTGAAGGCAGGCCCGCTTCAACCACCAAAACGCCTTGTGAAAAGGCTGAAATCAGGCGATTTCGCTTGGGAAAATTGGCAGCCAGCGGCGGCGTACCGAGCGGATATTCACTGATCAACAGGCCTTGCTGGGCAATGCGCTTAGCGAGTTCGCGGTGCGCTTGAGGGTAGACCTGATCGAGTCCGGTTCCGACGAAGGCCACGGTGGCCGCGCTGCCGACCGGAACGCCTTGGCTGTGGCTGCCTTGCAAGGCGCCGCGGTGCGCAGCGCCATCGATGCCGCGCGCCAATCCCGAAACGATCAGGACCCCTTTTTCCGCCAGGTGCTGTGAGAAGGCCAATGCGTTGTCGAGACCCGCTGGTGTGGGGTTGCGGCTGCCCACCACCGCCAGGGTTTTTGGATTTTGCAGGGCCGCAAAGGCCGCGGGCGCCCCCAGAGCGTGAATCAACAAAGGGGGATCGTCCAAATTCAAAAATGCAGAGGGATAAAGCGGGTCGCCCAAGGTGATGACGGCCCGGTGTTGTCGGGGCGTTGCGGCGTCGAGCCAAGTCAGGGTGCGTGACAGCAGGCCGTCCCACAAAGGGGGCACTTGCAACAGGCTTTCTGTTTGACGCGGACTGACCACGAGACGCAAGGCAGCGGACGACGCCGCAAACAGGGCTTCAACGTGCCCAAAAACACGCAGCAACTCGTAAGCGCTGACAGGGCCAATACCGGGCGTCAGGATCAGGCGCAGCCAGGCCCCCAATTCGTCGCGGGTCATGGGCAGAGGGGTGGCCGTTGTCGTGCAAGTGGGCGTACAGGGTGAGGACAAGACCGGCCTATCATGGGAAGCGTTGCATGGGTTGCATTGGGCCTCAAGGTCGCCTATTTGTCCGGCACCTGGGGTTGAGCGGTTGGCTTTGGGGGCCAAAAGCCGCGAAAATAGAGCCTTCACAGGAATTACCCTCGTTGGTTTGTCATGGCCCTACTGCCCATTCTTTGTTATCCCGATGCCCGCTTGCACAAAGTTGCCAAGCCGGTGACCCAATTTGATGCTTCTCTGCAAACCCAAATCGACCACATGTTTGAAACCATGTACGACGCCAAAGGGGTGGGCTTGGCGGCGACCCAGGTTGACTTTCACCACCGACTCATCGTCATCGATGTGTCCGAAGAGCACGACCAGCCTTTGGTTGTGATTAACCCCGAAGTGGTTTGGGCCAGTGAAGAAAAAACCGTGGCCGAAGAAGGCTGCTTGTCGGTGCCAGGTATTTACGACGGTGTTGAGCGTCCCAGCCAGGTTCGAATCAAGGCGCAAGATGGCCAAGGGCAGTGGCGTGAAATAGAGGCCGATGGCTTGCTCGCGGTATGTATTCAACACGAAATGGACCACTTGATGGGCAAAGTCTTTGTTGACTATTTGTCGTCCTTGAAGCGCAATCGAATCAAAACCAAGATGCTCAAATTACAGCGCGAGTCGGAAAAATGAGCCCTCAGCGCCTGATTTTTGCGGGCACGCCCGAGTTTGCCAAGGTGGCGGTGGCGGCCTTGCACGCCGCTGGGCACGAGGTGGCTTTGGTATTGACCCAGCCTGATCGTCCGGCGGGTCGTGGCATGAAATTGCAGGCCTCACCGGTCAAGCAATGGGCGCTGGCGCATCAGGTCCCGGTGGCCCAACCCCGGAGCCTGCGCTTGGATGGCAAATTCCCGGGCGAAGCCGCCGAAGGCCGTGTTGCGATTGAAGCCGCAAGAGACGCAGGGGCCACCACGATGGTGGTCGCTGCCTACGGCTTGATCCTGCCGCAATGGGTCTTGGACACCGTGAGTTGCTTGAACATCCACGCCTCGTTGTTGCCGCGTTGGCGCGGCGCCGCACCGATTCACCGCGCCATTGAAGCGGGCGACGCCCAAACCGGCGTGACCATCATGCAAATGGCGTTGGGTTTGGACACGGGACCGATGTGGCGGATGCAAGCGCTGGACATCTTGCCAGACGACACCACCACCAGTTTGCACGACAAACTGGCCGATTTGGGCGGCCAACTCATGGTGCAGGCACTGGCGGATTTTCGGCAAGGCGCTGCGCCTGATCAGCCCACGCCCCAACCCGAAGAAGGCGTTTGTTACGCCCACAAAATTGATAAAGCCGAGGCCCCCATCGATTGGTCCTTGCCCGCCGAAACCATTGCCCGCCGCCTGCGGGCCTTCGACCCCTTTCCAGGCGCACAAACCCAATTGGGGGAAGAAACCATCAAAGTCTGGCAAGGCCAAGCGGTGCGCTCGGTCGGCACCGGGGTTGGCTTGGATGCAGGTCTGGGTGCAGGTCTCGGTGCAGGGCGGGCGCCACTCGAGAAGCCAAGGGCGGGTCAAATTTTGGTCGCCGATGAATTGGGTGTTTGGGTGCAGTGCGGCGAAGGTGTTTTGAAGCTCTCGCAACTCCAACGGGCGGGCGGTAAACGCTTGTCCGTGTCTGAATTTATGCGCGGCTTTCCTTTGCAGGCCGGCCAGGTTTTGGGGCCTGCAAATGAGCGGGTTGTGAGCGCACCGTGATTTGGCAGCGCCACTTGCACCGCCGCCCCGAGTTTCTGGAAGGGGTGCGCAGCATGCTGCCGCAAGTGCCTGGCCTGATGGCTTGGGGTTTGATGACGGGCGTGGCTTCGGTTCACACCGGACTTAATTTTTTCGACGCGACTTTGATGGCGTTGCTTGTCTACGCGGGCAGTTCGCAACTCTCGGCCCTGCCTTTGATGGCGGCTGGCGCCCCTGCTTGGGTGATTTTGGCGACCGCCTTTTGTGTCAACTTGCGCTTTGTGGTGTTCAGTTTGCACCTGCGTGAATACCTGATGCACCTGACCCGCTGGCAACGGATGAGCCTGTGCTATTTCACCACCGACCTGAGTTATGTGTTGTTCATCCAGCGCTTCCCAGAGCCCGCCAAAGACACCGAGAAACGGCAACAAGAGGTGGCGTTTTTAGCCGGTAACAGCTTTGTCGCTTGGGCGGGTTGGATCGCCGCCATTTTGTTGGGCGTTGTCCTTGCGCAATGGATCCCAGAGGCTTGGGGACTGGGCTTCGCGGGCAGTCTGTGTTTGCTGGGTATTTTGTGTTCCTTGCTGAGCACAAAGCTGCGTTTCTTTGCCGCCGTGTTGGGCGCGTTCTTGGCCACTTGGGCCTATCACCTGCCGCTCAAGTTGAACATCTTGTTGGCCATTGGCGGCGTGATGTTGTTCTGTTGGATGGCCCAATCCGCGGTGGAACGCTGGCAATACGGGCAAAAAGCAAATGATGAAGGCGAGGCAAGCCAGGCACCTCAACCCGATTCACCGGAGGGTCGATCATGAGTGGATGGGGTGACTGGAGTGGGTGGGTTGGCATGAACGGGGACGCTGCAGAAGCTTGGCGTTTGGGCGTGATTGTGGGCTTGGCCGTGATCACGGTTTTGTCGAGGTCTTTTTTTCTGATTCTCAATCGGCCTTGGCGCTTGCCGAAATGGTTGCACCAATGCCTGCCCTTTGCGCCGATTGCGGCCTTGTCGGGCGTCATCCTGCCCGACATGTTGATGCACCATGGAGAGTGGGTGCTGACGGCAACCGACGCCCGTTGGTATGCCGCTGTTGCCGCCGCTGCGGTTTATTTTTGGCGGCGCAATGTCTTGCACTGCATTTTGCTGGGCATGGCCATTTATTTACCATTGCACTTGGTTTGGGGCTGGTGATTCTGGTGCTGGGGCCGCCCCTTAAAATTCGTTTCGAATTCAGATTCTTTTTCATTTTTAATTACTTTTAAACCCCATGAACGTCATCCGATTTTCTGACCTGTGCGCCAGCGGCCAAGTTCGCGGCCAGCGGGTATTCATCCGCGCCGATTTGAACGTCCCTCAAGACGACACCGGCCACATCACCGAAGACACCCGCATCCGCGCCAGCGTGCCTTGCATCCAGATGGCGCTCGACGCCGGGGCCGCGGTCATGGTGACTTCTCATTTGGGCCGCCCCACCGAGGGCGAATTCAAGCCCGAAGACTCTTTGGCTCCGGTGGCCAAGCGTTTGGGCGAGTTGTTGGGCCGCGAAGTGCCCGTGGTGGCCCATTGGATCGACGGCGTTGCGGTCGCGCCCGGCCAGTTGGTCATGCTGGAAAACTGCCGCCTCAACGTGGGAGAAAAGAAAAACACAGAGCCCTTGGCGCGACAACTGGCCGCCTTGTGCGACATCTTTGTGCACGACGCGTTTGGTACAGCCCACCGCGCTGAAGGAAGCACCTACGGCATCGCCCAGTACGCGCCCGTGGCTTGCGCAGGCCCCTTGCTGGCGGCAGAAATTGACGCCATTACGAAGGCCCTGGCCCAACCCAAACGCCCGTTGGCGGCGATTGTGGCGGGCAGCAAAGTCAGCACCAAGTTGACCATTTTGCAAAGCCTGGCGAAAAACGTCGACCAACTGATTGTCGGTGGCGGTATTGCCAATACCTTCATGTTGGCGGCGGGGATGAAAATCGGCAAAAGCCTGGCCGAAGCCGACTTGGTTGGCGAAGCCAAAGCCGTCATTGAGGCCATGAAAGCGCGTGGCGCCGAAGTCCCGATCCCGACCGATGTCGTGACCGCCAAAACCTTTGCCATCGACGCGCCTGCGACGGTTAAAAAAGCCACCGAGGTGGCCGACGACGATTTGATTTTGGACATTGGCCCCGAGACCGCTGCCAAATTGGCGGCTCAGCTCAAAACGGCGGGCACCATCGTTTGGAATGGCCCGGTGGGGGTGTTTGAATTCCCGGCTTTTGAAAATGGCACCAAAGTGGTGGCGCAGGCCATCGCTGATTCGTCGGCTTTCAGCATAGCCGGCGGTGGCGATACGCTGGCTGCGATCGCCAAGTACGGCATCGAAAAGCAAATGGGTTACATCTCAACCGGCGGCGGTGCCTTCTTGGAAGTGTTGGAAGGCAAGACCTTGCCCGCCTTTGAGATTCTGCAAAAACGTGCCGCCAAGTAAAACCAGACCAGTGCCACCAAGCCAGTGCCCACCTCAGACCCAGCCCCTGTACTCCCTGCCGGCGGTTTAAGTAACTTTTAATTCAAGTTTCGTGTAAAAATAGAAACTTAATTACAAGGAGACAGCATGAGTATCCGCCGTGCGACCAAAATTGTGGCCACTTTGGGCCCCGCTTCCAGCGACCCCGAGCTGCTGGAGAAGATGATCCGAGCCGGTGTCAACGTGGTGCGTCTGAACTTCAGCCACGGCAAGGCCCAAGACCACATTGACCGCGCCACCTTGGTGCGTGAAGCCGCCAAACGCGCCGGCCGCGAAGTGGCCATCATGGCCGATTTGCAAGGCCCCAAAATTCGAGTGGGTAAATTTGCCGAAGGCAAGGTCATGTTGGAGTCCGGTGTGGCTTTTGTGCTGGACGCTTCTCGCACCGAATTGGGCGACCTGTCGGGTGTGGGCCTGGACTACAAAGAACTGCCCAAGGACGTCAAGGCGGGTGACACCTTGCTGTTGAACGACGGCCTGATTGTGTTGACCGTCACCGCGGTCAAGGGCGAACAAGTGCACACCGTTGTCAAGATGGGTGGCGAGTTGTCCAACAACAAGGGCATCAACAAACAAGGCGGCGGTTTGACGGCGCCGGCCTTGACCGCCAAAGACATGGAAGACATTCGCACGGCGATGAGCTTTCAGGCCGACTACGTCGCCGTGAGTTTTCCCAAAAATGCCACCGACATGGAAATGGCGCGCCAACTGTGTAACGTGGCCGCTGCGGAATACCGCCACAAACCCGGCCTGATTGCCAAGATTGAGCGTGCCGAGGCCATCCCCCGCCTCGAAGAAATTCTGGCCGCCAGCGACGGCATCATGGTCGCTCGCGGCGACTTGGCCGTTGAAGTTGGCAACGCCGTGGTGCCCGCACTGCAAAAGCGCATGATCAAACTGGCGCGTGAAAATGACAAAGTCGTCATCACGGCCACCCAGATGATGGAGAGCATGATCACCAACCCGGTGCCCACCCGCGCCGAGGTCAGCGACGTTGCCAACGCGGTGCTCGATGGCACCGATGCGGTGATGCTGTCGGCTGAAACCGCCGCTGGCAAATACCCGCTCGAAACGGTCGAAGAAATGGCCAAGATTTGCGCCGCTGCAGAGGCCGCCGAGCCGGGCGAATTGGAAGCCGACTTCACCGACAAAAAGTTCACCCGCATCGACCAATCGATTGCCATGGGCGCGCTGTTCACCGCCCACCACCTCGACGCCAAAGCGATTGTCGCCATGACCGACAGCGGCTCGACGGCTTTGTGGATGAGCCGCCACCGCATCCATGTGCCCATTTATGCCCTCACACCGCGCGTCAGCACGCAGCGCAAAATGGCCCTTTACCGCAATGTGCGCCCCTTGCTGATGGACATCAGTGCCGATCGCGACACCGCGCTTTCGCAAGCGGAAGGCCATTTGAAACGGCGCGGCATTGTCAACACCGGCGATGTCTATGCCATCACTTGCGGAGAGCCCATGGGCTCGCCCGGCGGCACAAACATGCTAAAGATTTGTCGAGCTGAATAAAAAACGCAACAAGGTTAAAAAAGGGGCTCACGGGAGCCCCTTTCTGTTCCCTCTTGATGATTTCGCTTGGCGCTCGGTCTGGGTCCTTTAGGGCTTGCTCAAATGCTTGCCCAAAATCCCTGCCAACTCGAACATGGTGATTTGGGGTTTGCCAAACACCGCCAACAATTTGGCGTCGGCGTTGATGGCGCGCTTGTTGGTGGCGTCTTGCAGGCCATTGGCTTTGATGTAGTCCCACATTTTCTTCACCGCTTCGGTGCGCGCCACGGGCTCAGCACCGATCACCGCGGCCAAGTCAGGACTGGGGTTGGCACCGGAGCCGGGTGTGGTTTTGCGCGGTGCTTTGACGGCTTTTTCTGCTTTCGTGGTTTTGGCCGCAGGGGCCTTTTTAGCGGCCCCTTTTTTAGCAGGCGTTTTACCGAATGGCGTTTTGGTGGCCGTGGTTTTTGCAGCGCCTGGTGCTGTTTTTCGTGGTGGGAATTTGCTGACGCGGGGCTCGAACTCAAAGTTAACTTTGCCCGCTGTGGCATCCCAAGCCAAGAAAGCTTTGAAGGCGCGGCGAGTGCGCATGCTGACAAATTTATCGAGCAAATCGGTTTTGCCAGTGCTGAGCAACTTTTCCATTTGCGCGCGCTCAACAGGCTGCTGCAAGATGATTTTGCCGCTCTTGAAATCGCAGCTTGGTGTGGCTTGCGCCAACGTCGCGACCGATTTTGAGCAGACGTAGTTGGCACCGTGCTCCACCACAGGCGCCCCACATTTGGGGCATGGGCCCAAGGTTTGCGTCAAGTCGAGTTCATGCAGTTCGCCGCTGTCGTCGTCTTTTTTATCATCGCCAAAGTCGAATTCCAGCTTCCAGTTTTTATCCTCTTCGCTGAACTTGAGGGCCATTTCGGCGACGAAAGGCCAGCCCGCTTTGGAACGGAATCCATCCAAGGGGCCAATTTTTTTATCGGCCATGAAGCGCTCGGCCTCGGCAGGCTCAAAGGTGCGTCCGGCAGGAGATTTGGTGAAGCTGAAGCCGCAGCCTTCTGAGGCACCTTCAGTCGAGCTTTCAGGGGCAACATTCGCGCCGCAGCAGGTGTAGCGACGGTAGTTTTCTTTCACCACGCCGCCGCAATTGGGGCAGGGCGTCTGCAGCGTGGCGTAGTCGCCGGGGACGGTGTCGCGGTCGTATTCCTTGGCCTTTTGAACAATGTGCTCGGTCATGGCCGCAATTTGCTGCATGAAATCGTCACGGCTGAGCAGGCCCTTTTCCATTTGCGAGAGCTTGAATTCCCACTCGCCGGTCAACTCAGGTCGTGACAATTCTTCGACGCCAAGGCCGCGCAGCAAGGTCATCAGCTGGAAGGCCTTGGCAGTGGGGATCAGCTCGCGGCCTTCCCGCAACATGTACTTTTCGGCAATCAAGCCTTCGATCGTGGCGGCGCGGGTGGCCGGCGTGCCCAAGCCTTTTTCCTGCATGGCTTCGCGCAATTCGTCGTCTTCAACCAACTTGCCCGCGCCTTCCATGGCGCCCAATAAGGTGGCTTCGGAGTAGCGCGCAGGCGGCCGGGTTTGCAAGCCCTTGGCATTGGCCTCCTCGGTCAAGGGGCGCTCGCCGGGCTGGACGGCCACCAGGCTCTGCCCTTTGTCGCCGTCCTTGGCGTCGGCCACTTCGTCGGCGGCCTCTTTGCCATAAATGGCCAACCAGCCGGGTTTGACCAACACCTTGCCTTCGGTTTTGAAGTGCTGTTGTGGGCCATGAGTCGTGCTGGCATCGACCACACTGAGGCGGGTCGTCACCAAGTATTCGGCGCTGGGGAAGAAGACCGCCATGAAGCGGCGTGCCACCAGGTCATAGAGTTTTTGTTCGGCTTCAGACAGGCCGCTGGGCGCTTGCAAGGTCGGGATGATGGCGAAGTGATCGCTGACCTTGGCATTGTCAAAAATCCGCTTGTTCGGCCGGATGTAGCCGTTGTTCAGTGCCTGCAAGGCAAACGGCGCCAAATGCCGCAAGGTGGTGTTGCCATCGGCCAGCATGGCAAAGGTTTGTTGAGCCACAGGCAAATAGTCTTCCGGCAGAGCGCGAGAGTCGGTCCGGGGATAGGTCAGGGCTTTGTGCCGTTCGTACAGGCTTTGAGCCAGAGCGAGGGTGGTTTTGGCGCTAAAACCAAACTTTCCGTTGGCTTCTCGCTGCAAACTGGTCAAATCGAACAACAGGGGTGAAGCCTGCGTGGTGGGTTTGCTTTCTTCAGAAACCGTGGCGGGTTTGCCACGGACGGCCAATGCGATTTCTGTGGCTTCTCGTTCATTCCAGACGCGATCGGCCTTCTTTTCGCTGTCTTCTGCATCCTTTTTCCATTTGGGGTCAAACCACTTGCCGGCATAAATCCCCGCTTCAGCGCCAAAATATGCATGGATTTCCCAATAATCTCGGCTGATGAATTTGCGAATCTGTTCTTCGCGCTCGACCACCACAGCCAAGGTGGGGGTTTGCACCCGTCCGACCGTGGTCAGGAAGAAGCCCCCATCACGGGAATTGAAGGCCGTCATGGCCCGCGTGCCATTGATGCCGACCAGCCAGTCGGCTTCGCTGCGGCTGCGGGCGGCATTGGCGAGGCCTTGCATTTGAGCGTCGCTGCGCAATTTGTCAAAACCATCGCGGATGGCTTGCGGCGTCATGGACTGCAACCAAAGCCGCTTGACAGGCTTGCCCAGCGCCTGAAAATGGCCGCCCTTGGTGCTGCCTGCGTATTGCTCGATGAGCCGAAAAATCAACTCGCCTTCTCGGCCCGCGTCACAGGCGTTGATAAGGTCGGTCACGTCTTTGCGTTTGGCTTGTTTGACGACGGCATTCAGCCGGGTTTTGGTTTTGTCGACGGGCTTGAGGTCAAAGAAGGGCGGGATCACGGGCAAGTTGGCAAAGCTCCATTTGCCGCGCTTCACGTCGAATTGCTCGGGCGCTTGAATTTCGACCAAATGCCCCACGGCGCTGGTCACCACGTATTGGTCGTTCTCAAAGTGCTCGTCGTGTTTTTCAAACTTGCCGCTGCTGGGCGTCAAGGCCCGCACGATGTCTTGTGCCACCGAGGGTTTTTCTGCGATCACCAATGTTTTGGTCATTCCATTCTTTCTTTAAAGCCTGCGCGCGCCCTCGATGTTGGGCTGCAGGGGGCTTCTACAATCGGTCTGTCTTTTGTCGATCAAGCGCCTCACCTGTGTTCAAAAAACACCTGAGAGGCCTTGAGTCAGCGTCGGGTTAATTTCCCATTTCCTTTTTTTAAGTTAACAGATTTTTGAGTCATGGCTAAAAAACCGGTTTCGATCACAGGTCGTCGCATCCAAGTTCGGCGATCCGGCGTGCATGGCAAGGGCGTCTTTGCGGTGGCCGATATTGCCGAGGGCGAGACCTTGATCGAGTACACCGGCGAAGTGATTTCGTGGCAAGAGGCGCAAGACCGCCACCCCCACGATCCGCAAGACCTGAACCACACGTTTTATTTCCACGTGGACGACGACAGGGTGATTGACGCGCTGTTTGGGGGGAATTCCTCCCGTTGGATCAACCACAGCTGCGATCCGAACTGCATCGCCGACGAAGAAGACGGCCGCATTTTCATCCGCGCTTTGCGCAACATCGCCGCTGGGGATGAGCTGAATTACGACTACGGCCTGATCATTGCCGAGCGCTACACGCCCAAACTGAAAGCCGAATACCCTTGCTGGTGCGGCACACCCCAATGCCGCGGCACCCTGCTCTCGCCCAAGCGCCGACCCGCTGCGCCAAAGTTAGCCAAGCCATCCAAAACAAAAGCAAAAGCAAAAACAAAAACAAAAGCAAAAGCAAAAGTAGGCGTCAAGACAAAGGCAAATGCCAAGAAAATGGCCAAGGCCGCTTGATGTCGACTGCGCTGACTTTGCCGACGCTACAAGGGGCTGCCGAATCGCTTTGGGAGCAACTCAGCCCCGCTTGGCCTGGCTTCACGGTCGAGGTGTTGCCCGAGATCGACTCGACCAACACCGAGTTGTTGCGACGTTTCAAAGCCCTGCCGCAGGACGCTGAACCCACGCTGCTGCTGGCTGAACGCCAAACCGCTGGCCGCGGCCGAATGGGGCGAGTTTGGTCCAGCGACTCCACCTCGTTGACTTTTTCTTTGGGCTTGAACTTGATGCCCCAAGATTGGTCAGGTCTGTCTTTGGTGGTGGGCCTGGCGGCGGCACAAAGTTTGTCGTCTGACCCCCGGTTGGGTCTGAAATGGCCCAACGATTTGTGGTGGCAAGAGCGCAAGCTGGGCGGCATTTTGGTCGAGACCGCCAGCAGCTTAGGCGCAGGGCAAGCCCCTGCTGCACGGTATGTCGTGATCGGCATCGGTTTGAACGCCGAGTTACCCGCTCCTGAAGTCGCTCAAGGACTCTCGACCGCGCCGGCCGCTTTGTCCGAGTTGCCCGAACCCTTGACGGCGTCGGCCGCTTTGCGCCGCGTCGTACCAGCGGTTCTGGAGGCTGTTCGTGAATTCGAGCGCACCGGTTTTGCGCCCTTTGCCCCTGCTTTTGCTGCGCGTGATGTACTAAAAGGCCGTTCGGTTCAATGCAGCCAGACAACGGCGCAGGCGGTTGCTGGGGCTGAGGGCGAGGCGGCTGGGGTCGATGCCAGCGGGGCCTTGTTGGTGCATACTGCGACCGGTTTGCAGCGCGTTCAGAGCTCCGAAGTGAGCGTTCGACCCCGCTCATAATGCGGCGCTAATTTGATACAGGGTGTGCGGTATGAAATGGTTGTTGGGCTTTTTGTTGCTGGCCAATGGGGTTTACTTTCTCGGCTCACATGGCCATTTGACGGCCATGGGCTGGCCGGCGGCCTCGTCGGGTGAGCCCGAGCGTTTGACCCATCAAGTCCGCCCCGACACGCTGCGTTTGGTCTCGTCTGAAGAGGCCGAGAAAATCATCAACCCGCCCCCACCGCCGGTGCAAAACGAGTGCTGGGTGCTCGGCCCGTTTGACGAAAAAACCAGCCTGAGCGTGAAGAAAAATTTGTTGGCACTATTGGCCCCAGAGCAGTTTCAAATGGACGCGGCCACTGCCGTTGCGTCGACCTCTCCCCCACAGGCTTCCGAAAAATCGCCGGCCGTCTTGCATTGGTTGGTTTACATGGGGCGTTACACCGATCCGGAGATGATGACCAAGAAAAAAGGCGAGTTACGGGCGCGCAAGGTGGCCTTCGAGCCGTTGACTCAAGGCGCTTTCTCCCCCGGCTTGGTGTTGGGTCGGTATGCGACCCAAGCAGAAGCCCAGAAAGCCTTGGACGAGTTGCCCAGCAGGGGCGTTCACACCGCCAAAATCGGCGAGGACAAAGAGGGCAGCGCGGGCCCCAAACCAACCGCCTCAGCGGCATCGACCTCGCCTGCCGTGAAAACCTTTCAGGTCAAATTGCCGGCGGTCGACCCCAGCACCAAAGCCGCTTTGGAAGCCGCTAAACCCGTTTGGCCTGGGCACAACTGGCAGCCTTGTTAAGGTGCATCGGCCATCAAAGCCAAGTTTAAAAAAAGTGACCCAGCACTTGCACCCACATGGGCCGAGAAGGCGCCGGCTTTTTAACCCACGGTGAAAATGACCGAGAACAAGCAGCCCGGCGGGTTCATACCCGGTTTGGCGTCGGCCAGGGTGACCGTGGCTTTGTGCTGATTGGCAATTTCAACCACGATGGGTAAACCCAGCCCCGAGCCATCGGCTTCGGTGCCCAAAGCCCGATAAAAGGGTTGGAATACCAACGCCCGTTCTGCCTCTGGGACGCCCGGGCCACTGTCCTCAATTTCCAAAATCAGTTGTTTTGACTTCGGATGAGCCAGCACGCGGGCGGTCACCATGCCCGGGTTTTCGGCAGGGGAAGGCGTGTAATGCAAGGCGTTGTCGACCAGGTTGCGAACCAACTCTTTCAGCAAGTTGGCGTTGCCTTGCAAGACCACGCCGGGGCTGTCAATTTCGGCGCCCTCATAGCCCAGGTCGATGTGGCGCTCCAAGGCTTTTGGGTAGGAGTCCCGAACCACTTCTTGGACGATGCTGGCCAGATTGCAGCTGTGGTGGACCAGCACAGCCGCACCGTTTTCTGCCCTTGCCAAGGCCAGTAACTGGTTGACGGTGTGGGTGGCACGGATGCTGGAGCGGCCAATTTGTTGCAGCGACAGCTTCAACTCAGCGGTATTCGTGCCTTCTCGTTGGGCCAAATCGGCCTGCATGCGCAGACCCGCTAAGGGGGTTTTGAGTTGGTGCGCGGCGTCGGCCAAAAATCGTTTTTGGGTGGCAATTGAGTCTTTAAGGCGGTTCAGCAAGTCGTTCACCGACAAGACCAGCGGCGCCACTTCGATGGGCACGGCGTGTTCGTCCAAAGGGCTTAAATCGTCGGGACGGCGCGCGCGGATGCGTTTTTCAAGCTGAGACAAAGGTTTGATGCCACGCACCAAAGCCAACCAGACCAAGAGCACGGCCAGTGGCAGGATGATGAACTGGGGCAGCATCACGCCTTTGATAATTTCGGTCGCCAGGATCGAGCGCTTTTCTCGCGTTTCGGCCACTTGGATCAAAGCCGGTTCGGCGTTTTTCAAGGGCACCCGAACCCAGATGTGGGCAATGCGCACGTCGGTACCGCGAAACTCGTCGTCACGCAATTTGACGACGCCGATGTTCGCGTGGCTCTCCTCGGGGGGCAAGGGCAGGCTTTGTTCGCCCGATAAAAATTCACCCTGCGTGCCCATGACTTGGTAGTACACCATGTCCGAGTCGTCGGCACGCAACAACTCGCTGGCGGGTTGCGGCAAATTGAAATGAACTTCCTGGTTTTGCACGCTGATCAACTGTGCCAGTGCTTGCACGTTGTATTCCAGCGCGCGGTCAAAGGGTTTGTTGGCAATGCCCTGAGCGACGAGCCAAGTCAAAGCCAAACTGATCGGCCACAACAACAGCAAGGGGGTCAGCATCCAATCGAGGATCTCGCCGAACAGCGAGCGTTGGACCCGGGAAAAAAGGCGCAGAGGGGTGTCAGCTGGGGATTTTTTCAAGGCAATAACCCAGGCCGCGAACGGTGGCGATGCGAATCGGGCCGCGCTCGATCTTCTTGCGCAACCGGTGCACATACACCTCAATGGCGTTGTTGCTCACCTCTTCGCCCCACTCGCACAGGCGTTCCACCAATTGCTCTTTGCTGACCAAGCGACCGGCGCGCTGCAACAACACTTCGAGCAAGCCCAACTCGCGCGCCGATAGGTCAACCATCTTGCCGTCAATGGTGGCCACGCGACCGCCTTGGTCGTAAACCAAAGGGCCGTGTTTGATGGTGCTGGTCGCACCGCCCATGCCGCGCCGGGTGAGTGCCCGGACACGTGCTTCTAGCTCTTGCAGCGAGAAGGGTTTGGCCATGTAATCGTCGGCGCCATAGTCCAAGCCTTTCACGCGTTCTTCGACGCTGTCGGCCGCGGTCAAAATCAAGACGGGGAAGGTGGCGCCTCGGCTGCGAAGTTTTTTCAGCACTTCGAGGCCGTGCATTTTGGGCAGCCCCAAATCCAAAATCAGCAGGTCAAATTCGGTGTTGGTCATCAAGGCTGCATCGGCTTCGGTGCCACTGGCCACGTGGTCCACTGCGGCGCCAGAGGCCCGCAGGGTTCGCAGCAGGCCATCGGCCAAGACTTGGTCGTCCTCAGCAATCAATATCCGCATGTTTGTCTCCTTGGTCTTGCTAGGCCTTGATTATTTTGAAGCATTTTAGGGGTCATTCGGCATAGGCCTCTAGCCCCAAAGCCACCACCGTCGCGACCTCAGGCCCCACGGCGCTGCGGAACTCGGCCTCGGCCTGCGTGACGGCGTCGTGGAAGGCTTGAAGCCAACTCAGGCCGATCTCGGTGAAATGCACTTTGCGAGCGCGGCCATCGTGCGGATCGGTTTGGCGGGTGACCAAGCCCCAGGCTTCGCATTGGTCGACCAAATCGCCCATGGCCTGTTTGCTCATGCCGGCCTGCGCCGCCAGATCCGTCAGGCGTGAACCCTGCAAGGACAAATGCCGTGTGATGTGAATGTGGGCTGCGCTCACTTGGCCCCTGGCGGCGAGGTTGGAGAGCGCCAGCGGCACCTCGATGTTGTGGGCCATCAGCACCAACACCCGCTCGTCAAAACGGCGCAGCGCGTGGCCCATCAAGCGCCCCAAATGGGTTTTTCGCCAATGGCCATGAGCCGCAGGAGATTGAGTCAAGGGGGGAGTGGGTGTGGCGTCGTCTCGGTTCATTTTGTCAACTAAACTGACTAAATAATTTGATTATTCCTTAAAAGAACCGCATAAACTACTGTTCAAGCATCCAGCTGTTTGCTGGGTCTCGACCTAAACCCTTGTCACTCTTGGAGATTTTTATGGAAACCGCTGTTCGCACCCCCGCTGCCAATTTGACCCCTGCCCAGGCCGAAAAAGCCAAAGCCCTGCAGGCTGCACTGGCCCAGATCGAAAAACAATTTGGCAAGGGCACCATCATGCGCTTGGGTGAAGGGGAAGTCATTGAAGACATCCAAGTGGTGTCGACCGGCTCCTTGGGTCTGGACGTGGCCTTGGGCGTCGGCGGTCTGCCGCGCGGCCGTGTGGTCGAAATTTACGGTCCTGAGTCTTCCGGCAAAACCACCTTGACCCTGCAGGTGGTGGCCGAAATGCAAAAGCAAGGCGGCACCTGCGCTTTCGTCGACGCCGAGCACGCCTTGGATATTCAGTACGCTCAAAAGCTGGGTGTGAACCTGCAAGACCTCTTGATCAGCCAACCGGACACAGGCGAACAGGCGCTAGAAATTGTGGACAGCTTGGTCCGCTCTGGCGCGGTCGATTTGATCGTGGTGGACTCGGTCGCTGCCCTGACCCCCAAGGCAGAAATTGAAGGCGAAATGGGCGACTCCTTGCCCGGCCTGCAAGCCCGGCTCATGAGCCAAGCGCTGCGCAAGCTGACGGCCACGATCAAGAAAACCAATTGCATGGTGATCTTCATCAACCAGATTCGCATGAAGATCGGCGTCATGTTCGGCAGCCCCGAAACCACGACTGGCGGCAATGCCTTGAAGTTTTACGCCTCCGTGCGTTTGGACATTCGCCGCACCGGCACGATCAAAAAAGGCGACGATTCCATCGGCAACGAGACCAAGGTGAAAGTGGTTAAGAACAAGGTCGCCCCGCCCTTTAAGACCGCTGAGTTCGACATTTTGTTTGGCGAAGGCATTAGCCGCCAAGGCGAAATCATCGACATGGGTGTGAACGCCAAGATCATTGAAAAATCAGGCGCTTGGTATGCCTATAACGGCGAAAAGATTGGTCAGGGCCGAGACAACGCCCGTGAATTCTTGCGCGAAAACCCCGACTTGGCATTTGAGATTGAAAACAAGGTGCGCACCGAGCTGGGCATCACGTTGCTGGCGCCTGAAGTGGGCGTCGCAGCTGCCAAAACCAAGTCGGCCAAGGAGACCGCGAAATCGGCCAAAGACGCGAAAGATGTCAAAGACGGTGTGATCGCTGGTTAAAGCGGGGCTGTCAACGCGAGCACCTCCTCAACCCCTTCAACCAATCAGCCACATGGCAGTGCATCAGCATGGGTTTTGAAAAAATCTCGCTCAAAGGCAGGGCCTTGCGCTACCTCTCGGCGCGAGAACATTCGCGCCTGGAGTTGGCTCAAAAACTCAAATCCCATGAAGAGACGCCAGGGGAGTTGGACCAAGTGCTCGACGAGTTGGAGGCCAAGGGTTTTATAGACGCCCAGCGCGTCATTGACTCGGTTGTCTACCGCCGTGCAGCCCGTTGGGGCGCCTCGCGGGTGCGCCAAGAGTTGCAAACCAAGGGTTTGAGCGGCGAGGCTGCCGATGCCGTAGAAGCTGCCGTGGCCCATTTGAAAGACACAGAATTGGCACGGGCCCATGCGCTTTGGCGGCGCCGATTTGAAGGCGTGACCCCCGACTTGGCCGCACGCGCGAAGCAAACGCGGTTTTTGTTGACGCGGGGCTTTTCGAACGACGTGGTACGCCGAGTGGTCAGCGGGCGGGTAGAGCCGGCGTCAGACCCTGAACCTGAATCTGGCACCCACACTGAGCGACAATCAGGCGCTTAATTTGTAAAACCCAAAATATTAGCCCCTGTTGGACCCAGAGATGAACATTGACAAAGACACGGCCGTTACCCTGACCTTCAAGGTCACCACCGCACAAGGCAAAGTGTTGGACGACAGCAAAGACCCGATGGTTTATTTGCACGGTGGCTATGACAACACCTTGCCCAAAATAGAAGCCGCTTTGCAGGGCAAAGCGCCCGGTGAGAAAGTGGTGCTGTCACTGAAGGCGGAAGACGCCTTTGGTGCGCGTGACGAAAGTCGGGTCCGTGTCATCCCCAAAACCGAATTCCCTCCCGGCATCAAGGTCGGCGGTACCTTGCAAGGACCCGACGACAAGGGGGAACCGCAGGTCTACACCGTGATGAAAATCAAGGGCCCCGAAGTGCATTTGGATGGCAACCACCCTTGGGCTGGTTTGGATTTGGTGTTTGCTTTGAGTGTGGTGGCCGTTCGGGCTGCCAGCCCCGAAGAAATTGCTCACCGCCATGTGCACGGCGAGCATGGCCACCACCATTAAAGAGTCAAGGTCGCTGACGTTTACTTGGCGATCACGCGAACCATTTCCAAGCACTTGTTGGAGTAACCCCACTCGTTGTCGTACCAAGAGACGACCTTGACGAAGGTGCTGTCCAAGGCGATGCCGGCGTCGGCGTCAAAAACGGAAGTACAAGGTTCGCCGCGGAAGTCGGTTGCGACCACCTTGTCTTCGGTGTAACCCAAAACACCCTTCAACGCGCCCAGTGACTGGGCCTTCATTTCGGCGCAAATCTCAGCATAGGTAGCGGGGCTGTTCAGCTCCACCGTCAAGTCGACCACCGACACGTCTGAGGTGGGGACGCGAAAAGACATGCCCGTCAGCTTTTTGTTGAGTTCAGGAATCACCACCCCAACGGCCTTGGCCGCGCCCGTAGAGCTGGGGATGATGTTTTCCAGAATACCGCGGCCGCCTCGCCAGTCTTTGTTGCTGGGGCCGTCGACGGTTTTTTGCGTGGCCGTGGCCGCATGCACGGTGGTCATCAGACCGCGCTTGATGCCCCATTTGTCGTTCAACACTTTGGCCACAGGGGCCAAGCAGTTGGTGGTGCAAGAGGCGTTCGAGACAATCGCTTGTCCGGCGTAGCGGGTGTGGTTCACGCCATAAACGAACATGGGGGTGTCGTCTTTGGAGGGGGCTGACATCAGTACTTTCTTGGCGCCAGCGGCCAAGTGCTTTTCAGCAGTCGCTTTGTCCAAGAACAAGCCGGTGGCTTCGATCACGATGTCGGCGCCAACTTCGTTCCACTTTAGGGCAGCGGGGTCGCGCTCTTGGGTCAAGCGAATGGATTTGCCACTCACCACCAAGGTGTTGCCTTGCACGGCAACGTCGCCCTTGAAGCGGCCATGCACGCTGTCGTACTTCAGCATATAGGCCAAGTACTCGGGCTCTAACAAGTCGTTGATGCCGACCACTTCAATGTCGTTGAAGTTGGCCACCGCCGCGCGAAAGACCATGCGGCCGATGCGACCAAAACCATTGATGCCTACTTTGATTGTCATGGGGGGTTTTCCTCTAAGTTTAAAAATTATTTCTTTTTACCGGCTTTGGTCAAAACCACCTTGACGGTATTGGCCAGGTTCTCGGGTGTGAAGCCAAAGTGCTTGAACAGCACGGGGGCTGGGGCGGATTCGCCGTAGGTGTCGATGCCCACCACGGCCTGCACGCCATATTTCCACCAGCCATCGGTGCTGCCCATTTCAACCGCCACGCGGGGTAAATCTTGGGGCAAGACCGATTTTTTGTAGGCGACCGTTTGGCGGTCAAACACCGTGGTGCTGGGCATGGAAACCACCGTCACAAACAATTTTTGATCTGCCAAGATTCTTTGCGCTTGTAAGGCCAGCGAGACTTCAGAGCCCGTCGCAATGATCACCGCCTTGGCCTTTTTCTTCAGGCCCAAGTCGGCGGGCGTCGACAAGACATAGGCACCGCGACTGATGTCGCCCAGGTCTTTTTTCGGCGCATAGGGCAGGTTTTGACGCGACAACAGCAAGGCGCTGGGGCGACTCTTGTTTTCCAAAGCCACCGCCCAAGCCACCGCGGTTTCAGCGGTGTCAGCGGGTCGCCAAACATCCAAGTTGGGGATCAGGCGTAAGCTGGCCGCGTGCTCAATGGATTGGTGGGTGGGGCCGTCTTCGCCCAAACCAATGCTGTCGTGGGTGAATACATGGATGACGCGTTGTTTCATCAGCGCGGCCATGCGGATGGCGTTGCGGCTGTAGTCGCTGAAAGTCAGGAAGGTGCCGCCGTAAGGAATGAAGCCGCCGTGCAAAGCCACGCCGTTCATGATGGCGGCCATGCCGAATTCACGAACGCCGTAATTGATGTGGCGACCGCCGTTGGACTCGCCTTCCGCATCAAAGCGCAGGTTCGGGGTGCTCTTGGTGTGGGTCAGGTTGGAGCCTGTCAAATCAGCGGAGCCGCCCAGCATTTCGGGCAAGGCGGCGGTAAAAGCCTCGAGCGCCAATTGGCTGGCCTTGCGGCTGGCCACAGTTTCCGCTTTGGTGTGCGCCGCCACCACGGTGTCGACCGCGGTTTGGGCGAAATTTTTCGGCAAATCACCGGCCATGCGTCGCGTCAGCTCGCTGGCCAACTCGGGGAAGGCCGTGGCATAAGCCGCAAAACGGGTGGTCCATTCGGCTTCAGCGGCAGCGCCCTTGGTTTTGCCGTCCCAAGCCGCATAGACGTCGGCAGGGATTTCAAAGGGACCGTGGTTCCAGCCAATGGCCTCGCGGGTCAAGGCGATTTCTTCGGTACCCAAGGCTTCTCCGTGGGCTTTGGCTGTGCCAGCGCGGTTCGGTGAACCTTGGCCGATGTTGGTTTTGCAGATGATGAGGCTGGGGCGAGTGGCTTCTTGTTTGGCTTGCTCGATGGCCGCCAGCACGGCATCGACGTCGTGGCCGTCGATCGGACCGATGACGTTCCAGCCGTAAGCGGCAAAACGTTGGGCCGTGTTGTCGATGAACCAAGGCGCGACCTGGCCGTCGATGGAAATGCCGTTGTCATCGTACAAAGCGATTAACTTGTTCAGTTTCCAAGCGCCTGCCAAGGCGGCCGCTTCGTGGCTGATGCCTTCCATCAAACAGCCATCGCCCAAGAATACATAGGTGTTGTGATTGACCACTTCGTGGCCGGGGCGGTTGAATTCGTGGGCCAATAGTTTTTCGGCCAGTGCAAAACCGACGGCGTTTGTGATGCCTTGGCCCAAGGGGCCCGTGGTGGTTTCGACGCCGGGGGTCACGCCGACTTCGGGGTGGCCTGCGGTTTTGGAATGCAGTTGACGGAAGTTTTTCAGCTCGTTCAGAGGCAGGGCATAACCCGTCAGGTGCAGCACCGAATAGATCAACATCGAGCCGTGTCCATTCGATAAAACGAAGCGGTCACGGTCCATCCAGTGGGGATTGCTGGGGTTGTGGCGCAGGGCATTGCCCCAAAGGGCAACGGCCATTTCGGCCATGCCCATGGGCGCGCCGGGGTGCCCCGAGTTGGCTTGTTGGACGGCGTCCATGGACAATGCGCGGACCGCATTTGCCATGTCCTTTTGCGTGGAAGGGGTGGCCATTCGGGAGATCTCCAAGGTGGGGCTGAAATGAGCAGACAAGCCCAAGATTTTAGCGCCTTGGTGGCCACAGAGCTGACGACAGGGGTGGCGCTTCGGGGTATTCTTAGCCGTCATTGGGTTGAAATTTGGCCGAAATTTGTACTTTGGTCAAACGCCCAATAGCGGCGCAAGGGCCATTGAAATAGAGGGAAATAGAGGATGCAAGGTTTGTTTTGCTGATGAAAAATTTACCCGCCTTGGTGTTGGCAGCGGGCCGCGGCGAGCGCATGCGACCTCTGACCGACACCGTGCCCAAGCCCTTGCTGAAAGTGCGGGGCAAACCCTTGTTGCAGTGGCATTTGGAGGCCTTGGCCCGAGCGGGTTGCCCGAAAGCCATGATCAACACGGCCTGGTTAGGGGGGCAAATTCAAACGGCTTTTGGCGCGGCCTGGGGCGCACCCGATTCCCCGGCGATGCCCCTTCAGTATTCCGATGAGCAAGCCGATTTCGGCGGCGCTTTGGAGACCGCCGGCGGCATCGTTCGGGCTTTGCCCCGGTTGCTAAAGAACGCCAGCGAGGGCGAGAGTCAAGCCGTCGGCGAAGGTGCTTTTTGGTTGGTGGCTGGGGATGTTTACGTACCGAAATTTGCATTTGAGGTGGCCCAGGCCCGGGCTTTTTTGGCCTCAGAAGACTGGGCCCATGTCTGGTTGGTGCCAAATCCGGCGCACAACCCTCAGGGCGATTTCGGCTTTCAAAACGACCCACAAGGGTGTGGTGATGGGCCCAGCGGCGGGCGCCTGGTCATGGACGAGCAGGCACCACGCTTCACTTACAGCACCCTGGGCTTGTACAAACAGGCTTTTTTTGAAGCGCCTCACTGCGACATTCCCTGGGGCAACCCCCATGGCATTCGGGCGGCATTGGCGCCGCTGCTCAGACGGGCAATCGATGGGGGCCGTGTGGGTGCAACGCTCTACGAGGGTCCTTGGACCGATGTGGGCACCCCCGAGCGCTTGGCCGAGTTGAATCAAGACCTTTGATAAAACCCTTGAATTTGCGTGGGCTCAAACTGACGATGCTTTCCTCAGGCCATTTCTCATTCAAAATAGGCCGCTGACTAGACGCTGACTATAGAGACTAACGAGAAACCACAGAGAGACCAAAGCCAAGACCGCTCCTATGACCACCAAAAACGCCATCCGAACCCCCATCAAAAACACCGTTCTGAGCGCCGATCTTTATGCCCAGCGCCGCGCTGCTGTGGCCCGTGCGCTGGGCCCCCGTGGACTGGCCATCATTCCCACCGCGCTGGAGCGCCAGCGCAACCGGGACAGCGACTTTTTGTTTCGAGCAGACAGTTATTTTTATTACCTGACCGGTTTCACCGAACCGCATGCCTGCTTGGTCATCACAGGCGACGGTCGCAGCACGCTGTGGTGCCAGCCCAAGGACACCGAGCGCGAAATTTGGGACGGTTTTCGTTTAGGGCCCCAAGCAGCTCCGGCTTTTTTGGGCGTTGATGCCGCCCATCCCATCGGGTCGTTGGACGCGGAATTGCCCAAGATGCTGGAAAACCGCGAGGCGGTTTTTTACCCCTTTGCCATCCACCAAGGCCTGGAATCCCGTGTGGCGGGTTGGCTGAACAAGGTGCGTGAGCGAGTGCGTTACGGCGCGCTGTGCCCGGAAAAGCAATTGGACCTTTGCAGTATTTTGGACGAGATGCGCTTGATCAAAGATGCCCATGAACAAGACACCATGCGACGGGCCGCTCAGATCAGCGCCAAGGCCCATGTCCGTGCCATGCAGGCCAGTGCGGCCCGCTTGCGCGCCGGCCAAGATTTGCGGGAATACCATCTGGATGCAGAACTTCTCCATGAATTCAGAATCCACGGTTCTCAGTACCCCGCTTACAGCTCCATCGTGGCAGGGGGCGCCAATGCTTGCGTCTTGCATTACCGCGCCGATGAAGCGCCCATCCATGACGGCGACTTGGTTTTGATCGACGCGGGTTGCGAACTGGATGGCTACGCGAGCGACATCACCCGCACCTTTCCGGCGAATGGCCGATTCACAGGACCGCAGCGCGCGGTATACGACTTGGTCTTGGCCTCGCAAGAAGCGGCCGTCGCAGCCACCAAAGCGGGGGCGCGATTTACCGATCCCCATGAAGCCACGGTGGCCGTTTTGTCGCAGGGCTTATTGGATTTGGGTCTGCTTGACAAAAACAAAGTTGGCAGCGTGCAAGACGTGATTGACAGCCGCGCCTATTTTCAGTTCTACATGCACCGCACGGGCCATTGGCTCGGCATGGACGTGCACGACTGCGGGAGCTACGTCGAGCCCTCAGAGCTGAACGATCCCAGCTTGGTCAGCGTGCGCAAAGACCCGCTGTCCGGCGAGACCATCACTCAGCGCCCCAGCCGCCTTTTGCGGCCCGGCATGGTGTTGACCCTCGAGCCTGGGCTTTACATTCGTCCTGCCCCTGGCGTGCCCGAGCAATTCCACGACATTGGGGTTCGGATCGAAGACGATGCCATCGTCACGGCCACTGGGTGTGAGTTGATTTCGCGCGACGTGCCCGTGGTCGCCAGCGAAATTGAAGCCTTGATGCGGGCCTGAAGCCAAACGGGGCAATTCAGCTTTAACTTTTGAGTGCAAGTGATTCCTGACGGCAGGCCTACAATCTGCCACAGGAGTAGCGACATGACCCAAAACAACGACCCCCAGTCCTTCGAGCGCGCGGCACAAACCCGCCGCGCCGCCTTGGAATACCACGAGTTTCCCACCCCGGGCAAGATCGCGATTTCAGCCACCAAGCAGTTGGTCAACCAACACGATTTGGCGCTGGCCTATTCACCTGGCGTCGCGGCCCCTTGCGAAGAAATTGTCAAAGACCCGAATGCGGCTTTTCGCTACACCAGCCGCGGCAATTTGGTCGCCGTCATCACCAACGGCACGGCGGTGCTGGGCCTGGGCAATATTGGCCCCTTGGCCTCCAAACCCGTGATGGAAGGCAAAGCGGTTTTGTTCAAAAAATTCGCTGGCATCGATGTGTTCGACCTCGAAATTGACGAACGCCAAGATTTGGATAAATTGGTCGACATCATTGCCTCTTTGGAGCCGACATTCGGCGGCATCAATTTGGAGGACATCAAGGCGCCCGATTGTTTTTACGTCGAGCGCAAGTTGCGCGAGCGCATGAAGATTCCGGTCTTCCACGACGACCAACACGGGACTGCGATTGTCGTTGGCGCTGCCATTTTGAATGGCCTGAAAGTGGTCGGTAAAGACATCAAAAATGTCAAACTCGTCACCTCGGGTGCAGGGGCGGCCGCTTTGGCTTGCTTGGGCTTGTTGCTCAAGCTCGGCATGCCCCGGGAAAACATTTTTATGACCGACCTGGCCGGTGTGGTCTACGAAGGCCGCACCGAGTTGATGGACGAAGACAAGGCCCAATTTGCCCAGAAAACCGCCGCTCGTACTTTGAGCGACATCATCGAGGGCGCTGACATTTTCTTGGGTCTATCCGCCGGTGGCGTTTTGAAGCCCGCCATGGTCGCCAAGATGGCGCCGAATCCCTTGATCATGGCTTTGGCCAATCCGAACCCCGAAATCACGCCTGAAGACGCCAAGAGCGTCAGGGGTGACATCATCATGGCCACGGGCCGCACCGACTACCCGAACCAAGTCAACAACGTTTTGTGTTTCCCCTACATTTTCCGGGGGGCTTTGGACGCGGGTGCTTCGACCATCACGGTTGAAATGGAAATTGCCGCAGTTCATGCGATTGCGGAGTTGGCTCAGGCGGAGCAAAGCGAAGTGGTGGCGGCCGCCTATGTTGGCGAACCCCTTAGCTTTGGGCCCGAATACCTAATTCCCAAGCCGTTTGACCCGCGCTTGATGATGATGATCGCACCGGCTGTGGCCAAGGCCGCCGCTGACAGCGGCGTGGCGACCCGCCCCATTACCGACATGGAGGCTTACCGCCAAAAGCTACAGGCTTTTGTCTATGCCTCGGGCTCCATCATGAAGCCGATCTTTACGGCGGCCAAGCGCGCCACCAAAAAGCGCGTGGCTTACGCCGAGGGCGAAGAGGAGCGCGTGTTGCGCGCTGCGCAAATCGTGGTCGACGAAGGGTTGGCCCGTCCCACCTTGATCGGACGACCCGAGGTGATTGCCGAACGCATCGCCAAATTTGGCCTGCGCTTGAACGCGGGCGTCGATTACGACGTGGTCAATGTGGAGCAGGACGACCGGTACCGAGATTTTTGGCAGACTTACCACCACATGACCTCGCGCAAAGGCGTGACGGTCCAGTTCGCCAAAATCGAAATGCGCCGACGGCTGACCTTGATCGGTGCCATGCTGCTGCACAAAGGCGACGTGGATGGCTTGATTGCGGGCACATGGGGCCAGACCAACATGCACCTGCATTACATCGAGCAGGTGATTGGCAAGCGCGCTGGCGTCAACACCTTTGCCTGTATGAACGGCTTGCTGCTGCCCAACCACCAGGTGTTTTTGGTCGACACGCATGTGAATTACGACCCCACGGCCGAACAACTCACTGAAATTACCCTGATGGCGGCGGACGAAATGCGGCGCTTCGGTATTGCCCCTCGTGTGGCCCTGCTGTCGCACTCCAGTTTTGGGAGCAGCGACCAGCCGAGCGCGGTCAAAATGCGCCAAACCTTGGCCTTGTTAAAAGCCCAAGCGCCTTGGCTGGAAGTCGACGGCGAAATGCACGGCGACGCGGCCCTGGACCCGGCCAATTTGGCCCAAATCATGCCAAACAGCACCTTGAAAGGCAGTGCCAACTTGCTTGTGTTGCCCAATATTGATGCCGCCAACATTGCCTACAACCTGCTCAAAACGGCGGCGGGTGGCAACATCGCGGTGGGACCGGTGTTGCTGGGGGCCGCCCAACCGGTGCACATCTTGACGGCCACTTCGACGGTGCGCCGGATCGTCAACATGACCGCCTTGACGGTCGCGGATGCCAACGCACTGCGCTGAAAACGGGTGGCCTAATTAATGGCAAGGGGAGAAATACCCCTTGCCTTTTTGGACGATACCGGTCAAAATAACAGATCGTTTTATCAGGGTTTACCCCAGATTTCCCAAGTCATTTGGGTTAAAACGCTAGGTAAAACCCTGCTTAACAACCAGCCTTGACGGGTCGCTTCTAATGAAGGAGGCGGCTACTTTTTGAGACCCATGAGAAAGAGACGCGGAGATGGAATTGCCACTTCGTAACGTTCGACCCAATATCGTTCAATCGATTCGGGCCTTTCGTGTGCCTGACTTACAAAATGCTGCCCAAGATTTGGGGCACCATTTTCTGTATGCCAACTTGGCTCAAGCCCAGTCTAAACAAGACGTTCTGGACACGATCGCTGCCCAATTCACCTTTCCCGTTCAGTCGGGCAAGAACTTTGACTCGCTGTCGGATTCTTTGACAGACCCCCTTTACAAGTCCGGTGCCCAGCCCGGTTTTGTGGTGGTCTTGGAGCAAATTCCTGCCCACGCGAAATTCGACAAAGAAGCGCGCGAGCAGTTGTTGGATGTTTTTCGGGATGCCGCGGACTTTTGGGGGGATCGAAAAATACCCTTCAGATGCTTCTATTCTTTTCTGTAGCCCGTTCTGCGCAAAATGGCCAAGCAGAACGGGCGAATGAGGCTGAAGTCACAGTACCTTCCACCGGGCACGGACTCGGGTTGGGGCTGGATCTGACCCCTGAAGGCGACAAAATGCCCACCGACAAACTTGTCGACGTGTCGCCCATGGCGCTGCGCATGAGCAGCCCTTTTAATTCGGCTTATTGGCTCTCTGCCGCTTAAAGCCAAGGCGCCCCTGGCTCAGCGAGGGGCCTCGGGCCTCGGCCGATCAGGCGCTCGCTGTCGGTTGAGCGGCTGCCTGTGCCAAGGCCACGTACTCGGCGACCGGGACCTCTTCAGCCCGGCGCTGGGTGTCAAACGGCGTGTCGATTTCTCGGGCGCTGATCCACTGCCCCAAGGTATGGCGCAAAAGCTTGCGTCTTTGGCTGAACGCCACTTGCACCAACTCTGACAATACCGGCAACGCCAATTCAGGCGGGTTCGCCAGCGGCACCATGCGCACCACCGCGCTGTCGACCCTTGGCGGTGGGTCAAAGCATTCCGGACCGACCACGAGCACGTTTTCCATCGCATATCGCCATTGCAACATCACGCTCAAGCGCCCATACGCCGATGTGGAAGGCGAGGCGACCATGCGCTCGACCACTTCTTTTTGCAACATGAAGTGTTGGTCTTGAATGACGTTGGCTTGCTCCAGCAAGTGAAACAAAATCGGACTGGAAATGTTGTAGGGCAAATTGCCCACCACCCTCAGTGAAGCCGGCTGTTCAGGCGCGAGGCCCAGCGACACGGCCAAGGCCACAAAATCCACTTTGAGGACATCGGACTCGACTACGTTGAGCTGGGGATGCTCGCGCAGTTGACGCGCCAAATCGCGGTCCAGCTCAATGACGGTCAAGTGGCCCAAGCGCTCAACCAAGGGCTGGGTCAGGGCCGCCAAACCCGGACCGATTTCCACCATGATTTGATGCGGTTGGGGCGCTATGGCGCGCACAATTTCATCAATCACGCCCCCATCGGACAGGAAATGCTGCCCAAATCGTTTGCGAGCGCGGTGCTTCATGGGGCGTCGCGCAGTTCGACGTAGGCGCGGTCACGCAGGTCTTGTAAATAAGTGATGTAAAGCTCGGCCGTCTTCTTTTCTTTCAGCGCATAGCGGGCAATTTCACGCCGATCGCGCTCGCTCAAGGGCGCCTCACGGCGCTCGATCAGCTGGATCAGGTGGACACCAAAGCGCGTCACGGTGGGGCGGCTGATGTCGTTGGGCGCCAAGGCGTTCATGGCTTCTTCGAATTCAGGCACAAATTGTCCCGGGTTGGCCCAGCCCAAGTCGCCGCCCGTGGGGGCGCTGCCGTCTTGTGAAAATTCTTTGGCCAAATCGGCAAAATTGGTTTGGTTGGCATTCAATCGGCGGCGAAAGTCATTAAGTTGGTTGATGGCGTCGGCTTCGCTCAACTTGGCACTGGTGCGCAACAAAATATGGCGGGCATGGCTCTGGGTGACGGTTTCGGGCAGGCCATTGGGGTCTTGTTTTTCGATTAATTTCAAAACGTGGAAGCCGGCGCCAGACCGAACCGGTCCTGCGACACCGCCAACGCTGAGGGGGCGCACGCTGGTGACGAACAACTCGGGGTAGCGCTCTGAACTGCGCAGCCCCATCACACCGCCCAGTACTTTGTCGGAGGCGGTGCTGGCTTGTTGGGCCAAGGCCTCTAAATCGCCACCGGCCTTGACCTTTTCGACCAATTGCTTGGCTTTGGCTTCCAGTCGGGCCACCTCTTCAGCGCTGGCGGATTCAGGCACCACGACCAAAATTTGACCCAAGTTCAATTCCAAGGGGCCTACGCTGGCTTGGCGTTGCTGTTCCTTTAGAAAGTTATCAATGTCCCAGTCGGTTATTTTGACGCGGGGCTCGACTTCCCGCTCACGCAGGCGGGTCATCATCAATTGGTCGCGCAGATCGGCGCGCAGTTGGGACGTTGACAAGCCTTCTTGACGCAAGCGTTCACGGAATTCCGTCAAGGTCATGCGGTTTTGGCGTGCCACATTTTCTTCCGCCTGGGTGATGGCCCCGTCTTCGATCTTGATGCCGTTTTCTTTGGCTTCTTGTAGCTGCGCTTTTTCGCTGATCAAGCGCTCTAGGACTTGCTTTCGAATTTCGGCGGCGGGTGGCGTTGCATTGCCTTGTTGTTTGATTTGCTGCAAAACCCTGGCCATGCGGGCCCGAACTTCACTGTCTGTGACCGGTTCAGAATTGACGACAGCGGCGATGTAATCCACCGCGGTCGAGGGGCTGTCTGTCTTCAGTCCTTGGGCCCAAAGGGGCAAGGCAGACAACAAGGCAGACAAGAGAGCGAGCCCAGTCAAAAGAGGTTTGATATTCATAACATTCAAAAAACAAGCGAACGATGACAAAGCGCGACTCAGTCGTAATCGCCAAAGCGACTGGGTTGCAAGGTTTGCTCCCGCAAAGGCTGGTAGCGCTGAACATTGGAGCGCAGGCTTTGCAGGGGATTGGGTCCTAGACGGGAAAATCCAACAAGCTCCAATTGAAACATAATTTGGGTGTTGGACGAGATGAGCGAGCTGTTCAGCCTTTCCACCACGATGCGGCCCAACCAGCAATCCGCATCGTATTCAAAACCGACCAAGGTGTTGACCAAGGCCTTGTTGATCATGTCAAAGTTCAAGCGGCCCACGCTGTACCAACGGTTGGGCCCCAGCCCCGCGCCGGCCCCTTGATCGGCCCCCTTGTCGCCCCACAGATCATTCAGTGGCCATTGCCAACTGACATCCACTTGTTGGGCGTTGTTGCGGTCAAATAAATAGCCGCCATTGATGACGCGGTAGTTGCTGGGCGAGTAGCGGCCAAAGGCTGAATAGCTGGTGGTTTTGTGGCTGGCGCTGTTGTAAGCCAGATTGGCGTTTGTCGACCAACTGGACGACCAATTCAGCGATCCCCCCACAAACAAGTTGTTGACACCGGCCTTTTCTGCCGAACCGCCCGGCAGATAAACCGCTTGTGGGCTCAACAAGGTGCGTTCGGCCAGGCCAACTTGGGCCAATTGGCTGCCGTTGTTCGGGTCCAAAATGCGGCTGATGGCGCCCAACGTCAGTTGGTGGCTGCTGGAGATTCGGTCATTGCCGACAAACTCATTTTCAGAAAATGCACTCTCAAAGGTGAAGAGGTTGAGCGCAGAATCGTAATTGGGCAAACCGTTTTGGCTTCGGTACGGGGTGTTGACGAAAAAGGCCCGGGGCTCCAACGTTTGTTGGTAGCTTTGCCCAAAAAACTGGGCCTCGCGCTCAAACACCAAGCCACTGTCCAAGCTGAAGGTTGGCATATTCCAAGCGGCTTGGGTGGTGCCATTGGGCAGGGGGTTGTCAAAGTTGTAAGTGGTGCTGCGCCAAGAGAATTTTGGCGTCATGAAGCCCCCCGGAATGGACCAAGTTTTGGCAATCTGGCCCATCGCATAGTCACGGGTCGCATTGACTTGTTTGGTCAGCAATGGGTCGGCGACAAAGTGGGTTTGGTTCAAGTCAAGTTGGACATCAAATCCAGCCCAACTCTGCTTCTGATACCGGCCCGAGAGCTCCGGATTTTTGTTGTAGGGCGGGATGATGACCGAGGTCACTTCTTGCTGAACTTGCCAACTCAAGCTGCGAAACTGCGCTGAAAAATCCCCTTTTTGCCAAGACAGGGCGAAGTCATCTGGCAAAGTACGTTGGACCAAGGTGCCGTTGGGGTGGGTGGTATTGGCCCAATAGTTGTTGTCGCTCACGCGGTTAAGGTTCATGTTCACCCCCAACTGGCCGATGCCGTCGAGGCCACTGTCCCAGAAGCCATTGTGTTGCCAACTCAAGCCCCAGCGTTGGCGTTTTTCAAGCGCATCATGGGGCATCAAGTCATAGAAAAGCTGGCCTCGGTAATCCGTCTCCAGATAGCGGAATTCGCTGCCGATGTCGAGGCCCCGTTTGATCATGTAGCCCGGCTCCAGCGTCAAGTCTCGGTTGGGCGCCAGGTTCAAATAATAGGGTTGTATCCATCCCAGACCGTCTCGGGTTGAGGTCACGAGCGTCGGGGGCAGCAAGCCGCTGCGACGCGTGTCGTTGAGCGGAAAACTCATCGAACTCGCACTCATCAAGGGCACCCCGTAGAAGGTCAGTTGGGCATGATCGGCTGTGCCCACATTGTTGTCTTCATCAATGTAAAGGCTGTCAGCGGTGAGCAGCCACTCGGGCATCCAGTCGGGGCCAATGCGTCGGCGGCAAGTGCTGTAGGTGCCGTTCTGAAGAATCAAATTATTTTGATCCAAAAAGTCAGCGCGACTGCCTTCGCCGTGCGCTTTGTTGCGCAGCAAGTCAAAAGTGGGGTGGGTGACAAAACCTTCAAAGGCGTCGACCGATAACTGCAGGGCGTCGCCGCGGTATACCGAGCCAGAACGGTTCAAATAAATCTGCCCCTTGGCCCGGGCTTCATCGGTGGGTGCAAAGTAGTCGAAATAATCGGCACGAATGACGGTGTCGGCGTGGCGAAGTTCTGCATGACCGTCGACCTCGGTGAGTAAGTCGTTTTGAGAACTGATGCGGTCACCCGTGATAAATTGAGGCCGCTCTGCACGCCATGCCGGGGCCAGAACTTCTTGTAATTGGGGGGTGGTTTGGAGCGTTAATCCCGCATTAGAGGCTTGCGCCATGACGCCGTTGTGAACGCTCAAGGCCATGAACAGCGTGATGGACACGCTTTGGAAGCGCGCCAGCAAACCACTGAGTTCAAACTTCCAAGGGATCCAACGGGCGGGCATGAGGGGGACGGGTTTTAAAATCGAATTATCCATGACTCAGCCCCACCCGCCGCAACGCCCTATGTCCCTCTTACCTAACACCTCTTCTGCGGCCGGTACTGGCGAACAGCTTGTCAGACAAACGGCGCTTGCGGCTTGGGTTCAGAACTTGGCCGCCGCTCAAGGTTTGGTGCCCGCCAGTTTGGTCATCGCCTCTGCAGACGCCAGCTTCAGGCGCTATTGGCGCATCACCACGGTGACGGGCCAGACCCGCATCATCATGGACGCGCCGCCCGATAAAGAAAATTGTGCGCCTTTTGTCCACGTGGCTCAATTGATGGCCGACGCTGGCTTGAACGCCCCTGAGGTGTTGGCCTGGGATGAGCCCCAAGGCTTCATGTTGCTGACCGATTTGGGCACGCACACCCTGATGACGGCTTTTGAGCAGGCCACGCCTGGCCTCGCGGAGCAAGACGCTGCGGGCGATGCGGGCGTTGCAAGCGACGCACAGACCTTTTTTCCCAGAGCCGCCAGCCCCGCTGATTTGGCTTATTTTTCCGAAGCCACCGACCTTCTGATTCAATGGCAATTGGCCACCCGTCCCAACGAATTGCCGCCTTATGACGAGGCCCTGCTGCGACGTGAATTGGCATTGTTTCCGGATTGGTATGTTGGCGCCTACCGCCAATACAGCTTAACGCCCAGCCAACAAGGCGTGCTCGACGCTGCCTTTGGCCAAATTGTGGCACACAACTTGGCCGCGCCTTCCGTTTATGTGCACCGCGATTTCATGGCCCGTAACTTGATGTTGCCCCCCACAGCCCGATCCCCCTCACAGGGTCGTGGCCGCTTGGGTGTGCTTGATTTTCAAGACGCCGTTTATGGCCCGATGACCTACGACATCGCAAGCCTGATGCGCGACGCCTTCATCACGTGGGAAGAGCCTTATGTCTTGGACGTCACCGTGCGTTACTGGGAAAAAGCGCGCCAAGTGGGCTTGATGGATTTTGAAGACTGGCACAGCGACTTTGGCGCGTTTTACCGCAGCGTCGAGTGGATGGGGCTGCAACGCCATTTGAAAGTCGCGGGCATCTTTGCGCGCCTGACGCTCCGGGATGGCAAACCCCGTTATTTGGCCGACACGCCGCGCTTCATTCAATACATTCGCGAAACCTGCAACCGCTACCGGGCCTTGGGGCCTTTGCTCAAATTGATCGACGAAATTGAGAACATCCCCACCGCCATGGGCTATGCCTTTGGTCGGATTTGAAGCGAGATGCCGCGTTTTTATTGCCCAACCCCTTTGAGCGCCGGTCAAGCGCTGATGTTGCCTGCTGGCACGGCGCGCCATGTGCAGGTCCTGCGCTCGCAGCCGGGCGACGTGATTACCTTATTCAACGGAAAGGGGGGTGAGCACGCGGCAACGGTCACCGCCATGGGGCGCTCAGACGTGAGCGTTGAGGTGGGGGCGCATTTGGCCGTTGAGCGCGAGTTGCCCATCGAGGTGCACCTTTGGGTGGTAATGCCCGCCAACGACCGGATGGATTGGCTGGTTGAAAAAGCCGCTGAGTTGGGCGCTGCTTCTGTGCAGCCGCTCATGAGCGCCCACAGCGTGCTGCGTTTAAAGGCCGAGCGCGCCGAGAAGAAACGCGAACACTGGCAAGCCGTGGCGGTCGGCGCGTCTGAGCAATGTGGCCGCAACCGGGTCATGCACATTGCCCCTGTGTTGGCGTTAAGCACGGCCTTGGAGAATCTGGTCCCGCGAACTGCTTCGCCATCTCAAGCGGCCAAAGAGACCCGAGACGCCACAGACACCCGCTACCTCTTGAGTTTCCGCCCAGATTCGCTGGATTGGCGAGCGGCCTTGAAGCGGCCCGCTGAGGGGGGAACAGTTTCTTCAGGTTCTGTGCTGGTGCTGAATGGCCCCGAAGGCGGCTTGAATACGCAAGAGGAAGCCGCAGCGATCGAACAGGGCTTTGTGCCCTTGCAACTGGGGCCGCGAGTGCTTCGAGCTGAAACAGCGCCAATGGCCTTTTTGGCCATGCTGTCCATTCTGTCGATTTAGCAGTCCTCGCCAACCGCCGTTTAAATTTGTCTCCCTTGTTCTCCATATTTGAAAAGCCGCTATGAACGCCCAAACTTTGACCCTGATTCGCCCCGACGACTGGCATGTCCATTTGCGTGATGGGGATGCTTTGAAAACCGTGGTGCCGCACACGGCGGTGTCGTTTGGTCGCGCCGTCGTCATGCCCAATTTGCGCCCGCCCATCACCACGGCAGCGCAAGCGGTGGCTTACCGTGAGCGCATCTTGGCGGTGGTGCCAACCGGCGTTTCCTTCGATCCGTTGATGACCCTATACCTCACCGACCAATTGCCGCCCGAAGAAATCCAACGTGCCAAAGCGGCCGGCGTGGTGGCCTGCAAGCTTTACCCTGCTGGGGCCACGACCAACAGCGATTCGGGTGTCACCGACATCCGTAAGATTTACCCCACTTTAGAGGCCATGCAGCGCGAGGGCCTGATGCTCTTGGTGCACGGTGAGGTGACGAACTCGGACATTGATTTGTTTGACCGCGAGGCGGTTTTTATAGACACCCAATTGATCCCCCTGCGTCGCGATTTCCCGGAGCTCAAAATCGTTTTCGAGCACATCACCACACGCGAAGCCGCCCACTATGTGCGGGACGCCGATCGGTTTGTCGGGGCCAGCATCACCGCCCACCACTTGCTTTACAACCGCAACGCCATTTTCTTGGGCGGTGTGCGGCCGCATTACTACTGCCTGCCGGTGTTGAAGCGCGAAACCCATCGGCAAGCTTTGATGGAGGTCGCCACGCAAGGCCCCTCCCGCTTTTTCTTGGGCACCGACAGCGCGCCACATGCGGCGCATCTGAAAGAGCACGCCAGTGGTTGCGCTGGCTGCTACACCGCACACGCGGCCATCGAGATGTACGCGGAAGCGTTTGACTCGGTCGGGGCCTTGGACCAACTCGAGGCCTTTGCCAGTCTCAATGGCGCTGATTTTTATGGCTTGCCGCGCAACACAAGTCGCGTTACCTTGCAGCGCCAAAGCTGGACACCGCCCGCGCAATTTGCGTTTGGTGATGGCCAGCTAAAACCTTTGCGCTCCGGTGAGGCTTTGCCTTGGCAGCTGTTGCCTTGAGGCGGTGTCCTTGGGTAGACTCATGACGCGTCAGCGTCAGTAACCGCCTGAGGAGTTGCGGCCCCTGGCGTCAGGGGGCTGCGGTAAGCCCAACAGGGCGCGGGCCACGGCTTCGCCGACCTTGATGCCGTCGACCCCCGCCGACAAAATGCCGCCGGCATAGCTCGCGCCTTCACCGGCTGGAAACAGCCCCCAAGTGTTCAGACTTTGGAAGTCATCGCCACGAGACATCTTCAGCGGCGATGAGGTGCGCGTTTCGGTCCCTGTTAAAACGGCGTCGGGCAGGTCAAAGCCTTTGATTTTTTTGCCAAAAGCAGGCAAGGCCTCGCGCATGGCCTGAATGGCGAAATCGGGCAAAGCGGTCGACAAATCGCCCAACTGCACGCCCGGTTGGTATGAAGGCTCTACCGAGCCCAAAGCGGTGGAAGGGCGACCCGCCACAAAGTCGCCCAACAATTGGCCGGGGGCTGAATAGTTACTGCCCCCGAGTACATAGGCTTTTGATTCAAGTTGTCGCTGCAAGACCAAGCCCGACAGGGGGTGCGGCCGCGTCCGGTCTTGATCCTCTGACACGGGTTCACCCAAGGCCCACTCGAACGCGGCGGCGTCGGTCGTCGGCTGGGGGTAATCGCTGGGGTCGATGCCGACCACGATGCCGGCGTTGGCATTTCGTTCGTTGCGCGAATACTGGCTCATGCCATTGGTGACCACGCGCTCGGGCTCAGAAGTCGCGGCGACCACGGTGCCGCCCGGGCACATGCAAAAGCTGTACACCGCACGCCCATTTTGGGCGTGGTGCACCAACTTGTAATCGGCCGCCCCCAGCAAGGGGTTACCGGCGTGACGTCCCCAACGTGCGCGGTCAATCAGGCCTTGCGGGTGCTCAATGCGGAAACCCACTGAGAACGGCTTGGCTTCCATGTAGACCCCGAGTCGATGCAGCAACGCAAAGGTGTCGCGTGAACTGTGGCCCAGCGCCAAAACCACTTGTTGGGTCGGCAAGGTGTAGGTCTGGCCGCTCACCAGATCGAGGATTTCCAAGCCTTGAACCTTTTGGGTTCGAGCCGAGCGCTGAGGGGCGCCATTGCGCCCCGCCCCTGATGAATCGAGCGGCTCCAACTCAATGCCCACCAGCCGCTGCTGAAAGCGAATTTCACCGCCCAAGGCGATGATTTGCTCCCGCAAATGCTCCACCACCTTGACCAATTTGAAAGTGCCAATGTGGGGATGCGCCGCAAACAATATTTCTTCAGGCGCGCCCGCTTTGACGAACTCTTCCATGACCTTGCGGCCCAAAAAACGCGGGTCTTTAATTTGGCTGTACAACTTGCCGTCTGAAAAAGTGCCCGCCCCGCCTTCACCAAATTGCACGTTGGATTCGGGATGTAGGACGCGTTTTCTCCACAAGCCCCAAGTGTCTTTGGTGCGTTCGCGCACGGTTTTCCCGCGTTCGATGACGATGGGTTTAAGGCCCATTTGCGCCAACACCAAGGCCGAAAAAATGCCACAAGGACCAAAACCGATGACGACCGGGCGGTCTTGTCCCAAGGTATTTGACGACGAGTTTACCAATGGGCTCGGCGGCACCCAAGCCATTGAAGGCGTAGTTTGCACGTGCAACGGGGCCTTTTTTTGACCGGTGGCCAAGGCTTCTGCCTCCAACTCGGACGAAGCTTTGGAGGGCGACGCCAACGCCACATCCACAATGTAAACCGCTTGCAAATCCGCTTTGCGGGCGTCAAAACTGCGTTTGAAAACGGTGAGTTCTGCAATGTCACTGACATCGACCCCCAACAACGGAGCCGCCTGAGCGCGCAATGCCTCGATGGGGTGTTGCAAAGGGTCCAGCGGCAATGCACCCAAGCCCAGCTTGAGTTCAGACAAACGAATCATTCAGCGGACTCAGGGCAGGAAGCCTTCGACCGAGAAGTAACGCTCGCCGGTGTCGTAGTTAAAGCCCAAGACTTTGGCGCCCGCGGGCAGTTCAGGGAGTTTTTGGGCAATGGCCGCCAAGGTGGCGCCGGAGGAAATGCCGACCAACATGCCTTCTTCTCGGGCGCTGCGGCGGGCCATTTCACGGGCCGCTTCGGCGTCGACTTGGATCACGCCGTCAAGCAAGGTCGTGTCCAGGTTTTTCGGGATGAAGCCGGCGCCAATGCCTTGAATCGGGTGGGGGGCTGGCGAACCGCCCGAGATCACGGGCGAAGCGGTCGGCTCCACGGCAAAGACTTTGAGTTGAGGGAATTTGGCTTTCAGCACTTTGGCCACGCCGGTCAAATGGCCGCCCGTCCCGACGCCGGTGATGAGGGCGTCCAAGCCTTCGGGGAAGTCGGCCAAAATTTCTTCTGCCGTGGTGCGCACGTGGACGTCGATGTTGGCAGGATTTTCAAACTGCTGTGGAATCCAGGCGCCTGGCGTTTGTGCGGCCAGTTCTTCGGCGCGGGCGATGGCGCCCTTCATGCCCTTTTCGCGAGGCGTTAAATCAAAGCTGGCGCCGTAGGCCAGCATCAGGCGGCGGCGTTCAATCGACATGCTGTCGGGCATCACCAAAATCAGTTTGTAGCCCTTGACTGCAGCGACCATGGCCAAACCCACGCCGGTGTTGCCCGAGGTGGGTTCGATCAGGGTGCCGCCGGGTTTGAGCGCGCCCGATTTTTCGGCGGCCTCGACCATTGCCAAGGCGATGCGGTCTTTGATGGACCCCCCCGGGTTGCTGCGCTCAGACTTGATCCACACATTGGCATGGGGGCCAAACAACCGGTTGATGTGCACATGCGGGGTGCGGCCGATGGTGTCAAGAATGCTGTTGGCTTTCATGCGGGGCTCCTAAAAGTCTTTGTTGATTTGAGGGGGTCTTGAATGAAACAAGGATAATCCAGAGTGTGAAGTTTGCCAGACTGCCGCTGGTGCCCAGCAGAAATGCCGCACTGGAGGAACGTCCGGACTGCACAGGGCAGCGTAGGAGTTAACCACTCTCCACCGTGAGGTGAGGATCAGAGCAACAGAGACGAGCCGATTCAGTTCGGGTGAAACGGGCAATCTCTACGCGCAGCAATACCAAGTAGGCACACGTTGACGGGGCCCCCGGAGTGTGCGGGTAGGTAGCATCGAGCCGTTCGGGTGACCGGCGGCCCAGAGTAATGGCAGTCACGCCTTGGCTTGCTAAGGCGCACAGAATCCGGCTTATCGGCAAACTTCACACTTTTCTAGGCAGCCTTTACAGCCTTTACGGCCTTTACGGCCTACTCTAGGCCTTTTGACCCCTCCCTAAACCAAGCCATGTTCGCGAATACGCTGCACGTGGGCGAGCAAAGAGCGCAAGGCCAGCGGCCATAAGCCTGGCGGGGTGTCGTCGTAAGCCAGCGCCACCCACTCTTGGGGCTCCGCCTTCGGCAAGGCCCGCATGGCCGCGATGATTTTGGCCTCGCGTTTGAGGCGGTGGTTTTTCAAATGGGCGATGGCCGCACGGGCCTGGTTCAGTACATGGCCATGAGCGGGCAAGATGAACGCAATGCCGTGCAACTCGCAAAGTGCGTCCAAGCGGTCCAGTGAGTCTAGGTAGTCACCCATGTGGCCATCGGGGCCGTCGATGAGGGTGGTGCTGCCGTTCAAAATATGGTCGCCTGAAAACAGCACGCCGTCTTCAAGCAGGGCCAAGCAAACGTGGTTGGCCGCATGTCCAGGCGTGTGAATGGCCTTCAAACTGAAATGGTCGGCCAGAGTCAACACCTCGCCTTCAGCCAAGACGCGATCGGGCGCAAACTGGCTGTCGGGTCTTGAAGTGGGAGCGGAGGGCAGGCCCATGACGGCAGGCTTTGACGCTCCAGCTTGCTCACAAAGCGCTTGCAAGGGCCGCGCGCCGGGCGAGTGATCGGGGTGGGAGTGGGTGCAAATAATCCCTTGAATGTGGCCCTGGGTCACATCAAAAAGCCGTTGCTGATGGGCTGAATCTTGCGGTCCGGGATCAATCACCCAAAAACCCACTTCGGTCGAGCCCACCACATAGCTGTTGGTACCGGGCCCGGTCATGACGCTCGGATTGGGCGCGGTCAAGCGCCAGAGGTTTTTTTGCAAAGCGACAGGGACTTCGCTCTGCCACTCGGCAGCAAGTTGACTGCTGGCGTGCGGATCTAGTGGCTGGAGGTCGGTGCTGCTCAAGAGCTGGCTGGGTCTGGGCATGGTCTCTCAAGTTCTCTTTTTGTTGGTTTTTTGGGGTGTTTTGCCTTCAATTATGACGAGAAGTGGAGAGGGAACTGGCGAGGGAAGAAGGGCAATAAGCAGGTTGGGACGTGGCCCGCTAAGAAACCATGGCTTCTCCGGCCTGTCCGATAATGAGGGGATGCAAGTTCGCTTTACCAAAATGCACGGCGCGGGCAACGACTTTGTGGTGTTGGACGAAACCCAGCACCGATTGAATCTAAGCCCGGCGCAATACCGATTTCTGGCCGATCGCCACTTTGGTGTGGGTGCCGATCAAATTCTGACCGTTCGCCCCAGCCCCGCTGAGGGCGTCGATTTCGAGTACATCATTCACAACGCCGACGGTGGCGAAGTGGCGCAATGCGGCAACGGGGCGCGGTGCTTTGCACGCTATGTGCATGACCAAGGCTTGACGCACAAAAAAGCGCTGCGGGTCCGCACCCGTTCCGGTGACATCATGCCCGTGTTGACAGAAGATGGTCGGGTGATTGTTGACATGGGACAGCCGCGCTTTGCTTTGCCTGAAATTCCCTTTGATGGCGAACACCTCGAAGCCCAAATATTCGGCGCTTGGGCGCGCTGGCGGGTGCGGCCAGAAGGTGCTCCGGCTGCCGTGTCTTTTGCGGGCTTGGTGTCCATGGGCAACCCCCACGCGGTGCTGTGTGTGGCCAGTGCCGAAAAGGCCGATGTGTTGGGCATTGGCGCTGACATTCAAGCCAACCCGCGATTCGTGCAAGGGGTGAATGTGGGCTTCATGCAAGTCATCTCGCGCACTGAAATCGAGCTGCGTGTATTCGAGCGCGGCGCGGGCGAAACCTTGGCTTGCGGAACGGGCGCTTGTGCGGCCGTGGTCGCCGGCATTCGATGGGGTTTATTGGACGCTGTAGTGACCGTTCACACCCGCGGCGGTGATTTGGAAATCGCCTGGCCGGGCGGCGACAGCGCGGTGCGGATGACCGGCCCAGCCACCCCCGTCTTTGAAGGGCAGATTGAGCTGCCTGAATTAAATTGACGCAACTTAAAAACGAAGAAATTTAAAAGGCACTGAGACCATGAGTTCCCCCATGAATCCAATTACCGAAGACGACATCGCCAACTACCTCATCAACACGCCTGATTTTTTTGAGCGCCATGCCGAGGTGTTGTCCAGCGTTCAGGTACGCAGCCCGCATGGTCAACGCGCGGTGAGTTTGCAAGAACGGCAGGCTGAAATGTTGCGCGAAAAAATCAAAAACCTCGAAGGCCGCATCATGGACATGATTCGCCATTCGGGGGAGAACGCCCTCATTGCTGACAAGTTGCAACGTTGGGCCACGGGCCTGCTGCGGGCACAAACCTTAACCGATTTGCCCCAGCGCATTGCCGACGACGTGCGCGATCAATTCATGGTGCCGCAAGTGGCGATCAAGGTTTGGGGCGTTTCTGCCGATCACCTGAAGGCCGACTTTGCCACCGGCGTTTCGGAGGAGGTCAAAGCGTTTGCTGATACCTTGCAACAGCCTTTTTGCGGCGCCCAGCCAGGAACCGATGCGGTGAACTGGCTGCCGCAACCCGCCGCCGCGGTTTCCCTGGCGCTTTTGCCCTTGCGCTCGAATCAAAAGGTGTTTGGCTTGCTGGTCTTGGCGTCGCCCGATTCTCAGCGTTTTCACAGTGGTATTGGGACCGACTTTCTGGAGCGCTTGGCCGACTTGGCAAGCGCTGCATTGTCGCGATTACAAGCACAAGCATAAGCACACACCGATTAACTGAAGTTCCCCCATTCAGTCCACGAGTCCACGCATTGGCCATGAACCCGCTGGTACAACGTTATCTGGACCATGCGCGTTTTGAAAAGCGCTTGGCAGAGCGAACGCTGACCTTGTACCAACAAAGCTTGGCGCAGCTGACCGAGTTGGCTGCGGGAGCGATACAAGTCAAAGGCGCGGGCCAAAGCCCAGCGCCAGTGCAAGAAAATGGCTCCAACACGACAAGTTCGAGCGCCCATTTGAATTGGTCGCAAATCCAGCCGGCGCACATCCGTCGTTGGGCTGCCCAGTGGCATTCGCCTTCCGTCGAAGTGAAGCGCCACAAAATCCAAAACGGCCACAGCAGCCGCAGTGTGGCATTAATGCTCTCCGCTTGGCGCGGTTTTTTTGATTGGCTTTGCCGCGAACGTCTCATTGCCTGCAACCCGGTGCAAGCGGTGAGGGCGCCTAAATCGGCCAAGCTGTTGCCCAAGGCCTTGGGGGTGGACGACGCGGTCCAGTTGGCTGAATTTAAAAATCAGAACGTGGTCTCGGTCGCAGCGAACCCTTTGAGTTCAGCCGCAGGCACATCGCCTTGGCTGGAGGCCCGCGACGTGGCCATCGTCGAGTTGCTTTACGGCTGCGGTATTCGGGTCGGCGAATTGGTGGGCCTCGACTGCGCTTTCAGCGCGGCGGCCAAAGACCAGGGACGTGGTTGGGTCGATTTGGCAAATGCTGAAATCCATGTGTTTGGCAAAGGCCGCAAACGCCGTCAATTGCCCCTGGGTCGTCAGGCGGCTCTGGCTTTGCAGGCGTGGTTGAAGGTGCGGCGTGATCTCATCCCGCCAGTGCCCGAAGGCGTTGAAGATCTGAATGGCGCTGAAATCAAGGTGCAGAATGCCCTGTTTATCGGTCAGCGCGGCACCCGCCTAACGCCGCAAGCGGTGTGGCAGCGACTGCGCCAACGCAGCTTGCAGGCGGGCTTGGCGGCCCCGGTCCACCCGCACATGTTGCGCCATTCATTTGCCAGCCATGTTTTGCAGTCCAGCGGCGATTTGCGCGCCGTGCAAGAGTTGATGGGACACGCCAGCATCAGCAGCACACAGGTTTACACGGGCTTGGACTTTCAGCATCTGGCCAAGGTCTACGATGCGGCCCATCCACGGGCCCATAAAAAACCCTAACGACCCTAACGTTCTCCATTTTGTTGCCATGAAAATCATTCGACTGCGCGCCGGCAAAGAGCGCTCCTTGTTGCGTCGCCACCCTTGGGTCTTTGACTCTGCCATTGCCAAAGGCAGTGCCGACGCCGGAGAAACGGTGCGCATTGAATCGTCAGAAGGCCAGTTTTTGGCCTGGGCAGCGTTCTCTCCGAACTCCAAAATTCGAGCCCGAGTTTGGAGTTTTGACGAGAGTCAGCGCATCGACGCGGCCTTTTTTCAAGCTCGGTTAAGCGAAGCGGTTTCAGCACGCGATTGGTTTTACATCGACAGCGATGCCTGCCGTTTGGTACATGCCGAGTCGGACGGCCTGCCAGGCTTGATTGTTGACCGTTACGGCGACACCTTGGTTGCGCAGTTTGGTTCAGCGGGTGTCGAGCGGTGGAAGCCGGTTTTGATCGATGCCCTGTTAGCGGCCACGGGCCTGACAAAACTCTACGAGCGCTCTGACACCAGTTCGCGCAAGCTCGAAGGCTTGTCGCCGAGCACCGGCTGGTTGAAGGGAGAGGCTTCGGCTACCACGCAAAGGGTGTTGCGCGAACACCAATGGCGCTTGGCGCTGGATGTGGCGACGGGTCATAAAACTGGTTTTTATTTGGACCAACGTGACAGCCGACAGCGTTTTGCAGAGTGGGCAACGCAGCGTCAATTCGCGCGCGTCTTGAATTGCTATGCCTACACCGGGGGCTTCACGGTGGCGGCTTTGGCGGGCGGCGCACAGCATGTGACCTCGATCGACTCCTCGGCATTGGCTTTGGAATTGGCGAAGTCCAATGTGGCGCTCAATGATTTGGCATTCGATGCACAAGGCCAGTCAAGGGCTGATTTTTTGGACGCCGATGTGAACGCCACTTTGCGGCGCTTTTTGGCCGAAGGACGCCAATTTGACGCCATTGTGTTAGACCCTCCAAAGCTGGCCCCCAGCGCGGCCCATGCCGAGCGGGCGGCCCGAGCCTACAAGGACATCAACCGTTTGGCCCTTCAACTTCTGCCGCCGGGTGGGGTGTTGTTCACATTCTCTTGTTCGGGCGGCATTTCGGCCGATTTATTCCACAAAATTGTCGCTTCGGCGGGCATCGATGCGGGCGTGGACGGCTTCATCGCCGTACGTTTGGGGGGCGCGCCGGATCACCCGATGACGATCAATTTCCCCGAAGGCGAATACCTCAAGGGCTTGGTGGTGGTGAGGCGCTAAATCGACCCCTTGCTATCACGGTTCCTCAAAACAGCGGGCTCTCTAAAATAGCCGCCAATCCTCATTAACGACAAAGAACCCATCACACCATGGCCTTGATTCACGTCACCATCCTTACCGGCTTTTTGGGCTCGGGTAAAACCACCTTATTGAAGCGGCTCTTGACAGAAGCCCATGGTCAAAAAATCGCGGTCATTGAAAACGAATTCGGTGAAGAAAACATCGACAACGACATTTTGGTCAGCAACACCAACGAGCAAATCATTCAGATGAGCAACGGTTGCGTGTGTTGCACCATCCGCGAAGACTTGCGTGAAACTTTGCAGTTGATTGCGGCCAAGCGCCGCAAGGGACTTCTGGAATTTGAGCGCGTGGTGATTGAAACCACGGGCTTGGCCGACCCTGGCCCCGTGGCGCAAACCTTTTTCATGGACGATGAAATTGCCGAAACCTATCTGCTCGACGCCATCGTCACCTTGGTCGACGCCAAGCACGCCAACCAGCAACTCGATGACCGCCAAGAAGCCCGTCGACAAGTGGGTTTTGCCGATCAAATCTTCATCAGCAAAGCCGATCTGGTGAGTCCCGAAGCCGTTCATGCCTTGCAGCACCGCCTGTCACACATGAACCCCCGGGCACCTCAAAAGATCACGCATTTTGGTGAAGTGCCACTGAATGAAGTCTTTGATTTGCGCGGTTTCAATTTGAACGCCAAACTCGATGTAGACCCTGATTTTTTGAATGAGGGGGCGTCCGGGCACGATCACCATGACCATGACCATGACCATGACCATGGTGAACACTGCGACCATCCCGCCCACGCCCATGATCATGGCCACCACCATCATCATGATGACGATGTCAAAAGCTTTGTCTTTCGGTCTGACCTGGCCTTCGATCCGGCCAAGCTGGAAGATTTCTTGGGGGCCATTGTCAACGTGTATGGCCCCCGCATGTTGCGTTACAAAGGCGTTTTGAACTTGCGCGGCACCGATCGAAAAGTGATTTTCCAAGGCGTGCACCAGTTGATGGGCAGCGACCTCGGGCCCGAGTGGGGCGCAGAAGAGGTGCGTCAAAGCAAAATGGTTTTCATTGGTATTGACTTGCCAAAAGACATCTTGATGCAAGGTTTGGAACAAAGTTTGGTGAAATTGACCCCTGCAAGCTGACAGCCTATACAATCGCGCCGCGATAAATCACCCTGTGGCGCTTTTAGGCCCGCCCGCCTGAAATGCCTTTAAGGGGTCATCGCGTTATTCGGCTGCTGTCCCTCTAGGAGACTTTGCGTGAAAAAATCTGCTGCGAAAGCCAAAGCATCGCCCAAAACGGGGGCCAAGGCCCCCTCGAAATCTGTGGCCAAACCAGTCGCCAAGCCAGCGCCTAAGAAGCCAGTCGTTAAAGCGAGCGTTGCCCAGGTCAAGGACAGCAAAAGGGCAAAGAGTGCCCCCGCCCCTAAAGTGACTGCGCCGGTGAAAGCCAAAGTAGCGGCCAAGACACCGAACGCAGCACCCCCCAAACTGGCGGTGAAAGCAGCCCCTAAATCCATGAGTCCGGCCAAAGCCGTTGAGAAAAAAACCACTCAGCCTCCCAAGACGGCCGCCAAAACCGTTAAGGCCACCCCCAGCACCAAGAAAGCGCCTGTTCAGCTAAAAACGCCTGCGGCCAAACCCCCTGTTTCCTCGAAAGTTGTTCCCGTGACCGCCAGTAAAACTGTGAATTCGAAATCATCTGCTGCCCCCTCGACTGCCTCTAAAGCTGCTACTTCCGCTTCCGCGCCTTCCCCCTCCCCCTCCCCCTCCCCCTCCGCCGCAGAGCAGGCCGCGATTCAGGCCATTCAAGCCGCTACAGCCGCGGGCGTCCCTGCTCGCAGCACGCGCCCCTCATCCCGCTTGACACAATTGACGGTGCCCTCAATGGACAACGCGGGCATGGTGGCCTCAACGGCGGCCAAGGCCAGTTTTTCAGCGCCCCCCACCTTGAGCGCCGTGCCCTCTTACACGCCTATCGCCATCAAAAAAGACCCAAAATTGGCGAACAATTGGAAAACCAAGCCCTTTGAGAGCCTGACGGATGCCGAAGTCATCGCCATGTCCGACGACGATTACATGAACGAGGTTCAAGTCGCTTATTTCCGCTTGAAGCTGGTCCAGTTGCGACAAAGCATGTTGAACAACGCAGGACAAACGACGGAAAACCTGCGGGAAGACACCGTGGTCGTGCCCGACCCCGCCGATCGAGCCACCATCGAGGAAGAGCATGCTTTGGAATTGCGCACCCGCGACCGCGAGCGCAAGTTGCTGAAGAAGATTGAGCAGTCAATTAGCCGCATTGACGCCGGCGATTATGGTTATTGTGACGAAACCGGCGAGCCCATCGGTGTGGGTCGTTTGTTGGCGCGCCCCACCGCCACTTTGTCGCTTGAAGCCCAACAACGCCGGGAGTTAAAGCAAAAAATGTTCGGCGATTAAGCCTTGCCCAGTAAGAGGGCCTGAACAACCCCCTTTTAGCGCCAAAAAAACCGAGTCAGCAGACTCGGTTTTTTTTAACCTTGGCAATGTCTGAAGCATCACTTTCATTGCCCATCCTAAGTGCTTTATTTGTTTGGTTTTTTTCTGTTTTCTGGCCCGAAATTTACGGTCTAAGTCGTTGATTTCATTGTTAAATTTTGTCTCTGACGCGTTTGCAAACCCATGATTTCCTGATACAGTGCAAAAAAGTGCAATTAAGTGGTGAAAAGTGCCTTCTGGGCCCTCGCTGCTGGGCATTTTTGAGGCGATTCAAACGGCATTTTTCAGAAGACAGGGTGGGTGTTCGGTGTTTCAAGGGGCGTCAGCGATCAGTTTGGATGCAAAGGGGCGGTTGTCTGTGCCGACCCGGCACCGTGACGTCTTGTCTGCCACCGCTGCGGGTCAGCTGACCCTGACCAAACACCCGCATGGCTGCTTGATGGTTTTTCCCCGGCCTGAGTGGGAAAAGTTCCGTGAGCGCATTGCCGCCTTGCCCATGTCGGCGCAGTGGTGGAAGCGCATCTTTTTGGGCAACGCCATGGACGTCGAGATGGACGCCACCGGCCGGGTCTTGGTGTCGCCCGAGTTGCGCGCCGCCGCCGGCATTGCCAAAGACACCATTTTGCTGGGCATGGGCAACCACTTCGAATTGTGGGACAAAGCGCTCTACGATGCCCAAGAAGCAAAGGCCATGCAGGGCGAGATGCCCGATGTGTTCAAAGACTTTTCTTTCTGAGTCCGCATGACATCGGCCCCTCAACACGTCACGGTTTTGCTGCACGAAGCAGTGGACGCTTTGTTGGGTCGGCCAACCGCTGAGCTCGGCCTTGATGCAGAGGGAAAAGAGGGGCGACTCTTTGTCGATGCCACCTTCGGAAGGGGTGGGCATACCCGCCTGCTCTTGTCCCGATTGGGGCCGCTAGACAGGGTCTTGGCCTTCGACAAAGACCCCGACGCCATTGCAGAAGCAGCGCGCATCTCCGATGCGCGTTTTTCCATTCGTCACCAAGGTTTCCGCCATGTGGGTGAACTGTCGCCAGGGACGGTGAACGGCTTGTTGATGGATTTGGGCGTGAGTTCGCCCCAGATCGATGTGTCGGAGCGGGGATTCAGCTTCCGTCGAGAGGGTCCTTTGGACATGCGCATGGACCCGACCCGAGGCGACTCAGTGGCTGATTGGCTGGCAACGGCCGATGTTGATCAAATTTCGGAGGTGATACGTGACTACGGCGAAGAACGGTTTGCTTTTCCGATTGCAAAAGCGATTGTCGCTCGCCGGCAAGCGAGCGGCCCCCTCAGCACCACATTGGAGCTGGCCCAACTCGTGGCGGGCGCCGTCAAAACCCGTGAGGCGGGCCAAGACCCTGCGACCCGTACCTTTCAGGCTTTTCGGATTTTCATCAACGCTGAACTTGAAGAGCTCGAGCAAGCACTTGACGCTTCGCTGAAGTTGCTGGTGCCCGGCGGCCGTTTGGTGGTGATCAGCTTCCATTCTTTGGAAGACCGCATCGTCAAGCAATTCATGGCCAAGCATTCCAAAGAGGTTTACGACCGTCGCACGCCCTTCGCCGTCCCGCCCGCCATGAAGTTGCGCACACTGGACCGCATCAAGCCGAGTGCAGCGGAGGTGGCCGCCAATCCGCGTTCTCGCAGCGCCATCATGCGGGTGGCTGAGCGCACCGAGGTGCCAGCATGACCCGTCTCAACTTGTTCTTGGTCATGGCGGTTATTTTGAGTGCGCTGTATTTGGTGCGCACGCAATACGATTCGCGGCGTTTGTTCACTGAGTTGGAGCACGATAAATCTGAAGCGCATAAATTAGAAATTGAAAATGAGCGTTTGCGTCTGGAAATTCGTTCCCAGGCAACGCCCTTGCGGGTCGAGTCTTTGGCCAAGTCGCAACTCAAAATGCGCACCACCACCCCGGCCATTACCCAGTATGTGAAGGGGCCTGCAGGTGCTTTGGATTCCTTTAAAAACAGTGATCAGTCCCTGACAAAGTCAACCAAGTCAAGCAAGTCAACCCCGTCGGCCAAGTTAAACCCTTCTGCAGACATCGCGAAGCCCCAAGCCGACGAGGCTTTGGAAATCAAGGCCACAGAAAAGACCACGGACAAAAACCCAAGCGCAGCAGGGGGTTCCCTTTGAGTCGCAGTGTGCGTTACACCTCCAGCCCTTTGTTGGCCAGCAAAACGCCGGTTTGGCGCAGTAAATTTGTCGTCGCCGTGATTGCATTGGGTTTTGTGGTCTTGGGTGCGCGTGCGGCCTATATTCAAGTCGTCAACAACCATTTCTTTTTGCACCAAGGCGAGGTGCGTTATGCCCGCACATTAGAACTGCCAGCCAGCCGCGGCCGCATCTTGGACCGCAATGGCTTGATCCTCGCCTCGAGCGTGCCGGTGCCCAGTTTTTGGGCCATTCCTGAAGACGTTGACCGGGATCCCACCAAGCTCAAAGAGCTGTCACGTTTACTCGGGATTCCATTGGCTGAATTGACCAAAAAATTGGAAAACGAAGACAAATCCTTTGTCTGGTTGAAGCGCCAAGTCGATGTCGATGTGGCTAAAAAAGTCACCGAGCTCGGCATCAAGGGCATTTACCAGCGCAAGGAATACCGGCGTCAATATCCCGAGGGCGAAGCCGCTGCGCACGTGGTGGGATTCACCAACGTGGAGGATCAAGGGCAAGAAGGCGTCGAGCTGACCTTTAACAAAGAGTTGGGCGGTAAGCCGGGCTCGCGGCGCGTGATCAAAGACCGCTTGGGGCAAGTGGTCGAAGACGTGGGCGATGAAATCCCGCCCATCGATGGGCGTGACCTGCAACTCAGTATCGACAGCAAGGTGCAATTCTTCGCCTATCAAAAGCTGCGCGACGCCGTGCTCCTTCACAAAGCGCGTGCCGGCAGTGTGGTGGTGCTAGACGCCCAAACGGGCGAGGTGTTGGCCTTGGCCAACTACCCCAGCTATGTGCCCGACAAGCGCCAAAATCTGTCGGGCGAGCAGTTGCGAAATCGGGCTCTGACCGACACCTTTGAGCCCGGTTCGACGATGAAGCCCATCACCGTGGCGATCGCTTTGGAGAACGGCCGCGTCACCCCCCAAACCTTGATCGACACCTCGCCCGGCAAATACACGGTGACAGGCTCCACCATCACCGACACGCACAACTATGGCACGTTGACGGTGGAAGGCGTGATCCAAAAGTCGAGCAATGTCGGGGCCACCAAAATTTCCCAAAAACTCTCTGCCAAAGAAATGTGGGACACCTACATGTCACTGGGCTTTGGACAAAAGCCGCAAATTGCCTTTCCAGGTGCCGTCTCAGGCCGGGTGAGGCCCTACAAAACATGGCGTCCCATCGAGCAAGCGACCATGTCGTATGGCTATGGTTTGTCGGCATCTTTGTTTCAAATGGCCCACTCCTACACAGCGTTTGCGCATGATGGGGAGTACATCCCCGTGACCATGCAAAAGACCGATCAAACCGCTTCAGGCGTGCGCGTGTTCTCGGTGGCCAATGCGGTTGAAATTCGCAAGATGCTGCAAATGGCAGCCGGCCCGGAAGGCACAGGGCCGAAGGCCATGACCGTGGGTTACTCGGTGGGCGGCAAATCGGGCACGGCTCGCAAGCAAGTCGGCAAGGGGTACTCCACCAGTAAATACCGCGCTTGGTTCACCGGCATGGCCCCGATCGACAAGCCGCGCATCATCTGCGCCGTCATGGTCGATGAGCCTTCGATGGGGGTGTTCTACGGCGGCTTGGTGGCCGCGCCTGTGTTCAGCGAAGTGGTGCAACAAACCTTGCGCATGATGAATGTGCAGCCCGACCTGACCGTTAAACCGCAAGTGGTCACGACCACGGTGGAGGAGTCTTTCTAATGACTCAGAACGGCCAAATGGTTCAGACTCTTCCAATGCGCACCGTGCCCGAGGCGCTGGCGTGGCTGCGCGCAAAGGGGGCGAAACAAATTCAAATCGACAGCCGCCTTGTGCAACCGGGCGACGCCTTCTTGGCTTGGCCCGGCGCGGCGCAAGACGGGCGCGCCTTTGTGGGACAGGCCTTGGCGCTGGGCGCTGTGGCTTGTTTGGTGGAGGCGCAGACGGCTGAAATCAATGCCAAGTCATCCAAAGACCCGTCTCCCCAAAACCATTTGAGCGCTGACAAGTCGACCGCTGCTGTGGCGACGATGGCGCATTTAAAAGCCGCTTCTGGCGAATTGGCGGCGGCTTGGTATGGGCACCCCTCCAAGAACATGGCCATGATCGCCGTCACCGGCACCAACGGCAAAACCTCGACCACTTGGTGGTTGGCCCAAGCCTTGACTCGGTTGCCTGCACCATGGGGTCGTGTCTGCGGGGTGATGGGCACCTTGGGCAATGGGGTTGTCGAGGCGGAGGGCTTGGTGAAAGAGTGGCAACCCACGGGTCTGACCACCCCCGACCCGATCACCGTGCAACGCACGTTGCGCGCCTGGGTTGACCAAGGCGTCACGGCTTGTGCCTTAGAAGCTTCGTCAATTGGACTGAGTGAGCACCGACTCGCAGGCTGCGATATTCGGGTCGCGATTTTCACCAACTTCACCCAAGACCACTTGGACTACCACGGCGACATGGCGGCTTATTGGGAGGCCAAACGCAGCTTGTTCGAGGCACCCGGTTTGCAAGCCGCAGTGGTCAATCTAGACGATGCCAAAGGGTTGGCGCTGTCGCAGTCCTTGGCCCAAAACGCCGCCAGAAAAATTGACATTTGGACGATTTCCGCTGAGGCACCCAAGCCCCAAATTGGGGGCGTTGACGCAGCCCGTCTTCGTGCTGAAGCCATCGCCTACCGAGACGGGGGCCTGCGTTTTGAAGTCGTCGAAATCGACCCCGCTGAGGGCCTCGAACGTGCCCGTGTTTCGTTGAAAACTCAGCTGATAGGGCGCTACAACGTCTGCAACTTGTTGGGGGTGTTGGCGGCCTTGCGTGCTTTGGGTGTTCCCCTGGAAAAGGCTGCGAACGCCTTGTCGGGTTTGACGCCCGTTCCTGGTCGCATGCAATGCATAGAGACGGGGCTGCAGTCCCCCATCCCGCGTCCGTATGTGGTGGTGGACTACGCCCACACGCCAGACGCTTTGACCCATGCTTTGGCGGCCTTGCGCGAAGTGGCCCAAACCCGCGGCGGCCAACTGGGTTGTGTGTTTGGATGCGGCGGCGACCGCGACGCCAGCAAACGCCCCTTGATGGGCGCGTCGGCCAACGCCGGTGCCGATTGGGTTTTTGTCACCAATGACAATCCCCGCTCGGAAAATCCAGAGGCCATTGCACAGGCGATTTTGCAAGGCGTTTTAAACCCCGAAAGAGTGGCCACTGGGAAACCACCCGCTTTCGACGTGGTGTTGAACCGTGCCCAAGCGATTGACCAGGCCATTGCGAAGGCACAGCCCAACGACGTGGTGTTGTTGGCGGGGATGGGCCACGAAACCAGTCAAGACATCGGGGGCGTCAAAACACCCTTTTCAGATGTCCAACAAGCCCGTCGGGCCTTGGCCGCCCATTGGGGTTTCTTCAGCTTGCAAGAGGTTGCTAAGGTTTTGGGCGCAGAGCCACCTAAATGGGGTGGAGAACAGCGGCCTGTGCGCGTGCACACCGACACCCGCAGCTTGCAGCCCGGTGATTTATTTGTGGCCTTGCGTGGTGAACGATTTGACGCACACGACTACTTGGCGCAAGCCCGTGCTGCCGGTGCTATTGGCGCGGTGGTGGTCGGCAAGGCCTTGGCGCAACCCCACCCACAAGCCCTACAAGGTTGGCCACTCATTGAAGTAGACGACACCTTGCAGGCTTTGGGCCACTTGGCTGGTGCTTGGCGCGACCGCTTTACAGGCCCTGTGCTCGCGGTGACGGGGAGCAACGGTAAAACCACGGTGACCCAAATGTTGGCCTCGGTTTTGCAGGCGCATTGGCCGCATGCCAGTTTGGCCACACAGGGCAATTTCAACAATGAAATTGGGCTGCCCCTCACCTTGTTGCGCCTGCGTGCTGAGCACCAAGCCGCTGTGGTCGAGTTGGGCATGAACCACCCCGGCGAAATCGCACGCTTGGCGGCCATCACCAAGCCCACGGTGGCCATGGTGAACAACGCGCAGCGTGAACACCAAGAATTCATGGGCACGGTCGAAGCGGTTGCTTTAGAAAATGGACAGGTCTTTCAACACTTGCAAAACCAGGGCGTTGCGGTCTTCCCTGCCGATGAACCCTACGCTGATTTGTGGCTGAATTTGGCGACAAACCATGGCCCACAGGTTCTGCGCTTCTCCGCCACACCCGGTGTTGAGGCGGAGGTGAATTTGTTGCAAGCCGAATGGCGCGGCACCCGTTGGCAAGTGAGCGTGGCCACCCCCCATGGCGAGCTCGTTTTTTGCTTGGCTTTGGCCGGTCGTCACAACGTCAGAAACGCCTTGGCAGTCATCGCAGGGGCCCTCGCTGCCGGCGTGCCCTTGACGGACATCGTTAAAGGCTTGGAATCGTTTCGGGCTGTCAGCGGTCGCTCGAGGGTTTTGACCCTTTCGCGCGCGCCTGAACCGCTGACCGTGGTGGACGATACCTACAACGCCAACCCCGACTCGGTGCGCGCCGCGATTCAGATGTTGGCGGGTTTGCCAGCGCCGCGTTTGCTGGTTTTGGGCGATATGGGCGAAGTGGGTGATCAGGGTCCAGCATTCCACACCGAAGCCGGTGTGGAAGCAAAGGCAGCCGGCATTGATCACTTGTTCACCTTGGGCGCATTGAGTCAAGCCAGCGCCAAGGCCTTTACAGGCGCTCGCCACTTCGAAGACATCGATGCATTGAATCAAGCCGTCAACAACGAGCTGCCCCAACTCGGCTCGATGTTGGTCAAAGGCTCTCGGTTCATGAAGATGGAGCGCGTCATTGCGAGTCTGCCAGAAATGGTGGCGCCAACCCCCTCGACCAGCCCTCGACAAAAGAATTCAAAGGAAGGGCTCACATGCTCCTAAGTCTTGCCCAGTGGTTACAAAGCATGTCGCCTGACTTCGGCTTTTTCCGGGTGTTTCAGTACCTGACGTTCCGGGCGGTGATGGCGGCGTTGACGTCTTTGCTGATTGGCTTGGCAGCAGGCCCTTATGTCATACGGCGCCTGACGGAGCTGAAGGTGGGCCAACCCATTCGGGGCTACGGCATGGAAACCCACTTCAGCAAAAGCGGGACGCCCACCATGGGGGGTGTGTTGATCTTATTGGCCATCGCGATTTCGACGCTGTTGTGGTTTGACCTGAGCAACCGTTTTGTCTGGATTGTGCTGATCGTGACGCTGGGCTTTGGTGCCATTGGCTGGGTGGACGATTGGCGCAAGGTGGTGCGCAAAGACCCCGAGGGCATGCGGTCCCGTGAAAAATACTTTTGGCAATCGGTCGTCGGTTTGTTGGCCGCGGTTTATTTGGTGTTCAGCATTTCGGAAAGTTCCAACCTCAAGGTCATCCATTTGTTCATGACTTGGGTGGGCTCTGGGTTCGACGTGAACTTGCCCCCCAAGGCGGGTTTGTTTGTGCCTTTCTTCAAAGAAGTCAATTACCCCTTGGGGGTTTTGGGCTTTGTGGTGATGAGTTATTTGGTGATCGTTGGCACCAGCAACGCCGTCAATTTGACCGATGGTTTGGATGGCTTGGCGATCATGCCGGTGGTCATGGTGGGCTCGGCCTTGGGGGTCTTTGCTTATGTCACCGGCAGCTCGGTGTACTCCAAATACCTGCTGTTTCCATCGATACCCGGCTCGGGCGAATTGTTGATTTTTTGTGCAGCCATGGCCGGTGCTGGCTTGGCCTTTTTGTGGTTCAACACGCATCCCGCGCAGGTTTTCATGGGCGATGTCGGCGCGCTGGCTCTAGGGGGCGCGCTCGGCACGATTGCCGTGATTGTTCGCCAAGAAATTGTATTGGCCATCATGGGCGGCGTTTTTGTCGTAGAGGCCTTGTCGGTGATGGCGCAGGTGACTTGGTTCAAGTACACGCGGAAAAAATACGGCGAGGGCCGGCGCCTGTTGAAGATGGCGCCTCTGCACCACCATTTTGAAAAAACGGGCTGGAAAGAAACCCAGGTGGTGGTCCGCTTTTGGATCATCACCATGTTGTTGTGCTTGTTGGGTTTGGCTTCGCTGAAATTGCGTTGAAGGGAAGACGGTTTCGAACATGAACAGTTTGCGCGATCAAAACGTTCTCATCTTGGGCTTGGGGGCCTCTGGGCTTGCCATGGCCAAGTGGTGCGCGCGCGCAGGGGCCCGAGTGACGGTGCGAGACACGCGCAGCGATCCTCCGCAATTAGCGGCTTTGCATGTTTGGAATGAGGCAGGCTTATCTGACCAGCCCCCATTTGATCAGGCGCCGGTGTTTGAAAGTGGCGCTTTGGACGATCCATTGACCTTGGACCGCGTGGCAAGAGGAGACTTCCGCGCGGTTTTGATATCGCCAGGATTGTTGCCGAGCCAAACGGCTGCGGTGCTCGATGCGGCGCGACATGCGGGGAGTCAAACCAGACTTTGGGTGGGAGGTGAGTTGAGTTTGTTTGCGCAAGGTTTGCGTGAGCTGCATGAGGTGAGCGGCTACTCGCCCAAGGTGCTGGCCATCACTGGCACCAATGGCAAAACCACCGTGACGGCGTTGACAGGCCATTTGTTGCATCGCGCCGGACAGCAAGTGGCGATCGCTGGCAACATTGGCCCCACCTTGCTAGACACCTTGCAAGAAGCCATCGACGCCTCCAAAACAGGCACGGCTTTGCCACAGTCTTGGGTGTTGGAACTTTCTAGTTTTCAACTGGCCACTTCCGACGGCTTTGAACCCACCGCCGCCACGGTATTGAACCTCAGTCAAGACCATTTGGATTGGCACGGCAACATGGCGAACTACGCGGCAGCGAAAGCCCGTATTTTTGGTGAGCAAGGTTTGTGGGTCTTAAACCGCGACGATGCTGCTGTGATGGCCATGCTGCCAGATTCCGCGATTCAAACAGAGAAATCTGGAACCCCCAAGAAATCAGGCAAACCAGATAAAAACAAGCCTCTGCGTGCCTGTCTGACATTTGGCCAGGGCCTACCGACTCGCCCTGGCGATTACGGTTTGGAAACCGTCAATGGCATGACCTGGTTGGTGCGCGCAATGGAAAGCGATTTCCCTTTGAAACGCGGCCAAGTTTCGGAGGGGCCCTTGCTCATGCAACGCCTCATGCCTGCTGATGTGTTGCGCATTCGAGGCCGCCACAACGCGACGAATGCCTTGGCGGCCCTGGCACTGGCCCATTCAACCGGCGCGGCCTTGGGGCCCTTGCTCCATGGCCTGCGTGATTACCGCGGCGAGCCCCACCGCGTTCAGGCCATTGGTTTGATCGATGGCATTGAGTATTTTGACGACAGCAAAGGCACCAATGTGGGCGCCACTTTGGCGGCCCTACAAGGCTTGGGCGCTGACCGAAAGTTGGTCTTGATTTTGGGTGGCGTGGGCAAAGGTCAAGACTTCAGTCCCCTGGCCGACTCGGTTCAGCGCTTTGTTCGCGGGGTGGTCTTGATCGGGCGCGATGCCCCGCAAATTCGGGAAGCCTTGCAATCCACCGGCGTGCCGATGCAAGATGCCTCGGACATGACGCAGGCGGTGCACGTGGCCACTGAATGGGCGCAAGCTGGCGACGCGGTGTTGATGTCTCCTGCCTGTGCCAGCTTTGACATGTTCAAAGACTATGCGCACCGCGCTGAAGTGTTTGTGGCGGCCGTGTCTGAGTTGGCGCTGGAGCGTGGTGCTGAATTAGAAGGAGCGATGTCATGAGCGACAACGCGACCCGATTCTTCAGCCTGCGAGCCCGCATCGCGGGCGTGAAGGGTCTGTTTGGCGTTTCGACTGAGCCGCCCACCGACGTCATTCCGGTGCGCACCTGGTCGGGTTACGAAGGCCGTGGCGCCAGCCCTGCAGTGAATGCGCAAGGACTCGATTGGGCCTTGGTGGGTGTCACCTTGGCTTTGCTGATTTGGGGCTTGGTCATGGTCTATTCAGCCTCCATTGCCATGCCTGAGAACCCCCGCTTCTCGCAGTACACGCACACCTATTTCTTGACCCGCCATTTACTTTGGCTGTTCATTGGGGTCGTGGCTGCCATGAGCGCCTTCCAAGTCCCGACGGCGCGTTGGGAGCAAATGGCGCGCTGGTTGTTTGTCGGGTCTTTGGTTTCTTTGATCGTGGTCTTGATCCCCCATGTGGGCAAAGTGGTTTACGGTGCCCGTCGCTGGATAGCGGTCGGGCCGATTGGGTTCCAGCCTTCAGAACTGGCCAAGCTGGCGGTCTTGCTCTATGCCTCGGATTACATGGTTCGCAAGATGGAAGTCAAAGAAAAATTCTTCAAGGCCGTCGCACCGATGGCCATTGCCGTGGGCGTGGTCGGCTTGTTGTTGCTGGCCGAGCCTGACTTCGGGGCTTTCATGGTGATCGCCGTGATCGCCATGGGCATCTTGTTCTTGGGTGGCGTGAATGCCCGAATGTTTTTCCTCATCACCATCTTGTTGGTGTTGGTGTTTGGCTTCATCATCGCGACCTCTGAATGGCGACGTGAGCGGATCTTCGCTTACCTCGACCCTTGGACCGAAAAGCATGCTTTGGGCAAGGGCTACCAGTTGTCGCATTCTTTAATTGCCATCGGTCGAGGTGAAATCTTTGGGGTGGGCTTGGGCGGCAGCGTTGAAAAACTGCATTGGCTGCCAGAAGCCCACACCGACTTTTTGCTGGCCGTGATCGGTGAAGAATTTGGCTTGGTGGGCGTCTTGACGGTCATTGGCTTGTTCTTCTGGATGACCCGTCGTATGATGCACATCGGCCGTCAAGCGATTGCGTTGGACCGGGTTTTTGCGGGGTTGGTGGCCCAGGGTGTGGGCGTTTGGATTGGCTTCCAAGCCTTCATCAACATGGGGGTTAACCTTGGCGCTTTGCCCACCAAGGGCTTGACCTTGCCCTTGATGAGCTACGGCGGCTCGGCGATTTTGATGAACCTCGTGGTGATCGCTTTGGTGCTGCGCATCGATTGGGAAAACAAACTCATGATGCGGGGAGGTCGGCTGTGACGAAGACGGCTTTGATCATGGCCGGCGGCACGGGTGGCCACATCTTCCCGGGCTTGGCGGTTGCGCAAGCCTTGCGAGAAGCCAACTGGCAAGTGCATTGGTTGGGCGCGCCAGAGAGCATGGAAGCCCATTTGGTGCCGCCCCAAGGTTTTGCATTTGAAGCCATTGCCTTTTCAGGTTTGCGCGGCAAAGGCGTGGGGACCTGGTTGCGCTTGCCGGCGAAACTGGGGTCTGCCTTAATGCAAAGCGCCCAAGTGTTGCGCCGGGTCAAGCCCGATGTGGTGCTGGGCTTTGGGGGCTACATCTCTTTCCCCGCCGGCTTGATGGCCCTCTTGATGGGCAGGCCCTTGGTCTTGCACGAGCAAAACTCGGTGGCGGGGTTGGCCAACAAACTTTTGGCAAAGTTGGCGCAGCGGGTGCTGATCGCTTTTCCCAAGGCCTTGCCAGGAGCCACTTGGATTGGCAACCCGTTGCGGGAGCCTTTCTTGCAACAGGCTCAGCCCGATACCCGTTTTGCGAGCCGCAACGGCCGCTTGCGCTTGTTGGTCTTGGGCGGCAGTTTGGGAGCCCAGGCTTTGAACGCCACTGTGCCGCAAGCCCTGGCGCTGATGCCGGTTGAAAAGCGACCGCAGGTCTTGCATCAAGGCGGCGCCAAACAGATCGAGGCCTTGCGTACCCATTACACCCAAGCGGGTTTGTTGGCAAACGCCCACCCTGAACCCGGCGGCGCCGCCGCCATCGAGTTGACCCCTTTTATTGAAGACACCGCCGGTGCAATGGCTTGGGCCGATGTGGTGGTTTGTCGTTCAGGCGCCAGCACGGTGACCGAATTGGCGGCCGTCGGCGCGCCCGCTTTGTTTGTGCCTTTCCCCCACGCGGTGGACGACCACCAAACCCACAATGCGCAATTTTTAGTCCAGGCGCAGGCGGCATGGCTCATGCCCCAAGCTGAATTAACCCCCCAGCGCTTGGCCGATTGGCTGAGTGGCCTGGACCGTGAACAGTTGTTGAAACACGCCATGCAAGCCAAGACCTTAGCCAAACCCCATGCCACGGAACAAGTGGTGCAAGCCTGTGAAAACCTCATCAAGGTGACGGCATGAAGCACGCCATACGCCACATTCACTTTGTCGGCCTCGGTGGCTCCGGCATGAGCGGCATTGCCGAGGTGTTGTTCAATCTGGGCTACACGATTTCGGGCTCTGACTTGAACGACAGCGCCACCTTACGTCGATTACAAGATTTGGGAATGCGAGTCTTCGTCGGTCACGACCAAGCCAACGTGGAAGGGGCCGATGCCGTGGTCACCTCGACCGCGGTTCAGGCCGACAACCCCGAAGTACAAGCGGCCCGTGCCAAGCAAATCCCGGTCGTGCCCCGGGCCTTGATGTTGGCCGAATTGATGCGTTTGAAGCGCGGCATTGCGATTGCCGGTACGCACGGTAAAACCACCACCACCAGTTTGGTCACCAGCGTCTTGGCGGAGGCCGGTCTAGACCCCACTTTTGTCATTGGGGGGCGGCTCAACAGTGTGGGTGCGAATGCCAAGTTGGGCGGTGGTGAGTACATCGTGGTCGAGGCAGATGAGTCCGACGCTTCCTTCTTGAATCTGCTGCCGGTGATGGCGGTGGTGACTAACATCGACGCCGATCACATGGAAACCTATGGCCATGACTTTGCGCGTTTGAAGCAAGCCTTTGTTGACTTTTTGCACCGCATGCCGTTCTATGGCACCGCTATTTTGTGCACCGACGACCCGGCCATCTGCGACATTTTGGAGCAGGTGAATTGCCCCATTACCAGTTACGGCTTTGAGGAAGCGGCTCAAGTTCGGGCGGTCCAGGTGAAAGCCGTTGGCGCTCAAATGCACTTCACGGTGCAGCGGCGCAACGGCATTCAGTTGCCTGATTTGGACATCGTCCTGAACTTGGCCGGCTTGCACAACGTGCTGAATGCGTTGTCGGCCATTGCCGTGGCCGTCGAATTGGGCATTGAAGACGCCGCTGTGCAGCGCGCTTTGGCGAATTTCAAAGGCGTGGGGCGACGCTTCCAAAGTTATGGCGATTTGCCCTGTGTGGGGGGTGGGCATTTCACCGTCATCGACGACTATGGCCACCACCCCGTTGAAATGGCGGCGACCTTGTCCGCTGCCCGTGGTGCATTCCCGGGTCGGCGATTGGTACTGGCCTTTCAGCCACACCGATACACCCGCACCCGAGATTGTTTTGAGGACTTTGTCCAAGTGATTGGTCGTGCTGACGCGGTTTATTTGACCGAAGTCTACGCCGCCGGCGAGGCGCCGATTGTGGCGGCCGATGGGCGCGCATTGGCCCGTGCGTTGCGCGTCGCAGGTCAGGTCGAACCTCAGTTTGTCGCGGCTGTGAGCGACTTGCCAGCGCTGATTGCACAACAAGCAGAAGCGGGAGATGTGGTGTTGTGCATGGGTGCCGGCACGATCGGCGGCTTGCCTGCCAAATTGGTGGCCCTGCGGGATGGTTCGGGGCAGGGGGGTGTGGAATGAGCCAGAATTCAGAAAGAAATCTTGGGCGAGTGGCCGTGCTTTTGGGCGGCAATTCGGGTGAACGCGAAGTGTCCTTGATGTCGGGTCAAGGCGTGCTCGAAGCCCTGCGCGCACGTGGCGTCGATGCGCATGCGTTTGACCCCGCGACTCAAGCACTTAGCGATCTGAAGGCCCAAGGGTTCGACCGCTGCTTCATTGCCTTGCACGGCCGTGGCGGCGAGGACGGCACCATTCAAGGGGCGCTTGAATGGCTGGGCATTCCCTACACAGGCTCCGGTGTCGCGGCTTCCAGCGTGGCCATGGACAAAACCATGACCAAGAAATTGTGGGCTTCTGAAGGCATCCCAACGCCCCGTTACCGAAGCTTCACTTCACTCGAAGTGCAATCGCTGGATGAAAGCGCTTTGGTCGAATTGGTGACAAATTTAGGCTTGCCATTGATTGTGAAACCACCCCATGAGGGCTCCTCGATTGGCGTGACCAAGGTCAAGGCTTTTGCAGAATTGCGTGCGGCACTGAACTTGGCAGCGCAGCTGGATGACCACGTGTTGTGTGAAGAATTCATCGCTGGCGATGAAGTCACCTGTGCTGTTTTAGGCCAAGGTGTAGCCGCCCGAGCCTTGCCCGTGGTGCGCATTGCCGCGCCAGACGGTGCGTACGATTATCAAAACAAATACTTTACCGACAGCGTGCAATACCACTGCCCCAGTGGCTTGCCGGTTGCCGAGGAAGCCGCCCTTCAAAACTGGGTGTTGAAGGCGTTTCGTGCGCTGGGTTGCCGCGGGTGGGGACGCGCTGATGTGATGATTCGCGCCAGCGATCGCCAGCCATTCTTGCTCGAGATGAACACCTCGCCGGGGATGACGTCGCACTCTTTGGTGCCGATGTCGGCCAAGGCGGCCGGCATTGAATACCCTGATTTGTGCGTGCAGGTGTTGTCGCAAGCCTGCCTTGACCGAGGGCCTGGCCAATGAACCGCCGTGCCCACGTTCAACATGGTTTTGCGCAGAGCCAAGCGGGGAGTGGTTCCCGTGCGGGGGCCAGGGCCGAGCCGTTGGCGTGGGACGTGCGTGCGATGCGGCGCTTAACCGCTTTGATGCTGTGGGTGATGTTGGCATTGGCCGTCATCCTCGCGGGCAATTGGCTGCTGAGCAGGCCCCAGTTTTCAATTGGTCAAATCGTGGTGCGCGGTGATGTGAGCCACAACAACGACGTGACCTTGCGGGCCAACGTGGTCCATCAGTTGTCGGGCAATTTCTTCTCTATCAATTTGCGCCAAGCCAAGGCCGCTTTTGAATCAGTGCCATGGGTGCGTCATGCCCAGGTGCGCCGCGGATTTCCAAATCGTTTGATTGTTAACCTAGAAGAACACAAGCCTTTCGCATTTTGGGGTGAGGACGGCGCCTCCACTTTGGTCAACCCGTTTGGCGAGGTTTTTGACGCCAACGTGGGTGAGATTGACCAAGATGAATTGCCGCGCTTGAATGGCCCCATCGACTTGGCCCCGCAAGTGGTGGATTTATTCCGGCGATTGGGCCCCGTCTTGGCCCCACTGGGCTTTGAGGTGGACGCTTTGGAATTGGATCGCCACGGCGACTGGCATGCCACGCTGAATACCGGTGCTGAGTTGGTGTTGGGCTCTGGCAACTTGGACCAAGTGTTGGCGAGAACCCAAGTTTTTTGCGCCACGCTGACGGAGATCAGCGCCCGCTACAACCGCCGCGCAACGGCGCTGGCTTCAGCCGATTTACGACACAACCAAGGCTATGCCTTGCAACTCAAAGGCGTGACCACGCTCAGTAACGAGGCCGCGTCCACCCTTCCCATTCAACACGACTCTCACTCCCACAGGTGACCCATGGCTAAAGAATACAAAGACCTTGTTGTTGGACTCGATATCGGCACCGCCAAAGTGATGGTGGTTGTGGCCGAAGTCATGCCCGGCGGTGAACTCAAATTGGCCGGCTTCGGCGTGGCGCCCAGCAGCGGCTTGAAGCGGGGAGTGGTGGTCAACATCGACGCCACCGTGCAGAGTATTCAACAAGCCTTGCGCGAAGCCGAATTGATGGCCGATTGCAAAATCACTCGGGTCTACACCGGCATCACCGGCAGTCACATTCGGGGCTTGAACTCCAGCGGCATGGTGGCCGTGAAAGACAAAGAAGTCACCCCCGCCGATGTGGCGCGCGTGGTGGAAACCGCCAAGGCCATCAACATTTCGACCGACCAGCGCTTGTTGTTGGTCGAGCCCCAAGAATTTGTCATTGATGGTCAAGATGTGCGCGAACCGATCGGCATGAATGGACTGCGCTTGGAGGCCAAGGTGCACATTGTGACCGGCGCCCAAAGTGCCGCCGAGAACATTTTGAAGTGCGTGCGCCGCTGCGGTCTGGACGTTGAGCAATTGATGCTCAATCCTTTGGCCTCGAGCCTGTCTGTGTTGACCGACGATGAACGTGAATTGGGCGTGGCGGTGGTGGACATCGGCGCCGGAACCACGGACGTGGCGATTTTCACGAATGGCGCGATTCGCCACACGGCGGTCATTCCGATCGCAGGCGATTTGATCACCAGCGACATTGCCATGGCGCTTCGCACCCCGACCAAAGACGCCGAAGAAATCAAAGTGGAAGCCGGTTTCGCCAAGCAACTGCTGACCGACGCCGAGTCACAAGTTGAAGTCCCTGGTTTGGGCGATCGCGGTCCCCGCATGTTGAGCCGCCAAGCATTGGCGGGCGTGATTGAGCCGCGGGTGGAAGAAATTTTTTCACTGGTGCAACAGGTCATCCGTGAGTCTGGTTATGAAGAAGTGTTGTCCTCGGGCATTGTGCTGACGGGCGGTAGCGCCGTGATGCCCGGCATGATGGAATTGGGCGAAGACATTTTCTTGAAGCCCGTGCGCCGCGGCCTGCCGCAATACAGCGGGGGCCTCGCGGACATGGTGGCCTTGCCGCGTGCCGCCACGGTGATGGGCATGCTCGAAGAAGCCAGATTGGCACGGGTGCGCGGTTTCAAGGTGGCGCAAAAGAACAGTTCGATGAAGAACGCTTTTGGCCGCTTCAAAGACATTTTGTTGGGGAGCTTTTGAATATGAATGCCCCACTTCCAAAGCGTCTTTGGCGCTCTGCACTTGAAGCTTCTTGTTGGCTGGCAAGGGCCAGCCCACCTCGAGGAGGGCCTTGATTGAAGACCCCTCAAAAAGAATCCAAACACATCAAAGCAACTGCAGTTTCAAGTACCGATTTAAGAAGTTTTAGGAGTTACAAATGACCATCGAAATGATTGAAGTTGAAGAGTTCAACATGGGCACCCAGATCAAGGTAATTGGCGTGGGGGGCGGCGGCGGCAACGCGGTTGAGCACATGATCCAACGCCGCGTTCAAGGGGTTGAATTTGTCTGCGCCAACACCGATGCCCAAGCGCTGAGCCGCAGCGCGGCGCACCGCACCATTCAATTGGGTCAAAGCGGTTTGGGTGCCGGCAGCAAGCCCGACAAAGGCCGCGAAGCCGCTGAATTGGCCGTGGACGACATTCGCGATGCCATCGCTGGTTCGCACATGCTCTTCATCACCGCTGGCATGGGCGGTGGCACCGGTACGGGCGCCGCCCCTGTGATTGCCCGCGTGGCCAAAGAAATGGGCATATTGACGGTGGGCGTCGTGACCAAGCCTTTCGACTGGGAAGGCCGCCGCCGCATGACGAATGCCGATGATGGCTTGGCAGAACTCGAAGCCAATGTCGACTCGCTGATCGTCGTCTTGAACGAAAAACTGCTCGACGTTTTGGGCGAAGAAATCACCCAAGACGAAGCCTTTGCCCACGCCAACGACGTGCTGAAGAACGCCGTCGGCGGTATCGCTGAAATCATCAACGAGTACGGCGAAGTCAACGTCGACTTTGAGGACGTTCGCACCGTCATGGGCGAACCCGGTAAGGCCATGATGGGCACCGCTGTTGCCAGCGGCCCCGACCGCGCTCGCATTGCGGCGGAACAAGCGGTGGCTTGCCCGTTGCTCGAAGGGGTGGACTTGTCAGGCGCCAAAGGCGTCTTGGTCTTGGTAACCGCCGCCAAGGGCAGCTTGAAACTGTCTGAGTCGCGCTTGGCCATGACCACCATCAACGCTTACGCTTCTCCCGACGCTCATGTGATTTACGGTGCCGCCTATGACGACACTTTGGGTGACAACATCCGCGTGACCGTGGTTGCCACTGGCTTGAGCAAGCCCGGCATGCGTCGCCCCTCGATTCAGGTGGTTCAAACCCAACGCACCGGTACTCACGATGCCGTTGGCAACGACTTCATGTCGGCTGGCAACGCCGCCCCCAGCGCTCGTTTGGGCGTATTGGGTGGCGCCAGTCACGGCACCGCACAAGCCCAGACCCCCGCTTCCGCTTCCGCGAATGCGGGCGTGGGTGGCGAGTTTGCGATCCCCAGCGTTTGGCGTCACAACCGCACGAACGCGGCGGCGCGCGTTGACGCCATGTCATCAAGCGGCATGGACGACTTAGAAATCCCCGCCTTCCTGCGCAAACAAGCCGATTGAGGCTTGATTAAAATCGGGGCATGTTGCAGCAAAGAACCTTGAAGTCCATCACCCGAGCGGTCGGGGTGGGCTTGCACAGCGGACAAAGGGTGGAACTGACCCTGCGTCCGGCCCAGCCCGATACGGGCATTGTGTTTCGGCGGGTCGATTTGGCTCAACCGGTGGACATTCCGGTGCGTGCCGAATCCGTCAGCGACACGCGTTTGGCCTCGACGATTTCAGCGGGAAATGCCCGCGTCAACACGATTGAACACCTCATGTCCGCTTGTTCGGGCTTGGGGTTGGACAATTTGTATGTGGACATCACGGCCGAAGAAGTGCCGATCTTGGATGGCTCGTCGGCCTCCTTTGTGTTCTTGCTGCAAAGCGCGGGCATTGAATTGCAAAAAGCCCCCAAACGATTTGTTCGCATTAAACAACCGATCGAGGTCACCGAAGGCGAAGGCGCCAACCTGAAATGGGCACGCTTGACGCCCTATCACGGCTTCAAGCTGAGCTTTGAAATTGACTTTCACCATCCCGCTGTCGATTCGACCGGACAAATTGTGGAGTTCGATTTGGGCGCTGGCAATTACAGCCGTGACATTGCCCGCGCTCGTACCTTTGGTTTCACCCGCGATGTGGAGATGATGCGCAACAACGGCCTGGCCCTTGGGGGCGGCTTGGACAACGCCATCGTCATGGACGACTACAAAGTCTTGAACAGCGACGGCCTGCGCTATGACGACGAGTTCGTGAAGCACAAAATTTTGGACGCCATGGGGGACCTCTATATTTTGGGAAAACCCCTGCTGGCTTCCTACACCGCGTTCCGCTCAGGCCACGCCATGAACAACCGGTTGTTGCGTGCCTTGTTGGACCAACCCGAAGCGTGGGAAACCGTCACTTTCGAAAACGAAAGACTGGCCCCTGCCGGGTTCGTCAAGCCCGTGCTCGCTTGGTGAAAAGGACGACTGCGCTTTTAATAACTCCGACCCTTGCGGTACATCGCGTGTTGTTTCCGGTTCAAGGTGCCGGCCTCGGCGAGCTTGGCCATTGACTGCCCCACATGGGCGTGGGTGATGGCCATGCCCAAGCCATCGGCGGCATCTGTGCCAGGCAGTCCGGGCAATTGCAGCAGTCGCTTCACCATTTCTTGCACCTGAGACTTCGCGGCGCGGCCATGACCGACCACGGCCTTCTTCATTTGCAGCGCGGTGTATTCGGCCACCGGTAAATCCATCGACACCAAGGCCGTCAGGCAAGCACCGCGGGCTTGCCCCAGCAACAAGGTGGATTGAGGGTTCACATTGACGAACACAATTTCGACGCAGGCCACATCGGGCGTGTAGCGAGTGCTCACTTCGCGAATGCCGTCAAAAAGGACTTTGAGGCGACCCGGTAAATCACCCAAAGCCAAGTGCGTGGTTTTGATTGTTCCACTGGCCACATAGCGCATGCGGGAACCCTCGATGTCGATCACGCCGAATCCGGTGGTCTGCAGCCCAGGGTCAATGCCGAGAATTCTCATAAGATTTTGAGCAGGTCAATCAGGTCAATCAGGGCAATCGGGCGTTGGGCATGCGCTCCAAAATGACGCCGCTGCGTTGAGCCAAGTAGGCGGATTCAAGGTGTTTTTCAAAGTACTTGGGACGTGGCAGCATGACGGCCAGCCGCGCGGCTTCGGGCGGGCTGAGTTCTGAGGCTGATTTTTTGAAGTAATGGCGAGCCGCGGCCTCGGCCCCAAAAACGCCTTCTCCCCACTCCACATGGTTCAAATACAACGTCAGGATGCGCTCTTTGCTCAGACACAACTCCAACCCAGTGGTGACCCAAAGTTCCTCGCCTTTGCGCCATAAATTACGTTCGCCACTGAAGAATAAATTCTTTGCTAATTGTTGGCTGATGGTCGAGCCGCCCACGATCTTTGGGGTGCGGTGGTTGCCGACTTGAACACTGCGCTTTTCGTTCATTTCATTTTTGTCCCAGGCCTTTTGAAGGGCGCTCCAATCGACGCCCCCGTGCTGTACAAAGCCGTCGTCCTCAGAGGCGATCACCGCCCTTTTGAGCGAGGGGGCGATCTGTTGGGAGGCTCGCCATGCTTGGCTCCAGCGGAATATTTTTGGACTCGACCCATTTGCTTGCGTTTGTTTTTCCAGCAGCCGAAACATTTCTGAGCGCTCGAATGCCGTGGAGCTGGGGTCAAAGTAAGCCATCAAAGCCACTCGCCCGACAAAGAACAGTTGCAGCAGCATGAAAGCCACCAGCCACCAACCCAATAAACGCTTCAATGCCTTGATTGCTTTCATGGTGTGCCCTTGGTTTGAACCCGGGTTTCCAAAGTTTCATCGCGGGTAAATCGAAAACGCGAGACCACCACAATTTGGTCGGCCTCGCGCCGCATCTCGGGGCTAAATGGTTTGAACGGCGCCGAGGCTTTGGCGATGAGCACCGCCTGACGGTCCAGCACTGGGTGCCCTGAACTACTGGACAATTCGATGTGGATTAATTGGCCCGAGGCATTCACAGTCAGGGTCAAAATGAGTTCGCCGTAAAGTTTATGGCCGTCTGCTTGTGGGAAATGCTCGGTCCCTAGGCGCTCCACTTTGCGACGCAGTTGGTCGTAATAAACCGCATAAATTGACGCTTGAGTGGCGGGGCTGACAAAGCGTTTTTTGGGCCGCGCATTTTCGGTGTTGACACGTTTTTCGATTTCGGCCAAAAGCTGCAACAGGCGCCGGTGCTTTTCTTCAAGCGCCAAGCGGCTGGGGTCATTTTGGCCCAGTCGGGGGTCGATGGCTGGCTGGGTGGCCAATTGCTGGCGGATATCGCTGAGCATCTGGGCTTGTAAAGCCTCTAAATTGGCCAGTTGTTGACGCTGGTCCTCTAAGGCATCCCCCGTCCGCGTTTGGGTTGAATTCACCAGCGGTGAAGTGGCGCGTCCTGCTTTGGCCTCGCCCCCCCCCTGTAAGTTGGCTTGGGCCAACGCGTTCGCTTTGGTTGGTTTTTGTTTGGATTTCGCGTTGACCAAAATGACCTCTAACGGCGCTTGTTCAAACAAGCGGTCGAAGGTTTTGGGGGCGGCTATTTTCAAGGTCAACAAAGCCCCATGAATGGCCAGCGAAATCAGCAAAGCCAGTTGCAAGGGGGAAAGCCGCCTTAGGCTCATGCGATGGGCGTCTCCAAGGGCGCTTCATGGGAGACCTCCGTCACATCCACCGCAATCGAAATGGGGCCGGCTGAGGCCTCGTCGTCTTCCAACTCGAACTCGAATCCCTCAGCGGTTTCGGCCACCAATTTGCTGTTGGGGTCGTCTAAGCGCTCGATGACTTGACCGCTCACCTCCAAGCCAATCAGGTCGATGGCCGACAACTTGACCCGAACCTTGTCACCTCGGGTCAGCGGGGCTTGGCCATTGCCTTGTCCAAAAACGGGCAAGACCAAGGGCAAGTGATCGGCGCGGGCCAAGACACCGCCATGGCCACCACCATGGCCACCCCCGTTGGCACCGTCTTTAAACACGGTGACGACCAGCTCGCTCAATCCGTTTTGTTGCAGGTATTGAAGCGTCCAAAAGCGCTCCATGCCCGCTTGGTAACCGTTGTAAGCACTGTAGGCGGCATCAAACGCGCTGATGATGGAAAACAACTCTGCGCTTTTGGGTTTGAACGGGGCCACCAACGCGGCTGTCGCGCCGTGCTGGGCGGCTGCAATGATTTGCCATTGATTCACCAAGTCGGTGTAGCGGCGCAGCGGCGAGGTGCTCCAAGCATAGGCCGGCACGCCAATGCCCGCGTGCGGCAAAGCCTTGGTCCCCATGCGTACTTTGATGCCAGGGGCCAAGCTGGCCTGGCTGCGGTAAATGCCTGGCAAGCCCAAATCAGACAACCAGACGCCCCAATGGCTGTTGGCCAAAATCATGGCCTCAGCGACGATCAAGTCGAGTGGGGCACCGCGTTGGCGCACAGTGATGAGCACCGTTTCGTTGCCTTGGGGCTCGGTATGGGGGCGGTCGTCGCTGCCTTCGGGCTTTTGAAGTCGGAAGTTGTAGTCGGGGCGGTTGAAGGTTTCGGGTTTGCCGCGCACCGCTTCGCGCCGCTTTTTAAGGTCTTGCGCCAAACGCCACAAAAAGGCCAAACTGGCGTGGTCAATGCCATGGGGCCCTCCAGCTCGGGCATTTGCATGGTCCGTGTTGACGCCTTCTAGCCAGTCGGGAGTGACCAAGCTGTCTAACTGGTCGTGGCGCAAATTGGCGGCGATGGGCACCCGTTCCAATTTGGTTTGCGTGTGCTGAATGTCCAGTGTGGCTTCGTCAAAAGTCAAATACAACGACACAGCGGGGCAGGCACGGCCTTCGGCCAAAGTGTAGCGTTGCACCACCTCGTCGGGCAGCATGGTGATTTTGTGGCCCGGCATGTAAACCGTTGACAAACGATGGCGCGCGACGGCATCGATCGCACTGTCAGGGGTCAATGCCAAACCGGGCGCGGCGATGTGCACGCCCAAAATCACTTGGCCGCTGCCCAGACCTTGCAAAGACAAGGCGTCGTCAATTTCAGTGGTTTGGGAGTCGTCAATCGAATAGGCTTGCACGGCTGCCAAGGGCAGTTCCGTGGTGATGTCGGGGGCATTCAGGACAGGAAAGCCGGTGCCTTTGGGGAAGTGGTCAAACAAAAACCGTTTCCAGTGGAATTCATAGGCCGATTCAATGGCGCCGGCTTGACGCAGCAAATCCAGCGGTGCGGTTTGCGTGCTGCGAGAAGCCTCCACCACGGCCTTGTATTCAGGCGCATTTTTGTCGGGCTTGAACAAAATTTTGTAGAGTTGTTCGCGGATCGGCACAGGGCATTCCCCTTGCGCTAAGGCGGTTGCCCAGTCAGCAATTTGTTGCACGACTTGCTTTTTCTTTTCTATCGCCGCCAATGCTTGAGCAATCACCTCGGCCGGGGCTTTCTTGTAGCGGCCTTTGCCGGTGCGACGGAAGTAATGCGGTGCTTCGTGCAAGCGCAACAACGCGCCGGCTTGTTCGGCCACCGTGGCATTGACGCTGAAATAGTCGCGCGCCAAATCGGCAAAACCAAAATCGTCTTCAGGCGCAAACTCCCAAGCCAATTCCAGCTCAATCCTTTGGGCTTGGCTTTGGGCCTGGGCCATGAACTCGGCGGGGCTGGGTTTGTCGAATCTCAACAAAATATTCACGGCCTTGACCTTGAGGCGCTTGCCCGAGTCGAGTTCGATTTGGGCGGAGCTTTCAGCCTCGGACAAAATTTTGCCAGCCAGAAATTTGCCAGCGTCGTCAAACAGTGCGTACATAGGCACCATTGTCCCACTGTGTTGGCGGGATAATCAGGGAGATGAGCTATCACTTCGCACAACCTACCTTTCGGCAGCGATTGGCGCCTTATTGGGAAGGTTTTGACGCCCCACTGGCTTGGGCGGCCCTGGCGCTGGCCTTGGGCGGCTTGTTCACGATGTATTCAGCGGGGTACGACCACGGCACCCGTTTTCCGGACCACGCCCGCAATATTTTGATTGCGGGTGCATTGTTGTTCAGCGTGGCCCAAATCCCGCCGCACCGCCTGATTCAGTTTGCCGTTCCGCTCTACAGCGTCGGCGTGGCCTTGTTGTTGGCGGTGGCTTTGTTTGGCTTGACCAAGAAAGGGGCTCGGCGTTGGTTGAATGTGGGCGTGGTCATTCAACCCAGCGAAATCATGAAGATTGCCATGCCCTTGATGCTGTCTTGGTGGTTTCAGCGTCAAGAAGGGCATTTGCGTCGAAAAGACTTTGCCATTGCCGCGCTGATTTTGTTGGTGCCAGTCGGCTTGATCGTTCGCCAGCCTGATTTGGGCACCGCCATTCTGGTGCTGGCTGCTGGCTTGGCGGTGCTGTATTTTGCGGGCCTTGATTGGCGCTGGATTGTGCCGCCCTTGGTGCTCGGGGTGCTGGCCTTTGCAGGCCTCATCGTTTGGAGCGACGAGTTGTGCGCCGCAGGGGTGCGTTGGCCCCTGCTGCACGACTACCAGCAACAGCGAATTTGCACCTTGCTCGACCCTTCGCGAGACCCTTTGGGCAAGGGCTTTCACATCATTCAAGGCATGATTGCGATCGGCTCGGGCGGTGTTTTTGGCAAGGGCTTTATGGCCGGCACCCAGACCCATTTGGAATTCATTCCCGAGCGCACCACTGACTTTATTTTTGCCGCCTTCTCCGAAGAATTCGGCCTTTTTGGTGGGATTTGCTTGATGGTGGGCTATGGTTTTCTGCTGTTACGGGGCTTGCAGATTGCCCTGAATGCGCCGAATTTGTTCTCGCGCTTGTTGGCTGGCTCGGTGACGATGATTTTTTTCACCTATGCCTTCGTCAACATGGGCATGGTCAGCGGCATTTTGCCGGTGGTGGGCGTGCCATTGCCCTTTGTAAGCTACGGTGGGACGGCCATGGCCACCCTGGGTTTGGGTTTGGGCATTTTGATGTCGATTGCCAGGTCCAAGCGTTTGGTGCCCACTTAAGCCAACCCTAGACAAACCCCCTAGAATCCAATCATGATTGCACGCGAACCCACACTTGAGCGCTTGGACGTCGCGCGCCAGCTTTTGCTGGAGCCCTTCGGTCTTGATGAAACCCATTTGATGCAGGCCCTGCGTGAGATTCGAGCGAATGCCGTGGACGACGCCGACCTCTATTTCCAATACACCCGCAGCGAGGGCTGGAGTTTGGAAGAGGGCATTGTCAAGACGGGCTCGTTCAGCATCGACCAAGGCGTTGGCGTGCGTGCCGTGAGTGGCGAAAAAACCGCTTTTGCTTACTCCGATGACATTTCACAAGCCAGCCTGATGGACGCTGCCCGCACGGTGCGCACCATCGCGACCGCTGGTCAAACAGCCCGTGTCAAAACCCCAGCGCGCAAAGTGGCCAAAAGCCGTTCTTTGTACCCCGGCACCGACCCGATTGCCACCCTCGACAGCACAGCCAAAGTCGAGCTGCTCGGCAAAGTCGAGACGCTGGCCCGTGCCAAGGACCCCCGCGTGATTCAAGTGATGGCGGGGTTGGCCGGTGAATACGACGTGGTCTTGGTGGCCCGTGCCGACGGCACTTTGGCGGCCGATGTGCGCCCCTTGGTGCGCTTGTCTGTGACCGTCATTGCCGAACAAAACGGCCGACGTGAGGTGGGCTCCAGCGGCGGCGGCGGTCGCTTTGGCTTGGCCTATTTCAGCGACGCTCAAATTACCCAATACGTGGACGAAGCCGTTCACGCTGCTTTGACCAATCTGGAATCCCGCCCCGCGCCTGCCGGCGAATTGACCGTGGTCTTGGGCCCCGGCTGGCCTGGCGTTTTGCTCCATGAAGCGATTGGCCACGGCTTGGAAGGCGACTTCAACCGCAAAGGGGCCAGCGCCTTCAGCGGTCGCATTGGTCAACGGGTCGCCGCCAAAGGGGTGACCGTGCTGGACGATGGGACCTTGGCCGATCGCCGAGGTTCGCTGAATGTGGACGACGAAGGCCATGCCACGCAGCGCAATGTCTTGATTGAAGACGGTATTTTGCGCGGTTACATTCAAGACGCAACCAATGCCCGACTGATGGGTGTGGCCCCAACCGGCAACGGTCGGCGCGAAAGCTATGCGCATGTGCCCATGCCCCGCATGACCAACACCTACATGTTGGGCGGCGACAAAGACCCCGGCGAAATTGTGGCCAGCATCAAAAAGGGCCTTTATGCGGTGAACTTTGGCGGGGGTCAGGTGGACATTACCTCAGGCAAGTTTGTTTTCTCGGCCAGCGAAGCGTATTGGGTGGAAAACGGCCAAATTCAATACCCCGTCAAGGGGGCCACCTTGGTGGGCAACGGCCCAGACGCCTTGACCCGCATCAGCATGATTGGCAACGACATGCGCTTGGACAGTGGCGTCGGCACTTGCGGCAAAGAAGGCCAGAGCGTGCCGGTGGGGGTGGGGCAGCCCACCTTGCGAATCGAAGGCATGACGGTCGGCGGAACGGCTTAAATGCGGCCGATGAATAGGATTCGCCTGCTTTGCAATTAAGCCGTCAGAAATATGTGCTAAATTCTCGACCATGACAACCCGTTTGGCTTTTTGGTTTGGTTTTTATTTCTCAGTCCTTGGCGGATGAGAGGACCACGCGCAACAAGCACAAACCCCTTCTCAAAACCGCCGTAGCTGAAAAGCCCGGCGGTTTTTTGTTTTAGCCCCTGTTTATTTTTTTGCAATCAAAAGGAATTCAAATGAGCACCGTGACCCCCAATGCCAACACCTGGTATGCACACGTCGAAAAAACCAGCAAAACCGACGACGAACGCATCCAAGAGGTCAACGTGCTCCCACCCCCAGAACATTTAATTCGCTTTTTCCCCATTCACACCACACCCGTTGAATCGCTGATTACGCAAACCCGTCAACACATTCACAACATCATGAAGGGTCAAGACGATCGTTTGTTGGTGGTGATTGGCCCTTGCTCGATCCACGACCCTGAAGCCGCTTTGGATTACGCCAAACGCTTGAAAGAAGTGCGCGAGTTGTACAAAGATTCGCTCGAAATCGTGATGCGGGTCTATTTTGAAAAGCCCCGCACCACGGTCGGCTGGAAAGGGTTGATCAACGACCCCTACTTGGACGGGAGTTTTCGCATCGAAGAGGGCTTGCGCATCGCGCGCCAGTTGCTCATTGAAATCAACCGAATGGGCCTGCCAGCGGGCAGCGAGTTCTTGGATGTGATCTCACCGCAATACATTGCCGACCTGATCAGCTGGGGCGCCATTGGGGCCCGCACGACGGAAAGCCAAGTTCACCGCGAGTTGGCCTCGGGCATTTCAGCGCCGATTGGCTTCAAGAACGGCACCGATGGCAACATCCGCATCGCCACCGATGCGATTCAAGCGGCGGCACGCGGCCACCACTTTTTGTCGGTTCACAAAAACGGTCAAGTGGCGATTGTGCAAACCAATGGCAACCCCGATTGCCACGTCATTTTGCGCGGCGGCAAAGCCCCGAACTACGACGCTGCGAGCGTGGCCGCAGCCTGCGCCGATTTGACCGCGGCCAAACTCCCTGCCACTTTGATGGTTGATTGCAGCCATGCCAACAGCAGCAAACAGCATCAAAAACAAATCGACGTGGCCAAGGACATTGCAGCCCAAATCAGCGGGGGATCGCACAGCGTTTTTGGTGTGATGGTGGAGAGCCACCTCAAAGCCGGCGCGCAAAAATTCACCCCGGGTCAAGACAGTGTGGCAGGCTTGGCGTATGGCCAAAGCATTACCGATGCTTGCTTGGATTGGGACGATTCGGCCCAAGTGCTGGCGACCTTGTCCGAAGCGGTGTTGACCCGTCGCCGCCAGAAGGCTTGATTTAAAAGAGCCTTTAAGTCACGACAGATTTGGGGCCTGTTCGTAACTATTTGGGCGCGTTGCCCAGTGCATCCAGCAATTTCGCGTGGATGCCACCAAAGCCGCCGTTGCTCATGCACACAATATGGTCGCCTGGCTGTGCGGCTTGGCTGACCTGTTCCACCAAGGTCTCCAAGTTGGCAGCGGTGAACGCGACGGTGGCGGCACCGTTATTGGGCGCGGCGGCATTAAGGGGCGCCAAAGCGGCGGCTGCGTCCCAATCGAGCCCGCCCGTGTGACAGAACGACAGGTCGGCAGGGGCCAAGGCCCAAGGCAATTGCGCTTTCATGGTGCCGAGCTTCATGGTGTTGGAGCGCGGCTCGAATACCGCCAAGATGCGTGGTCGGGGCTGAGCCTCCCGCTGAGCCGATAACTGCGCACGCAGCCCCTCTAAGGTGGTTCGCATGGCTGTCGGGTGGTGGGCGAAGTCGTCAATCACGGTGATGTTGCGCACGACGCCGCGCACTTCCATGCGGCGTTTGACATTCTGGAATGGGCCCAAGGCCTCGGCCGCTTGCTCGGCAGAGACCCCCAAATGATCGGCGGCGGCGATGGTCGCCAGCGCATTGAGTTGGTTGTGTTGGCCGCTCAAGTTCCAGCGCACTCGGGCGACCTCTTTGCCTTGTTTCAAGACGGCGAAATCGTGGACGGGGCCTTCGGCGCTGAAGTCGCTGACGGCCGCGCCGAAGGTACGCACTTCGCTCCAACACCCTTGTCCCAAGACCCTTGTCAGGCTTTCTTCGAGGCCATTGACGACCACCCGGCCGGTGCTGGGCACGGTTCGGACCAAGTGGTGAAACTGGCGTTCAATGGCGGCCAAATTGTCAAAAATGTCGGCGTGGTCAAATTCCAAATTGTTCAAGATGGCCGTGCGGGGGCGGTAATGAACAAACTTGCTTCTTTTGTCGAAAAATGCCGTGTCGTACTCATCGGCTTCGATCACGAAGGGGGTGTCGGGGCCACTCAGTTGTGCTGAAACGCCAAAATTCAAAGGGACCCCGCCGACCAAGAAGCCGGGCCTCATGTCGGCTTGTGCGAGCACCCAGCTCAGCATCGAGGTGGTGGTGGTTTTACCGTGAGTCCCCGCCACCGCCAGCACATGGCGTCCTTGCAAGAGGTGTTCAGACAGCCACTGGGGGCCACTGGTGTAGCGAGCACCTTGGTTCAAAATCGCTTCCATCAAGGGGAATTTGGGGCCGCCGTCGGGCAAGCGGGCTCGGCTCACGACATTGCCGACGACAAACACATCGGGCTTCAAGGCCATTTGATCGGCGCCAAACCCCTCTATTAAGTCGATACCCAACGCGCGCAACTGGTCGCTCATGGGCGGGTACACCCCGGCGTCGCAGCCGGTGACCCGGTGACCGGCTTCCCGGGCGAGCGCGGCCAAACCGCCCATGAAAGTGCCGCAAATACCCAAGATATGAAGGTGCATGGCAAAATTTTAAAGGAGCAAAATAGACGCCATGAACACAAGCGAAGAAATAGCAGCTTGCGCCGCCCGCTGGGTGGTGGAGGAAGGCCTGGGCTACGGCCCTGCCAAACAGCGTGCCTTGAAGGAATTGGGTCTGCCCCCGCGCACGGCATTGCCAGACAATGCCATGCTGGAGCAAGAGGTTCGTGCGTATTTGGCCCTGTTTTGTGCCGAAACCCAACCCGCTGAGTTGCGCGCCTTGAGGCGCATGGCTTTGGTTTGGATGTCGCGCCTGGCGGCTTTTCGCCCCCATCTGACGGGCGCGGTTTGGCAAGGCACAGCAACGAAGATGTCAGATATTCACTTGCAATTGTTCTGCGATGACTCCAAATCAGCTGAGTTGGCGTTGATTAACCTGGGTCTTGAATACGATGTGGGCGCCACCCTTGGCTTTCGTGGCGAAGCGGTCGATGTGCTGAGTCTCGCCCAAGTGTGTGATGATTTGGATTTGCCAGTGGGCATTCATCTGCTCATTTATGACCACGATGATTTGCGTGGCGCACTTAAACCCGACTCGTCTGGGTGGGTCCAAAGAGGCGATTTGAAAGCTGTTCAGCGCTTAATGGCCGAGGAAGCTGTATGAAGAACGTAGACAAGGTTGAACCTACTGGAGAGCCCAAGTCATTTTGGCGCCGTTTCTGGGTCATCGGCGCCCTGGGGTTGGCGGCGGGGGTGTCCACGGGGCTTTGGTCTCGAAGGCCATCGGCCGCAGCGTCACCCTCCGCATCGTCCTCAGGATTGGCCGGGGTCCAGGCGCTTTGGGCGCTCACTTTGGAGACGCCCAGTGGCGCCCCTCTCTCATTGTATTCATTCAAGGGGCGTCCCTTGTTGGTCAACTTTTGGGCCACCTGGTGCCCCCCTTGTGTTGAAGAATTGCCTCGATTGGCTGCCTTCTACAGTGAAAATAAGGCCAAAGGCTGGGAAGTTCTGGGCTTGGCGGTTGACCAGCCCAGCCAAGTGCAGCGTTTTTTGCGACAAACCCCCTTGCCTTTTTCGGTGGCCCTGGCCGGTTTAGAAGGCACTGCCTTGGCTAAATCCCTCGGAGATGAAGCGGGATCCCTGCCGTTTTCGGTGCTGATCGGATCAGATGGCCGTGTTTTACAGCGTAAAATGGGTCAATTAACGTTGGATGACCTGTCGCAATGGGCTCGCTCGTTGACTGCCTCATGATGGACTGCCCCATGCAAAGGGTCGAATGACGGACCGTCGTCCTTGGCTTATGGCGCATCGACTGTGCCCTTTTGATTTAATTGAATTGGAGAAGATATGGACCTGAGAAAGCTCAAAACCTTGATTGATTTGGTGTCCGAGTCCAATGTGTCTGAATTGGAAATCACCGAGGCCGAAGGCAAGGTTCGCATTGTCAAAAGCGCCGGCGCGGTGCAAATGGCGCCTCAGTGGGTTCAGGCACCGCCCGTCATGGCCGCCGCTGTGCCAGGTGTGGCGCCAGGCGTTGCTGCAGCGCCTGTTGCGCCCGCTGAAGCCAGCGAAACGGCTGAAGCCCCCGCCAGCGGACACAAAGTCACCTCACCCATGGTCGGCACTTTCTACCGTGCCTCTAGCCCCGGCGCCAAGCCCTTCGTTGAGGTGGGCGATGAGGTCAAGGAAGGCGACACCTTGTGCATCATTGAAGCCATGAAGATCCTGAATGAGATCGAATGCGACAAGACAGGCCGGGTCAGCAAAATATTGTGTGAAAACGGTCAAGCCGTTGAATACGGCCAAGCGTTGGTCGTGATCGAGTAAAGGCGACTTCCCCAGCATGTTTAAAAAAATCCTTGTCGCCAATCGAGGCGAGATCGCGCTTCGCATCCAACGCGCCTGCCGTGAGTTGGGCATCAAAGCGGTGATGGTCTATTCAGAAGCCGACCGCGACGCCAAATACGTCAAGTTGGCCGACGAAGCCGTCTGCATCGGCCCGGCAGCCTCTTCCGCTAGCTATTTGAATATGCCGGCCCTGATTTCGGCCGCTGAGGTGACAGACGCCGAAGCCATTCACCCTGGTTATGGTTTCTTGAGCGAAAACGCCGACTTTGCGGAACGCGTCGAGCAAAGCGGCTTCCAGTTCATTGGTCCCACCGCCGAATCCATCCGCATGATGGGCGATAAAGTGTCGGCCAAACAAGCCATGATTCGCGCTGGCGTGCCTTGCGTGCCCGGTTCAGACGGCGAGTTGCCCGATGACCCGGTGCTGATTCGCCGGATCGGCCGCACGGTGGGCTATCCCGTGATCATCAAAGCCGCGGGCGGCGGCGGCGGTCGCGGTATGCGCGTGGTGCACACCGAGGCGGCGCTCATCAACGCGGTGCAAATGACGAAGGCCGAGGCGGCGGCGGCCTTTGGCAATCCGGCGGTCTACATGGAAAAGTTTTTGCTGAACCCGCGCCACATCGAGATTCAGGTGTTGGCCGACAAGTTCAAAAACGCCGTCTATTTAGGTGAGCGCGATTGCTCCATGCAGCGCCGCCACCAAAAAGTCATCGAAGAAGCGCCCGCCCCTGGCATCCCTCGCAAGCTGATTGAGAAAATTGGTGAGCGTTGCGCTGCTGCTTGTAAAAAAATGGGCTACCGAGGAGCCGGCACCTTTGAGTTCCTGTACGAAAACGGTGAGTTCTATTTCATTGAAATGAACACCCGCGTGCAAGTGGAGCATCCGGTGACCGAATTGGTGACGGGCATCGACATTGTGAAAACCCAGATCTTGGTGGCGGCCGGTGAAAAGCTCCCTTTCACGCAACGCCAGATACAAATCAAGGGCCACGCGATTGAGTGCCGAGTGAATGCCGAAGACCCCTTTAAGTTCACGCCATCGCCCGGCCGCATCACCATGTGGCACCCGCCAGGTGGGCCTGGGGTTCGAGTCGATTCACACATTTACACCAACTATTTTGTGCCGCCCAACTACGACTCCATGGTCGGCAAAATCATTGCTTACGGGGACACCCGTGACCAAGCTTTGGCGCGCATGCGCACCGCTTTGTTGGAGACGGTGGTCGAGGGCATTCAAACCAACATTCCGTTGCACCGCGAACTGATGATCGACACCCACTTCATGACCGGTGGCACCAACATCCATTACTTGGAAGAATGGCTGGTTCAACGCAAGAAGTTGAGCGCCTGATGTTTGAGCTCAAGCTCTTGTGTCCCGAAGCCCAAGTTGAAACCATCAGCGACGCCCTCGAGGCCTTGGATGCCTTGAGTGTCAGCGTCGAAGACGCAGACGCCCATACCGAAGCTGAACAAGCTTTGTTTGGCGAACCTGGCATGCCCCCACCCAAAGACGGCTGGCAACGCTCGCGTTTGACGGCTTTATTTGCGCAAGAAGACCAAGCCAAAGAAGCGGCCACTTTGCTGGCGGTGCAAGACTTCTTTCAGGGCTGTGAAGTGTTGGGTGCGGTGGTGGTCCCTGAGCAAGATTGGGTGCGTTTGACGCAATCGCAATTCGCGCCAGTGCCGATTACGCCTACTTTTTGGATTGTGCCCAGTTGGCACGAACCGCCTGCTGAAGCCCAAGCCGTGATTCGGCTCGACCCCGGCTTGGCTTTCGGTTCCGGCACCCACCCCACCACCCGCATGTGTTTGCAATGGGTGGCTGCTGCCAACGCGAAGCGAAACGCCTCCGATTCATTGCTCGGCCGTGTCTTGGATTACGGCTGTGGTTCGGGCATCTTGGCGATTGGCGCCGCCAAGTTTGGCGCTTCATCGGTCGACGCTGTGGACATCGACCCGGCGGCGGTCCAAGCCACTGCTTTGAATGCCGAAGCCAATCAGGTCGGCTTAAAAGCCGGCTTGCCCGATCAGGCGCAAGGGGTTTACAACACCGTTCTGGCGAATATTTTGGCCACGCCTTTGAAGGTCTTGGCGCCCTTGCTGTGCGCGCATGTCGACGCTGGCGGGCATTTGGTGCTGGCCGGTATCTTGGCACGCCAAGCCGATGAATTGACCGAAGCCTACGCCCCTTACTTGAAATTGTCCGTGGCTGATGAGCAAGAGGGATGGGTTTTGATGACGGCTCAAAAGCCGCGATGAACTCTCGTAATAAACTCCGGTCATGACCACCTCAGACGACGCTGAAACCCCCGCTTCCCCCGCTTGGCTTCTTGCCTTGTGGGGCGCCTTTCAAAGCTTGTTGGCTTTGGTGTTGTTCATGGTCTTGGTGGTGCAGGTATTGATTGCTGAACGAGACCATATTGCCGCCATGGAGCCCAGCATCAAGCCTTGGCTACAAACATTGTGTCAACCTTTCCATTGCAAAGTTGAGCATTGGAAGCGGGTGGATTTAATCCAAGTCAACGACTCGTCCTTTAACAAAGTCAAGGGCAGTATTTATGAATTGACGGCCACCTTGGTCAATCAAGCAGGGGCTCCCGTGGCGGCGCCCTCCCTGGAATTGACCTTGACCGATGCCCAAAACCAAGCGGTCGTGCGGCGTGTCTTCTTGGCCCAAGAATTGGAAGCGCCGACTTTGATTCGCGCGGGGGGCGAGTGGCCAATTCAGCATTCGGTGCTGTTGGATGACAACCTGAATGACCGGGTCATGGGCTACAGCCTCGTCGCTTTTTACCCCTGATACCCCTGATACCCCTTTTCTTTTTTCCTTTCCATTCCCTCCTTCCCTTCCTCGTCCTCACCGGAGATTTAGATGGCAGCCCTGATTTGCGGCTCTTTGGCCTTTGACACGATCATGAACTTTGAAGGCCGGTTTGCAGAGCAAATCCTGCCCGATCAATTGCACATTTTGAATGTGGCTTTTTTGGTGCCGTCCTTGCGACGCGATTTCGGCGGTTGCGCGGGCAATATCGCCTACAGCTTGAAGCTTCTGGGGGGTGAGCCCTTGATCTTGGCGGCCTTGGGCAACGACGGCGCGCCCTATTTGAAGCGCTTGGATGACTTGGGCATTTCAAGCCAAGGCGTGCGCGAGGTGGGCGATGATTACACCGCTTTGGCCATGATCATGACCGACCGTGACAACAACCAGATCACGGCTTTTCACCCCGGCGCGATGGGGCAAGCCCATTTGAATACCATCGAACCTGCTTGGGCTGGGCAGGCCGGTGTTCGCTTGGCCATCATTTCTCCCGACGGCCGTCAAGCCATGATCGAGCATGCCGATCAATTGGTGGCGGCCGCCATCCCCTTTGTCTTCGATCCAGGCCAAGGCTTACCGATGTTTGAGGGCCCAGAGTTGTCGAAGTTCATCGAACAGGCGACCTGGGTCACGGTGAACGATTACGAAGGCAAAATGCTTTGTGACCGCACCGGTTTGTCCCCGGCTGACATTTCCTGCCAAGTGCAAGGCTTGATCATCACCCTGGGCTCACAAGGCGCAGAAATTTGGGTGGATGGTCAAAAAACATGGGTGCCTCCAGTTGTGGCTGAGCAGGTCGTGGACCCGACAGGCTGTGGCGATTCTTGGCGTGGCGCGTTGCTTTTTGGATTAGAGCGCGGCTGGGACTTGGTGCGTTGCGCTGAATTGGGCAACCGCGTGGCGTCTCTCAAAATTGCACAACGGGGACCACAAAATTACCAACTCAACTTCCAGCCCTGAGCGGACGCGTCGCGCATGAAAAAAGCCCGAGGCCGTGAGGCTTCGGGCTTGAGACACTGACGTGCCCAAAGCAGCTTAGGGCTTGCTTCCTGTGGGGAAGGGCCAAGCGGCTTGGGGGTTGAGTGTGGTCTGTGCAGCTGGGGCAGCAGGGCCAGGGGCAGCTGGAGCTGCCGCCTTTTTAACCGCTTTTTTAGCAGCAGGTTTCTTGGCAGCGGCCTTTTTAGGAGCAGCGGCTTTTTTGGGCGCAGCCTTTTTAGGAGCAGCGGCTTTAGCAGGCGCGGCCTTTTTGGCAGCAGGCTTTTTAGCAGCAACCGCTTTTTTGGCAACAGGCTTTTTAGCAGCAACCGCTTTTTTAGCGGGAGCGGCTTTTTTAGCAGCTGGTTTCTTCGCGACTGCTGCTTTTTTAGCAGGCGCTGCCTTCTTCGCTGGGGCTGCTTTCTTAGCGGCAGCTTTCACAGGGGTTGCCTTCTTGGCGGCTGCTTTTTTAGCAGGTGCCGCTTTCTTGGCGGGGGCCGCTTTTTTAGCGGCTGGTTTTTTCGCAGTTGCCATCGTATTCTCCTTGATAGGATTGCAAAGAGCACTTGGCGCTGAATTGGGAGGCGCCAAATGATTCAGCGCGCTGGGCCCGGGCCCAACGCGCTGAATGGGGGTGACAAGACCGCCGGCTGCTCTTGGGCAACGGTTGAGGTGGGGTCTGGTCAGAATTCAAAAACATGTTTAGTCAGAAGCGCTATTTAGTCCCAAGACAAAGCGCCGCCGGATTGGTATTCAATGACGCGGGTCTCAAAGAAGTTTCTTTCCTTCTTCAAGTCGATCATTTCGCTCATCCAAGGGAAGGGGTTTTCTTCGTTGGGGAACATGGCGTCTAAGCCAATTTGGGTGGCGCGGCGATTGGCGATGTAGCGCAAATACCCTTTGAACATAGAGGCATTGAGTCCCAGCACGCCACGTGGCATGGTGTCTTCGGCGTAGCGGTACTCCAACTCGACGGCTTTCATGAACAGGGCCTTGATTTCGGCCTTGAACTCGGCCGTCCAAAGGTGGGGGTTTTCCAATTTCAGTTGGTTAATCAAGTCGATGCCAAAGTTGCAGTGCATCGATTCATCACGCAAGATGTATTGGTACTGCTCAGCCGCCCCCGTCATTTTGTTTTGGCGACCCAAGGCCAGAATTTGGGTGAAGCCCACATAGAAGAACAGGCCCTCCATCAGGCAAGCGAAAACGATCAACGACTTGAGCAAAGTCTGGTCGGTCTCGGGCGTGCCGGTATGGAAGTTGGGGTCCATGATCGCTTCGATGAAGGGAATCAAGAACTCGTCTTTGTCGCGGATGGATTGAACTTCGTTGTAGGCGTTGAAAATCTCGCTCTCATCCAAGCCCAAGGATTCCACGATGTATTGGTAAGCGTGGGTGTGGATGGCTTCTTCAAAGGCTTGGCGCAACAAGAACTGACGGCACTCAGGCGCAGTGATGTGGCGGTAGGTGCCGAGCACAATGTTGTTGGCTGCCAAAGAATCGGCAGTGACGAAGAAACCCAAGTTGCGCTTGATGATGCGGCGCTCGTCTTCGGTCAAGCCATTGGGGTCTTTCCACAACGCGATGTCGCGCGTCATGTTGACTTCTTGCGGCATCCAATGGTTGGCACAAGTCGCCAGGTATTTTTCCCAAGCCCATTTGTATTTAAAGGGCACCAATTGGTTGACGTCGGTCTGGCCGTTGATGATGCGCTTGTCCGCAGCATTCACACGGCGGTGCGCGGGCGCAGAAATCGGTGAAGACAACGAGGTCGATGTGGAGGACGCTGCGGCGCTACCAAAGCTTTGGTGGGGTGTGGCGGAGGCGATGGCGGGCGCCAAAGCGGGTGTGCGTTCTTCTTCCCAGGTCAACATAAAAAATCCAATGCTCGAATTATGAAAGCTGTTGCGGAATTTGCAAAGCAATTCCGCAACAAGTTGCTGTTTTAGTGTGAATTATTTAGTGATGTGTTGTGAGCATGCCTCTTTATTGGCAAGCCTCGCAAGTTGGATCGTCGATCGCGCAGAACTTGATATCGGTGGCAGGCAATGCCTCCGCTTGCGCGCGCGCTTGTGCAGCCGCTGTTTCCAAAGCACTGGGTGAAGCGCTGGCGGAAGCCGAGCTGCTTTCGTTGCCAGAAGACACTGCGTTCATGCGGCCCGACGTCACGGTGGATTTTTCCGCGTGCGTGGCACCCACTGTGCGCAAATAGTAAGTGGTTTTCAGGCCGCGCAACCAGGCGAGTTTGTAGGTGTCATCGAGTTTTTTGCCCGACGCGCCGGCCATGTAAATGTTGAGCGACTGGGCCTGGTCAATCCATTTTTGACGTCGCGCTGCAGCTTCGATGATCCAAGTGGTTTCAACTTCAAAGGCCGTGGCATACAAGGACTTGACCTCTTGAGGCACGCGGTCGATGGGGCGCAAGGAACCGTCAAAGTGCTTCAGGTCCATGACCATCACGTCGTCCCACAGACCCAAGCGTTTCAAGTCGCGCACCAAGTAGCTGTTGATGATGGTGAACTCACCCGACAAATTCGACTTCACGGACAAGTTGCCAAAGCAAGGTTCGATGCAAGCGTCCACGCTGATGATGTTGGAGATGGTGGCGGTCGGAGCGATCGCCACGCAGTTGGAATTACGCATGCCGTCTTGTGCAATCTTGTGGCGCAAAGCATCCCAATCCAAACGTGCCGAACGATCGACTTCTACATAGCCACCACGTTGTTCGGACAGCATGTTCAAAGTGTCGAGCGGCAAAATGCCTTGGTCCCACAACGAGCCTTTATAACTCGAATATTTGCCACGTTCCTTGGCCAATTCGGTCGAGGCCCAATAAGCGTAATAGCAAATGGCTTCCATCGATTGGTCGGCAAACTCGACAGCTTCTTGCGAAGCGTAGGGAATACGCAGCTCATACAAGCTGTCTTGGAAGGCCATCAGACCCAAGCCGACCGGACGGTGACGAAGGTTGGAATCGCGGGCTTTTTTAACAGCGTAGTAATTGATGTCGATCACGTTGTCCAACATGCGCATCGCCACTTTGATGGTCTTCTTGAGTTTGTCATGATCGAGTTGACCGTCTTTCAAGTGACGAACTAAGTTGACCGAGCCCAAGTTGCAGACGGCAGTTTCGGTGTCGCTGGTGTTGAGCGTGATTTCGGTGCACAGATTGGATGAGTGCACCACGCCGGCGTGTTGTTGGGGCGAGCGCACGTTGCAAGCGTCTTTGAAGGTGATCCAAGGGTGGCCGGTTTCAAACAGCATGGTCAGCATCTTGCGCCACAGGTCAGTGGCTTGCACCGTCCGGCTGGGTTTGATTTCGCCGTTGGCCGCTTTGGTTTCATAGGCCACATAGGCTTTCTCAAAGGCGGCCCCAAACAGGTCATGCAAGTCGGGCACATCGGAAGGCGAGAACAAGGTCCAAGTGCCCTTTTCCATCACGCGGCGCATGAACAAATCGGGAATCCAGTTGGCGGTATTCATGTCGTGGGTGCGGCGGCGATCGTCACCGGTGTTCTTGCGCAGCTCCAAGAATTCTTCGATGTCCAAGTGCCACGTTTCCAAGTAAGTGCAGACCGCGCCCTTGCGTTTGCCGCCTTGGTTCACGGCGACGGCGGTGTCATTCACCACCTTCAAGAACGGCACCACGCCTTGTGATTCGCCATTGGTGCCCTTGATGTGGGAGCCCAGTGCGCGCACTCGGCTCCAGTCGTTGCCCAAGCCGCCGGCGAATTTGGACAACAAAGCGTTTTCTTTGATGGACTCATAAATGCCGTCCAAATCGTCGGGCACGGTGGTCAGGTAGCAGCTCGAAAGTTGAGAGCGCAAAGTTCCGCTGTTGAACAAGGTGGGCGTGCTCGACATGAAGTCAAAAGAGGACAACACTTCATAGAACTCAATGGCGCGGGCTTCGCGGTCAATTTCGTTCAAAGACAAACCCATCGCCACGCGCATGAAGAAAGCCTGGGGCAATTCGATGCGGGTTTTGCGCACATGCAAGAAATAGCGGTCATACAGCGTTTGCAGGCCGAGGTAGTCGAACTGCATGTCGCGTTGGGGCTTCAAGGCAGCGCCAAGGCGGACCAAGTCGAACTGCATCAAACGCTCATCGAGCAGGTCGTTCTCGACGCCTTTTTTGATGAACTGAGGAAAGTATTCGACGTAGCTGGTGGCCAACTCGCTCAAAGTGACTTCACGGCCCAAGACTTCTTTGGCGATGGTGTGCAGCAACAAACGCGCGGTTGCGTAGGTGTAGTCAGGGTCTTTTTCGATCTTGGTACGAGCCGCCAAGATGCTGGCTTTGTAGACCTCTTCCATGGGCACGCCGTCGTACAGGTTGCGCATGGTTTCGATGAAGATGGGTTCGGCTTGCACATCCCCATTCAGGCCTTCGCATGCGGCTTCGATCAGCGAGCGCAAGTAGCCTTCGTCCAGGGCCACCCGTTGACCGCCATCGATGACGTGCAGTGTCGGTGCGGCGGGTTTTGCTTGGGCCACTTGGCTGGCACGCTCTTGTGCGCGGCGCTCGCGGTACAACACATAGGCGCGGGCGATTTCATGGTGACCACTGCGCATCAAGCCAAGTTCCACTTGGTCTTGCACGTCTTCAATGGGGAAGGTGCCGCCACCAGGACGTGAGCGCATCAAGGCGCGCACCACGCCCTGGGTCAGGTTGTCCACGACTTCCCGCACGCTGGCAGAAGCAGCGCCTTGGGTGCCGTGCACCGCCAAGAAGGCCTTCATCATTGCGACCGCAATTTTTTGCGGCTCAAAGGGCACCACGGCGCCGTTGCGGCGGATGATTTGGTAGTGTGCCAAAACGCCAGGCGCTGAAGCCGTTTGACTGGTTTCTGTGAAGGCGGCCGATGGGCTCGATGACGAGGCTGTACTGGTGGAGACTTGCATGGGTCACTCTTTGATAAGGGGATGCGACAAGGCGCTTGGGCGCCGAAAGGGGGTTGAACTGGCGGACAAATTCGGGGATAAATTCAAGCACATTTTGATCAAAATTTCCCAATGAGATCCGTGGGGGGTCGAGTCAATTCAAATTCAGGAACACACTATATCTGGTGTCCATGACCCATGCAAGACGCTACGGGTAGTGTTTCGCCCGAACGGACCGTGAATGAGAGGGGGGCGGCCTCAGGTCCAAATCACAGCGTTCACATTGAACGCTTGCCGATGCAGGTTTTGGTACCAAAAAGTCAGGCTGGACGCGGTATTGAGCGGCATTTCAGACCAAAACCCAGACGCCGTGAGCGCTCCCCTTTTTTGGGGGCTTCACTCGGATTTCAAATAAAAAAATCATTGGGGAAAGCACTTAGAGGCGTGGCAAGCAGTCGATTGGCCAGCCCAGTTCTTTTTTTAGCCGTTGCCACTCAAAACCCGCACCGGGGTCTTGTTTTCGGCCGGGGGCAATGTGCTCGTGCCCGGCCACGTGGTCGATCGGGTAGGCCGCTCGGAGGGCTTGGCAAAGGGGCGCCAGCGCCGCATATTGGGCCTCGGTGAAGGCATCGCCCTCGAGGCCCTCTAATTCAATGCCAATGGAATCGTCGTTGCACTGAGAGCGCCCCCGGTAACTGGAAACGCCCGCGTGCCATGCCCGGTCGTCGCAACTCACCAACTGGATCAGGCGACCGTCACGACGCAGAAAAAAATGGGCCGAGACTTGAACCCCGCGCAAGGACTCAAAATAAGGATGGCCCCCGAAACCCAGTTGGTTGGTGAAAAACTGCACCACTTCGGGGCCGCCGTACTGTCCGGGCGGCAAGCTGATCGAGTGCAACACGATCAAGTCGATGCGCGCTTGGGCTGGCCTGGCTCCAAAATTGGGCGAGTCGACGCGCTCGGCACCCCCATACCAACCTTGGTGCCAAAGGGTCTTCCCCTCTTCTGTTTCCCTAGAGGCCGGAACTTCTGTCATCGACGGCGGTGATCAGGGCTGCAATAAAAAGGCGCTGTGCCGCCGGGGCCATCGGCAAAAGCCTCGCTGAGGGGTAAATGCACGCCACAGGTAGCGCAACTCACCATCTTCAAGGGAGAGGCTGGCGGGGGGGCGGAGTGAGTCGGCGAAGACGGCCCGCCGGGGGCCCTTGAATTTTCTCCACCGGGGCCGCCGTTTTGAAGCCGCGACTGACGCCACAACCAATAAACAGCGAGGGCGATGCCAATGTAAAGCAGCAGTTTCATGGGGGTTCGTCAGTACCGTCGGCTTCAGGTGAAGGAGCGACCCAGCAAGATTTCAAATACAAAACGCGAGCCAACGTAAGCCAGCAGCAACAAACTGGCGCCGATGTAGACGCCTTGGGCAGCGCGTTGACCACGCCAACCAAAACGGGCGCGTCCCATCAACAAAATGGCAAATGCCAGCCACGACAAGACCGAAAAAATGGTTTTATGTTCCCAGCGCCAAGGCTGGCCATAAAGGGATTCACCAAACACCAACCCGGCCAGCAAGGTCAAGGTCAATAAGACAAAGCCGGCGTTGACAAAACGGAAGGTCATGCGCTCCAAGGTCAGCAAGGGCAGGCCGGTATCGGAGGCCGTGGCTTGGCGAATGGACCTTTCGGTGCGGCTCATCAACCATGCGTGGATAACGGCCGTGCCGAACAAGCCATAAGACGCAATGCCCAGCACCCAGTGCAAAGGCAGCCAGGGGGAAGCACTCAGGTGCAAAGGCTGTCCTGGAAAAACCGTCCCGAGTAATACACAAAAGGCGCCCAAGGCCGCCAAGGCGCGTCGCGCGTTGAGTTGCGGATAAAAGCGGGTTTCAATGCCATACAAAGTCAGCACCAGCCAAGCGGTGGCTGAAATGGCGGGGGCAAAACCAAAGTGGGTCGGGCCCTCCAACAGGCTCGACAACAGGGTCAGCCCATGCAAAGCCCAAGCCAAGGCGAGTGTCCAGCGTGACGCATTGCTGCCCATTCGCGGCGCGGCCAAGGCGGGCAGCGCGTAGGCCAAGGCACAGGCGATGCCCAGCAACCAACTCAACGGCAAGCCATTGGCCAAGTCAAGCTCGAGGGCACTGGATAAAATCATGACTCATAGTTTAGCTCTGGAACCCCACATGGCCTCCGCCCTTACCGACAAACTCTCCAAGCTCGTGCAGCACCTCAGTGGGCAAGCCCGCATCACCGAGGCCAACGTCAGCGACATGCTGCGTGAAGTGCGCATGGCTTTGCTGGAGGCCGATGTGGCGTTGCCGGTGGTGCGCGACTTCATAGCCCGCGTGAAAGAAAAGGCCTTGGGCCAAGAGGTCATGACCTCGCTCAAGCCGGGCCAGGTGCTGGTGAGCATCGTCAACAAGGAATTGGCCGCCACCATGGGCGAGGGTGTCTCTGACATCAACTTGTCGGTTCAGCCCCCCGCCGTGATCTTGATGGCGGGTTTGCAAGGGGCGGGTAAGACCACCACCACGGCCAAGCTGGCCAAGCACCTGATTGAAAAGCGCAAGAAAAAAGTGTTGACCGTTTCGGGCGACGTCTACCGCCCTGCGGCCATAGAGCAGTTGAAGACCGTGACCGCCCAAGCCGGTGCCGAGTGGTTCCCCAGCGACCCCTCACAAAAGCCGCATGACATTGCCTTGGCCGCTTTGGATTACGCCAAAAAGCACTTCTTCGATGTCTTGCTGGTCGACACCGCAGGCCGTTTGGCGATTGACGAGGCCCTGATGGCCGAAATCAAAGACCTGCATGCGGTGCTCAAGCCTGTTGAGACGTTGTTTGTGGTCGACGCCATGCAAGGTCAAGACGCCATCAACACCGCTCGCGCATTTAAAGACGCCTTGCCCTTGACAGGCATTGTGCTGACCAAGCTCGACGGCGACTCACGCGGCGGCGCAGCGCTCTCGGTGCGGCAAATCACGGGCGCGCCCATCAAGTTCGCTGGCACGTCAGAAAAGCTGGATGGCCTCGAGGTCTTTGATGCCGACCGACACGCTGGCCGCGTGCTCGGCATGGGCGACATCGTGGCCTTGGTCGAGCAAGTCACGGCGGGTGTGGACCTCCAAGCGGCCGAAAAACTCGCCGCCAAGATGAAAAGCGGTTCTGGCTTTGACTTGAACGACTTTTTGTCGCAAATCCAACAAATGAAGCAAATGGGAGGTCTCTCCAGCCTGCTTGACAAACTGCCCACGCAGTTGGCGGCGAAGGCCGGCCAGATGGACATGAACAAAGCCGAGCGCGACATTCGGCGCAAAGAAGGCATTATTTGCAGCATGACCGCGCTTGAGCGGCGCAAGCCCGACCTCATCAAAGCCACCCGCAAACGCCGCATTGCCGCCGGCGCCGGGGTTCAGGTGCAAGACGTGAACCGCTTGCTCAATGAATTTGAGCAAATGCAAACCATGATGAAAAAAATGAGTGGCGGCGGCCTGATGAAGATGATGAAGAAAATGGGCGCCATGAAGGGCCTGGGTGGCATGGGAAAAATGCCGTTCTGAGTATTTAAATAGCCCGTTTCACGCCTTGGGCTCTAAGGCATAGGTGTCGTGAATGCGCTGGTAGTCCACATGGTCCTGGCCATCAGCGTCGGTGTGGACCAAATCCCGGAAAGCATGTTGGTGGCGAATCGAGCTGGTGGGGTAAACCTGCCGGGTTTGTAAGGTATGGCTGGTGGTTTCATCGGTGCCGGACAGGCTCAAGATCAACATGGTTTTAGAGCATGCCAAGTCTTCAGCACTCATGTGAAACAAGGGGCTGTGTTCGTTGATGACGTGCATCAAGGTCCAGCTCAACATGAACATGGGGGTCTGATCCCGTACCAAATCCAAGTCGTAAATGCGGCGCATCTTCACGCCCTCGGGCGAGACCTCTTCGCGCAACAAACGCAACTTGGCCGACGCTTCCAATATCGCATTGAGTCGCGCATTGGCGGCTCTGAGCATCAAGGTCTCGGCCCCATTCATGGGGCGGATGATGGGGTGCTTGGAGAAAACGATGCGGGGACGAGGTCTTGAAAAGCGGGCGAACACCATGCCCGTAATCACCGCCATGCCCATCATGCCAACAAAAATTTCGAGCGTCGAGACCGCGTGCCCCCACATCGAGTTGGGGTGCATGTCACCATAGCCTACCGTCGCGAGCGTTTCAGCACTGAAAAAAAAGGCGCCCAAAAAACCGCTGGGGTTGAGGTTGGCGACCGAGTCCGGCGCCGCATAGTAAAGCGCGGCAAAAAAGGTGTTCAAACACAAAAAGAACACGCCGATCAGCCCAAAAAAAGCGGGCCAGCGCATCGTCATGCAATAAAAATACAGGTCGTTGAAGAGCCGGTGGTTCAGCCCATCGGCGATCAAGTCGTCGTTGTAGAGCTTGAAAGTGGGCGAGGCCCGCAGCCGTTTGCTTTTTGGCATTAATTCACCAGCAGTTCGCCCCGCAAAGAATGCGGGAATGCTTGGGTAATTTTGACGTCAATCATTTGACCCACCAAGCGGTCGCCGTTGGGGCCCGCCGCAAAGTTGACGACGCGGTTGCACTCGGTGCGGCCCATCCATTCTGGCACCTCGGGACTGGATTTGCGCGAAGGCCCTTCGACCAAAATGCGCTGCACCGTGTCTTGCCGGCTGGCGCTGATGGCTGCCACATTCTCTTCAATGACCGCCTGCAGGTGCTGCAATCGCTTGAGCTTGACCTCGTGCGGCGTTTCATCTTGCAAGGCCGCCGCCGGGGTGCCAGGGCGCGGACTAAACATGAAACTGAAAGACGTGTCGTAACCAATGTCGGTGATCAGCTTCATCATCTTGTTGAAATCGTCCTCGGTCTCACCGGGAAAGCCAACGATGAAATCGCTGCTCATGGACATATTGGGGCGAATGGCGCGCAGTTTGCGGATGGTGCTTTTGTATTCCATCGCGGTGTAGCCGCGTTTCATTGCCATCAAAATCCGGTCGCTGCCGTGTTGCACAGGCAGGTGCAAATGGCTGACCAATTTGGGCACCTTGGCGTAGGCCTCGATCAAGCGTTGCGTGAACTCATTCGGGTGGCTGGTTGTGTAGCGGATGCGCTCGATGCCGGGAATCTCGGCGATGGTTTCGATCAGCAGGGCAAAGTCGGCGATCTCTGTGGTGTTGCCCATGGCGCCACGGTAAGCATTGACGTTCTGGCCCAGCAGGGTTACCTCTCGCACGCCTTGCTCGGTGAGGCCGGCGATTTCAATCAGCACGTCTTCAAAGGGACGACTGATTTCTTCACCACGCGTGTAGGGAACCACGCAGTAACTGCAGTACTTTGAGCAGCCTTCCATGATCGACACAAAGGCCGAGGGGCCTTGCACGCGAGCGGGGGGCAGCTTGTCGAACTTCTCAATTTCAGGAAAGCTGATGTCGACCTGAGGCCGGTGCAAGCGTTCGCGGGCCTTGAGCATGTCGGGTAGGCGGTGCAGGGTTTGCGGCCCAAACACCACGTCCACATAGGGCGCTCGTTTGATGATGTCAGCGCCTTCTTGGCTGGCGACACAACCGCCCACACCGATCAGCACGCCCTTCTTCTTCAGGTGCTGAACGCGGCCTAAATCAGAAAAAACCTTCTCTTGTGCGCGCTCACGAACCGAGCAGGTGTTGAACAAAATGAGGTCGGCTTCGTCCACATTTTGGGTGGGCTCGTAACCTTGAGCGGCATTGAGCACATCGGCCATCTTGTCCGAGTCGTACTCGTTCATTTGGCAGCCGAAGGTTTTGATAAATACTTTTTTGGACATGTTGCGCTCCGTCGCGTGGGCTGGTGTTTATCCAGAGGCTGGGAAGGCAGTGAGTTTAACTGCTTTGGGTTTACAAAGAGCGTTTATGGGCGCTGTCTCTCAGTGTATTCCTCTGTATCCACTTCCGATTGATTGAGGGCGTTATAGCGCGCGCCCACAATGCGCTCCGGTGCCAGTGCTGTTTCCAGGCGCGCCAACTGTTCGGTGTTGAGTACGCAATCGGCGGCGGCCAGGTTTTCTTCCAAATGTTGGATGTTCGTGGTGCCCGGTATGGGAATGACGGGTTGTCCCCGCTGAACGCCTTTGGCCAACAACCAAGCCAATCCCACTTGGGCCACGCTCGCGTTGACCTCCTGCGCAACCGCCTTGACCTCGTTCAGTAAGGGCAAATTCGCACCGTAGGCAAGGGAGGCAAAGCGCGGCATGGCACGGCGAATGTCCTTCGCATCGAAGGCATTCACATCCAAGGCTTGGTCGCTCAAGAAGCCGCGCGCCACGGGGCTGAAAGCGACAAATCCCACGCCCAATTCGCGACAGGCCTCGAGCACCGCAATTTCGGGGTTGCGCGTCCACAAGGAGTATTCGGTTTGTAAGGCGGTGATGGGGTGCTCTGCATGCGCCAAACGCAGCGTTTGGGCTGAGACTTCGCTCAAGCCGATGCTGCGAATTTTGCCCGCACGCACCAGGTCTCCCAATGCGCCGACCGACTCAGCGATGGGCACAGATTTGTCCCAGCGGTGGAGATAGTAAAGGTCAATCACTTCGGTCTTGAGGCGACGCAAACTGTCTTCGCAGGTGGCGCGAAGGGTGGCGGGGCGGCCATCAATCACCCGCTTGATTCCACCGTCAAAGGCCACGCCCTGCATGCCGCATTTGCTGGCCAAGGTGAATTTTTGGCGATGGGGGCCGAGCACTTGGCCCACCAAAGTTTCGTTGGCCCCAAAGCCATACAAGGCTGCAGTGTCAAAGAAAGTGACGCCCAAGTCCAACGCCCGCAGCAGCAAACGCTCGGCCTGCGCAGCGCTAGGCGGTTGGCCATAAGCGTGGCTCAGGTTCATGCAACCCAAGCCGATGGTGCTGACTTGAAAGGGGCCGAGTGCGTTGGTTTTCATGGCATTCGAACGGCAGGTGAAGAACTTGATTAAACCGCGGTGAGTTGTTGTTCTAGTTGGTGGAGCACTTGGTAGCAGTTCAATACTTGCGCCACACTCGAATTGGGCTCTCGGCCTTCGCGAATGGCCGCGAAAAATTCACGGTCCTGAAGCTCGATGCCATTCATGCAAACGGCCACTTTGGAGACATCAATTTGTTCGTCCTTGCCGTTGAATAAATCGTCGTAGCGAGCGATGTAGGTGGCGGTATCGCCGATGTAGCGGAAAAAAGTCCCCAAGGGGCCGTCGTTGTTGAACGACAAGCTCAAGGTACAAATGGCGCCATTGGCGGCTTGCAGCTGAATGCTCATGTCCATGGCGATGCCCAAGGTCGGGTGAATCGGCCCTTGCAAGGCATTGGCTTTAACGATTGGGCTGCCAGCTTGGTAGGCAAACAAATCGACGGTGTGGGCGGCGTGGTGCCACAGCAAGTGGTCAGTCCAGCTGCGTGCTTGACCCAGCGCGTTCATGTTGGTACGGCGGAAGAAATAAGTTTGCACATCCATTTGTTGAATGTGGAAGGCGCCCGCTTTGATTTGGTTGTGCACATATTGATGGCTGGGGTTGAAGCGGCGGGTGTGGCCGCACATCGCCACCAAGCCCGTTTTCTGCTGCAGGGCCACCACGTCCTTGGCGCCTTTCCAGCTGTCGGCCAAGGGGATCTCCACCTGCACATGCTTGCCCGCCTTCAAGCAAGCCAGGCTTTGTTCGGAGTGCATTTGGGTGGGCGTGCACAAAATCACGGCGTCGACTTCGGGCAAAGCCAAGCTGTCGGCCAGATCGGTGGTGACGTGGCCAATGCCATATTTGCGCGCCACTTCGAGGGTCTTTTCGAGGTCGCGGCCGATCAAGGAAACGACTTCAACGCCGTCAATGTTTTTGATGCCATCCAAGTGCTTGATGCCAAAAGCGCCGGCACCGGCCAGCGCGACTTTGATGGTTTTGGAGCTGTTCAAAGAGGTGTTCATGGTGTTGCCAAAGGTTGAAAACAGAAAGGAAGATCTAGACGTGTCTAAAGTCAGGGTGTCTGGAGAAAGGCGTCACGCTTCGAGAATTAGATGGCCTACTGCGGTATTCGACGCGGGCACGTGGAAGAAACGATGTGCCACTTTGGGGGCCGAGCCATGCAGGGCAACGCCTTTGGGGTTCTCGGCGACGTCAGCCATGGCGCCGCGGGCAATCAGCCACATCACCAACTCAATGCCTTCTGAGCCGGCTTCACGAACGTATTCAATGTGCGGCTTCTGGGACAGGCCTTCAGGGTCGGCAATCAATTGGTCCAGAAAGGCGTTGTCCCACGTTTTGTTGATCAAGCCGGCACGTGGGCCTTGTAATTGATGGCTCATGCCGCCGGTGCCCCAGATGTGAACATTCAAGTCTGGGTCGTAACTGTCAACGGCGCGCCGAATGGCTTGACCCAGCTCAAAACAACGGCGACCCGAGGGCACGGGGTATTGCACCACGTTCACCGCAAAGGGGATGACAGGGCAGGGCCAGGCGGCTGGCGCTGCTTTGGCGCCCGCTGCGATTTCTGGCATGGTGGCGCCGCACATCAAAGACAGTGGCACGGTGAGCCCGTGGTCCACCGCCATTTTGTTCACGATGGTCAAGTCAAAATCGTCTTGAATCACGCTTTGCGCAATGTGGCTCGCTAAGTCAGGGTGACCGATGACCTTGGGCACCGGACGGGGTCCCCAGCCTTCGTCGGCGGGCTGAAACTCAGCGGCAGTGCCGATGGCAAAAGTCGGAATCATCTCCAGGCTGAAGGCAGTGGCGTGGTCGTTGTAGACCAAGAAGATGACGTCGGGTTGGTTGTCTTTCATCCACTGCTTGGAATATTCGTAGCCTGCAAACAAAGGCTGCCAGTAGGGTTCTTGGGTTTTGCCCAAATCGAGAGCGGCCCCAATGGCAGGCACATGAGAGGTGAAAACGCTGGCGGTGATTTTGGCCATTTATGCGGCTCCTGTTGTGTTTTTGCCGGCTTGGCCTTGAGGTTGTCGGTGGGCTTGCGCATCACCGTCTTCGCCGATGTAGCGATTGCCCTCCACAGATCGGCCGCCCGCCAACATCATGTCGCGGTATTCGGCTTCAGTCATTCCGGTCATGGAGCCCGCCATTTGTTGAAAACTCTTGCCGTCGGTGGCGCCAATTTTGGCCAGGAAATAAATATTGCCCCCAGCGGCCATGCAGCGATTCAGGTCGCGTGTCAGAACGCCTTGTTTTTGCTCTTCGCTCATGGGCCATTCGTCCAAATACGCGCGCTCATCGGCTTTGAAACGGGTGCGGTTCTCGGCCTTCATTAGCGACATGCAGAACTGATTCAACCCATAGCCTTTTCGGCTTTGCTCGGCATCAAAAATGACCGTGCCAGGCACGTCTAAATAAGGTTTTTCTAAGGCCATGTTCATTGCTCCTCGGGCCAATAAAGGCGCATCGGGTTGTCCACTAACAATTGTTGTTGCAGCGCAGACGTCGTGGCGATGTGGGGGATGAAATCAACCAGCAGGCCATCGTCTGGCATGTGGTCTTTCAGGTTGGGGTGCGGCCAGTCGGTCCCCCACAAAACGCGGTCTGGGAATTCTTCAACGACCGCTCTGGCAAACGGAATCACATCTTGGTAGGCGTTTTGTTCGCCGTTCAATGCTTTGGGCCCGCTGACGCTGAGGCGCTCTGGGCAGCTGACCTTGCTCCACACATTTTTGTGCTCGCGCATGAACTTCAAGAACAACTGGAACTCGGGGCCATCGATGGATTTGCTCACATCCGGGCGCCCCATGTGATCGACCACCACGGTGGTTGGCAGCGCGGTGAAGAAATCCCACAATTCAGGGAGGTCTACGGCTTCAAAGTAAATCACCACATGCCAACCCCATTGGGCAATGCGACTGGCGATTTCGAGCAACTCGTCCTTGGGCGTGAAGTCCACCAAGCGTTTCACGAAATTGAACCGGACGCCGCGCACCCCGGCGTCGTGCATGGCTTGAATTTCGGCATCGCTGACGCTTCGACGCACCGTGGCGACGCCACGCGCTTTCCCGCCGCTGCTCACCAGGGCATCCACCATCGCCCGGTTGTCGGCGCCGTGACAAGTGGCTTGCACCACCACATTGCGGGCAAAGCCCAAGTGGTCGCGCAAGGCATAAAGCTGGTGTTTGCTGGCGTCACAAGGCGTGTACTTGCGCTCGGGCGCATAAGGGAATTCTGCGCCGGGGCCGAACACGTGGCAGTGGGCGTCGACCGCGCCGGCGGGTAATTGAAAACGCGGTTTGACAGGGCCTTCAAACCAATCCAGCCAGCCATTGGTTTTGGTGAAATCGCCTGTTGTGGGTTTGTTCATGGGCGTCAATCTCTTGGTTGAATAGGAATTAATCGATGTACTTCAAACCTGCAGCTGCCAAGGGCTCGCGCATTTTGTACATGTCAAGGCCCAACACGCCGGAGGCCAGCTTGGCGCGCTTTTCGCCTTCAAAAGACTCGCGCTTGATGGCCGCTTCCCAGGTTTGAACGGCGCGGGCGGCAGGCACGCACACCACGCCGTCGTCGTCAGCGACGATGACATCGCCCGGCGTCACCAACATGCCCGCGCAGACGATGGGAATGTTGACGGAGCCCAGCGTGGCCTTGATCGTTCCTTTGCTGCTGATGGCTTTGGACCAAACCGGGAAGTTCATTTCTTGCAGTGTGCTCACATCCCGCACGCCGGCGTCAATGATCAACGCGCGAGCGCCACGGGCTTGAAAGCTGGTGGCCAGGAGGTCGCCAAAATAACCATCGGTGCATTCGGCGGTGACGGCGGCGACCACGATGTCGCCGGGCTGAATTTGTTCGGCCGCCACATGCATCATCCAGTTGTCACCGGGTTGCAGCAGCACGGTCACGGCGGTGCCCGATACTTTTTGACCGGCGTAAATGGGGCGCATATAGGGCCTTAGCAAACCGACGCGGCCCATGGCTTCATGCACTGTGGCCGAGCCCAAAGCGGCCAAACCATCGGCGGCCGCGCGGTTGGCGCGGGTGATGTTGCGGTAAACGACTCCGAGTTCGTACATGTTGTTTTCCTAAAGTGGCTTTCGGTCTTGAACTTTTTGGCCTTGAACTTTTACAGACCCTTGGCCTTCAATTGCGCGTCCAGGCGCGGGAACACGCGGCGTGCATTGCCTTCATAAACCTTTTGGCGGTCGGACTCAGACAAATTGGCGGTGGCGGCAACGTAGCGTTTGGTGTCGTCGTAATAGTGGCCCGTTTCGGGGTCGATGCCCCGCACAGCGCCAATCATTTCGCTGGCGAACAAAATGTTGTCGACCGGAATGACCTTCGTCAGCAAGTCGATGCCGGGTTGGTGGTAGACGCAAGTGTCAAAGAAAATGTTGTTCAACAAGTGGTCTTTCAGCAAGGGTTTTTTCAACTCTTGTGCCAAGCCCCTGAAGCGGCCCCAGTGGTAGGGCACTGCGCCGCCGCCATGGGGAATCAAGAACTTCAAAGTGGGGAAGTCTTTGAACAAATCACTGGTCAGACACTGCATGAAGGCGGTGGTGTCGGCGTTCAAGTAATGCGCGCCGGTGGTGTGAAAGCAAGCATTGCAGCTGGTGCTGACGTGGATCATGGCGGGGATGTCGTACTCCACCATTTTCTCGTAGATGGGGTACCAGTGGCGGTCGCTCAAGGGCGGGCTGGTCCAGTGACCCCCCGATGGATCGGGGTTCAAGTTGATGCCCACATTGCCGTATTGCTCCACGCACTTCACCAGTTCGGGCAGGGAGGTCGCTGGGTCGACGCCGGGCGATTGAGGGAGCATGGCGGCCGGTACAAAATGGTCGGGAAAGAGCTGTGCCACGCGAAAGCAAAGTTCGTTGCAAATGGCGGCCCAGGTCGACGAGGTTTGGAAGTCGCCAATGTGGTGTGCCATGAAACTGGCTCGAGGGCTGAATATCGTCAAGTCACTGCCGCGCTCTTTCATCAGACGCAGTTGGTTGGTTTCAATCGATTCACGCAACTCGTCATCGCTGATTTTGAGGTCAGCGGCTTTGGGCGATTTTGACGGGTCTTTCAGGGCGGCAATTTGCAAATCGCGCCAAGCGCCTAAAGCGGCGGGGGCGGTGGTGTAGTGACCGTGAACGTCGATGATCATGGGTTTTCCAGAGGTTGAAAGGGGGCTTTAAGAAAGCTTTATAGCTCAAGTCATTGTGGTGAATTTGCGCCCCCCTTGCCAGAGCCTACAGTCACTATCTGTTATGCCAAATTGATATGAAACTGGGTAAGATATTTCAAAAATGAAATACCTTCGTAGGGCGAAAGGCGAAAGGCGAAAGCATGGACCTCAAACAAATCGCTTACTTTGTGCGGGTGGCAGAGCTCGGCAGTTTCACCCGGGCTTCCGTGGCGTTGGGGATTGCCCAACCGGCTTTGAGCCGTCAGGTGCGCTTGCTGGAAGTGGAACTGCACCAAAACCTCCTGGAGCGAAATGGCCGGGGCGTGAAACTGACCGAAAGCGGCCAGTTGTTGTTGGAGCATGGGCGTGGCATCCTTCACCAAGTGGAAGTGGCTCGTGAGGCCTTGAGTGCCTCACGCGGTGCTTTGTCGGGCCAGGTGTCGGTGGCTTTGCCGCCCAGTTTGTCAAGGTTGATTGCGGTCCCCTTGAGTCAAGCTTTTCGAGAACATTTGCCGCAAGCCCAAGTCACTTTGACCGAGGGGTTTTCAATGTCCATGTTCGAAGGCGTGCGCGTGGGCAATGTGGACATGGCCTTGCTTTACAACCCGCCCCACTCGCCCGAACTGGAGTCAACGCCTTTGCACGAAGCGTCTTTGGTGTTGATTTCTGCCAGAAAGACCCGTGCTGTCGACCTTAAAAAAAAAGACCGGCCAGATTTGGGGGCGTTGAGCGTCAAAGCCGTGGCTGAATTGCCGCTGGTTTTACCCAGTCGTCCCAATGTGTTCAGAAATTTGGTCGATGCCGAGATGATGCGCCAATCGCTGGCGCCCAAAATCGCCATGCAGGTCGATGGCTTGAATGCCATTTTGAATTTGGTCCGTGAAGGGGTTGGGCATGCCGTTTTGCCTGGTTACACCTTGAAAGAACTGGAAGGGGCCGAGGCCTTCACGGCGAGGGCGATCCAAAGCCCTCGGTTGGTCTGCCACTTAAGTTTGGCTTGGTCAACTCGGCGCCCGCACACGCCGACGCACCAACGGGCCATGGGCTTGGTGCAGGCCGTCATTCAAAAAACCCTGGCTGAGCGTTAACGTTAAGGATGGCGAATCGCTTCGCGCACGGCGGCCAGTTGGCGTCTCGACACCAGCAATCGTTCGTCCAAGCCCTGCAAGCGAATGGCCCAACTGTCGCTTTGGTCGTTGCTGTAATGACGCTCCAAAGTGCGAACGGCTGAACGGGCCACCAAGGCATTGCGGTGCACCCTTAAAAACTGGTTGCCGTAGCGTTGCTCGAGTTCGCTCAACGAGTTGTCCAAGATGTAACTGCGGACCGCCGTGCGCACGGTGACGTACTTCAGCTCGGCCTTGAAATACAGCACTTCGGCCAAGGGCACGCGCTCGGTACGGCCGCGGTCTTGAATGATCAGGGTTTCAGCTTTGGGCTCCATGGTCTTGATGCGTCCTGTTGACATGCGTCTTTCGGCCTTGTCCAAAGCCTCTTGAAGGCGCTCTAGTCGAACCGGTTTGGTGATGTAATCCACGGCATCTAAATCAAAAGCCCGAGCGGCGTGTTCTGCATAGGCGGTGATGAAAATGATCATGGGCGGGCGTCGCAGCGTGCTCAAATGGCTGGCCAGTCCCAGGCCATTGGTGCCGGGAAGCTTGACGTCGAGCAAGACAATATCGACGGGCTCCCGGTCCAAAATGGCCATGGCGGTGACGGCGGTGCTGGCTTCATGCAGGTTTTTCAGCAGACTCGCATCGCAGTCGCCCAGCAGCGTTCGCATGCGCTGTCGAGCAGCGGGATCCTCGTCGACAAGCATCAAGCTCAGCGGGGTTTGGTAGAGGGACTTCGAATCACGTCGAGGCATGGGCCGGTAGGCTCGGTCGACTTGCAAAATGTGGGATGTGTACATAGTGGTTGTTATCATGCGGGGCGGCGTCAACGCATGTTTCCCAATTCGTAACAATCGAAAATAAATGACAACCAGACAAGCCAAGTGGATAAGCGGTAGGCCCGATCCGGCTGTTACCAATTAACACCCTTTTGTGCCTCAAGGGTCAGATCGATACGGGGTCGATAGAATCCGGGGATGACTTTTTCGCACACTTCCCAAGCCCCAGCCGAGGGCAATCAGCTCGACAAAAAATCACAAGCCTGGTCGGCGCTTTTCTCCGAGCCCATGAGTGACTTGGTCAAGCGCTACACCGCCAGCGTTTTTTTTGACAAACGGCTGTGGGAGGCTGACATTTCCGGCTCCTTGGCTCATGCGGAGATGTTGCATGCGCAAGGCATTTTGCGCGACGCCGATTGGGCCGATATTCAACGCGGCATGGCGCAAATTCGGTCTGAAATTGAGGGCGGCGCTTTCCAGTGGCAACTGGATTTGGAAGACGTGCACCTGAACATCGAAGCCCGCTTGACCCAATTGGTCGGGGATGCGGGCAAACGCCTTCACACCGGACGCAGCCGCAATGACCAAGTGGCCACCGATGTGCGACTGTGGTTGCGCACTGAAATTGACTTGATTGTGGGCTTGCTGAACGAACTGCAGCGGGCCTTGGTTGAAATGGCCGCGCACAACACCGAGGTCATTTTGCCGGGCTTTACCCATTTGCAAGTGGCCCAGCCCGTCAGTTTTGGGCACCATCTATTGGCCTATGTCGAAATGTTTGCGCGCGATGCAGAGCGAATGCAAGACGTTCGCCGTCGAGTCAACCGCCTGCCTCTAGGGGCGGCCGCTTTGGCGGGCACGCCTTACCCATTGGACCGTGAACGCGTGGCCCGCACTTTGAAGATGGAGGGCGTTTGTCAAAACAGCTTGGACGCCGTCAGCGACCGTGACTTTGCGATTGAGTTCAGCGCTGCCGCGAGCTTGGTCATGGTGCACATCAGTCGCTTTTCTGAAGAGCTGATTTTGTGGATGAGCCAAAACTTTGGCTTCATCCAAATTGCCGATCGCTTTACCACCGGCAGTTCCATCATGCCGCAGAAGAAGAATCCGGATGTCCCCGAATTGGCGCGCGGCAAAACCGGTCGGGTCGTGGGCCATTTGATGGCGCTCATCACCTTGATGAAGGGCCAACCGCTGGCCTACAACAAAGACAATCAAGAAGACAAAGAGCCTTTGTTCGACACCGTTGACACTCTTAAAGACACGCTGCGCATTTTTGCAGAAATGGTGCCCGGCATCACTGTCAAACCCGAAGCCATGGCGCTCGCTGCGAAGCGCGGTTATGCCACCGCCACCGACCTGGCTGACTACTTGGTGCGCAAAGGTTTGCCTTTCCGTGACGCCCATGAAGTGGTGGCGCATGCGGTCAAAACGGCGATTTCACAACAACTCGATTTGTCTGAATTGCCCTTGGCGACCTTGCAGCAATTCAACCCCGCGATTGAAGCCGATGTGTTTGAGGTGCTGAGCTTGAGCGGTTCACTCAACGCACGCTCGGTTTTGGGGGGGACCGCTCCCGTTCAAGTGTGTGCTCAAATTGAGCGTCATCGCGCGCGGTTGGCTGCAAGCAATTAAAAAATACAGGAGACGTGAATGAGTAATTTGTCAAAAATCACTTGCATTGAAGACCTTCGCCGTGTCGCACAAAAACGCGTCCCCCGCATGTTTTACGACTACGCAGACACGGGCTCTTGGACCGAAAGCACTTATCACGCAAACGAGCTTGATTTTCAAAAAATCAAGTTGCGCCAGCGCGTCGCGGTCAACATGGAAAACCGCAGCACCGAAACCACCATGATCGGTCAGAAAGTGGCCATGCCTGTGGCGATTGCGCCCACAGGTTTAACCGGCATGCAACACGCCGATGGTGAAATTTTGGGCGCCAAAGCGGCCAAGGCCTTTGGCATTCCGTTTACGCTCTCCACCATGAGCATTTGCTCGATTGAAGACATTGCCGAGCACACCGATCGCCATCCGTTTTGGTTCCAGTTGTATGTCATGAAAGACCGCGACTTTGTGGAACGTTTGATCGACCGCGCCAAAGCGGCCAATTGCTCGGCCTTGCAATTAACGCTCGATTTGCAAATTTTGGGGCAGCGTCACAAAGACATTAAGAATGGTTTATCGGCACCGCCCAGTCCGACCTTGGCCAACCTCATTAACTTGGCCACCAAGCCGCGTTGGTGCTTGGGCATGCTGGGCACGTCACGCCGCAGTTTTGGCAACATCGTGGGCCATGTCAAAGGGGTCGCGGACACCTCCAGACTCTCATCATGGACGATCGAACAGTTCGACCCTCAGCTCAATTGGAACGACGTCGAGTGGATTAAAAAACGCTGGGGTGGCAAGTTGATCATCAAGGGCATCATGGACGCTGAAGACGCTAAGTTGGCCGCCAACAGTGGGGCCGATGCCTTAATCGTTTCTAACCACGGGGGCCGACAATTGGACGGAGCGCCTTCTTCTATTCAAGCCCTGCCCGCCATTGCGGATGCGGTGGGCAAGGCCATCGAAGTGTGGATGGACGGCGGCATTCGCAGCGGCCAAGACGTGCTCAAAGCGCGGGCCTTGGGCGCGCAAGGCACTTTGATTGGTCGTGCCTTTTTGTACGGCTTGGGCGCCTATGGTGAAGCGGGCGTGACCAAGGCGCTGAAAATCATCCGCAACGAGTTGGACTTGACCATGGCCTTTTGCGGCCGCACCAACATCAACCAAGTCGGCAAAGACATCTTGTTGCCTGGCACCTACTAAGCAGGACCTTGTCGAAAATTTTCGACCTTCCCTGACTCGCCATGAGACGAATCGCGCACCTCGACATGGACGCGTTTTACGCGTCTGTGGAGTTATTGCGTTACCCGCAGCTTAAGGGTCTGCCGGTCGTCATTGGCGGGCGTCGACGTGCTGTCGATGAACTGAATGGCCAATGGACCTCAAGGGCCGACATTCCATTGGGTGTCTTTCCAAGGTTGTCTGGCTACACCGGCCGCGGCGTCATCACCACCGCCACTTATGCAGCGCGGCAATTCGGCGTGGGCTCGGCCATGGGCTTGATGAAGGCCGCCAAGCTCTGCCCCGATGCCATTTTGTTGCCCGTCGATTTTGACGAATACCGAAAATACTCACGTCAATTCAAAGCCATCATCACCGACATCGTGCCCTTGATGGAAGACCGGGGCGTCGACGAGGTCTACCTTGATTTCACCGAGGTGCCAGGTGGACAACGCGAAGGCGGCCGTGTGCTCGCGAGACTGATTCAAAAAAGTATTTTTGAAGCCACTGGTTTGACCTGCTCGGTTGGCGTGGCTCCGAATAAATTGCTGGCAAAAATGGCCAGTGAGTTCAACAAACCCAATGGCCTGTCGGTTGTGTTTGAAGAAGATTTGCAGACCAAGATTTGGCCTTTGAGTTGTCGAAAAATCAACGGGATCGGCCCCAAAACCGATGAAAAACTCAGCGCGGCTGGCATTCACACCATTGGCGAACTGGCAGCCTGCGATCCGTTTGAATTGCAACAGTTGTTTGGTCAAAATCAAGGCCGTTGGTTGCACCAAGTGGCCTGGGGTCGCGACGATCGCCCATTGGTCACTGAAAGTGAGCCGGTTTCCATATCGCGCGAAACCACCTTCGAGCGCGACTTGCATGCACAGCACGACAAGGCTGAGTTGGGGGCCCTGTTCACGCGGCTGTGCGAGCGCTTGGCCGGGGATTTGACGCGAAAGGGCTATGCCGGCCGCACCATTGGCGTTAAGCTGCGTTACGACGATTTTCGGTCTGTGACACGCGACCAAACCTTGCCCGTAGCGACGGCCGATCCTGCCTTGATCAGGCGCACGGCAGGCTTGTTTTTGAATCGAGTTGACTTGACCCGCCGCTTCCGTTTGCTCGGCGTTCGCGTGGGCAATTTGGAAAAAACAAACTTCAATCAGGAGACCACATGAATCCAGAACCAAGCCGTTCCATGCAGCATTTCACTTTGGATGAAAAAGACCACATCGCCCATTTGGTGCTGAATCGCCCCGATCAACTCAACACCATGGGCCCCTCTTTTTGGCGCGAACTCGATGCGGTGTTGCGTCAACTGAACCGCGAAGGTACGGCCCGCGCGTTGGTCATTTCTAGCACAGGCAAGCACTTTTGTGCGGGCATGGCCCTTGACACTTTCGACACCCAGAAAGAGGGTAATGTGGGCCTGAACGACCAAACGCCCGAAGGGCGCGCGGCGGTGTTTGACTCTTTACTGGACATTCAGTCGACCTTCAACTTGTTGGAGGATTTACGCATCCCCGTGATTGCTGCGGTGCACGGTGGGTGCATCGGCGGTGCGGTCGATTTGCTAACGGCTTGTTGCCTGCGTTACGCCAGCGCCGATGCGTTTTTCTGCATTCAAGAAATCAATATTGGCATGGTGGCCGACTTGGGCACTTTGCAACGCCTGCCCAAGCTGATGCCCCTGGCCCTCGTTAAAGAGCTGGCCTACACCGGTCGCCGTTTGCCCGCAGCCCGCGCTTTTGCCCACGGCTTGGTCAACGAGGTGTTTGATTCCCAAGAACAAGCCTTGGCCGCAGCCTTGGCCTGCGCCCATGAAATTGCCAGCAAGCCCCCCGTCGCTATTTGGGGAACCAAGCAAGCCATCCACTACGCCCGAGACCATTCTGTCGAAGATTCACTCAAACAAATGGGCTGGATGCAAGGCGCGATTTGGAGCAACGCGCATGTGGCCTCCGCCGTGAAAGGCTTCCAAACCAAAACCCAACCAGCGTTTCCTGATCTGGCGAGGCTGCATCCGTTTAATGAGCGGGGGTGAACTTTTTCAATGGGTTCATTGGGCGGAAATCCGCTTCGCCAAGAGGCTTAGCCCCCAGCTTACTGTCTTGCCATCCGAATGTTCGGTGGCAGGCCTTGAGGAAAGCTGGTCCTGAAGGGGTTGATGTCCAGCCCGCCGCGGCGGGTGTAGCGGGCGTAGACAGACAACTTGATGGGCTGGCAGCGGCGCCAGATGTCGGTGAAGATGCGCTCCACGCATTGCTCGTGGAACTCGTTGTGGTTCCTGAAACTGACCAAATACGCCAGTAAACCAGCTTGGTCGATTTGCGGTCCGCTGTAGCGAATTTGGACGCTGCCCCAGTCGGGTTGGCCTGTCACTAAGCAATTGCTTTTGAGCAATCGGCTGCACAAGGTTTCGCTGACGGGGGCTTCATGGGTGGCCGCGTTTAACAACTCGGGGGCGGGGGTGTAGTGGCTGCACTCAATGTCCAACCGGTCGAGGTTGAGGCCGTCGAGTTCGTGAATTTGTTGCTGATCAAATCGATCGGGGTCGATGAGTTGGACCCCCACGCTGAAAGCCTGGGTGGGTGTTGAAACGGCCGCGCTCAAGTCACGGCGCAAGGTGTCTTGCACGGCAGCGGCATCGGCAAAAACGCTGTTGTTCAGGCTGTTTAAATACAACTTGAAGGATTTGCTCTCGATGATGCAGGGGCTTTCGCAAGGGATGGTGATGTGGGCCAAGGCCACTTGCGGTTTACCTCGGGTGTTCAGCCAAGACAGCTCATAGGCCGTCCACAAATCAGCGCCCATGAAGGGCAGTGCTTGGCTTTGGACGCCAATTTCTTGGCGTTTGCCGTCGCGCGCGATGGGGAACAAAAGCGCGGGCGCATAGTGGTCCAAATAGCGGGAGGCTTTGCCCAAGGGGGAGTTTTCGGGGCTGGAGGGATTCCGGTCGGTCATCTGAATTCTTTCATTTGAATTCTCTTTCACGCAGCCATTTGGTGGCGACCCATTTTTCACCTTCCCGGACTGGCGCGCCCCCATGCAGGGTGCGACTGACAGGGTGGGCACGGTCGTAATTGAAAAATACAGCGCTGCCTTTTTGGGGTGAAATTTCGAGGTTCACACTGGGGAAGGTCGTGCCGCCACCCCGGGTGGGTTCGTTGAGGTACATCAGCACCGTGGCCACACGTTGACCGCCACGCGCCAGCACGCTGGCGGCGCTGGGTTCGTTCGGGTCAAAGTAGTCGTAATGCGGCTTGTATTCATGCCCGGGTTGGTAACGCAAGACTTGGAGGCCTTCGCCGTTTTCTAGGGGCCAATTCAACAATTTGGCCAAGCGATGCTCGATGCGCTGGATCACTTCGTTTTCGCCGCGGCTGAAAAACATGCCGTGGCTGGTGCGTTGCGCGTGCACTTGGTCAGCGCCGGTCTGGTGGTCCACCGTCAGCGAGCGCTGCATTCGGGGCGCGGCTGCTGAGATGAGGGCCTGACATTCTTCGTCCGACAAAAAACCAGACAACACCACGACGCGAGGCACCTGCATCGCCATCACCACGCCCACGACGCGGTCGCCTAAGTTCAAGGTATTGGCCGCGTCTTCGAGTGAAATGTCAGGCACTGCGACCGGAGCGGGGAGGTTCAACGCCACGCTGCGCTGCTCTAAGAACTGGTTCAGGGTTTTTTGAATGGTTTCCAGTGCGGCCTCTTCTTGCCAGCCTGAATCACACATGGCCTTGAGCAAGCTGGTCGCAGCATGACCGGCTTGGGCTTGGCTCACAATCCATTGTTGAATGTCAGAGGTCACGGCGATCGTCTCCGCTTCAATCTCGACGAAAGACCAGTCGATTCGGCTCTGAAACGGCTTCGACGTAACGATAGCCGTCGAGGTCAAAACCCTTCAATTGGGCCAAGTCGACGAGGCGATTTTGAACCGCGTAGCGGACCATCAAGCCGCGTGCTTTTTTGGCAAAGAAGCTGATGATTTTGTAGCTTTCGCCCTTGCGGTCTTCAAAGACGCAGTCGACGATGTCGGCCTTCAGTGTTTTCTTTTGAACCGCTTTGAAATACTCTTGCGAGGCCAGGTTCACAACCAAGGGCGGCTTGCCTTTGAGCGTGGCATTTTTCAGGCGTTGGTTAAGGTGCTGCGCAATGTCGGCGCCCCAAAATTGATACAGGTCTTTGCCTTGAGTCGTGGCAAGGGCTGTGCCCATTTCTAAGCGGTAGGCTTGCATCCAATCGAGCGGTCGAAGCACGCCATAAAGGCCACTCAGAATGGCCAGATGGTCTTGCGCCCACGCCCAGTCGTCAGGATTCAGGGAGCGGAAATCCAAACCGTCGTAGACATCGCCGTTGAAGGCTAAAGCGGCTGGACGTGAATTTTTAGCGGTAAAGCGAGGCGACCACGCTTGATAGCGGCCGACGTTCAAGGCCGCCAAGGCATCGCTCAAGTCCATGAGGCGGGCGATGTCTTGCGGGCTTTTTTCTTTCAGAACGGAGATCAGTTCTTGGCTGCGCGCTTTAAAAGCGGGCTGCGTGGGGGCCAGAGGCTGTGGCAGCGGGGTTTCATAGTCCAATGATTTGGCAGGGGACAACAAAAACAGCATGGCACAGACCTCTCACATTGCGCTCACTGAGCGCTGGATTTTGAGCTTAAACCCGATCAAAAGAAAAGGTCATGGCGCTCAAATCGCGGCGGGTTTCAACCAAGACCAAGGGGCCTTCGTCGAACACCACCACGGGGGGGCGCTCGCGCGGCACATGGACCGGCTTGGGCTCTGCCGCAATCGCGGCTTGCACCGCGGCCACTTTGGTGGCGTCGGAGTTGACCCAAGCCAAACCAGCGGTGATGGCGATTTGCTCCAGATCATGCACCGGCAAGGTGAAGGGCTGGGCCTTGGGCATGCCGACCTTACCAACAGCTTGGGTGGCTTGAGGGGCGTTGGCGGGGGCAAAGTAAGACGCTGGGCGCGCCGGTGCTGCGTCTGGCTGGTGGCCTTGGGCTTGCACTTGTCCTTGCCCTTCAGCATGGCCTTCGCTGTGTGCATCACTTTGTCCCCCGGTTTGAGGTGCATCGGTGTTGTCACGACGCTCGCGGCGATCACGGCCATAGCGGTCGCGTGAGCGACGTTCGCGGCGTTCACCGGTGGCTTCCGCGTTTTCGGGCGCGGTGTTTTGAGCCCCCTGTTGTGAGGGTGAGGTTGAACTTCCCTCGGTGGGAACGGGGTTGGGCTCGAAAGCCGCATTGCCCGTGTTCAAGTTCTCGTTATTGCCATCCGTTTGACGCGGGGTGCGTTCACGGCGGGGGCTGCGCTCACGACGCGGGGCGCGTTCGGTTTGGGCTTCGTTGGCGGTGTCGGTGGCGGCAGAATTAACGCCCAGGTTCAGTTCGCCTTGCAATTCGCCGGGGGCAGAAGCTGAACCCGGTGCGTCTTCACGGCGGGGGCGCTCGGCCCGAGGGGCTCGTTCACGACCCTCACCACGCGGACTGCGTTCGCCACGCTCAGCGCGTGCTGGACGCGTGGTTTCTTTGGCTGCATCGGCGCGTTCGCCTTCTGGACGTTCTTGACGTTCTTGACGCTCTGGACGCTCTGGACGCTCGGCGCGGGCGCCGTTGCGACCACCACGACCGCCGCGGCCTTGACGCCCTTCACCACGCCCTTCACCACGCCCGTTACCGCGTCCTTCAGCCCGGCCTTCGCCACGTTCACCGCGGCCTTCGGTTTTGGCTTTGTTGACATCGACCGCTGGTGCGGCAGCGGGGCTGGCTTGCAGACCCAGCAAGGATTTAATCCAACCAAAGAAGCCGACTGGAGCGGGTGTCGTGCTAGCGGCAGTGGGGCCTTGCTTTGCTTTCTTCGGCGCTTCGGTCGGTGCAGCGGCACGGGGCGAGGCTTGTGGCAACGGGGCGTCGGGCAAAACGCCCTTGATCACCGGGGTTTGGCGATTGGTTGGTTCTTGTGAACGGCGCGTCACGGTGGTGGGGTCTTCCACCAACTCGGCCATTTTGTAGCTGGCTTCGAGGTTGTCTAACCGGCTGTCGTCGTGCTTCAGGCGCTCGAGTTTGTAATGTGGGGTTTCCAAGGTTTTGTTCGGCACCAGCAGCACGTGGATGCGTTGCTTGAGCTCGATCTTGGCAATCTCGGGGCGCTTCTCGTTCAACAAGAAAGAGGCGACTTCCACCGGCACTTGCGCGTGGACGGCGGCGGTGTTGTCTTTCATGGACTCTTCTTGGATGATGCGCAAAATTTGCAAAGCCGAGCTTTCGGTGTCGCGCACATGGCCCGAACCGCCGCAGCGGGGGCAAGGAATGCTGGAGCCTTCAGACAGTGCGGGCTTCAGGCGTTGGCGGCTCATTTCCATCAAGCCAAATTTGCTGATGGTGCCGAATTGCACGCGGGCGCGGTCTTGGCGCAGGGCGTCACGCAGTCGATTTTCGACTTCACGGCGGTTGCGCGATTCTTCCATGTCGATGAAGTCGATGACGATCAAGCCACCCAAATCGCGCAGGCGCATTTGGCGTGCCACTTCATCGGCGGCTTCCAAGTTGGTGCGGGTGGCGGTTTCTTCGATGTCGCCGCCTTTGATGGCGCGGGCCGAGTTGACGTCCACGCTGACCAAGGCTTCGGTGTGGTCAATGACGATGGCGCCGCCCGAGGGCAAGGTCACGGTGCGGGCGTAGGCCGATTCAATTTGGTGCTCGATTTGGAAGCGGCTGAACAGCGGCGCGTCGTCGCGGTAGCGTTTGACGCGGGCGGCATGCTCGGGCATGACGTGGGCCATGAACTGCTGGGCTTGTTCATAGATGTCGTCGGTGTCGATCAGGATGTCGCCGATGTCATGGTTAAAGTAATCACGAATGGCGCGAATCACCAAGCTGGATTCTTGGTATATCAGGAAGGCGCCTTTGCCGCCCTTGGCCGCGCCGTCGATGGCGGTCCAAAGCTTTAATAGGTAGTTCAAGTCCCACTGCAATTCGGGAGCGCTGCGGCCAATGCCTGCGGTTCGGGCGATGATGGACATGCCGTTGGGGTATTCCAACTGGTCCATGGCCTCTTTCAGTTCAGCCCGGTCTTCGCCCTCGATGCGGCGAGAAACGCCACCGCCACGGGGGTTGTTGGGCATCAGGACCACATAACGGCCGGCCAGGCTGACGAAGGTCGTGAGGGCTGCGCCCTTGTTGCCCCGTTCTTCTTTTTCGACCTGAACCAGCAGTTCTTGGCCTTCTTTGATCACGTCTTTGATGGTGGCTTGGCTGGCGGGAACGCCGGCCGCAAAGTACATGCGAGAGATTTCCTTGAACGGCAAAAAGCCATGGCGCTCTTCGCCGTAATCCACAAAACAGGCTTCTAGGCTGGGTTCAACCCGGGTCACGACGGCTTTGTAAATATTGCCTTTGCGTTGTTCGCGCCCTTCAATTTCAATTTCGTAGTCGAGCAGTTTTTGCCCGTCCACAATCGCCAAACGGCGTTCTTCTGCCTGCGTGGCATTGATCAGCATCCGCTTCATAAAGCACTTCCTTTCGGGCCCAAATGGGCCTTGCAATCGTCATCACTCAACGACTTGTGGGCTCAGGAAATCCGAGCCGGTCAAGTCAACAAAGTCAGGACTGACGCTTTGAAACGCAGGTGAACGAAGGGGAATTGCCGAGACGGTCGATGTTCAGACCCGCAAGGAGCGGGGCGGAGACAAAGACAAGGGCGCGTGGAGTAAAGCGAAGGGGCCAAGGCCAAGGCGGGCTTTGCAGGTCAATGCCTGCCCCGCTGGTGCTGACAGGCATGACGGAACCTGGGTGCAGGGGCAAAAGCCACCGCAGGCAGGTTGGTATCAAGGCCAGGAGCATCATCATCTCAACAGTGTTTCGCTTTATCCGCCAAAGATGCTCAACGTCGCATGAACGCATTGGGCACCCCTGACATGGGTATTCCAGTTCGGTGTGTTTCAAAAAGTCGGTCCAGATCGGGCGCTGTGAGAGGGTTCCGCCTTTTGAGGAAACACCTGCACATCGACCTGGCTAACGCGGCTATTAGGCGACGGTGGGCGTCTCTGGACTAAACTCCTGAGGCATCAACCCCTTACGGCGCAGCGCTAGTGAAACACATTATAGAGGCTAAGCCCTCCTTGCCCCAAGCCAGTTGGTTGGAAGTGGACGAAGAGTCCGAAGGCCAGCGGTTGGATAATTTTTTAATGCGCCACCTCAAAGGGGTGCCCAAAACCCACGTTTACCGCATCATTCGCAGCGGCGAGGTGCGGGTCAACAAAGGCCGGACGTCGGCCGATGCCCGGGTGCATGCCGGCGATTTGGTGCGCTTGCCCCCCGTCAGAGTGGCCGAGCCCCCCCCCGAGTTGTTGGCGGGGTCGGCCCCAGCGCGTGACTTTGACGTGTTGTTTGAAGATGAGCATTTGCTCGCCTTGGCCAAACCCGCTGGCGTGGCGGTGCACGGTGGCAGTGGTGTGAGTTTTGGCGTGATAGAGCAACTCCGAAAAGCGCGCCCCCAAGCCCGCTATTTGGAGTTGGTCCACCGACTCGATCGCGAAACCTCGGGCATCTTGTTGGTTGCCAAAAAACGCGCTGCCTTGAATGCTTTGCAAAACCAGTTTAGGGAACGGGCCACGGGCAAGACTTATTTGGCCTTGGTCACCATGGCCAGGGGAGACGGCAAATTGGAGTCGACGGGCGCCTTCTGGCCGGAAAATAAGAAGGTCATCGATTCCCCGTTGCACAAATACCTGTTGCCTGACGGCGAGCGCCGGGTCAAAGTGGTCACCAAGGACGACCCAGACGGCATGAAATCCGTCACGTTGGTCAAGGTGCAACAAAAATTAGCGCCCGCCCCCCACTTGGCAGCGAGCGATCTGCCGCCGTTCACCCTGTTGGAAGTGACCATCAAAACCGGCCGTACCCACCAAATTAGGGTGCACTTGTCTTCACAAGGTGGCCCGATAGCTGGTGACGATAAATATGGGGACTTTGAACTCAACAAGCGGTTGCAAAAAGCCGGCCTCAAGCGCATGTTCTTGCACGCTTGGCGTTTGCAATTCGACCACCCGGCCAGCGGTGAGCGCGTCGCGTTGGAGCTGAATCTGCCCCCAGATTTGCAGGAATTTGTTGGAAAATTGCAGCCCATGCCCGATCCATGACTGATTCATTTCTCGCACCGCCTCCAATAGTCTCTCAAATAGCCTCTCCAACAGCCTCTCGAACTCCCTTTCCTTCATGAACCTTGCTCAACCCCCTACTGCCCCCGCCAAGCCCAGGGCTTTTGACTTGATTGCCTTTGATTGGGACGGTACTTTGTTTGACTCCACAGGCATCATCGTGCGCTGTATTCAGGCGGCGGTGGTTGACGTGGGAGGCCAACGGCCCAGCGCCGAGGCCGCGGCTTATGTGATCGGTCTGGGCTTGATGCAGGCATTGGCCCATGCGGCGCCCGATGTGCCGCCAGAAAAATACCCTGAATTGGGCAAGCGTTACCAGTTTCATTACAAACAACACCAAAACGACATCGTGCTTTTTGAGGGGGTCTTGCCCATGCTGGCAGCCTTGAATGAGCGTGGGTATCTGGTCACCGTGGCCACAGGCAAAAGCCGACGCGGCTTGGACGAGGCCTTGCAATTCAACGACTTAAAAGGTGTTTTTGCGGGTTCTCGAACCGCCGATGAAACTGCCGGCAAGCCCGACCCCATCATGCTCCATGAGTTGATGGCGCAATTCGAGGTGCCACCCGAACGCACTTTGATGATTGGTGACACCACACACGACCTGCAAATGGCCCTCAACGCCGGCTGTCCCCGTGTCGGTGTGAGTTACGGCGCCCATGAGCCCGCCGCTTTTCATGCGCTCAAGCCGCTCCACATCGCTCATTCAGTGCCCGATTTACACACTTGGTTGTTGCAACATGGCTGAAAACTCACCCCCCTCCGCCGCACAAACCAGGGCGGCCATCCCGCTCTGCAACAGCCAAGATTTGGTGGAAGGCAGCTTGGCGGTGCCCTTCGATGTGAATTACGCCGGCCAAACATGCCGCGCGTTTGCCATTCGGTTTGAAGGCCAGGTGCATGCATACCTGAACCGCTGCACCCACGTCGCGATGGAAATGGACTACCAGCCCGATCGTTTTTTTGATCATTCTGGCCGGTGGTTGTTGTGCGCCACGCACGGCGCAGAATACGCCCCCGACACCGGCGAATGCGCAGGCGGCCCTTGCCGAGGCGGCTTGGTCAAAATTGAGTTGTCCGAAGACCGCGGCGTGGTCCACTGGCATACTGCCTACAACTTACAGCCACTGGCTTTTTAAACTTTTTAACGCTGCACCATGGACAACCACCCCACCCCAGAACCCGAACCCAAGCACGATCCTAAGTACGAACCTAAGTACGAACCTAAGTACGAACCCACGGCAACGGCGCCAACTTCGTCCGGCCATTGGGAGCGTGCGGTGTTGGAAAAGTTGGTGGTGTCGACGTTGACCGAGCAGCGCACGGCGCGTCGCTGGCGCAACGGCCTGCGCTTGGCTTGGTTGTTGGTGTTCTTGGTCTTGATTTGGTTCGGTTTCCACAAAGCAGATCCGTCGATGGACATCAGTGGGCCTCACACGGCGGTCGTGGGCATTAAGGGTGAAATTGCGTCCGGCTCAGAAGCCAGCGCCGAGGGGATTTTGAGCGCCTTGCGCAGCGCCTTTGAAGCCGATGAAGCCAAGGCGATCGTGCTCCAAATCGATTCGCCCGGCGGCAGTCCGGTGCAGGCGGGTTTGATTTACGACGAAATCGTGCGTCTCAAAAAGAAACACAACAAACCCATTTACGCCGTCTGCGAAGAAGAGTGCGCCTCTGCGGCTTATTACATTGCCGCGGCCACCGACCAAATCTATGCCGACAAAGCCAGCATTGTGGGCAGCATCGGCGTGCTCATGGATGGCTTTGGCTTCACCGGTCTGATGGACAAGTTGGGCGTTCAACGCCGTTTGATGACAGCGGGCACCAACAAAGGCATGCTCGACCCTTTTAGCCCCGAATCGGAGGCTCAAAAAGCCTACGCGCAGGCCATGCTGAATCAAATTCACCAGCAGTTCATCAAGGCCGTCAAAACCGGCCGTGGCGATCGTTTGAAAGAAACCCCCGACCTCTTCAGCGGCCTGTTTTGGAACGGTGAACAAGCCGCCGCCTTGGGTTTAATTGATGGTTTGGGCAGCGTGGACTCGGTGGCGCGCGACATCGTCAAGGTCGACAACTTGGTTGACTACACCCAACGTGAAAATGTCGCTGAACGTTTGGCCAAGCGTTTTGGCGCGGCCATGGGTCACGCGGCCGTTGGGGCGCTGACTTCAGCGCCGTCTTTGCACTGAGCCACAAAAGCGCCAAGGCATTGACAACTAACGCCCCAAGCCAAATACCGCCGGCAAATCCCCTGCTGGGCAAGCACTTGGGTGGCTTTGTCGCCATGCTTTAACCGTCTGACTGAAGTGACCGCCTTCGGCCAAGCTGATGCCGTAGCTGATGGCCAAACGGGTCTGGGGCTGCAAGCCTTCGAGCAGGCCACGCCACAAGGCGGCGTTTCTAAATGGGGTTTCAATAAAGAGCTGGGTTTGGCTGGTTCTGTGCGCCAGTTGCTCCAAGTCTTGCAAGCGTTTTATCCGGTCGACAGCGTCTTGAGGCAGATAACCGACGAAGGCGAAATTCTGGCCATTCAAGCCGCTGGCCGCCAAGGCCAATAAAAGCGACACCGGTCCAACCAAGGGCAGCACCGGCACGCCCAATTCGTGCGCAGCCCGAACGACAGAGGAGCCGGGGTCGGCCACCGCGGGCATGCCGGCCTCGCTGACCAAACCGATGTCATGACCCGCCAAAGCCGCTTTCAGTAAAGGCTTGGCATCAAAAGAACTGGCGCCAACGTGGTCTCCTTTTTTGTGGGCCTCCCTCGGCAATTCGGTGATGGCCATGTCTTGCAGCATGCAAGGCAAGGGATAAATGGCCTGTACCCGCTTCAGGTAGGCGCGGGTGGTTTTGGCGTTTTCGCAAACCCAGTGCTGCAAAGCGGCCGCTTGGCGCAAGGTCAAGTCGGGCAAGACATCGGTCAGCGGGGTTTTTTCAGCGCAGCCAAAATCCAAGGGTGCAGGCACCAAAAAAAGTCGACCGATTGTCATGGGGCGCTTCGGCTTAGCAAAGGCAGGCCCGCCGCCCGCAGCAGGCGGCAAGTCCGAATCAAGGGCAAGCCGACCAAGGCGGTGGGATCGTCGTTGTCGATGCGCTCTAACAACGCAATGCCCAAGCCTTCACTCTTGGCGCTGCCCGCGCAGTCATAAGGTTGCTCTGTCAGCAGGTAATACTCAATTTCGGCGTCGCTCAAGTCTCGAAACTGGACGCGCACGGCAGCCAAGTCGGTTTCGACGAACCCGCTCGCTTGGCACACCACGGCCAGCGCGGTTTGAAAAATCACCGTTTGACCGCTCATTTGGCGCAATTGAGCGCGGGCCCTTTCATGGGCGCCAGGCTTGCCCAAAGGCAGCCCATTCAGATCGGCGACTTGGTCGGAGCCAATGACCACCGCCTCCGGAAATTGTCTCGCCACGGCTCGGGCTTTGGCCAGTGCCAAACGGGTGGCCAAAGCCAAAGGCGCTTCGCCAACGAGCGGTGTTTCATCGACCTCAGGGGCCACCACGCTGAAAGGCCATTGCAGGCGGCTCAAAAGTTCACGCCGGTAGCGGGAGGTTGAACCCAGGATCAAGCGCCGATGCGTTGAGGCCGCGGCTTGGGACCCTTGGGACGATGTGGCGGGCAGGGAGGAAGCGGACAAGGATTCGTGGATTTCGGACATGAACCCATTTTCTTACGAATTCAATCGATGTGTTTGTGTGGGTTTCTGCGGGTTTCTTTTACACTGACCTGATGTCTACCCCCCGTACCAATGAGCCCCGCACCCTTGATCCCCGCGCTTTGGCTCAGGCAACCCCAGCTCAAGAAGTGGTCGGTCATGCCCCCCTTTTGGCGTTTCATCGCTTGACCGATTTGTTGTGGCCCGATCAAGCTGCCAGCGCCGAGGTGCATTGGCAAGCGCATGGCGAACAGCGCCCAGTGACGGGCGGCGCTCCTCAAACCTGGTTGCACTTATCCGTTCAATTCCAGCCCACCTTGCGCTGCGAGCGTTGTTTGGGGCCTGTCGCCCTGGAGTTGGCCTTTGAGCGCGATTACCGTTTTGTCGCTGATGAGGCGACCGCTGAAATAGAAGACGAGGTCAGCGAAGAAGATGTGCTGGTTTGGCAGCGTGACTTTGATTTGCAAGCCTTGGTCGAAGACGAGTTGCTGATGGCCCTTCCCGTGGTGCCCAAACACGGTGTTTGCCCCGAGGCGGTGCCTTTTTCGGTGGTCGACGAAGACTTCATTCAATCCGAGGCTGAAAAACCCAATCCTTTTTCTGTTTTGGCCCAGCTCAAAAACGAGGCGAAAAAGGATCCAGCCAAATAGACCTTGGCATTCTCAATTGCTTACGTTATACTCGTGGGCTTCGCACAAATTTTTAGGAGCCTGTCATGGCTGTTCAGCAAAACAAAAAATCGCCTTCCAAGCGCGGTATGCATCGTTCGCACAATGCCCTGAACGTTCCGGGTATTGCTGTGGAGCCGACCACCGGTGAAACCCACCTGCGCCACCACATTAGCCCCAACGGCTTTTACCGCGGCCGCCAGGTGTTGAAAAACAAGTCAGAAGCTTAATCAGCCACTGCCTCACAAGCCCGATGCTACCCCTCCGTAGCGCGGGCTTTTCTTTTGTCTATGCCTCCACTTTGACCTCATGATCACCATTGCAGTGGATTGCATGGGGGGCGACCACGGCCCTCAAGTCACCTTGGTGGCGTGTCGCCAGTTTTTGTCGGCCCATCCCGATGCCCAGTTGATCTTGGTGGGTTTGCCTCAGGCCATGGCCGCTTGGTCACATCCGCGCAGCCAAGTGTTGACAGCCAGCGAAGTGGTCGAGATGGACGACCCCATTGAAGTGGCCTTGCGCCGCAAAAAAGACTCTTCCATGCGGGTGGCGATCACCCAAGTCAAAGACGGACGCGCCCAGGCGGCGGTCTCGGCGGGTAACACCGGTGCTTTGATGGCCATTGCCCGCTACGTGCTCAAAACCCTACCAGGCATCGAACGCCCCGCGATTGCCTATCCCATGCCCAATATATTGGGTGGTGCCACGACCGTGCTGGATCTGGGTGCGAATGTGGATTGCAACGAACAGCATTTGCTGCAATTTGCAGTATTGGGGTCGGCCTTGGATTCGGTGCTCAAAGGTCGCGGCAACCCCACCGTGGGTTTGCTCAACATTGGCTCAGAAGTCATTAAAGGCAACGAAGTCATCAAAAAAGCAGGCGAACTCCTGACAAGAGCCGCCGAAACAGGCGATTTGAACTTTGTCGGTAACGTCGAAGGCAACGATATTTTCAAGGGAACGACCGACATCGTGGTTTGCGATGGCTTTGTCGGCAATGTGGCACTCAAGGCCAGCGAAGGCGTTGCCAAGATGATTGGCGAATTCCTGAAGCAAGAGTTTTCACGCAGCATCTTTACGAAAATGGCCGCCATTTTGGCCTATCCGGTGTTATCTGCGTTTAAAAAACGAGTTGACCATCGGCACTACAACGGTGCTGCCTTTTTGGGTTTGAATGGTTTGGTCTTCAAAAGCCATGGCTCGGCCGATGCGTTTGCGTTTGAGCAGGCCTTGAACCGGGCGTATGATTCCGCCAGTCACAACTTGCTTGACCAAGTCAAAGAACGCATCGCCCATGCATCGCCCTTGTTGGCAGCGGCACACAGCGAAGCGACGACGACGCAGTCGGCCTAACCAGCTTCATGACGATTTATTCCCGAATTGCGGGCACTGGCAGCTACCTTCCCCAGCGCCGCTTGAGCAATGCCGACTTGGTCGCCGAATTGGCCGCCAAGGGCATTGAATCTTCCGATGATTGGATTGTTGAGCGAACCGGCATCCGGGCTCGCCACTTCGCGGCGCCTGATCAAATGGCCAGCGACCTGGCTTTGCAGGCTTCCCAACAAGCCTTGGCGGCGGCGGGTTTGACGGCCGACGAGCTCGACTTGATCGTCGTGGCCACCTCCACGCCGGACATGGTATTCCCCTCCACCGCTTGTATTTTGCAAAACAAACTGGGCACCTCGGGCTCAGCCGCCTTTGACATTCAGGCGGTTTGCAGTGGTTTCATCTATGCCACCACCGTTGCCAACGCCATGATTCAAAGCGGAGCGGTGCGCCGCGCCTTGGTGGTGGGCGCTGAAATTTTTTCACGCATTCTGGATTTCAACGACCGCACCACCTGCGTCTTGTTTGGCGATGGTGCTGGTGCGGTGGTGCTGGAAGCCTCTGAAGAACCCGGCATATTGGCCACCGACTTTCATGCGGATGGCAAGCATGTGGGCATTTTGTGTGTCCCCGGTCATGTGTCCGGCGGTCAAATCACCGGCGACCCCTTGCTGAAAATGGACGGCCAAGCGGTCTTCAAATTAGCGGTCGGCGTCTTAGAAGACACTGCTCGGACCGTGCTCGCCAAGGCCGGTAAAACCGAAGCCGATTTGGATTGGTTGATTCCCCATCAAGCCAACATCCGGATCATGCAAAGCACCGCCAAAAAATTGAAAATGCCGCTGGACAAAGTGGTCGTGACGGTGGATCAGCATGGCAACACCTCAGCGGCGTCCATTCCCTTGGCGCTGGACCAAGCGGTTCGCGCAGGCCAAATTCAGCGCGGCCAACACCTGCTGCTGGAAGGCGTGGGGGGCGGCTTTACCTGGGGCTCTGTTTTGGTGAAGTATTGAGTAGAGACATTGAGTAGAGACATTGAGTAGAGATGGCAATTGAGATGACAGCATTTGCATTTGTATTTCCGGGCCAAGGCTCGCAGTCTGTGGGCATGTTGGCGGCTTGGGGCGATCACCCTGTTTTGCGTGCCACCTTAAAGGAAGCCTCAGACGCTTTGGGCGAAGACTTGGGTTTGCTGATTCAAGAGGGCCCCAAAGAGGCCCTCGCCTTGACCACCAACACCCAGCCCGTGATGCTGGTGTCGGCCATTGCGGCTTATCGGATTTGGTTGTCTGAAACAGGTTTGACGCCCATGGCCGTGGCCGGTCATTCTTTGGGCGAGTACTCGGCCTTGGTGGCTGCGGGTGTGCTGAGTTTGAGCGAAGCGGTGCCGCTGGTGCGTTTTCGCGCGGCGGCCATGCAAGAGGCCGTGCCCGTCGGCGTCGGTGCGATGGCGGCCATTTTGGGCTTGCCCTCGGCACAAGTCGTGCAAGGCTGTTTGGAAGTCACCCAAGGTTTTCAAGCCGAAGGCAGCCCAGAGGTGGCCGAAGCCGTCAATTTCAACGACACGGCCCAAACCGTCATTGCCGGCACCGCCGCTGGCGTGGCCAAAGCCTGCGAACACTTGAAGGCCATGGGGGCCAAGCGCGCCTTGCCGCTGCCGGTCTCGGCGCCTTTTCACTCCAGCTTGATGCGCCCAGCAGCCGAGGCTTTGCAAGAGCGTTTGCAAAGTGTGAATGTTCAAGCGCCGCAAATTCCGGTGGTGAACAACGTCGATGTGGCGGTGGAGACCGACCCCACCCGTTTGCGTGATGCTTTGTACCGCCAGGCTTATCAACCCGTGCGTTGGGTGGAATGTGTGCAAGCGCTCAAGGCGCTTGGTGCTAAAGCCATCGTAGAGTGTGGTCCTGGCAAGGTCTTGGCAGGGATGACCAAGCGCATCGAACCCGAGTTGTTCAGCGGTTGTGTTCAAGATCCTGCCAGCTTGTCTGAATTGCACGCACTTTTAAAGAACACACCATGACCTTTCCTCAAGCCCACCCCATCCACCCGCCTTCGGAGCGTCGATTCAATGGCCAAGTGGCCTTGGTGACCGGTGCTTCACGGGGCATTGGTGCTTCGATTGCTTTGACCTTGGCAGCGCAAGGCGCCCGTGTGGTTGGCACTGCCACCACCGAGGAAGGCGCTGCCCGCATCAGCGAGGCCTTGTCGGCTTACCCCGGCAGCCGCGGTGCGCTCTTGGATGTGAACGACGTGGCCGCTGCCGAAGCCTTGGTCGAAGCCATCACCCAAGATTTGGGGGGCTTGCAAATCTTGGTGAACAACGCTGGCATCACCCGCGACATGTTGGCCATGCGCCTGAAAGACGCTGACTGGGACGCTGTGCTGGACACCAATTTAAAAGCCGTTTTCCGCATGAGCCGCGCCGTCATGCGCCCGATGATGAAGCAGCGCTTCGGCCGCATCATCAGCATCACCAGCGTGGTGGGCGCTTCGGGTAACCCCGGTCAAGCCAATTACGCCGCCGCCAAAGCCGGTGTGGCGGGCATGACCCGTGCCTTGGCCCGCGAACTTGGCAGCCGCAACATCACGGTCAACTGTGTGGCCCCTGGCTTCATTCAGACCGACATGACGTCCGGCTTGTCCGATGACCAACAAAAAGCCCTTTTGGCTCAAATTCCTTTGGGTCATTTGGGTCAGGCTTCAGACATAGCCCATGCGGTGGCCTATTTGGCCTCGAGCGAAGCGGCTTATGTCACGGGTCAAGAATTGCATGTCAACGGTGGCATGTTCATGGCTTAGTCTTTTTTTGAGGAAGGCGCCTCAATTTGGCTAAAATTACGTTTTTTCTACAACCCTCAGAGGGACTTATGAGCGATATCGAAGCACGCGTTAAAAAAATCATTGCAGAACAACTCGGCGTTGAAGAAGCCCAAGTGACCCCCGAGAAGGCTTTTGTGGCCGACCTGGGCGCTGACTCCTTGGACACCGTTGAACTGGTGATGGCTCTGGAAGACGAATTCGGTATCGAAATCCCTGACGAAGACGCGGAAAAAATCACCACCGTGCAAAACGCCATCGATTACGCCAACACCCACCACAAGGCCTAACCCTTTTCATGTCCCGTCGTCGCGTCGTCGTCACCGGCTTAGGCTGTGTGACTCCCGTTGGCAACACCGTTGCCGAATCTTGGGCAGCCTTGTTGGCCGGTCAGTCTGGTATTGACATCGTTAAAAGTTTTGATGCTTCTGCGCTGGCATGCCAGTTTGCAGGTGAAGTCAAAAACTTTGACATCACCCAATACCTGCCCGAAAAAGAGGCGCGACACATGGACCGCTTTATCCACCTCGGCATGGCAGCGGCCATGCAAGCAGTGGTGGACTCAGGCCTGCCGACGGGCGACGCCTTGAGTGACGAACAAGCGGTGCGCATCGGTTGTAATGTGGGCGCCGGCATCGGTGGCCTGCCCATGATCGAACGCACCCATGCGGAATACACGGCCCGAGGCCCACGCCGCATCTCCCCTTTTTTCGTGCCCGCCTCGATCATCAACATGATCTCGGGCCATTTGTCGATTCAATACGGCTTCAAAGGCCCCAACATCGCCGTTGTGACGGCCTGCACCACCGGTTTGCATGCCATAGGTTTGTCTGCCCGCATGATCGAATACGGCGACTGCGACGTGATGGTGGCCGGCGGCGCTGAATCGACCGTGTCGCCTTTGGGTATTGGCGGTTTCGCTTCGGCCCGTGCCTTGTCGACCCGCAACGACGACCCCAAAACCGCCTCGCGCCCTTGGGACAAAGACCGTGATGGTTTTGTGCTCGGCGAAGGTGCCGGCGTCTTGGTGCTCGAAGAATACGAACACGCCAAAGCCCGTGGCGCGAAAATTTATGCTGAATTGGCTGGCTTTGGCATGTCGGGCGACGCCTATCACATGACCGCGCCGAACGTGGATGGCCCCCGCCGTTCCATGCAGATGGCCTTGCAAAATGCCGGTGTCAATGCCGATCAAGTGAACTACGTGAACGCGCATGGCACCTCCACCCCGCTGGGTGATTTGAACGAAACCAACGCCATCAAAGCGGCCTTGGGCGAGCAAGCTTACAAGACGGTGGTCAACTCCACCAAGTCCATGACCGGCCACTTGTTGGGCGGGGCAGGGGGCATTGAAAGCGTGTTCACGACCTTGGCGTTGCACCATCAAAAGAGCCCGCCCACCATCAACCTCTTTAACCAAGACCCCGAGTGTGACTTGGATTACTGCGCCAACACCGCGCGCGACTTGAAGATTGACGTCGCCGTCAAAAATAACTTTGGTTTCGGCGGCACCAACGGCACCTTGGTCTTTAAACGCTTCAATTAAGCGCTTGAATTGAGCGCTCACCACAGGCCCCCTGCGCTGCGTTTTCCTGTGCGCCGCCAGGTGTGGGTGTTGGGTACGTTGTTGGTTTGGACCCTGATTTCTCTTTTTGCTTGGGGCTTGGTGAGCAGCACTTGGTTGCAGCCGAATGGTTTTTGGCCCCGTGCTTGGTGGGTCGTTTCAATGGCTTTGGGTGCCTTGTTCATTTTGGCACTGGCTTTTTGGGCTGCATGGGGTTGGCGAACACAAGCCCTTGGCGACTGGGTTTGGGACGGAACCCAATGGCACTTTCAAGGCCTTGCCTGCGAACCCTCTGACCCACCCGGCTCTGTTTCTATGCAACGACTCGACGTGGTCTTTGACCTCCAGCACACCCTGCTGCTCAGGGCTCAGTTGGAAACGGTGCTGGCGCCGGCGTTGAATAAAAACCGGTGGAGTCTTGTTTCCAAAGGCAATGCACCCCATCTCTGGCATGGTTTTCGGTGTGCGGTATATTCCCGCGCATGAATGTCTTGTGAAATTATTTGAGTTTTTTTGAAGGTCAACATGCGCCACGCTACTTCTTTATGGGACTCTTTAGCACTTGGACGCTCGCCCTTGAGCCCCGCCCCTTCCAAACGATGGATGACTTGGTTTTTAACGGGCGCCTTGCTTGCCGCAACGGCGGGATGGGGGTCCTTAAAACCCGCCCATGCGGCGACGACAGTGAATGCCTCGAATGCAGCGTCTGCATCGGCCGTCATGCCCGCCAACAATGGCCGTGGGTTGCCCGACTTTACCGACCTCGTGGACTTGGTCGGCCCCTCGGTGGTGAACATCCGCAATTTGGAAAAAGCCTCGGCACACGCAGCCCCCGAAGGGGAGGGGCCGAATGCCGATATGGAAGAATTTTTCCGACGCTTTGGCATTCCCATGCCCAAGTCGCCGCGCCAACGAGGCCCGCGTCAGCCTGCACCTGAAGCCGATGACGAGCCGCAAACCAAGGGCGTGGGCTCGGGTTTTATTTTGACCTCCGATGGCTATGTGTTGACCAACGCCCATGTGGTCGACGGCGCCGATGAACTCCTCGTGACCTTACCCGACCAGCGTGAATTCAAAGCCAAACTGATTGGCGCTGACAAGCGCTCCGATGTGGCTGTCGTCAAAATTGAAGCGACCGGATTGCCCGCCGTTAAGCTGGGAGATGTGAGCAAATTGCGTGTGGGTGAGTGGGTGATCGCCATTGGCTCGCCCTTTGGCTTGGAAAACTCGGTGACGGCGGGCATTGTCAGCGCCAAGGGCCGCGACACCGGTGACTACTTGCCTTTTATTCAAACCGACGTGGCCATCAACCCGGGCAACTCGGGCGGCCCGCTGATCAACATGCGCGGCGAAGTGGTGGGCATCAACAGCCAAATCTATTCACGTTCGGGCGGTTACATGGGGATTGCGTTTTCGATCCCCATCGACGAGGCCACCCGAGTGAGCGATCAGCTGCGCGCGCAAGGCCGTGTTTCACGGGGCCGCATTGGTGTGCAAATCGACCAAGTCACCAAAGAAGTGGCTGAATCGATGGGTCTTGCCAAAGCCCAAGGGGCCTTGGTGCGCGGCATTGAGACGGGCTCACCAGCAGACAAAGCCGGCCTTGAAGCCGGCGACGTTATTTTGAAATTTGACGGCAAAGAGATCAACAAGAGCATTGATTTGCCGCGCATTGTGGGCAACACCAAACCCGGCACCCGCAGCACCATCAGCGTGAACCGCCGTGGAGCCGCTAAAGAATTAAACGTGGTGGTGGCGGAGATCGAAGAAGAAAACGCCAACACGACGGCCAAGGCCGGCGGCGCTGAAAGCGGCAAATCCAACGCCAAAAATTTAGCGCAAAACTGGGGCCTCACTTTGAGTGAATTGAGCGCCGATCAAAAACGCGAATTGAAATTACGCGGCGGCTTGTACGTCAACAGCATCACGGAAGCGGCTGCCCGCGCAGGTTTGCGCGAAGGCGATGTGCTCCTCGCGGTGGCCAATGTCGAGGTGGCGAGCCTGAAAGACCTGGATGCGGTCTTGCAAAAAGTGCCGCCCACGAAGCCCTTGCCGGTTTTGTATCGCCGCGGTGATTGGACCAATTTCACGGTAATCAAACCTCTGAAGTAAGGAAAAACCCCCATTTCCCATAGGGAGATGGGGGTTTGCTTATGCATGAATTCAGTATAAAGAACGTTCTCATCCTGCTTTTGGATAGAATGGATCCGCGATAATTCACACAAAGGACGATTGCCCGGCTGGCCCAGCGTTGTCCCATGGTGATCCACCGATCTTGCACAAGTTATCCCCTTTTTTTCTTGTTAAATTGTGAATAACCTGTGTATAAATAGTCTGTTGCTGCGTCGCAACAATCCGCCTTCTGTGCATCGGGGCCTTGGTTTTGCAGGCTTTTTGCCTACAATGAAGACCCAACTATCGCAGTTGCTATTGATTGTTGGTTTTAGGGCGCGTCAACATCAGACGCGCCCTTTTTTATTTGTGCCTCATTGGGTTTCTTAGAGTTCGTTCATTGATGAATCACATCAGAAATTTTTCCATCATTGCCCACATCGATCACGGCAAGTCCACCTTGGCCGATCGACTCATTCAACGCTGCGGTGGGTTGGCCGAGCGTGACATGGAGGCCCAAGTGTTGGACTCCATGGACATTGAAAAAGAGCGTGGCATCACCATCAAGGCGCAGACCGCTGCGTTGCAATACAAGGCCAAAGATGGTCAGGTCTACAACCTCAACTTGATCGACACGCCTGGTCACGTTGACTTCTCCTACGAAGTCAGCCGCTCCTTGTCGGCTTGTGAAGGGGCGCTCTTGGTGGTCGACGCTTCTCAAGGTGTCGAGGCGCAAACCGTGGCCAACTGCTACACCGCCTTGGACTTGGGCGTTGAGGTCGTGCCCGTCTTGAACAAGATGGACTTGCCCAACGCCGATCCCGACAACGCCAAGGCCGAAATTGAAGACGTGATTGGCATCGATGCGACCGACGCCATTCCCTGCTCGGCCAAAACGGGCTTGGGGGTGGATGAAATATTGGAAGCCATCGTGGCGCAAATTCCGGCGCCCAAAGGCAACTCGGATGCGCCCCTGCGCGCCATGATTGTTGACAGCTGGTTTGACAGCTATGTGGGCGTGGTGATGTTGGTGCGCGTGGTCGACGGCCGCTTGGCCAAGGGTGAGCGTTTCAAGATGATGGCCACCGAAACGGTTTACAACGCCGACAACTTGGGCGTCTTCACGCCAGCCAATGAGCCGCGCCCCTCCTTAGAAGCGGGCGAGGTGGGCTACATCATCGCCGGCATCAAAGAGTTGCAAGCCGCCAAAGTCGGTGACACCATCACCCTCGAAAAGAAGCTGCCCAACAACCTGGGACCTGCCACCGAAGCCTTGCCCGGCTTCAAGGAAATTCAGCCCCAAGTGTTTGCCGGTTTGTACCCCACCGAGGCCAACCAGTACGACTCGCTGCGCGACAGCTTGGAAAAGTTAAAGCTCAACGACGCCTCGCTGCAATTTGAGCCCGAAGTGTCACAAGCCTTGGGTTTTGGTTTCCGTTGCGGCTTCTTGGGCTTGTTGCACATGGAAATTGTGCAAGAGCGTTTGGAGCGTGAATTCGACCAAGACCTGATCACCACCGCGCCCAGCGTGGTTTACGAAGTCGTCAAGGGCGACGGCGAAGTGATGATGGTGGAGAACCCCGCCAAGATGCCGGACCAAGGCCGCATGCAAGAAATTCGCGAGCCCATCGTCACCGTGCATTTGTACATGCCGCAGGAATACGTCGGCGTTGTGATGACGCTGGCCAATCAAAAACGCGGCGTGCAACAAAACATGGCCTACCATGGCCGTCAAGTGATGCTGACCTATGACATGCCTTTGGGTGAAATTGTGTTGGATTTCTTTGACAAGCTCAAATCGGTCAGCCGTGGTTACGCTTCCATGGACTACGAGTTCAAGGAATACCGCGCCTCGGATGTGGTCAAGGTTGATATTTTGTTGAACGGTGAAAAAGTCGATGCCCTGTCGATCATTGTTCACCGCAGCCAAGCGACCTACCGGGGTCGGGCGGTGGCTGCCAAGATGCGTGAAATCATCAGCCGCCAAATGTTTGACGTGGCCATTCAGGCCGCCATTGGCGCCAACATCATCGCGCGTGAAACCATCAAGGCTTTGCGCAAAAACGTTTTGGCCAAGTGCTATGGCGGCGACATTTCACGCAAACGCAAATTGCTGGAAAAACAAAAAGCCGGTAAAAAACGCATGAAACAAATCGGCTCGGTCGAAGTGCCTCAAGAAGCGTTCTTGGCCATTTTGCAAGTCGAAGATTGAACTAGGGAAAAAAATGGGTACTTTAACGGGCGTGATTTTGGCGGCTTTGGCGGCTTATTTGGCAGCATGGTATTTAGGCGTTGGCGGCGTCGAGGGCAACATGGCCTTGCTGCTGATGTCGGCCACCGTCGTCACTGGCGCTTATTGGTTGGCCGACCGATTTTGGTTTGCACCGCAACGCCAAAAAGCCGCCGATGCGCTGGCCAGCGGGGCGGCCAAACGGCGTCAAGACTTGGCCCAAATGGGCATTGCGGCGCCTGACCAAGCCCAAAGTGAAGCCGATGTTCAAGCCGCCCAAGCGGCCTTGTTGGCCCCGCCTTGGTGGTTGGACTGGACGGCCGGTTTGTTTCCCGTCATCGTCGCCGTTTTCATCTTGCGCTCATTTTTGTTTGAGCCCTTCAAAATCCCGTCCGGCTCCATGATCCCGACCTTGCTGGTTGGCGACTTGATTTTGGTGAACAAGTTCACCTACGGCGTTCGACTGCCTGTGTTCAACACCAAGTTGACCGACGGCACGCCGCCCCAACGGGGTGACGTGATGGTTTTTCGTTACCCGCCGAAGCCCAGCTTGGATTACATCAAGCGCGTGGTCGGCGTCCCCGGCGACACCGTGACTTACATGAACAAACAATTGAGCGTGAATGGCCAGCCTGTTTCTAAAGACGCCATGCCCGACTTTTTTGACGAAGACATGGTGCGCTACTTCAAGCAATACCATGAAGACCTCGGCACGCATTCGCACGCGATTTTGAACGACCCCGACCGGCCGGCCTTCATTGCGGGTGTCGAACCATTCAAGTTCCGCGAAAATTGCAACTACACCATCGAAGGCCTGACCTGCAAAGTGCCCGAAGGCCATTACTTCATGATGGGCGACAACCGCGACAACTCGCTCGATTCGCGCTATTGGGGCTTTGTGCCTGAAGCCAACATCGTCGGCAAAGCCGTCATGGTGTGGATGAACTTCAGCCACCCCAAACGGGTGGGTCCCTTCAACTGATATTGAAGCGGATTTGCCTTGAACCCCTCCCTGAACCAACTTCAACAACGTTTGCAGCATGCGTTTGCTGACACGCGCTTGCTGGAGCGGGCGCTGACGCACCGCAGCTTTTCTGCCGACCACTATGAGCGGCTGGAGTTTTTGGGCGACTCGGTTTTGAACCTCACCGTCTCGGACTTGTTGTACCGGCGCTTGGCGCAAACCACAGAAGGCGACTTGTCCCGCATCCGGGCCAACTTGGTCAAGCAAGACACCTTGCACCAAATTGCGCTGCGGCTGGAGTTGGCCACCTGCTTGCGTCTGGGTGAAGGCGAGGTCAAATCGGGCGGATTCAAGCGGCCTTCGATTTTGGCCGATGCGGTCGAGTCATTGATCGGCGCCGTTTATCTGGACGCCGGATTCGGTGCTGCGAATGCCTTGGTGCAGCGTTTGTTTGAGTCGGTAGACGTCAATCCCAGCATGCCCGCCGTCGGAAAAGACCCCAAAACCGAGCTGCAAGAATGGCTGCAAGGCCGCAAATTGGCCCTGCCTATTTACCGAGTGGTGGGCACCACCGGTGCCGCACATCGCCAGACTTTTGATGTTGAATGCGATATTGTGGCGCTGCAACGGGTTGAGCGTGGCATTGGCGGATCGCGCCGTGCCGCCGAGCAAGCAGCAGCGCAAGCCATGTTGCAACAATTGAAAGACAGTCCCACTTGAACACCAAACCGAACACCGAATCGAACACCGAGTCGAACACCGAGTCGAACCCTGAACCGATCTTCGAAGCCACTGCGCAACTGAACTTGGATCCCCAAGTTGATTTGACCACCGACTTGGTGACCGATTTAGACGCCGATCCAGCGACCCAACATTGCGGCACGATTGCCATCGTGGGCAAACCGAATGTGGGCAAGTCCACCTTGATGAACGCCTTGGTCGGCCAAAAAATCAGCATCACCTCGCGCAAAGCACAAACCACGCGGCACCGCATTACTGGCATCTTGACCGAGGGCGTCAACCAGTTTGTGTTTGTCGACACGCCGGGTTTCCAAACGCGTCACAACGCCGCGCTCAACAAGTCGCTCAATAAAACCGTGTTAGGCGCTGTTGAAGACGTTGACTTGGTGTTGTTTGTGGTGGAGGCAGGCCGCTTCAACGACGCCGACGACACGGTTTTGAAGCTCCTAAAACCCGGTGTCCCTTGCCTTTTGGTGGCCAATAAGCTGGACGAGGTGAACAGCCGCGCTGAACTCGCCCCTTGGTTACAAGCCATGCAAAAGCGCTTTCCTTTTGCCGAGTTTGTGCCCATGTCGGCCACCCACAAAGCCGATGTCCAACGGCTCTTGAACATTTGCGCCAAGTACCTTCCCTTGCAACCTTGGTTTTATCCGGCCGATGAGTTGACCGACCGCAGCGAAAAATTCATGGCGGCTGAAACCGTCCGCGAAAAGCTGTTCCGCTTCACCGGCGATGAGTTGCCCTACACCTCAACCGTCGTGATCGACAAGTTTGAGGAAGAGCCCAGCAAAAACTTCAAGCGCATGATCCGCATTTCAGCCACCATCGTGGTGGAGCGCGATGGCCACAAAGCCATGGTGATCGGCGACAAGGGTGACCGCTTGAAACGCATCGGTACCGAGGCCCGTCAAGAACTTGAGAAGTTGTTTGACGCCAAAGTGTTCTTGGAACTTTGGGTCAAGGTGCGCTCGGGTTGGGCCGATGACGAGGCGCGGGTGCGCAGCTTCGGTTACGAATAAGGGCCATGGCGAGCAAGACTTCGCGCTCCAAAATCCAGCGAGTGACGGACGAACCCGCCTTTGTCTTGCACCACTATGACTGGAGCGAATCCAGCCTGATTTTGGATGTCTTCACCCGCCACCACGGGCGTTTGGCTTTGGTGGCGAAGGGGGCCAAAAAGCCCACGTCGCAATTTCGCCCGGTGCTGTTGCCCTTGCAACCCCTGAGCCTGACCTACAGCCTTTCACCCGACGAAAACGCAGAAATCCACACCCTCAAAGGCGCTGAGTGGGTGGGGGGGCACATCATGCCCACCGGCGACTCTTTGCTCTCGGGCTATTACCTCAATGAGTTGCTGCTGCGCCTGGTGGCCCGCGAAGACGCCCACCCTGCCTTGTTTGACGCCTACGCCGGCGCGGTCCGCGTGCTGGCCTCGGAGCATGGCGAAGCTTTGCAACCCTTGCTAAGGGCCTTTGAATGGGTGTTGTTATTTGAAGCAGGCTTGTTGCCTTCGCTTGACCACGAAACGGTCAACTTGGCCCCGATGCAAGACGAACGACTTTATGTCTTGACGCCTGAAACGGGTTTGCGAGCGGCGGGATTGAGCGACCGGGGCGGCTTGCCGGGGCGTTGGTGGCGCCAACTCCACGCTGTTTTTCATGGTGAGTCAGCCCAGGGCGAACATTTGCCTTTGCCTTTGTTAAGCCGTGTCTTGGGCGTCAGTGCCGAGGTGGCGTCCGAATTAAAGGTTCAGCTGCGATGGCTTCTCCACTACCATTGCGGAGCCCGCACCTTGCGCACCCGCCAGCTGATGCAGGATTTACAGAATCTCTAAGCCCTTCGCTTTGACCCCCTGTCCTGACTTGTCCTCAGCCTGTTTTTGACTTGTTTTTTGAATTTGATAGACGACAAAACCATGTCCCAGCAACCCAATCAACCCCGGCGTCACGCGTTCGCTCCGGCCGCTTTGTCAGTGAACTTGAACAAGGTGGCCTTGGTCCGCAACACCCGCCACTTGGGCATCCCCAGCGTGGTGCGCGCCGCCGAACTTTGCTTACACGCCGGTGCTGCCGGCATCACGGTGCACCCCCGGCCTGACGCGCGCCACATCCGATCGGATGATGTGGCTGATTTAGCGGCCTTGTTGAAACATTGGCCGCGGGCCGAGTTCAACATCGAGGGCAACCCTTTTCACAATTTAATGGACTTTGTGCGCACCTTTCGTCCGCAGCAAGTCACTTTTGTGCCTGACAGTGAAGGCCAGTTCACCAGCGACCATGGCTGGCTATTTCCACAAGACGCCGAGCGGTTAAAACCGCGGGTCGCCGAGGCCAAGGCCTTGGGCGTACGCGTCAGTTTGTTCATGGACGCCGACCCCAATCCCCAAGTGAATGTCACTGCCATGGCGGCCGTGCGCGCTTTGGGTGCTGACCGGGTGGAGTTGTACACCGAGCCTTGGGCGCAGGCGGTGACCCAAGGCGACCCAGAGCAAATTCAGCGAGTGCTCGGTCAATTTGCCCAAACAGCGCAGGCCGCGTTGGATCAAGGCTTGGGCATCAACGCCGGCCATGATTTGTCTTTGCTCAACCTGACGGCGTTTGCGCAAGGGGTGCCGGGCTTGCTGGAAGTGTCTATTGGCCACGCCTTGATTGGCGATGCTTTGGAAATGGGCTACGCAGCGGCTGTGAAAGCCTACCTGCGGTGTTTAGTGGCGGGACAAGCAAACCCCTCAGGGACGTCCTTGTGATTGTCGGTATCGGCAACGATATTTGCGATGTTCGACGCATCCGCGCGAGCTTAGAGCGCCACGGCGAGCGCTTCGCCGCGCGCATTTTGTCGGACGCCGAAATGAAGATTTGGCGTCAACGCACCGAAAGCTGGCCCGAGCGCGGTGTGCGTTATGTGGCGACGCGTTTTTCGGTGAAAGAGTCCTTCAGCAAAGCCATTGGCCTGGGCATGCGCTTGCCCATGACCTGGCGTCATTGCGAGGTGGCCAGTGCGCCCTCGGGCCAACCGCGTTTGGTTTTGCACGGCGAGCTCAAAACTTGGTTTGAGGCCAAAGGCTGGCGCGCCCACGTCACTTTGTCCGACGAAACCGATTACGCTATCAGCCATGTGATCGTTGAAACCGCTTAAAAAACAGCGTTTAAAGAAAGACTTCAATATGACTGAACATGCGCCCTTGATCATCGATGTGGCCGGCACCTCCCTGAACCGCAGCGATGAACGCCGACTGGCCCACCCCCTGGTGGGTGGCGTCATTTTGTTTGCCCGCAACTGGCAAAACCGCGAACAATTGGTTGACCTGACCAGTCAAATCAAGGCCGTCCGCGACGACCTCTTGATTTGCGTGGACCATGAAGGCGGCCGCGTGCAGCGCTTTAAAACCGATGGCTTCACGCCATTGCCACCCATGCGTTCGCTCGGCAAGATGTGGTTCAAAGACACCAAAGGCCAGCCCGGTTCTGGGGCCATGAAAGCCCTCAACGCCGCCACCGCCACCGGCTATGTGTTGGCCTCGGAGTTGCGCGCCTGTGGCGTGGACTTTAGTTTTACCCCCGTGCTCGATTTGGACTGGGGCGCGAGCGGTGTGATTGGCGACCGGGCCTTCACACGTGACCCCCGCGTCGTGACGATGCTGGCCAAAAGCCTGATGCAAGGCTTGCTCAAAGCGGGCATGGCCAACTGCGGCAAACACTTTCCTGGCCATGGTTTCGTCAAAGCAGACTCGCACACCGACGTCCCGGTCGATTCACGCCCGCTCAAAGCCATCTTGGCCGACGACGCTGCGCCCTATCCCTGGTTGACCAGTTGCTTGTCCAGCGTGATGCCTGCCCACGTGATTTACCCCAAAGTCGATGACCGTCCGGCGGGATTTTCGGCGCGTTGGTTGCAAGACATTCTGCGGGGTCAAATGGGTTTTGACGGCGCGATTTTCAGCGACGACCTGAGCATGGAAGGCGCGCGCCAATTGCAGCCTGGTGGCCGCACCGTCAGCTACACCGAAGCGGCCGTCGCGGCTTTGAATGCCGGTTGCGATTTGGTGCTGCTCTGCAACCAAAGTCTAGGCGAAGGCGCCGCTGTCGATGAGCTGATTGAAGGCCTTTCGCACGCGCAAAACCTGGCGCAGTGGCGACCCAACCCGGACAGCGAATCGCGGCGTCTGGCCTTGCTGCCAGAAACCTTGCCCTATGCGTGGGACGACCTGATGTTCCACCCGCCTTATTTGCAGGCGCTGGAACTGTTGCCTTAAGCCGACCCGGGCGCTTTAAGCTTCCCGGCGCAGGGCGGGGAACAAAATCACATCGCGGATGCTGGGGCTGTCGGTCAGCAGCATCATGAAGCGGTCGATGCCAATGCCGCAGCCGCCTGTGGGGGGCAGGCCGTATTCGAGCGCACGCACAAAGTCGTGGTCAAAAAACATGGCTTCGTCGTCGCCACTGTCCTTGGCCTCGACCTGGGCTTGGAAGCGCGCCGCTTGTTCTTGAGCGTCGTTTAACTCCGAAAACCCATTGCCGAATTCACGCCCGGTGATGTAGAGCTCAAAGCGCTCGGTCACTTCGGGGCGTTCGTCGTTGGCGCGGGCCAAGGGGGAGATTTCGGTCGGATGCTCCATGATGAAAGTGGGCTGCCAGAGCTTTTCTTCCACGGTTTCTTCAAAGAACAGCACTTGCAAGCTGGCCAAACTCCGGGCTGAGAGTTTGTCTTTTTCTTCGTTCTTGCCGAGCTTTTTGAGCTTTTGAATCAACCAAGCGGCATCGTCAACCTGGGCAGCAGTTTGAGCGTCCCCTTGTGCCTCCTCGGTGTATTTCAGAATCGCTTCGCGGATGGTCAGGCGCTCAAATGGAGCGGCCAGATCCACCGGCTTGCCGCCGTAGGTCAGGGACAAGGTGCCGACGGCTTTCATCGCAGCGTCGCGGATGAGCGACTCGGTGAAGCCCATCAAATCTTGGTAGTTCCAATAGGCCGCATAGAACTCCATCATGGTGAATTCTGGGTTGTGGCGCACCGAAATGCCCTCGTTGCGGAAGTTGCGGTTGATTTCAAACACACGCTCAAAACCACCGACGATCAGTCGCTTCAAGTAAAGCTCAGGGGCGATGCGCAAATACATTTCTTGGTCAAGCGCATTGTGGTGCGTCACAAAAGGACGCGCATTCGCGCCGCCCGGAATGGGGTGCAGCATGGGTGTTTCGACTTCCAAGAAGCCGTGCTCCACCATGAATTGACGAATCCCGCTGACTGCTTTCGAGCGGGCCTTGAAGCGCGTGCGGGCCGCTTCGTCGCTGATCAAATCGACATAGCGCTGGCGGTACTTTTGTTCTTGATCGGCCATGCCATGGAACTTGTCGGGCAAAGGGCGCAGGCTCTTGGTCAACAAGCGCAGGGACGTGACCTTGATGGAGAGCTCACCGGTTTTGGTTTTGAACAGCGTGCCCTCAGCGCCGATGATGTCGCCCAAGTCCCAGTGTTTGAAAGCGTTGTAAGCCGCTTCACCAATCGTTTCTCGCTGCACATACAGTTGAATGCGGCCACTTTCGTCTTGGACGGTTGCAAAGCTGGCCTTGCCCATGACGCGTTTGAGCATCATGCGGCCAGCCACCTTAGCGCCATGGTGTTGCGTTTCCAACGCTTCTGCGGTGGCTGAGCCGTGGTGGGTGTGCAGGCCCTCGGCGTGGTGGCTGGGTTTGAAGTCGTTGGGGAAGGCCACGCCTTCGCCACGCGCCTGGGCTTCGCGCAAGGCTTTCAGTTTTTCACGGCGCTCGGCCATGAGTTGGTTGTCGTCTTGGGCGATTTCGGGCGTGGTTTGTTCAGACATGACAGGCGTTCTGGGGAAACCGCCTATTTTACGGGCCTGAATCCCCCTCAAATCGCTTGGGCCGCTTCGACCAAGAAACGCACTTTGCGAGCGCCTTGCCACTCGTCGATGTCCAAGCGAAAAGCCAACCTGAGGCGGGGCGGCAAGGCGTCGGTGTGGCCAAACCACATGGCCTCAATCGGAAGGCCTTGGTGCTTGAGTTGCAGCTTCAAATGCTTTTCAGCGATAAGGCGTTGCGACAACACCTCCACCTCATCGCTGAAAACGGGCGCTGCAAAGCCTTGACCCCAAACCGCTTGGTTCAGGGTTTCGACCAAATCAACGCGGCGGTATTCTGCTGCCAGTGAGCCATCGGTTTCGAGTTGTCGCGTCAAAGTGGCGCTGTCCAACCACTCCTGTGCAATTTGAGCCAAGCCTTGCTCGAAGAGGCCGATGTGTGCTTGCGCCACGCTGCAGCCCGCCGCCATGGCGTGGCCGCCAAATTTGATCAGCACTTCGGGGTGGCGTTTGGCCAACAGGTCAAGGGCGTCGCGCAAATGAAAGCCCGGGATGGATCGACCTGAACCCTTGAGTTCGTGTTCTTTTCCGGGCGCTGCGCTGGCTGCAAAAACAAAGGTGGGACGGTGAAATTTTTCTTTCAAACGCGAGGCCACGATGCCCACCACACCTTCGTGAAAGTCGGGGTGAAACACGCACAGCGCCGCCGGGGGCTCGGCCTGTGCGTCCAATAGGCCGTCGGCCAAAGCCAGGGCTTGGTCGCGCATCCCGCCTTCAATCTCGCGCCGCTCGCGGTTGATGCGGTCCAAGGCCGTGGCCCATTCGGTGGCACGAGAAGCGTCGTCGGTGAGCAAGCACTCAATGCCCAGGGTCATGTCGGATAAGCGTCCGGCCGCGTTGATGCGCGGCCCCAAGGCAAAGCCAAAGTCAAATGTGGTCGCTTTGCGGGCTTCACGGCCAGCCACCTGAAACAGCGCGGCGACTCCCAGCGGCAGGGCGCCGGCCCGGATTCGTTTGAGCCCTTGTGCCACCAAGCGTCGGTTGTTGGCGTCGAGTTTCACCACATCGGCCACCGTGCCCAAGGCCACCAAGGGCAAGAGGCCATCGAGTTTGGGCTCTTGTTCGCGACTGGCAAAAACGCCCCGTGCACGCAGCTCGGCGCGCAGGGCCAAGAGCACATAAAACACCACCCCCACGCCTGCCATCGACTTGCTGGCAAATTCGCAGCCCGGCTGATTGGGGTTGACGATGACATCGGCCTCCGGCAAGGTGGCCGCTGGCAAGTGGTGATCGGTCACCAGCACTTTGAGCCCCAGTTGGCGAGCCCGGGCCACGCCTTCGACGCTGGCAATGCCGTTGTCTACCGTCACCAACACATCGGCTCCGCTGGCCTTCACGCGGCTGGCAATGGCCGCCGTTAAGCCATAGCCATCCACCACGCGGTCGGGCACCAAGTAGTTGACGTTTTTGGCGCCCAGCAGGCGCAGGCCGCGCACCGCCACAGCACACGCGGTGGCGCCGTCGCAGTCGTAGTCGGCGACGATGCAAATGTGTTCTTGCTGGGCGATCGCGTAGGCCAAAAAAGTCGCCGCCGCGGAGGCGCCGAGCAGGGTGTTGGGCGACAACAAATGGGCCAAGCCGTCATCCAATTCAACCGCAGATTGCACGCCCCTGGCGGCATACAGGCGCGCCAACAAAGGGTGCAGCCCCGCTTGCTCAAGCGCCCAAGTGGACCGGGGCGGGACGTCACGAACCAAGATTTTCATAGGTCTTGTGTCACGTTGGACCAGGCCAAGGCATCGGTCTTGTGGCCATTTGAAAACAAAGCCCTCAAACCACCCAAAGCACCCAAGGCACCTAAGCCTCCTGATCTTCCTGATCCTCCTGATCCTCCTGATCCTCTTGATCCTCTTGATCCTCTTGTAGGGCGCCAGGAATTTAAGGCATGACCCACTTGCTTCAGTTTCCCAAAGAACCCCAGCTGGGTTGAAGCGCTGGTCTTGTGGCTGGGTTGCAGGGCAGAGGCCCCTGACTCTGATGGGGGTCGCCAAGTTTGGGAGGCTCGTTCTCCGCAGAGGGTCAGCGCAGCGTTTGCTGGCAACAGGCCTTTGCCAAGGGCAGCGTCTAAGGCCAACCAAGCGCGGGCCCAGGCGTCCAAATCGTTGTTGAGGGCGGCTTCACGCAGACCCAGGTAGACACAAGGCTTTAACGGGCTTGCTGAATTTTCTGACCCTGACTTGAGCTTTGAGTCAGACGGGGTCCCCTCAGCGCTCAGACTGCTTTGACGCAGGGTTGCAGGCAGCGCCCCTGCCCCACTGAACCAAAAGCTGTTCACACTCTGCAGGCCTTGGGCACGGCGTGCTTCGGTCATCGTGTGCGTCAAGGCTTCTGTTTTGGGGTCGCTGTAAAGCAACATTTGCAACTCACTTTGCAGCCGACGCAAAGGCTTGCCAGGGTGACCTGCGGGGAGCCACTGGGCCACATCGCGGCCGGCGGCGCGCTCGATGGCGGCCGTTCGCACATGGCGAAACACCTCGCCTTCGGCCAGCCAGCGGTTGGCGTCGACAAAGTGCAAACGAATCCCGTCTTCTAACAGGAGGGGCCTGACCGCTTCTAAAAGCTGTTGCGATTCGAGGGGGCTCAAGCGCAGTTGCTCCGGGGTTTGTAGCACCACCTGCTGGGTTCCCACGGCCCAATGACAAGGACTCATCCAAGCCCATGCGGAGTCGGAGGCAGCAAAAAGTCCTCTTTGTTGGGCTTCCCAAGCCGCCAAGGGCAGCCCACCGGGGCGCCATTCTGGGTGGGGCTCCAGGGAGGCCCCTGGCCCACCGAATGCCCGGGCCCACGCCATCTCATGGGGCAGGGAAAAGCTGAATTCGCCCTCTTCATCGGCTTGCAGCGCTTGGGCCTGTCTTGTGCTCAGGGCTTGTCGAAAATGCGGCAGCGGGTCGTTGGGGTTGGTGGCCAATGGGCCCAATGCGGCTCCCAGCGCCGCCTGAGTCGCTGTATCGGGCGGTGCGGCAAAGGCAATGATGAGTTCAGACATGGGCTTATTGTCCGTCAAGGCATCCAAGACCACTAAACTCGGGACATGCCGACATCGATATTTTCCAAGTTGAGCCGCCAGGTCCACTCTAAGTGGCCCTTTGCATGGGCTGACGAATGGCCTCATGGTTGGCCTTATGAATGGGCCTTGGGTTGGCGCTACACCCGAGCCGGTCGCGCGACGCGCCGCAATGGTTTTATTTCCTTCATTTCGGGGGTGTCCATGCTGGGCATCGGCCTCGGAGTGGCGGCGTTGATCATCGTGCTGTCGGTGATGAACGGCTTTCAAAAAGAGGTGCGTGACCGCATGTTGAGCGTGGTGGCGCACATTGAAATTTTTACCCCCGGTGAAGACGCTTTGCCCGACCCCGAGCGCACCTTGAGAGAGGCCCGTCAAAACAAGAGCGTGGTGGGCGCAGCGCCTTTTTCAGCCACGCAGGCTTTGTTGGGGCGGGGCGAGATGTTGCGCGGCGCGGTGGTGCGAGGCATTGATCCGACCCAAGAAATGCAAGTGACCGATTTGGGCTTTGACGCCGCCGTGCTTCAGCGCTTGGTGCCTGGCCGCTTTGGGGCGGTGCTGGGCGCTGAGTTGGCGCACCAGTTGGGCGTGCGCATCGGCGACCCCGTGACCCTGATTTCGCCCAGTGGCCAAGTCACCCCGGCCGGCATCGTGCCACGCTTGAAACAGATGGAAGTGGTCGGCACTTTTGATTCGGGACACTATGAGTTTGACTCGACCTTGGTGATGGTCCATGAGCAAGACGCCGAACGCATTTTCCGCCTGTCTGGCCCGACTGGCGTGCGTTTGAAGATCAAGGACTTGCACCAAGCTCGTGAAGTTGCCCAACAGCTCGCAACGACCTTGTCGGGTGACTTGCTTATCAGCGATTGGACACATCAAAACAAGCATTGGTTTTCGGCCGTGCAACTCGAAAAACGCATGATGTTCATCATCCTGACCCTGATTGTGGCGGTGGCTGCGTTCAATCTGGTCAGTACCTTGGTCATGTCGGTCACCGACAAAAACGCCGACATCGCGATTTTGCGAACCTTGGGCGCCAGCCCCGCCAGCATCATGGGCATCTTCATGGTGCAAGGCGCGCTGGTCGGTGTGCTGGGCACTTTGGGCGGCGCCGTGTTGGGGTTGATGGTGGCCTTCAACATTGACACGATCGTGCCAGCTTTGGAAAGCCTGTTTCACGCGAGCTTCTTGCCCAAAGACATCTACCTCATCAGCACCATGCCCAGCGATCCACAAAGTGCCGACATCGTGCCAGTGATTTTGTTGTCATTGCTGCTGTCCTTTGTGGCCACGCTCTACCCCAGCTGGCGTGCCAGTCGGGTCAACCCGGCGGAGGCGTTGCGCTATGACTGAAGCCCTGATTCAAGCGTTGTCCCAACCCTTGTCGCCAGCTTGCATCCCTGTCTTACAGGCCCAGGGTTTGGGCAAGCGTTTTCAAGAAGGCCCGTTGGACGTGCAGGTTTGGCAAGACCTTGATTTGTCGGTGCAGGCCGGTGACACCTTGGCCATTGTCGGCGCTTCGGGCTCGGGCAAAAGCACCTTGTTGCATGTGTTGGGCGGCCTCGAGGCGCCCAGCGAAGGCCAAGTGTGGTGGGCTGGTCAAAATTGGCAACAACTCAATTTGGTCGAGCAAGGACGTTGGCGCAACCAGCATCTGGGTTTTATCTACCAATTCCACCATCTGCTGGGGGAGTTGAGCGCCTTGGAAAACGTCGCCATGCCTTTGCGAATTCGCCGCTTGTCCGTCGCTGAGTCGAACGCCCGCGCGGCCGACATGCTTCATTCGGTGGGCTTGGGGCAACGCCTCCAGCATCGCCCGGCGGAGTTATCGGGCGGCGAACGACAACGGGTCGCGATAGCCCGGGCCTTGGTGACCCAGCCCGCCTGCGTGCTGGCCGATGAACCCACGGGCAACCTAGACCGCACGACGGCCACTCAAGTTTTTGACTTGATGTTGGGCTTGGCGCAGCAACAAGCCACGGCCCTGGTCTTGGTGACGCACGATGAACAACTGGCCCAACGCTGTGGTCAACGCGCGCACTTGTCGGCGGGCCATTTGGTGATGGCCTGAGTTTGCGCATGCCCTGGATTGACACCCACTGCCATTGGGACGCGGTTGAGTTTGACGCCGATCGCGCGGAACAGCGTGCGGCCGCTCGAAACGCGGGGGTCGCCCATTGCGTGATCCCGGCAGTCGCTCGAAGCCACTGGGGCCGTGTGAGGGAACTGGCCCACACGGGGCCCGCCGAAGCTTCAAACCCTGATTTTCAGAGTGACTTTCAGAGTGACTTTGATGGTGACTTTTACGCGCTGGGCATTCACCCCCTTTACACCCCGCAATCCGACCAGGCCGACGTGCCCGCTTTGGCGCAAGCCTTGCGGGATCATCAAAGTGACCCGCGCCTGGTGGCGGTCGGAGAAATCGGTTTAGACGGTTTCGTGTCTGGCCTCGATTGGGAACGCCAAACTTGGTTTTACCGGGAACAATTAAAAATCGCGCGTGAATTTCAGTTGCCAGTGATTTTGCATGTGCGCCGCAGTGCCGATGCGTTGTTGGCGGGCTTGCGCGCCATCGGCGGGCGCTCGCCTTGGCAGGGCATTGCCCATGCTTTTAACGGCAGTTTGCAGCAGGCCCAACGTTTTATCGACATGGGGTTCAAATTGGGTTTTGGCGGCACTTTGACTTATGAACGCGCCACTCAAATTCGCCGATTGGCCCGTGAACTCCCCTTGAGCGCCTTGGTGCTCGAAACGGATGCCCCCGACATCCCCCCGCAGTGGCTTTACCGCAGCGCCGAGGACCGCGCCGCAGGCTGGCCACAAGGCCGTAACAGTCCCGCCGAGTTGCCCCGCATAGCGACCTACTTGGCTGAATTGCGGGGCCTGAGCGTGGAAGCATTGGCCCAAGTGACCCGCGACAATGCGGTCTCTGCGTTTCCCAAATTGTCTGCCTTGAACCGATGACCTCCGCCATTCCTAAATCTGCAAAAGCCGAAAAGTCAGCCCGTGCCAATCGAGTGCGGGAAACGCCCCTCGACTTACCGGAAGTCAATTTTTCTGACTACGGCGATGTGCGCGCCTTGCATTTGGGGACGCCTTGGATTCAGGGCACCATGCGACTCGATCAGCCTTATGAAATCGACCTCGATTACGTGCAACGCATGATGGCTTGGTTGCTCTTTGTGCAGCCTGAGCAACTCAAGCGTTTTCATGCGATGCAACTGGGTCTTGGTGCGGCCAGCCTGACCAAGTTTTGCCGCAAAAAACTGCGCGTCACCACCACCGCGATTGAACTCAATCCGCAGGTGGTCCATGCTTGCCGAGGTTGGTTTAAATTGCCCGCCGACGACAGCAAGTTGCGCGTCATCGTGGCCGATGCGGCTGAAGAAATCAAAGCCCCGCAATGGGCCGGTGTGGTTGACGCCTTGCAAGTTGATTTGTACGACGATGAGGCGGCTGCCCCGGTGCTCGACAGCGCCGATTTTTATGCCAATTGCCGCGCCCTATTGAGCGAAGACGCCTGTATGACGGTCAACCTGTTTGGCCGGGCTTCGAGCTTTGACAAAAGTGTTGCCAAAATGGCCCAAGCCTTTGGTGAAAACGCGCTGTGGTCTTTCAAAGCGACCCGCGAAGGCAACACCGTCGTGCTGGCCCAACGCACGGCGTCCCGGCCCAAAAGAGAGGTTTTGGAAGCACGTGCCGATTGGATTGAAAGCACCTATGCCCTGCCAGCTCGCCGGTGGCTGAAGGTGTTCAAACCAATGACTTTGGGCTTGTGATGAAGTTCAAAAAGTGGTTTTCAGGGTGCGTCGGTGCTGCGCTCATTGGCGTGGTCTCAACACAGGTTCAAGCCCAAGTGGCGTCTGGAAATGAGTCGCTGAAGGACTCACCACCGGTCAACGCCCCGAATGGGGGTTGGGCGCATTGGCACGGCGATGTGGGGTTGGCCGAATACGCCATGCCGAACTGGGTTTCTGCTTCAAGTTCGGCCAAAAAATCCACGGTATTGCCTTATTTGTTTGGGCAAAACGAGGTCTTCTTTGCCCGCGTGGACACCTTCGGCGTCAAGACCTTGCCCATCGGTTGGGGGCATTTGGAGTGGGCGGGGCGGCTGAGTTTTGAAGGCGAAACCGTTCCCGGTCTAAGGCCCCGACGCAACCCCTTGCCCTTGGGCTTCGGCACTTTCCAAGAAACCCCGGTGGGCGGGTTCTTTTTCCATGCCTTTCATGACTCGGTGTCGGGCGGGCAGTTATTGGACTTCAACTACGCCGCCGAATTTGATTGGCATGGCCTTGGTTTTTACCCACAACTTGGCGCTCAGTGGCGCAGCGCAAGGTATGTGAACCACTTGGTGGGTGTTTCGGCTTCAGAGGCTTTGCACAGCCCTTGGCGTGCTTACTCTGCCGGTGCTTCCACCACACCGGTGTTGGCCTTGGCGGTGCAAATGCCTTTCTCTGTGCCTTTAACGGCTTTGGGATGGGGCCCACAATCTCCCTCGCCCTCGCCCTGGTCGTTGCTCATGGAGTGGCGGCGCAAGTGGGCCGATGCCGCCATGGGACACAGCCTGCTGGTGCCCCGTCGGGTGTTGGACGACGGCATGTTGTCGGTGGTTTACAGCTTTGAGTGACCTGACTGCGGCCGCTTCAAAACGCCGCGTCGGCCTGATCATGGCCGTGCTGGGTGCGGTGGCGTTCAGTGGCAAGGCCATCATCATCAAACTGGCTTACCGATATGGTGTGGATGCCATGACGCTGATCATGTTGCGCATGTTGTTCGCATTGCCCTGGTTCTTGCTACTGATCTGGTGGTCGGGCCGAGGCCAAGCGCCGTTGTCGCGACGTGATTTAGGGGCCATTGCCGGGTTGGGCTTCACGGGTTATTACTTGGCCAGTTATCTGGATTTTTTGGGCTTGGGCTATGTCAGCGCGAGCTTTGAGCGGTTGTTGTTGTATCTGAACCCTACCTTGGTTTTGCTCTTGGGCTGGCTTTTATTTGGCAAACGGGTTCGTTGGCAGCAGACGCTGGGCATGGCCATCAGCTACGCGGGCGTGGTGGTGGTTTTTGGCCATGAGTTGCAATGGGCGTCAGCCCAAGGCGATGCCACCCAGTCAGCCAATACGGTAACAGGGGCGGGCTTGGTGCTGGCCAGTGCATTTTCTTATGCCACTTATTTGGTCTACAGCGGTGAGTGGGTGAAGCGCTTGGGCTCCCTTCGTCTGGTGGGGTGGGCCAGCAGCTTTGCTTGCATTTTGTGCATTGGGCAATTCTTTTTGTTTAAACCCCTCAGCGCCTTGTCGGTGGCGCCAGAGGTCGTTTGGCTCTCACTCCTGAACGGCACTTTGTGCACCGTGGTCCCGGTGGTGCTGGTGATGTTGGCGATCGAGCGCATTGGCGCTGCCGCCAGTGCCCAATCGGGCATGGTGGGCCCTGTGTCGACCATCGCCATGGGCATTTTGCTGTTGGACGAGCCCTTCACCTGGCCCGTTGCTCTCGGGACGGTCTTAGTGATGGTGGGGATTTATGTTTTTTCCCAGACCGCCAATAAGGCTTAACTCATTTGACAGCTGGTTTTTGGAATTCATGGCAACATGGCACCCATTGGATTTCAACTTAGGAGATTTTTCCCATGAGCCGTGCCATTCAAATTGACCAAGTCGGTGGCCCCGAACAAATGAAGCTGGTGGATGTCCAGGTGGGCGAGCCCGGACCCGGTGAGATTCGAATTCGTCACCATGCTTGTGGTTTGAATTACATCGATGTTTACCAACGCACCGGTTTGTACCCCTTTGCCATGCCCTTGATGTTGGGCATGGAAGGCGCAGGGATCGTGGAAGCGGTTGGCGAGGGCGTGACCCATTTGAAAGTGGGCGACCGCGCTGCCTATGCCAGCAACCCGCCGGGCGCTTACTGTGAGGTGCGTGTCATGCCCGCCAAGGTCGTTTGCCAGTTGCCTGATGACATTTCTTTTGAAACCGGCGCGGCCATGATGCTCAAGGGCCTCACCGCTCAGTATTTACTGAAAAAGACCCTTCCTGTTGAAGGTTTGCAGGCCGGCGATCACATCTTGTTCCATGCGGCGGCAGGTGGTGTTGGCTTGATTGCCTGCCAATGGGCCAAGGCCTTGGGCTACCAGCTGATCGGCACGGCGGGCTCGGACGCCAAATGCCAACTGGCCTTGCAAAACGGCGCGGCCCACGCCATCAACTACAACACCGAAGACTTTGAGGCGCGTGTCAAAGAAATAACCGGCGGCAAAGGCGTCAAGGTGGTTTATGACTCGGTCGGCAAGGACACTTTTGACAAGTCGTTGAACTGCCTGCGCCCCTTTGGCTTGATGGCCAGCTTTGGCAATGCTTCAGGCCCGGTCGCCCCCGTTGCGCCCGGCGCCTTGGGCCCCAAAGGTTCTTTGTATTTGACCCGTCAAACTTTGTTCACCCACATCGCGACCCGCGAAAGTGCGCAGGCCATGGCCGACGATTTGTTCTCGGTGGTGCGGAGCGGCCAGGTCAAAATTCACATTGAGCAGCGCTACCCCTTAGAGCAAGTGGCCCAAGCCCACCGCGATTTGGAAGCCCGAAAAACCACTGGCTGCACGATTCTGACGCTCTGAGACCAAAGCAATCGAGCCAGGGCTTGTTTTGGGGCTTATTTGGCCAGAACCTTGGCCTTCATCAAGTTGTCGGTGAAGAGCTTCAGGATGTCTTGACGCATGTCGCCTAAATTGCCGGGGTCGGTGGACTTGGTCTGGGCTGACCAAACCAACTGACCATCGGCCACCGCATAGAGCGCCCCTTGTGCATAGAGGTTGGTGCTCACGTAGTTGTAGCCAGGACTGACCATGGTATTGCCCACGTAATAGCCGCCCCAACCGTCGGACCAAAAGCCACGCGAGTATTCAGCAGGCACGTGTTTTTCGGTGTAGGTGATGTCACTGACCTCGGTCACCACAAAACCGTCGATGTTGTGTTTGAGCAAGACCGTTTTGATCTCTGCTTTGGACACGGTGGCCAAGTCTTTGTCGCCAAAAATTTCATAGGCCGGCGTGGCGTGCGTGACCTCGCTGAGTCGCTTGGTGACATCCATTTCCACCGAGCGGGCAATGCCAGGGTCTTTGTTTTTGGAATAAACCACCACATGGTGCAGCGGTTGGGAAGTGAAGCGAGCATCGCTCCAGTGGTTCACCAGCTGGGTGCTGGAGCAGGCGCTCAGAAGCCAAGGGCTGAGAGCGAGTGTCAAAAGGGTGAGGCGTTTGATTTTGTTCATCGAATCATCTTAGGACTCGATCGCCCTTTTAGGGCGTCCTCAGCTGTGATTGTTGGTAAGGGTTGGAAGGGCTTGCAACACTTGCCGCCCGCTCCGCGGGTCTTCAAGCGCTTTTCTTGACCCGCAGCAACTCATCCAAGATCAGACAGAGTGCCCCCAGCGTGATGGCGCTGTCAGCCACGTTGAACGCGGGAAAGTAGCCACCCGAAAAAATGGGTTCCAGCCAAGACCAGTGGAACTGCAAAAAGTCAACCACATAGCCCAGCCAGAGCCGGTCAATCAGGTTGCCCAGGGCGCCACCCAACACACAGGCCAAAGCAAATGCAAACAAGCGTTGGCTGCTGTGCTTGGCCAACTGCCAAACAATGAACAACGCCGCCGTGGTCGCCAAGCCTGTGAAAAACCAGCGCTGCCAACCAGAGGCGTCGGCCAAGAACGAGAAAGCCGCGCCCGGGTTGTGCGCCCGCACCACGTTAAAAAACGACGTGACCACGACACTCTGACCGAGCTGGTAATAGCCCGTGACCAAAATTTTGGTGAACTGATCGAGCAAAACAACAACCAGCGCCCAACCCAGCCACAAGCCCAGGTAGGGCTTAGGGCGGCTTAATTTGCTGAACGATCTGGATGGGGCGGGGCGTTTGGCCATGAGTTGTGGAGGCGGCGTCAGAAAGGGTAAATGCTGTGGCTGTGGCTATGGCTATGGCTATGTCTATTGCTTTGGCTTGCCGGTTTAAGCCATCAAACGGGTTTCGCCCGCGCCGTACAAGTTGCTTTCGCAGCGAGCGCACAGCCCGGGGTGTTCGGCGTTGTGGCCCACGCTGGCGTCGTAATGCCAGCAGCGCTCGCATTTGGGGTCGGTGCTCGGGCTCACGCTGGCTTGGAGCAGCGCGTCACCTTCAAGCGTTTGGCCGGGCGTTGATTGCAGCGTTGCCTCTGAGGTGATGAGCACGAACTTCAAATCTTGCCCCAAGCTTTGCAGGGCTTGCAACAAGTCGCCCTCGGGCACGTCCAGTTGCACCTTGGCTTGTAAAGAAGAGCCCAATTGGCCGGCGCTTCGCACGGCTTCAATGTCTTTGTTCACCACTTCACGGGCGCTGCGAATCAGCTCCCATTGGCGCAACAAATCGGCTTGGCTGGCGCTGTCGCTGAAAGCCTTGAAGTCCCAATAGGTTTCTAAAAAGATGCTTTCACTGCCGGATTGGGGTTTTCCGAAAATCGCCCAGGCCTCTTCTGCGGTGAAGCTCAGGAAGGGCGCCATCCAGCGCAGCATGGCGTGGGTGATTTCCCACAAAGCGGTTTGTGCGCTTCGGCGGGCCAGGCTTTTCGGGGCGGTGGTGTAGAGCCGGTCTTTCAAAACGTCCAAGTAAAAAGCACCCAAATCTTCCGAGCAATACACCTGTAATTTGCTGACCACCGGGTGAAATTCGTATTTCTCGAAGTGGCCCAAAATGGTGTCTTGCAACTGCGCAGCCCGCGCCAAAGCAAAGCGGTCGATGCTCAGCATCTGGTCGGGTGAGACGCGGTCTTCTGCCGGGTCGAAGTCGCTCACATTGGCGAGCAAGAAGCGCAGCGTGTTGCGGATGCGGCGGTACCCATCGACCACGCGGGCCAAAATTTTGTCGTCAATGCCGAGGTCGCCCGAATAGTCGGTTGAGGCGCACCAGAGGCGAATGATTTCGGCCCCCATTTTTTCGCTGATGGTTTGCGGCGCGACGGTGTTGCCCAGGCTTTTGCTCATCTTGCGGCCTTGGCCGTCAACGGTGAATCCATGCGTCAGCAGGCCTTTGTAAGGCGCGTGGTCGTCCATTGCGCAGGCAGTCAGGAGCGAGCTGTGGAACCAACCGCGGTGCTGGTCATGGCCCTCCAAGTACAAGTCAGCGGGAAAGCCCGAGCTGTCCAAATGGCTGTTGCGCAGCACGTGGAAATGGGTGGTGCCGGAGTCGAACCAAACGTCCAAAATATCCTGGCTCTTGAGGTAGTCCGGGGCGTCCGCGCCAATCAGCGATTCGGGGGTCGCGGTGCTCCAAGCTTCGATGCCACCTTGTTCCACCAAGGCCGCCGCTTGGTCCATGATGGCCAAGGTGTTGGGGTGCAACTCGCCGCTCTCTTTGTGAATGAAAAAGGGCAGTGGCACCCCCCAGTTGCGTTGACGGCTGATGCACCAGTCGGGGCGACCGGCGATCATGTCGCGCAAACGGGCTTTGCCGTTCTCTGGGTAGAAGCTGGTTTGCTCAATCGCATCCAAGGCCAGTTGACGCAAGGTCTTGGCTGCTTTGTCTTGGGTGAAAACGCCTTCACCCTCGTCCATGCGCACAAACCACTGTGCTGCCGCACGGTAAATGACCGGCGTTTTGTGACGCCAGCAGTGCGGGTAGCTGTGGGTAATTTCTTGCGTGGCCAACAAACTGTTGGCGTCTTTTAAGGCAGCCAACACATTGGGCACGGCTTTCCAAATGTGTTGCCCGCCAAACAGCGGCAGCTCGTCGACATAACTCCCGTTGCCTTGCACCGGGTTCAGGATGTCGTCATAGGCCATGCCGTGGGCCATGCAGCTGTTGAAGTCGTCCACGCCGTAAGCAGGCGACGAGTGCACGATGCCGGTGCCGTCGTCGTCGGTGGCGTAATCGGCCAGGAAAACAGGCGATAGACGTTTGTAGCTATAGGGGTTGTCTTCCACCGCCACGTCATACAACGGGTGCTTGAATTCAATGCCCCCCAAACGTTGACCCAGGGTGGTGGCCAGCACCTCGCCGCTCAAGCCAAAGCGCTCCAAGCACTTTTCGACCAAGGAGGCCGCCAGCACCAGCAAGCCCTTGTCGGTTTTGACCAAGGCGTATACCAACTCAGGGTTCAAATTAAGGGCTTGGTTGGCGGGAAGGGTCCAAGCGGTGGTGGTCCAAATAACGGCAAAGGCGGGCTGCGTCAGGGTAGGCAGGCCAAACGCTTCGGCGAGCTTTTCAGGCTGGGCGCATTCAAACGCGACGTCCAGAGTCTGGCTCTTTTTGTCGGCGTATTCAATTTCAAATTCGGCCAGCGAACTGCCGCAGTCAAAGCACCAATAAACGGGTTTCAGGCCTCGATAAACAAAGCCGCGTTCCATGATGCGTTTCAAGGCGCGAATTTCATTGGCTTCGTTTTGGAAGTCCATGGTTTTGTAGGGACGGTCCCATTCACCCAGCACACCCAAACGCTTGAAGTCGGCCATTTGTCCGGCAATTTGTTCGGTCGCAAAAGCGCGGCTCTTGGCTTGCACCACGTCACGCGGCAGGTGTCGACCGTCGCGCTTTTCAATGGCGTTTTCAATCGGCAAACCGTGACAATCCCAGCCCGGCACATAGACCGCGTCCATGCCCTTTAACTGGCGTGCCTTGACGATCATGTCCTTCAAAATTTTGTTGGCGGCGTGGCCAATGTGAATTTGGCCATTGGCATACGGCGGTCCGTCGTGCAAGACGAATTTAGGTGCGCCACGACGCGCATCACGCAGGCGCTTGTAGAGGCCTTTTTCTTCCCACGATTGAACCCAGTCCGGTTCGCGCTTGGGCAAGTCGCCCCGCATCGGGAATGGGGTGTCGGGCAGGTTCAGGGTGCTGCGGTAATCGGACTCGGGGGTTCCGCTTTGCTTGGGGTCGGCCATGGATTCTTATTCCGCGTTAGGGGGAGCTGCCAAAAAAGTGCGGGCATTGACGCAGTCCTGAGCGATGCCTGCTTTGAGGGCGTCCAGTCCGTCGTATTTCAGCTCGTCGTGCAATTTATGCACCAGCTCTACACGGATGATTTTACCGTAGCCCCCTTCCAGCCCCAGCGATGCCGGCCAGTCCAGGCAATGGGTTTCGAGCAGCACCCGACCCCCGTTGACGTCGTTGGGGTCGAGCGAGGGACGCACGCCCAAGTTCGCGACGCCAGGCAAGAAGGCTTGGGGGTCGTTCAGGGCGCCGGTGAGGCCAAAAACGCGCACCACAAAAATGCCGCTGGCCGCAGGTTTCCAATGGTCAAAACGCAGGTTGAGTGTTTTGAATCCGAGCTCGCGCCCCAATTTGCGGCCGTGCACCACGTGACCGCTGATGCTGTAGGGTCGGCCCAGCAAGCGCGACGCCTCGCCCATGTCACCTCGGCTCAGCGCTTCACGAACGGCGGAGCTGGACACCCGCAATCCGTGAACCTCGTAGCTGTTCATGCGGGCCACGTCAAAGCCTTGGGCTTGTCCGGCGGCGTCGAGCATGGCGTAATCACCGGCGCGTTTGGCGCCAAATTGAAAGTCATCGCCCACCAACAAATAACGGGTGTGCAGGCCTGCCAGCAATACCTGATCAATAAAAGCCTGCGGGGACAAGGCGGCCATGGCCGCGCTAAAGGGCAGCACCACGGCTTGATCAACGCCGCAGCGCTCTAATTCCTGCAACTTGTCGCGCAAGGTGCCAATGCGCGCCGGCGCCAACTCGGCTCGACCCGCCAAGCCCGCGAAGTAGTCGCGCGGATGCGGCTCAAAGGTCAAGACGGAGGTCGGCAGGCCCCGGTGATTGGCCTCATTTTTCAGCAAAGCCAGCATGGCTTGGTGACCGCGGTGGACACCGTCAAAGTTGCCAATGGTGACGGCACTGGCGGGCGCCAAACTGGGCTCGTGGTAACCACGGAAGATTTTCATGGGGCTCTATTGTGCTTGAAGCGAATGCTGGAACGGCTTGTCACAAAAACAGCGTATATTGAGACGATCTTACGGATTTGATTGCTGGTTCCCTTTTAAGGAGGCATGGTTTGAAAGTCTTGAAGTTGTCAGCCCAAGGGCTGCCCCAATCGTGGATCACTTTGGAGCAGGCGGTGATTCACTACGCCGCGGGCGAGGTGCGCTGGGAATCTGGTGAGGAAATCGCCGTTTTTCGGGGCGGACACAACGCCATAACGGGCGAGCAGTCACGCATTTCGGTGAACAGCATCATCGGCACCAAAGGCGTTCCAAAAATCAATCCCTTCATGCTCAAACCCGGCCTGACCAACGCCAAGTTGTTCATACGGGACCGCAATGTTTGCGCTTATTGCGGCGACCACTTTCATGAGCACGATTTGACCCGCGAGCACATCGTTCCCTTCGCACAGCAAGGCGTTGACACCTGGATGAGCGTGGTGACCGCCTGCCGCGCTTGTAACCACCGCAAAAGCCACCGAACGCCCGAGCAGGCCAACATGCCGCTCTTGTTTGCGCCCTACGTGCCCAGCCTATGGGAAGACTTCATTTTGCGCAACCGCAGAATCTTGTCGGATCAAATGGAGTTTTTGATGGCGCACGTGCCCAAGTCTTCGCGACTCTTGGTCTAGTCCAGCGACAGCGTTTCTTCTCCCTCTGCGCTGCTGAAGGTAATGCAAGCGGTTTTCTCTGCCAAGTCCACTTCTAAACGGCTGAACGAGTGACCTTGGGTCCAACTCAGCGTGAGCTCGTGCGGGGCATGGCTGTAGCTGCTGAATTCGCCGTTGAAAGCCGGGTGCTGGTTGCGGTGACGAATCAATTCGATCAAACGGGCCACCACGGGTTTTTCAAGGTCCTGCAAAACCTCTTCGCGGCTGTAGTAGTGGCGGTTGATGTCGCGGCCGACCTGGGTGCGATCCAGCAAGGCCATGTCGTTCTCGCCGGCCAACAAACCGACGTAATAAACCTGGGGAATGCCGGGCACAAAAAACTGGATGGCGCGCGCGGCCAGATAGGCGTTTTCGTGGCGCCCCAGGGCGGCAAAGAAGGTGCAGTTGACTTGGTACAAGTCGAGGTTGGACGCCGCTGCACCCGTGGCTTTGCGGCTTTGGCCCTGCGAGTTGCGGTGCATGCGCTCGACCAACTCGTCCAGCTCGTCAGGCGGGACCAAGCCTGGGTGATTGGCCCGGTCGCTGGCGTCGGCGCCGATGTCGATGATGCCAATGCCGTCGTGCGTGTCGAGCACGGTCACCGCATTGTTGGGTCGTTGCGCCAGCCAGGACAAGAGGGGGCCGCTGCGACCAAACTCCAGGGCGTGCAAGACCAGGGGGGGTAAGGCAAAGTCATAGACCCAATCAACCTGTTGGGCGATTTCGATCTGGCGCTTGTAGTAGGCGTGTATTTCCACCAGCACTTCCAGGCCCAGACGGCGGCCTTTGGCTGCAAATTCGCGGATGAATTCAAAGGTCTCGGGCATCATGAAGCAGTTCTTGCCGGCCTGTTTGATGGCGTAGCCCACCGCGTCCAAACGCACCATCGTCACGCCGCTGTCCGAAAGACGCTGCAAGATCGAATCCAAATAGGCTTGGCCGGCGGGGTGGTGCACGTCGATGTCGATTTGCTGCGAGGTGAAGGTGGTCCAGAGCAAGCGGCGCTCGCCATTGGCCAAGGTGGTCATGGTGAAGGGCATGCCGGGACGAGGGCGGTAGACGCTGAGCAAGTCTTTCTCTGTGGCGCCGTTGGGGAAAACCGCGTCCATGGTCAGGAACAGGCCATTGAATTCTGAATCTTTCCCCTTGGCCGAGAAGTCTTGGAACTGAGGCGATTCGCTGGACATGTGGTTGACGATGACGTCGGCCATCACGTCGACGTTTTGCGACAACTCGCGAATGCTTTGCCAGTTGCCCAATCGGGCATCGACTTGGGTGTGGTCAATGGGGTCAAAGCCCGCATCGGCGCCGTCAATTTTGTGAAAGAAAGGCAGCAAATGGACTCCGCCAAAGACGCCTTTCAAAGGGCCTGTCAGGAGGTCGCGCAGTTCGCTCAGAGATTGACCGCCAAATCGGTCGACATAGGTGATCAGTTGGACCTGGTTTTTCATTTTTCTAAACTAAACAGCTGTCAAAGAAGGGGGTGTGAAATGATTCAAAGGGAGGTCGAGGCGTCGGCCTTGGGCACTTGGACGCGCAACGTCGCCAAAGCACCGAACAGCATCAACACACCGGCCAGCACCATGACGTTGCGGGGGTCGCCTTGCAGCCACGTTTCATAAACCAAAGGCAAGGTGGCGGCCACCAAAAGCAAGGGAATCACGATCATCATGTTGAAGATGCCCATGTAAACACCTGTGCGTTCGGGCGGCACGCTGCTGGCCAACATCACATAGGGGTTGCCCATGATGCTGGCCCAGCCCATGCCCACGCCAATGGCGGGCAAGAATAACCAAGCCTCAGAACTCATTTGGGGAATGGCCATCATGCCCAAACCGGACACGGTCAAACAAAACGCGTGAACGCGTCCGGCGCCGAGTTTTCGTGTGAAAGGCACCATGACCAAGGCGGCCACAAAAGCCACCAAGTTGTAAAAAGCGCCTACCTGGCCATTGACCAGCACGGCGTCACGAAAGCCCTGGGTGCTGGCGTCGGACGTATGAAACAATGAGCGAGACAGTGAGTACAACACATACTGCCAGTAGCAACCCATGGCGTACCACTGAAAGAGCTTCATCCAAGCCATTTGACGCATGGCCAACGGCATCTCTTTGATCGCCTGGCCAATTTCTTTCAAGGTCGACAAGGCCCCGCCTTTTTTGGTTTGCATGTCGCTGAGTTGTTGTGGTGTCAGCGGCAGTTCGGGCACGCGCCAGATGGACCAAACAATGGTGGTGATCGACACCACAGCCCCAATCGCGAAGGTCACTAAGGTGATTTCGGGGATGTGGTTGCTGGCCAGCGCATCCTTGTTCATGCCCAGCCACACCAAAATCGACGGCGTTAAATAAGACAGCGTTTGTGCCAGCCCCGTGAAAGCGCTTTGCATGATGTAGCCCGTGGGGTGCTGTTCTTTGGGCAGGCGGTCACCCACATAGGCACGGTAGGGCTCCATGGTGATGTTGTTGGCGGCGTCCAGAATCCACAGCAAGCTGGCGGCCATCCACAGGGAGGTGCTGTAAGGCATGGCGAAAAGGGCCAAAGAGCACAAAACAGCGCCCACCAAAAAGTAAGGCGTGCGGCGGCCAAAACGAGAGGTCGTTTTGTCGCTCATGGCGCCAACAATCGGTTGCACCAAGAGGCCCGTCATGGGGCCAGCCAGGAACAGCAGGGGCAAAGAAGCTTCGTCAGCGCCGAGGTAGCTGTAAATGGGGCTCATGCTGCTTTGTTGCAGACCAAAGCTGAACTGCAGGCCTAAAAAGCCAACATTCATTTGCAAAATCTGGCCCAAAGACAGACGCGGAGGGGATTGAGGTTGCAAAGCCGAGTTCATAAAGGAAGATGTTATCTCCCGATGCAATCGTTTGCAATAGCGTAAACCCTGATGCCGAACCCAGAGCTGAACAAAGGGCCTGGTCAGTCCTTAGTCAGTCCTTAGTCAGTCGTTAACGGTTAACGCGATGGTGAGATCAGGTGCTGCAAGCGCTTCAATCGGGGGGTCACAACGGGCACGGTCAGCATGGTGCTGGCGATGGCCATCAGCAACAAGGCGGTGAAGGTGTCGTGGGTGATGATTTGCTTGTCCAGCAGCACGTTGGCAAAAATGATCATGATCAAGGCCTTGGTTTGCAACAACCAGCCCATCAAGCTGGCCTCACCGGGCTGCCAATTCAGCCACTTGCCGGCGATGTGAACCCCCAAAAGTTTTCCACTGACCGAGGCCAACAAAAGGACGCCGGCAAAAACAAACACCGCACCGCCGCCCAAGGTCCATTGGGTTTTGAGGCCTGTGGACAAAAAGAACACCGGCATCAAGACCATCAAAATATGGTGACGCAAGAGGTCCATGTGTTCTTGGTTGAACCAATCAGCGTCCATGGCCGCACCCGCCAAGAAGGCGCCCACCATGAAATGCAAGCCCGACCAATCCGCCCCCCAAAGCCACCGCGGCCAACCAAATCAAAGCCACATACCCACGGTCGGCCGGCGGCAGTCTGGGCATCAGACGACGAAAACCCCAAACGAAAAAACCGTAGGCCAGCAAAAAAGCCAACTGCCTTTCAACACGTTGCCAGTCCATCAAAATCAAAGCCAGCACGCCCCAGATGGCAATGTCGTCCAGACTGGCGTAGCGCAAAATGCGCTGCCCCAAAGGTTGGCGCAGGATGGCCATTTTTTCCATGAACAAAATCAGAATTGGCAAGGCGGTGACCGCGCAGGCCATGCCGACGCCCGCGACGAATTGCCAAGGTTGAGCCAGCGGTCCCATCCAACCGCTGGCGTCCGACAGGCCCAAGTAGCCCCATGCGGCCAGGCAGCCAAAGGCCAGCGGGACGCCCAAGGCCAAGCCCGAGGTGAGCACCGTTTCACGCCGATGGACCCAGAGTTCTTTGAAGTCAAGCTCGACCCCGGCAATCATCACAAACAACATCACGGCCCACCAAGCGATGCCGTTCAAAGAGGCCATGACGGTGGGCGAGAAAACGAATTGATACACCGCCGGATACCCAGCGCCCAGTACGCCCGGCCCCAACAAAATGCCCGAGATGATTTGCACCACCACCAAAGGGGTAAAATAATCGGTTTTCCCCAAGCGCCAGACCAAATAAGGCACGGTCAAGATGACCGTCATGGCAATCAAGAAAATCTCGGTGGTGTTCATTGCCCAAATGATAAAAGGGCCCCGAAGGGCCCTTGAAACGAGGTGTTACCTGCTGAGGTAGACGTCGTTTAATACGGCGCAAAGAACTTAGGCAAACACGCCGGCGGTTTCTTGCATGGCATCGGATACCTGACCCAAGTGGTGCAGGCTGTCGCCAAAGCTCATTTCGAGTTGGGTCAGGGCTTTGAAGTAATGGCTGATGATGTATTCATCGGTCACGCCAATGCCGCCGTGCAATTGCACGGCTTGTTGGCCGACAAAGCGCATCGATTGACCCAATTGGTATTTCGCGCGCGACATGGCCGCAGAGCGCTCGGCCGCAGGGGAATTCAACTTGAGGCTGGCGTAATAGCTCATGGAGCGGGCCAATTCAAGTTGCATCTTCATGTCGGCAATGCGGTGACGCAGCGCTTGGAAATTGTTCAACGTGACGCCAAATTGTTTGCGCGTGTTGAGGTAATCCGCTGTGATGGTCACGGCGGGGTCCATCAGGCCCACGGCTTCAGCGCAAGACGCGGCAATGCCAATGTCGACGGCGTGTTCCAAGGCGGTTTGGCCGTCCAAGGTGACCAAGGTCGCTGGGCTGTTGTGGAACGTCACTTCAGCCGCACGGCCGCCGTTTTGGGTGCCGTAGCCACGCGTGGTGACCCCGGCGGCTTGGCGCTCCACCAAGAACAAGGCGGTCTTGCCTTGGCATTGTGCGGGCACCAAAAACGCATCGGCCTGATCGCCCACGGGGACCAAACTCTTGCTGCCGCTGATTTGATAAGCGCCGTTGGTTTCTGTGGCCGTGGTGTGGGTGGTTTTGAGGGCGTAACGAGCGGCGCGTTCTTGATAAGCCAAGACCACCAAGGCCTCACCGCTCGCGATGCGTGGCAACCATGCTTTGGCATCGGCACTGCCGTACCCACCGATCACGGCACCGGCGATCAAGGCCTGGGTCAGGGGTTCGAGCACCATGCCGCGACCGAGCTCTTCCATCACCACCATGGCTTCAATCGGGCCCATGCCCATGCCACCGTCGCTTTCGGGTACAAACAAAGCCGTCAGGCCCAGTTCGGCCAATTCGTTGTAAACGTCGCGAGAAAACCCGCCCGCCTTGACGATGCTTTGGTGGCGGTCAAAGGTGTAGCCCTTTTCCACCCATTTGCGGGTGGCGTCGCGCAATTGTTCTTGGTCTTCGCTGAAGTCGAAATCCATCTGAGTTCTCCTAATTCTGGTGAGCTGACGGCGATCAGCCGAGCACGGTTTGCGAAACGATGTTGCGTTGAACTTCGTTGGATCCGCCATAAATGGAGGTCTTGCGCATGTTGAAGTAGGTGCTGGCCAAAGGCGCGCAATGCAGAGCGCCGACCGCATCGCCTTGCCATCCGGCTTGCATGGCTTCGTGAATCAGCGGCAAGCTGAAAGGGCCAGCGGCCAGCATCATGAGCTCGGAATACCGCTGCTGGATTTCGCTGCCTCGAATCTTCAACAAGCCAGCGATGTCCAAAGAGCTCTTGCCCTTGGTTTCGGCAGACAAGACCCGCAGCACCATCATTTCAAGGGCCACGACCTCGACTTCTAGTTTGGCAATTTCGTCGCGGAAACGGCTGTCTTCATAGACGCCTTCGGCTTTGGCGATGCGCTTCAAGCGTTCGAGTTCCCGCTTGGCGCGGTTCACATCGGCGATGTTGGTGCGCTCGTGACCGAGCAAGAATTTGGCGTAAGTCCAGCCCTTGTTTTCTTCGCCAATGAGGTTTTCTGCGGGCACCTTGACGTTGTCAAACCAAACTTCGTTGACTTCCACACTGCCGTCCAACAAGCGGATGGGACGCACGCTGACGCCGGGCGATTTCATGTCGATCAACAAAAAGCTGATGCCGGTTTGGGGCTTGCCTTCGTTGCTGGTGCGCACCAAGCAGAAAATCCATTCGCCGAACTGGCCCAAAGTGGTCCAGGTCTTTTGACCGTTGACGATGTAGTGGTCACCTTGACGCTCGGCCTTGGTTTTGACCGAAGCCAAATCAGAGCCCGAGCCAGGTTCGCTGTAGCCTTGGCTCCACCAGACTTCGCCACTGGCAATGCCAGGCAAGAAGCGTTCTTGTTGCTCGCGGTTGCCAAAGGCCATGATGACCGGGGCCACCATCACGGGGCCGAAAGGCACCACGCGGGGAGCACCGGCCAAGGCGCACTCTTCTTCAAACAAATGGCGCTCAACGGCAGTCCAGCCGGGGCCGCCAAATTGCTTGGGCCAAGCGTGGCCGAGCCAGCCTTTTTTGCCCAGAATTTTGGCCCAACGTTGCATGTCCTCACGCGTGAGTTCGAGGGCGTTGTGCACTTTGTGGGCAATGTCTTGGGGCAAATTGGCTTTGACCCAATCACGAATTTCAATGCGGAATGCCTGTTCTTCAGGCGTAAAAGCCAAGTCCATGGTGTCTCCAAACGATGGGATTGCTAATTTAGCACGACCGTACTATTGTGACTTGTCAAGGCCGTGACAAGCGGTCTTTGCTAAAAGAAAAAGACCTAGGACTTACCCGAGTGGGGGCCGGGTTTCCAGCCCAGGGCGGTCATTTTGACCCCGCGTCTTGGAAACGGGTCAAGGCGGGGTGTTGCGCCGCCCAAGCCTGGCTGGCGGCAAAGCTGGGGGGCACACAACCCCGCTCTTGCACGCACAAGCTGGCGCTGGCAAGGGCGTGGCGCAAGACTTGATCGCCCGTGGCAGGGCTCAACGTGATCGAAGGGGTTGATGCCGACAATGGGTCTAAGGCGCTCGTCATTGCCGCCAAGAGTCCCGCCAAGAAGCTGTCACCCGCGCCCACGGTATCGACCACGGACAAGGGCTTTTGTTCTTGTGCAAACCAAGTTTGACCCGTTCGGCTCAGCAGGTAAGCCCCGCCCGCACCCAAAGTCAAAGCCAAGCACTGCGCTGGAATTTGGGTCAATAAATGGCGCGCTTGGGCCAACGCATCGTCGCCAGGAACTTGCAAATGTTGCAAATCTTCATCGCTGACTTTGACCAAATGGGCTTGGGCCAGCAGCGTCATGATGTGGGCCCTGTAGGCCGCCACATCGGGCATGACCGAGGGCCGCAAATTGGCGTCGACTGCGACCCATCGACCGGCCTCGCGTTGGGCCTTTAACCATGGCAAATAGACGCCGGCATCTTGCGGATCCAGCGCCAAACCGCCGGTGCCCACCCACTGCAAAACGGGCGTCTGAGTGGGCGCACAAGCCGCGATGAGTTGGGTGGCGCTGACCTGACGGTCGGCCACACCTTGTCGGTAGAAGGCGTAGTCCGGGTGGCCGTTGGGGTCAAGGGCCACCACGGCCAAGGAAGTCGGCGCAGTCACCGGCTCTGCTTGACTCAGTTGCACACCCTCATCGACCATTTGTTGGCGCAGGGCACGTCCGAATCGGTCTTGCGAAAACGGGTTCAGATACAGGGTGCTCAAGCCTTGTAAGCTCAGCGCGCGGCTGAGGTTGTAGACGGCCCCCCCCAGACAGGGTTCAAAGGCGCCATCGGGCCGTGAAATCAAATCAATCAAAGCCTCGCCAGCCATGGCGATTTGAACGGTAGACAGGGAACTCATAAAGGGCAGGTTGATTTGCGCAGTTGCAAAGTGGTGGCCAAGACACGGGGCTCTGCCTTTTGACCTTGCCGAATTTGCAGCAAGCAATCGATCATTTCGGGCCCGGCCAACTCAATCGATTGGCGTACCGTGGTCAAGGGCGGATGGCAGTGCGAGGCGGCTTCAATGTCGTCGTAGCCCACGACGCTCACTTGTTTGGGCACTTCCAGGCCATTGCTGGACAAGAAGCCCATGGCATTCATGGCGATCAAGTCGGATGCAGCGAAAAGGCCGTCCAGGGGGTGCTTGGTTTTCAGCAAGCGGCCCAACTCGGTTTGAACCTCTTCGGTTTCAAACGAGGTGCGCACCAGCAGTTGCGGGTCGGCTTTCAGGCCTCGGGCTTGGTGCGCGGCCAAATAGCCTTGATACCGTTGCTCGGTTTCAGGAAAGGCAATGTCGCCCAAAAAGGCGATGTGTCGGCGGCCCAAATCAAGCAAGTGCTCTGTGGCCAAGCGGCCGCCTGAAAAATTATCCGAACCGACGCTGCAATAAAGTTGTCGGGGCAGTTGGGCGCCCCACACCACAAAGGGCACTTTGCGCATGGCCAACTCGTTCAACTGGTCATGGTGGCCCCATTGGCCAATCACCACAATGCCACTGGCGCGGCCGGTGTCATAGAGCTCGGCTAAATCGTTCAGGTGCTCGGAATCGACTCGAGACAACAACATGTCGAGACCGCGATCGGTCAAGGCATCGGCCAAGGTGCCGAGCATGCCCAGAAAGAACGGGTCAGAGACGTGCTGGCGCGATCCTTTGACGTAAGGAATGACCACCCCAATGGTGCGGTTGTCGCCCAAGCGCAAATTTTTGGCGCTGAGGTTGATGGTGTAGTTCAGTGAGCGCGCCAACTCTTGAATGCGTTGACGTGTTTCTGGATTGATCAACTCGCTGTCATTCAAGGCGCGCGACACCGTCGACGTCGAGACGCCCGCCAACCGAGCGATGTCGGTCATTTGAACTCGGCGTTTGTCGGTATCCATGAAAGTCAACTCAGAGGGTTCTTCAGGCTTCAGCGTTTGGCGTTGGCCCGCATCAGCCACAGGTTCGCAACCCCTTGGGTATCGGCCCCGGTTTGGCTCAACGTTTGGCGTGCGGGTTCCAATTGACCTGCTTTGAATCGCGCCATGCCCAGGTGCAAACGCACGTCGCTTTCTCGTTTGACCCCGCCCAAGGCCAAGCCCTTGTCGAAGGCGTCGGCCGCGGCAGCCCATTGCTGTGTCGAGAACAACACGTTGCCCAAATCCACCCATTGCGAGGCGGTTTGGGCCGATTTACTCAACGTTTCCAGTATCTTGTTGTCTTCATCGGCTGCACGTTGGACTTCTTTTTCCAACTGCTTCAAGTCAGCCGGTGGCACATCGCCTGGGAAGACTTTGCTGCTTTGACCTTGGGTCAGAATGGCACGCGATTCGAGTGGGAAACCCGCCTTGAGGGCCAATTGTGCGTAGGTAAAGTAGTCGCTGGATTCTTGCAAATTGCCGGTCTCTTGAATGAGTCGGTAGACCTCAATCTCCAGTCGCTGATTGACACCGGGTTGTTGCAAAAAGCGGGACAATAAATCCATCCAGTAGTCTTTGCTGGGGTAGTCGCGCACCAGCACCTGCATGGTTTGGTAGTAACCGGCCATGTCCTTCAGTTTGGCTTGGCTGGCCGCCATGGCACGCAATTCATCTTCAGAAACTTGGCGTGATTTTCCGGGCGCTGCTTGCGCTGCGGTCAGGCTTTTCTGCACCTCTTCAATGGCTTCTTTGTGGAGGCCTTGCATCTGCAAAGACTGAACCAGAATGATGGCCATTTTGGGGTTGCTGCAACCTGCCTTCAGGCATTCCCGAGCCCAGCGAGTGGCCCGGGCGAAGTCTTTGGTGTTGAGGCTGATCGAGACCAAGTTGTCCATCAAGGGCAAACGGTCTTTGTCGGTCACGGTGGTTGAAGCCACCAGCCACTCGATGGAGGGAATGGCTTCCACATACATTTTTTGCGCCATCCACGAACTGACCAGCAAGCGCTCCAAGGCGTCTCGTTCGGTGATGTTCAGATCGGCTTTGCCCCGCAGCACCGACAAGGCCGTCAAAGCGTCGTCGTAACGTTTGGCTTGCAAGGCCTCTTGCGCTTTCTTGATGACGGGAATCACATCCACGGTCATTTTGGGGGCTTCGGCCGCAGGCGCGTCGGCCGCATGGGCCACAGAGGGCAAACAAGCCAAAGTGGCTATGAGCGGCGCAAGGCCAGCGCCCGCCAACAGGCTGAGCAAGGAAGTGGAGGCCAGCCACTGACGGGCGGAAAGGGGGTTAGCACGCATTAAGTTGTCTCGAAAAGGGTCTCGAAGTGTTTCTTAAATTGGCGCTCGGTTTTTTAAAAAAGCCCCGCCTCCGGAGAGGAGTGCGGGGCAAGTCTTACCAACGGAGAACCTTAATTCACAAATTGTTCAGAGCCCACAATGCCCAGCTTGTTCAAGCCCAAGCGTTGAGCGGTGGCCATGACCATCGCCACTTGTTTGTATTTGCCTTTGGCATCGGAGTGGATGTGCAACTCAGGCTGGGGCTGGTAGCGGGCGGCATCGGTCAGGCGCGCTTCCAGGTCAGCGCGGCCATTCACGACGGCGCCGTTCCAATGAATCACGCTTTGCGAATCGACATCGATGTTGATGACCACGGGGTCAATCTTTTTGGTCGGTGGTTTGCTCACGGGCATGTCCAGGTTAATGGAGTGCAGTTGAGCCGGGATGGTGATGATCAACATGATCAACAGCACCAACATCACGTCAATCAGCGGCGTGGTGTTGATGTCCATCATCACTTCGGGTTCGGAGCTCGAGGAGCTGCCAATGTTCATTCCCATGGTGTTATTCCTTTGGCTCGGTGATGAAACCCACTTTGACAATGCCGGCACGTTGAACCGCATACATCACGCGGCCGACGGCTTCAAAGTCAGATTCCCCATCACCGCGAATTTGCACCTCAGGTTGAGGGTCTTTGACAGCGAAGGTTTTCATGCGGGTCACCAAATCGGTGCTGTTCTTGATGGGGGTGTCGTACAAGTAAATCCCCCCCTTCGCGTCCACCGAAATAATGACGTTTTCGGGCTTGGTTTCACGAACGAGGTTCTTCTCTTTGGGCAACTCCACCTTCACCGAGGTGGTGACCACGGGGATGGTGATCAAGAAGATGATCAAGAGCACCAACATCACGTCCACGAGGGGCGTGGTGTTGATCTGACTCATGATCTCGTCTTCGGCATCTGACCCGACATTCATGGCCATGGCGTGCTCCTTTTATGCTTTAAATCTACTAAGCGGCTGGTCAGCGACGTGAGGCCGACTTACTTGGCCGTGGCCAACAACACCGAGTGCAAGTCGCTACCGAAAGCGTTGATGTCTTCCATCACGCCCTTGTTGCGACGAACCAACCAGTTGTAGCCCAACACAGCAGGCACAGCGACAGCCAAACCGATGGCGGTCATGATCAAGGATTCACCCACGGGGCCGGCCACTTTGTCGATCGACGCTTGACCCGACATACCGATTTTCACCAAGGCGTTGTAGATGCCCCAAACCGTACCGAACAAACCGACGAATGGACCCGTGGAGCCCACGGTTGCCAAAACAGCCAAACCATCTTGCATGCGGCTTTGCACGTTGCCAATGGCGCGTTGGATGCTCATGGTGACCCAGGTGTTGAAGTCAACAGCGCCCAAAATGCCGGTGTGCTTGGAAGCGCCTTCGAGGCCCTTTTCAGCAATAAAGCGATAAGGGCTGTCTTCACTCAAATTGTCGGCGCCAGCACGGATGTTGGGCGCGTCCCAGAAGCCTTCTTGAACTTGTTTGCCAGCGCGCATGGCTTTGCTTTGTTCAAAGAATTTAGTGACGATGACAAACCAAGAGCCGATGCTCATCAACACCAAGATGGTCAAAGTGCCCTTGGCAACGACGTCGCCTTGAGCCCACAAAGCGGACAGGCCGTAGGGGTTGTCGGTGGATTCTGTCGCGGCAGGAGCGGGCGCAGCAGCGGCAGGGACAGCCGGTGCTGGTGCTGGCGCAGCTTCCGCAGCGGGGGCCGGTGCTGCAGCAGGGGCTGCGGCTTCAGCCACAGGAGCGGCTTTGCCGGGGGCCTTGTCTTTGGCCAAAGCGGCAGTGCCGAACAACAGAGACGCGCACAAGCCAGCGAGCAAGGCGGCGGTTTTAATGGATTTGGACATCTTCAATCTCCTCGGGGTAATTAGGGTGTTAGTTGGGGAACTAAGCGGGGTCAGTAATAAGGGTCAGTAATACGTTAGAACAGGTTTAAGGTCGGATTTGACTTTAAGTCTGCTGCTGTGACGGGCGGTTCATGTCGCTCATTCCAGGCGCCAGGTGTACTGAATGCTGGCCCAGCTTTGCTCGGGTTTGCCATCCGTGGTGGCGGGTGTGAACTGGCATTTAGAAAGGGCACTGCGGGTGGCTTCATCGAGGCGGTTGTAGCCCGAAGACTTCTCCACCTTGGAGTCAATCACCTTGCCGTCCACGTCAACCAAGAACTTAACAACCACATTGCCTTCTTCTTCAGCGCGGCGTGAAGCGGCGGGGTAAGCGGGCTTGGCGCAGTTGGAAGCAGAAATCACAGCGGCCTTGTGTACGGGCGGTGGCGCCGGCGGAGCAGGTGGCGCTGGCGGTGCCGCAGGAGCAGGCGGTGGTGCGGGTGGTTGAGGCGTGTTGGACACGGCGGCAATCGAATTGGTCGATGCCGGCGCATTCACAGGCACATCCACGGGCGGCACGTAAGTGGGTGGCGGGGGTGGGGGCAAATTTTTGGGCGGTGGCGGAGGCGGAGGCGGTGGGATGTCGGGTTTCTTTTCTTCCAACAGCTCGGCCTCCACGGGGCCTTTGATCACTTTGACGAACTTGCGAGCCAAGCCCGAATTGATCGCCCAAAGCAACAACACGTGAAACAGCAACACCGCGCCAAGGCCGATGAGGAGCTTGTTTGAGCTGCGTTGCCGACTGGCGTAATCCATCATTTGAAGAGGTCTCCTTGTTCGCGCAGGGTATAACTGCAATCGTTTGCAATTGTATTAATACAAATCAAGTGAGAAATAAGGTAAAACCCTTATTTTCCTGTGTCTGCAACTAAAAAATTTGCCCCAAGTGTCTAAAAGCACCCAATGCAAACGTTTGTTTTTGCTAGATTGCAAACCGGCATCTGTGATATTTTGCAAGCGCTGACTGGATTATGCTCACTTTTTTATGGGTGTATTCACCAATCCAACGAATTTGTAACTTATCACAAATTTGCCTTCATTTTTGGTAATTAAATTACGATTGAATGCAGGGGCCTCTGTGAATTCGGTCAAGCCGGTGGTCGAAGTCACCCGCCCCACGCCAAGTGGAATGAGCAGATTCCCAAAAGTAAAAGCAAAAGGAAATGGAAAAGCCCCGCAAGCGGGGCTTTTTGAGGGAGGGGCCTCGATTGAAGCCCCTCAATTGCTTGGGCCAAATGCCAAGCGGTGGAGACAGGCTTAGAAAGCGTATTTCAAAGTCAAACGGGCGTTGCGGCCGTTCAGAGCGCGGGCGGCCGTGGTGCCATCCGCTTCGGTGTAACCCAAGGTGTTGAACAGGTTGTACACACCGAATGACACGGTGGTGTGTTGATCCACGGCGTAATTGGCATGCATGTTCACCAAGGTGTAAGCGGGCAACCAAACCACGGGGTTTTCGTCCACTTCAGGTGCCTTGGTCATGCCAACGATGTTGAAGCCCACATCGAACTTGTCGTTGATGTAGCTGGGGCCTGCTTGGTACATGACCTTGGGCTGGCGATTGGCGGGCTGGCCCTTGTTGGTTCCTGAGGTGGTGTTGGAATTGGTGTAAGTCAATCCAGCGCTCAGGTGGAAATTGCCAAGGCGGTAGCCTTCTTCAATTTCAAAGCCCTTGGCGTCGTACTTGTTGGCCGATTGGATTTGGGTTGTGGCGCTGTAGTTGGACTCTGAAGTCTTGGCATCGAACAAGGTAATGAACGAGCTCAAGTTACCCGTCTTCAGCTTGATACCGGCTTCATACTGATCGACGGTGTTGATAGGGATCGCTTGCGAACCGCTCAAAGGACCGTTGAACATGATGCGGTCAGCGTTAAAGGCGGCACCGCTGCTGACGCGGCCAAACACGGCCATGTCTTTGTCGATCAGGTAGTTGGCACCCAAAGAGTACTCGGTGTGGTGCACAGCGTAGTCAATGGCCACCGCGCCAGAAGGCGAGTAAGACATGGCGTTGTTGGCCAAGGTCGCCGCGTTGTAGTAACCGCTGGCGGTCTGGTTGTCAAAGCGCACGCTGGCGTCCAAGGTCAACGCCCCTTTTTCGTAGCTCACAACACCGTAGGGCGCCATGGTGTTGTAGGTGGCATTGATGTCACGCGAGCAGCAGCCGCCAAAAGCGGGGCCAATCAAGCCATAGCTGTTGGTCTTGCTGTTCTTCAACAAGGCGGGGTTAGAGTTGGTGGCCTGCATCAAGTAATCGTTGAAGTTCCAAGTCAGGTTCACGTGTTGCACATTGGTGAACAAACCGGCCGTGGTGGTCAACTTGGCGCCATCGTTCAAAGTGAAGTTTTTGTAGACCTTGGCATCGTTCGTGGTGTTGCCTAAATTGTTAACTGACACGTCAAACGCGACGTTCTCGAAAGATAGACCTGTAAATGCCTTGCCTGCATTGGGGCCGGTGGCGTAGGTGGTTCCAGCGGCAGCAGCCGAGACGCCGCTGGGAGGGTACCAGCCCATCCAGTTACCAGAATTAGCAGCCGTACGGAATTTGTCGTTGAATGTCCAGCCATTGCCCAAACGGAATTCGCCTTCAACGCCATAAGAATCAACCCGTGTGGTCAAGCCGCTGTTGCTCGAATTGACCTTGCTGGCGTTGCTGTTGGTGACCACGGTGTCGGTGGGCATGTAAGCTGAATAACCGGTGTAGGTGCGTGGGTTGATGCCGGCGACGGTGTTGATCTGACCGTTTGTGATGCTCACAGGGGCGGGCATGAACAGAGGCGATTGGTCTGCCAAGTGTTTGAAGTTGAAACGAATAAAACCATTGTCCAGTTCTTGGGTGATGTTGCCCTTGATTTGACCGCCTTCAATCGCGGAAGCGCTGTTTTGACGAGGGCCTTGGCCTTGGTCAAAAAAACCGCCGACAAAATAATGGGTTTTATCGCCCAATTTGCCGCCGTAGTTAAAGTCGAAGCGGGCTTCTTTGTAGCCCACACCCGTGGTCAAACCCACGCTGCCGCCTTGTTCCATGCCGGTTTTGCTGATGTAGTTGACGATGCCGCCAGGGCCATTGGTGGTCAAGGTGGAGCCTGTGCCACCACGAACCGCTTCAACGCGGTCCAAGGTGCTGTCAATGCGCAAGAAATCGTCGGGCGTGCCAAAAGCAATGTCACCAAACAACAAGACAGGCAAGCCGTCTTCTTGGAATTGCAAGTAGCGTGAGCCGCCGGCTGAGATGGGCAAGCCACGCACCGAAGCGTTGGCGTTACCAGCACCACCCGAAGCTTGCACCATCAGGCCAGGAATGCTCGACAAAACGTCGGAAGCGTTTTGGGGTTGAGACGCAAAAATGGTTTCGCTGTCAACCGAGCTGACCGCAATACTTTGCTTCATTTTGGAGCCGCCTTGCGCCACACCGGTGACCACCACGGTGTCCAGGTTCAAAGTGCCGTCGTTGGCAGCGGATTGGGCCCATGCGCCAGCAGCTGGCAGCAGGGTCAGGGCCGCTGCGATGGCAACGGCAGATTTCGCGCTTGGGCGATATTTTTTCATGGAAAGTCTCCAAAAGGATTAAACAGGTACAAAAAGTTGACGGGGTCAATGACCGATCCGTGACAAGAGTTTACAAATCAACCCTGCAAAATGCAAACGATTGCAATACTAGGACTTTCCCTAGGGTGCGCGCTTGGGTGTCATTTTGAAATGTTTTTACTCTGACAGCCCTTGTTTATAAACAGATGCCGTCTTATTGACAGCATCAAACATGTGGCAAAAATGAGACAAAAGAAGGCCAAAGTCCAGTTGCAAGCGTTTGCATAAATGTCAATGGGAACAAAAATTTGGTAATTTAGGCATCAGCCGAATAAAGAAAATGTGTAATAAAATTACAAAACAGGGTTAAATACCACCTAATTTTTCTGCCATTGCCATTGCCTTTGCCTTTGTGATTGAAGCCCCAACACCGCTGAAACTTTCATATGAAACGAACCGCCACCACCACCCTCAAAGACCAACCCCTGGTCAATGACATCCGTTTGCTGGGTCGCCTTTTGGGCGATGTGGTGCGCGAGCAAGAAGGGGAAAGCGCTTTTGCATTGGTGGAGCAAGTGCGTCAGTTGTCGGTGGCGTTTCGACGCGATGCCGACCAAGCGGCCGACAGGGCGTTAAAGAAGTTACTCAAATCGATCAGCGCAGACCAAACCGTGAGCGTGATTCGGGCCTTCACCTACTTCAGCCACTTGGCGAATTTGGCCGAAGATCGGCACCACATTCGACGTCGCGCCGTTCATGACCGCGCAGGCGATGTACAAGAAGGCAGCGTGGCCTTGGCCTTGGCCCGCGTCAAGCAGGCGGGCATCACGACCGATGACGTGGTACAGACGTTGGCCCAAAGTTTTGTGTCGCCGGTGTTGACGGCCCACCCCACGGAGGTACAACGCAAAAGCATTCTGGATGCCGAACGCGACATCGCCCAGTTGCTCGAATCTCGGGACCACATTCAAGCGCAAGCACAACCCGCTTCGGGTGCTGGAAAAAAACCCGATGCCTTGACGCTGAAAGCCTTGGCCGCCAATGAGCAAGCCTTGCGCGTTCGGGTGCTGCAACTTTGGCACACCCGCTTGTTGCGTTTTTCTAAACTCACGGTGGCCGATGAAATTGAAAATTCATTGGGCTATTACGAAGCCACTTTTTTGCAAGAAATTCCCAAGTTGTATGCGGAATTGGAAGACGCGTTGGGCACCGACGCGATTGCCCCATTTTTCCGCATGGGCCAATGGATTGGTGGCGACCGTGATGGCAATCCCAATGTGGGCGCTGAAACCTTGGCCTTCGCTTTAAAGCGTCAGTGCGATACGGTCTTGCGTCACTACTTGACGCAAGTGCATTTGTTGGGCGGCGAATTGTCGATGTCGACCCGCTTGGCGCAAATCAGCCCGGCCATGCAAGCCCTGGCCGATGCTTCACCCGATCACAACGAGCACCGCTTGGACGAACCTTATCGCCGCGTCTTGGCGGGTCTTTATGCGCGTTTGGCCGCCACCTTAAAGAACCTGTCGGGAGGCGACGCCGCCCGACATGCTTTGCCACCGCAGAATCCGTATTCAGGCCCGCAAGCATTTCTAGACGACCTCAACACCATTCACGCGTCTTTGACCCGTCACGGCGGCGCGCTGTTGGCCCAAGGGCGTTTGCAAGCCTTGCGCCGTGCGGTGTCGGTGTTTGGATTTCATCTGGCCACGGTGGACTTGCGACAAAGCTCCGATCAACATGAAAAAGTACTGACGGAGTTGTTGGCGACTGCCGGCGTGGTAGCGGACTACAGCGCCTTGGATGAAAACGCCAAGCGCACCTTGTTGTTGGCGCAATTACAAGACCCGCGCTCTTTGCGCGTGCCCGGAGCGACTTATTCCGATTGGACGCAAAGCGAGTTGGCGGTCTTCGCCACCGCCCGCGAAATGCGCTCGTTGTATGGCCCTGAGGCCATTCGACACTACATCATCAGTCACACCGAAAGCGTCAGCGATTTGCTCGAGGTCTTGTTGCTGCAAAAAGAATTGGGTTTGCTTCGCGGCGCCCCTCGATTCAATGCCGATAACGCCATCCAAGGGGGCTTTTCCACGGCAGCTGTGGCCGATTTGATTGTCGTGCCGCTGTTTGAAACCATTGAAGACTTGCGCCAAGCGCCGGTCATCATGCGGGCTTTCTACGAGCTGCCCGGCATTTTGGATTTGGTACGTCGGAGTGGCGCAGAACAAGACATCATGTTGGGTTACTCCGACAGCAACAAAGACGGCGGCATCTTCACCAGCAACTGGGAGTTGTACCGCGCTGAAACCGCGCTCGCTGCCTTCTTTGATGAACTCAAAGACCAAGCCGAATCGAGCGGTGTGGCGCCCATCCAACTGCGCTTGTTCCACGGTCGTGGCGGCACGGTCGGACGAGGCGGCGGCCCCAGCTACCAAGCCATTTTGGCCCAGCCCCCGGGCACCGTGCGTGGGCAAATTCGCTTGACCGAGCAGGGCGAGGTGATTGGTTCCAAATACGCCAACCCCGAAATTGGCCGACGCAATTTAGAAACCTTGATCGCGGCCACTTTGGAGGCCACGATGCTGCAACCCACCAAACCTGCTCATAAAGCCTTTTTGGAAGCGGCTGCCGAATTGTCTGAGGCGAGTATGCAGGCCTACCGTGCTTTGGTCTACGGCACACCGGGTTTTACGGATTACTTTTTCACGGCCACGCCGATTCGAGAAATCGCAGAGCTCAACATTGGCTCGCGTCCGGCCTCTCGCAAGGCCAATCAGCGCATTGAAGATTTGCGTGCCATTCCCTGGGGATTCAGTTGGGGCCAGTGCCGTTTGACCTTGCCGGGTTGGTATGGCTTCGGCTCCGCTGTGAAGGCTTTTTTAGGCCAGCCCGATCAGCCCGACCATGCCGCCAAGCTCAAATTACTGCAACGCATGCAGCGCCAATGGCCCTTCTTCAATACCTTGTTGTCGAACATGGACATGGTTTTGGCCAAGAGCGACTTGGCCTTGGCCTCGCGTTACGCCAGCTTGGTTGAAGACACCAAGTTGCGCAACAAAATATTCAAAGCCATTGAAGCCGAGTGGCACCTCACCAGCGAGGTGTTGGGCCTCCTCACGGGGCAAAACAGTCGTTTGGCCAACAACGCTTCGTTGGCGCGCTCCATTCAGCATCGCTTCCCCTATATCGACCCCTTGCACCATTTGCAAGTGGAATTGGTACGGCGATTGCGGGCGGGCGACACCGATGAGCGCATCCACCGCGGCATTCACTTGTCCATCAACGGCATTGCTTCAGGGTTGCGCAACACGGGTTGATCACTGGCGAAAGTGAGTGAGGGACAATAGCCCCCATGCATCCTCAAATATTGTTAGAAGCCTGCACCGAATTGGTCAGGCAGGTCATGTTGTTCGAGCACCCCGCGGATCAGGTGGTGTCTCGTTTTTTTAGAGATCACCGCAACTTGGGCCCGCGCGAACGGGCCACCTTGGCTGAGACGGCATTCAATGTGCTCCGCCACAAACTGCGTTTTGAGTACTTGGCCCGCGCGGGATCGGGCGCTCGGGAACGTCGCTTGGCGATTTTGGGTTTCTACGGCCCACGCGACTTTGTCAAAAGTGTTTTGTCGGACAAAGAAAAACATTGGCTCGATGCTTCCGATGCCGTGTTAGACGAGCAACTCATGGATCAGCATCGGCACAACCTGCCCGATTGGTTGGCTCAGTCGCTCAAAGCCGAAATGAGTGCCATGGGCGCTGAAGCCGATTTTTGGCCCTTGGTGGCCAGTTTGAACCAGTCCGCGCCCTTGGATTTGCGGGTGAATGATTTCAAAGGGAAGCGCTCGGCCCTTCAAAAAGAACTCAAAAAGGCCGGCATTGCCTCGACCGAAACCCCGTATTCCCCGTGGGGTTTGCGCTTGGCTGAAAAGCCCAGCTTGACCAAGCTTGACGCTTTCACCCGGGGCGCCATCGAGGTGCAAGACGAAGGTTCCCAGCTCTTGGCGTTGTTGCTGGACGCGCACCGAGGCGAGATGGTGGTCGATTTCTGCGCGGGCGCGGGCGGCAAAACCCTGGCCATGGGTGCTTCCATGCGCAGTACAGGGCGTTTGTACGCATTTGACACCTCCGCCCATCGACTTGACGCTTTGAAGCCACGTCTGGCACGCAGCGGCTTGTCGAATGTTCACCCCGCCGCCATTGCCCACGAACGCGACGAGCGGGTCAAGCGCTTGTCCGGCAAGATTGACCGGGTGCTGGTGGACGCGCCTTGCTCGGGTTTGGGCACCTTGCGCCGCAATCCAGACTTGAAATGGCGTCAAAGCCCGCAGGCCATCGAAGAACTCACGTTGAAGCAGACGGCCATTTTGCAAAGTGCTGCGCGCCTTTTGAAGCCAGGGGGCCGCTTGGTCTATGCGACTTGCAGTTTGCTGCAAGCAGAAAACGAGGCCATCGCGCAGGGGTTCAGTGAGGCCCACCCTGACTTTGTGCTCCTGCCGGTCGGCGCCTTGCTTGAGGGCCTCAAAGTACCGCCCCTGCCCGCCATTTCTGAAGCCGCTGCATCCTCTCCTTATTTGCGGCTTTGGCCTCATTTGCATGCAACTGACGCCTTTTTCGCAGCTGTTTGGCAAAAGAAGCCTTGATTCGTCGGGAATGACCCTGATCTAAAAAAGAGAGACAAATGCGGCCTCAGCGGTTAAAATCCTGCGCTGAGCTGATTGCCAGCCCTCATTCTTGCGCCCAGTTGGCGCGTTAAAGGTTTTGAATGACTTTATCTGATCCCTCAACCTTCCAGTCCTTGGTTCACGCTTTGATTGACTGGTTGTCCTTTGGGCTTTTGCATTGGAACGGCTGGGCCATCACGCTGTTCACTTTGGTGGTCACCCATCTGACCATTTGCTCGGTGACCATCTTCTTGCACCGTGCGCAAGCCCATCGTGCGCTTGAACTGCACGCCATCCCTTCGCATTTTTTCCGTTTTTGGTTGTGGCTGACCACCGGCATGGTGACCAAAGAATTTGTGGCTGTTCACCGCAAGCACCACGCCAAATGTGAAACGGAAGAAGACCCCCACAGCCCCCAAACCCGCGGCATCAAGAAGCTGCTGTTGGAAGGCGTCGAGTTGTACCGTGCGGAATCCAAGAACATGGAAACCATGGAAAAGTATGGCCGTGGCACACCCGACGACTGGATTGAGCGCAACCTTTACACCCGTTTCTCATGGCAAGGCGTGGCCTTGATGATGGTCATCGATTTGGCTTTTTTCGGCCTGATCGGCATGACCGTCTGGGCGGTGCAAATGCTCTGGATTCCTGTTATGGCCACCGGCATCATCAACGGCCTGGGCCACTGGACCGGTTACCGCAATTTTGAGTCGCAAGATGCGTCGACCAATGTGTCTATTTGGGGCATCATCATTGGCGGTGAAGAATTGCACAACAACCACCACACCTACCCCACCTCGGCCAAGTTCTCGGTCAAGCCTTACGAATTTGATGTGGGTTGGCTCTACATCAGCCTGATGCAATCCATTGGTTTGGCCAAGGTGCGCACCGTGCCGCCCAAGTTGGCTTTCGGTGACATCAAGCCCATCGCTGACGAAAAAACCCTGGAAGCCGTGATCGCCAACCGCTACGAAGTCATGGCCAGCTATGCCCGTGGCCTGCGCCGCGAATTGGCGGCGCTGAAGTCCAAGCACAGCGACTCCAAGCCCCTGCGCATGGCGCGCCGCTGGTTGCACCGCGACACGGCCAACATTCCTTTGGCGGCTCAGCCCGTGCTGGCCGAGGCCATGGCCACTTACCCTGAATTGGGCAAGATGGTGGCCATGCGCGAAGAGTTGCGCCAACTCTGGTTGAGCACTTCACACACCCGCGAACAATTGACGCAAGAGCTTCAGGCCTGGTGCCGTCGCGCTGAAGAAAGCGGCATCGCCGCCCTGCGTGACTTCTCGATGCGACTGCGTGCAGCCGCTTAAACTTTGAAGTGCCGCAAGCTTGAACTGAAAATTTTCAAGCCACAGAAAACAAAAAAGCCGCTGTGAAGCGGCTTTTTTGTTGAGGTCATCGGCGTGAATTACTTCAGCTTGATTTCCTTGTATTCCACGTGCTTGCGTGCCTTGGGATCAAATTTCATGATCAGCATTTTTTCGGGCGTGGTTTTCTTGTTTTTGGTCGTGGTGTAGAAGTGGCCGGTACCCGCAGTGGATTCCAGCTTGATTTTTTCGCGTCCGCCTTTAGAAGCCATGTTTGTTCTCCTTAAGCTTGGCCACGTGCGCGCAGGTCGGCGAGCACAGCATCGATACCGTTTTTGTCAATCAGACGCAGGGCAGCGCTGGAAACACGCAGGCGAACCCAGCGGTTTTCAGTTTCCACCCAGAAACGGCGGTATTGCAGGTTCGGCAAGAACCGGCGCTTTGTTTTGTTGTTGGCGTGAGAAACATTGTTTCCCACCATCGGGCCCTTGCCCGTTACTTCGCAAACGCGTGCCATGATGACACTCCTATGGTTGACTGTTAACAGCCCAAGAGGGGCTGCACCTCGCTTTTCATCCTGGGTCAGAGGGGGGCACAAGTTAAAAACTTGGAAAAGCGGTTTTTTCATTTGCCAAAGGTCGAAAAACCTTTAGCAAAGCCTGCCATTATAAGCAGAAAACACCTAATCGACAATTTTTGGCCGATTCAGCGGTCCTGCAGGCTGTTTTTAACTCTGAAATTAGCTCAGGATTCTTGTTCCAAGAAACGCTGTGCATCCAATGCGGCCATGCAGCCAGTGCCCGCGCTGGTGATGGCTTGGCGGTAAATGTGGTCTTGCACATCGCCCGCGGCGAAAACGCCGGGCACGCTGGTCATGGTGGCAAAGCCATTCAGACCCGAGCGGGTCACGATGTAGCCATTTTGAATGTCCAATTGGCCCGTAAAAATGTCGGTGTTCGGGTGGTGCCCAATGGCAATGAAGCAACCCGACAACGCCAAGTCCTCGGTCGCATCCGTTTGGGTGTCTTTCAAGCGCACCCCGGTGACGCCGCTGGCGTCGCCCAACACTTCGTCCAGCGTTTTGAAAACCTTCAGTTCAATTTTGCCGGCAGCCACTTTTTCTTGCAACTTGTCGATCATGATCGGCTCGGCCTTGAACTTGTCACGGCGGTGGACCAAGTAAACCTTTTTGGCGATGTTGGACAAATAAAGCGCTTCTTCGACGGCCGTGTTGCCGCCGCCGACGACGCAAACGTCTTGGTCACGGTAGAAAAAACCATCGCAAGTCGCGCAGCCTGAGACGCCTCGGCCCATGAAGGCTTCTTCGGAGGGCAGGCCCAAGTACTTGGCTGAAGCGCCCGTGGCGATGATCAGCGCGTCGCAGGTGTAGGTGCCACTGTCGCCCGTCAGGGTGAAGGGGCGCTTGCTGAGGTCGACCGAATGGATGTGGTCAAAAATCATTTGGGTTTTGAAACGTTCGGCGTGTTCCAAAAAGCGTTGCATCAATTCGGGGCCTTGGACACCCATGACGTCGGCGGGCCAGTTATCGACTTCGGTGGTCGTCATCAGTTGGCCGCCTTGGGCCATGCCGGTGATGAGAACGGGGTTCAAATTGGCGCGGGCGGCGTAAATGGCGGCGGTGTAGCCAGCGGGGCCTGAACCCAGAATCAAAAGTTGTGCGTGTTGTGTGGGCTGGGTCATGGGGTTCTTCGGTGTTCTCTAAGTTCTCTGGTCAGACGAGTAAGGCGCTTGCTTAAAATCGCATTGTAAGAAGCTGCGTTAAGCTTCTCAAATTGCAGGTGAAATTCCCACTTTTTTCATGCCCACTTTTTTTATATGGCCTACTCTTTAAATACGCTCGGGTCGGGCTCAGACGGACGGGGTGAACCTCTGGGCGAGGCGGCCAGTACGGCCCTCGGCGTCAAACGCTTCGCACTCGAGCTGGGTTTGATTCTGGGCTTGGTGGTCCTGGGGTTTTGGGGTTTGGCCCTGCTGAGCTACCACCCCACCGACGCCGCATGGTCGACCTCGGGCTTGGCCGAACCCACATTGAACCGGGCGGGCCGCTTGGGTGCTTGGTTGGCCGACCTCAGTTACTTCTGTTTTGGCTACTCAGCCTGGTGGTGTTGGCTGGCTGTTTTGAACGTTTGGTTGACCAGCTTGGCCGCTTGGCTGCGCGGCGCCCCTTCCGCCCTTGAGAGAAGCCGTGCCGTCTTTTGGCTGGGTTTTGTGGTCTTGATGGCGGCCAGCACCACGCTGGAATGGACGCGCCTTTACCGATTTGAAGACCAGCTGCCCGGTCAAAGTGGCGGCGTCATCGGCTGGTGGATGGGCTCATTGGCCATGCGTTGGTTGGGCTTCGTGGGCTCAGCCCTCGTGGCCATTGGCTTGGGTTTGCTCGGCATGTCTTTGGCCTTTGGTTTTTCTTGGGCGCAAGGGGCTGAAAATTTGGGCGCCTGGATCGAAAGCCTTTGGCAGTCGCAACGTGTCAAACGCGAGGTGGCTGAAGATGTGGAATTGGGCAAGCGCGCTGCCAAAGAGCGTGAAGAAGGTTTGTTGGAAGAGCGCATCGAAATCATGGAGCATCACCCCGAACCGGTGCACATTGTCGAGCCGGCTCAGGTGGTGGTGGCCAAGAGCGAGCGCGTTGTCAAGGAGCGCCAAAAGCCCTTGTTTACCGAGATGCCCGACAGCAAATTACCGCAGGTCGATTTGCTTGACGGGGCGCTGACCCGACAAGAAACGGTGTCGCCCGAAACTTTGGAAATGACCAGCCGCTTGATCGAGAAAAAGCTCAAGGACTTTGGCGTTGAAGTGCGGGTGGTCTTGGCCTCGCCGGGGCCCGTGATCACGCGTTACGAAATCGAGCCCGCCACGGGCGTCAAGGGCTCGCAAGTGGTGAACTTGGCCAAAGACTTGGCGCGCTCGCTCAGTTTGGTGTCGATCCGCGTCATTGAAACCATTCCCGGTAAAAACTACATGGCTTTGGAGTTGCCCAACGCCAAGCGCCAGACCATCAAACTCAGCGAAATTTTGGGCTCTCAGGTTTATCACGAGGCCAAATCCATGTTGACCATGGGCTTGGGCAAAGACATCATCGGAAACCCGGTGGTGGCCGACTTGGCCAAGATGCCCCACGTGTTGGTGGCCGGCACCACCGGCTCAGGCAAATCTGTTGGGATCAACGCGATGATTTTGTCGCTGCTCTACAAAGCCGAGGCCCGCGATGTGCGGTTGTTGATGATCGACCCGAAGATGTTGGAAATGTCGGTTTACGAAGGCATTCCGCATTTGTTGGCCCCCGTGGTCACCGACATGAAGCAGGCCGCCAATGGCTTGAACTGGTGCGTTGCCGAAATGGAGCGCCGCTACAAATTGATGAGCAAATTGGGTGTGCGAAATTTGGCGGGCTACAACGTCAAAATCGACGAAGCCGCGGCCCGTGAAGAATCGATTGGCAACCCCTTCAGTCTGACCCCCGAGAGCCCTGAACCTTTGACGCGCTTGCCCCACATTGTGGTGGTGATCGACGAGTTGGCCGACCTGATGATGGTGGTCGGTAAAAAGATCGAAGAGTTGATTGCCCGTTTGGCACAAAAGGCCCGCGCGGCCGGCATTCATTTGATCTTGGCCACTCAGCGCCCCAGCGTGGATGTGATCACGGGCCTCATCAAAGCCAACATTCCCACGCGCATTGCCTTTCAAGTCAGCTCCAAAATCGACAGCCGCACCATCCTCGACCAGATGGGCGCAGAGGCTTTGTTGGGCATGGGCGACATGCTGTACATGCCGAGCGGCACGGGCTTTCCCATCCGGGTGCACGGCGCGTTTGTCAGCGATGATGAAGTGCACCGAGTGGTCAGTTATTTGAAGAGCCAAGGCGAACCCGACTACATCGAGGGCGTGCTGGACTTGGGCACGGTCGAGGGAGACGACGGCGAACTCGGTGGCTCCGATGCCAGCGGTGAAAAAGACCCCATGTACGACCAGGCCGTCGAGATTGTTTTGAAAGACCGCAAGGCCAGCATTTCGTATGTGCAGCGCAAATTGCGCATTGGCTACAACCGCTCGGCGCGCTTGCTGGAAGAAATGGAAAAATCGGGCCTGGTCAGCGCTTTGACCAGCAGCGGCCAGCGCGATGTTTTGGTGCCAGCTCGCCATGAATAAGTCCGCTCATTGGATGGCGGCCCTGGCCTTCTTGTTGACGGTTTGGCTCGGCGCTTTGGGCCAGGCCCACGCGGACGCGCACACCGATGGCATGGGTGCTTTGTCGGCCTTTCTGAGAAGCGTCCAATCGGGCCGAGCCGAGTTCACCCAAGTCGTGACTTCACCGGCACAAGAAGGTCGAAAAGCCAAGAGCAAAACCTCCACTGGCGTGTTTGAGTTTCACCGCCCCGCGCACTTTCGCTTTGACTACAAAAAACCCTTCGAACAAACTTTGGTGGCCGATGGCCAGACGCTTTGGTTGTATGACCCAGACCTCAACCAGGTGACCGCCCGCTCGCAAGCGCAAACGCTGAACAACACGCCCGTCGCTTTGGTCGCTTCGGCCGCTGACCTCAAAGCTTTGCAAGCTGACTTTGTCTTGAGCAACGCCCCCGATCACGACGACCTCGTTTGGGTCAGTGCGGTTCCCAAAGCCCGCGACGGCACCCTCAAAGCGGTGAACATTGGTTTTCGGGGCGATCAACTGGTGCTGCTCGACGTTCAAGACAACTTGGGGCAGCGCTCTGTTCTGCGTTTCGGCGCCTTCCAGTTAAATCCGAATTTTGGCCCCGCTGAATTTCAATTCAAGCCGCCACCCGGCGCTGATTTGTTGAAGCAATAGGCTTCAAACGCGCGCTCCATGGCCGCCCTGTTTGCCACTGAAACCGCCGCTCCTTTGGCCGAGTTGCTGCGGCCTCGAACGTTGGACGAGGTGGTCGGTCAAGCCCATTTGCTCGGTGCCGGGAAACCCATCCGCTTGGCGTTTGAATCGGGGCAACCCCATTCCATGATTTTTTGGGGGCCGCCTGGGGTGGGTAAAACCACCTTGGCGCGCTTGACCGCGAATGCCTTTCATTGCGCCTTCATCGCCTTGTCGGCCGTCTTTTCGGGCGTTAAAGACATTCGCGCCGCCATGGCGCAGGCCGAGCTCAATTTGGCGAACGGCCAATCCACCATCTTGTTTGTCGACGAAATTCACCGTTTCAACAAGTCTCAGCAAGACGCCCTATTGCCCTTTGTCGAAAGTGGCCTGGTCACCTTCATTGGCGCCACCACCGAGAACCCGTCCTTTGAGGTCAATTCGGCGCTGTTGAGTCGGGCACAAGTTTATGTGCTCGAGTCGCTGAGTGATGCCGAGTTAAAGCAATTGCTGCAACGTGCCCAAGAAAAAGCCTTATCGGCTTTGACCTTGGACGAGCAGGCCATCAACACCTTGGTGGGTTATGCCGATGGAGACGCTCGGCGTTTGCTGAACTTGCTCGAGCAAACCCGCATCGCCGCCAAAACGGCTGGCGAAACAAGCATCTCCGCAGCCTTTTTGCAAAACACCTTGAGCTTGAACAGCCGCCGCTTTGACAAGGGCGGCGATAACTTTTACGACCAAATCTCGGCCCTGCACAAATCGGTTCGCGGCTCGCATCCCGATGCGGCCCTCTATTGGCTGACCCGCATGCTGGACGGCGGCGCCGATGCCCGTTATTTGTCACGCCGCATCGTGCGCATGGCCTGGGAGGACATTGGTTTGGCCGACCCGCGCGCCTTGCAAATCGTCAACGATGCGGCCAGCACCTATGAGCGCTTGGGCAGCCCCGAGGGCGAACTGGCGCTGGGCCAAGCGGTCATCTATTTGGCACTGGCACCCAAAAGCAACGCGGGCTACATGGCCTTCAAACAAGCCAAAGCCTTTGTGAAACAAGACAAAAGCCGCGAGGTGCCTGTGCACCTGCGCAACGCCCCCACCAAGCTCATGAAAGAATTGGGCTACGGCCACGATTACCGCTACGCCCACGATGAACCCAATGCTTACGCAGCCGGTGAGACCTACTTGCCTGAGGGCATGGAGGAGCCAGGTTGGTACCAGCCGGTGCAGAGGGGCTTGGAGCTCAAAATTGCTGAGAAAATGGCGTTGTTGCGGCAACTGGACGCCGCAGAAAAAACAAAGGCAGAGTGATGGACGTTTGGCTACAACAAGTCATCAATGGCTTGGTGTTGGGCAGCATGTATGCCCTGGTGGCGTTGGGTTACACCATGGTTTACGGCATCATCAACATGATCAATTTTGCCCATGGCGAGGTGCTCATGGTGGCCGCTTTGACGAGTTGGAGCACCTTGGGTTGGTTGCGTGCCACTTGGCCGCAATGTCCTGGTTGGTTGGTCTTGGTGTTGGCCCTTGTGGTGGCCTGCGTTGTGGCGGCGGCCTTGAATTGGCTGATCGAAAAACTCGCCTACCGTCCCTTGCGCAACAGCCCCAAGTTGGCCCCTTTGATCACGGCCATGGGCGTTTCGATCCTCCTGCAAACCTTGGCCATGATCATCTGGACGCCCAATTACAAAACCTACCCAACCTTGTTGTCGGATGTGCCGATCAGTTTGGGCGGCGCGGTTATCACGCCGACCCAGGTGATGATTCTGGGGGTCACCGCCATTTGCTTGGTGGTTTTAACTTGGTTGGTGAATGCCACCCCTTTGGGTCGGGCCATGCGGGCCACGGCGGAGAACCCCCGAGTGGCCGCCTTGATGGGCGTCAAGCCCGACGCGGTGATCTCGGCCACCTTTGTGATTGGCGCCGTTTTGGCCGCCATCGCCGGGGTGATGTTCGCTTCTAATTACGGCAGCGTGCAGCACACCATGGGCTTCTTACCCGGGCTCAAAGCCTTCACTGCCGCGGTGTTTGGCGGCATTGGCAATTTGCCGGGTGCCGTGCTCGGTGGTTTGCTGTTGGGCTTGATTGAGTCGATCGGGGCGGGCTACATCGGGGATTGGACGGGCGGCATTTTAGGCAGCCAATACGCTGACATTTTTGCCTTTGTCGTCTTGATCATTGTGTTGACCTTGCGCCCCTCGGGCTTGCTGGGCGAACGCGTGGCCGATCGGGCTTGAAGCACAGCATGTCCATGACGCCCAACACGCCCCTTTTAATGCGCTTCGCACGCCCGTTCCTGTTGGGTTTGGTGCTGTTATTGCTGCCTTTTTTGTTGCAAAGCTTTGGCAATGCTTGGGTGCGCATGGCCGACAACTGCCTCTTGTATGTGATCTTGGCTTTGGGCTTGAACATCGTGGTTGGCTATGCCGGCTTGTTGGACTTGGGTTTTGTGGCGTTTTATGCGGTGGGCGCTTACTTGTTTGCGCTTTTGTCGTCGCCCCAATTGACCGACAACTTTGAGGCATTGGCCGCCGCTTTTCCAAACGGCTTGCACGCGGCTTGGTGGTGGGTTGTGCCATTGGCCGCTTTGTTGGCCGCCTTGGCGGGGGCTTTATTGGGGGCGCCCACGCTGAAACTGCGGGGGGACTACTTGGCCATCGTCACCTTGGGGTTTGGCGAAATTGTGCGCATTTTCATGAACAACCTGGATCAGCCTTACAACCTCACAAACGGCCCCAAGGGGATTGGACAAATTGACGGTTTGAAAATGGGTTCATTGAACCTGGCCAAGACCACTCAGTGGGGGCCACTCGAAATTCACTCGGTCACGCTTTATTACTTTGTGTTTTTGGCGCTGGCTTTATTGGCCGTCGTGGTGGGGACGCGTCTGCAAAATTCCCGTCTCGGCCGCGCTTGGATGGCCATCCGGGAAGATGAGATCGCGGCCAAAGCGATGGGCCTCAACACCCGCAATTTGAAATTATTGGCCTTTGCCACAGCGGCCAGTTTTGGCGGTGTGGCGGGGGCTTTGTTCGCGGCCTTTCAGGGCTTTGTGTCACCCGAATCCTTCAGTCTGATGGAGTCGGTGATGATCGTGGCGATGGTCGTCTTGGGTGGCATTGGCCACATCCCCGGCGTCATTTTGGGCGCGGTCTTATTGACGGCGTTGCCCGAGGTGCTCCGCTACGTCTCTGCCTCTTTGCCGGCGCTCACAGGCGGGCGTTTGGATGCGTCGATATTGCGGCAACTGTTGATTGCGTTGGCCATCATGGGTGTCATGCTGTGGCGGCCACGAGGCCTTTGGCCTGCGCCAGAACATGGCAAAGCCATGGCCAACAAGGGGGGCGCCAATGAGTGAAAGCACCTTGTTCAAAGTCGAAGGTGCCAGCAAATGCTTCGGCGGGTTGCAGGCCTTGAGTGATGTCAATTTGACCATTCAATCAGGCCAAGTGGTGGGTTTGATTGGACCCAACGGTGCAGGTAAAACCACTTTTTTCAACGTCATCACGGGCTTGGTCCCCGCCGACAGTGGGAAGTTTGAATTGGCCGGCCGGCCCTACGAGCCCAGCGCTGTGCACCAAGTCGCCAAGGCGGGCATTGCCCGAACCTTTCAGAACATCCGATTGTTTGCAGACATGACGGCCTTGGAAAATGTCATGGTGGGACGCCATGTGCGAACCCATTCGGGTTTTTGGGGCGCTGTGTTGCGCACCTCAGGGTTCAAACAAGAAGAGGCCCAAATCACTGAAACGGCATTGGAGTGGCTGAATTACGTGGGTTTGGGGGCGCTGGCCTCGGCACGTGCCAGGACCTTGTCGTACGGCGACCAACGCCGGCTCGAAATTGCCAGGGCGCTCGCCACCGATCCGTTTTTATTGGCTTTGGATGAGCCGGCGGCCGGTATGAATGGCACCGAAAAGCGCGGGTTGCGTGACCTGATCGAGCGCATTCGGAATGACGGCAAAACGGTCTTGCTGATCGAACACGACGTCAAGCTGGTGATGGGGCTGTGTGACCAAGTCACGGTGTTGGATTACGGAAAGTTGATTGCCTCGGGCAGCCCCGCCCAGGTACAAGCAGATCCCCTCGTGATGGCCGCTTATTTGGGCACCGCTTCTGCTAAAAAAACAAAAACAACTTCTGCCTATGAAGCCTCCGCAGCCATTGAGACGTCCGCAAGGGGTGCCCATGTCTAAGGCGGCGTTACAGGCGTCTTTGCAAAATTCAAAGCCTGATCGGATGTCAAATATGAGTGCCACACCGGTGCGAAATCCCCTTTTGAAGGTCGATTCGCTGAGTGTCAGTTACGGCGGCATTCAGGCGGTCAAAGGCATTGATTTCGAGGTCTTCCCAGGCGAGTTGGTGAGTTTGATTGGGGCCAATGGCGCGGGCAAAACCACGACCTTGAACGCCCTCACCCGCGGCGTCCCCTGGGCCTCGGGTGATGTGCTTTGGCGCGGCACCTCACTGGCGGGCCTGGGCGCTTGGGACCTGGTGCGCCAAGGCCTGGTGATGGTGCCTGAGGGGCGGGGCGTCTTTGCCCGCATGAGCATTGCCGAAAACCTGCAAATGGGCGCTTACGTTCGAACCGACCGGTCGGGCATTGCCGACGATTTAGAACGCCTGTTCAACTGGTTTCCGCGCCTCAAAGAACGCCGCAGCCAGTTGGCCGGCACCTTATCGGGCGGAGAGCAACAAATGTTGGCGATGGCCCGGGCCTTGATGGCCAGGCCAGAGATGCTTTTGCTGGATGAACCTTCCATGGGCCTGTCGCCCATTTTGGTCGACACCATTTTTGAAGTCATTTGTCAGGTCGCCGAACAAGGCATGACCGTCCTCTTGGTCGAGCAAAACGCCAGCCGTGCCTTGGCCGTGGCAGACCGGGGTTATGTGATGGAGTCAGGGCTCGTCACCTTGACCGGAACGGGGGCTGAGTTGCTGAACAACCCCAAGGTCAAGGCCGCCTATTTGGGTGAGTAAAGAAAGCCGCTGACCAAGGTAAAGGTCAGATCAAGGTCAGATCAAGGTCAGATCAAGACTGAGGCGCCAAGGACGCATAAAGCGCCAAAAATTCCTGTGTGAGTTTGTGGCGGGGGTCCAAGTGCACCATGGGGCGTGAGAGTTCGTGCGACTCTTTGACTTTCACGCTGGCGCTCAGGTAGGGGGCCAACACCGGCAAGCCTTCCTCCACCAGCTCCTGCACGGTGCGTTTGGGCAGACTGGCGCGGGGCTGAAACTGGTTGACCACGATGCCTTCGACCTGCAGGTGGGCGTTGTGATCGGCTTTAATCTCTTTCACGTTGTCGAGCAAAGCGTAGAGCGCGCGGCGTGAAAACTCATCGCAATCAAAAGGAATCAAGCAACTGTCGGCCGCGATCAGGGCACTGCGGGTGTAGAAGTTCAGCGCGGGCGGGGTGTCGATCCAGATTTCGTCGTAATCCTCGCTCAGTTCTGCCAGCGCATCGCGAAGTTTGTAAATTTTGTAGCGGCTTTCCAGCTTGCTGTGAAGCTCCTCCAACTCGGGGCTGGAGCCCATCAGGTGGAGGTTTTCCCAAGGCGTTTCACGGATGAAATCATGGGTCGCCGTGGGGGTGAAACTGAACTTCAGCGTCGAGTCAAAGAATCCGGCGCTGCCACCGCCCGGGTGGGGCACATCGGCCATCTCGCCCAACAAATAACGGCTGGAGTTGCCTTGCGCGTCGAGGTCAACCAACAAGGTGCGCTGACCTTGGTGCGCTGCAATGGCGGCCAAATTGCTGGTGATGGTGGACTTGCCAACGCCCCCTTTTTGATTAAAAACAACACGTCGCATCAAAGGCTCCTCTAGGATGTGAATGGTCAGATTGTGCACTGCAACAATGAAAAACAAAATGGCGGTGTGCCGGCAGCGTCAATTGCTATGCTTTGAATAAGAATTGTTATCATTTAGAATAAAGCCATGAGCGCCATTCGCCATCAAACCACCTTGGATCAAGTGCCGCCCCATGTGCCGGCCTGGGTCAGCGGTTTCGTGCGTGCCAAGGACCCCATTCAAGCGGCTGAAAACGACCCCATACTGCTGCGGCTGGTTGAAATTGGCTTCCTGCCGGGTGAGCCTGTGCGCATCATGGCGCGCGGCTTTCCCATGGCCGATCCGCTGGCGGTAAGGGTCGGTATGTCGACGTTTGCTTTGCGCGCCCATGAGGCGGCTTTGATCGAGGTCACGTGGTGAGCGCGCCCCTTCATCTCCCCCTACAAATTGCCCTGGTCGGTAACCCGAATTGCGGTAAAACCGCGCTCTTTAATTTGCTCACGGGCAGTCGACAAAAGGTCGCCAATTATGCGGGCGTGACTGTTGAGCGCAAGCAGGGCACGGTGGAGTTGCCCGGTGGCCTCAAAGTGTCGGTGCTTGATTTGCCTGGCGCCTACAGCCTGAATGCCTTGAGTGCCGATGAGGCCGTGACGCGCGACGTCATCACCGGACGTCGAATGGGTGAGGCGGTACCAGACGCGTTGGTGTGCGTGGTCGATGCGACTAATTTACAGCTGAATTTGCGGCTCGTGCTCGAGGTCAAACAACTGGGCCTGCCGATGGTGCTGGCCTTGAACATGACCGACGCCGCCCAACGCGCTGGCTTGCACATTCATTTGTCCAAACTCAGCGAGTTGCTGCAAATGCCGGTGGTGGAAACGGTGGGCATTCAAGTCGGCGGGGCCGATGACTTGTTGTCTCATTGGGCCCGGTGGGCGCCTCAGCACCTCGAGCATCTGCGTCAACGTGGCCCTGAAAGTGGCCTCCAAAGCGCCGAAGCCAAAGTTAAAAGTGACCCATTGACCCATTGGCAGCCACCCCATTTCGAAGAAGTGCTGGCGACACAAATGGCGGTTCGACAACTCTTGCAGGCCACCGTGGTCAGCGACAAAACCCCCGAGCAAATGTTCAAAACCGACGATGCGATTGACCGCGTTGTCCTTCACCCTTTCTGGGGCATGCTGATTTTGGCGGGTACCTTGTTCTTGATGTTTCAAGCCGTTTTCAGCTGGGCCACCGCACCCATGGAGGCCATCAAAGAAGGCGTTGATGGGTTGTCCGTTTTGTTGCGTGAGCACATGACGCCGGGTGTGTTGGAGAGCCTTCTGACGAATGGCGTTTTGGCTGGGGCGGGTGGCGTCCTGGTGTTTTTGCCGCAAATCCTGATTTTGTTTTTCTTCATCTTGGTTTTAGAAGACAGCGGTTACTTACCCCGCGCCGCATTTTTGCTGGACCGCGTGATGGGCTCGGTGGGCCTGTCGGGGCGTTCATTCATCCCTTTGTTGTCCAGCTTTGCCTGCGCCATTCCCGGCATCATGGCGACCCGCACCATCACGCATTGGCGCGACCGCTTGGTCACCATCATGGTGGCTCCGCTCATGACCTGCTCGGCCCGATTGCCGGTTTATGCCTTGTTGATCGCTGCGTTTATTCCGGCCAAGAGGGTCTGGGGCGTGTTCAACTTGCAGGGCTTGGTGATGTTCGCGTTGTATGTTGGGGGCATCGTGAGCGCCATGGCGGTGGCCTATGTGTTCAAGCTGTGGCAGGGCAAGGCGCAACCCACCCCCTTGCTGATGGAATTGCCCGCCTACCGTTGGCCCAGCCCGCGCAATTTGTTCCGTGGCCTTTATGAACGCGCGCAGATTTTTGTGACCCGTGTGGGCAGCATCATCTTGGCTTTGATGGTGGTGTTGTGGTTCTTGTCGACCTTTCCTGGTCCCCCCGAGGGTTGGCAACCTTCGATGGGGCCTGCAATTCAATACAGCTTGGCCGGCCGCTTGGGCCAGGGGCTTTTGCATGTCTTTGCACCGATTGGTTTCAATTGGCAAATTGCCATTGCCTTGGTGCCTGGCTTGGCGGCACGTGAGGTGGCCGTTGGGGCTTTGGGGACTGTTTATGCCTTGTCGGCGACCGGCGAAGGCATGGCCACCGAACTCACGCCCTTGATTGCCCAAAGCTGGTCCATGGCGACCGCCATGTCACTCTTGGTTTGGTATGTGTTTGCGCCGCAATGCCTTTCGACCTTGGCCACGGTGAAGCGAGAGACGAACTCTTGGCGCTATGTGTTCGGCATGGCCGGCTATTTGTTTGTTCTGGCTTACCTGGCTTGCTGGCTGACCTACCACTTGACGCTGTGGCTCACCGGGGCTTCACCTTGACAAACGCCAAGGCATTGACCTTGGCCTTTGTCTTGTCTTTGTCTTTAGACGATCCCCATCTGACACTGTGCTAAAACTAGAAAAACTAAAACTAAAACTAAAACTAAAAACACCAAAACCTAAACCTAAACCTAAACCTAAACCTAAACCTAAACCGCATTCATGTCCGTGACCCCCAACTTGGAAACCCTCCTCACCAGCGTTTTGGTGTTGTTGGCCGTGGTCTATGCGGTTTGGTATTGGCTGCCCAAAGCTTGGCGTGCTTATTTGGGTCGGTTCAGTCCCAAGTTGGCGCAAGCGCCAGGTTGCGGCGCCTGCGAATCAGCGTGTGATGCTTGTGGTTCGGTGAACAAAATCAACTCGACTGGACGGACTGAGTTGACGGCGGCACTCAATCCTCTCTACCCAATCAACCCAATCAACCGAATCAACCCCGACTTACCCGCGCTTGGGCAGCGCCGTGAAGGGCCGAGTACGGGGAGCCCGGCGAGCCAAAAGGCCATTTGGATGCGGCCTGAATAAGCCCTTAAATAAGCATGTAAATAAGGCCATAAATAAGCCTCGAAATTAACCGCCAACTTAGAGACTCAGTTTTTAGTTCTTCACAGAACCCAGCAGCAAAAACTCCATCAGGGCTTTTTGCACGTGCATGCGGTTTTCAGCTTCATCCCAAACCACCGATTGCGGGCCGTCGATCACTTCCGCACTCACTTCTTCGCCGCGGTGCGCGGGCAGGCAATGCATGAACAAAGCGTCGGGTTGGGCCAGCGCCATCATCTCGCTGTTCACGCACCATTTGGCAAAGGCGCTGAGGCGTGCCTCGTTTTCAGCCTCGTAACCCATGCTGGTCCAGACATCGGTGGTCACCAAGTGCGCGCCAGCGCAGGCTTCTAACGGGTCTTTGAAAACTCGGTAGCAGTGGGTGTTTTGAATCCCCGCGATGGCGGGGTCAATTTCGTAGCCGTTGGGCGTGCTGACGTGGACCGTGAAGCCCAACAACTCGGCGGCCTGCAACCAAGTGTTGGCCATGTTGTTGCCGTCGCCCACCCAAGCCACCACCTTGCCCTGAATGCTGCCGCGGTGTTCGATGAAGGTGAACAAATCGGCCAGAATTTGGCAGGGGTGAAACTCGTTGGTCAAGCCGTTGATGACGGGCACCCGAGAGTGCGCGGCAAAGCGTTCAATTTTGTCTTGACCGAAGGTGCGGATCATCACCAAGTCGACCATGCGGCTGATGACTTTGGCGCTGTCTTCAATCGGCTCGGCACGACCCAGCTGGCTGTCGCCCGTGGTCAAGTGCACCACAGAGCCGCCCATTTGGTACATGCCAGCCTCAAAGCTCACACGGGTGCGGGTGGAGGCTTTTTCGAAAATCATGGCCAAGGTGCGGTCCACCAAGGGTTGGTACTTTTCGTAAGACTTAAACTTGTTTTTGATGACTTCGGCGCGATGAAACACCTCGGCGTACTCAGCCGCCGTGAAGTCGTTGAACTGAAGGTAATGCCGCAGAGGGGGTTTTTGCATGGCTCAGCCTTGGGGCTCAGAAAGAAAGGTTTTGATCACGGGGACCAAAATTGAAACAATTTGATCGGCTTCAGCGGTGCTCAAAATCAGCGGCGGCACCAAGCGAACCACGCTGTCGGCGGTGACGCTCAAGAGCAAACCGGCTTCAGCAGCTCGACCCGTGATGACGCCGCAAGCGCGGTCCAGTTCAATGCCCAACATCAGGCCTTGGCCACGAATTTCCTTCACGCCCGCCATGCCTTGCAATGCCGCTTCTAAGCCCGCCTTCAAATGCGCGCCGACTTGGGCGGCATTCTCCAACAGGCCTTCTTCTTTCATGATGCGAATGGTTTCGATGCCGGCGCGCATGGCCAGTGGGTTGCCGCCAAAGGTGGTCCCGTGGTTACCCGGTTGAAAAATATGTGCTGCCCTTGGGCCCGCAACGACGGCGCCAATCGGCACACCAGAGCCCAAGCCTTTCGCCAAGGGCATCACGTCGGGCACGATGCCCGCCCACTGGTGGGCAAACCACTTGCCCGTGCGGCCCATGCCCGACTGCACTTCGTCCAACATCAGCAGCCAATCGCGCTCGTCGCAAAGTGTGCGCAGGTCTTTCAGGTAATCGAGGTGCATGGGGTTCACGCCCCCTTCACCCTGAATGGTTTCCACAAACACGGCGACCACATTGGGGTTGTGGGCCGTGGCTTGCTTTAAGGCCTCGATGTCATTGCGGGGGACGCGCAAAAAGCCATCGACCATGGGGCCAAAACCGACCTTGAGTTTTTCATTGCCCGTGGCGGAAAGAGTGGCAATTGAGCGGCCATGAAAGGATTTTTCGAGCACCACGATGGTCGGCATCTCGATGCCTTTGTCGTGCCCAAATTTGCGCGCCAATTTGATGGCCGCTTCGTTGGCCTCCAAACCCGTCGAACAGAAAAACGCATTGGTCAAACCTGAGAGGGCCACCAATTCAGTGGCCAGGGCTTCTTGGCCGGGCACATGGTAGTAGTTGCTGCAGTGAATCAGCTTGGCCACTTGGTCTTGCAGGGCCGCCACGAATTGGGGGTGGTTGTGGCCCAAGGTGTTGACCGCAATGCCGCCCAGACCGTCCAAGTATTTTTTGCCATTCACGTCCCAAAGCCAAGCACCTTGACCATGTGACATGGCAATGGGCACGCGCCCATAGGTGTTCATCACGTGGGGTGAAGTGGCGGCAGCGGGGGTCACGGCGGTCATGAAGGTTCCAATGAAGGTGAAGGGGCGATCGACATCGAATGAGGACAACGGAGCCAAAAGCCAAAAGTAAAAAGCAAATAGCAGAAAACCCAGAGGGCAGATTTTAGGGCTTGTCGATGACAACGAAATCGGCGCTTAAGTCTTATATAAGATACAATACTCGTCATGATGAAGCGGGCGATCCTCGCTATCATTCCCTTTACCAAAAGCCCGTACCAAGTGACTTTTCTCAGCGCCTAATTCTCGAAGTCTTCCCACATGGTTTCACCCTCAGCCCAAGAAGTCTTTATCCATGGCGTTAGCCTGGAAGGCAAAACCTTTAGACCGAGCGATTGGGCCGAGCGCCTGGCCGGCGTCATGAGCCAGTTCCGCCCCGGCGGTGCCCAAATGGGCAGTCACCTCAGCTATTCCCCTTGGTGTGTTCCCAATACGATTGACGGTGTGAAATGCGTCATCATCCACACCGACTTGCGAGAAGCCGAGCCCATGGCTTGGGAGTTCGTCATGAACTTTGCCCGGGACAACAAATTGAAAGTCGTGACGCCTTAATCGGTTTCGCTCGGCACTACAACCCGACACAAAATCACAGATTCTGTTGCTGATGCAGCCGCCAAAGGCTTCTAGCATTCGGCATGTCCCATTTTTTCACCGAACCGGTTGTGCAGGCCTTGGGGCTCACTGGGGTCTTGGTCGCCTTGTTGATGCTCTTTTGGGCGCTGATGCAGGGGGTGCAGCATTGGTTTGTCGAACGCGACCAGAAGGCACTCGCGTCGACTTCAGACAACCCATCGATTCCCATGCACGCCACTTGGTGGCATTTGTGCAAGGTGTTTTTCGCGCACTTGGGCGCGAGTGCCTTGACTTGGATCGCCTGGGGGGTTTCGGGGGTGATGTGCTTTTTTTGGCTGACCCGGATCTTGATTCTGTTTCCAGAAACGCAGGCGATTGGCAGGGATTTGGCGGCGGCCGTCCAAACCGAACTCGTCAAATTGGGCCACTCTTTCATTGGCAGCCTGAGCAATTGGGTCATACTGGCGGTTGTCTTCACGATCGCCAAAATCGGGGTGAACGCCAATCAGGCCTTGTTTCAGGCGATGAAGGAAAGAGCCAGCCAAGCCGACAGCACCCCGCCCGAGGTCTGGCACGCCATTCGCCGCCTGATTTCGCTGGCCATTTGGGCGGTCGCCTTTGTCGTGGCCTACCCCTATTTGCCGGGCGCCGACTCCGAGGCTTTGAAAGGCCTTTTGGTCATGTTGGGGACCATTCTGACTTTGGGCTCGACGGGCCTGGCCAACCAAATCATGAGTGGTCTGGTGCTGATTTTTTCACGCGCCTTCAAGGTCGGCGACCTCATCATCATTGGCTCGGGCAGCGATTCATTGGAAGGGGTGGTGGTGGCCATCACCACCTTGAACGTCAAAATCAGCAACCGCCTCAATCAAATGGTCACAGTGCCCAACCAGCTGTTGATTTCGAAGCCGATTAAAAACTTCTCGCTGAAGGGTCCGCAGGCGGCCAATCAAATTTCGGTGCACGTGAGCATTGGCTATGACGCGCCTTGGCGACAGGTTCAGGCGCTGCTGTTGGAAGCCGCTCGAAGAACCTCGGGGGTGCTACAAGACCCCAAGCCTTATGTGCTGCAAAGCGGCTTGGGCGATTTTTATGTGGCCTACGAGCTCTATTGCCACATTGCCCTGGCTTCGGTGCCCGCCAAAGTGACTTCGGAATTGAAAGCCAATGTCCAAGATTGCTTCAACCAGGCGCAAATCTCGATTGTTTCACCGCACTTTTCCAGAGCCATGTCTAGCCCGACTTTGGCCAAGGTGCCGGACGATTTGCCGCCTTTGCCTGCGGATGCGAAAGGTTGAGGCGAAAAAATGGGGGCAACAAAAAACCGCCGAGTCTTTCGACTGGCGGTTCTTGCTTCTTTGCTGACAGCGCACCCGTTTCAAACGGCGAGGGGGTTATCCCTCGGGCTGATTTTTTTGAGCTGGGCCTAAATTAAGCGGCAGCGGAGAGGGCCAAGGTTTTCACCTTGGCGGCCAAGCGGCTCTTGTCGCGAGACGCCTTGTTTTTGTGAAAGATGCCCTTGTCGGCCACACTGTCCACCACGCTCTGGGCGATGGCGAAAGCGGCAGCCGCTTTGGTCTTGTCGCCGCTCAGAACAGCCTTTTCGACGTTCTTCACAGCAGTACGGTATTTGGAGCGCAACGAGGTGTTGGCGGCGTTCAGTTTCACGTCCTGACGGGCGCGTTTACGGCCCGACGCCAGGCGCGGGTTCTTTTTCTTTGGCTTAGCAGATGCCATGGTGTGTATTCCTTGTGTTGATAGATGTTGTCAGCAAAGCCCTCGATTATATACTTGACTACTGTGTCCCTGCTCAAATCCGCATCTACCGTTTCGTTGTTGACCTTGGCCTCACGCATCTCGGGCTTGGTGCGCGAATTGCTGATGGCCTCCGTTTTTGGCGCCAGCGAGTGGACCGACGCCTTCAATGTGGCGTTTCGCATCCCCAATTTGTTTCGCCGTTTTTTTGCTGAAGGGGCCTTTAGCCAAGCGTTTGTGCCGGCCTTGGCTGCCAGCAAAGCGCAGC